>NZ_JACHIH010000014.1 GCF_014203125.1 Rhodopseudomonas rhenobacensis
CCCGACCCGGCTTCGCGGAGCCTGTACTCGGACGGCGCGAAGCGCCGATCCGGGTGCTCCGCCGGGTCGACCTCTCCCCGCAAGCGGGGAGAGGTTAAGTCAGTGCTTGCAACGGGCGTCCGGGTCGATTTTTCCGCTTTCGTTGCTACTTCGGCGACAACCCGTACCGCATCAGCGCAGCATTCACGTCTCGTTGGTGAAAATCACCGTGCCGGACGCGGCGAACATGCCGCCGACGCCGTGGCACACCGAGATCGTCGCCTCGGCGACCTGCGCCGGCGCGATGCCGCGCAGCTGCCGCACGCTCTCCTGCAGCGCGTACATGCCGTACATCCCGGAATGCATGTAGCTGAGGCCGCCGCCATTCGTATTCAGCGGCAGCTGGCCACCGGGGCGGGTGTGGCCCGCGGCGATGAACGGCCCGGTGTCTTCGTGCGGCATGAAACCGAGATCGCCGAGCCCGTACAGCGGCAGATGCGCGAAGGCGTCGTAGATCATCAGGTGATCGACGTCGCTGTGGGTGATGCCGGCCTCGCGGAACGCCGCCGGCCCCGCGGTGCGGAACGCGCGCGAACTATCGAAGCTCTGCATCTGCGAGACCATCGGCGTCTCGACGCTCTCGCCGGTGCCCATGATATAGACCGGCTTGTGCGGAAAATCCTTGGCGCGCTCCGCCGAGGTGAGGATCAGCGCGCCGCCGCCGTCGGTGACCAGGCAGCATTGCAGGATCCGGAACGGGTAGGCGATCATCTTCGAATTCAGCACGTCCTCGACGGTGATCGGCGCTTTCATCGTCGCGCGCGGATTGAGCGCCGCCCATTCGCGCTGCACCACCGCGACCATCGCCAGCTGTTCGTGGGTGATGCCGTGGGTCTTCATGTAGCGCAGCACCGGGATCGGAAACATGCTGGGCGGGCCGACCACGCCGTACGGCGCTTCGAATTGGCCGTTGAGACTGTCCGGCGCTGTGAAGCGCGGCGATTTGCCGATCATCGACTTGCCGCTTTCGGCGTGGGTGATCAGCACGGTGCTGCACAGCCCGGCCTCGATCGCCGCGGCGGCGTGGCGGACGTGCAGCATGAACGAACAGCCGCCCACCGATGTGCCGTCGACCCAGGTCGGCGTGATGCCGAGATAATGAGCGATCTGCTGCGGCGTCTCTACCGCGGTGGCGATGCCGTCGATATCGGACAGCTTCAGTCCGCAATCGGCCAGCGCGTTGAGCGCCGCGTCGGCGTGCAGCTGGATCTGCGACATGTCGGGGATGACGCCGAGCCGGGTGGTTTCCGCGGCGCCGACCACGGCGACTGCGTTCTGTCGCATGATCGCTACCCCTTCGCCGGACGGAACTGCGGCAACGTGATGGCGTCGTCGAGTCGTTCGAACGCCAGTTCGAGCTTCATGTCGAGTGCGAGCGCCTCCGGGGTCTGCGGACAATCCACGATGTTGCTCATCATCCGCGGGCCTTCGGCGAGCTCGACCACGGCGATCGCGTAGGGCGCGTCGAAGCCGGGCGCGGCCGGGCGATAATTGATGACGTAGCTGTACAGCGTGGCCTCGCCCGAGGCCTTGAACACGGTGACCTCGCGGCCGCCGCATTGCGGGCAGAACGGCCGCGGCGGGAAATACACATGGGCGCAGGCGTCGCAACGTTGCAGCCGCAATTCGCCGGCTCGCGTGCCGTCCCAGAAGTGCTGGGTTTCCGGCGTCGGTTTCGGCCGCGCGCGCGAAGGCTCTGCCATGGTTGAGTCACTCCCTTGATCGGTGGCGGTTGTCCCGCCTTGTCGCGTTGATGCGATATCGGTTCGTCAGCGTCAATGCCCGGGCGCCGCATCGCGGGTTCCCTCCCCGAGCAGGGCTGCTCCGCACGATCCGTGGACCTTCCGCAATGGCGGTGCGCCGCGAACAAGGTGTGCTGCTGCGCGCGCGTTCCAAGTGATCGATAAGCGCGGACGCGATCGGTCGATTAGAAATTTCGCAGCACGGCAGGCGCGTCTGCAACAGTTGGTTCGCATAGCAGCATCGCGGCTTACAAATCGTGCGATTGCCCGCGGCTTGATCTGGAAATCGTCGGCCGCATCGGCGATACCAAGTTATCGGTCGATCGATCGCGATCGTTTCATCAGCGGATACTGCCCATGACCACGCTTCCCACTCTTGCCGCGCTTGCGGCTGACCTCGACGCCGGCCGCATCAGCTCCCGCAAGCTGGTCGAGCAATGCCTGGCGGCGATCGCCGATCCGAGCGGCGAGGGGGCGCGGACTTTCGTGCGCGTCGACGTCGACGCGGCGCTCGCGGCAGCCGAGGCGATGGACGGATTGCGCAAGGCCAACGCCGCGCCGTCGCCTTTCGCGGGCATCCCGGTTTCGATCAAGGATCTGTTCGACATCAAGGGCCAGGTGACCCGCGCCGGTTCCCGCGCGCTCGACGACAATCCGCCCGCGGAGGCCGACGCGCCGGCGGTGGCGCGGCTGCGGCGCGCCGGCTTCGTGGTGATCGGCCGCACCAACATGACCGAGTTCGCCTATTCGGGCATCGGCATCAATCCGCATTACGGCACGCCGAAGAGCGTCTGGCAGCGCGATGTCGGCCACGTTCCCGGCGGCTCGTCGTCCGGCGCGGCGGTGTCGGTCGCCGACGGCATGGCGCATGGCGGGCTCGGCACCGACACCGGCGGCTCGTGCCGAATCCCGGCGGCGTTCAACGGCCTGGTCGGCTTCAAGCCGACGCAAGCCCGGGTGCCGCTCGACGGCGCGGTGCCGCTGTCGCCGACGCTCGACAGCATCGGCCCGTTGGCGCGCAGCGTGCAATGCTGCGCCACGCTCGACGCGGCGTTGGCGGATCAGCCGCTGCCGACGCTGCAGCCGCGGCCGGTGCGCGGCATGCGGCTTGCGGTGCCGACCACGCTGGCGCTCGACGAACTCGACGACGCGGTTGCTGAAGCGTTCGAGCGTGCGCTTGAAACATTGTCGCGTGCCGGCGCCTCGATCGAGCGGATCGCGGTGCCGGAATTTCTCGACGTCGCGCCGATGAGCGCCAAGGGCGGTCTCACCGCCGCGGAGAGTTTCGCCTGGCATCGCTATCTGATCGTCGCCAATGGCGACGTCTACGATCCGCGGGTGCGCGACCGCATCATCCGCGGCGAGACCCAGAGTGCCGCCGATTATGTCGACCTCGTCAACGCCCGCAAGTCGCTGGTGGCGCGCGCCACGCAGCGGCTGTCGCCGTATGATGCGATCGTGCTGCCGACCACCGCCAACACCCCGCCGAAGATCGCCGAGCTCGCCGACGACAAGGCCTTCACCAAGGCCAATCTCTTGGCGTTGCGCAATTGCACGCTGATCAACATGATCGACGGCTGCGCGATCTCGCTGCCCTGTCACCGCGCCGGCGAGGTGCCGGTCGGGCTGATGCTGGGGGCGCCCGGCGGCGCCGATCGGCGGATTTTTGAACTCGCGGCAGCAATGGAAAGCATCATTCGTGGTTGAAATCGCATTCACACTGACGACCAACGACGGCGCAACCGAACTGACCTTGCCGATCCGGCAGGCGGTGATCGCCGGCTGGACCGGCCGCGATCCGGTGGCGCGCGACAAGCACATCGCCGAACTCGAGGCGATCGGCATCGCGCGGCCGGCCTCGACGCCGATCTATTACCGGGTGTCGGCGCGGCGATTGACCACCGCGGAGCGCATCGAATGCAGCGGCCGGCATTCCAGCGGCGAGGTCGAGTTCGTGCTGATCGGCGCGCAGGGACGCACGCTGCTCGGCGTCGGCTCCGACCACACCGACCGCAAGGTCGAGACCTACAACATCACGGTGTCGAAACAGATGTGCGACAAGCCGCTGGCGCCGCAGCTGTGGGACGTCGCCGAACTCGAGGGGCATTGGGACAAGATCATCCTGCGCTCGTTCGCCACCATCGACGGCAAGCGCGTGTTGTATCAGGAAGGCACGCTCGACGGCATGCTGCCGCACGACGAACTGATTTCGCGCGGCTTCGGCGACGGCGGGCTGCCGGACGGCTGCGCGATGTTCGGCGGCACCTTCGCCGCCAAGGGCGGCATCCGCCCCGCCAGCCGGTTCGACTACGAGATCGAGGACCCGGTGCTGAACCGCGTGATCCACCACGGCTACGACGTGGCGGTGCTGCCCGTGGTCGGGTGAAAGTGAGCGGCGACCTGTTCGAGGGGCTCGATCCGCGCCCGGCGCGGCAGCCGATCGCCGACGGCGCGGTACTGTTGCGGGGCTTTGCGCGCAGCGAGGAAAGCGAGTTGCTCGCGGCCCTACGCGCGATCCTGCTGGCGGCGCCGTTCCGCCACATGATCACGCCGGGCGGCCACACCATGTCGGTGGCGATGAGCAATTGCGGCGCGGTGGGCTGGGCCACCGACCGCAAGGGCTATCGCTACGACGCGATCGATCCCAACAGCGGACGGCCGTGGCCGGCGATGCCGGCGTCATTTGTGGGACTGGCGCGGCGCGCCGCGGCCGAGGCCGGCTTTGCGGATTTTCGGCCCGACGCCTGCCTGATCAACCGCTACGTGCCGGGCGCCAAGATGTCGCTGCATCAGGACAAGGATGAAGCCGATTTCGCCGCGCCGATCGTCTCGGTATCCTTCGGGTTGCCGGCGGTGTTCATGTTCGGCGGAATGCAGCGCAGCGAAAAGCCGCAGCGCTTCGCGCTGGAGCATGGCGACGTGGTGGCCTGGGGCGGGCCGTCGCGGCTCGCCTATCATGGCGTCGCGCCGCTGAAGGACGGCGAGCATCCCGTGCTCGGCCGCCAGCGCATCAACCTCACCTTCCGCAGGGCACGGTAACGCGGGGTCGCTATTCGCGCGGCGACAGTTGCAGCTCCAGCAGCGCCATGCGCTCCAGCGCCTTGGCATTGCGCTCGCCCTCCTTGGCGGTGCGCAGGATGGTTTCGGCGATCGAGCGCACATGCGCCGAACTCACCGGATGCGGCAGCGCCGCCACGGCACCATCCAATGCCGTTTGCATCAGCTGGATGGTGTCCGGCGGAAACGACGCGTTGGAAAAATCCTTCATCGTCTCTTCTCCTTCGGAGGTAGGATCGGGAACCGATCGTGTCGCGACGCCGCGCTCAGCCGCGCGTGGCTTCCCAGCGACCGCTGCACGGCACGCCGGCTGCTGCACTGTTCCACTTGCCGGATCCGGCGCTGCCGTTGAGCTGACCGTTGGCATAAGCGCCGCGGATCGACACCTTGACGTTGCCCTCGCGGCCGACGATGCCGGTGATATCCGGCGAGCCGGTGACGCGGCCGTCGGTGACGACGACCGGATAGCTCAGTTTAGGCTCGCAGCTGCCGGCCTTGGTGACCACAGTGACATTCCACACGCCGTCGAACGAACTTTTTTGCGCCAGGGCCGAACCAGCGGTGAGCAGCAGTGCGCCGCATACAACCGCGCGAGTCATCAACATTGTCTTTCCTTCCCCCATCGGGCTGCGTCGAGGACGCATGTGTCAAAGTGCAAGCCACATCGCTCCGGCGAGCGGAGCGATGAACACGGTTACATTGGAAGATTCTGCGGCGCCGACGACCACGGCTTGGCGAATCTCGGGCCGTTGCCGGCCGTACGGGCATCGTTGCTCGTCGGCCTAACCAGGCAGGCTCTTGCCAAAGTTCGGCGAGAGAACGTCGCCGCTATTGGAAAGCGGTCTGTTGAGAGCATCGGTCTAGATGGAAAGCGAGTTCACTGCGCGGTGTGACACGACAACCTCCCATGTCAAGAGATGTTCCGGCCAAGCCGCAAAGACCGCAGAAAAACGTCACAAACGAGGCCATTCTCGTTCGGACTGCGGGAACTGGGCGGGGCGTGTCATCACGGTTTCGGCGGATGAATGAAGGGCCAGGGGCTGGCCTCGCAATCCTTGTCGATTTCGATGGCGATCAAATACGGCCCGCCATCGGAAAGCGCTCGCTCCAGCGCCCCGCGGAATTCGCCTGGCGAGCGCACGCGCGCGGCGCCGACGCCGAACGATTCCGCCAGCTTGACGAAATCCGGATTGACCAGATCGGACGCCACCACGCGGCCATCGAAGATCGCGCGCTGGTCGCGCCGCACATTGCCGTAGGCTGAGTTGTTGAACACCAGCGTCACCACGCCGATGTCGTACTGCACGGCGGTGGCCAATTCCTGCACCGCGAACATGAAACCGCCGTCGCCGGTGATCGCCACCACCGGCCGATCCGGATAGGCCACCTTGGCGCCGAGCGCGGTCGGGAAGCCGGAGCCGAGCGTGCCCTGATAGCCCGAGGTCAGATAGCTGCGCGGCTGATACACCGGAAAGCCGAACCAGGAAGCGAAGCCGGCCTGGCACAGTTCATCGGTGATGATGGCGTCGGCCGGCAGCACCTCGCGCAGGATCTTCAAGTAAGCCATCTGCGGCTGCACGGTTTCGATCTGCTGCGCGGCGAGCGCCGCAGCGTCACGGATCTCGCCGCGGCGGGTGCTCGATTTGATGTAACCAAGCTTGCGCACCGCGGCCAACAGATCGCTTGTGCCGGCTGGCGCATCGGCGACGATCGCGGCGTCCGGGGTGAAGCGGCGCATCTCCGAGGCGTCGATATCGATGCGGATCGATTTTTGTCCCACTGGCCGGTACGGCCAGCGATACATCGTCGCCAGCTCCAGCCGCGTGCCGATCCCGATCATCAGGTCGGTGGTCGGCCACAGATTGTAGGCCGCGGCAAACGTGAGACCAAGTTCGTGGGCATTGCTGACGATGCCGCGGCCGGAGCGGAACGCCACCACCGGCGCGTCGATCAGTTCGGCCAATTCGAGAATCTCGTCGGCGGCGTCGAACGCGCCATTGCCGACGAAGATCATCGGCGTCTTGCTGTCGGCGATCAGCGCCGCCGCGGCGCTGACGCGATCCGGATCAGGCTGCGGGGCAGCGAAGCGCGGCAGCGGCGTCGGGGCGCCGACCTCGGCGCGCTGCATGAAGACGTCCCACGGCATTTCCAGCGCGGCGGGGCCGCGCCGGCCGGACAGCATCTGCTGGAACGCGCGCGACACCAGCCCCGGCACATCGCCCGGATATTCGATCCGTTCCGCCCATTTCAGAAAGCTGCGCAGCGTCGCGAGCTGGTCCGGCATCTCGTGCAGATGGCCGCGGCCGCGGCCGAGAAACCCGCTCGGCACCTGGCCGGTGAGGCACAGCACCGGCTCGTTGCAGCCGAACGCGGTCAGCATCGCCGCCGAGGCGTTGAGCACGCCCGGCCCCGGCACCACGCTGAACACCGCGGGCTTGCCGGTCGCCCGGGCGTAGCCGAACGCCATATAGCCGCAGGCCTGCTCGTGGCGCGCGCCGACGACTTTCAACTGCGCCTTCGCCTGCGCCTTGGCGAGGCCGTCGAACAGCCCGTAGATCTGCGCGCCGGGCAGCCCGAACACGGTGTCGACGCCGTGCGCGACAAGGCCCTCGACGATCGCCTCGCCGCCGGTGATTGCAGTCATCGTTCATTCCATCGCGGGTGGAGCAGCTGTGATAAGCGATCGGCTGGCGAACGCCATAGCGCTTTCGGCGGGTCCCATCGTGCCGGCCACCCCTTGCCGGCGGATCGCCGCTCAGCCGTGCCGGGCTTCGTTGATCAGCAGGTCGTGGATGCTGTTGCGCTCCCAGCCGGCCTCGCGATCGTGCACTTTGATGTCGAAGGACAGCGCGAAGCGGTCGTCGGCGAACAGCGGCTCGAGGTAGCGCGACAGCCTGCCGAAGATGTGGTCGCCGGCGTGCTTGCGCGCCACCGCGTCGCGGCCTTCGTTGACCCGCAGCAGCATCGCCATGAAGCTCAGCCCGTCGCGGCCGTCGGCGATCGCGTAGTTCGCACAGCGCACGGCGCGGACGCAAATCCCGTCGAGTGCGAACAGCCCGGTCTCGGCCGCTGCGGCACGAACCAGTTCGACCACGGCGGCAATATCGACCCGGTCGTCGAGATTGGCGGAATACTCAATCGTGAAATGCGGCATGGACTACTCCTGCTGAGTCGCGCTCACCGCCAATAGCGTCGAACTACGTCGCTGGCAATGCCGTCGTGACGGCTTCGGGCGGCAAACCGCCATTGATCGCGCCGGGGCGTAGACAGCCCACCGAATTTTCGATCAACTGACGGGCTGGCTCCCAAGCGCGACCGCGCCAGGGCGCCGCTTAAAATTGAACGGAAGACAAGAAGAAAACTGATGGTGACTATCCAAGCTGAGAAGTTGATCGATTTCGTGACGGAAGTGTTCGTCCGCGCGGACTCCTCGGAAGCCGAGGCGAGGCGAATCGCGAGCTATCTCACCACCTCCAATCTCACCGGCCATGACAGCCACGGCGTGATCCGGGTGCCGGTCTATATCCGCTGGAAAAAAGACGGCGCGGTGATCCCCAACCAGAGCATCGCGATGGTGGTCGACACGCCGGCGCTGGCGGTGGTCGACGGCCGGTTCGGCTACGGCCAGACCGTGGCGCCTGAGGCGGTGCAGATCGGCATCGACAAATGCAAGGCGTCGGGGCTGTCCGCGGTGGCGCTGCGCAATTCCGGCCACATCGGCCGGGTCGGTGACTGGGCGGAGATGGCGGCCGCCGCCGGCCTGGTGTCGATCCATTTCGTCAATGCGGCGGGCTCGATCCTGGTGGCGCCGTTCGGCGGCGTCGAGCGCAGATTGTCCACCGCCCCGTTCTGCGTCGGCATTCCGCGCGAGGGGCAGCTTCCGATCGTGCTGGATTTCGCCACCTCGATCGTCGCCGAGGGCAAGGTGCTGGTGGCGAGCCGCGGCGGCAAGAAGCTGCCGGCCGGCGCCCTGATCGCCGCCGACGGCACGCTCAGCGAAGACCCGGCGCAACTCTACGGCCCCTGCACACCAGGAGGGCCGCGTATCCACGAAAACGGCACTGGGGCGATTCGGGCGTTCGGCGAGCAAAAGGGCTCCGGCCTGGCGCTGATCTGCGAACTGCTCGGCGGCGCGCTGACCGGCACCGGCGCCACCGGGCCGAACCGTCGCTTCGCCAACGGCATGTTCGCGATTTATGTCGACCCCAAGCAGATCGACCCGGAGCATTTCTTCGACGGCGACGTCGCGCGCTACGTCAAGTATTTCAAGGACACCAAGCCGGCGGCGGGCTCCACCGAGGTGCTGATTCCCGGCGATCCCGAAGCCCGCAGCCGCGCCGAGCGCACCGCCAATGGCGTGCCGCTGCCCGACGACACCTGGACGGCGATCGTCACCACCGCGCGCGAACTCGGCGTATCCGAGCGCGCGGTGCAGACCGCGACGGCGTGACGCGTGATCGTATCCTTCACGAGCGCGGCCAACCCGAACCGTCATTGCGAGCCGAGGTCGGCGCGTAGCGCCGAACGACGGCGAAGCAATCCAGGGTCGCGGAACACTGAGCCCCTGGATTGCTTCGTCGCAAGAGCTCCTCGCAATGACGACCTCCAGCGCCTGAGTTCCTCGCGCGCATCTTCATTGTGGTGAGCGTCAGCAAGAAAGTGAGCAGCACCGATGGCCAACAACGTCAAACACATCTGGGCCGCCGGCAAGGTTGCGCTGAACGGCTGGCTGGCGATTCCGTCGGGCTTCTCCGCCGAGGTGATGGCGCAATGCGGCTTCGATAGCGTCACCGTCGATCTGCAGCACGGCGTACAGGACTATCAGTCGATGGTCAGCTGTTTCCAGGCGATGCAGGCGCATCCGGTGACGCCGATGGTGCGGGTGCCGTGGAACGAGCCCGGCATCATCGGCAAGGTGCTGGACGCCGGCGCCTACGGGGTGATCTGCCCGATGGTCAACAGCAAGGAAGAAGCCGAAGCCTTCGTGCAATCCTGCAAATATCCACCGCGCGGCACGCGTAGCAACGGCCCGATCCGTGCCGGGCTGTACGGCTCGTCCGGCAACTACCAGACCACGGCGAACGACGAGACGCTGTGCATCCCGATGATCGAGACCAGAACCGCGGTCGACAATATGGAAGCGATCCTCGACGTCGAAGGCATCGCCGGGATCTATGTCGGACCAAGCGATCTCGGCTTTTCCTACGGCCTGGTGCCGAAGCTCGACCGCGACGAGCCGGAGATCTTGAAGATCTACGACAAGCTGTTGAAGGAATGCGACAAGCGCGGGATTTATCCCGGCATCCATTGCTCTGGCCCCGCCGGCGCTGCAAAAAACATCGCCATGGGCTTCAAGCTGGTGACGCTGCTCAACGACAGCGGCATCATGGCGACCGGCGCCAAGGCCTGGGTCGGCGAGACGCGGAAGAATTCTGGCGGCAAAGCGTAACGATTGCCCCATCGTTGCGCTGGGTGGCGCACTCCCGCGTGACGTCGGCGACCGGGTGAGCTATACCGCACGCTGCCTAGGCAGCGCTGCCCGTTGTTAACGCTTGATCCGCGCAGGCTCCGGTGTTCTGCTCAAAAAAGCTGCTGGAGTTGCCCGCTTTGTCGATCTTCGTCGCCCTACACCACGTCACGCATTACAAATACGACCGTCCCATCGATCTCGGCCCGCAAACCGTGCGGCTGCGGCCCGCGCCGCACACCCGAACGCCGATCCTGAGCTATTCGCTCAAGGTCAAGCCTTCGAATCACTTCGTCAACTGGCAGCAGGACCCGCAGGGCAATTGGCTGGCGCGCTTCGTGTTTCCGGAGAAGGCCAGCGAACTGAAGATCGAGGTCGATTTCACCGCCGAGATGACGGTGATCAACCCGTTCGACTTCTTCGTCGAGCCTTACGCCGAGAGCTTCCCGTTCGCTTATACCAATGACTTGCAGATCGAGCTCGCGCCGTATCTTGCGACCGAGCCGAGCGGTCCGTTGTTCGAGGCCTATCTGGCGGAGATCGCCCGCGAGGCGCCGAGCACGGTCAACTTCCTGGTCGAGCTCAACGCCAGGCTGCGCGACCGCATCAATTACATCATCCGCATGGAGCCGGGCATCCAGACCCCGGAGCATACGCTTGAGACCGGCGCCGGTTCGTGCCGCGATTCGGCTTGGCTTTTGATCCAGACGCTGCGCCGGCTCGGCCTCGCGGCGCGCTTCGTCTCCGGCTATCTCATCCAGTTGCGCCCCGACATCGCGCCGGTCGATGGCAAGGTCGAGGTCGAGAACGACTTCACCGATCTGCACGCCTGGGCCGAGGTCTATATCCCCGGTGCCGGTTGGATCGGCTTCGACGCCACCTCGGGCATGCTGGCCGGCGAGGGCCATATCCCGGTCGCCGCCACGCCGCATTATCGCTCGGCGGCGCCGATCTCCGGCATGGCCGGCTTCGCCAATGTCGATTTTAATTTCGAGATGAGCGTGAAGCGGATCCGCGAGGCGCCGCGGATCACCAAGCCGTTCTCCGACCAAGCCTGGGCGCGGCTCGACAAGGTCGGCGAAAAGGTCGATGCGGATTTGAAAGCCGACGACGTGCGGCTGACCATGGGCGGCGAGCCGACCTTCGTGTCGATCGACGATCTGGAATCGCCGGAGTGGAATATCGCCGCGGTCGGCCCGACCAAGCGGGTGCTCGGCGACGATCTGTTGCGCCGGTTGCGAGAGCGCTTCGCGCCGGGCGGCTTGCTGCATTTCGGCCAGGGCAAATGGTATCCCGGCGAAAGCTTGCCGCGCTGGGCATTTGGCCTTTATTGGCGCAAGGACGGCGTGCCGATCTGGAAAAATCCGGCACTGATCGCGCCGGTCGACGGCAAGCGTCCGGTCAAGATCGAGGAAGCGCAGCGCTTCGCCGTCGACACCGCCAAGCGGCTCGGCATCCATTCCGACTACATCCTGCCGGCGTTCGAAGATCCGGCGCACTGGCTGCAGAAGGAAGCAGGGCTGCCGCCGAACGTCGATCCCAGCGATTCCAAGCTCGCCGATCCGGAAGAGCGGGCGCGGATGGCGCGGGTGTTCGACCAGGGACTCAACGTGCCGAAGGGCTATGTGCTGCCGATCCAGCGCTGGAACGCCGAGGCTGACCGTTGGCGCAGCGAGCGTTGGAAATTCCGCCGCGGCAACCTGTTTCTGACGCCGGGCGATTCGCCGCTAGGCTTGCGGCTGCCGATCTCGTCGTTGCCGCATATTCCCGAGGACGAATTCCCCTACACCGTCGAGCAGGACCCGCTGGAGCCGCGCGATCCGTTGTCGGAGGGGAGCGAAGCGAAGGCCAAGGCCGCGGCGACCAAGCCCCCGGAAAAGCCGAAGAAGAAGCAGGTCCCGGTGCGCACCGCGATGTCGATCGAGATTCGCGAGGACGTGCTGTGCGCGTTCATGCCGCCGGTGGAGAAGCTGGAAGACTATCTCGAACTGATCACCGCGGTGGAGGCCACCGCCGAAGACATGAAGATGCAGGTGCACGTCGAGGGCTATCCGCCGCCCTACGATCCCCGCATCGAGGTGATCAAGGTGACGCCAGATCCCGGGGTGATCGAGGTCAATATTCATCCCGCGGCAAACTGGAGGCAGGCGGTCGAGACCACCTTCGGGCTCTACGAGGAGGCCGCCAAGGTCCGGCTCGGCGCCAACCGCTTCCTGATCGACGGCCGCCACACCGGCACCGGCGGCGGCAACCACGTCGTGGTCGGCGGCGCCACCCCGGCCGACTCGCCGTTCCTGCGCCGGCCCGATCTGCTGAAGAGTTTTGTTCTCTATTGGCAGCGGCACCCGTCGCTGTCCTATCTGTTCTCCGGGATGTTCATCGGCCCGACCAGCCAGGCGCCGCGGATCGACGAGGCGCGGCACGACGGGCTCTACGAGTTGGAGATCGCGATCGCGCATGTGCCGCCGCCCGGCGTCGAAGGACCGCTTTGGCTAGTCGACCGGCTGTTCCGCAACATCCTGGTCGATATCACCGGCAATACCCATCGCGCCGAGATCTGCATCGACAAGCTGTATTCGCCGGACAGCTCGACCGGCCGGCTTGGCCTGGTGGAATTCCGCGCGCTGGAGATGCCACCGGATCCGCGGATGAGTCTGGCGCAGCAATTGCTGATCCGCGCGCTGGTCGCGAAACTGTGGCGCGAGCCGCTGGACGGCAAGTTCGTGCGCTGGGGCACCACGCTGCACGACCGCTTCATGCTGCCTTACTACTTGTGGGAGGATTTCAAGGGCGTGCTCGCCGAACTCGGCCAGTCCGGCTACGACTTCTCGCCGGAATGGTTCGAAGCCCAGCTCGAATTCCGCTTTCCGGTGTTCGGCAGCGTCAGCCATGGCGGCGTCTCGCTGGAAGTGCGCCAAGCCTTGGAGCCGTGGCACGTGATGGGCGAGGAAGGCACCGCCGGCGGCACCGTGCGCTATGTCGATTCTTCGGTGGAGCGGCTGCAGCTCAAGACCGAAGGGTTTGTCGAAGGCCGCCACGTCGTGACCTGCAACGGCCGCAGGCTGCCGATGACGCCGACCGGACGCTCCGGCGAGGCGGTGGCGGCGGTGCGGTTCAAGGCCTGGCAGCCGGCGTCGGGGCTGCATCCGACCATTCCGGTGCATTCGCCGCTGGTGTTCGACATCGTCGACAGCTGGAACGGCCGCTCGCTCGGCGGCTGCGTCTATCACGTCGCCCATCCGGGCGGGCGCTCCTACGAGACCAAGCCGGTCAACTCGTACGAAGCCGAGGCGCGGCGGCTGGCACGGTTTCAGGACCACGGCCACACCCCGGGCAAGATCGATCCGCCGCGCGAGGAGCGCAGCCTCGAATTCCCGCTCACCCTCGATCTGCGGACGCCGCTGCCGGATTAGCGGTGCCTGGGGTTCGTACGAGACCGCGCACAACGACCAAGCAGGATGACGGTTTGAAGAACCTGCATCCTGCTGTGGCCTAGTTCATTTGTTCTCTTGACCCGCCGCTGTGCAAACGAGAACGTCTCCCGCAACTCAGCGCGCACCAGTCAGGAGACCAGGTCATGGCGGATTCCGCCGTCCACGGCAGCAAGGCGCGCCCGCGCGACCGCAAGGTCGCGCAGTGGACCCGCGATTACGTGCGGCTGCCTGGCATTCCCGACGAGTTCATCACCCCCGACGGCGCGCCGCGCGAGGTCTGGAGCCGGTTCTTCGATTATTTCGCCAGCCTCTCGCCGCCGGAGATCACCCGGCGGTTCGGCGCGGCGGACCGGCATCTGCGTGAGGCCGGGGTGTCGTATCGCGCGCCGGGAGAAACCAGCGAGCGGGCCTGGCCGCTCAGCCACGTGCCGCTGTTGATCGACGAGGTCGAGTGGCAGCAGATCGCCGCCGGCATCGTCCAGCGCGTCACGCTGCTGGAAGAGGTGCTGACCGATCTGTATGGCGACGGCCGGCTGATCGCCGACGGCGCGGTGCCGGCGGCGGCGATCGCCGGCAGCGCCGAATATCTGCGCGCGGTGTGCGGCATCAAGCCGCCGGGCGGGCGTTATCTCAACCTCTACGCCGCCGATATCGGCCGCGGTCCCGATGGCCGCTGGTGGGTGCTCGGCGATCGCACCCAGGCGCCGTCCGGCATGGGTTATGCGCTGGAAAACCGCCTGGTGCTGTCGCGCGCCTTCGCCGATCTTTACAAATCGATGAATGCCGAGCGGGTGGCGCCGTTCTTCGAGGCGTTCCGCGACCATCTGCGCGCCAGCGCCGACCGCGACGAGCCGCGGATCGGCGTGCTGACGCCGGGCCGTTTCAGCGAGACCTATTTCGAACACGCCACCCTGGCGCGCTATCTCGGCTATCTGCTGGTGGAAGGCGACGACCTCGCGGTGTCGGGCGATCGGGTGCATATCCGCACCGTGGCCGGGCTGAAGCGGCTCGACGTGCTGCTGCGCCGGGTGGATTCCAATTCGCTCGATCCTCTGGAGCTTGATGCCTCCTCGCAACTCGGCGTTCCCGGCCTGATCGACGTGCTCCGCAAGGGCGGCGTCGTGGTCGCCAACATGCCGGGCTCCGGAGTGATCGAATCCCGCGCGCTGTTGGGCTTTCTTCCCAACCTGGCGCGCCGGCTGCTCGGCGAAGACCTGAAGATGCCGCATATCGCCACCTGGTGGTGCGGCCAGAAGAGCGCCCGCGAGGAAGTGCTGGATCGGCTCGACGATTTCGCCATCGAAGGCGCCTATGGCGCCGCGGTGCCGGGCTTTCCGGGGCCCGGGCCGGTGCTCGCCGCCGATCTGTCGGCGAGCGAACGCGACCGTCTGCGCAATGCGATCAGCAACCGCGGCATCGATTACGTCGGCCAGGAGCTGGTCAGCCTGTCGACCACGCCGGTGTGGGACGATGGCAAGCTGGCGCCGCGGCCGTTCGTGCTGCGGGTGTTCGCCGCCGCCACCGCCGACGGCTGGACGGTGATGCCCGGCGGGTTCTGCCGGATCGCCGAGCGACTGGATTCCCGCGCGGTGTCGATGGGGCAGGGTGCCCGCGCCGCCGACGTCTGGGTGGTGTCGGAAAAGGCGGTCACCGCCTCGACGCTGCTGCCGACCGTGGACACGGTGCGGATCAAGCGCATCACCGGCTGGGTGCCGAGCCGCGCCGCCGACAATCTGTTCTGGCTCGGGCGTTACCTGGAGCGCGCCGAGGGCACGCTGCGACTGGTGCGGGCGCTCAGCGTGCCGCAGCGCGACCCCGGCAAGGGGCCGCAGCATCAGTCGCTGGAGCGGATCCAGCGCTTGTTGGTGACCTGGGGCGCCACCGCGCTCGGCGCCCGCGCCAACCCGTCCAAGATCGCCGCCGAGGCGCTGCAGAACGAGGAGGAATTCGGTTCGGCGCTGTCGCTGGTGCGCGCGGCGCAGCGCAACGCCGCCTCGCTGCGCGAGCGGCTGTCGCCCGACGCCTGGCAGGTCATTACGCAAATGGCGGAGCGGCTGGCGCAGCCGGTGGAGGACGACGACGGCGTGGTCAGCACCGCGGAATTGACGCTGCAGGAGCTGGCGAGCTTCGCCGGGCTTGCCCAGGAGAACATGAACCGCGCCGCCGGCTGGCGCTTCCTCAAGATGGGCCGCCGCATCGAGCGCGCCATCAACAGCACGCGCTTTGCACGGCAGTTCGCCTATGACGAGGCGACCGGCGAGGATCTCGATATTTTGCTGACGCTGGTGGACTGCCAGATCACCTATCGGTCGCGCTATCTGGTCGGCGCGCTGCTGCCGCCGGTGCGCGATCTCGTGGTGCTCGATCCTTACAACCCGCGCTCGGTGGCGTTCCAGGCGCAGGAGCTCAACGACCACATCGCCAGCCTGCCGACGCTGCGCGCCGGCGGCCTGATCGAGCGGCCGCAACGGCTTGCGGTGGCGCTGCAATCGACGCTGATCACCGCCGAGGCGGCGACGCTCGATGCCAAATCGCTGTTCGCGCTGGAGCAGCAGCTGCTGGAGCTCGCTGACGCGATCGGCCAGCGCTACTTCCCGCACGGCGCCAGCGCAATGCGGCCGGAGAAGCTGATGGGGCTGGCGTGATCTACGATATTCGCCACGTCACCACCTACAGCTATGGCAGCGCGGTGAGCTACGCGCGCTGCTCGTTGCGGCTGAAGCCGGTCAATGGCGACGGCCAGCAGCTGATTTCGCACGCGGTGGAGATCAAGCCGCGGCCGATCAACCGCGCCAGCCGGCTGGATTTCTTCGGCACCGATACCGAAAGCGTGCTGATCGAAACCCCGCATCGGCTGTTGCGCATCGATTCCCGCTCCCGCGTCGCGGTCAATCGCGAGGCGCGCAGTCGCGCCGCCGATAGCCCGGCCTGGGAGGACGTTCGCGAAGCGGCCTTCGCCTCGAAAAGCCTCGGCGGCGGCTCGCCGATCGGCTACGTGTTCGCGAGCCCTTTGGCGCCGCTCGAACAGCCGGTCACCGACTACGCGGCCGAGAGTTTTTCCCGCGGTGAGGGCATTTTCCGCGGCGCGGTTGACCTGATGCATCGGATCCGCACCGGCTTCAAATACGATCCGAAGGCCACCGAGATTCATACGCCGCTGAAGGAAGTGTTCGAGAAGCGTCACGGCGTCTGCCAGGATTTCGCCCATGTGATGATCGCAGGGCTGCGCGGGCTCGGGCTGCCGGCGGCCTATGTCAGCGGCTATCTGCGCACCTATCCGCCGGCCGGCCAGCCGCGGCTGCAGGGCGCCGATGCGACGCATGCCTGGGTGGCGGTGTGGTGCGGCGAGCCGATCGGCTGGGTCGGCTTCGATCCGACCAACGATATTCTCGTCGAGAACGACCACATCGTGCTGGCGCAGGGCCGTGACTTTTCCGACGTCTCGCCGGTCGACGGCGTGATCGTCGGATCGCGTCGGCAGAAGCTCGGGGTGGCGGTCGACGTCGTGCCGGTCGAATGAGCAAGGCTGGCGGCGCTGCGACGACTTATGACGTCATCATCCTCGGCGCCGGCGCCGCCGGGCTGATGTGTGCCGGCATCGCCGGGCAACGCGGCCGCTCGGTGCTGCTGCTCGAGCAGGGCCAGCATCCCGGCGAGAAGATCCGGATCTCCGGCGGCGGCCGTTGCAACTTCACCAACCTGCACACCGGCCCGGCAAATTTCCAATCGCAGAATCCGCGGTTCTGCCGCTCAGCGCTGAGTAGCTACACCCAGCGCGACTTCATCGCGATGGTCGAGAAATACGGCATCGCCTATCATGAAAAGACCCGCGGCCAATTGTTCTGCGACGGCTCGGCCAAGCAGATCATCGACATGCTGCTCGCCGAATGCCGCGCCGGCGGCGTACAGATCCGCTCCGGGATTCGCAGCCCGCAGGTCGAGCGGACCGCGGACGGCTTCACGCTGACTACGGATCACGGCCGGTTCTGTGGCCGCGCGCTGGTGGTGGCGACCGGCGGGCCGTCGATCCCGAAGATCGGCGCCTCGGGCTTCGGCTACAAGGTCGCCGAGCAATTCGGGCTGACGATCGTGCCGCCGCGCGCCGCCCTGGTGCCGCTGACCTTTGCGCCAAACGAGCTTGCGCAATTTGCCGCGCTGTCCGGCATCGCGGTGGACGCGGTGGTGAGTTGCGGCAAGGCGAAATTCGACGAGGCGCTCTTATTCACCCATCGCGGCTTGAGCGGGCCGGCGATCCTGCAGATCTCGTCCTATTGGCGCGACGGCGACGACATCGTCATCGACATGGCGCCCGGCACCGACGTGCTGGCGGCGCTGAAGCAGGCACGCCGCGACCACCCGCGACAGGAATTGGCGGCGGCGTTCGGCGCGTTGCTGCCGAAGCGGCTGGCGCAGAGCATCGCCGAGCGGCTGGCGCCGCCGATGCGGATCGCCGATTGCTCCGACAAGATTCTGACCGCCGCTACTAGCACCGTGCAGCAATGGCGGGTCAAGCCGAACGGCACCGAAGGCTACCGCACCGCGGAAGTGACGCTCGGCGGCGTTGATACCAGCGAATTGTCGTCGAAAACCTTCGAGGCGCGCAGCGTGCCGGGCCTCTATTTCATCGGCGAAGTGGTCGACGTCACCGGCCAGCTCGGCGGCTTCAATTTCCAATGGGCCTGGTCGTCGGGTGTCGCGGCCGGACGCAGCGTGTAGTTGGTTTGGCGTGGTCTGCGATCCCCCAAATACGCTCCGTTCTGGCTTCATAAATACGCTCCGTCATTCCGGGGCGCGAGCAGCTTCAGCTGCGAGTGAACCCGGAATCTCGCCACCCGCACAAGCGTTCTGTTTGTTGCGAGATTCCGGGTTCGCTCGGCCTGCGGCCTCGCGCCCCGGAATGACGTTCTGGTCGCTGGCGCGGTTCGCACCCCGGAATGACGGCCTCGTATATGTGAGTGGCATCGAAATTCCGTAAGGTGGCATTGCTACCTGGGGTTTCTACCTATCGCGCCTTAACGCTTAGTTGGTGTATTTGCGGCAGGCTGTGACCAGGCGCGGCAAGAAAGCCGTCGCTCCCTTGTGTCACGGAGATTCGATGTGAACGCCAAGATGTCCCGCCTGATGTGTTGCGCGGCCGTTGCCGCAATGCTCCCGTTCGCAGCTCACGGCGGCGAGGGCGTCGGCAAGGACGACGCCATCGCCATGGTGAAGAACGCGGTGACGTTCATCAAGGAGCAGGGGCCGGACAAGGCCTATCCGGACATCAGCGACAAGGCCGGCAAATTCGTCAAGGGCGACCTTTACGTCGTGGTCTATCAGCTCGACGGCAAGGTGCTGGCGCACGGCTCCAATCAAAAGTTCATCGGCAAGGACATGATCGACGCCCAGGACGTCGACGGCAAGCTGTACGTCAAGGAGCGCGTCGAGTTCGCCGCCAAGCAGCCGTCGTTCTGGCAGGACTACAAGTTCGTCAATCCGGTCAGCAAGAAGGTCGAGCCGAAGCAGATGTATTGCGAGAAGCTGGACAACACCGCGGTCTGCGCGGGCATCTACAAGTAACCACCGGCATCGCGATTGCCGGCTGACGCGCTGAACGAGCGAAGGGTGCCATGCTGAAGCTGATCAGGAACCTCGGTTTGCCGTGGAAGGTTCAGCTCGCGCCGACGTTGCTGATCGTCGCACTAATCGGCGTCGGCGCCTACACCCTGCAGACGCTGAAGCTGAACCGGGAAAATGCCGACGCGCTGATCGCAGGCCCGGTCCGGCAGTCCGAGCTCGCCGGCGAGCTCGACTCCACGCTGTGGGAAGCCCACGCCAAGCTGTACCGGCTGGCCGCGATGGCCGCCAATGAAACCGACGCCAGCAAGATTGCGGTGGCCTCCAAGGAGGCCTCCTCCGCCGCCGCCAAGGTTCCGACCGCGTTGAAGGCGATCGAAGGCGTGTTCGATCCGACGGCGGTGAAGCCGGAGATCCTGCGCAAGCTGAAGACCGCGGTCGCCGGCTATCTCAAGCAGTCCAGCGGCGCGATCGACATGGCCGACGGCGATCCCGGCTCGGCGATGATGTTCATCAAGGGCGCCGAGCGGCATTTCGGCGAGATCGATCAATTGACCGACCAGCTGACGCTGGCCAGCAATGAAAGCCGCGATCTCGAAGTCGCGCGCTCCGGGATGCGGCTCGAGCAGCAGCAATCACTGTTGCTGGTGATCCTGGTCGCGGTGGCGCTCACCGGCGTGTTGCTGTCGTTCCTGATCGGCCGCGACATCTCCCGTCCGGTGGTGGCGATGGCCCGCGCGATGCGCGAATTGGCCTCCGGCAATTTCGAAGTGCAATTGCCAGGGCTCGATCGCCACGACGAGGTCGGCCAGATGGCCCGCGCGGTCGAAGAATTCAAAGTTCAGGCCGCCGCCAAGGCCGAGCGCGAGGTCGCCGAGCGCGAAGAGAAGAGCCGCGAACTCGCCGCCGCCCGCCGCATCGAGTTGCACGAACTCGCCGAGCGTTTCGAATCCGCGGTCGGCAAGATCATCGAAAACGTCGGCACTGCCTCGGGCGAATTGGAAAATTCGGCGATCGTGCTGGCCAACAGCAGTGCCGCGACGCAACAGCTCAGCACCGTGGTGACCGCGGCTTCGGAGGAGACCTCGAGCAACGTCCAATCGGTGGCGGACGCCACCGAGCAGATGGCGGCCTCGATCAGCGCGATCGGCAGCCAGGTGCAACTCTCCGGCAAGATCACCGACGAGGCGGTGCAGCAGGCCAAAGACACCGACGCGCGGATCGCCAAGCTGGCGCTGGCCGCGGGCCGCATCGGCGACGTCACCGAGATGATCGCCAGGATCGCGGCGCAGACCAATCTGCTGGCGCTCAACGCCACGATCGAATCCGCCCGCGCCGGCGAGGCCGGGCGCGGCTTCGCCGTGGTGGCGCAGGAGGTCAAGGAACTCGCCTCGCAGACCGCGCAGGCCACCGGCGAGATCAGCGCGCAGATCGCCGAGATGCAGGCGGCGACCGAGGAATCCGTGGTGGCGATCAAGCAGATCGGCGGCACCATCGCCCGGGTGTCGGGGATCGCCGCGACCATCGCGGCGTCGATCGAGCAGCAGGGCGCCGCGACGCGAGACATCGCCCGCAACGTGCAGCAGGCGGCGGTCGGCTCCACCCAGGTCGCCAACAACATCGGCGACGTCAGCCGCGGCGCCAGCGACATCGGCTCGGCGTCCTCGCAGGTGCTGTCGTCGGCGCAACTGCTGTCGAGCGAGAACAAGCGGCTGAAGGCCGAGGTCAACAAATTCCTCGCCACCGTCCGGGTCGCGTAGTCGAACGGGTTGGCCGCGCCTGCAAGTGGCGTTTGCCGTCACGATCTCCAGACAGGGGGATCAGTCGCATGGTTCGCAAGAGTTCCGGTTGCGTAGTCTTACGTAGCTTAGAACTCACGAAAAATTCTGTTTTCTGGTACCATTTGATTAGATAGCTGATTTGTCACGCGGTGCTCAGGACGACGATGCATCGCGGCGGACACCGAAGCCGAACCAGTATAGCCACATGACGTAGTGGCAGCCTTCGAATTTGACCCGTTCCGGCCCTGCCGGCCAATGCCGCGAGATCGACATGAGCAACACCTCTACGATTGCCGAGCGCCTCAAATTCAATCTGATCGATCAGGACACCATCGCCGCGCTGCGGGCGGGGAAAGCCTTCGTGTTGGCCGAGCTGGAGCCGATCCTGGAGCGGTTCTACCAGCACATCGCCCGCTTCCCTGAAGTGTCGGCACATTTCAAGACTCCGGAGCGGATGGCCCATGCCCGCAAGATGCAGATCAAGCATTGGGGGGTGATCCTCGACGGCCGGTTCGACGATGCCTATGAGGCCTCGGTCACCAAGGTCGGCGAGGTCCACAACAAACTCGGCCTCGAGCCGCGTTGGTACATCGGCGGTTACAACGCGCTGGTGTCCGGGCTGATCGAAGCGGTGGCGCTGCGGATGCCGACCGGGCGATTCGACCGTCACGCGCTGCAGAAGAAGACCGCGCTGCAGCAGGCGATCATCAAGGCCTCGATGCTGGACATGGATTACGCGATCGCGGTGTACATCGAAGCCGGACGGCGCGACCGCCGCACCGTGCTGGAGAAGCTGGCGGACGGATTCGAAAAGTCGATCGGCGGGGTCGTCAACATCGTGGCGTCGGCCGCGACCGAGCTGCAGGCTTCCGCGGAATCGATGACCGGATCGGCCAAGGCCGCGGCCACGCGATCCGAAGTGGTGAACAGCGCGTCGAAAGACGCCTCGAAGAGCGTGCAGTCGGTCGCCGCCGCCACAGAGCAGCTCACCAGTTCGACGATGGAGATTTCCCGCCAGGTGCACGAATCGGCGCGGATCGCCGGCGGTGCTGCGCGCGACGCCGATCAGACCGCGGCGACCATGAAGCGGCTGTCGGACGGCGCGCAGAAGATCGGCGCGGTGGTCGACCTGATCAACAACATCGCGGCGCAGACCAATCTGTTGGCGCTCAATGCCACCATCGAGGCGGCGCGCGCCGGCGAGGCCGGCCGCGGCTTCGCCGTGGTGGCGCAGGAAGTGAAATCGCTCGCCGAACAGACCGCCAAGGCCACCGCGGAGATCGCCGGCCAGGTCGGCGACATCCAGAGCTCGACCGAGGACTCCGTCGCGGCGATCGAGAACATCACCGGGGTGATCCGCGCGGTGAACGAAATCTCCTCGACCATTGCGGCCGCGGTGGAACAGCAGAGCGCCGCCACCGTCGAAATCTCGCGCAGCATCCAGGACGCCGCGCGCGGCACCGACGAGGTGGCGAGCAACATCGCCGGCATCACCGCCACGGCGGGCGACACCGGCGCGGCGGCCGGCGAGGTGCTGAACGCGGCCTCCGAACTGTCGCGGCAGTCGGAGAAGCTGCGCGGCGAAGTGACGTGCTTCCTGCTCACCGTTCGGGCAGCATAAACGCCGCCTCTCATGCTAGGTTTCCGAACGGTCGCGGCGCCATCGCCGCGCCGCATCGGAGCCGCCATGGTCTATCGCCACACCATCGACCAGCACAGCTTTGTGTTCGCCGATCTGCGGGATCTGCTCGCCAAGGCGACGCCTTCGCGCTCCGGCGATCGTCTCGCCGGGCTCGCCGCCGACAGCGCCGAACAGATGATCGCCGCAAGGATGGCGCTGGCAGATCTGCCGCTGCGGCAGTTTCTCAACGAGGCGGTGGTGCCTTACGAAGCCGACGAGGTGACGCGGCTGATCATCGACAGCCACGACGCCGCGGCGTTCGGGCCGATCGCCGCACTCACCGTCGGCGGCTTCCGCGACTGGCTGTTGTCGGACGCCGCGTCCCCTGAAGTGCTGGCCGGCATCGCGCGCGGCGTGACGCCGGAAATGGCCGCGGCGGCCTCGAAGCTGATGCGCAACCAGGATCTGATTCTGGTCGCGAAAAAGTGCGCGGTGATTACTCGGTTTCGCAATACCATCGGGCTGCGCGGCCGGATGAGCGTGCGGCTGCAGCCGAATCATCCCTATGATGACGAGCGGGCGATCACCGCCTCGATCGTCGACGGGCTGATGCTGGGTTCCGGCGACGCCTGCATCGGCATCAATCCGGCGAGCGACGATCCGGCGGTGCTCGGTCGCCTGGTGCAACTGCTCGACGACATCATCGCGCGCCTGCAGATCCCGACGCAAAGCTGCGTCTTGACCCACGTCACCACCACGCTGTCGCTGATCGAGCAGGGCCTGCCGGTCGATCTGGTGTTCCAGTCGATCGCCGGCACCGAGGCGGCCAACCGCAGCTTCGGCGTCGATCTGGCGTTGTTGAAACAGGCGCATCAGGCCGGGCTGTCGCTAGGGCGCGGCAGCGTCGGCCACAACGTGATGTACTTCGAGACCGGGCAGGGCTCGGCGCTGTCGGCCAACGCCCATCACGGCGTCGACCAACAGACCTGCGAGGCCCGTGCCTATGCGGTGGCGCGCGCCTTCGATCCGCTCTTGGTCAACAGCGTGGTCGGCTTCATTGGGCCGGAGTACCTGGCCGACGGCAAACAGATCATCCGCGCCGGGCTGGAGGATCATTTCTGCGGCAAGCTGCTCGGCCTGCCGCTCGGCGTCGACATCTGCTACACCAACCACGCCGAGGCCGATCAGGACGACATGGATACCCTGCTGACCTGCCTCGCCGCCGCCGGCGTCACCTTCATCATGGGAATACCGGGCGCCGACGATGTGATGCTGAACTACCAGTCCACCTCTTTCCACGATGCGCTCTATGCGCGGGAGGTGTTCGGCTTGAAACGCGCGCCGGAGTTCGACGACTGGCTGCGGCGCACCGGGCTGGCCGGAACGGACTGCCGGCTGTCCGAGCAGGACCTGCTGCTGCCGGAATTCGCCGCGCGGCTGATCGCCTGACACTGCGGGTCTGAACCGGCCGGGCGCGGCGCGCGACTGACAATGAGGCCCGCCACAATCTTGAGGAATTTCTGGCCCAGCTTCGACAGCCATGCTTAATTGCCATGGCTCGGCGGTTCTCGATGCGTGGAACGGTTCGGCTCACTGCGGATTGCCTTGGCGTCAAGCATTTGCCACCTCTCCCTTGAATCGCTCTGGATGATCTGGAACCGGGAGTTGCCGCGGGTCGATGAGTCTGTTTCAGGGGGGGGAGTCCAATGCGAGCTGAAGGTGGCTTTACAGCCCGACGCATCCTATGCGTGTTTCCGCGCTACACTTCCTCGTTCGGCACGTTCGAACATGCCTATCCGCTGACCGACGGCGTGCAGGCCTTCATGCCGCCGCAGGGCATTCTGGTGATCGCGGCCTATCTGCCGGAGAACTGGGACGTCCGCTTCGTCGACGAAAACATCCGCACAGCCTCGCCCGATGATTTCGAGTGGGCGGAGGCGGTGTTCGTCTCCGGCATGCATATCCAGCGCAACCAGATGAACGACATCTGCCGCCGCGCCCACGCCTTCGATCTGGCGGTGGCGATCGGCGGGCCCTCGGTGAGCGCCTGTCCGGATCATTATCCGAGCTTCGATTATCTGCACATCGGCGAACTCGGCGACGCCACCGACCAGTTGATCGCGCGGCTGGCGCGCGATCCGTCGCGGCCCGATCAGCAGGTGGTGCTGCAGACCGAAGACCGGCTCGACATGACGCTGTTTCCGATTCCGGCCTATGAGCTCGCGGAATGCAGCAAGTATTTTCTCGGCAGCGTGCAATATTCCAGCGGCTGCCCTTATCAATGCGAGTTCTG
Source organism: Rhodopseudomonas rhenobacensis (assembly GCF_014203125.1). Classification (GTDB taxonomy): domain Bacteria; phylum Pseudomonadota; class Alphaproteobacteria; order Rhizobiales; family Xanthobacteraceae; genus Rhodopseudomonas_A; species Rhodopseudomonas_A rhenobacensis. The sequence goes on from NZ_JACHIH010000014.1 coordinate 24,991, forward strand.
CGACATTCCGGGGCTGTACGGCCGCAATCCGCGGCTGAAGACGCCGGAGCAGATCGTCACCGAGCTCGATCGCATGCTGGAATGCGGCATCCAGGGCTCGGTGTATTTCGTCGACGACAATTTCATCGGCAACCGCAAGGCGGCGCTCGATCTCTTGCCGCATCTCGTCGAGTGGCAGAAGAAGACCGGGTTCTCGATCCGGCTGGCGTGCGAGGCGACGCTGAACATCGCCAAGCGGCCGGAAATCCTGCAGTTGATGCGCGAGGCGTATTTCACCACGGTGTTCTGCGGCATCGAGACCCCGGAGCCGGAAGCGCTGCGGGCGATGCACAAGGACCACAACATGGCGGTCCCGATCATGGAAGCGATCGAGACGCTGAACGGCTACGGCCTCGAAGTGGTGTCCGGAATCATCCTGGGCCTCGACACCGACAAGCCGGATACCGGCAAGAACCTGCTGCACTTCATCGCCGAATCGCAGATTCCGCTGTTGACCATCAACCTGTTGCAGGCGTTGCCGAAGACGCCGCTGTGGGACCGGCTGGAGCGCGAGCATCGGCTGATCGCCGACGAGGACCGCGATTCCAACGTCGACTTCCTGTTGCCCTATGACGACGTGGTGGCGACCTGGAAGGAGTGCATGGCGGAGGCCTATCAGCCGGACAAGCTCTTGGCGCGCTTCGAATACCAGATCGAACACACTTACGGGAATCGGCGGCCGTTGCCGGCGACGCGGCAGCGCGCCTCGTGGGCGAACATCAAGCGCGGCCTGATCATCATGCGCAATGTGTTCTGGCAGATCGGCTTTCAGGGCGACTATCGCCGGGCGTTCTGGAAATTTGCCTGGCGGCGGATGCGGCGCGGCGAGATCGAGCATTTTCTCAGCGTCATGTTGGTGGCGCATCATCTGATCGTTTACGCCCGCAAGGCCTGCACCGGGCAGGCCGCCGCCTCGAATTATTCGCTGCGGCTGCGCGAGGCGTCGGTACCTGCGGAATGAAACAGCCGGAATGACCTCGCAACCGCCAAGCTCTCCCCTGCCATCGTTGCGCGACCTGCGCCGGCTGACGCCGGCCCGGGTCGGGCTCGGCCGCGCAGGCTCGAGCCTGCCGACCAGGGCGTTGCTCGACTTCACGCTTGATCACGCCCGGGCCCGCGATGCGGTGCATTCGGCGTTCGACAGCGCGAGGCTCGCCGCGGAGCTGGCGGCGCTCGGGCTCGCAAGCTCCGAGGTGGCGAGTCGCGCCCGCGGCCGTCACGACTATCTGGTGCGGCCCGATCTCGGCCGGCAGCTCGATCCGGCGTCGCGCGACGCGCTCGCGCGAATTGGCGGCGCTTGCGATCTGGTGCTGGTGATCGGCGACGGGCTGTCGCCGACTGCGGTCAATGCCCGCGCGGTCGACGTCGTGCGCGCGCTGCTGCCGCGACTGGCGGAGGCCCACATCGGGCTCGGCGCCGCGGTGGTCGCCACCGGCGCCCGGGTGGCGCTCGGCGACGAAATCGGCGTGCTGCTCGGCGCGCGGATGGTGCTGGTGCTGATCGGCGAGCGGCCGGGGCTGTCGGCGCCCGCCAGCCTCGGCGCTTACCTCACCTATGGGCCGCGACCGGGGCTCACCGACGCGGAGCGCAATTGCGTCTCCAACATCCATGCCGCGGGAATCAGCAACGACGAGGCGGCGTTCAAGATCGCCTGGTTGCTGCGTGAGAGTTTCGCGCGGCAACTCTCCGGCGTCGCGTTGAAGGACGATAGCGGGCTGCAGGCCCCGGACCTGCCGCGGCGGCTCGATGCGACCTGATGCCCGGCCGCAGGCGCGCGCGCTTGCGAGACCGGAACCAGATTTGCCACACGGGCGAGGTGATTTCTCGCCTGTTTTCAAAGAACTAGCACCGATTTGCGGCGGTCGCATTGATGCCCGGAACGGCTGCTAGATCACAGACGCCGATAGGACTGGACAGTTTATGCTCGATAAGAACGCCAACGGATCCGACGTCGATGAATTGAAGCGGCGGTCGGTCAGCATCGCCTTCGGCATCGAGCGGCTGGGACTGATCGCGGTGAAGACCCCGATCCTGTCCTGCGTCATCCTGCTGGCGCTGGTGGTCGCGGCGATCTTCGGCATCCAGCGGATCAAGATCGACGATTCGCTGAGCCAGTTGTTTCGCTCCAACTCCAAGGAATACCGGCAGTACGAGGAAGTCACCAAGCGCTTTCCCTCCACCGAGTTCGACGTGCTGGTGGTGGTCGAGGGCAAGACGCTGCTGGCCCGCGACAACCTGGAGAAAGTCCGCGACCTCGTCACCGACCTGCAGCTGGTCGACGGCACCCGCGGGCTGATCTCGCTGTTCTCGGCGCGGCAGGCCCCGGCGCCGGGCAAGCTGCCGGCGGCGCTGTTTCCCAACGAATTGCCGCAAGGCGCCGACTACGACAAATTCATCGAGACGGTGAAGTCGAACGAGATCATCCGCGGCAAGCTGCTGTCGGACGACGGCACGCTGGCGCTGATCGTGTTGTCGCTCGACCCCGAGGTGGTCGGCAACAACAAGCTCAGCAAGACCGTCGGCGAAATCCGCAAGATCATGAACGACGATCTCGCCGACACCGGCTTGTCCAAGCAACTGTCCGGCGTGCCGGTGATGCAGCTCGAAATCCGCAACGCGGTGGAGCGCGACGGGCTGATCTACAATATCGCCGGGATCCTCGCCGGCTGTCTGATCGCCATCATCTTCTTCCGCAAGGTGTCGTTCATGATCGTCGCGGCGTTTCCGCCGCTGTTGGCGATCCTGTTGGCGCTCGGCGCGCTGGGCTGGGCCGGCTTCAGCCTCAACATGTTCCTCAACGTGATGACGCCGCTGATCATGGTGATCAGCTTCTCGGATTCGATGCAGCTCACCTTCGCGGCGCGTGACCGGCTGTTGGCGGGCGAGGACCGCTTCTCGGCGTTCCGCAACGCCGTGCTGGTGGTCGGGCCGGCCTGCGTGCTGACCCACGCCACCGCCGGCATTTCGTTCCTGGCGCTGCAGTTCTCCGACTCCGACCTGATCCGCGCCTTCGGCGAGGCCGGGCTCGCCGCCACCGTGATCGCGCTGATCGCGGTGCTGTCGCTGGTGCCGGTGTTCGGCGTGCTGTTGGTGCGCAACGAGCAGGTGTTTGCGGCGAAATTCCAGGCCGCCGACGCCGGCGTCAACGCGCTGCGGCGGTTCTGCTACTGGATCGCGGTGCGGATGGTCGGCCGACCCGGGCTGTTCAGCCTGATCGCGGTGATCGTGGTCGGCGGCTTGGCGGTGATCTATGCCAATCTGGAGCCGCGCTATCGGCTCGCCGATCAGGTGCCGGACAAGCAGCAGGCGGTGGAGGCGTCGGGCCGGCTCGACGCCAAACTGACCGGCGCCAACCCGATCGATATTCTGGTGGAATTCCCCAAGGGGCAGACGCTGTATTCGCCGGAGACGCTGCAGACCATCGCCGACGTCCACGCCATGGTCGAAAAGCAGGCCGGCGTCGGCAACGTCTGGTCGCTGGAAACGCTGCGGCGCTGGCTGGCCGAAAAGGCCGGCAGCTCCGACACAGCCACGCTGCAGGAATACGTCAACGTGATTCCCGAGCATCTGGTGCGCCGCTTCATCTCCGCCGACCAGACCGCGGTGGTGGTCTCGGGGCGGGTGCCGGATCTCGACTCCAGCGAAATCCTGCCGGTGGTGGAGAAGCTCGACAAATCGCTCGATGCGGTGCGGCAGAAGCACCCGGGCTACGAAGTCGCGGTCACCGGGCTGTCGGCGATCGCGGCGCGCAACTCCGCCAACATGATCCAGAAGCTCAACCACGGGCTGACCATCGAATTCGCCCTGGTGGCGGTGTTCATCGGCCTGGCGTTCCGCTCCGTGGTGGTGATGCTGGCCTGTATCCTGCCCGGGATTTTCCCGGTGGTGCTGTCGGGCACCGTGCTGTGGGCACTCGGGGAGGGGCTGCAATTTGCCAGCGTGGTGGCGCTGACGGTGTCGTTCGGGCTGGGACTTTCCGCCACCATCCACTTCCTCAACCGCTTGCGGCTGGAAGACAAACCCGGCGTCGGCTCGGCGCTCGCGGTCGAGCGCGCCACCGTGCTGGTCGGCCCGGCCTTGATCCTGACCACGGTGGTGCTGGCCTGCGGGTTGGTGGTGACGGTGTTCTCCGACCTGCCGTCGCTGCGGCTGTTCGGCTGGTTGAGCGCCTTTGCGATGGTCGCGGCCCTGGTGGCCGACCTGTTCATCCTGCGGCCGACCGCGATGTGGCTGCTCACGACGTCGCAGCGTCTGCGCGGCGCGCTGCCGGGGCGGGCCAAGGCTGTGGAGTCGGAGTCGGCCGAGCTCTAGAGAATTTTCCGTTAGGATTGATGCGGTTCAAGAGTCACTGGCCGTCATTCCGGGGCACGAGAAGCTTCGCTGCGAGTGCGCCCGGAATCCATAACCACCGCAGCGGTTATGGATTCCGGACTTGCTCGTTCTTCGAACTCGCAATCCGGCTCACCGCATCGGCACGAAAAAAAGCGGCCGACCTGGGCATGATGCCCGGATCGGCCGCTTGGCGTGAGCCCTGCGTAGCGCCGGAGCACATCCGGCGCCGAAATGGTTAGCTGCGCACCATGCTTTAGCTGCGCACCATCGAGATGTTGACGCCGCGAATCTCGCCCTTCGAGCTGATCGAGACCGACTGCTTGTTGCCGCGCGTGGTCAGGGTCAGGTTGGCCGCAAAGCCGGCGGCTTCGACGAACACTTCGATGTGGCCGCCGCCGGCGCGGCCCTGCAGATTGCCGTTGAGATTGCGGCTGGCTTCGCTCCAGGTGCCGGAGACGGTGCCGCCCTGGCTCACTACCCGGCTGCTGAGATCGAATTTGTAGCTATCGGACGCGCAGCGCAGGGTCTGGTTCAGCCCCTGGCCGCCGCCGCCGACACTGTAAGTGGCCCGGCAACGAATCCGCTCGTTGCTGCCGTCCGACAACGACACGGTGCCGGTGCCCGACCAGACCCCATCAAAGCCGGCGAACGGGCCGCCCGATTGTGCGTGGCTCGCTGGCGCTGACAGCACGAGCGCGGCGGCGACGCCAGCGGCCTTGAGCGCGGGCATGGAGAATCCGGAGCGAAGCAGTCTCATATTTCGTTACCTCTGAAAATTGCCGTTCCCGCCAGGAAGGTTTGCCGCATCCGTCAGGTTAGTCGTGTCGAATGTGGTTCGGTTCAAGCCATATAAGTAGGGTCGCGGTGGCCGCAACGCCAGATGCGATCCGCGCCCCGACCACTCAAGCTGCGGCCGGCGGGGCGATCGCAATCATGATGGGTTGACGGCGCAAACCGCGTCGAGTTCCTGATCGAACGAAATCTTTTCCAAATTTGAAATGCCGGTGCGGCGCCACGGTGGCGATCGGGAAACCTTGTCTGATTTTGACAGCGCCGCAAATTTGGCCGCATTTGCAAGCGCAACTGGCGGCGAAACGTCGCCAAGAAGGGTTTACCGCAAGGACGGATCCGCGTAAGCGTTCCGCCCTTGAACGATGTTCGGCATCGATGGAACGGCGCCGGCTTTGGCGCGCTACATATCGGTGGACGAACGCGTTGCCTGTGCGGCAGACCGCATTTTAGGCTGCACCGCGATCGCTCCGCTGTGATTGAATTGACACCCTCTGCCCCCACTGTGAAGGACACCATGCCGAAAATTATTCTTGCTGTGAGCTTGCTTCTCGTTGCCATTTCCAGCGCCAATGCCCAGCAACAACGCAGCGGCACCAAACAAGAGCAGGAAGCCTGCTCGCGCGACGTCTCGCGCTTCTGCCGGCCGTTGATGGACCAGGGCGATTTCGTGATTTTGGCCTGTCTGCAGCAAAACCGGCCGAAATTGACCAAGGCTTGCAACCAGGTGTTGGTCAACCACGGTCAGTAAAGCCCTGGTGTTGGACCGGCTGCCGCCCCGCGCGGCGGTCCGGCGGATCCCGGAACAGCCGACAAGCCTTAGATATCGTTGGTGAAGCCTCCGGATTTCCCTTATATGGCGTCGCGATCCGTCCCGCTCCGGGCCTGCCCGGGGAGTGACGGCGCGCGACGTCACCCCTGTTTTGAGCGAGTTAGCCGTCCCGATGACCTCCGCCAGCGAGCTGCGATCCGGCAAGACCCATAAGGACGAGAACTTCCCGGTGGCGTCGTGGATCATCCACCCGCGGCACCGGGAATTGATCCTGGCGTTCTACAATTTTGTCCGCACCGCGGACGACATCGCCGACCACGCCGAGCTCGGCGCAGCGGCCAAGCTGAACTATCTCGATCTGATGGAATCCGAGCTGCTGGGGCAGGGCGACAGCCAGCCCGAGGCGGTCAATCTGCGCCGCGCCTTGGCGGCGCGCGCGATGCCGCCGCGCCATGCGCTCGACGTGCTGACCGCGTTTCGCATGGACGTCACCAAGCAGCGTTACGAGACCTGGGACGAAGTGATCCACTACTGCCGCTATTCCGCCATGCCGGTCGGCCGCTTCATGCTCGACGTCCACGGCGAGAGCACCGCGACCTGGGCGGCCTCGGACGCGCTGTGCGCCGGCCTGCAAATCAACAACCACTTGCAGGACTGCGGCAAGGACTACAACGCCCTCAACCGGGTGTATCTGCCGCGCGACGCGCTCGCCGCGGCGGGCGCCGCGGTCGAAGACCTGGCGAAGCCGCGCGCCTCGGCGGCGCTGTTGCAATGCCTGCAGGCTTTGGCCGTGCGCACCGAAGGGCTGCTGATCGAAGCCAAGTCGCTCAGCGCCGAGGTCAAGGACGTCCGGCTCGGGCTCGAGGTCGCGGTGATCCAGGCGTTCGCCGACAAGATCGTCGGGCTGCTCAAGGTCCGCGATCCGCTCTGTGACAACGTGCATCTCAAGCCGCTCGATCTCGCGCTGTCCAGCGCCGGCGGCATTTCCGCGGAACTGATCCGTCGAATCATCGGTCGCCGCGCGACCGCGAAACCGGCGCCGCGCGCATGAATCAGCAAGCCACCTCAACCCCGGCCAAGCACCAGGGCGTCGCGCTCTCCAGTTCGTTCTACGCCGCGATGCGCATTCTGCCGCGCGAACAGCGCGAGGCGATGTTCCAGGTCTACAGCTTCTGCCGCTATGTCGACGACATCGCGGATTCCGACGGGCCGCGGCCGCAGCGTCTGGCCGATCTGCAGCAATGGCGCGACGATATCGACGCGCTGTATAACGGCACCCCGCCGGCGCGGCTGCGCGATTACACCGCCTCGGTGCAGCGCTTCGGACTGAAGCGGAAGGATTTCCTCGACATCATCGACGGCATGGAAATGGACGTGCCGGCCGACATCCGCGCCCCCGACGAGGCGACGCTCGACCTGTATTGCGACCGCGTCGCCAGCGCGGTGGGCCGGCTGTCGGTGCGGATCTTCGGGCTGCCGGAGAACGACGGGTTGTCGCTGGCCTATCATCTCGGCCGCGCCCTGCAATTGACCAACATCCTGCGCGACATCGACGAGGATGCCGGCATCGGCCGGCTCTATCTGCCGCGCGAAGGCCTGCTCGCCGCCGGCATCACCAGCACCGATCCGCAGCTGGTGATCGCGGAGGCGGCGCTGCCGCGGGTCTGCGCGCCCTTGGTGGCGCGGGCGCAGTCGCACTTCAAGCGCGCCGACGAGGTGATGAACCGCAATCCGCGCCGGCTGGTGCGTGCGCCGCGGATCATGTCGAAATACTACCACGCCATCCTGCGACTGCTGATCGCCCGCGGCTTCGACCTGCCGCGCGCGCCGGTGAAACTCGGCAAGGCCTCGCGGATCGCGATCCTGCTGCAATACGCGATCATCTGATGCCCAAGACCGTGCAGAAGACCGTTCATATCATCGGCGCCGGAATCTCCGGGCTGTCGGCCGCCGTCCGGTTGGCCAAGGCTAACTACCAGGTTCACGTCCACGAGGCGATGCAGCAGGCCGGCGGCCGCTGCCGTTCGTATTTCGACGCCGCGACCGGGCTGACCATCGACAACGGCAATCATTTGTTATTGTCCGGCAACAGCGCCGCGGTCGGCTATGCGCGCTCGATCGGCACCGAGGCCGGGCTGGTCGGCCCCGCCACCGCGCAGTTTCCGTTCGTCGATCTTGCCAATGATGCGCGCTGGACGCTGCAGCTCGGCGACGGCCGGTTGCCGTTGTGGGTGCTCGACGACGCGCGCCGGGTGCCCGGCACCACGCTGCGCGACTATCTGGCCTTGATGCCGCTGATCTGGGCGCCGACCACGAGGCTGGTCGGCGATGCGATCCGCTGCGAGGGCACGCTGTATCGCAACCTGGTGCAGCCGTTGTTGCTCGCGGCGCTCAACGTCGATCCGCCGGAAGGCTCCGCGGGGCTTGCCGGCGCGGTGGTGCGCGAGACGCTGCTCGCCGGCGGCAAGGCCTGCCGGCCGCTGATCGCGCGCGACGGCTTGAGCGCGGTATTGGTCGAGCCGGCGGTGGAGTTGTTGCGCAATTCCGGCGCCAACGTCCAATTTGGCCACGAGCTGCGCAAGCTCAGCTTTGCCGACGGCAAGATCGGCGCGTTGGATTTCGGCGGCGACAGCATCGCGCTCGGGCCGGACGACGCCGTGGTGCTGGCGGTGCCGCCGCGGCCCGCCGCGATGCTGCTGCCCGGCGTGAAGACCCCCGGCAAATATCGTGCGATCGTCAACGCGCATTTCAACTACGCGCCGCCGCCCGGCCAGCCGCCGCTGGTCGGCGTGGTCGGCGGGCTGGTGGAATGGCTGTTCGCATTCCCGAACCGGCTCTCGGTCACCATCAGCAACGGCGACCGCCTGGTCGAACTGCCGCGCGAACAGCTCGCCGCCGAGATCTGGCGCGAGATTTGTACGCTGACCGGGATCGCGGCAGAATTGCCGGCCTGGCAGATCGTGCGCGAACGCCGCGCTACCTTCGAAGCTACCCCGGAACAGAACGCGCTGCGTCCGGGGCCGGTCACCGCCTGGAACAACCTGGTGCTGGCCGGCGACTGGACCGATACCGGACTGCCGGCGACCATCGAAGGATCGGTGCGTTCCGGCAATCGTGCCGCCGACCTCGTGCAGGCCATCGGCCGGCGCTGAGCGCCGCAACGGCACCCTTTGGCAAGACATAGTTGAGCAGTTACGGAGCGACCAGCGATATGCAATCCGGGATCAACGAGCAGCCGATGATCGGCCGCGAAGCGCTCGATGCCAGCATCGACGCCGCGACGCGCGCGCTGCTGGGATTTCGGCAGGACGACGGCCACTGGGTGTTCGAGCTTGAGGCCGACTGCACCATTCCGTCGGAATATCTGCTGCTGCGGCACTATCTCGGCGAGCCGGGCGACGTCGCGTTAGAAGCCAAGATCGGCAACTATCTGCGGCGGCTGCAGGGCGCTCATGGCGGCTGGGCGCTGGTGCATGACGGCGCCTTCGACATCAGCGCCAGCGTCAAGGCCTACTTCGCGCTGAAGATGATCGGCGACGACGTCGACGCGCCGCATATGGCGAAGGCCCGCGAGGCGATCCGATCGCGCGGCGGCGCGATCCACAGCAACGTGTTCACCCGCTTCATGCTGTCGATGTTCGGCATCACCACCTGGCGCAGCGTGCCGGTGCTGCCGGTCGAGATCATGCTGCTGCCGATGTGGTCGCCGTTCCATCTCAACAAGATCTCCTACTGGGCGCGCGTCACCATCGTGCCGCTGATGGTGCTGGCGGCGCTGAAGCCGCGGGCGGTGAATAGGCTGCAGGTCGGGCTCGACGAACTGTTCCTGCAGGATCCGAAGTCGATCGGGATGCCCGCCAAGGCGCCGCATCAGAGCTGGGCGCTGTTCAAGCTGTTCGCCGGCATCGACACCGTGTTGCGCACGATCGAGCCCTGGTTCCCGAAGCGGCTGCGCGCGTATGCGATTGGGCTCGCGGTGAAGTTCATCGAGGAGCGGCTGAACGGCGAGGACGGCCTCGGCGCGATCTATCCGCCGATGGCCAACACCGTGATGATGTACAAGGTGCTGGGCTATCCCGAGGACTATCCGCCGCGCGCGATCACCAGGCGCGGCATCGACAAGCTGCTGGTGATCGGCGACGACGAAGCCTACTGCCAGCCCTGCGTGTCGCCGATCTGGGACACCGCGCTGAGCTGCCACGCGCTGCTCGAAGTCGGCGGCGAGGCGGCGGTGCCGCCGGCCAAGCGCGGCATCGACTGGCTGGCGCCCAAGCAGGTGCTCGACCTCAAGGGCGACTGGGCGGTGAAGCGCCCGGAACTGCGCCCCGGCGGCTGGGCGTTCCAGTACAACAACGCGCATTATCCGGACCTCGACGACACCGCGGTGGTGGTGATGGCGATGGACCGCTCGCGCCGCGCCACCGGCAGCGCCGAGTATGACGAGGCAATCGCGCGGGCCCGCGAATGGATCGAGGGCATGCAGTCCGACGACGGCGGCTGGGCGGCGTTCGACGTCAACAATCTGGAATATTACCTCAACAACATCCCGTTCTCCGACCACGGCGCGATGCTCGATCCGCCGACCGAGGACGTCACCGCGCGCTGCGTCTCGATGCTGTCGCAGCTCGGCGAGACCGCGGCGAGCAGCAAGCCGCTGGCCGACGGCCTGGCCTATCTGCGGCGTACCCAGCTACCGGAAGGCTCCTGGTACGGCCGCTGGGGCATGAATTACATCTACGGCACCTGGTCGGTGCTGTGCGCGCTGAACGCCGCCGGTCTCGATCACCAGGACCCGGCGATTCGCAAGGCGGTGGCGTGGTTGGAGTCGGTTCAGAACGCCGATGGCGGCTGGGGCGAGGACGCCGAGAGCTACCGGCTCGATTACAAGGGATATCAGCAGGCCCCGAGTACCGCCTCGCAGACCTCGTGGGCGTTGCTGGCGCTTATGGCGGCCGGCGAGGTGGAATCCGCCGCGGTGGCGCGGGGGGTGGAGTACCTAAAAAGCACACAGAGCGGAAAAGGCTACTGGGACGAGCAGCGATATACCGCTACGGGCTTTCCGCGGGTGTTTTATTTGCGTTATCATGGCTATGCAAAGTTCTTTCCGCTGTGGGCGCTGGCGCGGTATCGAAACCTCAGGAGCACCAACAGTAAGGCGGTAGGGGTCGGGATGTGATTTTGGGGGCGGGGGACCACTCGTCCGCGAGCAACTCGTTTGACTCGCGGCCGGTGTTGATTGTGACTGGTTTGGTGCAGGAAGCCCGCATCGCCGCGGGGCCCGGATTGACCGTCATCTGCAGCAGTAGCGATCCGCAACAGCTGCGGATGCTGCTCGCGGTGTTCGATCCAAAGACCGTGCGCGGCGTGGTCAGCTTCGGCGTCGCCGGCGGCCTCGATCCCAAACTGCGAACCGGCGACATCATCCTGGCCACCGAAGTGATGGCCGGCGCACGGCGCTGGGTCGTCGCGCCGGAGCTGAGCCGGGAACTGCTCGCCGGCGCCGATCTGGAACGCCAGCGCATCGTCCGCGGCGGACTGGTGGGCGTCGAGAAGGTGGTCGGCGCGCGCGACGCCAAGGCCGCGCTGCATTCCGAGACCGGGGCCGCCGGCGTCGACATGGAAAGCCACATCGCGGCGGATTATGCCGCCGAAGCCGGGCTGCCGTTCGCGGCGCTGCGGGTGGTCAGCGATCCGGCCAGCCGGGCGCTGCCGTCGCTGGTCGCCACCGCGATCAAGCCGAACGGCGACATCGACCTGCGCAAGGTGCTGCGCGGCGTGGCGCGCAATCCCGCGACCATCAAGGCGCTGGTCTCGACCGGCATCGACTTCAACCGCGCGCTGCGCAGCCTGCGCGGCTGTCGCAGCCTGCTGGTGGACGGCGGCGGTCTGGTCGCCTGAGAGGCCGCCAACTCTCCAGCGTCCCGCGTTGAGCGCAAAATCACCCCCGCGTTGAGCGCAAAAAAAACGCAGCTTTGCGGCTGCGCTTTTTCGTTACGTTGCTAACCCGCTGACCGGCTCAAGCTGCGGACGACGCCTGCTTCTGCGTCTTGGCCTCGGCGGCTTCGTCGCGGCGGATCTCCGACAGCCGCTTCTGCACTTCCGACGAGAAGATGTACTGCGCCGGACGCTGGTTCTGCAGATTGATCTCCGGCGCCATCGGCCCCTCGGTGCGAATGCCACGGATCGACACCCACAGCGCCTTCAGCGGATTGACCAGCGAAGCATTCGCCGCGGTCGGCTCGTAGCCGCAATGCGCCATGCAGTCGGCGCACTTCTCGTACTTGCCGGTGCCGTAGCTGTCCCAATCGGTGGTCTCCATCAATTCCTTGAAGGTCGCCGTGTAGCCCTCGCCGAGCAGGTAGCAGGGCTTCTGCCAGCCGAAGATGTTGCGCGCCGGCATGCCCCAGGGGGTGCACTCGTATTCCTGATTGCCCGCGAGGAAATCCAGGAACAGACCGGAATGCATGAAGTTCCACTTCTTGCCCTTGCCGAGCGCGAAGACGTCGCGGAACAGCTTCTTGGTCTTGGTGCGGTTGAGGAAGTGCTCCTGATCGGGCGCCCGCTCATAGGCGTAGCCCGGCGACATCGAGACGCCGACGCCGAGTTCGGTGGTGAAGTCCATGAACTTGGCGATGTCTTCGGCGGAATGGCCGTCGAACACCGTGGCGTTGACGTTGACGGTGAAGCCCTTGGCCTTCGCCGCCTTGATCGCCGACACCGCGCGGTCGAACACGCCCTCCTGCGACACCGCCTTGTCGTGGTGCTCCTTCATGCCGTCGAGATGCACCGAGAAGAACAGATAGGGCGACGGCTCGAACAGATGCAGCTTCTTCTCGAGCAACAGCGCGTTGGTGCACAGCGAGACGAATTTCTTGCGTTCCACCAGGCCGCGGACGATCTCGCCGATCTCCTTGTGGATCAGCGGCTCGCCCCCCGGAATCGCCACCATCGGCGCGCCGCATTCTTCGGCTGCGTCCCAGCATTCCTGCGCGGTCATGCGGCGATTGAGGATAGCGTCGGGGTAGTCGATCTTGCCGCAGCCGACGCAGGCCAGATTGCAGCGGAACAACGGTTCGAGCATCAGCACCAGCGGGTAGCGCTTGCGGCCCAACATCTTCTGCTTGATCAGATAGCCGCCGATCCGCAGCTCTTTGAAAAACGGGATTGCCATTACTAGTCTTTTCTTTCCTGGAACGGATTTTCAGGGAGCGCTTCAGGCCGGGGCCAACTCGGCCGGCAACAGAAACTCGATGTTTTCTTCACGCCCGGGGAGTACTGACACCACGACGGGTCCGATCCGCCGCAGTGCTTCGATCACGTCGTCGACCAGAACCTCGGGGGCCGATGCCCCGGCGGTGATGCCGACGGCCTTGACGCCCTTCAGCCAGTCCGGATTGAGCTCGCTGCCGTCTGCAATCAGGTAGCTCGGAATTCCGACCTCGGTTCCGATCTCGCGAAGCCGGTTGGAATTGGAACTGTTGGTGGCGCCCACCACCAGGATGAGGTCGACCAGCTTCGACAGGTCTCTTACCGCAGATTGCCGGTTCTGTGTCGCATAGCAGATATCCCGGATGTCCGGCCCCTGGATGTCCGTAAAGCGCTGCCCCAGCGCGGCAATGATGTCCTTGGTGTCGTCGACGCTGAGCGTGGTCTGGGTGATGTAGGCCACCGGGGTGTCGGCCGGCAGCGTCAGCGCGGCAACGTCCTCGACGTTCTGCACCAACAGCACCGGCCCGGAGACCTGGCCCATGGTTCCCACCACCTCGGGATGCCCGGCATGCCCGATCAGGATCAGGGCGCGGCCTTTCGACATATAGCGCTTGCCCTGATTGTGGACTTTGGTGACCAGCGGGCAGGTGGCGTTGAGCACCGGAAGCCCGCGCGCGGCGGCCTCTTCCTCGACGCTGCGCGCCACCCCATGGGCGCTGAACACGGTCACCGCCTTGGGCGGAACTTCGGACAAGTCCTCGACGAAGATCGCGCCCTTGGCTTTCAGGCTCTCGACGACGTATTTGTTGTGCACAATTTCGTGTCGGACATAGACCGGGGGGCCGTATTTCTCCAGCGCGCGTTCCACGATCTCGATCGCGCGCACCACGCCGGCACAGAATCCGCGCGGCTGCGCCAGAAAAACCTCAAGGGGACGAACATTATACAAGGGCACCGTCCTGATTTCGCGTGCGGTGAAAACTAAACCACCAACCATACCACGGTACGGCTGGTGTGGCGTGCCATCGACATATACGGTCCCGGCCGCGATTCAACGCGGTTGGCAACCGAGCCTCAAGCGATTAATTCGGCAGCAACGATCCTTCCGATCGTCATAAGCCATTTTGTCGCATCATTGAAGGCAAGACTTCGCGGAGCCGGACCGGCCGTTGGAACTGCGATAGATCAAGCGTATTTTAGGCGAGCCGAGAGCAATAGAAAGAGAAAAAGTGCTGACAAGTGTTGTCGTATCCATTGTCAAAGCTTGCACCCGCTTCGCCGTTTCTACTGTCCTGATCGCAATAATCCTTGCGATCGCCGCCGGCGTGTACACATCGCGGAATTTCGGCATCAACACCGACGTCAACCGGCTGATCTCGCCGGATCTCGACTGGCGCAAGCGCGATATCGCGTTCGACAAGGCATTCGACCAGGAACGGCTGGTTCTGGCCGTGGTGGATGCCCCGACCCCGGAATTCGCCAATGCCGCGGGCAACGCGCTGGCCGAAAGATTATCTCATAATAACAAAGACTTCGACTCCGTGCAGCGGCTCGGCGGCGGGGAGTTCTTCGACAAGAACGGGCTGTTGTTCCTGCCCACCAAGGAGGTCGGCGAGTTGACCGGCCAGTTCCAGGCGGCGGCGCCGTTGCTGGAAATCATGGCGGGCGACCCCAGCCTGCGCGGCCTGACCGGCGCGCTGGAGACCGCGCTGGCCGGCGTCAAGCGCGGCGAGCTCGCCCTCGACAGCACCGCTAAGCCGTTCACCACCATCGCCGAAACCATCGAGACCGTGCTGAAGACCGGCTCGGGCTATTTCTCCTGGCGCGGCCTGGCCAGCCCGACCCCGCTGACCGATGGCGATCGCAGGGCCTTCATCGAGGTCAAGCCGGTGCTCGACTTCCAGGCTCTGCAGCCCGGCAAGACCGCGACCGATGCGATTCGGCAGGCGGCCGCGGACCTCAATCTCGCCGGGGTCTATGGCGCGCGGGTCCGGCTCACCGGGCCGGTTCCGATCGCCAACGAGGAGTTCGCCACCGTGCAGGAGGGCGCGCTGGTCAACGGCGTCGGCACCGTGGCGGTGGTGCTGCTGATCCTGTTCCTGGCGCTGCATTCGGGGAAGATCATCTTCGCAGTGTTCGTCAATCTGATCGTCGGGCTGTCGATCACGACCGCGGTCGGCCTGATGATGGTCGGATCGCTCAACCTGTTGTCGATCGCCTTTGCGGTGCTGTTCGTCGGGCTCGGCGTCGACTTCGGCATCCAGTTCAGCGTCCGCTATCGCTCGGAACGCTACAAGAGCGGCGATCTGCGCATCGCGCTGATCAAGGCCGCGGAATATTCCGCGGTTCCGCTGTCGCTGGCGGCGATGGCGACCACCGCGGGGTTCCTGTCGTTCCTGCCGACCGACTACAAAGGCGTCTCCGAACTCGGCGAGATCGCCGGCGCCGGCATGGTGATCGCGTTCCTGTCCAGCATCACCGTGCTGCCGGCGCTGCTCGAACTGATCAATCCGGCCGGCGAAAAGGAACCGCTCGGCTACGCCTTCCTGGCGCCGCTCGATCGCTTTCTCGAGGATCATCGCGTCGGCATCGTCGGCGGCACGATTCTGATCGCGGTGCTCGGCCTGCCGCTGCTGTACTTCCTGCATTTCGACTTCAACCCGATCAATCTGCGCAATCCCAAGGTGGAATCCATCGCCACCTTCCTGGATCTGCGCAAGGATCCGAATGCCGGCGCCAATGCTGTCAACGTCATGGCGCCCTCGGTCGCCGCGGCGAAGGAAGTCGAAGCCAAGATGCAGAAGCTGCCGCAGGTGCTGCGCACGATGTCGCTCGACAGCTTCGTGCCGGAGGACCAGCCGGAGAAGCTCAAGCTGATTCACGACGGCGCCAAGATTCTCAATCCCGCGCTCAACCCGGATTCGGTCGATCCGGCTCCCTCGGACGAAGAGAATATCGCGGCGCTGCAAAGCACCGCGGAGAACCTGCGCAAGACCGCCGGCGAGCAGACCGGCCCCGGCGCGCAGGCCTCGCGACGCCTCGCCGACGCGCTCGGCAAGGTGGTCGCCGCGGATCAGCCGACCCGCGACAAGGTGCAGGCGGTGTTCGTCGCGCCGCTGCAGCTCGCGCTCGATCAGTTGCGCAATCTGCTGCAGGCGGCGCCGGTGACGGTGCAGACTTTGCCGGCCAGTCTGGTGTCGGCTTGGACCACCAAGGATGGCCAGGTCCGCGTCCAGGTGCTGCCGCAGGGCGATCCCAACGACAACGATACGCTGCGCGCCTTCGCCGGCGCGGTGCTGTCGGCGGCGCCGGACGCGGTCGGCGGCCCGGTGTCGATTCTGAAATCCGGCGACACCATCGTGTCGGCGTTCATTCAGGCCGGGCTGTGGGCGCTGTTGGTGATCGGGCTGCTGCTGTGGCTGTGCCTGCGCCGGATCGGCGACGTGCTGCTGACGCTGGTGCCGCTGTTGGTGGCCGGTGCGGTGACGCTGGAAATCTGCGTGCTGATCGGACTGCCGCTGAACTTCGCCAACATCGTCGCGCTGCCGCTGATGCTGGGCATCGGCGTGGCATTCAAGATCTACTACGTGACGGCGTGGCGCGCCGGCCACACCAACCTGCTGCAGTCCGCATTGACCCGCGCGATCTTCTTCAGCGCGCTCACCACCGCGACCGCGTTCGGCAGCCTGTGGCTGTCGAGCCATCCGGGAACCGCCAGCATGGGCAAGCTGCTGGCGCTGTCGCTGCTCACCACGCTGGCCGCGGTGCTGCTGTTCCAGCCGGCGCTGATGGGCAAGCCGCGCAAGCCCGAGGAGTAGCCGGGCTTCGCAGCGCTCGCCATGCGGCAACGCTCGGCGGGTCGCCGTCGGCACCCCGCGCCAGTCTCGGCGCGGGTGACGCATTTACCTCTCGGTCGTCGCCGGCGATTTCGAACCGGGTCGAATAAATCCACCATGCCAGCGCGGCTGCCCTTGTTTTGCCGGATCGGCATTGTTCTTATCGGTTCGGCCCGGTATCGTCGTCCGACGTCAGCTCCGCACATGCTCCCGTTGCAGTCTGCGACCCCAGGGTTGCGCTGCCGTCTTCAGCTTCAGCTTTCCAGTCACCCGTCGGAGCGGGGCGAGCGCGGGTCCAAGCCAGTCAAAAAAACTCCGAACCAGGTAGAAGTCCGCATCTTATTCCCCCGGGCTGTCCAACTTTGTTCAGCCCCGGGACAGCCAAACTGTGGTAGATAGTCAAAACGCCGCATCCGGCGTTTTCAGTTGACGACCTGCCCATCAACCGAAGTATGTAGCTGATGGCCTATCCGAATTTAGACGTATCCGAGATGTTCGCCGACCGGCAGGCGCAGCGCAGTTCCATGCACGCGCGCCACCTCAACGAACAACTTGTGAGAGTGCTGAAAACCATCGGCTACGATGTCGGCTTCCAGCGCGGCTCCGGGCAGTATCTGTTCGACCGCGATGGTGCACGGTATCTGGATTTGCTGAGCGGCTTCGGCGTATTCGCGATCGGCCGCAACCATCCGGTGTTGCGCGAGGCGCTGAAGAGCGTGCTCGACGCCGAGATGCCCAATCTGGTGCAGCTCGACGTCTCGACGCTGGCCGGCATCCTGGCCGAGCGGCTGCTCGAACACATGCCGTATCTCGACAAGGTGTTCTTCGCCAATTCCGGCGCCGAGAGCGTCGAGGCGGCGATCAAGTTCGCCCGCGTCGCTACCGGCCGCACCGGCATCGTCAATTGCGACCACAGCTATCACGGCCTGACCTACGGCGCGTTGTCGCTGACCGACGACCAGAATTTCCAGGGCGGCTTCGGGCCGCTGCTGCCAGGCGTCACCACCGTCCCGTTCAACGATCTCGAAGCGCTGGAGAAGGTGCTGTCGACCCGCGAGATCGCCGCCTTCATCGTCGAGCCGATCCAGGGCAAGGGCGTCAACATGCCCACCGACGAGTTCCTGCCGGGCGCGCTGGCGCTGTGCAAGCGCTACGGCACGCTGTTCGTCGCCGACGAGATCCAGACCGGGATCGGCCGCACCGGCCGCTTCCTCGCGGTCGAGCACTGGAACGTCGAACCCGACATGGTGCTGCTGTCGAAGTCGTTGTCCGGCGGCCACGTGCCGGTCGGCGCGGTGCTGACCCGCAAGTCGATCTTCGACAAGATCTTCAACCGGATGGACCGCGCCGTGGTGCACGGCTCGACCTTCGCCAAGAACGATCTGGCGATGGCCGCCGGCATCGCCACGCTCGAGGTGATGAAGCACGAGAAGCTGGTGGAATCCGCCGCCAAGCGCGGCGCCGAACTGCGGCTGGCGCTGACCCGCATGGTGCCGGGCTACGAGCTGCTCAAGGAAGTCCGCGGCAAGGGGCTGATGATCGGCGTCGAATTCGGTCCGCCGCAATCGCTTCGGCTGAAGGCGTCGTGGACCATGCTGGAGACCGCCAACAAGGGGCTGTTCTGCCAGCTGATCACCGTGCCGCTGTTCAAGGATCACAAGATCCTGACCCAGGTCTCCGGCCATGGCAGCCACACCATCAAGCTGTTGCCGTCGCTGACCATCACCGAAGACGACTGCAAATGGATCGAGACCTCGTTCGATTCGGTGATCGCCGACAGCCACAAGGTCCCCGGCGCGATCTGGTCGCTCGGCAAGACGCTTGTCGACAACGCGGTGCGCAAATCGGCCTGAGCTGATTAGTGGACTGCGGCTGTCATCCACGTTGGTTTTCCGCAGGCTCCAACTCGCTACAACTAGTGGGTCGTCATCCTGAGGAGCCCGGCGAAGCTCGAAGAGCGAAGCCGGGCGTCTCGAAGGATGCGGCTACGCTTGCCCGCGTTCAATCCTTCGAGGCCTTCGCGTTGTTCGGGCGCCTCAGCTGACGCGGTGCTTGGAGCGCGGTCGTATTTTGGAGCGGCGCTAAGCCTCTGCATGACGCGTGCCTGCAGCCGACGCGGGCCCGGCTTGGGCCATCCGCGCGATCGTGTTAATGGTATCGGAGCCTGCAACCAGTTGGAAAGCCTCTCATGCCCGTGATCAACCGCGTCGCCGATCTGCAGCCTGACATCATGGCGTGGCGCCGGGATCTTCATGCGCATCCGGAGCTGATGTACGAGGTGCATCGCACCGCGGCCTTCGTGGCGGAGCGGTTGCGCGAGTTCGGCTGCGACGAGGTCGTCACCGGCATCGGCCGCACCGGCGTGGTGGGCGTGATCAAGGGCCGCAAGCCGGCCGACGACAGCGAGGTGCGGACCATCGCGCTGCGCGCCGACATGGACGCGCTGCCGATTACCGAAGCCAACGATCTTCCTTACGCCTCGCAGACGCCGGGTCTGATGCACGCCTGCGGCCATGACGGCCACACCGCGATGCTGCTCGGCGCCGCGCGCTATCTCGCCGAGACCCGCAACTTTGCAGGCGACGCGGTGGTGATCTTCCAGCCGGCGGAGGAGGGCGGCGCCGGCGCCGCGGCGATGATCAAGGACGGGCTGATGGACCGCTTCGCGATCGATCAGGTCTACGGCATGCACAACGGCCCCGGCCTGCCGGTCGGCTGCTTCGCGCTGCGGCAGGGGCCGATCATGGCGTCGACGGATTCCATCGACATCAAGATCAACGGCGTCGGCGGTCACGCCGCGCGGCCGCACAAATGCATCGATTCGGTGCTGGTCGGCGCGCAACTGGTCACCGCGCTGCAATCGATCGTGTCGCGCAGCGTCGATCCGCTGGAGTCCGCGGTGCTGTCGATCTGCGAGTTCCACGCCGGCAATGCCCGCAACGTGATCCCGGCGTCCGCGGAACTGAAGGGCACCGTGCGCACGCTCACCGCCGACGTCCGCGACCTTGCCGAGCGGCGCGTGCGCGAGGTGGTGGCCGGCGTCGCGACGATGACCGGCGCCACCATCGATCTCGTTTATGAGCGCGGCTACCCGGTGCTGGTCAACCACGCGGCGCAGACCGAGGCGGCCAGCCGCGTCGCCCGCGCCATCGCCGGCGACGGCAACGTCCACGACATGCCGCCGCTGATGGGCGCCGAGGATTTCGCCTACATGCTGGAAGCCCGCCCGGGCGCCTTCATCTTCGTCGGCAATGGCGACAGCGCCGGCCTGCATCACCCGGCCTATAATTTCAACGACGACGCCATCGTCTACGGCACGTCGTATTGGATCAAGCTGGTCGAGACCACGCTGGCCGCCTGAGCCCGTCATGTGTCGTCTGCCAGACAGATAAGCGGCGCGCCGAAGTAACAGGAACCATGATCTTCACTTTGCGTTGAGGCACGGGACTACCCCGCCTCATCGCACAATGGAGTTCAACATGCCGACCAAGGACAAGGGCCTCAACGACCTGTTCCTCGATACCCTGAAGGACATCTACTTCGCCGAGAAGCAGATCCTGAAGGCGTTACCGAAAATGGCCAAGGCCGCGACCTCCGACAAGCTGCGCGCCGCGTTCGAGAAGCACCACGGCGAGACCGAAGGCCAGATCGAGCGCCTCGAGCAGATCTTCGAATTGCTCGACAAGCCGGCGCGCGGCAAGACCTGCGACGCCATCATGGGCATCCTCGACGAGGGCAAGGAGATCATGGAGGACTACAAGGGCACCGAAGCGCTCGACGCCGGCATGCTCGCCGCCGCCCAGGCCGTGGAACACTACGAGATCTCGCGCTACGGCACGCTGAAGCAGTGGGCCACCCAGCTCGGCCTGAAGGACGCGGCGCGGCTGCTCGACCAGACCCTGCAGGAAGAAAAGAAGACCGATCAGTCGCTGACCACGCTGGCTGATTCCGCGATCAATATCGCGGCGGCGGCGTAAACGCTGAGCTAAACTCAGTCATGCTGATTTGAAGTAAGAGCGCGCTCCTCTCGTGGGGGCGCGCTTTCTTTTGTTTTGGCAGTGGAACCAACGTTGCGACCACGTTACTGAAATAGCAACTCTCTACAAGAAGCGTGCCCCGGACGCAGCGCAACGCGCCGCGGAGTGGTGCACTGCAGAGCCGGGGCCGTTACGGAACGTGCCGTCCGCCAACTCTTCATCCGTAACGGTCCCGGCTCGCCGTGCCGCGCCAAGGGGCGCTGCACCGCGTCCGGGACACGTCCGCCTGATGGCGTTCACGCCGCGTCGGCGCGTTTCAGATGCTTGGCGACGATCTTCAAGTCGTCGACGAAGCGGTCGTATTCGCGCGCCTTGGCGTCTTCGTCGGGCAACCGCAGCAGATAGGACGGGTGCACCGTCACCAGCACTTGAACCGGATGCGCGCTGTCGCCCGCCGCATCGATCAACCGTCCCCTCGTCTTGTTGATCGGCGTGATCTTGCCGAGCACGCTTTGCGCCGCGGTGGCGCCCATCGCCACCACCAGCGCCGGGCGCACCGCGGCGAGTTCGCGCTCGTACCATGGCCGGCAGGCGCGGATCTCCGGCGTGGTCGGCTTCTGGTGCAGCCTTATTTTGCCGCGCGGCACGAATTTGAAATGCTTCACCGCGTTGGTGACGTAGACCTTGCCGCGGTCGATGCCGGCGTCGCGCAGCGCGCGGTCGAGCATCTGCCCGGCGGGGCCGACGAACGGTTGGCCGGCGAGGTCTTCCTTGTCGCCGGGCTGTTCGCCGACCAGCATCACCGCGGCGTGCTGCGGGCCTTCGCCGAACACCGTCTGCGTCGCGTCTTTCCATAGCGGACAGGCGCGGCAGTCGGCGGCTTGCTCGCGCAGCGCCGCGAGGCTCGGAGCGCCTGCGTTGTCATCATGATCGGTTGTCGCCCGGTGTTTCATCGCATCCTCCCGGCGCTGCATGGACGGCCTCGGATCGGTCGCGGCGCTGTCGATCATCGCGCCGGTGGCGCGCCCGGCCTGCGCGATCAGCGGTTTGATCAGCGCCGCTTCCGGCAGATTGCGCCAATAGCGCTTCGGCATTTCCGCCTGCATCGCCTTCACCTTCAACCGCGCCGGATTGAAGATGCTGGCGTAGTAGGTCAACCAGGTTTCTTCCAGCCGGTCTTCGGACGGCGCCTCGGCCTGGCTGACGCCGGGCGTGAACATCACGCTGTGGCCGTCCCAATGCGCGCAGACTTTCGGCGTCAGGATCGACCACGCCATATCGGCAAAGCGCCGCGCGAAGAACGGCGCGGTCGCCTCGACGATGTGATGCGCCGGCTCGAACCAGGCGACGAAGCGGTTGTTCGGTTCGCGGCCGATCTCGCGAAATCGCACGAAGGCTTGCATCTTGTGACAATCGCGGCGCACCGCACGGGCCAGCGTCGAAAGCTGTGCGATGTCGGGATCGGAGGCGAGTTGCAGCAATTCATGGTTGGCCCGCAGCCGCCACAGCACACGGTACAGGACCGCGAAGCGTTGCGGGTCGCTGTGCAGGATGACGTTCTGCGCCAGCTCGACGAATTTGGCCGTCACGTTGAAGCGGCCCTCCGGCACCGCGGGCGGCGCGGGCAGGGCGGACGGCGCGAACAGTTCCGGTTCGTCGCCGCGCACCGTCCAGGTCACCTCGGCCGGCTTGACGCGGCCGAGCGCCAGCCGGCGCGCGGCGGCGCGCCATCCGGCGAAGTCGATGTCGCTGTCGAGCGCAACGAGGTGCATCCAATCTCCGGTTAGAATCCAAATCCGAGTTGCATGGCTCTCGGCTTGAAGCGCTCGGCGAGGGTCGCGCTCTCCAACAGCTGCCGCGCCGGCCGGTGATCGGACAGAACGATGAACGGCAGCGCCTTGTTCCTTGGAATATGCAGCGCGGCGAGGTCGCTGACGCGCAGCGCAGACTGACCGCGCGCGGCGAGAATTCGCTCGACCGTGCGACGGCCGAAGCCCGGCACGCGTAACAGCTCGTCGCGGCTGGCGCGGTTGACGTCGAGCGGAAAGCGGTCGCGATGCCGCAACGCCCAGGCCAGTTTGGGATCCATCTCCAGCGCCAGCATCGCGCTGTCGTCGAGAATTTCGCCGGCCTCGAAGCCGTAGAACCGCATCAGCCAATCGGCCTGATACAGCCGGTGTTCGCGCAACAGCGGCGGTGGCTGCGGCGGCAGCGCGCGGCTGGCATCGGGGATCGGGCTGAACGCCGAGTAGTACACCCGCTTCAGATTGTACGAGCCGTACAGATTGGCGCTGGTGGACAGGATGCTCTGGTCGGTGGCGGCGTCGGCGCCGATGATCATCTGGGTGCTTTGGCCGGCGGGCGCGAAGCGCGGCGCAACGCGGCCTTGCGGCGTGGCTTTTCGGCCGTCGCGGGCTTCGTCGAGCTTCAGCCGCAGCCGGCCCATGCTGCGGCGAATGGCGCGGCCGTTCTTCTCCGGCGCGAGCTTCGACAGGCTTTGCGGGTCGGACAGTTCGATATTGATGCTGAGCCGGTCGGCATACAGCCCGGCCTCGGCGATCAGCGCGTCGTCGGCATCCGGGATGGTCTTCAGATGGATGTAGCCGCGAAAGTTTTGCGCCCGCAATTTGCGCGCGACGCTGACCACCTGCTCCATGGTGTAGTCGGCGCTGCGGATGATGCCGGAGGACAGGAACAGTCCCTCGATATAATTGCGGCGATAGAAATCCAGCGTCAGCTGCACCACCTCGTCGACGGTGAAGCGCGCGCGGGCGACGTTCGACGAGGCACGGTTGACGCAATACAGGCAGTCGTAGTTGCAGGCGTTGGTCAGAAGGATCTTCAGCAGCGAGATGCAGCGGCCGTCGGGCGCATAGGAATGGCAGATGCCCATCCCGCCGTCGGTGGAACCGAGGCCCTTGCCGTCGCGGGAGTCCCGTTTCTCGGTGCCGCTGGAGGCACAAGAGGCGTCGTATTTCGCCGCGTCCGCCAGGATGGCCAGTTTGCGCTGCACGTCCATGGAGCGAATCCTCTTGATTCCATTCGGAGAAAAAACTTTGTCGCGGATCGCGATTGACTCATCCGCCGGGGTTAGCTTTATATTAGAACATATCATGAACAAATGAGCCAGCCGCAGGTTCATCCAAAACCTGCCAGCGGCAACACAAAGGAGCGAGCGCATGACCAGCGCGCGCCTGAGCACGCTTGCGCATTTGCGCGGCGACATCGAACGCATCGAGAGCCAGAGCGAGGCGCGGCTGTTGCCGCGGGTGGCGCTCGGCCATGCCGAGGCCGACGCCGCGCTGCAAGGCGGGCTGGCGCTCGGCGCGCTGCACGAGGTGTTTGCGCATGAAGGCCGCCACGTCGCGGCGGCCACCGGCTTCGTCGCCGGCCTGGCGCGGCGGGTCGGCCCGCGGCGGCCGCTGCTGTGGGTGCGGCAGGATTTTGCCGAGCTGGAATCCGGCGCGCTGTCGCTGCGGGGCTTCGGCGAATTGGGGCTCGACCCGCGGCTGGTGGTGACGGTGCGCGCCGCCGATCTCGACAGCGCGCTGCGCAGCGCCGCCGATGCCTTGGCCTGCGACGCGCTGGGCTGCGTGGTGCTGGAAATCTGGGGCGAGGCCAAGCCGCTCGATCTGGTCGCCAGCCGCAAGCTGACGCTGGCGGCGCGTGGCTCCGGCGTCACTGCGCTGGTGCTACGTGTGGCGGCGACGCCGACCGCCTCCACCGCGGAAACCCGCTGGATCGTCCGCGCGGCGCATTCGCCGCCGCTCCCGCGCTGGCAAGTCTCCACTCAACCGTGGGGCGCGCCGCTGCTCGACACCGAACTTGTCCGCAACCGTCACGGCCCGAACGGCCGTTGGATCATGGAATGGAAATGTGATGCCTGCGTTTTCCATGACGCGGCGAATCCTCAGCCTGTGGCTGCCGCGATTGCCGACCGACCGCCTGCGCCGCCAGTTGTCGCGCACCGCCGCGCCAGTTGATAGCGCGCCGGGCGATGTCCCCTGGGTCGTCGTCGCGCGGCTCGCCAACGCGCTGCAGATTGTCGCGCTGGATGACGCCGCCGCCAAGGCCGGTCTCGAGGTCGGGCTGCCGCTCGCCAATGCGCGGGCGATCTGTCCCGACCTCATGGTGTTCGACGCCGATCCTGCCGCCGACGCCCTCGCGCTGGAAGCGATCGCGGCGTGGTGCGATCGCTTCACGCCGCTGGTAGCGCTCGACGCTCCCGATGGCCTGTTGCTCGATATCACCGGCTGCGCGCATCTGTTCGGCGGCGAAGCTTTGATGCTTCAGACCGTCAGCCGCGCGCTGACCGCGCAAGGCTTTGCGGTCGGTGCGGCGATCGCCGGCACCGCGGTCGCCGCGCGCACGCTCAGCCGTTATCGCCATGGCCGCATCGTCGGCGTTGGCGGCGAAGCCGACGCCGTCAGCGCGCTGCCGGTGGCCGCACTCGGCGCCGATCCCGCGATCGGCCACGGCCTGCGCCGCGCCGGGCTGAAGAGCATCGGCGAGGTGGCGGCGCGCGCGCGGCCCGAGATCACCGCGCGGTTCGGCGCCGCCTTCACCAGCCTGCTGGAGCAGGCGCTGGGACAGCGCGACGCGCCGATCAGCCCGCGCCAGCCGCTGCCGGACTACATCGTGGAAAAACGCTTCGCCGAGCCGGTGGCGACCGACACGGTGATCGCGGCGACGCTGTCGGCGCTGGCGGCGACGCTGGTCGACGCGATGGCCCGCCACGGCAAGGGCGCGCGGCAACTCAGGGCCAGCTTCTTTCGCAGCGACGGCGCGGTGCGCGCGGTCGAGTTGCAGACCGGCCAGCCCGTCACCAAGGCCGTGGTGATCGACCGGCTGTTTCGCGAGCGGCTCGACGCCATCGCCGATCCGCTCGATCCCGGCTTCGGCTTCGATCTGATCCGGCTCTCCGCAAGCCAGACCGAGATCGTGGTGCAGCAGCAGCGCGACCTCGACGCGAACGTCCACGACAATGATGAGTTGTCGGCGCTGATCGATCGCATCGCGGCGCGGATCGGCGGCCGCCGCGTCGTGGTGCATCTGCCACGCGATACGCACATTCCCGAATACGCGGCGTGGGCCGCCAGCGCGCAGCATCATCTCGCCGAAGCCGCGCAGGCGGCATGGCCGGCGCGGATCGCAGGCGAGCCGCCGCTGCGGCCGCTGCGGCTGTTCGCGCATCCGGAGCCGATCACGGTGATCGCCGAAGTGCCGGACGGACCGCCGGCGCGGTTTCGCTGGCGCCGCGTCAGCCATGCGGTGGTCCGCGTCGAAGGCCCGGAGCGGGTGGCGATGGAATGGTGGCGGTCCGACGCAGCACTACTGACGCGGGACTACTTCCGCGTCGAGGACGAAGCAGGCCTGCGGTTCTGGCTGTATCGCGACGGTCTGTATGAGCGCGAACTCGCCGAAGACGAGGAGGGCGAGCCGGCGCGGCCGAACTGGTTCATGCACGGGCTGTTCGCATGATCGCGCCGGCCTATGCCGAGATCGGCATCACCACGAATTTCTCGTTTCTGCGCGGTGGCTCGCATCCGCAGGACTACGTGCATCAGGCGAGCGAATTGCGGCTGCCGGTGATCGGGATTGCCGATCACAACACGCTGGCCGGCGTGGTGCGGGCCTATAGCGAATTGCGCAACGAACGGATCGCCCACAAGCCGCGGCTGTTGATCGGCGCGCGGCTCGTCTTCGTCGACGGCACGCCGGACATCCTGGTCTATCCGCGCGACCGCGCGGCCTACGGCCGGCTGTGCCAGCTATTGACCCGCGGCAAGCGCGCCGCCGACAAGGGCGAATGCCATCTCGGCCTCGACGACCTCGCGGAGTTCGCCGCAGGGCAGCTCCTGGTGCTGGCGCTGCCGCATCGCTTCGAGGACGCGGAAGCGGGGCGTTTGCTCGGCCGGCTACAAAGCTTTGCCGCCGACGGCGTCTGGCTCGCGGCGAGTTTCTTATATCGCGGCGACGACCGCCGCCGCATGTTGCGGCTACAGCAGATCGCCGCGCAGGCGCGGGTGCCGCTGCTCGCCACCAACGAGGTCTTGTATCATCACCCGGCGCGGCGGCCGCTGCAGGACGTGCTGAGCTGTGTGCGCGAAAAACTCACGCTGGAGACCGTCGGCACGCGGCTCGAGGCCAATGCCGAGCGGCATCTCAAGCCGGCGCAGGAAATGGCGCGGCTGTTTCGCGATTGCCCGCAGGCGATCGCCGAGACCATGCGGTTCGCCTCGCGCATCCAGTTCTCGCTCGATCAGCTGCAATATCAATATCCCAACGAGCCGGTGCCGGCGAGCAAGACCGCGCAGCGCCATCTCGAGGATCTGACCTGGGCCGGCGCGCATAAATACTTTCCGCGCGGCGTCTCGCCGCATCTGAAGAAGACGCTGCGCAAGGAATTACGGCTGATCCGCAAATTGCGCTACGCGCATTACTTTCTCACCGTGCACGACATCGTCTGCTTCGCGCGCTCGCAAAACATCCTGTGCCAGGGCCGCGGCTCCGCGGCGAATTCCGCGGTGTGCTACGTGCTCGGCATCACCGCGGTCAATCCGGTCGAGATCGATCTGCTGTTCGAGCGCTTCATCTCCAAGGAGCGGCTGGAGCCGCCGGACATCGACGTCGATTTCGAACATTCGCGGCGCGAGGAGGTGATGCAATATGTCTATCGGCGCTACGGCCGGCATCGCGCCGCGATCATCGCCACGGTTATTCACTATCGTCCGCGCTCGGCGATCCGCGACGTCGGCAAGGTGTTGGGGCTGACCGAGGACGTCACCTCGGCGCTGGCCGATACGGTGTGGGGCAGCTGGGGGCGCGGTCTCAACGAGATGCAGGTGACGCAGGCCGGGCTCGATCCGCGCAATCCCTTGATCGCGCGCGCCATCGATCTCGCCAGCGAGCTGATCGGCTTTCCGCGGCATCTGTCGCAGCATGTCGGCGGCTATGTGCTGACGGAGGATCGGCTCGACAGCTACGTGCCGATCGGCAACGCCGCGATGGACGATCGTACTTTTATCGAATGGGACAAGGACGACGTCGACACCTTGAAGATGATGAAGGTCGACGTGCTGGCGCTCGGCATGCTGACCTGCATCCGCAAATGTTTCGACCTGATCGACGCGCACAAGGGCGAACGCTGGGCATTGGCCACGATCCCGCGCGAAGTGCCGGCGGTGTACGACATGCTGTGCCGCGGGGAATCGCTCGGCGTATTCCAGGTCGAAAGCCGCGCCCAGATGAACATGCTGCCGCGGCTGCGCCCCCGCGAATTCTACGACCTCGTCATCGAGGTCGCGATCGTGCGGCCGGGACCGATCCAGGGCGACATGGTGCATCCCTATTTGCGCCGGCGCAACGGCGACGAGCCGGTGTACTATCCGTCACCGTCGCCCGCGCATGGCGACAAGGACGAACTGCGCAAGGTGCTGCACAAGACGCTCGGCGTGCCGCTGTTTCAGGAGCAGGCGATGCGGATCGCCATCGAGGCCGCGAAGTTCACGCCGGAGGAAGCCAATGGACTGCGCCGCGCGATGGCGACGTTCCGCAACGTCGGCACCATCGGCAAGTTCGAATCCAAGATGGTCAACAACATGATTTCGCGCGGCTATGATCCCACCTTCGCGAAAAACTGCTTCGATCAGATCAAGGGGTTTGGCAGTTACGGATTTCCGGAAAGCCACGCCGCGAGCTTCGCGCAATTGGTCTATGTGTCGTCATGGCTGAAGCATTTTCATCCCGACGCGTTCTGCTGCGGCTTGTTGAATTCGCAGCCGATGGGATTCTACGCGCCGGCGCAGATCGTGCGCGACGCGCGCCAGAACGGCGTCGAGGTGCGCGCGGTCGATGTGTCGTTCAGCTTCGGGCAGAATACGCTGGAGGAACGCTGCGGACGCTACCACGCGGTGCGGCTCGGCTTCCGCCAGATCGACGGGTTTCGCTGCACGGATTTGGATGCGGCAAACTTGAGGCAGCAGGCCGGACGGCCGGAAGTGGACGATTGGGCCGCGCGCATCGTCGCGGCGCGCCGCCGGCAGCGCTTCACCTCGCTGGAACAATTCGCGCGCGTGACCGCGCTGCCGAAGCGGGCGCTGCTACTACTCGCCGAGGCCGATGCGTTTCGCTCGATCGGGCTCGATCGTCGCGCAGCACTATGGGCGGTGCGGCGACTGCCCGACGATGTGGCGTTGCCGCTGTTCGAACTAAGCGCCGCGCGCGAGCAGCCGGACGAGCAGGCGATGCCGTTGCCGCAGATGCCGCTCGCCGAACACGTCGTCGCTGACTATCAGACCATCCGGCTGTCGCTGAAGGGCCACCCGATGGAATTTTTGCGCGCGATGTTTGCGGCAGAGCGTGTGGTGACCTGTGCCGCGGTGTCGGCGCAGCGCCGCAACGGCCCGCGAACGCGCTGCGCCGGCGTGGTGCTGGTGCGGCAGCGGCCGGGCAGCGCCAACGGCGTGGTGTTCATGACGCTGGAGGACGAAACCGGAATCGCCAACGTCGTGGTGTGGCCGCAAGTGCTGGAGCAATTCCGTAAAGAGGTGATGGGCGCGCGGCTGCTGCTGGTCGAAGGCCGCATTCAGGCGAGCCGCGAGGGCGTGGTGCATCTGGTCGCCGAGCGCTTGATCGATCGCAGTTCCGAGATGGCGCGGCTGTCGGACAACCTGATGACGCGGCCGGCGATTCCCGCCGGCGCAGCACTGATCGAGCCGCTCAACGACGACCGCCGCGATCATGCCGACAACCCTGCGCAGAAGCTTCGCCATCCGCGCGACGTGCGGATCCTGCCGCGGTCGCGGGATTTTCATTAGAGCATTTTCGGTTGAGAAGCATCCAACCCAAACGCGCCGTCATTCCGGGCTCGCTCGCAGCTAAAGCTGCTCGCGCTCCGGAATGACAGCCGGGGGAATCGTGAAGCGCATCAATCCAACTCGAAAAGGCTTAGAACTGGAACGGGACAGACAAGCAGTCGCCCGGCGGCAGAGAAATCACGGCGAGCCGATCATGAGGTCGTCCGTCGAGGTCATCCATGCCGATGACTCGACCTGACGCCTCGTCGTCGTCGCCGTCACGCCGTGGCCCTCGGTTCCTGACAATGCTGACAGCAAACAAAGCCCCCGAGTCGCGGCATGACCCAAGAAGAATTTGCTTAGTTCGCCGATCGCGACGAAAATTCCAATTCGTAACATTACGTAGTCGCGCGCCTGGGCGGGGCTACGAGGCTTTGAGCCCGCGGCAAAATCCAAGTCGTCGGTGGCGCGACATTCGGCTCATCGATAACACTGATCGTCCAGATGGTTAGACTGATCAGTCGGTGTGATTGCAAGATATCAGCGTTTGACAGGGGTTTTTTGCTGCACCGCGTAAAATGCGCAGCGCTGTATCAAATGCGACACTGGTACGACGCGGCTCGCGTCAATTTAGCGCAAGCCGATTTTGACCTGCGTCAATCGCGTGCCTAACCGAACGTGCGAAATCTCACGCATGGCAACCTTGCTCGTATATCGCTGTCCGGAAACCGGACTCATGACCCAGACCTGGGTGACGATCGATGCGCCCTCGGGCGATCGGCAGTCGTTCGAAGCCGTGGTCTGTCTGGCGTGTTCGAAGCAGCATTTTATTTGCACTGCAACCGGTCGCGCCATGGGCGATACCAGCGCGCGGCCGACCTCGGTGCGCAGCCCGGCGTTTCCGCCGAAGCAGATCCGGATGTGCCACGAGCGCTCCGCGCCGTCGATCGACATGGATTCCAGCGTCGGCGAGCTCGCGTCGGCGCTTCCGATCGGCGGACTGCACAAGGCGAACTAAGCCGTTCGACGCGGCATCGTCATCCTCGGTCGCCCGCGGATGACGCAGCGATCCATCGAACTTATCAGCTGATAAGATGCGTCGATCCGCGATGCGCCGGGTTCGGCCGACATCGTTCACCTCAAAGCCTGACTCAAAAAGCGATCACTGAAATCAGGCATCAACGCGTCATTTCGAGGAGCTCTTGCGACGAAGCAATCCAGGGCCACGCGTGAGGCCCCTGGATTGCTTCGCACTTCGGCCGGCGCTCCGCGCCGGCCTCGGCTCGCAATGACAAAGACGCCTCAACGGTTGCGGATCTGCGGCGGGCGTTTTTCGATGAATGCCGCCATGCCTTCGGCGCGGTCTTGCAGCGCGAAGCTCGAGCGGAACAGGTCGCGCTCCACCTCCATGCCCTGGGCGAGCGTGGTTTCGAACGCCCGGTTCACCGCGCGCTTGGCCATCTCGGCGGCCGGCTGCGACATCGCCGCGATCTTCTCGGCCGCCGCCATCGCTTCCTCGAGCAATTTATCCACGGCCACGATGCGGCTGACCAGGCCGGCGCGTTCGGCCTCTGCGGCGTCCATCATCCGCCCGGTGAGGCACAGATCCATCGCCTTGGCCTTGCCGACCGCACGGGTCAGCCGTTGCGTGCCGCCGATTCCCGGAATGGTGCCGAGCGTAATTTCCGGCTGGCCGAATTTGGCGGTGTCGGACGCGATGATGAAGTCGCACATCATCGCCAATTCGCAGCCGCCGCCGAGCGCGTAGCCGGAGACCGCCGCGATGGTCGGCTTGCGGCAGGTCGCGACGCGGTCGCCGCGGATCGCGGTGAAATCGGCGTTGAACATGTCGATGAAGCCCTTC
Source organism: Rhodopseudomonas rhenobacensis (assembly GCF_014203125.1). GTDB lineage: Bacteria > Pseudomonadota > Alphaproteobacteria > Rhizobiales > Xanthobacteraceae > Rhodopseudomonas_A > Rhodopseudomonas_A rhenobacensis. Next base: position 56,607 of record NZ_JACHIH010000014.1, read on the forward strand.
GGCTGCATCTCCTTGATGTCGGCGCCGGCGGCGAACGCCTTCTCGCTGCCGGTCAGCACGATGCAGCCGATCGCGGCATCGGCTTCCAGCTCGTCGATCGCGGTCGCGATCTCGCCGAACACGCCGAACGACAGCGCGTTGAGTTGTTTCGGGCGGTTGAGGGTGATCAGGCCGACCGCGGCCTTGCGCTCGACGAGTAGATATTCGTAGCTGTTCATGGGACCCCGCGCTGCTGGATAACGCCGCGCAATGTGCCCGCTGCCGGGGTCCGCTTCAAGGGCTCGCCCGGCCGCGGCATGGGCGAGCCGAAGAGCGCGTTCAGGCGATGAACATCCGCGCCGCCGACGCCACCGTCAGCAGCCCGCCGAAGGCGATGAAGATTTTGCCGATCAGCGAGGTATTGCCCCACAGCGAGTCGTCATTCTTGACCTCGGTCGCAGTCTCCGGAGCGGCCGGTTCGCTGCTGGCCTTGGCGACGGTCGCCGTGGTGCTCGGCGCCGCGGCCTGCTCGACATTGGCGGCGAGGTCGACATCGTTGACCTGATCGGGAGCGACCACGTCGGCCACCGGCGCCGCGGCGGATCTGGCGGCGTCCTGGCGGGCGGCTTCGGCCTGGGCGAGCAGCGCGCTCGGCGCGTCGGCGGCCGCGGCCGGCATTTCCGCGTTGGCATTGGCGACCTGCGCCGGAAGCTCGGCGGCGTCCGCATTGGCGACGGCGGCGGCTGCGTTGGTCGAGGTCGCGGCGGCGGATTTCGGCTTGGCGGCGTGGCGCGGCGCCGGCGCGTGACGGGCGGCATGGCGGGGTTTCGCCGGCTTCTTCAACGACAGCGGCTTGCCGACCGAGGTCTTGTCGGCGCTGCTTGCAGCCTGATCGGGCGCGGCGTTGGCAGCCCCCGGCGCCAGTCCAAATCCGCACATCCACACCGTCGTTGCGACAATAATTGCGAAGCGCCCGCTGGCCTTCATGACAATCTCTCCAGTTGCCAGTCCCGCCGCGAAAAGAGCCCCTTGAGGTGTTCTCAACGGGGCAAAAACAAGGGGATTGTTTGCCGTTCGCCGACAAACACGCGGCAATTTGCCAACGATGGTAAGACGATGCCCGGGGCTGGTCCGAGCGGCGAGGCGAGGGCAGCCAGGGGGCGGAAACGACGGCCGGTGGATCACGAGGCTGTGATCGCGGAATGGCGGCGTAACAATTCGATGATACGAACGAAGTGATGTTCAGGAGCCTGCGTGCAGGGACGTGACGAGGAATGGACCGCGTTGATGCGGTCGGCCAATGCCGGCGACAGCGCGGCCTATCATCGTCTCTTGAAGGCGGTGACGCCGGTGCTGCGCGCGGCTGCGCGGCGCGGTCTGGCGCGCAGCGGTCAGCCGATCGATCAATCCGAGGACATCGTGCAGGATATTCTGTTGGCCGTGCACCTGAAGAAGCACACCTGGGACGACGGCGCGCCGTTCGCGCCGTGGCTGTTCGCGATCGCGCGCAACAAGCTGATCGACGCGCTGCGCCGCCGCGGCCGCCGGGTGTTCGTCAACATCGACGATTTCGCCGAGACCATTCCCAGCGCGCCGGCGGCGGAGACGCTGCCGACCACCGAGATCGCCGGCCATCTGGAAAGCCTGCCGGCGCGGCAGCGCGACGTGCTGCAATCGATCGCGGTCGACAGCGCCTCGATCAAATCCACCGCGGCGAAACTCGCGATCAGCGAGGGCGCGGTGCGGGTGGCGCTGCATCGCGGCTTGGCGCGGCTCGCCGGCAAATTACGGACGGAATGATGATGGACACCGAGCGCCTGATCGCCACGCTGGCCGCCGACAACGGCTATCCGACCCGGCCGCCCGCACGGGTGCTGGCAATCGCGGTGCCGGTCGGCTTCGCGATCTCGCTGGCGCTGCTGTTGGCGACGCTCGGACTGCGCCCGGATTTCATGCAGGCAACGCACAATCCGTTCTTCGATCTGAAATTCGTGGTGACGCTGGCGCTGGCGCTCGCCGCGCTGCCGATCGCCCTGCAGGCGTCGCAGCCGCAGCGGCTGCCGCGGCGCTGGCTGTGGCTGTTGCTGATTCCGGTCAGCCTGCTGGCGCTCGGCATCGTCGCCGAGGCGGCGGCGCCGCCGCCGGTGCCGGCGATGACGCGGCTGATGGGCCACAACGCGCTGCTGTGCATGGCCTCGATCCCGGCGCTGGCGCTGCCACTCTTAGCCGCGGCGCTGATCGGACTGCGCGCCGGCGCGCCGCAACGTCCGGCGCTGGCCGGAGCGATCGCCGGCCTGTTGGCCTCGGGATTGGCGGCCGCGCTTTACGCCGCGCATTGCATCGACGATTCGCCGCTGTTCGTGGCGACCTGGTACACGCTGGCGGTGGCGCTGGTGACGCTGCTCGGCGCCGCGATCGGATCGCGGGCGCTGCGCTACTGATCGCAGTCGGCGATCAGCCGGTGCTGCTGCTGTCGTCGCGCGCGGCGGCCTGCGCGGTCTCCTGCTGCATCCGGTGGAAGCGCAGCACCTGCTGCGCCGTGGTCGGCCGCAACTGCTCGTAGGTCAGCCGGAACGCGTCGAGATCGCTGCGCTTCATTCCGGCGAGCTCGTTGCGCAGATTGATGATCGCGCACACCGTGGTCCACGACAGCCCGGCGACCTTGGCGAGGATCAGCACGCCCTCGGCGCGCGACTCGATCATCATCGATTCGGCGACCGACACCGTGACATTGGCCATGCAGGCGAGCGCCGCGTTGGTCTCGTCGAACTTGCCCTCTTCGGCAAAGCCGCCGAGCAGGTGCTCGTTGAGCCGGCCGTCCTCGTGCAGCGCGCGCACCAGGCCGTGCGCGATCACGGTTTCCCGGCTCATCGCGGCGGGCGCCAGCCGGGCGCGCCGCGACGCCTCGCGCACCGCGCTGGCGACTTCGCCGGCCTCCTGCGGATGCGCGGCCTGCAGCCGCGAGCGCACCGACACCGAGGCCTTGGCGATCAGTTTCAGGTAGTGGTGCCGCGGGATCGACGACACCATGCCGACCAGCGCCGACAGATTGTCGTCGCTCTCGACCCGCCACGCCAGGGTCGAATAACCCTGCTCGGAGAACTCGGCGCCGGGATTGTTGACGGTCGAGTGCACCACCTCGGTGTTGCCGAGTTCGACCAGCACTTCGGTCACCGCGCCGCTCAACACCTGCCGCTTGGAGATCGCCAGCATGTGGCCCTGGCTCTTGCTGCGGGCGGTCGCGATCAGGGCGCGGTCGTCGAGTTGGGTCGACTGCGTCAGCACCGGGGCCGCGACCTCGATCAAATCGTCGGACGCGAGGTGACGGATGATGCGCGGCGGCGCCTTGACGATCGGCGCCAGCCGCTGCGCCAGCAGCGCTCTGGCCTTGGCCTCGATATGCCGCACCAGGCACGCGAACACGTCGTCGAACAACGCCACCTGGTCGTCGGAATAGTCCACCGCACCGTTGATGAACAGATCGGTGACGCGGCGCAACGTCTCCACCCGGCGCGCCACCGGGCCGTGGGTAAGGGTGTCCTGCAATTCGTCGAGCAGGTTCTCGGACGCGGCCTTGGCTTTCAACATCATGGTCAAACTCGAAGGTCGCGGGCCCGCGACATGGCACGGACCGACAGCGCGTCGCCGCAAGCCGGGCGCGCCTGCACGACGCGGTTGCGGCCGTGCGCCTTGGCTTCGTAGAGCGCGTCGTCGGCGCGGGCGAGCAGCGCCTCCGGGGTTTCATCGTCATCCAGCGTGGCGATCCCGACCGACATCGTCACCGCCATGCCCTCGGAGAACGCGCTCCAATCGAGCGCCGCCACGATCTCGCGCAGCCGCTCCAGGATCGGATAGCCGCCGTCCTGGGTGGTGCCGGGCAGCACCAGCAGAAATTCCTCGCCGCCGTAGCGGCCGAACCGATCGACCTCGCGGATGTTGGCGAAGATGGTGATCGCGAAGGTCCGCAGCACCTCGTCGCCGGTCGGATGGCCGTAAAGGTCGTTGATCCGCTTGAACCAGTCGAGGTCGATCAGCGCGATGGTCAGCGGCATCGCGTCGTCGCGGGCGCGCAGAAGCGCGTCGTCCAGCATCCGCATGATGCAGCGGCGGTTATAAGCGCCGGTGAGTTCGTCGAGCTCGGCAAGCTCTTCGATCCGCCGGTAGGTGGCCTTCAATTCGACGCCGCGCTTGTAGAGCTTGTCGCGCAGCGTGGCGGCCAGCACGCCGATATACATGCAGCGCCCGAGCGCCAGCAGGAACACCAGCATGGTGGCGAAGCGCTCCATCGTGCTGCCCATCGGCAGCGTGATCGGCGGGGCGCTCAACACAAACAGCGCCGTCAGTCCGATCGCCAGCAAGGTCCAGGCGATCGCCGCCTGGCGCGGCGTCGAGCGCAGCGAGCTGAAGCCGTAGACGACGAACAGCGAGCACAGAAACAGCACGCCGACCTGCGGAAACAGCTCGGCGAAGCTCAGCATGATGACGAGGTTGATGGTGGCTTGCGGAACCACGCAATAATGATCGCGCAACCGATCGCTGATGCCGAATTCCGACAGCGCCAGGAAGATCGCCACCGTCGCCAATCCGCAGCCCGCGAGCGCCGGGCCGACGATCGTCGGCACCGTGCCGGCCGCGGCATAGATCAGCAGAATGCCGGCATCGATGACGTAGCTCAGCCCGGCGAGATCGAGCATTCGGCGCCGATGCCGGGCGCGTTTGGCCAGAATCGCCGCGGGGCGCACATGGCCTGCGCTGGATACGCCCAGGGAATCTGAGAAGGGTGAAGTGGTGGCGCCCATGGGTCCGGCCGGCAGATGAGAGGAGGCCTAAGACGCTAAACACAAAGCCTTTAGGTTTGGTATCCTTGCGGCGACCTCGTAAAAATCCTAGGTCACGACTAAGCGTCTGATCGTGTAGGTATATTCTCTTGCGCCGAGCCGCGAAACGGCGCTCGCGGCAGGCGTCGCGCGGGAGCATTTTACCGTTCGCGATCGAACCTTTTTTGCGGACCGGCGACAAATCTATGGGACCCCCATTGAGTACCGATGCGACGGTGCCGCATGTCCGCGCTGCGCCTGCTGTGCGAAGCGCTGCGGCCTGCGCAACCTCGCTATCGGAGCACCGATGAATGTCTCATCGCGTGTCGCAACGGTCTGGCGGTCGTGGCGACACGATCGAAACGCGCCGCTCGGCGCGTTTCTCACGACGTACGACGTCGGCGACCTGCTTCAGGCAGCCGGTGCAGCGAGGCTGGTCATGGTAGCGACGAACAAGAAGATCCAGCATCAGCCAGGCGCGATCGCGGACTTGTTGCCCTGGCATGCCGCCGGCACGCTTGATGCGTCGGATGCCAGGGCCGTCGAGGCGGCCTTGGCGAGCGATCCCGAACTGGCGAAACAATTCGCCGCGATCCGCGACGAATCCGCCGCGATCATCCACCTCGATGAAAGTCTCGGCGCGCCGTCGCGGCGGGCCATGGACAAGCTATTCGCGGCGATCGATGCCGAGCCGTCGCCGCAGGCCGCGCCACGCGCGACGTGGAGCGAACTACTCACCCGGTCGCCGCGCTTGATTGCCGGCGCCGCGTTGGCGGCCGCCTTGGCGCTGTTGGTGCAGGCCGGCATCATCGGCGCTTTGGCGCTCCGCCCGCAGCCGGTCCGTGCCGATCAGGCCGCCGCGCTCGACCGTGACGCCGCCGCGCAGGCGCTGGTGCGGTTCACGCCGGCGGCGCGGGTCGACGAGATCGGCGCATTGCTCGAGAGCTATCGGGCAAGGATCGTGGACGGCAGCCGAGGCGGGGTGTTTCGGCTGCAGTTCGACCGGGCGATGCCGCCGTCCGAGCTCGACGATCTCATGACCCGGATGCAGGCCGAGCCCACCGTCAGCCTGGCGGTTGCGGCGCCGGAAATCCGGAGCCCGACGCGGTAAAAAACGCCGAGGCTTTGAACGTTTGCCTCCGCCGCCGCGACCAAAAGAGGTGGGAGCGGCCATCCCTCCCAACCAGCCATATCTGGTGCGAGCGCCCATCCACCCAGCGCCAATATGGCTTGACCCGCCCGGTTGTCCCCCCGGGCGGGTCTTTCGTTTTCCGACCTCCCGCAACTGCAAAGCCGCCAAGCCGCCCCCCGGAGCTGCCCGGAACCGGGTCGAAGCTGTGGCTTCGACGGCCTCGGAATACCAACAAGATCGACACGGTAAACTTTTGTTAACAATACTACCGATAATGTGAGTCGATTCGTCCGGTTGCGTCAGCGTCCAGCTTCAAATCCATTGGACTCGCCTTTCATGAACGAGCAATCGGACGTTATCCGCGGCCGCGCTGTGGTGGAGCGCTGGTGCATTTTGGCCGAACAGCGGCTGGAATACCTCACGGAACTGTTCGAGACCGGGCGCTGGCGGCGCTATCACACCGAACTGGATTTCCTGGACAACATCCAGGAGGCCAAATCGGCGGTGCAGACCTGGCGCGGGCTGTTGACCCGCGAAGCCACCCCGAACAATCAGCCGGTCGACCTGTCCTGGCTCGGCGTCAATCCGAAACTGCAGCCGCGCCTGACCGCGCTGCCGCGCGAGGCGCCCGCCGCCTGGACCGCGCCGACGCGCCCCGTCACGGTGCAACATGCCCCGCCGGTGGTGCCCGTCGAGCCGGCCGAGCCGGTGGCGGCGGCGCCGCAGGACGACGACGCGGCGGAGCCGGTCTCCTGGGAGCGGCAGCTCGACCTCGTGGTGATGCAGCAGCGCTACCCCTTGTTGCGGCCGTCGCTTTAATTATCGCGCCGCATTGCTGCCGAGCACCACCTGGCTGAACTTGGCGGCGCCGGGCAACGCCAGATCCGGCGTCACCGGCCGCGCATGATCGAGCCCGACCACCGCGCCGCGCGGGGTGTCCGAGATCACATTGTTGCCGACCAGCGCCGTGCCGGCGCCTGACGCCACCGACACCCCGATGCCGACGAAGGCGTTGCGGATCACATTGCCGGTGATGGCGACGTCGCGCAGATATTGGCCCCAGCCGGCGACGATGCCGAACGACGGCGCGTTCTCGATCACGTTGCCGGTCACCGCGGTATCGGCCTCGACATAGATGCCGATGCCGGCGTCGTCGTCCGGTGCGGTGCCGATCGGCCGCTTCGGCTTGAGGTTGCGGATCAGATTGCCCTGCACCACGCTGAGCCGGCCGCCTTCGTTGAAATTGCACACCGAGACGCCGACCGCGGCGCCGTCCACGGTGTTGCCCGCGATCACCGCGCCCTCGAAGGCGAACTCCGAATACAGCGCCACCTCGCGAACGCTGCTGACGCTGTTGCCGGTGATCTGGATGTTGGAGGCGGAATTGCCGCGCACCGCGGAGTAATCGCAATTCCGGATCCGGTTGCCGCGCACGATGACGTTGCCGGCGCGAAACGCGTTGATGGCGTTGCCGTATTGTCCGGAGCCGCCGGGCCCGGCCTTGATGTCTTCGATGCGATTGTCGAGCACTTGGGTGCCGTCGTCGCCGATCGCGCTGCGCAGGATTTCGATGCCGTTGTCGTTGGTGCCCAGAATGCTGTTGCGCGCCACGATCAGGCCCTGGGCGTCGAACGAGACGATGCCGGTGGTGGCGATGTTGCCGAAGCTGTTGTCGCTGACGTCGCCGGCGATGTTGTCCAGCCAGATGCCGTTGCCGCCGGAATTGGCGATGGTGCATTGCGCGATGCGGAGTTCGCGGCCCTGCTGGCAATGCACCAGGCCGCGGCGCTGCGGCAGCTTGATCTGCGCGCCGTCGAGGGTGAGGCCGCTCAGTTCGATGGCGTTGCCGCCCTGGCTTTCGAACAGCGATCGCCCGCCGTTGAACAACAGCCGGGTGGCGCCGCGCACGCCGATCAGTTGCGCGCCGTTCGGCAGGCTCAACGGGCCGCTGCGATAGACCCCCGGCGGCAGCGCCAGCGGAGTCTGCGCCCGCGCCGCATCGTCGATCGCGCGCTGCAGCGCTTTGGTCTGATCGTCGGGGCTGTTCGGCCGAACGCCGTATTGGCTGGCGTCGCGCCCGAGGGTCGCGGTGAGCGGCGCCGCGCCGGCCGGGCGCGGCAGCGCGCCCGCAACGCAGCAGGCGGCGGCGCCGGTGAGCAGCTGGCGGCGATCGACGGCCATGGCGACACTCCACGTCGATGAAGTCGCCGAGCTTGCCGGGCCGCGCGCGGTTACGCGAGAGGGCGCGGCGGGATGTTTGCCGCCAGGGTTAATGACGGCGACGGCTTAGGAGCCGCTCGCCAGCTGGAAGTCGCGCTGCTCGCGCGCTTCGCATTCGTTCTTTTCGGGATTTTCGCCGGGGTCCGGCTCGCATTCGCGGATCTCGTAGCCGACATCCAGCACCCGCCGCGGCGTCGGCGTGTTGTCCTTGGGTTCGACGTCAACCACCAGCCCGCTCTCCTTGGCGTGTTTCCACACATTGGCCTCGGTCGGGTAGGTCTTGCTCACCTTGGCGTCGTCGCAGAACAGCGCGTATGGCATGGCAACCTCCGGACAGGCCAACGCCGCAAGCCGCGGCAGGTTTCCTCGGCGTGCCGAAAGTCAGCGGGGGAGGGACAGCCGGGCGCGGCGGGCCTGCGCCAGCAGTTCCATTAGCACGGCTTCGCCGGCGTCAACCAACTGCTCGGCGGAGATGTGGCCTGCGCCTTGCTCATGGGCCGCGCCGGGACGCGCCACCAGCGGCACATGCACGAAAGCGGCGAGCCGCGGGCCATGAGTGCGGTCGGTAGCCTCCAGCGCGCGCCAACACAGATAGTTGCAGAGGTAGCGCCCGGCGTCGCGCGACCCCCGCGCGTCGAGGCCGGTGCCGCGCGCGGCGTGCAGCAGTTTTCCGGTATGCGGCCCGAACCGGCGCGCATCGGCGCCGGGCACGATCGCGGCGCTGCGGACCCGGGCATGCGCGGCGTCCGGCCACAGCATGGTGACGGCATTGCGGGCGCGGCTCTCGATCCGCAGATACGGCGTGCGGGCGGCGAGCCCGAACATCAGCAGCGTGTCCGGGCGGTGGCTGGCGATCAGTTGCGGCAGCTCGCGGTCGACCGCGGCGTAGCTCACCGGGAAGACGTGGCCGATCAGTTCGACCTCGGCGAGCGCGGGGCGGCGCAGCCTGGTGAGCCGCGCCACCAGCGAAGGCGTCGGATTATACGGCGCGCCCGGGAACGGGCCAAAGCCGGTGATCAGGATGCGCAGCGGAGCGGTCATCGGGGTTCGCTCATGTGTTAGTCGGGTGCGGGCCTCTCCGCGGGTCGTCCCTGCGCACGCAGGGACCCATCACCCCTGGGGTCGAAGGTGAAGAAAAGTTTCTCGCCACAATGCAACAACGCAACTCCGCGCCGTATGGGTCCCTGCGTGCGCAGGGACGACTCGTTGAAGCGCAACCCTCGCGGCCTCATGGTTCGAGACGCCGCGCGAAGCCGCGCGGCTCCTCACCATGAGGGCGCTTTTTGAAGGGCGCTTTTTACGCTGCCGCACATGGTCACGTCAGTAGCTCCGCGATCTGATCGGCGCCGAGCGCAGGCGTGATCTGGCCCTCGGCGACCGCGGCCTCGGTGCTGCGAACCTTGGCGCGGATCGCCGGATCGGCGCGCAGCCGCGCCTGCCAGCGATCCTCCAGCATGGTCCACATCCACTTCACCTGCTGCTCGCGGCGGCGCGCGGCGAATTCGCCGGACGCCTGCATCGCATCGCGATGATCGACCACCTTCTGCCACAGCTCTTCGATGCCGAGGCCGGCGATCGCCGAATAGGTCACCACCGGCACCTGCCAATGCGCCGAGCGCGGCGTGAGGATATGCAGCGCGCCGCGATATTCCGCGGCGGCGAGATTGGCGCGCTTGAGGTTATCGCCGTCGGCCTTGTTGATCGCGATCATGTCGGCGAGCTCGACGAGACCCTTCTTGATGCCCTGCAACTCGTCGCCGGCGCCGGGCAGCATCAGGGCCAGAAAGAAATCGGTCATGTCGCACACCGCGGTCTCGGACTGGCCGATGCCGACGGTCTCCACCAGCACCACGTCGAAGCCCGCCGCCTCGCACAACAGCATCGCCTCGCGGGTCTTGGCGGCGACGCCGCCGAGCGTGCCGGCGGCCGGCGAGGGCCGGATGAAGGCGCGATCGGTCGCCGACAGCTGCGCCATCCTGGTCTTGTCGCCGAGGATCGAGCCGCCGGAGCGCGCCGAGGTCGGATCGACCGCCAGCACCGCGACCTTGTGGCCGCGCCCGACCAGCGCCATGCCGAGCGCCTCGATGGTGGTCGATTTGCCGACCCCGGGCGAGCCGGTGATGCCGACCCGCAGCGCCCGGCCGGTGAACGGCAACAGCGCCTGCACCAGCTTGCGGGCTTCGGCCTGGTGATCGGCGCGGCGGCTTTCGATCAGCGTGATGGCGCGCGCCAGCGCCGCGCGATTGCCGGCGCGGACTTCGCTCGCCAGCGTCGCGGTGTCGAGCGACCGCGCGGTCGTCTTTGCAGCCATCATCATCGCCTTCGGGGGGGCTAGCGGGAGAATCAATGCGCGAGCATCGGAGTGAGTGTCGGACGATGGCCGCGCGGCATCAATCCTCGTCGCTGCGCGGCCGGGCGCCGCCGAAGATCGCGACGCCTTCCGGGGTGAGATACGGCTTCAGCTTATCCCACGCGACGAAGCCGACATAGTCGCCCTCGGCGTGCGGGCCGATCGCGTCCGGCGGATAGTGGAAGGTCAGGCCGGAACTCTTGCCGGGCTCGGTGGAGGGCGCCAGCGTCACCGCGCCGATCTTGGTCAGTTTCGGCTCGATCGGCTTGGCCCAGTGGGCATCGGCGTCGGCGGGAATGTCGCGCTTCAGTTTCTCGGTTTTCAGCGCCGCGACCACCGCCTGGCGCAGCGCCGTCATGGTCGGGCCGCCGTCGGCGGTCTCGGTGAAGAACGGCCGGATGCTGATCCGCTTCGCCGCGGTCTTGTCCCACAGGATGGTATCGACATCGGCGTTCGGATGCACACCGCCGGTGTTGGTGTAATCGGTGCGGACGATGCTGATGTAGCGGTCGTGCACCAGCGAGCGGACGTCGTATTTGCGCTCCACCGTCCAGGCGCCGTCGCGGAACATGTCCGGCGTCTGCTTGCGCTCGCGGTCGGCGTCGGCGCGGTACTTCTCCGCCCATCGCTTGCCCTCGGCGAGACAATCGGCGGCCAGCGCCGGATCGGCCTTGATCGGCCCATCGAGCAGCACGGTGGCCTCGATCGATTTGTTGGCGATCGCGAAATCCGGCTTGGCGTCCTCGGCGAATGCGGGGGTGAGCAAAGCCAGGGCGGCGAAAGCGACCAGCGAGCCGCGGAGGAAGGAGATCATGTCAGTCGGCCTTCGATGGAAGGAAGTGGGGGAGATATGCATGATGCTATCCGCCAGACGTCGCCATGCGCCGTTCGACGAACGACTTCAAAGGCGGCAGGTGATTGTGGATGATATTCCAAACCGCTTCGGCCTCGGTGGAGCGATAAGCGTGCCGCAAGATATTTCCAAAGTCGATCATGCCCTGCCAGTTGATGTCCGGCGCGTCCAGCTTGATGGCCTCCGGAAGCCGCCGGGAAGCCTCGCAAATGATCTCCAGATAGCGCTCGATGGCCATGCGCAGCAATTCGTCATCGGCGAATTGATCGAGGGTCAGACCTGCCAAGAGCGCCTCGATCTTCGCGGTCGTTCGAAGAATATCCTGCAGCCGGTCTTCCACCGAGGGCGGCATCAAAACACCTCGATCAGGTCGTCGGCCATGCGTTCGCGGATCCGCGGTGTCAGAGAGTTTGGCGTCATGACGTGGGGCCAAATCCCGATCTCGTCCTCGATCAGGTTCATCACCTTGAATAGATCGAAATTCGGCGTTCCGTCATAGCCGGTGGTCTCGACCAGGAGATCGAGGTCGCTGTCCGGCCGATGGTCGCCGCGGACGCGCGAGCCGAATACCTTGAGTCGGACGATGCCCAGCGCCTGCAGCGCGGGGGTCAGTTCGCGCAGCTTGGCGAGAATGGCATCCAGCGTGATGTCGGCGACGTCGGTCATGGCGATATTCTAGCACGTTGCGCGCGATCCGGCAGCTGTCGTGAAGCCGTCCGCGGCACCGGGGCTGCTAGATACCAGCCTTCGGAATCAATGGGATTTCAAGGGTGGCGGCCGCTCGCCGCATTTGCTGATCGAGGGTTGCGAGCCGAGCGCTGCGCTCGAGCGCCAGCTCGACATAAGCGGCGTCATAAGACGTTAGCCCGTGACGGTGGGCAAAGCCTATGAGGTCCGAGAGTCGGCCGGTCGAAACCGCGGACTGAACGGAAATATCGAGCGCTCCGAGATCGCCGACCACGGCCGCCAGCGTTTCCTCCGAGATACGTTTCCTTCGCAGATTGACGAGCAGCGCATTGGCGACCTCGGCTGACCAATGAGCAGGGACGACGATTGACTCGGTCGCAATTAGTTCATTGAACCCCTCGTCCGAGAAACTGGACTCGTTGAGCAGCCACGCAATCGCCATCGACGCGTCGAGAACGATCAATGGCGCCCCTCATTGATCCATTGCTTGATCTCCTGCTGCGTCGCACCGAGATTGATTGTCGCAGCGCGCCGCCTGATCCTATCGATCACCTCGCGGCGCCGTTCAATCGCAGCCGGCGGCAGTTCATGCCGCTCCGGCGATCCCTCTCGGATCAGCCGCGCCACCGCGACGCCATCGCGGGTGATGATCACGTCATCCCCGGTCGACTCGACCTCTGCCAGCAGATCATCCAGCTGGGATTTCGCGTCGGTGATGCCGACATGCCTCATGCGTGCTACTCCGCCGCCTCGGCGTGCCCGAGCCGCGCGTTGAGCTTGTGGATCAGCTCCTCGGCGGCGTCGGCGATCACCGTGCCGGGCGGGAAGATCGCCTCGGCGCCGGCCTTGTACAGCGTGTCGTAGTCCTGCGGCGGCATCACGCCGCCGATAATGATCATGATATCGTCGCGGCCCTGCTTCTTCAGCGCCGCCTTCAGTTCCGGCACCGCGGTGAGATGGGCGGCTGCGAGCGAGGAGACGCCGAGGATGTGGACGTCGTTCTCCACCGCCTGCTTGGCGGCTTCCTCGGCGGTGGCGAACAGCGGCCCGATGTCGACGTCGAAGCCGATGTCGGCGAACGCCGAGGCGATCACCTTCTGGCCGCGGTCGTGGCCGTCCTGGCCGATCTTGGCGACCAGGATGCGCGGGCGGCGGCCCTCGGCGTCCTCGAACGCATCGATCAGCGCCTTCAGTTTCTCAACCCGGTTCGACATGGTGGCGGCCTCCCGCTTGTAGACGCCGGTGATCGAGCGGATCTCGGCGCGATGCCGGCCGAACACCTTTTCCATCGCGTCGGAAATTTCGCCGACGGTGGCCTTGACCCGCGCGGCGTCGATGGCGAGCGCCAACAGATTGCCGTTGCCTTCCGAGGCCGAGCGCGTCAGCGCATTCAGCGCAGCATCGACGTCGGCCTGGCTGCGTTCGCCGCGCAGCCGCTTCAATTTGTCGATCTGCAGCCGGCGCACGGTGGAGTTCTCCACCTTCAGCACGTCGATCGGCGCTTCGTCCACCGGCTTGTACTTGTTGACGCCGATCACCGCCTGACGGCCGGCGTCGATCCGCGCCTGGGTCTTGGCGGAAGCTTCCTCGATCCGCAGCTTCGGCACCCCGGCTTCGATGGCTTTCGCCATGCCGCCGAGGCTCTCGACCTCCTGGATATGGCCCCAGGCTTTCGCCGCGAGGTCGCGGGTCAGCCGCTCGACGTAGTAGGAGCCGCCCCACGGATCGATGATCCGGTTGGTGCCGCTCTCCTGCTGCAGGAACAATTGCGTATTGCGGGCGATCCGCGCCGAGAAGTCGGTCGGCAGCGCCAGCGCTTCGTCGAGCGCGTTGGTGTGCAGCGACTGGGTGTGGCCCTGGGTTGCCGCCATCGCCTCGATGGTGGTGCGCATCACGTTGTTGTAGACGTCCTGCGCGGTCAAGGACCAGCCCGAGGTCTGGCAATGCGTGCGCAGGCTCAGCGACTTCGGATTCTGCGGGTTGAACTGCGTCAACAGCTTGGCCCACAACAGCCGCGCCGCGCGCAACTTCGCGACCTCCATGAAGAAGTTCATGCCGACCGCCCAGAAGAACGACAGTCTGGGTGCGAAGCGATCGACGTCGAGGCCCGCCGCAATGCCGGCACGCAGATATTCGACGCCGTCGGCCAGCGTATAGGCGAGCTCGAGGTCCTGCGTCGCGCCGGCTTCCTGCATGTGATAGCCGGAAATCGAAATCGAATTGTACTTCGGCATCTTCGCCGAGGTGTAGGCGAAGATGTCGGAGATGATCCGCATCGAGGGCGCCGGCGGGTAGATGTAGGTGTTGCGCACCATGAACTCTTTCAGAATGTCGTTCTGAATGGTTCCGGAGAGTTTCTCCGGCGGCACGCCCTGTTCCTCGGCGGCGGCGACGAACAGCGCCAGGATCGGCAGCACCGCGCCGTTCATGGTCATCGACACGCTCATCTGGTCGAGCGGGATGCCGGCGAACAGCGTGCGCATGTCGTAGATACTATCGATCGCCACGCCCGCCATGCCGACGTCGCCGGACACCCGCGGATGATCGCTATCGTAGCCGCGGTGGGTGGCGAGGTCGAACGCCACCGACAGGCCCTTTTGCCCGGCGGCGAGATTGCGGCGATAGAACGCGTTGGAATCTTCCGCGGTGGAGAAGCCGGCATATTGCCGGATGGTCCAGGGCTGGTTGACGTACATCGTCGGGTAGGGGCCGCGCAAAAACGGCGCGATGCCCGGATAGGTGTCGAGGAAGTCTATGCCTTTGAGGTCGGCCTCGGAATAGCCCGGCTTGACCAGAATGCCTTCCGGCGTCAGCCAGGGTTCGGCGCTGCCGGCCATCGGCGCGGTCGCCGCGGTCTGGAATGCGACGTCGGCGAAATTCGGAATCTGGCTCATCTCATCCTGCCTGTTATGCGCCACCGAGCCTATCACTGGTGGGGCGGCGCGTCAGTGGTCCTAATCGTGGTCGGGGTGCTGGTAGCTCACGACGCTCGCGAGCCGCTCCGCCCCGTAGTTCTGCAGCGTGGTCTTGCTCGGCAGACCGGCGATGCTGCCGACCCAGCCGAGCCGGGATTCGGTGCCGAATTGCAGCGTCGGCACCAGCAATTCGGGCCGGTCGAAGGTCCCGGTCATGATCTCGATCGAAGCGCCCGCGAGCCGACGGTAGCTCAGCGGCGTGCCGCAGGCGGCGCAGAAACCGCGCTCGGCGATCGAGGAGGAGCGGAACGCGGCCGGCTGACCGCGGGTCCAGGCGAAATCCTCGCGTGCGATCTCGGCGAATGCGGCGAACGGCGCGCCGCTGGCCTTCTGGCACATCCGGCAATGGCAGATGCTGACGATCTCTGGCGGTGCCCGCAGCGCGAAGCGGATCGCGCCGCATTGGCAGCCGCCGGTCAGCCGGGGCGCGGTCGCCGAAGTCATGGTCACTCCAGCCGCCGGTAAGCGTCGATCAGCATCGCCAGCGCGTCGGCACCGGCGAAAATGAAATCGGTCACCCCGGCCTCGCGATAGGCGGCTTCCTGGTCGCCGGGGCGGCCTGCCAGATAGATATGCTTGGCGCCGGCGGCGTGAAGGGCTTTGGCGGCGTCGATCGCCGCCGTCGCATAGACCTTGTCGGACGAGCACAGGCAGACCAGCGCGGCACCCGAGGCGGTGAAGGCGCTTGCGAGCGACGCGAACGCCGCCTTCACCTCTCCCATAGGGAGAGGTCGCTCCTGAGCCGAAGGCGAAGGAGCGGGTGAGGGGTTACGGTCGGCGATGGAAGCAATCGCCCCCTCACCCGACCGGCTACGCTGCGCTTCGCCGGTCGACCTCTCCCCGGAGGGGAGAGGTGAAGCAAGAAAGCCCTCGGTGTCGACCGCTTCGATGCCGCCGGTCTCGAAAAAGCTCTTGGCGAAGCCGGCGCGGGCGGTGAAATCCGCCGGGGTGCCGAGGCTCGCCAGAAACACTTTCGGCCGCGCTCCCTTGCGGGCCAGCAGGTGATCGGACTTGTCGCGCAACGCTTCGAACGGCGTCGCCAGCCGGATCGGGGCGAGCGGGTTGAACTTGATCTTGTCCTTGCCGTAGGGCTGGGCTTCGACCGGCTTGACCTTCAGCACCGCGGCGCGCGGCTCGTGCAGGTTGGGGAATTCGCTGGCGCCGGTGAGTACGTCGCGGCGCTTGGCGATCGCCGCCTGCCGCGCGGCGCGGGTCGCCGCCACCTTGGGCTGCAGCAGGTTTTCGCCGAGCGCGAAGAACGCGCCGCCGGTCTTTTCGATCTCCTGGAACAGCGTCCAGGCGGCGTCGCAGAGTTGTTTCGTCAACGCCTCGATGCCGCCGGAGCCGGCGGCCGGATCGGACACCTTGTCGAGGTTGGATTCCTCAAGCAGCACCAGCTGGGTATTACGCGCGGCGCGGCGCGCGAAGGCGTCGGGCAGGCCGAGTGCTGCGGTGTGCGGCAGCACGGCAACCGAATTGGCGCCGCCAAGACCGGCCGCGAAGGTCGCGACCGTATTGCGCAGCATGTTCACGTAAGGATCGCGCTGCGTCAGCATCCGCCACGCGGTTTCGGCGGCGACGAACAAGGGCTTTGGCTGAAGGCCGCAGCTCTCCTCAACGCGCGCCCACAACAGCCGCAGCGCGCGGAATTTCGCCAGCGTCAGGAACTGGTCGGCGTCGGCAGACAGGCGCGCGTAAATCATCGAGCGCGCGGCGTCGAGCGGCACGTTGGCGCCGTCCAGCGCGCGCAGATAGCTGACCGCGACCGAAAGCACATAGGCCAGTTCCTGCACCTCGGAGCCGCCGGCGTCGTGGATCACGCGGCCGTCGGCGACCGCGAACGGGCCCTTGAAGCCGGCGTCGGTGAGCTTCTTGATGGCGTCGGTGAAGGCCGGAGCGATCTCCCACCAATTATAGGCGCTGGTGCCCCACACCGCGCAGGCGCCGATCGGATCGAGCCCGAAGCGGATCTCGCATTTTGCCGGGTCGATGCCGGCGGCCTTGATGTGCTCGGCGAGATAGATCGCCGCCATCCGCGCCTGCGGGCCGACCTGCAATTCGATGCCGATGCCGGCGTCGAGATAGACGTCCTTGAGCAGCGCGGCGATGCCGTCCTGGGTCGCCGGCAGGCCGAAGCCGCGCGCGCCATTGGCGGCTTCGAACACCAGCGTAAGGCCCGTCGCGCCATTGGCGAGATCATCGAGCGCCTGCTTGTTGGCCTTGGCGGCATCCGGATGATCGATCCGCTGCATCACCTGCCAGGGCGCCGCGGCGGCGCGGGCGGCGATCGGCGCTGCATTTTGCGCGCGCGGATAGAGCGGATCGATTTTCAGCCCGTCATAGGTCTTGCCGACCAGCTTCTCGAACGGCGCGCCCTTGAGAACGCCATCGACCAGCTTGCGCCAGTCATCATAGGTCGCCGGGGGGAAATCGGCCGCCAGCTGCAGCTCGTCGGTTGTGGTAGGCATCGTGAAAGCAAACTCCGGGCGCGTCATGGTTGTTGCGCGCGGAAAATGCCACGTGACGGCCGCCAAGCCAAACGGTTGTTTTGGGCCAAAAGGCTAGGGGGCGCTGCGCTGCGTCCGGGGCACGCTTTTCTCAGTGCAACTCCGGCAGCCGCTCGATGCCCTCGGTCGACAGCGTGGCCAGCGCCTCGCGCGGGGTGCGGCCGCCGATCGACTGGTCGGGCGCGATGTCCATCAAGGGCACCAGCACGAAGGCGCGCTCGAACATCCGCGGATGCGGCAGCGTCAGCCCGTGCTGCACGATCGAGGCATCGTCATAGGCCAGCAGATCGAGATCGAGCGTGCGCGGGCCCCAGCGCCGCTCATTGGCGCGATCGCGACCCAATCGCTTTTCGATCTTGTGCAGGCTGAACAATAGCGCATGCGGATCGAGGCTGGTGTCGATGGCGATGCAGGCATTGACGAAGCGGTCCTGCTGCTCTTCGCCCCAGGGCGGAGTGGCGTAGTCGGACGAACGCGCCAGCAATGCCGCCTGCGTCATGCCGCAGATCATCGAAATGGCGCGGCGAAAGGTGGCGCGGACGTCGCCGACATTGCCGCCGAGGGCGATCAGCGCCTCAGGCACCGGAGCGTGTCTCGCGGCTGCGGGTCAGGATCACGCCGACGTCGTCGAAGATCGCCGCGATCGGCGCGTGCGGCTTGTGCACCGTGACCTTCACCGCGGTGATGCGCGGGAAGGCGTCGAGAATGGCATCGGCGACGGCGCCGGCGGCGCGCTCCAACAGCCGGTAGTTGGTGGTCTTGAACGCCGCGGTCGCGCTCGCCACCACGTTGGAATACGACACGGTGTCGGACAGCCGGTCGGTGCGCGACGATTCGCGCAGATCGGCGGTGAGGTCGAGGTCGATGACGAAGCGCTGCCCGACTTCGGTCTCGTGCTCCATCACGCCGTGGCGGGCGTGGATCACCAGACCCTTGATAAAGATGGTGTCGTTCATCGCTGATCCTCGATTGCCTGCGCCACGCGCAGCGCCTGCAGCGTTTCGGCGACGTCATGGGTGCGGATGATCTTTGCGCCGCGCTGCACGGAGATGAGATGCGCGGCGATCGAACCGCCGAGCCGCTGTTGCGGCTCCGAGGGCGACACCGTGCTGATGAAGCGCTTGCGCGAGGCGCCGACCAACAGCGGCAGGCCGAAGCAGGCGAGTTCGTCGAGCCGCGCCAGCGCCGCCATGCTCTGCTCCGGCGTCTTGCCGAAGCCGATGCCGGGGTCGAGCACGATGTGGCTTTGCGGAATCCCGGCTTTCGCGGCGATCTCGAGTGAGCGCGCGAAAAACTCGGCGATGTCTTTGAGAATGTCGAGCGAGCCGTCGACCGCGTCGCGGTTGTGCATCACGACCACCGGCGCACCGCGCTTGGCCACAACGTCCGCCATGTCGGGATCGCGCTGCAGCCCCCAGACGTCGTTGGCGATCGCAACCCCTTGCGCGAAGGCGAACGCCACCACCTCGGCTTTCATGCTGTCGATCGACACCGGAGTCCCGAGCGCCACCAGGTCGGCCAGCACCGGGCGCAGCCGCGCGATCTCCTCCGCCGCGGAGACCGGCTGCGAGCCATAGGGGCGGGTGGATTCCGCGCCGATGTCGATGATGTCGGCGCCGTCCGCGATCAGTTTGGCGGCCTGCGCCAGCGCCTGCTCGGGCGCAAGAAACCGCCCGCCATCGGAGAACGAATCCGGGGTGACGTTGAGCACGCCCATCACGGCCGGGGTCGGCCGCGCGAGCAAAGTCTGTAACAGCGGATGACCTGGCGGTGCGGCCGCTGCGGCGGGCCTCGTCGTCGTCGCGATCATGCGCAGGCTTTGCGCGGTCCGCATCGCGGAGTCAAGTTGCAGCGATGGGCGGCGCCGCAACCCATCAGCAAGATTCAAAAGAAAGAGGCGCGTTAGAACGAGGAGCGTGCCCCGGACGCAGTGCAGCGCGCCGCGCAGCGGCGTGGTGCGCTGCAGATCCGGGGTCGTTACGGAACGCGGTGCTTGGAACGGTCCCGGCTCGCGACGCCGCGCCAAAGCGCGGCACCGCGTCCGGGACACGGATGTGGCAACTGGAATGTCGGAGACGGTGCTGCGCGCGCGGCGGTCGTGGTCGGCCAGCAGCGACTAATACGAAATCTTCAGCGGCAGCTTGCGGGCCTGTTCGATCAATTGCCCGACGGATTTTTCCGACGGCAGCACCCGCACCAGCTTGCGCTTGGTGTTGGCCTCTTTCATGTTTTGCGCCAGCCGCGAGGGGTTGCGCAGGGTGAATTCGCGCAGCGTCGACACACCGGAGGCGCGCAGCAGTTGCGCCTTGGCCTTGCCCATGCCGGGAATCCGCATGCAGTCGGCGATGTTGGCCCATTCCAGCAATTGCTGTTCGGAGATGCCGGTCTTGGCGGCCAGCGCCTTGCGGCCCTTCACGGTGTGCGCGGCCTCGAGCAGCGCTTCCGTGGTGCGAATCCCGACCGATTTCAGTTTCGTGGCTGCATAGACGGTGAGACCGTCAATCTTGTTGATCGAATATGTCATGACACTCGGAGTTACAAAGGTTCAAGCGAATTTATTGAGACCGGGTGTCCCTGCGATGATCTCGCCCATCTGCTCGGCGCCGATCTTATCGCGGCCAAATCTAAACAATTCACGTGCGACGTTCTGGATCTCGGTCATGCCGAGGCCGAGCCCCATCAGCTTGGCGCCGAGCGCCATCACGCCGCCGCCGAGCAGCTTGCCGAACCCCTTGCCGGGGCCCATCGGCTCGATCAACGCTTCGACGCCCGGAATGGTGTCGATCAGGGCTTGGACTTTTTCGGGAGGGCCTTCGCTACGTAAGAATCCGAGAATGATGCCGACCGTTCTGCCGGCCACATCGCGTTCGAGGCCGACCTTGGAGGTCAGCCTGTCAATCAGTTCGTCCATCGCGCCCCGCCTCACCCGGTTGTTTGCCGGATCCTTCTGTTGAAACGATCTTGGTCCGGCGTGCCGTGAAATACAAGCGATCCGCGACGGCGCGCGATGATTCCCACTGCATCGCGCCGCGAGTGTTGCAACATTGCAAGAGCGAATGCGGGATTCACTCAAATTATCCGCAGCTTTGCGCCCAGCTCCGTGCATATGCGAATGAGAGAAACCGATTCGTTGCATCGCGCTGAAGCGTCGGTCGATAAGCGACACCGATCAGAACGGTTTCACAGCTCATGCGTCCTACGTTAGGATGATGGTGTTCGGCGACCTGCTGAAGACGTGCGGAGATGCGAGACCATGGCGACGACCGACAAGGGTATCGACGATACCGACGAAAAGATTTTCATCGGCAAGGAAACCGAAATAGCCTGGCTCACGCTGGCGCTCGCCAATCGTCACGGCCTCGTCACCGGCGCCACCGGAACCGGCAAGACGGTTTCGCTGCAGGTGATGGCCGAAGGCTTCGCCCGCGCCGGGGTTCCGGTGTTCGCCGCCGACATCAAGGGCGACCTCTCGGGAATCTCCGAGGTCGGCGAGGCCAAAGACCTTATTTTGCAGCGCGCCCAGGCGATGGGGCTGGCGTTTCAACCCGATCAATTCAGCACGGTGTTCTGGGACGTGTTCGGCGAGCAGGGCCACCCGGTGCGCGCCACCGTCTCGGAGATGGGTCCGCTGCTGCTGTCGCGGATGATGGATCTCAACGACGTGCAGGAGGGCGTGCTCAACATCGCGTTCCGGGTCGCCGACGAGCAGGGGCTGCTGCTGCTCGACATGAAGGATCTGCGCGCGATGCTGTCGTTCATCGCCGAGCACGCCGCCGAACTGACCACGCAATACGGCAACGTCTCCAAGCAAAGCGTCGGCGCCATCCAGCGGCAACTGCTGGTGTTGGAAAACCAGGGCGGCGCGCAATTCTTCGGCGAGCCGGCGCTGGCGCTGAAGGATTTCATGCGCAGCGATCGCGACGGCCGCGGCAACATCAACATCCTGGTCGCCGACCGCTTGATGCAGTCGCCGCAGCTCTACGCCACCTTCCTGTTGTGGATGCTGTCGGAACTGTTCGAAGAATTGCCGGAGGCCGGCGATCTGGCGAAGCCGAAGCTGGTGTTCTTTTTCGACGAGGCGCATCTGTTGTTCAACGACGCGCCGAAGGCGCTGATGGACAAGATCGAGCAGGTGGTGCGTTTGATCCGTTCTAAAGGCGTCGGCGTCTACTTCGTCACGCAGAATCCGATCGACGTGCCGGACAAGGTTCTGGCGCAGCTCGGCAACCGCGTGCAGCACGCGCTGCGCGCGTTCACGCCGCGCGATCAGAAGGCGGTCAACGCCGCGGCGCAGACCTTCCGGCCCAATCCGAAGCTCGACACTGCGCAAGTGATCACCGAACTCGGCAAGGGCGAGGCGCTGGTGTCGTTCCTCGAGGGCAACGGCACGCCGGCGATGGTGGAGCGCATCATGGTGCGGCCGCCGTCGGCGCGGATCGGGCCGATCACCGCGCAGGAACGCAAGGCGATCATGGATGCGAGCCCGCTGAAGGGCAAATACGACACCGCGATCGACTCCGATTCGGCCTATGAGATGCTGCAGAAGCGCGT
This sequence comes from Rhodopseudomonas rhenobacensis, assembly GCF_014203125.1. Classification (GTDB taxonomy): domain Bacteria; phylum Pseudomonadota; class Alphaproteobacteria; order Rhizobiales; family Xanthobacteraceae; genus Rhodopseudomonas_A; species Rhodopseudomonas_A rhenobacensis. Next base: position 78,678 of record NZ_JACHIH010000014.1, read on the forward strand.
CGCCGGCACCTCCGCGACCGCGCAGAACGGCGGCGACGGCAGCGTGCTGGGGCAGCTCGGCGCCATCGTCGGCACGATCTTCGGCACCAACGTTAAGCGCGGCAAGCTCTCCACCGGCCAGGTGATCGCGCGCGACGTCACTCGCACCGTCACCAACAAGGTGGTCGGCGGCGTGGTCGCCGATCTCGGCAAATCGCTCGGTGGCTCGCTCGGCGGCTCGGTCGGCCGCGCCATCGTCCGCGGCGCGCTCGGCGGCCTGCTGCGGCGCTAATTGTATATTCTACAGAAGGAAGACTCGTGATGACCGAAACGTCGCAACTGCAGTCCGTGCTCGACCGTGTCGATGCCGATTTCGACGCCAGCGTGCAGCGCTTGTTCGCGCTGCTGCGGATCAAATCGATCTCGGCCGACGCCGCGTTCGCCGAGGATTGCAAGGCCGCGGCGGCGCATCTCGCCGCCGACATCGCGACGCTCGGCTTCACCACCGAGGTGCGGCCGACCGGCGGGCATCCGGCGGTCGTGGCGCGCGGCAACGGCAATACGGGCGATCGCCCGCACGCCTTGTTTTATGGCCATTACGACGTGCAGCCGGTCGATCCGTTGAACCTGTGGCATCGGCCGCCGTTCGAGCCCGCGATCGCCGACCATGCCGACGGCCGCAAGATCATCGTGGCGCGCGGCGCACAGGACGACAAGGGTCAGCTCTCGACCTTCATCGAAGCCTGCCGGGCGTGGAAATCGGTCGCCGGCGCTTTGCCGATCGATCTCACCATCGTGATCGAAGGCGAGGAAGAGGTCGGCTCGAAGAATTTCGTGGCGTTCCTCGAACAGCACAAGAGGGACCTCGCCGCGGACTACGCGTTGGTGTGCGACACCGGGATGTGGGACCGCGATACGCCGGCGATCACTACCTCGCTGCGCGGGCTGGTCTATGAAGAAGTGATCATCAAGGCGGCGGATCGCGATCTGCATTCCGGCATCTATGGCGGCGGCGCGCAGAATCCGATCCGGGTGCTGACGCGGATCCTCGGCGGCCTGCACGACGACAACGGTCACATCACGATTCCGGGCTTCTACGACGGCGTCAAGGACGTGCCGCCGGAGGTGCTGGAGCAGTGGAAGAAGCTCAACCTCACCGCGGAGTCGTTCCTGAAGCCGATCGGACTGTCGATCCCGGCCGGCGAAACCGATCGGCTGTTGATCGAGCAGATCTCGTCGCGGCCGACCTGCGACATCAACGGCATCGTCGGCGGCTACACCGGCGAGGGCTCGAAGACGGTGATCCCGGCGCATGCCTCCGCCAAGGTGTCGTTCCGCCTGGTCGACGGCCAGGACCCGAAAAAGATCCGCGACGCGTTCCGCGCCTACGTCACCGCGCGGCTGCCGAAGGATTGCAAGGCGGAGTTTCTCGATCACTCCAACGCGCCGGCGATCGCGCTCGACTGGGGCATGAAGCCGCTCGCCGCGGCGAAGCGCGCGCTGACCGACGAGTGGGGCAAGGAGGCGCTCTTGGTCGGCTCCGGCGCTTCGATTCCGATCGTCGCGGATTTCAAGCGCATCCTCGACGTCGATACGCTGTTGGTCGGCTTCGGGCTCGACGACGACAACATCCATTCGCCGAACGAGAAGTACGACGTCAAAAGCTTCCACAAGGGCATCCGCTCCTGGGTGCGGATCCTGGCAGCGCTGGCTGCGGCGCCGAAGTAGCACTGGCCTTGGAGCAGGGCGTCGAGCGCCATCCTCCGAGTCATTCCGGGGCGCGAGAGCGATAGCGCGAGCGAACCCGGAATCTTGCAACAGCCCTTCAGCGTCGTCTCGGTCGCGAGATTCCGGGTTCGCGCGCAGCTTCGCTGCGCCCGCCCCGGAATGACCGCTGGTGTCCCGGCTCGCGTCGCAGCGCAAGCGCTGCAACGCGTCCGGGACACGACACGGCCAAATAAAAACGCCGCCCGGGATTGGGCGGCGTTTTGGATAGAACGTGCAGAGGTATGTGACGCCAAGCTACAACAAAACCGGCGGCGTTTCAATTCTGACAGCTGGCGTCGAGGCTGAGCCCGGAACCGGCGTGCAGGCACCGCGCCCGATGAAGAGGTCAGCCCAGCCGCTCGCCGACGAGCTGCCCGATCGCGGCGAATACGGCTTCGAGCTGGGCTTTGGTGGGTGTGCCGCCCTGAGTATAGGCGCAAATGACCACCGGGACATTGCGGCGCGGCCAGGCGATGGCAATGTCGCCGGCGGCGTCGATGCCATTGTTGCCGGTCTTGTCGCCGATCGTCCAATGCTTCGGCAGGCCGCCGCGAAGCCGGTTGGCGCCGGTCTTGCAATCCACCATCCAGCCGGTGAGCCGGTCGCGGGACGCCGGCGTCAGCACGTCGCCCAACACCACACGACGCAGGGTGCCCGCCATCGCGACCGGCGTCGTGGTGTTGCGCGGATCGCCGGGCGGCGAGAAGTTCAGTTCGGGTTCGTTATGGTCGAGCCGGGAGATGCCGTCGCCGGTCGCGCGCCAGAAGCCGGTGAGCGCCGCCGGTCCACCGACACGGGCCAGCAACAGGTTGGCGAAAGTGTTGTCGCTGAGTTCGACCATCGCCTTGCACATCTCGTCGACGGTCAGTCCGCCCTTGGCAAGGTTCTCCTTGGCCACCGGCGCGTAGTCGAGCAGGTCCGCGGCGGAATACGCGATCCTGGCGTCGAGGCTGTCTTCGCCGCGGTCGATGCGAGCCAGAACGAAAGCCGCGAGCGAGGCCTTGAACGTGCTGCACATCACCCGACGCTCGTCCGCGCGCCATGCGATCGTCGTGCCCGTCGTCAGGTTTTCGGCGTAAAGGCCGATCCGGCCGCCGCTGTCGCGCTCGTAGCTTTGCAGCGCCGGCGGCGCGTCGTCGGCCACGGCCGACCATGCGGCGAAGCCTGGAACGGTGGCCAATAACAGTCGTCGCGTCAGCATGGGCGGGCCTCTACGCAAAGAGGGGGCGGCGCCGCGCCGGGGGCTACGGCGCCGGGATCGACAACAGGCTGGAGATGCTCTGTCTGCGGATGTCGTAGACCCGCGCGAACACCACGTCGTCGCGCTTGATCTCGGCGATGATCGGCGCGTTCAGGCCCTTGCAGTAGAATTCGCCGAGCGTCATGGCGAAGTCGGCGGCCTGGCTGTCCCAGCCGATGGTGAAGTCCGGACCCAGCGCCACCTGTGCCGGACGCTGCGGGCCGCACACCGCGACCTTCCATTTGCGGCCGCGCGGCGGCACTTCCTGGCGCTCGGCGATTTCGTCGCGCAGCGCGTCGGAGGCCTGCTTCAGCGCCAAGCCCCAATAGTCCAGCATGAACAGCGATTCGGCGCTGCGCACGGTGCCGGCGACGTGGTTGAAGTGGGTGTACTGATAGGGATGCAGCCGGATCATCTCGGCCAGCGGCAGCATCAGCCCGAAGCCGAAGATCGCCACCGCCGCGGCCTGCGAGCCGAGGTGGCGGGCGCCGATCCAGTCCATCAGCCGCGCCAGCGCGACGCCGGCCAGCACCGCCATCGGCGGGATCACGAAGATGAAGTGGCGGATGCCGTTGTACAGCGCCGGGCGTTTCACCATGGCGATGATCAAGGGCAGCGTCGCCGCCACCGTCAGCATCAACAGGATGGTCTTGCGCCGCGGCGTCTCGTTGTTCCGCGACAGCGCCACGATGGTCATCACCACGCCGCCGGCGGCGAGGGCGAGCAGCACTTCGGGCAATTGCAGCGCGAACAGCGTCGGCAGATAGGACCACGGCATGTCGGGCACCGACACCAGCGCGCCGTCGAACATCTCCTTCCAGGGCTTTTCGAAGAAGTGCGAGAAGTAGGTCAGGGCGCGCAGCGGGTTGGCCGGCTCCATGATCGACCACGGCCAGATCAGCCCCATCACCAGATAGCCGAAGATCAGGCCGGGAATCAGCGCGAAGCTCATCGAGGCGAAGCGGCGGCCGGCTTCGCGCAGGCCGTTGCTGCGGACTTCCTCGATCAGCAGCGGGATAAAGCCGATCAGCGCATAGACCAGCGCCAGGCCGCCGAGGATCCGAGAGCCGATCGACAGCCCGGCGCCGAGGCCTACGATCAGCACCGTTTGCGGCGAGGGCCGGGGATATTCTTCGGCGAGGCGGACCAGGCCGAGCATCAGGATCACCATCGCGACGGCGAACGGCGCATCCTTCGGATTCATGAACATGTGGCCGTAGAAGGTCGGGCACAGCGCCAGCAGCAACAGCGCCGAGAGCCCGGCGAACGGGCCGCCGACGCGGCGCGCCAGCCGCCAGGTCACCGCCAGACCGATGACGCCGACCACGGCGCCGAGCAGCCGTCTGGTTTCGAACAATTCCAGCGGAATGATCTTGTGCAGCAGCGCCGCCGCGATATCAAAGCCGCCGCCATACATGTAGAGATTGGCGAACGACAGCGCTGCGGTGTCGCGGAAGCCGGAGCCGTACATCCGCAGCAGCAGATCGGCATATTCGGCGTGGGTGTAGTCGTCCCAGCCGAGGCCGTAGTCGCGAAATGTCAGCCCTGCGATCAGGCTGACCACGGCGAGCACCGCGATCGAAAGGTCGTCGCAAGTTCGTTCCGCCGAGCGCCGCACGGGCGTATCGAAGGAAGAAGTCGTTATGGCTGACATGACCGTTGATTAACCCAGCGTCCCAGTGACCCAACAGTTTGGCGCGTCGGGCCCATTCCCGGGGCGTCTATAGCCCATTTCCGTCACCAAGTAATTTGTAATTACGGCGCAATTTATCCTTCGCATGCTGCCATGCAAAAGCGTGTGACGCCGGTGAACCTGGCGTTTTTCATAGCCGGCATCTGATGAACGGCAGCTGAAGACAACAAGTTGTTTGAAAACCACACCGCCAATTGCAGGTTGGCGACCCGCGCCCTATGACGTTATCTTGGCAATGGCTGACGCGCGGACGCGGCGGCGGCGTGGAGTAGAGAATGATTTTGCTGTTGGTGGCCGGATTTGGCCTGCTCGTCACCGGGCTGACGGCGATCGCGTTCGGTATCCCGGTAAAGGAATTCAGCTTCGGCAACACGCTGATCCTGTGCGGCACCATCGTGGCGTCCACCGGCGCATTGATGCTCGGAATGCGTGCGGCGGCGAGTGCGCTGCGCGCAACCGTCTTGGGAGCGCCCGCCGCCACCGCTACTGCACCGCAATCCAATATCCCGGCGCGACGACTGCCGCCGCTGGATCCGCCGGTGCCGGACCGTGCGCCGGGCGAGGGCGAGACCTTCCTGTTCAGCCGCGACCGGCCCTCGACCGAGCGCCCGGACAGTTCGGCGAGCGCGAGTTCGCCCGCGCGGACCACCGAGCGTGCGGAGACGGACAGATCCGCGGCGTCGGCCGAGTCCGGCTCGCCGCCGCCGTGGCGCGACGAGATCGCGCGGGACCGCGGCCGGACCCGCAGCGCGCCGCCGCCGCGATCCGCGGAGCCGGAGCCTGAGCCCGAGCCCACGGCTGAGTCCGAAGCGTCAGCGCCGAGCGAATCGACGCAGAAGCAGCGGCGCAACCTGTTGTTCGCCTCCAGCCGCCGCGAGCGCGAACGCGCAGCACGCGCCGCACAGGCCGGCGAGGCGGCGGCCGCAGGGCTTCCGGAGCTGCCGCTGTTGGCGAACGAGCCGCGCCGCACCACCTTCGAAGAAGCCTGGCCGGAAACCGAGCGCGCCCGCCCCGAGCCGCTGCGCGCCCGGCTTTTCCCCGGGGCCGAGGCGCATGACCCGACCGCGGCCAACGAGCCGGCCGTGCCGGCCTCCGACGGGCCCGAAGCGGCGCCGCAGGTCACGGTGCTGAAGTCCGGCGTGGTTGATGGCATGGCCTATTCGTTATATTCAGACGGATCGATCGAAGCCGAGATGCCCGAGGGCAAGATGCACTTCGCCTCGATCGACGAACTGCGGTCGCACCTCGACCAACGCAGTTGACCGGGGTTTATTGCGCAACACTTGCAAAGCGAAATAAAGCCGCCGCATGGCAGCGTTGTTCTTGTCTTGCGCAAAGCAATCGCCAATAATCGGCGAGTAAAGGCAGCGATCCGCAAGCGCCGGTCGTGGTATCTTGGTCCGTTCCGGGCATGCCTCGGGGCGCCGAGCCGTTGCGACTTCTCGCCACCGTATCCACAGATCAGGCGTCGGCAAAGTTTCAGGCGTCAGCAAAGTTCAAGGTCATGACCGACAGCACGGGTAAAAGCTTCATCGATCTCACGGCGACCATCGTCTCCGCCTATGTGAGCAACAACCCGACCCCGGCCGCGGATTTGCCGGGCCTGATCGGGCAGATTCATGCGGCGCTGGTGCGGGTGTCGGCCGGCAAGGTCGAGCCGCCGCCGGAGCCGGCGAAGCCCGCGGTGTCGCTGAAGAAGTCGATGACGGCGGATTATCTGGTCTGTCTGGAGGACGGCAAGCGCTTCAAATCGCTGAAGCGGCATCTGCGCACGCAGTACAACATGACCCCGGAGCAATACCGCGACAAATGGGGCCTGGCGCCGGATTATCCGATGGTGGCGCCGAACTACGCGGTGGCGCGCTCGCAGCTCGCCAAGAAGATGGGGCTCGGCCAGCAACGCCGGCGCCGCGGCGGCAAATAGACCGCGGGCAGGGCTCGCCCGCAGCGGCGAGCCGGCCACCTGAATAAATTCACGAGGATCGCTATCCCCGGGGCTTGCCAGGCCGACTAGGATGTATGAAAATATTCCTAGAAAGGCCCGCCCATGCTCGACGCCGCTGCCGTCTCCGATCGTTCTTCCGCTCCACTCGCACCGCCCAGCCAAGCTTCGTCACCCGACCGAATCGTGCAGCGCGTGGTGGGCTGCGTCGCCGCCGATTTCGGGCTCGACGCCGGCCTCTTGACCGCGGCGCGGCGCGGCTCGCCGCGGGTGGCGCTGGCCCGCCAGGTCGCGATGTATCTCAGCCACGTCGGCTTCGCGCTGAGCTTCGAAACCGTCGGCCGGCTGTTCGGCCGCGATCGCACCACGGTGGCGCACGCCTGCCGCGTGGTCGAGGACAGCCGCGACGACGTCTGGATGGATTGCCGGCTGGCGACGCTGGAACGGGCCTGCGGCCTCGGCGCCGCGCCGGCTCAGCGCGCGACGGAGGGCCGGCGATGACTCGCACCCGCAGCGCCCGCCGACCCGCAAGCGCCAAGCTCGCGCAGCCTGCCGACGACATCGCCGAGGCCATCGACGGCTTCCGCGCCCAACATCTCGATCTGTCGCGCCGCGAGGTGATGACCGCGGCGGGTCTCGCGCGCGTCACGGTGAACGACGGCGAGAGCCCGCTGGCCTGGCTCGCCCGTCGCAAGGGCCGCGACGGCCGCGCCATGATCACGCCGACGCAATTCATCGCCGGCGAGAAGCTGCGTGGCGACTTCACCCGCGGACAATTGACGCCGCGGGTCACCTCGAGCTGGGAGGCGCCAACCGGACGGCGCGGTCCCGGCGGCGGCGCCGGCGAAATGACCGATCTGGTGATCGCGTCGCGGCAGCGGCTGCGCGCCGCGCTGGAGGCCTGCGGTCCGGAATTCGCCGGGCTGTTGATGGACGTGTGCTGCTTTTTGCACGGCCTCGAAGAGGTCGAGAGCCGACGCGGCTGGCCGTCGCGCTCCGCCAAGGTGGTGCTGCAACTGGCGCTGGATCGGCTGGCGCGGCACTACGGCCTCGACGATAAGGCGACCGGCGCCGCCGCGGCGCGGCTGCGCACTTGGCTCGCCGACGACGCCGGCTTCAGCGCATGATCCCGAAAAGTAGGTACCGATTTTCGGAACAGATCATGCTCAATCAAAAAGCTAAAGCAGGATAACGGTTCGAAGCAACGTCATCCTGCTTTAGCCTCGGCTGATCAGGTGGAGGCAGCGAGGGTGTCGCGGGCGTCGTGGCGGATCCGCTCGACCATCGAGCGCAGCCCGTTGGAGCGCTGCGGCGTCAGATGTTCGCGGAAGCCGAGTTCGTCGAACACCGCGAGCGGCTCGGCTTCGAGGATCTGCTTCGGCGAACGGCCGGACACCAGTGTCAGCAGGATCGCGATCAAGCCGCGCACGATATGCGCGTCGCTGTCGCCGAGGTAGCTGAGACGCGGCTCGCCGTTGTCGTCGCGCTCGAGCTTGCGCGACAGCCAGACCTGGCTGGCGCAGCCGGAGACCTTGTTGGCGGCGTTGTGCTCGGACTCCGGCATCGGCTCGAGCGTGCGGCCGAGTTCGATGACGTAGCGATAGCGGTCGTCCCACTCATCGAGCAGTGCGAAATTCTCTCTGATGTCGTCGATCGTCATCGCGTCGTGTCCATTCAGCTGCGCGGGCTCGCCGTCGCGGCAGCACGAGCCGCGGATAAGCGAGCATGGAACCCGACAGATATATGGGATCGCGCGACCTCGAAAGCGATATCGACGCCGAGTTGCGAATTTGCGCGGTCGTGGGAACCGCGCTCACGCGGGGCTGCACGATCGCAAGGCCGGCGGCCCGCGCCGCGGGCATGTTGCGGCGGCGCTGGGCGCAGAATGCTCTAATTGGCGGCAGTGGTTTCCGGCGGTGACAACCGCCATTCGGTCACCAGATCGTCCGGCGTCAGCGTGTCCTGATGCGTTGCGTCGGCGTCAGCGACGCCGTCGATCGAGCCGGTGTGGTCGTTGCCGCGCTTCTCGTCGGTGCCGCGCTTCTCGATGATGATCTGATAGATCTTGCGCGCGCCGTCGGTGGCGCGCTGGCCGATCACGGTCGCGGCCTTGTCGCCGATCTCGCAGGCGGCCGGCTGCCGCTTGCAGAACTGACTCATGTCCGACACCGCGGCGGTCGCGGCGGTCACCGCCTCGGAGGCGCCGAGCTGCGGCAGCTTGTCGGATTCAGGTGTCTTCTCTCTTGGCAGCAGCACGAGCACCAGCCCAAGCCAAAACGCCATGCGAAGCAGGAAAAACATCACGCGACCCCGTCGACAAATCACCCCGTTGCGATTGTCCTCGCAATCGCCGCGAAACTAGCAGCGGTCGCTGAATAGCTGGTGAGTCGGATGCTTCAAATTGTCGGAAAATCCAGTCGTTGCGCCTTCGATTCAAGATTGGCGTAAATTTTCCATTGCCGTCGCGCCATCGCGCGCCGCCGCCGTGCACGAATTCGAAACCATGTTGGCGCCGCGCTCTAAACCTGTCGTTCACCATCCGCGTCAAATGCGCGGTGGAATGCTTATCAATCCGCGCACAACTCGTGTTGTCCCGCATGCGCGGCGATTGCCTTAGCGTTCGCTTAATTTACGTCTGACAGTTTGGCGCAAACGATAAGGGGGCGTTCCGGCGCGTCAGTCGTGACGACCAAGCCGAGGCGCAAGCAACGTGACCGTGTCGACCATCATCCGCGATTGTCTTGATACGCTGCTGCACCCATCCGCGCGCTACGACGCGTTGATGAGTGCGCGGCATCGCGCGTTCATTGCGCCGCGGCTGTTCGGCAGCCTCGCGGCGCTGGCGGCGTTCCCGGTCTATCTCGCGATCCACGGCGCGCCCGCCGGGCTCGAGGTCGCGGCCTTCGCCTGGCTGATCGCGCCGATCCTGCTGTCGTATTTCCTGTCGCGCACCGGCCGCTACGAAAGCGCCAATATCCTATCGGCGCTGGCGCTCGCCGGCCTGATCATGGCGGTGGCGATCAACACCGGCGGCATCGAATCCTTCGCGGCGATCTGGCTGGTGGTGATCCCGCTGGAAGCGGCGCTGTCGGCGTCGCGCCGCGTGGTGGCGTTCGCGTCGGCGCTGGCACTCGGCTGCGCGCTGTCGCTGATCGCGCTCAATCATTTCGACCTGCTGCCGGTTTCGCAGCTGACCGCCAGTCACGGCGCGCTGATGGCGATGGGCATCGCCTCGGCGCTGCTCTATGCCTGCGGCCTTGCCTATGGCGCGGAATCGCTGGCCCGCACCAGCGTCGCATTGCTGTACGACGAAGAGGATCGCTATCGGCTGTTGGCGCGCAACATGAGCGACGTGATCTCGCGTCACGCCCGCAACGGCGCCGTGCTGTTCGTGTCGCCGGCGGCGGAGGCGCTGCTCGGCGTGCCGGTGGCGCGGCTGCTCGGCCACGGCCTGTTCGATCGCGTCCACGTTGCCGATCGCCCGGCGTTTCTCACCGCGTTGTCGGATGCCGGCCGTGGCGGCGAAGCGCGTAGCGTCGAGTTCCGGATCAAGCGTGACGTGCCGCGCAGCGAGCGCGGCCGCGGTCATGCCGCGGATTTTCTCTGGCTGGAGATGCGCTGCCGGCCGCTGCATCAATCGGCCACGTCCACTTCGGACGCCGAGGTGGTCGCGGTGATGCGCGACGTCACCGACCGCAAGGAACAGGAACAGGCGCTGGACCTGGCGCGCGCCGCGGCCGAGCGCGCCGATGCCTCGCGCAGCCATTTCCTCGCCACCATGAGTCACGAGCTGCGCACGCCGCTCAACGCCATCATCGGCTTCTCCGAGATGATCGTGCAGGAAGACACGTTGATGATCAGCGCCGCGCGCCGCAAGGAATACGCGCAGCTGATCAACGATTCCGGGCAGCATCTGTTGTCGGTGGTCAACGGCATCCTCGACATGTCGAAGATGGAAGCCGGCAATTTCGAAATCCTGCCGGAGCCGTTCGCGCCGCGCCCGGCGCTGGTGAATTGCTGCAATCTGCTGGCGCTGAAGGCGCGCGAGAACGAGGTCGATCTGGTGACCCGCGCGCCGGAGAACCTGCCGCAGCTCACCGGCGATCCGCGCGCGTTCAAGCAGATCGTGCTCAATCTGGTGTCCAACGCCATCAAGTTCACCGAGCGCGGCGGCACCGTGACGGTGTCGGCCGCGATCGAGGGCGCGCGGCTGGTGCTGCGGGTCAGCGACACCGGCGTCGGCATCGGCGCCGACGATCTGAAGCGGATCGGCGAAGCGTTTTTCCAGGCCGGCAAGACTTATCAGCGGCGCCACGAGGGCACTGGCCTTGGGCTCTCGATCGTGAAAAGCCTGGTGGCGCTGCACGGCGGGGAGATGAGCGTCGAAAGCAAGCTCGAGGAAGGAACCACGGTGACGGTGAAGCTGCCCCTGGCCTTCACCCGGCCGAGCGAGACCAGCAACATCGCCGTGCTCAATCCGGCGCAGCCCGCGGCGGCGGCGCAGAACGACAGTCAGCGACAGGATGATCAGGTGAAGAAGAGTGCCTAAGAAAGCCGACAGAAACGACAACCAGCTTTCCCGACGTGGCCGCGCGGTGGCGATCGACGCCGACGAGGAGCGCGGCCTGGCGATGCGGTTGTTGCTGCACAGCCCGAAAGATCTGATCGCCGGGATGTTCGCCTCGGCGGCGGTGATCGCCATCATCACCAACGCGTTGTTCATGCAGGCCGGACGGCATCCGTCGCCGATGTTCGGCAGCAGCCTCACCGCGCCCGCGGCGACGCCGCCGATCGCCAATGTGTTGCCGCGGCCGCGTCCCGCCGAAGCCGCCGGGCGCTTGGCCGAACCGCGTCCCGGCGAATTGAAGCCGGTCGACAGCCGCACCCAGGATACCAAGCCCGCCGACGCCCGCGGCGTCGATCTGTTCGCCAGCCCGACCAAGACCACCGCGCCGGTGTCGACCGCGGCGCCCGCAGCCGCCGCAAGCTCGACCGCGCCGCGTCCGCCGGCGCCGGTGCCGGTCGCCACGCGCAGCGATCCGCTCGGCGATCTGATCACCTCGTCGCGCCGCGTCGCGCAGGTGCAGCGCGCGCTGACCGAATACGGCTACGGCCAGTTGAAGCCGACCGGCACCGCCGGCTCCGACACCCAGGCGGCAATTCAGAAATTCGAGCGCGACCGCAAGATCCCGGTGACCGGGCAGATCTCGGATCGCCTGGTGCGCGAATTGTCAGCGATGACCGGCCGGCCGATCGAGTAGCATTGCCGCCACCGGGCGCGGCGCGGTAACCTCATTCCATGAGATTGAAGAGCAGCATTTGGGTGGCGGCGTATCTGCGTCGCTGCCAGACCGAGGGCGTGTTCGGCGCGGTGCGTCGCCGTGGCGCGGAGGAGGCGGGGGCGGTGTTCGTCAAGCTGGCGCTGCTCGACGGCAACGCCATGCTGTACACGCCGGCGCCGCAGACCGCTTACGACGACAGCCGGCCGATCGAGCGGGTGTTTGCCGCGGCGACGCCGGCGCCGGTGGCCGAGCAAATTGTCGAAGAGCGGCTGACCCGCGAGATCCGCTTCGACCCCGACGTCTGGATCGTCGAGATCGAGGACAAGAAGGGGCGGCACTTCCTCGATCTGGCGAAGCGCTAGCGATCTGCCAAAGGCAGAGTTAGCACGACTTGCCAACCGGCGGCGGCCGATATTCAAACCGGGCTGCTGCGCGTTCCATATCCCGCCGTCATTCCGGGGCGCGAGAGCGATAGCTCGAGCGAACCCGGAATCTTGCAACGGACGCGGCGGCCTCTCAACGGGTAGCAAGATTCCGGGTTCGCGCGCAGCTTCGCTGCGCACGCCCCGGAATGACGGCTTCGTCGTCGGTTGGACCATAGGGTCAACGCAGAAGTCCGAACCACCACAAGCCGCATAATTACTTCGACGAACTCCGTGCCGCCGCGACGCCGGGCTGTAGCGCGGGCCGCGATTGCGGCTGGGTCGCGCGGGCGCGCTGGCGCTCGTCCTCGTAAAGCGTGGGGCGATATTTCGCGCGGGTCACCGCGACCGCGGTGCCGCGCCACGCCGCCAGCATGATCAGTGCGGCGCGTTCGCTGAGATGATCGTACAGCCGCGACAGCCGGTACACCCGGTTGACCGAGGCGCCGAGCGTCGGATCGAGAAACATCAGCACGCGCTCGAACACTTCGCCCGGCATGCCGAGCGCCTTGGCGGCGCACGCCATCGGCTCGCCGCCGGGATCGCCGACCACTTGGGCAGCGACGCGGAACGGCAGGATCAGCGCGTCGCCGAGTTCGCGGGTGAAGCTTTCGGTGTCGGCGGCGTAGGCCGCCTTCTCCAGCGCGGCGATGGCGCGCGCGGCGCGCACGCTGTAGATCCGTGCCGCCGGCTTCAACGGCGTGTCGGCGAGATTGTGCAGGATCTGCGCGCGCTCGCTGGCGTTGGCGGCGAAGAACATGTCGTTGATCTGCGCGGCGTCGCCGGGCTGCATGGTCAGTTGCGAAGTCACCGGCGCGGCGTCCGGCACCAGCGACGGCGCGGCAGCCGGCGCGATGGCCCGGGCCAGCGGCAACTGCTCCTGGTCGACTGGTAACAGCCCGAGCCGCTGCGCGATCGGCTTTGGGGTGTACGGATAGATCGACAGCCGGGCGCGCACCGCGGCGCGCGTGGTGTCGTCGACCTGGTCGATCAGCCGCGAGGTCAGCTCGACGAACTGGCGTTGTTCGTCCTCGCTGTGCACGCTGGTCTGCACGTAAAGATCGGTCAGCACCCGCAGCAACGTCGGACGAATGTCGACGCCTTCGCGGCGCGACAACGTCATCAGCCCGTCGAAACCGGGAAACATCGGAGGTGCGGTCATGGCAACGCTACGCGTGATGGGAAGAATTTGATTCAACCTATCGCGGTTGCTTTAACAGCGCGTTAAGGGCAACGCTTCGTTAACTCCTGCGAGGCCCGCGAGGCCGCCCACGCCGCATCGCCGACCGCGCCACGCGGCGCGTCCGGCGATCACTCGGCCGAGCTAACTATCTCGTCAGTCGTCGGGTTTTTCCTTGGTGATCGCGCCGGTCTTCGGATCGGCGTGGAAGTCCATCTTCTGGCCGTTCTTGACACCTTCGCCTTCCCAGTGGCCGTCGTCGGCCTTCAACTGGGTGATCTGCGAATAGCCGGCCTGCATCAGTTTCTGCCTGACCTGTTCGGCCGGCATCCAGTCGGCGCCGGGCTGATCGGCCCGCGCCGCGGTGGCCGCTCCGGCTGCAATCAGTCCTGCGACCATTGTCGCGACGATCCTGTTCATGGGGGCTCCCTGTCGGTGTCTGTGGCTCATTGGCCTTCAGCAAGAACCGACGGCGTCCGCCGACGTTCCGGGAACTCCTCGCGGCGGGGCGCGGCGAATCCCCGCAACCACCAGTTCCCAGGGGGCCCCCGCTGTTAACAGGCCATTAACCATGCCTGTTCTTAATGACCGTGCGCCGACCAAATCAGCAGGGAAGGGCGCGGAAAGAACTGACATGGGCACGATCATTGCATTTCCAGCGGAAGCGACCTCGGGTCGGCTGGGCTCAACCATGGCCGTGGCTCCGCGCGATCGAGAAGCGACGGTGCTGATACTTCCGGTGGTCCGGATCGAGCGTCACGTCGAGACCACCGACGGCGGCGGACCGGAAGAGGGAGCGGCGCCGGGACGGCGCCGGCGGCGCCGCGCGCGCTCGTGATTCGAGCGCATGCGATGTCGGGCCGACGATCCTCTCACTGCGTGACTTCAAGCCGCGTCGCACTGCGCCTGCTGGTCGGGGCCGTGCTGACGGCGACCCTGGTCGGCTGCAGCGGCGGCGATTTCGGCCGCACCCGCGACGACATGCGGAGCGACGACATGCACCGCTGGCTCGGCGCCGAGGCCACCGGCAGCGTCGGGATGCGCGCCTCCGAATTCCAGCTCACCGACAACGAACGCGCGCTGCGCGACTTCGCCTATCCGCTGATCGAGCCGCCGCATTCGCGCCCGGCCTGGAAAAGCGTGTTCGGCGACTACACCGCGATTGCTTCGCCCTGGCGGCAGACCCCGGTGTTCGACCGCACCGCCTATGGCCGGATGCTGATCGACGAGCCGCATCGCTCGCACACCTCGCGCTACGCGCAGCTGATGGACGACGTGCGTAACGATCTGCTGCGGCTCGATCCGTTCCAGTCGAGCGGCGCCAAGGTCGTCGAGCTCGACAGGAAACGCAACGCCAGCCTGCGATTCATCCCCGACCTGTCGCCGCGCGAGCGCGCCGACGCGGTCGCGCGGATGGAGGAAAATGCGCTGATCGTGCAGTGGGTGCAGCAAAGCCTGCACCGCCGGGTGGCGTCGTATCGCTGGGCGCTGGAGCGTCTCGTGCTGCAGGCGCCGGACGGTCTCGCCGCCGACGCCGATCGGCTGATCAACGAACTCGAGGCCAACGCCAACGCGCCGTCGGCCTGGGGGCCGCAGCAGCGCGGCGTCGCGCTCAGCGTGCGCGGCTAGAGCGTTTCGGTTGAGATTGAAGCATCCAAACCAAACGCGGCCGTCATTCCGGATTGCGAGTTCGAAGAACGAGCAAGTCCGGAATCCATATCCCCAGCAGGGGTTATGGATTCCGGGCTCGCTCGCAGCCATAGCGCGTCGAAGACGCGCGTGAACGCGCTTCTGGCTCGCGCCCCGGAATGACAGTCTGGGAATAGTGAAGCGCATCAATCCAACTCGAAAAGACTCTAAGCGCTATAGCGAACACGTTTGTGTCGGAGAACCGGGGCCCGCTGCCCCGGATCATGGGCTATTTCTTCGGCCGTTCCGCGGTCGCGACCGGCTCGGTCTGCACCTTGCAGCTTGCCGCGGCGAGCGAGGCCTGCGCCTGCGGCATCAAGCCGGGCTCCGGCGCCAGTGCCTTCAGCACGATCAGCCCGGTAGCGCTCGGCGAATCGATGATCAGCCGGTCGGCCGAGGTGACGTCTTCTTCTTCCGGCAATTCCGCATGCTGCGCTTCGGTCATCAGGTCGAGCTCGATGACGCGGCGACCGGCGGAACGGTCGTTGATCGCGTAGTAGGCGACCTCGCCGCGGGTGTAGAACGACACCGAGGTGTAGGCCTGGCTGACCGGCACCGCGAGCTTGATCGGGCCGCCCGACAGGTCGTAGCGGCAGATCGCGGTGGCGAACGCCGGGTCGAGATACGGCATCGGCGCGTTGTTCGGCTCCGGCTGTGGCAGCGGCGTCACCGCGTTGAGCTTGGTCATCGGCGTCAGCCGCGAATAGGCGTCCTGGGTGGCGATCCTCGGCAACCCCAACACGCTGACCAGATGCACGATCGCGCCGAGCACCACGCCGCCGACCAGGGTGAACAGAATCCTGATCATGGGCAGCCCACCGTCTTGAGGGTAGGCATCGGCGCGTCGCGCTGGGTCCGCGTCGCGACGCCGACCGGAGTGTCGTACAGCCGCAGCATCAGGCTGTAGCGCTCGATCGCGCCGGTCGGCAGCCAATTGCCGGCGCGGGCGCGGGCGGCGATCCGCAATTCGAAGGCGCCGTCGGAGCTACGAACGATCTCCTGGCTGGTGAAGCCGTAGCGCTGCAGCGAATTCGCCACCAATTGCCCTTTGGGGTCGTACAGCGTCAGCGTCCAGAACCGCGCCGCCGGCGTCACGCCGCTGACCACCACGTCGCAGCGGCCGTCCAGCGGCCGTTTGTCGTCGTCGGCGGTGGCGGTGAAAGCGATGCCGTCGCCGGTGCCGATCGGCAATTCGCCGCTGCGCGCGATCGAGGCGCGGGCATAGGGGTCGACGTCGGCGGTGCCGGTGCGCGGCCGCGCGGTCCAGGCGCCGATCGTCAGCGTGTTGAGATCGGTGCCGCGGGTCGCGGTCATCCACGTCGTGCCGACGCCGACGACGGCCGCGATGATCAGCGCAATCAGGATGGAAAATGTCAGCCGCACGTTCGGACCGTTTCTTGCCGCTTCACCGCAACACTCAATTCTTGCGCGGCGGAGAACCCGCGGGATCGCTGCGCGTCGCCGACGCGAAGCTGTCCGGGAACGCGACCGAGGTGGAGGACACCGGCTTGCCCGGTTCGCCCGGCGGGGTCTTGCTCAGCGTCTTGCTGATGTCGTCGAACATCTTTTCGACCCGCACCAAAATGTCGGCGCCGCGACGTGTCAGGATCGGCGGCGGGCCTTGCCGCGTATCGGGGGCCTTCGAGGCGACGTTGGCCGCGGCGTTGGCCGCCGTCGGCGGCAGCTTGGTGCCGGCGCCGATGCCGGGAATTTCGCGGATCTCGACGCCCTGATGCGCCGCCAGCATGATGTCGTGCCAGGTCTGCGCCGGCAGCGAGCCGCCGGTCAGCCGGTTGGTCGGCGAGTAGTCGTCGTTGCCGTACCACACCGCGCAGCTGAAGTTGCCGGTGTAGCCGACGAACCAGGCGTCGCGATAGGCGTTGGTGGTGCCGGTCTTGCCGGCGGTCGGAATGCCGTCGAGCGCGGCGCGCCGCGCGGTGCCCTCGGAGACGACGTGGCTCATCATGCCGGCCATATCGGCGGCGACCGAGGCGGGGATCGCCTGCAGCGGCTTCTTGCCGTCGCGGTCGAACCGCCACACCAGATCGCCGGCGCCGGTGCGGACTTCCAGCACCGCATGCGGCGTCACCGAGCGGCCCTTGTTGGGGAAGGTGGCGTAGGCCACGGCGTGCTCCAGCACGGTGACTTCGTCGGCGCCGATCGGCAGCGACGGCGTATCCGGCAGCGGCGCCTTGATGCCGAAGCGCCGCGCGACTTCGACGATCTTGGCGCGGCCGGCCTTGGCCGGGTTCGGCGACTTGCCGCCGAGCGCGATCGACAGTTTCACCGGCACCACGTTGATCGAATGGGTGATCGCCTGGGTCAGCGTCACCGCGCCGGAATAAGAGTGGCCGTAATTCTGCGGGCACCAGTTGCCGATGCAGACCGGGCCGTCGACCACGATCGAGGTCGGCTTGAAGCCGTTCAGCAAGGCCGTGGTGTAGACATAAGGCTTGAACGACGATCCCGGCTGCCGATAGGCGTCGACCGCGCGGTTGAACTGGCTGGCGCCGTAGTCGCGGCCGCCGACCATGGCACGGACGCCGCCGTCGAGATCGGACACCACGGTCGCTGCCTGCGTCGCGTGATAATCGCGGCCGAACTGCCGCAGCTGATCTTCGATCGCGGCTTCGGCGGCGCGCTGCACGTTCATGTCGATCGCGGTGCGCACCACGAATACGCGCTCGACGTAGGACTTCGGGAAGGTGTCGACCAGCTTGCGCATCTCGTCGAACGCCCAGTCGAGATACCAGTTCGGCGAATTCTCGTCGCGGCGGTCGACCGCGGTGGCGGGGTTGCGCCGGGCGCCGAACACCTGGCCTTCGGTCATGAAGCCGGCCTCGACCATATTGTCGAGCACGACGTTGGCGCGGGCGCGCGCCGCGGGCAGGTTGATGTGCGGGGCGTATTTGGTCGGCGCCTTGAACAGCCCGGCGAGCATCGCGGACTCGGCCAGATTGACGTCGCGTGCCGACTTGTTGAAGTAGAAATGCGCCGCGCCATCGACGCCGAAAGTGCCGCCGCCCATATAGGCGCGGTCGAGATAGAGCTTGAGGATCTCGTTCTTGGTCAGCCTCGTCTCCAGCCAGATCGCCAGGAACGCCTCGTTAACCTTGCGCTCGATGGTGCGCTCGTTCGACAGGAACAGGTTCTTGGCGAGCTGCTGGGTGATCGAGGAGCCGCCCTGGCGCACGCCGCCGGCCTGCGCGTTGGTAACCAGCGCGCGCGCGGTGCCGGCGATGTCGATGCCGAAATGATCGTAGAAGCGGCGGTCCTCGGTGGCCAGCGTCGCCTTGATCAGGTTGTCGGGGAAATCCTCCAGCGGGATCGAGTCGTTGTGCTTGATGCCGCGGTTGCCGATCGGATTGCCGTAGCGATCGAGGAAGCTCACTGCGAGGTCGGATTTCTTCAGCCAGTCGTCGTCGGCGGTCTCGCGGAACGCCGGCACCGCGAGCGCCAGCATCAGGATCAGTCCGCACAGCCCGATGGTGGCCATTTCCGACAACGGCTCGATGAACACCCAACGCTTCCAACGTCCGACGTGGAAGCGGTCCATGAAGGTGGAGAACCGCTCATAGAGTTCGCGCAGGCCGACGGCTGAGGAAAACAGCGTGGAATCGATGCGCGCATCGACGTCCAGCAGGACGTGCCGGATTTTGGTCTTCCAGTCGGGTGGCACGATCTGACGCACCGGGAACCTAACAGTTGCAGCGTTTTAGGGCGCAAAACGGCGCCGGCAAGAGGTCTTGCTGGAATGTTGCGGCAAACCCAAGGCCGATGTGGCGGCCCGGGAGATTGAATCACTTTTTAGCCGAGCGGCGGCGATAAACCAATGGCGCAACTTGGATTTTCGCAAAGTTCGGGGAAATTCGCCGGGCCGGGGGCGGCGGCGTTGCGGCAATCGCTTGCATGAGCGCGCCGATCCCCCCTAGAACGGCCCATCACACCCTTTCCGGACTCCCATTCAGGCATGACAGCACCCGCCAAGAAACCCTCCGCGCAGGAGGGATTGTTTTGGAAGACCAAGACATTGGAACAGATGTCGGGGCCCGAATGGGAGAGCCTGTGCGACGGCTGCGCGCGCTGCTGCCTGGAAAAGCTCGAAGACGAGGATAGCGGCAGGATCTATTTCACCCACGTCTCGTGCCGGCTGCTCGATTCAGGACTTTGCGCCTGCAAGGATTACACGAACCGCTCCGACCAGGTTCCCGATTGCGTACGGTTGACGCCGGAGAATGTTCGCACGCTGAACTGGCTGCCGCCGAGTTGCGCCTACAAGCTGGTGGCTGAGGGCCGCGATCTGTACTGGTGGCATCCGCTGATTTCCGGCGATCCCGCCACGGTGCACGAGGCCGGGGTGTCGGTGCGCGGCCGGGTGCAGGGCACCGAACTCGACGTCAACGACGAACACCTCGAACAGCACATCGTGCAATGGCCGGGGCTGTTGCCGAAGCGCGCGCGGCTGAAGAAGCGGCCGGCCTGAGCCGGGCCGTTCGATTATCGTCCGGTTAGTTCCTGAAGATTCAAGGCATGGTTGCGCGACATGATTCGGCGCCTCGCCCGCCGCGAGGTCCGCTAAACCCGGGCACCGAGCAAATCAGCACGCCGCGCGCGCCGCTGGGCGAACAGCGATGAGCAATTGCGGACTATCGGTTAGCCGGCCGGTAACTACGCAGATAGCAGCGGTACCAGCTCCGTCAAAGACCATGGAACCGGCGGCGCCTCCGTACCAATACCAATAGGGATTATCGCGGTAGTAAATCCGCGGTGAGTATGAGACAACCAACTTGTCCGCGGCGCTCGCGTCGCGGTTCCCCTCTTTGGGGCGTTTCCTCCCTAGACTTGGCCCGAGCTGCATATGCGCTCGGGCCTTTTTCTTTTGGCGCATCTTCTTTCATCGCATCGCGCCCTTGATTTTTGCGCATCGCGCCGCCGGTTGCCGAGGCTGCGATTTGCTACCCGATGCAGGCGATCCGATCGACCGCGCCAAGGATCCGCTTCACGCGCCGACCGCCGGATGGCACCCATGCGCGGTGCAGGCTGTCCTGCCAGCGATCGGCAAGCTAGCCTTGGCCTCCTCACCTCCAATTCGTGCGATTTCTCCCCATGACCGAGTTCGAAAGCCAGCGCCGCGAAGCGGCCGAGGATGTGCCGTCGCCGGTGGCGAGCGCCGCGTCGCCGACCGGCGAGGTGATCGAGCTCGACGACGCGCCGCCGCTGACGCCGGCCGCGCCGCTCACCCCCGCCGAAGTTCGCGCCATCCTGCTCAGCCTGTTGCTGGCGATGTTCCTGGCGGCCCTCGATCAGACCATCGTCGCCACCGCGCTGCCGACCATCGGCCGGCAGTTTCACGACGTCGGCAATCTGTCCTGGGTGATCACCGCCTATCTGCTGGCCTCCACCGCGGTGGCGCCGGTGTTCGGCACGCTGAGCGACATCTTCGGCCGCCGCGCCACCATCATCACCGCGATGGGACTGTTCATTGCCGGATCGGTGCTGTGCGCGCTGGCGCCGAATATCAGCGTGCTGATCGTGGCGCGCGGCCTGCAGGGACTGGGCGGCGGCGGCATCCTGCCGATCGTGCAGACGGTGATCTCCGACGTCGTCAGCCCGCGCGAACGCGGCCAGTACCAGGCGTATTTCTCCGGCGTCTGGGTCGCCGCTTCGATCGGCGGCCCGGTGATCGGCGGCGTGTTCGCCGAGCATCTGCACTGGTCGCTGATCTTCTGGATCAACCTGCCGCTCGGGGTCGGCGCGCTGGCGCTGCTGCTGCCGAAAATGGGCAAGATCCCGGTGTTTCATCGCCGACGCAAGGTCGACTGGCTGGGCGGGCTGCTGCTGATGGCTGCGGCGGTGGCGATGATGCTGGTGCTGACCTGGGGCGGCACGCGGTTTGCGTGGTCGTCGCCGACGATCCTTTCGATGCTGGGCGCCGCGGCGCTGCTGGCGCTGAGCTTCGTCTGGCACGCGCTGCGCAACCCGGAGCCGTTCCTGCCGCTGCCGCTGATGGGCGGCACCGTGGTGCCCTATGCGATGGCGGCCGGCGGTTGCGCGATCGGCGTGCTGATCGGCCTGACCGTGAGCATGCCGCTGTATTACGAGGTGGTGTACGGGCTGAGCGCCAGCGCCTCGGGGCTGGCGTTGATTCCGATCGTCGGCGTGTCGGTGCTGGGGGCCGCGTTCGCGGGGCGAGCGACCACGCGGTGGACGCACTACAAGCGGGTGGCGGTCGTCGGCAATTCGTTCGCGGCGATGATGTGCCTCGGACTGGCGGTCGCGACGCCGCTGCCGTTGCCGTTGCTGCTCGCCGTGCTGGCGCTGTTGTCGGTCGGCATCGGCACGGTGTTTCCGATCAGCCTGGTGTCGATCCAGAACGCGGTGCCGCGCAGCCAGGTCGGCACCGCGACCGGCGCGATGAATTTCTTTCGCCAGCTGATGGCGTCGTTCGCGGTGGCGGCGTTCACCGCGATCCTGCTGGCGACGCTCGGCGGCGGCGTGCCGATCGGCCGCGAGCACGGCGACGCCATCGCGGCGATTCCGCCGGACGCGATGATCGCGGCGTTTCGTCACGTGTTTGTCGCATCGGCGGCGCTGATGTCGGTCTCCGCGCTTTGCATGGTGCTGATGGAAGAGCGGCCGCTGGCCGGGCCCGACGTCGCCGCGGATCTCGCCGAATAGTCCCGCAACCGCGCATTGTCCCGATGATCCGTTGCGATTAGGTCGATAGGTCTGCCGCGCGCGAATCACCGACGCAGATTTTGCGGCGTGCTCGATGCCGTCGTCGCGTCGGGGCGCGATCATGATAGTCGGGGCACTGATTGAGTGTTCGACGCCGAAATTCATCATCATTCTTGCCGAACTAACAACAGCATCGCGCAATTGCCGTTACGACTCCCATAATTTTACGAAGTTCCAACGATTGATCCCGCCTAATCGGTGGCGACGAGAGCGTCAGCTTCGTCAGGCGTCTTGAAGAGACTGCGCACCGATCCAACGGTGTGACCCAGCAACACTTCGAAATGGGCATCGTTCGCTGTTAAGCGCGGGCCTTGGGAATGGAATCGCTATGAAACTCTCGAATGTGAAGATCCTCTACAAGATCCTGGCTTGCTTGCTGCTGCTCAGCGTCGTGGTGGGAGCCGGCCTCTGGTACTCGACGTCGAAGATGTCCGAGATCGATCAGGTGCATTCCAATATGCTGGAAAAAGACGTGCAGGGCATGAAGGCGAACTTCCGCGCCAACGCCCGCGCCTACAATTTTGGTCGGCTGTCCTGGCGGATCATCGCCGAGACCGACCCTGCCGAGATGCAGAAGACCAGCCAGGACATCGTCGCCAACCAAAAGGAGTTCGTCGATTTCATCGCGGCCGCCAAGACCTCGCTGCCGGCCTACGCGGCAGATTTCGACCAGGTGTCGCGGATGTTTGACGACATCATGACAAAGAAATATCCGCCCGCCGAGAAGGCGGCGCTCGCCAACAACAAAGAGGAAGCGATCAGGCTGACCAGGGCGGCGGCTGCGGATAACCAGGCGCTGCGCGACCGCATGACGCAGATCACCGTCGCGCTCGACAAGGATTTGAGTGCCCGATCCAACGCGGCGTCCGCCGAAGTCGTCAGCACTATCCGGGCCACATTGCTGACCGTCGGTGGCGCGTTCCTGGCGGTGCTGGCGCTGGCATTCGGCATCGTGCAGTTCGGCATCGCCCGGCCGCTCGGGCAGCTGGTCGGCGATCTGAATCGGCTGGCCCGCGGCGAAGTGATCGATATCTCCGGCACCGAACGCGGCGACGAGGTCGGCGAGACCGCCAACGCGGTGAACGGCATCAAGCTGATGCTCGACGAAAAGGCCAAGCGCGAAGCCGCCGAGAAGGCCGAAGCCGATTGCAAGCTCGAGGCCGAGCGCAAGGCGGCGATGCACCAGCTCGCGGACGCGTTCGAATCCGCGGTGGGAGAGATCGTTCACACCGTCTCTTCAGCTTCGACCGAGTTGGAAGCTTCGGCCAGCACGTTGACCGCCACCTCGGCGCGATCGCAGGAGCGCACTACGGCGGTCGCCGCGGCCTCCGAGGAAGCCTCCACCAACGTGCAATCGGTGGCGTCGGCGACCGAGGAGATGGCCTCGTCGGTGCACGAGATCAGCCGCCAGGTGCAGGAGTCGGCGCGAATTGCCGCCGATGCGGTCGAGCAGGCGCGCAAGACCAACGCCAGCGTCAGCGACCTGACCAACGCCGCGGCGCGGATCGGCGACGTCGTCGAACTGATCAACACCATCGCGGGGCAGACCAACCTGTTGGCGCTAAATGCGACGATCGAGGCGGCGCGCGCGGGCGAAGCCGGACGCGGCTTTGCGGTGGTCGCCTCCGAGGTCAAGGCGCTGGCCGAGCAGACCGCGAAGGCCACCGGCGAGATCAGCCAGCAGATCGCCGGCATCCAGGCCGCCACCACCGACTCGGTTTCGGCGATCCGGGAGATCGGCGGGACCATCGCCAAGATGTCGGAGATTTCCTCCACCATCGCCTCCGCGGTCGAAGAGCAGGGCGCCGCGACGCAGGAGATTTCCCGCAACGTGCAGCAGGCCGCGCAGGGCACCCAGCAAGTGTCGTCGAACATCGTCGACGTGCAGCACGGCGTCAGCGAGACCGGCTCGGCGTCGAGCCAGGTGCTGTCCGCGGCGCAATCGCTGTCGCGCGACAGCAACCGGCTGAAGCTCGAAGTCGGCCGCTTCCTCGCCACCGTGCGGGCGGCCTGATCACGCGGCGCGCCGCGTTCGGCCGCGGCGCGCCGGCCATCGCACAGCAACGCCCCCGCCGCTCGCCGCGGCGGGGGCGGCGGCGTTAACAATCCGTTGACGCTGGAGTCGATCCGCCGCCCGCGGGCGCCTGAACGCCGAATTGCACCGTCGCGGGCAAGGCTGCGGAAACCATTGCCGGCTAGGCTTTGCGCCGGCGGGACGACCCGCGAACCATCGACAGGAGAGTGGCGTGCGTCGTTTGCTTTCGAAATTCGTGGCGGATCAGTCCGGCGCCACCTCGATCGAATATGCGCTGATCGCGACCGGCATCAGCATCGTCATTCTCAGCGCGGTGCAGCTGATCGGCACCAATCTCAACGCCAAATATGTCTCGGTCGAATCGGCGCTTAAGTAATCGCATCCGCGGGTTCGCCCGTGCGGCTGCGGCAGCGCACCGCGGCAGGGTCGGCGCGGCGCGCGCCGCGCCGTTAATCATCACTAACAGCGGAATACGAATCCGCGCCAATTCGCAGCAAGGATTTTAGCGCGCGCGCCGTATCACCTGGGCAACGCGGCAACAGGCGGGGGCGCAATGCGACGGAATTCTCTTCACGGCGAAAATGTCCTGGACCGGCCGGCGACCGGCTTTCGATTGCGGCTGGCCTCGCTGACCGCGCTGGTCGCGGTCGGCATGGTGCTGGCGCCGGCGATCGGTTTCGTGATGCTGCTGGTGGATTGACCCGCGGCCGGCGGCTGAGCACGCGCCACCGTCGCGAGAGGCGACGCTGGCGCGGCGCGGGCGCGGTTGACCGCCGATCTGGCGATTTAGGAAAATATACCTTGACAGCGTGACGCTGCCGGGCTAGGGTTTGCGCATGCTCCACAATTGGGTTCGGCGGCGGGCGCGGTGGTTTGGACCGCGCGATCGCCGCTAAGCGTTTGTCGGAACATCAGTCTTGATGCCGCGTTGGTGGCCAGAGCTCCGCACGACGGGGTCACTCCAACGATGAGGGCATGAATGGCAACCGAACACAAAGGCCGGATCGTTGAAACCCCGACC
Source organism: Rhodopseudomonas rhenobacensis (assembly GCF_014203125.1). GTDB lineage: Bacteria > Pseudomonadota > Alphaproteobacteria > Rhizobiales > Xanthobacteraceae > Rhodopseudomonas_A > Rhodopseudomonas_A rhenobacensis. The sequence goes on from NZ_JACHIH010000014.1 coordinate 103,666, forward strand.
GAGGCTCGTCAGGCCGAACCAGGCCCGTCGGTGTTGGCGCTGATGGCGATCTCGACCGGCTTGGCGATCCTGATTCTCGGCGTGGTTTGGTTCGTGTTCTTCCGCACCTGACGGACCGGCTTGGCCGGACACCGGCGGGCCGGAGCGGCGCGGGTCCGGCGCGCGGGATCGTAGCGCAGGCTCACCACATGGCATCGATCAAAAAAACCGCGCCGGCGAAGCCGTCGGCGCGGCGCAAAACCGCGTCCGCGCCGCGCCGTCCCGCCGCCAAATCGGCTGCCAAGCCGGCTGCGAAGCCGGCCAGCAAGTCTGCCGCCAAGCCGGCGAGCAAGCTTGCTTCGGCCAAGCAGCGCGCCAGCACCGCGGCGCGACGCGCCACCCTGAAAGCCACCTGCAAGCGCGCCGACGCCTCGCTGGTGGTCGATGAGGCCGACGAGGTCGGCGCTGCACTGGCCGAGCGCGCGCTCGCCCGCGCCGAGGCGACGGCCACAGCGCCGGCGCCAAAAAAAACCCGCGGCCCGAGCGGCGTCACCCGCACCGCGGTCGACCGCGTCGACGATCCGGAGCCTGCGTCCGGCCTGAAGCTGCTCGACCGGGTGTCGCGCTCGATCGAGCGCGAGATCACCCAGATCGAGGCGATCGTCGGCGGCAGCCATCTCAAACCGGAACAACGCAGCGAAGCGGAGCGCCGCGCCCGCACGCTGGCCAGCCTGACCAAGACCTTGAGCGAGCTGCGCCGGTTGCGCGCCGCCGAGCAATCACGAGCCGCCGATGACGACTCCGTTCCCCGCGACCTCGACGAGTTCCGGCGCGCGCTTTCGCGACGATTGGAGCAACTGGTCGCCGTCGCAGCGGAGTGTCCTGCTGCAGAGCATGACTGAAGCCGAGATCGGCTTCCTCAACGCGCAATGGGATATCTTCGCGCATGATCACCAGCGCCCGCCGGCTCTCGCGCCGAACGGCGCGCCGTGGCTGAGCTGGCTGTTGATCGGCGGCCGCGGCGCCGGCAAGACCCGCGCCGGCGCCGAATGGATCCGCGCGCAGGCTTTGGGCCTGGCGCCGTTCGCCGAGCAGCCGGTGTCGCGGATCGCGCTGGTCGGCGAGACCGAGCACGACGTTCGCGAGGTGATGATCGAGGGCGTCTCCGGCCTCTTGGCGGTGCATCCGCGCGGCGAGCGGCCGAGCTGGATGCCGTCACGAAAGCGGCTGGAATGGAGCAACGGCGCGGTGGCGCAGGCGTTTTCCGCCGACGATCCGGAGAGCCTGCGCGGCCCGCAGTTTTGTTGCGCCTGGTCCGACGAGATGGCGAAATGGCGCTACGCGGAGGCCGCGTTCGACATGCTGCAATTTGGACTGAGGCTCGGGCCGCAGCCGCGGCAGCTGATCACCACGACGCCGCGGCCGACCGCGCTGCTGAAACGATTGATGAGCGATCCGGCCTGCGTCACCACGCGGGCGCCGACCCGCGCCAATGCGTTCAATCTGGCGCCGACCTTTCTGCAAGGCGTGATGGCGCGCTACCAGGGCACGCGGCTCGGGCGCCAGGAGTTAGAGGGCGAGATCATCGAGGACCGCCCCGACGCGCTGTGGTCGCGCGCGCTGCTGGAGAGTTGCCGGGTCGAGCAAGCGCCGGCGCTGACCCGGATCGTGGTCGCGGTCGATCCGCCGGCGTCGTCCGGCAAGCGCGCCGACGCCTGCGGCATCGTCGCGGCGGGGATCTGCGCAGCCGGCATCGTCTATGTGCTGGCCGACGACACGCTGGCGGCGGCGACGCCGAGTGCCTGGGCCAGCAAGGCGATCGCGGCGTGGCGCCGGCTCGAGGCCGACGCGCTGGTCGCCGAGGTCAATCAGGGCGGCGAGATGGTGCGCGCGGTGATCGGCGAGGTCGATGCCTCCGTGCCGGTGACGTCGGTGCGGGCGTCGCGCGGCAAATGGCTGCGCGCCGAGCCGGTGGCGGCGCTGTACGAGCAGGGCCGGGTGAAACACGCCGGCTGCTTTGCGGCGCTGGAAGACGAGATGTGTGACTTCGCCGCCTCCGGGCTGTCGTCCGGCCGCTCGCCGGACCGGCTCGACGCGCTGGTCTGGGCGGTCGCCTCGCTGACCCACGCCGCCCCGCGCGCCGGGCCGCGGGTGCGGGGGCTGTGATTGCGTAGTGAGTAAAGCCCCGCCGCGCGCGCCGACGCCAAATGAAAGACGCAGTCATGCTCAATCGCCTGAAACATCTGCTCCGTGCACCCGAAGCCAAAGCCTCGCGCACCGCGCAGCTGATCGCGTTGCAATGCGAGGGGCGGGCGCGGTGGACGCCGCGGGATTATGCGGGGCTGTCGCGTGAAGGCTATCTCGGCAACGCCATCGTGCACCGCTGCGTGCGGCTGATCGCCGAGAACGCCGCGTCGTGTAGTTACCTGATCTTCGAGGGCGCGCAGGAGAAGGACGGCCATCCGCTGGCGCAGCTGTTGGCGCGGCCGAACCCGCGGCAGGACGGCGCCGCGCTGCTGGAGACGCTGGTCGCGCATCTCTTGCTTTCCGGCAACGGCTATCTCGAAGCGGTGGCGCTCGACGACTCGGTGCGCGAACTCTACGCGCTGCGGCCCGACCGCATGAAGGTGGTCCCCGGTCCGGACGGCTGGGCCGAGGCTTATGAGTACGCGGTCGGCGGTCGCAGCCTGCGGTTCGATCAACTCGCAAGCCCGGTGCCGCCGATCCTGCATCTGACGTTGTTCCATCCGCTCGACGATCACTATGGCCTCGCGCCGATCGAAGCCGCGGCGATCGCGGTCGACACCCACAACGCCGCGGCGCGCTGGAACAAGGCGCTGCTCGACAACGCAGCCAGGCCCTCCGGCGCGCTGGTCTATGCCGCCGCGGAAGGCGCGGTGCTCTCCGACGCGCAATTCGACCGGCTGAAGCGCGAACTGGAAGGCACCTATCAGGGCGCGGTCAATGCCGGCCGGCCGCTGCTGCTGGAAGGCGGGCTCGACTGGAAGGCGATGTCGCTGTCGCCGAAAGACATGGACTTTCTCGAGGCCAAGCACGCCGCAGCGCGCGAGATCGCGCTGGCGTTCGGCGTGCCGCCGATGCTGCTCGGCATTCCGGGCGACAACACGTTTGCCAACTACCAGGAAGCCAACCGCAATTTCTGGCGGCAGACCGTGTTGCCGCTGGCGGCGCGGATCGGCAATTCGCTGGCGCAGTGGCTGGCGCCGCAGTTCGGCGATCAGCTGCGCGTCGTCATCGACACCGACCGCATCGAGGCGCTGGCCTCCGACCGCGCCGCCTTGTGGGAGCGGGTCAGCGCCGCGGAGTTTCTCACGCTGAACGAAAAGCGCGAAGCGGTCGGCTACGCGCCGGTGGCCGGCGGCGATCGGTTGGGATAGCGGCATCGGTGCCGTCGAACGGAGTGCGCCATGTCCGAACTGATCGATACTTTCATCGCGCGCGGCGACCTCGCGCATCTGGCGCTGTTATTGTGGGCCGGCGCCGCGAGCTTTGCGCTGTGGTTCGTGTTGCGCGAATTGGCCGCGGCGTCGCGCCGGTTCGACGATTTCGTTCGCGAGCTCGAAGTGTTCAACCGCCGCGCTGGCCGGAGTTCGCGCGGTGGCGGCGAGGCTGCCAACGACGGCTGACGCTCCGATATCAGATAGCAACAGGAGGCTTTGCGATGGACACGTTGCATACCGTGCTGCGCGCGCTGCGCAGCGAGACCAAATCCAATACCCAGCACCTCACTGCGTTCCGGGAATTCCTCGCGCATCTGAACCCGCCGCCGCGCGCGCCGATGGCTCACGTCAAGCCGGCGCCACGGCGGGTCCGGCGCCGCCCGCGCGCGAAATAATAGAGATAATCAAGCGTTGTCATTGCGAGCGGAGGTCGGCGCGGAGCGCCGACTGAAGGCGAAGCAATCCAGCGGCTGCACGTGAAGCCGCTGGATGGCTTCGTCGCAACAGCTCCTCGCAATGACGGACTTGAATACTTCAGCCCCTGACCCGCGTTCGCGGGCTGGATCGGAGATCTGCGTAGCAGCGTGATGACCGCTGCAGCGCCCGACGCGGCATCACCATGCCAACATTCCGACGATCCGTTCCCCTCACTCTGCGAGGCCGCCGATGCACGCCCCTTTGCTCACCTCGCGCCTGGCGCTGTCGGAGGACGGCAGCATCGAAGGCTATGCCAGCCTGTTCGGCGCGGTCGACCAGGCCCGCGACATGGTGATGCCCGGCGCCTTCGCGCAGACGCTGAAAAGCAGGGGGCTGCGCAAGATCCCGATGCTGTTTCAGCACGACCCGGCCGAGCCGGTCGGGGTGTGGCTTGAACTCATCGAGGATTTTCGCGGGCTGCGGGCGCGGGGCAAGCTGATCCCCGACGTGGCGCGCGGCCGCGAGTTGTTAGCACTGTTGCGTGCCGGCGCGATCGACGGGCTGTCGATCGGCTATCGCACGGTGCGTGGCGCGATCGATCCGAAGACCCGGGTGCGACGGCTGCACCAGGTCGACCTCTGGGAGATTTCCATCGTCACTTTTCCGCTGCTCGCCGGCGCGCGGGTCAATGCCGTGAAGGACGCGGCGCGTCCGTCGCCGGCGCGCGCTGCCGCGGAGCGGCAATGGCGACAGCTGCAGGCTGATCAGTTCAGCGGCGCCGCGGACGCACCGGCGCCGCTGTCCCGGCGCGGGCGCGTGGCGGCATTGTCGCTGCGCACCCGCGCCGATCGCAAAGAGGCGCTGCGCGGTTTGAGCCGGCGTCACGTGTAGCAGCTGCCGCTGGCAGACCCGGAGCCCGTCGGACTTCTGCTTCCGACCGCCGCGGCCACGGGAGCCTCGGTCGCATCCCCCGCATTGGTCTCGTCCACACGCCGCGGCGCCGCCGCGCTGCGTGGCTTTCGTGTGCCCATAACCAGGAGAACCCCATGGACTATGCCATCGCCGACACCGCGCCGGAGCACAAGGCCGGCATCGCCTCGCGCGAAGCCGAGCACGAGCTGCGCGCCACCTTCGAGGATTTCAAATCCGCCAATGACGAGCGGCTGGCGGAGCTGGAGCGCCGCCACGGCGACGTGCTGCTGGAAGAGAAGGTCGACCGCATCAACGCCGCGCTCGACGCCCAGCAGCGGCGGCTCGACGAGTTGGCGCTGCGCCAGGCGCGGCCGCAGCTCGACGGCCGCGTCCGGCCGAGCAACGACACCGCGCGCCGCGAGCACAAGAGCGCGTTCGAGGCCTACGTTCGCGCCGGCGACGCCGCGCCGTTGCGGGCGCTGGAAAGCAAGGCGATGTCGATCGGCTCCAATCCCGACGGCGGCTATCTGGTGCCGGTTGAGCTGGAACACAGCATCTCCGAGCGGCTCGCCGCGATCTCGCCGATCCGCAGCATCAGCGCGGTGCGCGAGATCTCCGGCAGCGTCTACAAGAAGCCGTTCATGACCGCGGGCCCGGCCACCGGCTGGGTCGGCGAGACCGACGCCCGCGCCCAGACCGCGTCGCCGACGCTCGACGCGCTGTCGTTTCCGGCGATGGAGCTCTACGCCATGCCGGCGGCGACCGCGACGCTGCTCGACGACAGCGCGGTCGATCTCGACCAGTGGATCGCCTCCGAGGTCGAGCTGGTGTTCGCCGTGCAGGAGGGGGCCGCCTTCGTCGCCGGCGACGGCGTCAACCAGCCGAAGGGATTTTTGAGCTACACGACGGTCGCCAACGGCTCGTGGAGCTGGGGCAATCTCGGCACCATCGCCTCGGGTGCCGCCGGCGGCTTCGCGGCGAGCAATCCCTCCGACGTGCTGGTCGATCTGATCTACGCGCTGAAGGCCGGCTATCGGCAGAACGGTGCCTTCGTGATGAACCGCAAGACGCAGGCGGCGATCCGCAAGTTCAAGGACTCCACCGGCGCCTATCTGTGGCAGCCGCCGGCGCAGGCCGGCGGTCGCGCCACGCTGATGACCTTCCCGCTGGTCGAGGCCGAGGACATGCCGGACATCGCGGCGAATTCGCTGGCGGTGGCGTTCGGCGATTTCCGCCGCGGCTATCTGATCGTCGACCGCGTCGGGGTGCGGGTGCTGCGCGATCCGTATTCCGCCAAGCCCTACGTGCTGTTCTATACGACGAAGCGGGTCGGCGGCGGCGTGCAGGACTTCGACGCCATTAAGCTGTTGAAGTTTGCGGCGAGCTGAGCGCGAAGCTCGAAGGCCGGGTGCGGCGCGCGTCGCGTCGGCACCCGGCGTTTCGCGATCCTCACCAGAACGGTGGCGGGGGACGTCGCTGGTCCGCAACCCGCTTGGCCATTGTGACGGATGGATCGCGGAATTGTGAATCCTGCACGACGTCCGTTGCCGGCGATGGAAAGACTCATGGGGGATGGAGCGTCCTCACCATCCAACCAAGGAGAGACATCATGCGTTCACTCATGATCGCGGCGCTGGCCGCCGCATCGGCCGTGGCTGTGACGGCGTCGTCACCCGCGCAGGCGTTGGAGTATCAGTATTGCCTGCAGGGCGAGAACATGGGCTATCCGGGCGACTGCCAATACTACAGTTTCGCGCAATGCAAGGCGGCGGCCTCCGGCACCAACGCGGATTGCGGCATCAATCCCATGGTGGCGTTCGGCGCGGAGCGCGGCTACGGCGCCTACGCCTATGCGCCGCTCGAGGACAGCCGCGGCGCCTACGGCTATGCGCCGGTGGAGCGGCGGCTTCGCTGGTAGCGAGCATTGCGGAGGGTGGGTTCGGCGCGCTTGCGCCGTAACCCACCGTAGGATCTAGGTTCGCGACTCGTTGTCGGTGGGTTACGCGCTTCGCGCTAAAACCCACCCTACAGGCAACGCAGCCCGACGAGCGCCCGACCCGACCCGAGCGCCCGTCGCCAAGCGTCATCGGCAATAGCCGACGAGGCCGCAGCTGTAGGGCAGCCGGCCGTAGATATCGATCAGCGAAGTGCCGTAGTAATTGTTGTATTGGAAGGAATCCAGCCGGCCGTAATAGCCGGGCAGCGACAGCGGGCCGACCTGCAGCGGCTGTGCGGCGATCACCACCGGCTCGGCGTAGCGGCGCGGCGCCACCGGCTCTGCAAACACCGCGCCGAGCCGGCTGTGGCCGGCGAGGTCTGCGGCGTGCGAAGGCTGCGCGAGCGGCACAGCCAGCGCCAGCAGCAGCAGCAGGCGCGACAGAACTTGGCGCGACAGAACTTGGTGCGGCAGCAGGTGGCGCGGAACAGCAAAGCGCGGCATCGAAGCCTCCGGTTGATCGGGGCATGGTGCCGCAACATGGTTAACAAAGCTTAACGATTGGTCGTCCTGAGAGCCTGGCCGCAAAGAGCGGCGGGCAGAGATGTTGCCATTGCGAGCCGAGGGTGGCGCGCAGCGCTGAACGCAGAGCGAGGCATTCCAGGGGCTTGTTGCGGAGTTGGATTGCTTCGTCGCAAAAGCTCCTCGCAATGAGCGTTGAATGCGTGAGTTGATCGATCACTTCGGAGCCGAGTGTTAGCCAAACGGCGCGGGCGACTCACCGCCCGCGCCGTCGGTCACTGGCCGCGGCTAGCGGGAATAGCGTTCGCGGGCGCGATCTTCCTGGCGGTCGCCTTGGTACAGGATCTCGGCGAAGCGGCGCTTCTGCTGCTGGTCGAGGCTGTCATAGAGCGGCCGCGCCGCTTCGGTCAGCTTCTTCCAGTCGTTGGCGCGTTCGATGCGGCGGTCGGCGTCGCGGTTGATGGCGTCGAGCACGTTGTTCTCATCGCCGGTGGTGCGAGCGGCGCTGCCGGTGGTGCGGTCGTCATTGGTGGCGCGGCGATCGTCATTGGTCGCGCGGCGATCGTCGTTCTGGTTGCGGCGGTCGTCGCTGGCTTCCCGGCGCTCGTCTCCGGCGGTCTTGCGGTCGGCGCGCATCGCCATCACGCGATCGATCCGCCGCTTGTTGAGATCCGCCAACGCGCTCTCGAAGGCCGGCCAGTTCTTCTCCTGGTCGGCGGTCAGATGCAGATCGACCTTGATGCGCGCGGTGTGCACGGCGGCCTCGTTGACCAGCTGATTGGTGGTCTGCTCGGGGCGGTCGTCGCGGTCGCGATAGCGATCGCGGGCCTCTGCCGACAGTGTGGATCCGGTTATCACGGCGGCGCTCGCCAACAAGATCAAGGCTTTTCGCACGGCGTTCTCCTTTCGAGGAAATGGATGGTGAAGAGGTGCGGCGCGAGCGCACGGCTCGCATCGGCCTGACGTTCACGGCAGAGGAAGTCGCGGTTGCGGCAAAGGTTCCGCGACAGCGGGAATTTGCCGCTGCGCAAAGCCCGGCGCGATGCAGCCGCGTGTCAGCTGCATTGCGCCGACTACAACGCCGCGCCCCAGCTCTTCGCGGTCCGCAGCATCCAGTCGCGATACAAGGTCAGCGGCGTGACGCCGGTGAGGCCGCCGCAGCCGGCCGCGTTGTTGGCGCCGGTCGACCACGACACTAAGCCTACGATCACCGCGCGGCCGGCCTGTTGCTGAAACACCGGCGCGCCGGAATCCCCGGTGCAGGCGCCGAGGCCTTGCTGTGCGTTATTGCTCTGCGGATCGACCAGGCGGATCTGCAGCCGGCCGGGCCGCGAGGTCGATATCAGCTCGGCGGCGCGCACCACGCCGCCGCTCTTGCCGTCGCCGCGTCTGGCGACGCCGATGCCGGCGACGGTGAAGCTCTGCCCGGCGGCGATCGGCTCCAGCACTGCTGCGGTCGGCGCCGGAGTTTTCGAAGGCAGCGGTTCGGCGAGCTGCAGCAGCGCCACGTCGGCGCTGGCGCGGTGTGCGGCGATGCCTTGAGCGTGAAAGCCGGGATGCGTGGCGACGCGCCGCACGTCGTGCAGCGTCGGCTGCCGCGCCGCGTCGTACAGCACGATCTTGTAGTCGGCGCCGGGCGCGATGCAGTGCGCGGCGCTCAGCACCAAATCGGGGGCGATCAGCGCCCCGGAACAGAAATTGCCGCGCGAGCCGATGACGGTGACGACGCTGCGGCCGACGCCGTCGTCGGTGGGTGCGGCGCCGCCGACCATCGCGGCGGCGGGCGAGGTCAGGGCGAGCGCGAACAGCATCGGGCGAAACAGGCGGGTCATCGGTGACGATCAAGCCGTCCCGCCGCGCCCTGTCAACATCGAGGATGCAACATGGCGGCGATTTTACTGGTCGGGCCTGCGAGCGAGCCGTGGACGCTCGCCGAGGCCAAGAGCTTTTTGCGGGTCGAGCACGACGCCGACGACGCGGTGATCACCGCATTGATCGCCGCGGCGCGCGGCCAGATCGAGGCGCTGACCCGCCGCGCGCTGCTGCTGCAGAGCTGGCGGCTGGTGCTGGATCATTGGCCGGCGGAGGGCCGCGTCGATGTGCGGATCGCGCCGCTGCGCGCGGTGACAGCAGCGCGGGTGTTCGACGGCGCCGGCGTGTCGCATCCGGTCGACCCGGCGGGCTTCGTGGTCGATGCCGCCGCCAATGTGATCGCCGCACCCTGCTGGTCGTTGCCGCCGCCGGGCCGCGCCCACGCCGGCATCGAGCTCGATCTGCAGCTCGGCTTCGGAGCGCAGGCCGCCGACGTGCCGGACGTTTTGCGTCACGCCATCCGCACGCTGGTCGTGCATTGGTACGAGAACCGCGGGCTGGTGGCGATCGGCCAGAGCGTGGCGATGCTGCCGTCGAGCGTGGTGGCGATGATCGCGTCTTATCGGGTGCTGTCGCTATGATCGATCCGGGACGCTTGAAGACGCGGCTGACCATCCTGGCGCCGGTGGAGACGCCGGACGGGCAGGGCGGCGTTGCGCGGGATTACGCGCTGCAGGCGGTCGTGTGGGCGGCGGTGGCGCCGTTGCCGTCGCGCGGGCCCGCCGCGGCGCGGCTCGACGCCGACGCGTTCGGCGCCGTGGTCCGGCTCCGCATCACGCTGCGGAGCAATGTCGAACTCAGCCTGCAGCATCGGCTGCGCGACGGCGGCAACGCGTATCGCATCGTCGCGATCCGCAGCATCGACGACGGCCGCTTCAACGAGATCGATGCGGAGTTGCGGGTGGAGTGAAGCGTGTTCCGGACGCGGTGCTGCACCGTGAGCCGGGACCGTCGCAAAGGCTGCCATCGTAACGGCATGCCGCAATTCCTGGGCGTGAATGCGCCCATCAAGCCGAGGATCATCACCGATGACGACAGCCGCCGTGGCGCTGCGCGCCGCGATCCATCATGCGTTGTCCGCCGACAGCGGCCTCAGCGCCGCGCTCGGCGGCGCGCATGTCTACGACGAGCCGCCGCGCAACGCCGCGTTTCCCTATGTGACGCTCGGCGAGGCGCGGGTCAGCAACGCCGCGGTCGATGGCGGCCCGACGCTGGAACATCAGCTGACGCTGCACGCCTGGTCGCGGCAGGGCGGCCACAAGGAAGCGCACGTCATCACCGGCGCGCTGCTCGCCGCGCTCGACGACGCGCCGCTGCCGCTCGGCGGCCATCCAGGGCTATCGCATGTGTTGGATGAGTTCGAAGAGGAACGTATCGTTCCATCCTGCACGTTTCAGTTTTCCGCGCAGCGATGTGGTGTTGTCTGGATGTGCCCTTGCGACGTTGAGGGCCAGGCGTCTGAGCACGGCGAGGTTGGCGGGGGCGTTGTCCTTGCGATTGCGCGCCAAGTCCTCGTCGAGCACGAC
>NZ_JACHIH010000015.1:0-37647 GCF_014203125.1 Rhodopseudomonas rhenobacensis
GGCGTGGCAAAAACTCGTCGCACAACCCCACACAATCACATCAATCGGGATGCGAGACTGGGCACATGTCGGTCAATCTCAATGACCGTTGGTATTAATTATGAGTTGGCAGCCCAGGGCCGATCCTTGCGGGCGGTATCGTAGACCGGGACGCCGGTGGGGTAGACGCTTGCATCAGCCCGAGACGCTACCCTCGCTCGACCTGTTATGTAATCATTTTGATTCAAAACAAAAAAAAGCCCGCCAATAAGCGGGCTTCCGATTGGTCGGGTGACCCGCTAGGCGGCTTGCTGGTTCTTCGTAGCCAGATAAGCGCGGTCGTTCGACCCAAAAAGCGACGTCCTCTTGAAGGCTTCTAAACCCACCAGATCGATAGCGTCGCTGAAAGCCTTCCTAAGCTCAGCTTTGAATTCCGCTGTCTCTCGCTGGCTCATAGTGCTCTCCTGCCTGTGGTGCGTTCCTAGATACAACGCATATGCTTCGGCTTCGTTACTTTGATCTAGATCAAGTCGCTTTGGTTATGTAGAGCCAAGCGCCCTTCATAACAACCGACTTGAAGCGAGAAACGGCAGCGAGGTTCCCTACGGCTCCTCGAAAGAAGGCGTAGTCCTCCGGGCTCCGGAGATGGAACTTGATCTCCTTCGCGCTCATTTCGGGCCAATTATCTGATTGAGATAATTGAACAATTCCGTAGAAAAGTTCGACGAGATTATCGATGTACCGTGAGGTCGTATCGTCCTCCGCAAAGTCCAGCGCCGGGGACATGGTCACCATCCGAATGCGGAGCACCGGATCCGGGTGTCCCGGCAGGGGAGAGCAATTGGCTTGGCAGACGATTTCAGGAAGATCATCTCTATGCTGAAAGGCGAAAATACCTGCCCGACGCTCCGGTTTGAGAGCCAACTCGTCCAGGACAAGAAAAGTCCCTCGCGCAAAGTCCTCGAACGGCTCCCCCGCCTGTTCGCATTGCTGACGCCAGCCATCCTTGAGCCGCTGGTAGCTTCCGTCGAAACCGTGGAGCTGAATTAGAGCCATTTTTGCACTTGCGCTGAATCGGTGGCGCAACCTAAACGGCAGGTCTTGGAATGGCTATCGTTCGTTTGGACTGCCTTCGCAGCATTCTCCCGCCCAATCGTTCCAGTCGGCGAGGGGAAGCCGTCTCGTCTTCAGCGCTACCTCGCGTGAATGGCGCAAGGAAGCCTTTCGGGTGGTCGTGCCAGTTGGGCTTGATGCACACCGCGCCTGGCGTACCACAGGCCTCGCAGGTCATCCGTCGCCCGACTCACGCGATGGCCGTACGGGAGCGTGTCGAGCCGGACATCGGCGCTGCATGCACGCCAGGCAGGCCACGTTGGCCGTGACCTGCCCGTCGGCTATCCAGTCGGCCGGGCCGCGACCTGGCCGCGTCTGGACCCTGCCGCGGTTGACGTCGGGAACGGCGATCAGGGGTCGGGCGGAAAGCGCTCAGCCCGAGGAGGCGGAGGTCGGCGGCTGCGATCTTGCGCCCCTCGCTGGCGTGCTCATGTTTTTCGAAATCTCGTTTTATTCTACAGTTTCTGGCCGAGCTTTTCGCTCGTGTTTTCAGAAATAGATTAATAATGTCAACGCTATATAGGTTTTCTCTGGTCCTTGCCTTTTTCGTGCTATGTCAGGATCGGCGGGCCGGGCCGATCCCGCGCTTGCACCAAGCTGCCGGGCCGCCTATGGGGCCATCGCTGGTGGCTCACAAAGCTTGGTCCTCACGAGAAGTCTGATCGATCCACCCCCGAACCGGATGTGTCCTGGCCGAAGCCTGACCGCAGGTGCCTCGCTGCGGGACACGAGCCCTGAAGGCCAGACCTTGCAAGCCGTCGATCCTCCCCGCGAACCGATCCTGACCCTGCCGGGCGCTTTGACCGCCTACGTCGCCTTGCTGGCGGTGATCCATCTGCGCGTGCTGCTGCCGCCGGAATGGGACTACTGGAGCATCGAGCTGTTCGGCTTCATCCCGCTGCGCTACGATTCGACGCTGCTGGCGACGCCGTTTCCCGGCGGCACCGCGGCCAAGATCTGGACCTTCGTCAGCTATTCGCTGCTGCACGCCAATCTCAGCCATCTCGGCTTCAACGTGCTGTGGCTGCTGCCGTTCGGCAGCGCCTTGGCGCGGCGGTTCGGCGCGCCGCGGTTCTTCCTGTTTATGGCGGTGACCGCGGCCGCGGGCGCCGCGGCGCATCTCGTTACCCACGAGCACGCGATGGCGCCGATGATCGGCGCCTCGGCCTCGGTGTCGGGCGCGATGGCGGCGGCGATCCGCTTTGCCTTCGTGCCGGGCGGCTTCCTGTCGTTTCGCCGCGGCGACGCCGAGAGCGCGGCGCGGGTGCCGGCGCAGCCGTTGAGCCGGGCGCTGCGCGACCCGCGGGTGCTCGGCTTCCTGGCGGTGTGGTTCGGCATCAACATCATCTTCGGGGTGGGATCGATCGCGATCGGCGCCGAGGGCGCCAGCGTCGCCTGGCAGGCGCATATCGGCGGGTTCTTCGCCGGCCTGTTGCTGTTTGCGCTGTTCGATCCGGTGCCGCGGGCGCGGCCCGCCGCCGACGGCTCTTTCCCCGAGAGTTGAGGCCTGCGGTTAATCGCTACCTTGCGCCAGGTGCCGGTTTGATCCATCATTGTTGCAAGTTATTTGCAGTTAACGTGTGTCGGGCCACCGCGGTGGCGCCGTCACTGCGCCGGATGGCGATTGAAAAGATCGCTCTTGAGCAAGTGGTTAGAGCAGACATCTGATCTGCTCTCGGAAGCGAAGCAGGGTCCGCAGCCGCGCCACCCTGAACGATATCGCAGCTGATCTGTTCACTGACTGCTACTGCCAAACAAAACCAACGGCGCCAGCAAGGCGCGTTCTCTCAGGGAGACGAACCATGACGGTAAGCGCAATTCTTGAATCCAAGGGACGTCAGATCGTGGGTGTCGAGCCGGACACGCCGCTGCATGCCGCGGTCAAGGTGCTGGCCGACCGCCGGATCGGCGCCGTGCTGGTGATGACCCGCGGCCGGCGCATCGAGGGCATTCTGTCGGAACGCGACGTCGTCCGGGTGCTCGGCGAACGCGGCGCCGGCGTGCTCGACGAGCCGGTTAGCGCGGTGATGACCCGCAAGGTGATCCATTGCCGGCCCGCCGATACCGTCTCGGCGATGATGGAGCTGATGACCTCCGGCAAGTTCAGGCACATCCCGGTGATCGAGGACAACGAGATCGTCGGGCTGATCTCGATCGGCGACATCGTCAAGTGGCGGTTGCGCGAATACGAGCACGAGCAGCAGGCGCTGCAGGACTACATCAAGACCGCCTGAACCCTCGCGCGGACCAGCGCCAGCAGCCGACTGGCGCTCATCGCGAATCCGAACGTTCCGTAATAAGTCTTTACTGTCCTAAGCCTTTTCGGAGTCGGCCAGCGCCTCCGCCGGGGTCTCCGGGGCGATGATCTCGATCGCCTCCTGAATCGACTCGATGGCGCGCTCCGCGGCGCGCGCGCCGTGACCGATCATCTCGTCGGCGCGGTGGAAGTCGAACCAGCCGATCTTGCCGACCCGCGGCGAAATCAAAAGGTCCGGCGGATCGCCGGCCAGCCTGGCCCGGGTGATGCGGTCCTGCATGATGTTGAAGGCGTCGACCATCACGGTGGAGATGCCGGGCCGTTCGCTGGTGCCGAACAATTCGCGCTTCATGAAACGTTCCGCCGAGAAGAACCGGCCGAAGCCGCGCCGCGGCGCCGGGCTTTCGATCACCGTCTCGATCTCCTCGATCGGGGTGCCGTGCGAGAAGATCGTGGTGCCGTGACCGAACACGTCGCTCGAGACGTTCGCCGCGATGACGATTTCGGCGCCGAGCGCGCGCGCCGCCGACACCGGCACCGGATTGACCAGCGCGCCGTCGACCAGCCAGCGGTCGCCGATCAGCACCGGCGCGAAGATGCCGGGCAGCGCATAGGAGGCGCGGACCGCGTCGACGATGCGGCCCTGGGTCAGCCAGATTTCGTGGCCGGTGCGCACCTCGGTGGCGACGCTGGCGAATTTGATGATGAGATCGCTGATCTGGATCTGGCCGAGCGTCGCCTCGAGCTGGGCGGCGAGCTTGTCGCCGCCGATCAGCCCGGAGCCGTTCAGCCGGATGTCGAGATAGCCGAAGATGTTGCGCGGCTGCAGGCTGCGCGCCCAGTCCTCCAGGCTGTCGAGATGGCCGGCGGCGTAAGCCGCGCCGACCACGGCGCCGATCGAGGTGCCGACCACGACGTCCGGCACGATGCCGTTGGCGAGCAGGGTGCGCAGAATGCCGATATGGGCGAAGCCGCGCGCCGCGCCGCCGCCGAGCGCCAAGCCGATCACCGGGCGTCTGATACTACCGAGGCCGACCTTGTCGCGGCCAAGCGATGCCTGCTGGCCGCGCCCGATCAGGTTTTCCAACACCAAACACTCCCCACTGACATCCTGATTTGAGTTCCCAAAAGGGATCTAATTGCGGCGGGTGCTTCCCGCCAGTCCCCCCGACAAAGCAGGTTTGATGCCGCAAATGCGTCAAGCCCAGCACGATGATTCGCCGACCACCGTGGAATCGAGAAAATCTGACGCGCATGCCCATCTAACCAGGCAAAGCCGACCAAAAGGTTTCGCCACTTTGGTTTCGCTGTAAACCGCAATGGTGACCACACCGCGATACTGCCGGGCGGAATCCGGCTTTTCCACGCGGAATGCGTGGGTTTTCGCAAAATTCCGCCCGCCGCCCGCAAGCTTGCCGCGTCGCCGCCGGGCCATGCTGCAGAGGCTTGAATTCGCCGCGTTTTCGGTGAAAACCATCGGCATGACGTCAACCGATAAAGCTGGCTCAGAATGTGGTCGCCGCCGCGGCTGGCGGATCGCGTTCGCGCTGGCCGCCGCACTTGCATTGGGCGCGCCGCAGTCTGCCGTGGCGCAGTTCTTCAGCGACCGGCCGCCGCCGATCCCGCCGGCCTCGGTGCCGGAGCCGCCGGCCGGTGGCGCGATCAGCCTGGCGCCGCCGTCGGGACCCGCCGCCGCGCCGCCCGGCCTGCCGCCGACGCTGATCCAGCCGCCGGTGAGCGCGGTGACGCCGCCCGCGGTGTCGCCATTGCCGCCGACGCCCGCCGCGCCGCCGCAGGCGGTGCTGGCGCTGACCGCGCGTTACGGCAAGGATCTGCCGGTGATCGGCAACAACCTGATCTGGCGGGTGTATACCGACCGCCCCGACGAGACCGGGGCGTTCAAGCTGGTCCGCGAGGATCGCGGCGCCACGCCCAATATCGTGCTGCCGCCGGGCAGCTATGTGGTGCACGTCGCCCACGGCCTGGTCAGCGCGGTGCGTCCGGTGACCTTGAAAACCGAGACCGACCGCGAATCCTTCGTGCTGCCCGCCGGCGGCTTGCGGATCGAAGGCCGGGTCGGCACCAGCAAGATCCCGCAGAACCAGATCTCGTTCAGCATCTACAAGGGCAGCCAGTTCGAAGCCGGCGAGCGTGCGCCGCTGCTGCCGAACGTCGCCGCCGGCGACGTGGTGCTCGTGCCCGAGGGCACCTATTACATCGTCTCGAATTACGGCGATGCCAATTCGGTGGTGCGCTCCGACATCCGGGTGCAGGCCGGCAAATTGACCGACGTCATCGTCACCCACCGCGCCGCGGTGATCACCCTGAAGCTGGTCGGCGACAAGGGCGGCGAGGCGCTGGCCAACACCGCCTGGTCGGTGATCACGCCGGGCGGCGACGTGGTCAAGGAGTCGATCGGCGCGTTCCCGCGCGTGGTGCTGTCCGAAGGCGAGTATCGCGCCATCGCCAAGAACGAAGGCAAGATGTTCGAGCGCGGCTTCAACGTCGTCAACGGCGTCGACGGCGAGATCGAAGTCATCGCCCGCTGATCGAGGTACCGTTGCAGTCCCGCGCGCTGTCACAGTCACTAACGCGCACTAACCATGGGGCGACTTAAAAGCTTCATAATTCACGGTTTTTGGCGCCGGCGCGGCAGCGTTTACAGTGTCTTAATGCGACCGGCCTTGGAGTGCGGCAGTTGGAATTGCTGCGCTGTGGGGACTAGCCGTGACTGCTGCCAAAAAACTCTCTGCCAAAATCGACTCCGAGATGTTCGGCGATATCCCGGTGCTGAAGCGCAAATGGCGCGCCGCGCTGAAGCCCGGACAAACCCTGCCACGCTACGAAGACGTCATGCTCGGGAGCCTGGGCAGGCTGGCCGATCACATCGTGCTGTTGAAAGGCGAGGGCGCCTCGCTCGCGGTGTCGCGCAGCGGCCGCTACATCCAGGAATGGCTCGGCCAGGACGCCTGGGACGTGCCGCTCAGCGCGCTGCCGGCGGATTGCGCCACGGCGCTCGCCGAAGCCGCCGGCTGCGGCATCGAGACCGGCCGGCCCTATCTGGCGGTGGCGCATTGCGTCCGCGCCGGCATGGTGCGGACCTACGACGTGGTGGCGTTGCCGACCGCGTCGCGCTGGGGCGAAAAACTGATCGGCGTCTACGTCAACGAGCGCGGCGCGCAGTACAATCTCTTGGACGCGATCTTCTCCTCGACCGACGACGGCATCCTGTCGCTGGCGGCGATCCGCAATTCCGACAACCGGCCGTTCGACTTCCAGATCGTCCATCTCAACGAGGGCGCCTGCCGGCTGATCGGCGCGCCGTCGACCGCGTTGCAATGGAGCCGGCTGTGCGGCGGCGGTCATCTGTTGTGTTCGACGACCGTGGTGGCGAGGCTGCTCAACGTGGTGAGCAGCGGCACCAGCGACGTGCTCGAAATCGATCGCGGCGAGCAGACCATCCGGCTCAGCGCCACCGCGTTCGGCGACGTGGTGTCGCTGACGGTGTCCGACGTCACCTCGCTGAAGAAGCGCGAAGATTCGTTCCGGCTGTTGTTCGACAACAATCCGATGCCGATGTGGGTGTTCGACGCCACAACCACCGAGTTCCTCAGCGTCAATGACGCCGCCGTGCAGCATTATGGTTTCGACCGCGAGACGTTTCTGCGGATGAAGCTGCAGGATATCTGGCCGGAGGATGAACGCGACGAGCATCTGCGCAGCGTTCTGCAAGTCGGTGATACGCATTACTCGGGCCGCAACTGGCGACATCTGAAGGCCGACGGCAGCGAGATCGAGGTGCTGACCTTCGGCCGCCAGGTGGCGTTCGACGGCCGCGACGGCTTTCTGGTCGCCGTCGTCGACATCACCGAGCGGCGCAAGGCCGAGGCCAAGATCGCCTTCATGGCGCACCACGACGGGCTGACCAATCTGCCGAACCGCGGCTCCTATCAGGAGCATCTGCAGCAGGCGCTGGAGCAGAGCCGGCGCGCCGGCACCAAGGTCGCGGTGCTGTGCATCGACCTCGACCTGTTCAAGAACGTCAACGACTCGTTCGGTCATCCGACCGGCGACCGGCTGCTGCAGAAGGTGGCGGACCGGCTGCGCCAGGAGGTCGGCGGCAACGACCTGGCGGCGCGGTTCGGCGGCGACGAATTCGCCATCGTGCTGGGCGGCATCAACGCGCCGCACGAGGCCAGCGATTTCGCCGCCCGGCTGATCGAGGTGTTGAGCGTGCCGTACGATCTGGACGGCCCGGAGGCGGTGATCGGCGCCTCGATCGGGATTGCGCTGTCGCCCGGCGACGGCGAAGACGGCGAGGAATTGCTGCGCAACGCCGACATGGCGCTGTACCGCGCCAAGGCCGAGGGCGGCGGCACCCACCATTTCTTCGAACGCGAGATGGACCGCCAGGCCCAGAAGCGCCGCGACATGGAGATCGACCTGCGCCGCGCCTTCGCCAAGGGCGAATTCGAGCTGCACTATCAGCCGCTGGTCAATCTCGCCGAGGACCGCATCACCGGCTTCGAATCGCTGCTGCGCTGGCGGCATCCGGTGCGCGGCATGATCTCGCCGGCGGATTTCATCCCGGTGGCCGAGGACATCGGGCTGATCGTCGGGCTCGGCGAATGGGTGTTGCGGCAGGCCTGCGCCGAGGCGGTGAAGTGGCCGGCCGACATCAAGGTCGCGGTCAACCTGTCGCCGGTGCAGTTCCGCTGCCGCAGCCTGGTGCAGGTGGTGATCGCGGCCCTCGCGCAGTCCGGGCTGTCGCCGACGCGGCTCGAGCTGGAAATCACCGAATCGCTGTTTCTCGCCGACACCGATGCCAATCTCGCCACGCTGCATCAGCTGCGCGAATTGGGAGTGCGGATTTCGATGGACGATTTCGGCACCGGCTATTCGTCGCTGAGCTATCTGCGCAGCTTCCCGTTCGACAAGATCAAGATCGACCGCTCCTTCGTGCAGGATCTGGCGCAGCGGCCGGATTGCCTGGCGATCGTGCGGGCGATCTCCGGGCTCGGCCGCAGCCTCAACATCACCACCACCGCGGAGGGCGTCGAGACCTTGGATCAGCTGGACTGGCTGCGCGCTGAAGGCTGCAACGAGGTGCAGGGCTTCCTGTTCAGCGCGGCGCGGCCGTCCGCCGACATCGACGGCCTGCTGTCGCGGTTCGGCGTCCGCGCGTCGGAAGCGGCGTGAGCGCTTGTCGAGATCGCTCGCTGCGCTTCAGAATCGCAAGCCGTCATTCCGGGGCACGAGCAGCTTCGCTGCGAGTGAACCCGGAATCCAGTATTCCAGGGCGGTGAGTACTGGATTCCGGGTTCGCTCGGCCTATCGGCCTCGCGCCCCGGAATGACAGCCGCGTTGAGTGAGTTGCCTCAACCCTTGATCGAAACGCTGCTCAGAACCGCGTCACGATCTCGCTGAGCGTGGGGCGGGGGCGTTCGCTGCTGTGGCGCTGCGGCGTGCCGATATGGATGAAGCCGGCGAACCGTTCCTCCGGCTTCAGCCCGAGGCGGTCCATCACGTCGCGGTCATAGGCGAACCATCCGCTCAGCCAGTTGGCGCCGTAGCCGAGCGCGGTCGCGGCGGTGACCAGGTTGAGCGCGCTGGCGCCCGCCGATAATTCCTGCTCCCAGGCCGGCACCTTGTCGTGTGGCTTCGGCGAGGAGACCACCGCGACCACCAGCGGCGCCTGCCGCAGCGCGCCGCGGGCGGCCTCGACGTCGGCTGCCGGCGCCTCCGGATGCTTCTGCGCAAACACCTCGGCGATGATCGCGCCGGCGCGGTCGCGGGCCTCGCCCTCGAACACGATGAAGCGCCACGGCGCGAGCTTGCCGTGATCCGGCACCCGCGCGCCGATGGTCAGGATGGTGTCGAGCTCGGCCGGCGAGGGCGCGGGCCCGGTCATCTCGCGCGGCTTCACCGAGCGGCGGGTCTTCAGGAATTCGACGACGTCGGACATGGCAGAGCTCACTTTAATCCAGGAGTCGTGTTCGCGGCGGTCTTGGCCGGCATCATGGCGGCGCGGTCGAGCAGGTCGCGGCCGAGGTCTTCCAGGATCTGCCGGGTCGCCAGGAACAGGCTGTGGCCCTGGTCGGTCTCGATCGCCAGCGCCACCACGGTCGGCTGGTTGGGATCCGGGATCAGCTGATAGGCCCGGATCGGATAGGCCGGCAGGTGCTGTTCTTCGGTCATGGTGTCCTCGGCAGCCCGGTGGGTATTCGGATCTATCTAAGCGCTCGCGCGCCCTGTCGCAAGCGGGCCTTGGTCCCAGGGTGGGACTATGCTATAAGTTGTCTCGTGAGAGTTATTGCGCTCAGCACGATCAAAGCGTTTCTCGACCGCGGCTCCAGCGTTGCCGACGCGCGTGAGCCGCTGATGGCTTGGTTTCGCCAGATCAGGCAAGCCGACTGGGCGAGACCGGCGGACGTCAAACGCGATATCGGAAGCGTGAGTATTCTCAAAGACGGCCGCGCGGTGTTCAACATTGCCGGCAACAAATATCGGATCGTCGTCTGGATCAACTATCCCTACCGGGTCGTCTATATTCGATTTATCGGCAGTCACAAACAGTACGACGCCATCGACGCCCAGAAGATCTGAGAGCACCACCATGGACATTGCACCGATCAAATCGCAACGCGACTACCGCCGGGCCTTGAAGGAGGTCGAGGGCCTGATGGCCGCCCGCCGTAACACCCCCGAAGGCGATCGGCTCGATGTGTTGGTGACGCTGGTCGAGGCGTGGGAGCGCAAGCATTATCCGCTCGACCTGCCGGATCCGGTGGAAGCCATCAAATATCACATGGAGCAGAACGGGCTGCAGCCGCGCGATCTCATTCCGTTTATCGGCAATCGAAACCGGGTGCACGAAGTGCTCAATCGCAAACGCGAACTGACTCTTGGCATGATCCGCAAACTGCACGAGGGACTCGGCATTCCCGCCGAATCCCTCATCAATGTCGGGCAGCCCAAGGCGGCCTGATTTACCCCTCGTCCCGCGCTCGCTTGACGTCCGGCGGCACCGCTTCTTCGACCAGGGCGGCGATTGCCTCGGCAGTCGGCAGCACGGTCTGGCCTTCGCTGCCGAGCCGTCGCACCGAAACCTGATGGCTTTCGGCTTCCTTCTTGCCGACCACCAGCAGCGCCGGGATCTTGGCCAGCGAGTGCTCGCGCACCTTGTAGTTGATCTTCTCGTTGCGCAGGTCGAGCTCGACCCGCAAGCCGGCCTTGCGTGCCGCCGCCGCCACCACCTTGGCGTACTCGTCGCCTTCCGAGGTGATGGTGGTGACCATCACCTGCACCGGCGACAGCCACAGCGGGAAGTGGCCGGCGAAGTGCTCGATCAGGATGCCGGTGAAGCGCTCCATCGAGCCGCAGATCGCGCGATGCACCATGATCGGCGTCTTCTTGGTGCCGTCGGCGTCGATGTAGAACGCCCCGAACCGTTCCGGCAGGTTGAAGTCGACCTGCGTGGTGCCGCACTGCCAGTCGCGGCCGATCGCGTCGCGCAGCACGTATTCGAACTTCGGCCCGTAGAACGCGCCTTCGCCCGGGTTGATCGACGTCTTGATGCGGTCGCCGGAGGCCGCCTCGATTTCGCTCAGCACGGTGGCCATCACGCGTTCAGCATGATCCCAGCTCTCGTCGGTGCCGACGCGCTTCTCAGGCCTTGTCGAAAGCTTCACCACGATGTCGCCGAAGCCGAAGTCCGAATAGGTCGACAGGATCAGCTCGTTGATCTTGAGACACTCTTCGGCGAGCTGCGCCTCGGTGCAGAACACATGGGCGTCGTCCTGCGTAAAGCCGCGCACCCGCATCAGGCCGTGCATCGCGCCGGACGGCTCGTAGCGATGCACCACGCCGAATTCGGCCATCCGCAACGGCAGGTCGCGGTAGCTCTTCAGCCCGTGCTTGTAGATCTGGATGTGGCCGGGGCAGTTCATCGGCTTCAGCGCGAACCAGCGCTTGTCCTCGGCCTCGTCGCCGGCGGACTGCGCCGCGAACATGTTTTCGCGATACCAGTCCCAATGCCCGGAGGTCTCCCACAGCACCTTGTCGAGAATCTGCGGCGCGTTGACCTCGGCGTAGTCGCCGGCGAGCCGGCGGCGCATATAGGCGATCAGGGCCTGGAAGATGGTCCAGCCCTTGGCGTGCCAGAACACCACGCCGGGGCCTTCTTCCTGAAAATGGAACAGGTCGAGCTCGCGGCCGAGTTTTCTGTGGTCGCGTTTTTCCGCCTCTTCGATCTGGTGCAGATAGGCGTCGAGGTCTTCCTGCTTGGCGAAGGCGGTGCCGTAAATGCGCGTCAGCATCGGGTTGTTGCTGTCGCCGCGCCAATAGGCGCCGGCCACCTTCATCAGCTTGAAGGCGGTGCCGATTTTTCCGGTCGAGGTCATGTGCGGGCCACGGCACAGATCGAACCAGTCGCCCTGGTAGTAGATCTTGATCGGCTCGGTGCCGGGAATCGCGTCGACCAGTTCGACCTTGAACATCTCGCCCTTGTCGGCGAACACCTGCTTGGTTTTCTCGCGGTCCCAGACGTCCTTGGTGAACGGCGTGTCGCGGCCGATGATCTCGCGCATCTTCTTTTCGATCGCGGCGAAGTCCTCCGGCGTGAACGGCTCGTTGCGGAAGAAGTCGTAGTAGAAGCCGTTCTCGATGGTTGGGCCGATCGTGACTTGCGTACCGGGCCACAAGGCCTGCACCGCTTCGGCGAGCACATGGGCGCAGTCGTGGCGGATCAATTCCAGCGCGCGGGCGTCGTCGCGGGCGATGAAGTCGATCTTGGCGTCGTGGTCGATCGGATCGGCGAGGTCGGTCAACACGCCGTCGAGCGCCATCGCCACGGTGCGTTTGGCGAGCGAAGGTGCAATGCTCTTGGCGATCTCGAGGCCGGTGGTGCCGCGGGGATATTCCCGGGTCTTGCCGTCGGGGAAGGTGACGGTGGCGTGGCTCGCCGAGGCCGGCTTCAGATTGCTGAGGCTGTATTGGAATCCCTGGGCGGCGGGCGCGGATTTATCAGGCATCATGTTCTCCTTTGGCTCACTCCTGCGAACGAGCGCAGGTAAGCGTAAGGCAGTGGTATAGCAGCGGAATCGGGCGTTGCAACGGCGGAAAATAGCGCCGAGGAAGCGGCGCGGCGGGTTTTTGGCGATCGGCTCGAGGCGAGGGCGGCCAGTGGTCCGCCGACGGAACGGAGGGGAGATGTCGCGACGGGATTTGACCACGCGCGCCGGTTTGGCCGCGGTCGTGGTGTCGGTGCTGGCGCTCGGCGGCTGCGCGTCGCTGCCGCAAGCCTGCGTGGCGCCGTCGCAGCCGATGCTCAGCGCCGAGCTGATGTTCGGCCGCACCCTGCGCGGTGGCGTGGTCAGCGAGGCGGCGTTCGCGCGCTTCGTCGCCGACGAAGTCACGCCGCGATTTCCCGACGGGTTGACGGTGCTCGACAGCCACGGGCAATGGCGCAACCCGGCGACCGGCGTGCTGGTGCGCGAGCCGTCGAAAGTCCTGCAGATCGTGTTCGCCGACGATCCGGACAAGCGCGCGGCGCTGACCGATATCGCCGAGGCCTATAAGCGCCAGTTCCGCCAGCAATCGGTGCTGATCGCGCTGCACGGCGCCTGCGTTAGCTTCTGACTCAAACGATCGTGCGTTGCGCCGGCCGCCGGGCTGTCGCAGCCTCGCCACGAAAGTCTGGAACGTTGCGGAGGCGCGCCTGGCCGCGCGGAGGACCTGATGATGCGACACTGGCCGCGGCGTTCTGTCGGGATCGCGCTGGCGCTGGCGACGTTGGCCTGGCCGCTGGCGGCCGCGGCGCAGGATGCGGCGAGCGCTGCGAGCCCGCACGGCCGCAGCGACAGCGCGCCGCCGCCGCGCAGCGCGGCGCCGCCTGCCGCAGCCAGCGATCAGCACCGGCTGCCGCCGGACTCCACCACCCAGCACACCCTGACGGTCGCCGGCCGCACGCTGAGCTTTTCAGCCACCGCCGGCTCGATCCGGCTGTTCAACGGCAAGGGCGAGCCGCAGGCCGACATCGCCTATACGGCCTATCTGCGCGACGGCGCCGACGCCCGCAGCCGGCCGGTGACCTTCCTGTTCAATGGCGGGCCGGGGGCATCCTCGGCCTGGCTGCAGTTCGGCGCCGCCGGGCCGTGGCGGCTGGCCTTCGAGGGCGAGGGCCTGAGTTCGTCGGCGGTGCCGGAGCTGCAGCCCAACGCCGAGACCTGGCTCGACTTTACGGATCTGGTGTTCATCGATCCGGCCGGCACCGGCTACAGCCGCTTCGTCGCGACCGGCGAGGAGGTGCGCAAGCGGTTCTATTCGGTCGATGGCGACGTCAGCGCGATCGCGCTGGTGATCCGGCGCTGGCTGGAGAAATCCGACCGGCTCTTGTCGCCGAAATTCCTCGCCGGCGAAAGCTATGGCGGGATTCGCGGGCCGAAGATCGTGCACGATCTGCAGACCGAGCAGGGCATCGGGGTGAGGGGGCTGATCCTGGTGTCGCCGCTGTTCGACTTCCGCGACTATTCCGGCTCCAGCCTTCTGCAATATGTCGCCAGCCTGCCCAGCATGGCGGCGGCGGCGCGGCAGGCCAAGGCGCAGGTGAAAACCACCATCAGCCGCGCCGATCTCGCCGACGTCGAAGCCTATGCGGGCGGCGACTTCCTGCGCGATCTGGTGAAGGGCCAGGCCGACGCCGAGGCGACGCGGCGGCTGGCCGATCGGGTCGCGGCATTGACGGGCATCGATCCGGTGGTCAGCCGGCGGCTGGCGGGACGGTTCGACAGCTCCGAGTTTCGCCGCGAATTTGATCGCCGCAATGGCCGGGTGACCGGCCGCTACGACGCCTCGGTGCTGGGCTTCGATCCCAATCCCGACTCCAGCTCGGCGCATTTCGGCGACCCGTCGCTGGAGCCGCTGTTGGCGCCGCTCACCAGCGTCGCGGTCGATCACACCACGCGGCGGCTCAACTGGCGGCCGGACGGCTCTTATCAGCTGCTCAATGACGAGGTGGGGCGGGCCTGGGATTTCGGCCGCGGCCGCAATCCGGTGGAATCGGTGACGCAGCTGCGCCAGGTGCTGGCGCTGGATCCGAAATTCAAGCTGTTGGTGACGCACGGCCTGTTCGATCTGGCGACGCCGTATTTCGGCTCCAAGATCATCCTCGATCAGCTGCCGGCCTATGCCTCGCCGGACCGCGTGCGGCTCGCGGTCTATCCCGGCGGCCACATGTTCTATTCGCGCGACGCGGCGCGGCAGGCGCTGCGCGGCGAGGTCGCGGCGATGATCGAGGGCAATGCCGCGGTCAGTCGTTGACGCCGCGCCAGCGCGCGTAGCGCCAGGGCAGATACCAGCGCGCGCCGGCGGGCGCGGTCAGCGGCACGTTGTCGATGCCGTGGGTGCCCCAGGGCTGGCAGCGCAGCAGCCGCGCCAGCGTCATCCAGCCGCCGGCCCATAGCCCGAAGCGTTCGATCGCCTCGTCGCCATAGACCGAGCAGCTCGGCAGATGCCGGCAATGATAGCCGACCAGCGGCGACAGCGTGTGGCGATACAGCCAGATCGCGCCGCGTCCGGCGCGACCGGGCAGCCGCATCATCGCCTTGGCACAGTCCGGACAGCTGATTGCGTGTTTCATGAGCGGGTTGTCACAACATTGCGCTTCGCACTGCACGCTTGGTGCGCAACGGAGCATTACCTAAGGAAGCATCGGTGCCACAGTGCTGAAATATCGCACCTTTTTCGGCTTTACGCACGAAAAGTCGTATGGACGCCTGGCCCCGCCAGAGATACCTTTTTGATGTCGCTTACGTGACGGATTCGTGTGGTGCCCAAATGCCGACGCTGGACCAGCGCGGGAAAGGAACCAGACTTGAAGCTCGTGCGGTCGCTCAGATTTGTCGGCAAGGTGCTGTTCTGCGCCGTTGCCCTGCGTGTGGTCCTGGCGGTGGCGTCGACGGCGCCTGGCACCCTGGCGCAGGCCGGCGCCGGCGGGCAGCTCGAAGAACGCAAGCTGCCGATGCGGTTCAACTGGGTGGCCTGCGAGCCGAATTGCCGCGGCTGGATTTCCGCGGTCGGCATCGTCACCGCCGAGACCCCGAAAGATTTCGACGATTTCGCCCGCGGCCGGCCGCTCGGCGGCGCCGCGGTGGTGCTCGATTCCAGCGGCGGCTCGGTCAACGACGCCATCACGCTGGGGCGGCGCTGGCGCAAATTGGGACTGCGCACCACCGTCGGCAGCACCATCGAAGTGCCCATCCCGGGCGGCCTGAAGACCGCGATCGCGCCGCAGGCCTATTGCGAATCCATGTGCGTTTTCTTGCTGTTGGCGGGGAATGTTCGTTACATTCCGGAAGGCGCTCATGTGCGGGTTCATCAGATCTGGATGGGCGACCGCGCCGACGACGCCCGCGCCGCCAGCTACACCGCGCAGGACATGATGATCGTCGAGCGCGACATCGGCCGGCTGGCGAAATTCACCTTCGACATGGGCGGCACCGGCGATCTGTTGTCGCTCGCGCTCAACGTGCCGCCGTGGGAAAACCTGCACGAATTGTCGCGGCAGGAATTGGTGTTGACCAATCTGCTCACCACCGAGGTGCTCGCCGAGCTGCTGCCGCCGCTCGACCAGGGGCCCGCGGTCGCCGAACTCAAAGTCAAGCCGCAGCAGGACCGCGTCGCCAGCGAGACGCCGGTGGCCGCGGAGATCGTGGTGCCGGCGGCGGTGAAGCCGACCAAGACCGCCGAAGCCAACCTGCCGACCGGCGGCCAGAGCGGAACCGCGGCCCAGCCGCAGCGCTAACAGACGCACTCCTCGCGCTGACATGAGTGGTTGCCAGCACTTCACCCACCACCCGTCATTCCGGGGCGCACCCGCAGCGCCAAGACAGCTCGCGCTCAACCACAACGACGTCGTCATTCCGGGGCGCGAAGGGCGATAGCCCAAGCGAACCCGGAATCTTGCTGCGAGGGCTGCCGGTCGCCTGTTGCGAGATTCCGGGTTCGCCCGTCGCTGACGCGACGCGCGCCCCGGAATGACAGTCGCTTTCGGCTTAACGTCAGAACGAAGCTAACCTTCCGCCGGCACCGATTGCCCGGCCTTGGCCTCGATCTGCCCGATCGCATCGACCACGGCGTCGAAGGTCAGCAGCGTCGAGGCGTGGCGCGCCTTGTAGTCGCGCACCGGCTCCAAGAGCGCGATGTCGGCCCATTTGCCCTGCGGCGGCGCGCCGTTCTCCTTCAGCATTTTGCGCACGGTCTCGCGCAGCTCGCGCAATTCGCCGGCGGTCGAGCCGACCACGTGCTGCGCCATGATCGAGGAGGAGGCCTGGCCGAGCGCGCAGGCTTTCACGTCGTGGGCGAAATCGGTGACCACCGGGCCGTCCATCCTGAGGTCGACCTTGACGGTGGAGCCGCACAATTTGGAATGCGCGGTGGCGCTGGCGTCCGGCGCCTCCAAGCGTCCCAGCCGCGGGATGTTACCGGCGAGTTCGATGATGCGCTTGTTGTAGATGTCGTTCAGCATGGGATCTGTGATCTCGTCGGACGCTTGGCGCGCTGGATTGCTCCCCTATATAGGGCTGAGCAGCCAGAAATACAGTCTGACGGCTTTTGCGATCACGCGGAATTTGGCAATTCACATCACCTGTTCCAGTGTTACACTTGGCGCTGAACTTGATGTGAGGGCTTCAGGCGCCCGGCGGTTGCAACGCCGCCCGTCTGCCCGGTGACACTCCGGTCCGAAGCGGCCGGTCGAACGGAGAAAAGATGGACGCATTGATCAAGCCGCTGCGAACCGGCAAGCCCGACGGCAAATCCGCAGACGGCAAAGAGTTTCGCCCCGCCGAGCTCGACCCTGCGGAATTCCTCGCCGCCGCCGTGAAGCCCGACCATCCGCGGCCGTCGCGCGGCGAGGCCGAGCAGGCGGTCAAAACGCTGCTCGCCTATATCGGCGAGGACATTTCCCGCGAGGGCCTGCTGGATACGCCGCGCCGCGTCGTCGAAGCCTATGACGAACTGTTCCAGGGCTATCACCAGTGTCCTGCCGAGGTGTTGAACCGCACCTTCGGCGAGACCGCGGGCTACGACGATTTCGTGCTGATCCGCGACATGAGCTTCACCTCGCATTGCGAGCATCACGTGATGCCGTTCTACGGCAAGGCGCATATCGCCTATACGCCGGTCGAGCGCGTGGTCGGGCTGTCGAAATTGGCGCGGCTGGTCGATATCTTCGCGCACCGGCTGCAGACCCAGGAGCATCTCACCGCGCAGATCGCGGCTGCGGTCGACGAAGTGCTGAAGCCGCGCGGCGTCGCGGTGATGATCGAGGCCGAGCATACCTGCATGTCGGTGCGCGGCATCGGCAAGCAGGGCGCGATGACCTTCACCAGCCGCTTCACCGGCATGTTCCGCGACAATCCGGCGGAGCAGGCGCGGTTCATGTCGATGATCCGCGGGGGGCGCTAAGCCTCTTCATCTGCTGCAAACGCCGTCATCCTGAGGTGCTGCTCCGCAGCGCCCTGGCGCTGCGGAGCAGCCTCGAAGGATGACGCCGCAAGGACAGCGCTTGAACGATACGCGCGGCTGCACTTCAATGCCTGCGGCCCATCCTTCGAGACGCCAGGCTTCGCTCTTCGAGCTTCGCCTGGCTCCTCAGGATGACGCCGAGTGTGTGATTTCTTCCAAGGGATTGGCCCAAGGGATTTGCCGATGTCTGCACCAACCACGCCTGCCACTGCACCCGACGACGTCGAAGAAGGCCTCGCGCTGCGTCCGAAATTCGACGCCGCGGGGCTCGTCACCTGCGTCACCACCGATGCCTTGAGCGGCGACGTGTTGATGGTCGCGTTCATGAACGACGAGGCGCTGCAGAAGACCATCGAGACCGGCGAAGCCTGGTACTTCAGCCGTTCGCGCGGCCGGCTGTGGCGCAAGGGCGAAAGCTCCGGCCATGTGCAGCGGGTGCTGGAGATGCGGGTCGACTGCGACCAGGACGCGGTGTGGATCAAGGTCGAGCAGGGCGGCGGCGCCGCCTGCCACACCGGGCGCAAATCCTGCTTCTATCGCCGCGTCGACCGCGACGCCGAAGGCGCGCCGCTGTTGTCGCCGGTCGACGCCGAGCGGCTGTTCGATCCCGCCAAGGTCTATCGCTGAACGGTCAGAGCTTGAGCGCAAAAGCGGCAAGCATCATCAATGGTCTTCGTCATTGCGAGCCGAGGGCGGCGCGCAGCGCCGACTGAGATGCGAAGCAATCCAGGGGCTTCACGCGTAGCCCTGGATTGCTTCGTCGCAAGAGCTCCCCGCAATGACGCGTTGAACGCCCGATTGCTGTGTCGATCGAGCGCGTCACGCCAGCCGGTTGGAAACCTCGCGCTGCTTGGCTGCGGCATCGGCGCCGCTCGCATTGGCGCCGGTCGGATCGGCCACCGCCTCGATATAGTCCACCGCGGCGCTGCGCAGCTTGCCGTCGGTCAGACTCATCACCTCGGACAGCGTCTGGATGTTGATCGAGCGGATATTGTACTTGGTCCAGGCCGCCTGCTGCTCTTTGCTGCCGGCGGTCTCGCCCTTTTCCTTGTTGTAGAGGTCGAGCGCGGTGGAGGCCGCCTTCAGCGCGTTGAGGCCTGCGATCGCCTTCAATTCCTTGGCGAGTTCGGGTTGGTCGGCGAACAGCTTCTCGATCTTCTTCTTCCACGGGCCTTCGGTGGTGACGTTGCCGAATTTGTCGACCTTGAGCCGCACCGAGTCGTCGAGATTGACGTTGAGATAGGCGAACGCCTTGGTGAGTTTCTCGGCCAGCGCATCGCTGCGCTTTTCCAGCCGCTCGTCGAAGGTCAGTTTGAGGTCGGCCATCGCATCGGCATCGGCCTGCGCCTTGGCCAGCATCGCCTTGGCGTGCTCGGAGAGTTCGACCTTGTCGGCCGAGGCTTGTGTGCCGGGCGTCGTGGCTGTGGTGCTGGTCTTGGCAGCCGACGGGTCGGGCTTCGACCCGCTCTGCAACAAGGCTGCGGATGAGGTGTTGGAGTTGGTGCTGGTCGCAAGGGCGAGCATGTCAACCTCCCGCGGTTGCCTGCCGAACGATTCGTCGGCGCATGCGGTTCAGACATAATTAGAAACACGGTCTGGTTAACCCATCGTAACGCAGCGATGCGCGGCGATCGTCGTTGTTAACGGTCGCCAATATCGTTAATGCTGCATTAACCATAGTGTCTGAAGGTGACATTCGAGGTGCGCCCCGTGGCGCTCGTACTAACCGCGCCGCGGCCGGTCGCGGAGGGCCCGATGCCGGTCGATGCTACAATCAGCTCAGCACCATCCGCCGCGGGCTCGCGCGCGCAGATTGCCGGCGCCATCAAGCAGGCGGCGGGCTCGACCGGGACCAATTTCGGTTACCTGGTGACCACCGCGAAGATGGAATCGAATTTCGATCCCACCGCGGCGGCGTCGACGTCGTCGGCGAAGGGGCTCTATCAATTCATCGAGCAGACCTGGCTCGGCACCGTCAAGGAAGCCGGCAGCCAGTTCGGCTACGGCCAATATGCCGACGCGATCACCAAGTCGGCCAGCGGCGGCTATTCGGTCAGCGATCCCACGGCGAAGGCCGCGATTCTGAAGCTGCGCGACGATCCGGTGGCGAGCTCGGCGATGGCCGGGGTGCTGACGCAATCCAACAGCTTCAAATTGACCGGCGAGATCGGCCGCCGGCCGAGCGACGCCGAACTCTATATGGCGCACTTCATGGGCGTCGGCGGCGCCGCCAAGCTGATCAACAACGCCGAGAACAATCCGAACGCGTCGGGTGCCGCGCTGTTTCCCAACGCCGCCGCCGCCAACCAGTCGATCTTCTACGACCGCTCCGGCGCCGCGCGCAGCGTCTCGCAGGTCTATTCGGAACTGTCGTCGCGCTACGACCAGGCCGCCAATTCGCAAGCGACGCTGGCGACGCTCGCCGCGGGCGGGGCGATGCCGCTCACGCTCGCCAGTGCCGTGGCGGCGCCGGCCGACAGCGGCGCCTATCTGTCGAGCTTCCCCGACCTGCGATCGGCGACGCCGCCCGCCGCGACGTCGAACGCGCCGACCACCACGGCGCAGTACCAGCCGGGATTCCGCTCGTTGTATCAGCCCGGCGATCGCGCCGAGCCGGTGTCAAGCACGGTGCAGGAATTGTGGGGCAGCCGCACCTCGACCACGTCGACGACATCGACCGATGCGGCGTCCTCGGCGCTGGCGCGGACGCCCGCCGTGCGCGCGCCGCAGCCGCTCGATCTGTTCAGCGATCGCTCCGGCGCGTTCAGCGGTTAGATACAAATCCAGCCGTCATTCCGGGGCGCGAGGGCGTAAGCCCGAGCGAACCCGGAATCTCGCTGCGCGGTGAGCGCCGGCCCGGTGGCGAGAGTCCGGGCTCGCTCGCAGCCGTAGCGCGTCGAAGACGCGTGTGAACGCGCGTCCGGCTCGCGCCCCGGATGACGTCCTCGGAACTACGCGCCGCGGTCGGCTGACCGCGCACTACGCGTTGCGCCGCAGTTGTTTCCGTCGGTGTCTGCGGCCTTAACGAAACGTCAACAAAGCCAGGCGGTTATGGTGAACCCTTTGTTAAGCGTCATGGTTTATTTTGTCTGACAGTGGCGCCGCGTCGCGGGGCCTTTGCAAGTTGCGTAAGCCGGCAGACCCATGATCGTTCGGCAGTTCATTAGTTGGATCCGCACCGCTCCGGCGGGCGAGCGTGCAGAGGCCACCCGTTCATTGGCGCGGGCCTGGCTGGTATCAGATCTCTCCGACGACGATCGCGCGGCTGCCGAAGGCGCGCTGTTGATGCAGCTCGACGACTGTTCGCCGCTGGTGCGGCTGGCGATGTCGGAGGTGTTCGCGCGCAGTGCCGATGCGCCGGCCTCCATCATCCGCGCGCTGTCCGCCGATCAGCCGAGCGTCGCGCTGCCGGTGCTGGAATTCTCCCCGCTGCTGATCGACGCCGATCTCGTGGACATCGTCGCCACCGGCGATTGCCAAATGCAATGCGCGATCGCGCGGCGCGCCGCGCTGCCGGCGTCGGTGTGCGCGGCGATCGCCGAGGTCGGCTCGCCGTCGGCGGCGCTGGAGCTGATCGAAAATCCGCACGCCGAACTGGCGCCGTTCTCCTGGGACCGCATTGTCGAGCGCCACGGCCATCTCGCGGCGATCCGCGAATCGATGCTGGTGCTGGAGGATCTGCCGGCGGCGACGCGGTTGTCGCTGGTCGCCAAGCTCTCCGATACGCTGGCGCAATTCGTGGTGGCGCGGCGCTGGCTCAGCGCCGAGCGCGCCGAACGCGTGGTCGCCGAGGCGATGGACCGTTCGACGGTCACCATCGCGGCGCGCTCGCGCGACGACGACATGCGCGGCCTGATGCAGCATCTGCGCGCCACCGGGCAACTCACCGCAGGCTTGATCCTGCGCGCGCTGCTGTCCGGCAATCTCGAACTGTTCCACCAGTCGCTGGTCGAACTAACCGAACTGCCTTACGCGCGCGTCGCCGCGTTGCTGCATGACGGGGCAGGGGCCAGCCTGACCGCGCTGCTGCTCCGCGCCGGCCTGCCGGAATCCAGCTTCCCGGCGTTCCGCGCCGCGCTGGAAGCCGCGCAGGAGACCGGCTTTGCCGGCAGTGCCGACGACGCCGCGGGCTTGCGCCGGCGCATGGTCGAGCGGGTGCTGACGCGCTGCGAGACCGGCCACGACGCCGCCGCGCCGCTGCTGATCCTGCTGCGCCGCTTCGCCACCGAATCGGCGCGCGACGAGGCCAGCCGGTTCTGCGACGACGTGCTGGCGCAGGACTGGGTGGCGCGATTCGAATGGGCGGCGATGGCGGCGTGAGCGGAGCGGCGCCGCAGCCTCTCAACTCAGCTGAACGACATGGACAGCACGCCGCCCCACGACTGAAGGCTTAGCTAAATACGAGCACTGCATCACCTCTCCCCGCGTGCGGGGAGAGGTCGACCCGGCGGAGCGTGAGCGACGCCGGGTCGGGTGAGGGGGCGTCTCGGCATAACGCGGCGGGGGGGGGCCCCCCCCCCCCCCCCCCCCGGGGGGGCCGCCCCCCGCCCCCCCCCCGGCCCCCCCCGGGTCGCCGCGGCCCGCGCCCCCCCGCCCGCCGCCGCGGCCCGCGGGCGGGGGGGGGGGGGGGGCGCGCCCCCCCCCGGCCCCCCCCCCCCCCCCCCCCCCCCCCCCCCCGTCTCGGCATAACGCGGCGCCCCCTCACCCGACGTGACAAGCTGCGCTTGTCACGCCACCCTCTCCCCGCAAGCGGGGAGAGGGAAACTTGCCGCAGCGCTGCTATTAGACTTTGACGCTGGGTTAGCAGGCAGCGGGCATCCGCCCGGTCAGTGGTCAGGGCGGTGCCGCACCCGCAACGACGCCGCAACAATCCCGAAAAAAATCACTCCGCCGGCGCAATTCCCGGCGACAGGATCGCCTCGAGGTGTTCCGGGCGATCGTGGTTGACTGCGGCGAGATACTCGTCGGCGACGGCGCGCAGCCGCCGGCTGAGTTCGTGCTCGACGCCGGCCTTGTCGATCTGCGCGTGTTCGCGGACGATCGCCAGAATCGCCTTGATGTGGTTGGCGATCAGCTCCGCCGGCACCTGATCGAGCTGCGGCGCGTGCTCGATGATCCGGCACAGGCTCTCGGCGGCGACGCTGGCGGTCGGGTAGCCGAAGGTGGTGGCGTCGCCCTTGATGTCGTGCGCGGCGCGAAACAGCTCGTCGCGGGTCGCCTTGCTGAAGCCGTCCTTGAGAATCGCGGCATGTGCTGCGCGCAGCCGCTCGCATTCGCTCGCCATCCAGGCATCGAATTCGCCCGACAGCCCGGCCAGCGCCCGCTCGGCGCGGGCGATCGGATCGTCGCGGTCCTTGTCGTCGACCGCGCGCAGCACGCCGCGCAGCGGATTGGGCGGGGTGATGACGTGGTGGTCGGCGAAGGCCTCGACGTGCACCGCGGATGTCTTTGCTTTGGCCATGTCGGATCGAACCTCGTTGTCTATCCTGCGACGCGGGCCTTATCGAGCAGCGACGGCTGATGGATGGTTTCGGCGTCGCCGCCGCTGCGGCGTTCCGGCCCGATATAGGCGTTGGCGGCGCTGGTGCGGCGGCGGTCGGGGCCGAAGTAATTCTTGGTCTTGATGAACGGGCGCGGGTTGGCGACGACGTTGAGCACGCGCTGATACAGCGCCTTGGCGGAGATCGGCTTGGCGAGAAACTCGGTGACGCCGGCGTCGCGCGCCACGGTGACGCGGCGCTTTTCGGAATGCCCGGTCAGCATGATGATCGGCGCGAACGGATTGCCCTTGGCCTCCGGCTGGCGGATCATCTGGGTCAATTCCAGGCCGTCGAAGATCGGCATCACCCAGTCGGTGATCACGATGTCGGGGGCGTAGTGGCTGTACATCTCCAGCGCGGTGGCGCCGTCCTCGGCCTCGTAGACCTCGCGGGCGCCGAACGAATGCAGCAGCGTGCGCAGGATGCGGCGCATGTGCGGATTGTCGTCGCAGACCAGAAAGCGCAGCTTGTTGAAATCGATCCGGAACATGGCTCGGCTCTGGCACGTACCGACGGGGCCGGTATACCTCACGTTAACTCTATGCAGACGTCGTTAATGAAGGGTTGCGAGCGGGGCGGGGCGGGACGGCGATGGAGCCGTGCCCCGGACGCAGTGCAACGCGCCGCGTTTGCGGCGTGGTGCGCTGCAGATCCGGGGCCGTTACGGATGCTGCCTTTGTAACGGTCCCGGATCTGCGCAGCAGCGCTGCGGGCTGCATCGCGTCCGGGACACGAGGTCTCGATGCACGACCCGCGGAGGACGATCTCGCTGCGGCTTCAAGCCAGCCAGTCTCGAACTCTCAACACGGCATCGGCAAAGGCTCGCGGAGCCTGCTGAGGAAGGTTATGGCCGGCATCCACGACATGATGTTCATGCGGCCCGACGAACATCCGCGCGTGGTCGGCGGTCCCGCCAGGTTTCAGGGGATCCGCGGTCCCGTCGATCGTCACCGTCGGCACCGTCACCACGGGTTTCTTGGCCAGGCGGTCCTCCAGCGGCTGCAGCGCCGGATCGCCCGCCGCGAGGCCGAAGACCCAGCGATAGCAATGGATCACGACGTCCACGAAATCAGGATTGTCGAAGGCGATCGCAGACCGCGCGAAGGTCGCGTCGTCGAACTGCCAGCCCGGCGACCACTCCTGCCACAAGATCCGGCACAGATCGCGGCGATGCGCAGCCAGGCAGTCCCGGCCGCGTTCGGTCTGAAACAGATGCTGATACCAGATCACGCGCTCAAACGACGGCGCGTTCGGATTTCGCTGGGCGCTGACATCGATGACGTCGTAGCCCGCATAGGACACGAGGCCGCCGATCCGCTCGGGCCACAGCGCCGCGGCACTGCAGCAGGCGTTGCCGCCCCAATCGAACCCGCCGAGGATCGGGCGCTCGAGCCGAAGGGCGTCGGCGAGGTGGATGATGTCGGCGCCGCGGGCCGCCTGTTGCCCGCTGCGCATCGCTTCGTCGGAGATAAACCGCGTCGGGCCAAATCCGCGGGTGTAGGGGACAATCACCCGCGCTCCCGCTTGCGCCAGGATGGCGGCGACGTCATCGAACGCATGGACGTCGTAAGGAAAGCCGTGCGACAGGATCACCGGCCAGCCGTTGCTTGGACCGTGCTCCAGATAGGCGATCCGCAACATGGCGGTCTCGACGCTTTTCACGGACGGGTCGGCCATGGTCGCTTCCTTGGATGATCGGAGAGGGGACGGCAGGGCGGCAGAACGACAAGTTAGGCTATCAGCAGCAGTAGCCCGCATCAGCGCAGCGATATGCGGGTGCTCCGAGCGTGTTCCGAGACGACGGAGCCCCGGATGTCGCTGCGCTCATCCGGGCTACCCTTGCTCCCTTGATATCAGCCCCGTTGCGCCGACACTGCGCTCACGAAGGCCCGCAGGTCGGCCAGCATCAGGTCAGGTTGTTCCAGAGCAGCGAAATGGCCGCCGCGCGGCATGTCGGTCCAGTGCACGACGTCGTAGGTCTTCTCCACAAATGAGCGAGGCACTGGCAGGAACACCGGATCGGGAAACGCCGCGACGCCCATCGGCACGCTGACGCGCGTTCCGGCAGGAAAGCGGTCCGATCCCTCGAGACGCTTGCCGTGATAGATCCATGTCGCGGTGACGACCGACGAGGGCGCCACGTAGAGCATGATGTTGGTCAGCAGATCCTCTTCGGAGAACTTGCTCCACAGATCCGGACTGCCGTCGGGGAGTTTCGGCAGGTCGGCCCATTGGCCGAACTTTTCCAGGATCCAGCCGGCGGCACCGACCGGACTATCGGCCATCGCGACCCCCAGCGTCTGCGGGCGGGTTTCTTGTTGGTGATTGTAGCCGGTTTCCCAATCGAGGATGACGGCCTGCTTTGCGAAGAACTCCTCTTCCGCAGGCGTCATCGGGCGCGCATCCGCCGCGAAGATTCTGACCATGTTGATATGAAACCCGAGCAATGCATCGGGGTGCTGCTGCGCCATCCAGCTCGCGATGTGGGCGCCCCAGTCGCCGCCCTGGACGATGTAGCGCGCTGGCCCGAACAGTTGGCTCATCAGTCCGTGGAGCAGCTCGGCGGCACGCCGCGGACCGATCACGCCGGTGATCGGCGTGGAGAAGGCGAAGCCGGGCAGCGAGGCAACGACGACGTCGTGACCATCGCTGACCAGCGGATCGAGCAGACGTTCAAACTCGATGAACGAACCCGGCCACCCATGAAGAAGGAGCAGCGGCGGCTTCGAACCATTGCCGCGCTTATGGATGAAGTGAATCCGCTCGCCTTCGATAACGCTCGTGTAGTTGGGAAGCTGACTGAGCCGTCGCTCGACCTTGCGCCAGTCGAAGCTGTGCTGCCAGTAGTCGACGAGCCGCTTCAGGTCGCGCACGCCAACGCCGGCGCTCCAGTCGCCGGCATCAGGAAGCTCGCTCCAGTCATACGACTCCACGCGGCTTCTGATCGCTGCGAGACGTTGGTCGGGAATGTCGATGATGTATGGGGTGATCATATTTCCTCCGAGATCGTCGAAGAGATCGATCGGCGAATCCGCGGACTGATCGTCCCCGGACTCCGCCGGCATTTCGGCGCTGTGCCATGTTCCAATCGGTCCTCTGCACATATGTCCTGACTTCGGTATTGGCATAGGGCGGGGACAGTCGTCCTCGTTTTTGGCAGGATACCGTCGGTAGGAATAATGTCCGTTCGGTGATTTTTTCATGGCGACGGCGTCCTGGCGTACCGTCGCAAAAATATGGCGGCGGTCGCAATCCCGCCGCAACACATTTGACGCGTCGGTGCGGTTGCCTCAGGTTTGCCGCAAGAGTCTCGCCGCAAATTCTCTAACGAATTCAATGAAACCACAATTCAGCCGCAGCGAACCGCGTTTCGGCGCCGCACACCGCTGCTTAATTGAACTAAGCCTTTGAATAGGCGTTGGATTCGGATCTCGCCGTTGCTCAATAGCCGAACTGCTCGCTGAGGATGCGTTCTTCCAGACTGTGCCCGGGGTCGAACAGCATCCGCATCGAGATGGTCTTGTCGGAGATCACCTCGACTCGTCGGACGTCGCGCGCCTCGTCGTGGTCGGCGACCGCCGCGACCGGGCGCTTGTCGCCTTCCAGCACTTCGATCACCACGAAGGCGGTGTTCGGCAGCAGCGCGCCGCGCCAGCGCCGCGGCCGGAATGCGCTGATCGGCGTCAGCGCCAGTAGCGGCGCGTTGATCGGCAGGATCGGCCCCTGCGCCGACAGGTTGTAGGCGGTGGAGCCGGCCGGCGTGGCGACCAGGATGCCATCGGCGATCAGCTCGCTCATCCGCTCGCGCTCGTCGATGATGATGCGCAGCCGTGCCGCCTGATGGGTCTGGCGAAAAAGCGCGACCTCGTTGATGGCGTGGTAGATGTGCACGGTGCCGTGCACGTCGGTGGCGCGCATCAGCAACGGATGGATCACGGTGTCGCGCGCCGCGGCGAGCCGGGTGCGCAGATCCACCGCGCTGTATTCGTTCATCAGAAAGCCGATCGTGCCGCGATGCATGCCGTAGATCGGCTTGTTGCTGCGCATGTGCTGGTGCAGCGTCTGCAGCATCAGGCCGTCGCCGCCGAGTGCGACGATGACGTCGGCGTCGTGCGGGTCGGCGTTGCCATAGGCCTCGGACAGTTGCAGCAGCGCGGCCTGCGCCTCGGCGCTGGGGCTCGCGACGAAGGCGATCCGGGAATAGCGCGACGGATGGGTCATGGAGGCGGCCTCTGCGAGCGTTCGGCACGAATGGACGATGTCGTCTATACGACCTGTCGCGCGATTGTCGAGCCGCGACTGTGCGGCGCAGGCGGTTAGCGTCTGCGCTCCACGCGCGATCGCCCAAGATGGACGATGTTTCATCCAGATGAACGAAAGCCATCGCGGCGCTTCAGCATCGGTTCAGCGCGGGCTCTCTAAGGTCGAGCGCATGATCGATGAGACGGCCGACCGACCGCTCGCTTTCAGGTCCAGACGAACAGGAGACCACCATGATGAAAACCCTTTCCGCAGCCTTGCTCGCGGTGTCGATGCTGGCCGCGCCGGCGATGGCGGCGGGCACTGCGCCCACCGCGCCGGCCCCGGTGACCAAGTCGGTTTCGGCCAAGCCCGCCGTGCTGAACGCCCAGGCCAAGATGGTCCGCCATCACGCCCGCCACGTGGTGCGGCATCACGGCCGCCACGTCGTGCGGCATCATCACGCGCCCAAGCGGATCGGCGCGCATCGGCTGCATCATCGCTCGCACAGCGCGATCCAGCACGTGGGCCACGCCGTTCGCCACGGCTGACTTGACCTGACCGCGGCGGATCTCAAAACCCGCCGCGGTCTTCGCGATGCCCAGTCGAGTTGGCAATTCCCTTCCGCCGACCGAGCGGTTAAGACAGGCGGACGCATCCCGACCCGCGAGCCCGCCTTGAGACCGTTTAATCCCGCGACTTTGCTGCTGCTCGTCGTGACGCTCGGTGGCTGCGCCGGCCCCGGCAACATGACGTTCACCGACGATCGCGGCACCGGCAACCAGCCGTTTCCGGCCAATTATCGCAGCGAATTGCTGGCGTTCTTCCGGACCTATCTGACCAATCCGGTCGGCGTGCGCGACGCCATGATGGCCGAGCCGGTGCAGCGCAGCGTCGCCGGGCGGCAGCGCTACGTGTCCTGCCTGCGGTTCAACGCCCGGCAATCCGACGGCGCCTATATCGGCGTGCGCGAACGCGCCGTGGTCTATGTCGATGCGCGGCTCGACCGCGTGCTGGAAGAGCCGGGCGACGCCTGCGCCGGCGTTAACTATTTGCCGTTCCCCGAACTTGAGAAGATGGCGCGCTAGCACCACATTAGCTCAAGGAACTCGAGCTGTTGCTGCTTCGTCACGGTTGCGCGGCATCTCCGCTCCAATAGGACCGCCAAGCAACCAAACTGGTGCCACGTTGTTTTCCGACATATGGGATCGCAAACAGGGGAACCAAAATGAAAAAGCTTCTGCTGGCCACGGCCGCCATGATGGTTTTCGCCGCGCCCACCTTTGCAGCCGATTTGCCGGCCAGGACTTACACAAAGGCGCCGGCCTACACCGCGCCGGAAGTGGTCTATAACTGGACCGGATTCTACATCGGCGGTCACGTCGGCGGTGCCTTCGCCGGCGATAACAACATCGGCGGACGCGACGGCCAGTTCCTGGGCGGCGTGCAGGCCGGCGCCGATTATCAGTTCGCCCGCAATTGGGTGGTCGGCGTCGAGGCGCAGTACAGCTGGCTGCCGTCGAACGACAATGGCGGCCTGCTGTTCGCCGGCAACAGCCTCGTCACCCAGGACAATCGCGGGCTCGGCTCGGTCACCGGCCGGCTCGGCTACTCCTGGGGTCCGACGCTGCTCTACGCCAAGGGCGGTTACGCGTATCGCGACTCCAGCCTCAACGTCAGCAACACCGCCGTCGGCTTGCCGTTCACCACCAGCGGCAACCATCGCGACGGCTACACCGTGGGCGCTGGTCTCGAATATATGTTCGCGCCGAACTGGTCGGCGAAGGTTGAATATCAGTACTACGACTTCGGCAACACCACCTTCACCGGCGGACCGCCGGATGTGGTCGGGGCCAGCGTTCGCAACGACGACCACACCGTCAAGGCCGGCTTGAACTATCGGTTCGGCTGGGGCGGCCCGGAAGTCACCCGGTACTGAACGCACTTGTCGCATCGATCGTGACGCAGCAGGCCGGCTTCGCGCCGGCCTTCTTGCTGCCTGGGGCGCCAGCTCCGGCGCGGCGAGGGCGCCCCCGGACCAGTCCAACCGGGAATCAATCGTAAACGAGTTCTGAATCGTCCGAAAAATAACCCGCGGGACTCCGGGGTGCGAATCGCCCGATGTTGTCGGTGCGATGAACATGATCCTTAACACCCACCGTAATGGCGTTCAGACCGTGCTGGCGATCAGCCTGGCGGCCGCCTGCGTGGTCAATCTGATCGTGCTGTGGACGCTGCTGTAAGGGCGCGTCGAGCCTTGGAGCAGCCGCGCTCACGCCCGCATTCCAGGATGCTGACCAGGACCGGCGGGCATAACGTGATCCCCAGCGCGGACCGACCAGAGCCCCGGGCCATCGTTCCGCCCGGGGTTAGCCCGAAGGCGGGACACGTGCCACTCGCCGCCCCGGCGGCGATGGCGCGAACTCAAGACCGTATTACCCTTTGTGATTTTTGCCGCGTCGACACGGGGGCGGCTCACGACCTCCGGCCGGAGCGGGCGGGTGATGAAGCGGGGCTAGAGCTGCGGGTCGGCACGGCCGGCTTCGTCGGCGGCCGTCAAAAATCGATGTTCTTCAGCAGATTGCTGGTGCCGGTTGAGAGGATTGAACTCCCGACCTTCGGTTTACAAAACCGCTGCTCTACCGCTGAGCTAAACCGGCATTTCGCCGAAGAGCTAGCAGCGCCGCCGCGCGGCGACAAGGCCGACGATCAAGATTTGTCCCGCTTCTGGCCCGGCCGAGCCGGCCCGGCCGAAACCGCGAGCGCGTTAAGCTCGATCACCCAAACCCTTGCAATTTCGTCCCGCCAGATCCTTACGCGTTAGCCTTACCGGCAAATCGGGCCGGGCCCTTAACCCATCGTCCGGCGTTTTCGACTAACGTCGGATGAGCAAAGGTGAGGAGCGAGGATGCGTGGGGCTTGGGCATTGGCCATTTGGATCGGGACGACGGCGAGTGCGGCGGCGCTCGACAGCGGCCCCTCGATCGTGATTCCCGGCCGCCCCGGCGTGCCGATCATCATCAACGGCCGCGACGCGTCCTATGCGGTGATCGAAGGCGACTGGGGTCTGGCGCGCGGCACCCACGTGCAGCCGACGATCTATGGCGGCCGCTATGTCGATCCGGTCCCGCGTGTCGGTCACTATTATCCGGGATCGAGCCAGCTGCCGGGCTATGGGCGGCTGGAAATCGAGCCGCCGGAGAACCGCAAATTGCCGAAGCCGGCCGAGAGTTTTCATCAGTCCTGGTCGGCGCAGTCGGCGCCGCCAGCGGTGCAGCCGGCGGTGCCGTTCGACCCGCCGGCCGTGATCGTTGCGCCGGAACTGAGGAATCCGAATTTCCGCAGACCACGATATTAACCCGACCAAAAAAACACCACAGGAGAGCGTGATGCGTTTAGTAATTTCTGGAGTGGCGGCGGCCGCCGCCGTGTTGGCCGTCAGCTCGGCGCCGGCGATGGCGTGCGGCGGCGGGCTGTTCACCGGCTGCTCGCCCTGCGCGCAGGCCTATGTGTCGCCGTGCGGGCAGCCGGCCTATGGCGGTTCTTACGGCTACGGCGTGGGTTATGGTTACGGCGCGGGCTACGGCCTCGGCTATGACATCGCCACCAGCTACGAGCGGCTGCCGGATCCGTCGCCGCAATATTACTACGTCAATCAGGGCCCGACCTATTCGGGGCCGGGCATGTATGCGCCGGAGCCGTACTATCAGGAGGCCACCGTTTCGCGCGGCTATTCCTACGGCTATCGGCATCGCCCGCAATATCGCTCCTGGCGCGGTCACGGCAATTACGGCTACGCACGCCCGTCCTATCGCTACGGTTACGGCTACGGCCGCTCCGGCTATCGCGGCGGCTACGCCCGGCCGGGTTACGCGCCGCGCTACGGCCTGCCGCCGCACCGCATGGGCATGCATCACAACATGCGCTACGGCGGCCAGCATTACGGCACGCCCCGCTATTCGACCGCGCCGCGCGGCTACGGCGCGCCGCGCCACGGCATGCACCGCTATTGATCGCAGTCTGAGCGCTGGCGAAGCCCGTCCGCAAAGCCTGCGGGCGGGTTTCGTCGTTTTGGCGGCCCCAAGACCCCCGCCGAAACCGGCGTGAAAAACCTTGCGGCAAACCGAAGGCAGATTTGAGCGGCGCGTAAAAGCGGTTATGCTGCCCTAGAAGCCGCCCGAGAACGCGGCCGGACCAAGGGAGAGACCGCATGACAGCCAGCATCGTCGGGTGGGCGCACACCCCGTTCGGCAAACTCGAGAACGAAACCGTCGAGAGCCTGATCGTGCGGGTGGCGACCGACGCGCTGGCCGACGCCGGCATCGCTGCTGCCGATGTCGACGAGATCATCCTCGGACATTTCAACGCCGGCTTCTCGCCGCAGGACTTCACCGCCGCTTTGGTGCTGCAAGCCGATCCCGCTTTGCGCTTCAAGCCCGCGACGCGAGTCGAGAACGCCTGCGCCACCGGATCGGCGGCGGTGCATCAGGCGGTGAAGTCGGTCGCGGCGGGCGCCAAGATCGTGCTGGTGGTCGGCGTCGAGCAGATGACCAAGACCCCGGGGCCGGAGATCGGCAAGAATCTGTTGCGCGCGTCCTATCTGATCGAGGACGGCGACACCCCGGCGGGCTTCGCCGGCGTGTTCGGCAACATCGCGCAGAAGTACTTTCAGAAATACGGCGACCAGTCCGACGCGCTGGCGCTGATCGCGGCGAAGAACCACGCGAACGGCGTCTCGAATCCTTATGCGCAGATGCGCAAGGACATCGGCTTTGAGTTCTGCCGCGCCGAGGGCGACAAGAACCCGTTCGTCGCCGGTCCCTTGAAGCGCACCGATTGCTCGCTGGTGTCGGACGGCGCCGCCGCGCTGGTGATCACCGACGCCGACACCGCGAAGACGATGGCCAAGGCGGTCACTATCAAGGCCACCGCGCATGCGCAGGATTTCCTGCCGATGTCGAAGCGCGACATCCTGCAGTTCGAGGGCTGCAGCGTGGCCTGGCAGCGCGCGCTGCAATCCGCCGGGGTGACGCTGTCCGATCTGTCGTTCGTCGAGACCCACGACTGCTTCACCATCGCCG
Source organism: Rhodopseudomonas rhenobacensis (assembly GCF_014203125.1). Taxonomy (GTDB): domain Bacteria; phylum Pseudomonadota; class Alphaproteobacteria; order Rhizobiales; family Xanthobacteraceae; genus Rhodopseudomonas_A; species Rhodopseudomonas_A rhenobacensis. Next base: position 32,736 of record NZ_JACHIH010000015.1, read on the forward strand.
AGCTGATCGAATACGAAGCCATGGGCCTGGTGCCGGCCGGGCAGGGCGCCCGCGCCATCAAGGAAGGCTGGACCCGCAAGGACGGCAAGCTGCCGATCAATCCGTCCGGCGGCCTCAAGGCCAAGGGCCATCCGATCGGCGCCACCGGGGTGTCGATGCACGTGCTCTCCGCGATGCAACTGTTGGGTCAGGCGCCGGAGGGCATGCAGATCAAAGACGCCAAGCTCGCCGGCATCTTCAACATGGGCGGCGCCGCGGTCGCCAATTATGTCTCGCTGCTGGAGCCGGCGCGCTGAGCACCCTGTAACAGACGGCCAACGAACGCTGCGGACCGATGACGGCCGCGGCCGCTGGCCGTGCCCGGCCGGCGTTGTCGTCGAGGGTGCGCTGGGCTATCGTCGGCCTCCCCAGCAGAAGGATCAATCATGGCATCGTCGTACACCGTCGCCGTCGTCGTCGGCAGCCTGCGCAAAGAGGCCTATTCGCTGCGTCTTTCGGAAGCGCTGGTCAAACTCGCGCCCGACACGCTGAAGCTCGACGTCGTGACGTTGCACGGCCTGTCGTTCTACAACCAGGACCTCGAAGCGACGCCGCCGGCCGACTGGGTGGCGTTCCGCCAGCGCATCAAGGCCGCCGACGCGGTGCTGTTCGTCACGCCGGAATACAACCGCTCGATTCCGGGCGTGCTGAAGAACGCCATCGACGTCGGGTCGAGGCCCTACGGCAAGAGCGCGTTCGACGGCAAGCCGGGCGGGGTGATCAGCAATTCGCCGGGCGCGATCGGCGGCTTCGGCGCCAACCACCATTTGCGGCAGTGCCTGACCTTCCTCAACATCGCGGTGCTGCAGCAGCCGGAGGCCTATGTCGGCGGCATCGCCGACGCCTTCGACGACAAGGGCGAGCTGACCAAGGCGCCGCTGCGCGAATTCATGCAGAAATACATCGACGCCTTCGCCGCCTGGGTGGCGCAGCAGAAGAAGTGAGCTCCCACGTTTGATGGCAGCGCGGATGTCGGTTCGTTAGCGTTCCGTTAACCGCGCTGTCGCATCTTCAAAATATGGTCTCCCGCACCCGCCTCAAATCATTGCTCACCGGCGTCGCTCTTTATGCGATCGCCGCCGCTATGGTCGGCTATTTCGGCACCAACGCCTACACGGGAAAATACGGGCTCAACGCGCGCCAGGAGCTCGACCAGGAGATCATCGCGCTGACCTCGGAGCTGCAGCGGCTAAAGCAGGAACGCGCAGCTGGCGAGCAGCGGGTGTCGCTGTTGCGCTCCGACCGAGTCGATCCCGACATGCTCGACGAGCGCGTCCGTTACCAGCTCGATTACGCGCACCCCGCCGACCTGGTGCGGATGCTGCCTGCCAAGTAATCTTGCGGGGCTCCGCCGCATTCATCCCGTAAGTTCCAAAATCCCTCAAAATCCATCGCGAATGTTTCGCAATCTCGCTGCACTGCGAGATGCGAATGAGATCGTGATGCAATCCTTTTGCTGCGACCATAGTTGGGTTAGAGAGGGACCCAAATAACAACATCGGATCTGCCATGGCCGCATCGAAGAAGCGCGACACGCAAGCTGGGGACGAGATTCAGCCGAAGTCCGGCAATGGATCGCAGCATCCGGCGGTTCTCGAATTCTGCAAGGACCAGGAATTGCGCGCGCTGCGCGACATGCTGCTGATCCGCCGCTTCGAGGAGAAGGCCGGCCAGCTTTACGGCATGGGGGCGATCGGCGGCTTCTGCCATCTCTATATCGGCCAGGAAGCCATCGTGGTCGGCATGCAGATGACGCTGAAGCTCGGCGATCAGGTCATCACCGGCTATCGCGACCACGGCCACATGCTGGCCTGCGGCATGGATGCCAAAGGCGTGATGGCCGAATTGACCGGCCGGCACGGCGGCTATTCCAAGGGCAAGGGCGGCTCCATGCACATGTTCAGCAAGGAGAAGCATTTCTACGGCGGCCACGGCATCGTCGGCGCGCAGGTGTCGCTCGGCACTGGCCTTGCTTTCGCCAACCGCTACCGCGGCAACGACAATGTCAGCCTGGCCTATTTCGGCGACGGCGCTTCCAACCAGGGCCAGGTCTACGAGAGCTTCAACATGGCGCAGCTGTGGAAGCTGCCGGTGGTCTATGTCATCGAGAATAACCGTTACGCGATGGGCACCTCGGTCAATCGCTCCTCGGCGCAGACCGATTTCTCCAAGCGCGGCGTGTCGTTCAACATCCCCGGCGAGCAGGTCGACGGCATGGACGTCCGTGCGGTGAAAGCCGCCGGCGACAAGGCGGTGGCGCATTGCCGCGCCGGCAACGGCCCCTACATCCTGGAGATGCAGACCTATCGTTACCGCGGCCATTCGATGTCCGATCCGGCGAAATATCGCACCCGCGAGGAGGTCGACAAGGTCCGCAGCGATCAGGACCCGATCGAGCAGGTGCGCCAGCGTCTGCTCGGGCTCAAGGTCACCGAGCAGGAATTGAAGGCGATCGACGCCGAGGTCCGCGAGATCGTCAACGCTGCTGCGGAGTTCGCCCAGCACGATCCCGAGCCGGAGCCTGCCGAGCTCTATACCGACGTCTACCGCTAGATGCGCCGCGTTGTGCCGCGCGACCGCGCAAGTTTGAACTGATCCGGAGCGACCATGGCCATTCAAGTCCTGATGCCCGCGCTGTCCCCGACCATGGAGAGGGGCAACCTTTCGAAATGGCTGAAGAAGGAAGGCGAGACCATTAAATCCGGCGACGTCATCGCCGAAATCGAAACCGACAAGGCGACGATGGAAGTCGAAGCCACTGACGAAGGCACGCTCGGCAAGATTTTGGTGCCGGAGGGTACCCACGACGTCGCCGTCAACACGCCGATCGCCACCATCCTCAGCGAAGGCGAGAGCGCGTCGGACGCCGACAAGGCGGCGGCAAAACCCGCCCCATCCCTCGAGACGCCGGCTGCATCGGCTCCTCGGGATGAGGGGAGATCGCAAGCCGCGAAGGCTGACTCGCCGAGCCCTCACCCTGAGGAGGCTGCGCCAGCAGCCGTCTCGAAGGGCGAGGGCGTCGCCAATGATCCGGAGATTCCGGAAGGCACCGAGATGGTGACGCAGACCATCCGCGAAGCGTTGCGCGACGCCATGGCCGAGGAGATGCGCCGCGATCCCGACGTGTTCATCATGGGCGAGGAGGTCGCTGAATATCAGGGCGCCTATAAGGTGACGCAGGGGCTGCTGCAGGAGTTCGGCGAAGGCCGCGTGATCGACACCCCGATCACCGAGCACGGCTTCGCCGGCGTCGGCGTCGGTGCGGCGATGGCCGGGCTCAAGCCGGTGGTCGAATTCATGACCTTCAACTTCGCCATGCAGGCGATCGACCAGATCATCAACTCCGCGGCCAAGACGCTTTATATGTCCGGCGGCCAGATGGGTTGTCCGATCGTATTCCGCGGCCCGAACGGCGCCGCCGCGCGGGTCGCCGCGCAGCACAGCCAGGACTATTCGGCTTGGTACTCGCAGATCCCCGGGCTGAAGGTGATCGCGCCGTATTCCGCCGCCGACTACAAGGGGCTGTTGAAGGCCGCGATCCGCGATCCCAATCCGGTGATCTTCCTCGAAAACGAAATGCTGTACGGCCACTCCGGCGAAGTGCCGAAGCTCGACGACTACGTGGTCCCGATCGGCAAGGCCAAGGTGGCGCGCTCAGGCTCCCACGTCACGCTGATCGCCTGGTCGAACGGCATGAGCTACGCGTTGAAGGCCGCCGATGAACTCGCCAAAGAGGGCATCGAGGCCGAGGTGATCGACCTGCGCACGCTGCGGCCGCTTGATACAGAGACCATCATCGCCTCGGTGAAGAAGACCGGCCGCGCGGTGACGGTCGAGGAAGGCTGGCAGCAGTCCGGCGTCGGCGCCGAGATCGCAGCAAGGATCATGGAGCACGCGTTTGATTACTTGGACGCGCCGGTGAAGCGGGTGTCCGGCAAGGACGTGCCGATGCCGTATGCCGCCAACCTGGAAAAGCTGGCGCTGCCATCCGTCGCCGAGGTGGTCGAGGCCGCCAAAGCCGTCTGCTATCGGTGAGCCATGGCTGATCCGAAGCAACAGCCGCTGCCGCCCGACGTGGTCGGCCGCGAGGATGCCGTCGAAGTCTTGCGCGCATTCGTGCTCGACGGCGGCTTGTCGATCGCCTTCATGCGCGCGTTCGAAGATCCGGAAATGTGGGGCCTGTTGCTGGTCGACATCGCCCGCCACGCCGCGCGCGCCTATGGCCGCGAGAGCGACTACACCGAGGACGAAGCGCTGAGCCGCATCGTCGAAATGTTTCAAGCCGAAATCGCGCGGCCGACCGACACAGGCCAAACCACGCCGCGGTCGCAACAAGGTCACTGACAATGCCGATCAACATCCTGATGCCCGCGCTGTCGCCGACGATGGAGAAGGGCAACCTCTCCAAGTGGCTGAAGAAAGAGGGCGACGCGGTGAAATCCGGCGACGTCATCGCCGAGATCGAGACCGACAAGGCGACCATGGAGGTCGAAGCGGTCGACGACGGCACGCTGGCCAAGATCGTGGTGCCGGAAGGCACCCAGGACGTTCCGGTCAACGACGTCATCGCGGTGATGGCGTCCGAGGGCGAGGACGTCAAGGCGGCGGGGGCGGCGAAGCCCGACGCCGGCAAGCCCGCGCAACAGGCGGCTTCACCTCTCCCCTCCGGGGAGAGGTCGACCGGCGAAGCGCAGCGCAGCCGGTCGGGTGAGGGGGATTCTTCCTCGAAAGAACCGTCCGCGAAACAAAGTGGGGCCCCCCCCCCCCCCCCCCCCCCCCGGGGGGGGGGGGGCGGGGGGGGGGGGGGGGGGGGCGCGCCCCCCCCCGCCCCGGGGGGGGTGGTCGCACGGGGGGGGGCGGGGGGGCGGGGGGC
>NZ_JACHIH010000015.1:37657-113215 GCF_014203125.1 Rhodopseudomonas rhenobacensis
GCCGCCCCCCCCCCCCCCCCCGGCCCACCCCCCGCCGCCTGGGGGGGGGCCGCCGCCCGCCCGCGCCCCCCGGCGGGGGGGGGGGCGCCCCCCATTCTTCCTCGAAAGAACCGTCCGCGAAACAAAGTGCCCCCTCACCCCAACCCTCTCCCCAGAGGGGAGAGGGAGCCGGCAGTGCCGGTGGCGAGGCCGCGCACGGCAACGGCCGGGTGTTCTCTTCGCCACTGGCGCGGCGGCTGGCGAAGGACGCCGGCATCGAGATCGGCCGCATCGAAGGCTCCGGTCCGCACGGCCGCGTCATCGCTCGCGACGTCGAGGAGGCCAAGTCCGGCAAGGGCCTGAAGGCGCCGGCCGCGCCGCCTTCGGTCGCGCCGCAACTTGCGCCGTCGATGTCGGATCAGCAGATCCGCGGCTATTTCAAAGAGGGTAGCTTTGAGGAGGTGCCGCACGACAGCATGCGCAGGATTATCGCGCAACGTCTGGTGCAGGCGAAGCAGACCATTCCGCATTTCTATCTGACGATGGACTGCAATCTCGATCGGCTGATGACCGCGCGCGAGGTGATCAATGCGCAGGCTCCGAAGGACAAGGACGGCAAGCCGGCCTACAAGCTCTCGGTCAATGATTTCATCATCAAGGCGCTGGCGCTGGCGTTGCAGCGCGTGCCCGACGCCAACGTCACCTGGACCGAAGGCACCATGCTGAAGCATCGCGCCTCCGACGTCGGCGTCGCGGTGTCGATCCCCGGCGGGCTGATAACCCCGGTGGTGCGCGACGCGCATCTGAAATCGGTGTCGACGATCTCGCGCGAGATGAAGGACTTTGCCGCGCGCGCCCGCAACCGCCGGCTGAAGCCGGAGGAATATCAGGGCGGCAGCACCGCGGTGTCCAATCTCGGCATGTTTGGCATCAAGGACTTTGCCGCGGTGATCAACCCGCCGCACGCCACCATCCTGGCGGTCGGCGCCGGCGAGCAGCGCGCCGTGGTGATCGACGGCAAGGTCGAGGTCGCCACCGTGATGAGCGCCACGCTCTCCACCGACCACCGCGCCGTCGACGGCGCGCTCGGCGCGGAGCTGCTGGGCGCGTTCAAGCTGTTGATCGAGAATCCGGTGATGATGGTGGTGTAAGCGTTCGCCGCGGAGACGAATTTCTTCCCTCCCACAATAGGTGAGGGAAGAACCGCTGAACGACAATGCGTCACATGACGAAAGCGAGCGACTAAGCATGTCCGACACCTCCTTCGACATCATCATCATCGGCTCCGGCCCCGGCGGCTATGTGGCGGCGATCCGCGCAGCGCAGCTCGGCCTCAAGACCGCGATCGTGGAAAAGTCCTATCTCGGCGGCATCTGCCTGAACTGGGGCTGCATCCCGACCAAGGCGCTCTTACGCTCGGCGGAGATCTATCACACCATGCAGCACGCCAAGGATTTTGGGCTGTCGGCGGACAATATCAGCTACGATCCGAAGGCCGTCGTGCAACGCTCGCGCGGTGTCTCCAAGCGCCTCAATGACGGCGTCGGCTTCCTGATGAAGAAGAACAAGGTGCAGATCATCTGGGGTGCGGCGACCATCGACGCGCCGGGCAAGATCACCGTGAAGGCATCCAAGGCCGAAGGCCCGAAGGGCGCGCTGGGCGAGGGAAGCTATCAGGCCAAGCACATCATCGTCGCCACCGGGGCGCGGCCGCGCGTGCTGCCCGGGCTCGAGCCCGACAAGAAGCTGGTCTGGACCTATTTCGAGGCGATGGTGCCGGAAGCGATTCCGAAGTCGCTGCTGGTGGTCGGCTCCGGCGCGATCGGCATCGAATTCGCGTCGTTCTTCCACACGATGGGCAGCAAGGTCACCGTGGTCGAGGTGCTGCCGCAGGTGCTTCCGGTCGAGGACGCCGAGATCGCAGGCCTTGCCCGCAAGCGGTTCGAGAAGCAGGGCATCAAGATCCTGACCGGCACCAAGGTCAGCAAGCTGGAGAAGAAGGCCGACAGCGTCATCGCCACCATCGACGACGGCAAAAAGACCGAAGCGGTCGAATTCGACCGGGTGATCTCCGCCGTGGGCGTGGTCGGCAATATCGAGAACCTCGGGTTGGAGAAGCTCGGGGTGAAGACCGAGCGCGGCTGCGTGGTGATCGACGGTTATGGCAAGACCAACGTCCCCGGGATCTACGCGATCGGCGACGTCGCAGGTCCGCCGATGCTGGCGCACAAGGCCGAGCATGAGGGCGTGATCTGCGTCGAGGCGATCAAGGGCCTCGACCCGCATCCGATGAACAAGCAGATGATTCCGGGCTGCACCTATTGCAATCCGCAGATCGCCTCGGTCGGGCTCACCGAAGCCAAGGCCAAGGAGGGCGGCCGCGAGATCCGGGTCGGCCGCTTCCCGTTCGCCGGCAACGGCAAGGCGATCGCGCTCGGCGAGGACCAGGGCCTGGTCAAGGTGATCTTCGACAAGGCAACCGGGCAGTTGCTCGGCGCGCATATGATCGGCGCCGAGGTCACCGAACTGATCCAGGGCTACGTGGTGGCGATGAACCTGGAGACCACGGAGGCCGAGTTGATGCACACCATCTTCCCGCATCCGACGCTGTCGGAGATGATGAAGGAAGCCGTGCTGGACGCCTACGGCCAGGTGCTGAACGCCTGAGGCCTCAGGCACCCATTTCCCGCTGTGACAGCGGCCTGATAATGGTGGCCGGCGCGCAACGAATGTTGCTTTGCCGCCACAGTTCTTTAACATTTAACCCTGACCGCAGGTGCTCCTTGCCTGCGCCGCTATTTAGCCACACCCCTCCACGAAATCATTTCCTGTAGAGCAAATTGGCCGTCCGTGTTGCGAAGGCGATGGAAAACCTCTCCGGTTTTTCAGGCTGACAACAACAAATGGCCGAGGAAACAGATCGTGGACGCCAACTCTAACATCAAGGCGAGGTTGCCCAGCCGTCACGTGACGGAAGGCCCGGAGCGGGCGCCGCACCGCTCCTATCTCTATGCCATGGGGTTGACCACGCAGCAGATCCACCAGCCCTTCGTCGGCGTGGCGTCGTGCTGGAATGAAGCCGCCCCCTGCAACATCTCGCTGATGCGCCAGGCCCAGGCGGTGAAGAAGGGCGTCGCCGCCGCCGGCGGCACCCCGCGCGAGTTCTGCACCATCACCGTCACCGACGGCATCGCCATGGGCCATGACGGCATGCGCTCGTCGCTGCCGTCGCGCGAAGTCATCGCCGATTCCGTCGAGCTGACGATCCGCGGCCATTCCTATGACGCGCTGGTCGGGCTCGCCGGCTGCGACAAGTCTTTGCCCGGGATGATGATGGCGATGGTCCGGCTCAACGTGCCGTCGATCTTCATCTATGGCGGCTCGATCCTGCCCGGCACCTTCCGCGGCCAGCAGGTCACCGTGCAGGACATGTTCGAGGCGGTCGGCAAGCATTCGGTCGGCGCGATGTCGGACGCCGACCTCGACGAAATCGAGCGGGTGGCGTGCCCCTCGGCCGGCGCCTGCGGCGCCCAGTTCACCGCCAACACCATGGCGACGGTCTCCGAGGCGATCGGCCTGGCGCTGCCGTATTCGGCCGGCGCACCGGCGCCCTACGAAATCCGCGACGCGTTCTGCATGACCGCCGGCGAGCAGATCATGACGCTGATCGCCAAGAACATCCGGCCGCGCGACATCGTCACGCTGAAGGCGCTGCAGAACGCTGCCGCCGTGGTGGCGGCCTCCGGCGGCTCGACCAATGCGGCGCTGCATCTGCCGGCGATCGCGCATGAATGTGGAATCAAATTTGACCTATTTGACGTCGCCGAAATCTTCAAAAAGACACCCTATGTCGCGGATTTGAAACCAGGCGGCCGTTATGTCGCCAAAGACATGTACGAAGTTGGCGGCATACCGCTTCTGATGAAAACATTGCTCGATCATGGCTACCTGCACGGCGACTGCCTGACGGTCACCGGCCGGACGATTGCGGAAAATTTGAAGACCGTGAAATGGAATCCCGACCAGGACGTGGTGCGCTCAGCGGATCACCCGATCACCGTGACCGGTGGGGTGGTCGGGCTGAAGGGCAACCTCGCCCCCGAGGGCGCGATCGTGAAGGTCGCCGGGATGTCCAATCTGAAATTCACCGGCCCGGCGCGCTGCTTCGACCGCGAAGAAGACGCCTTCGAGGCGGTGCAGAACAAGACCTATCGCGAAGGCGAAGTGATCGTAATCCGCTACGAGGGGCCGCGCGGCGGTCCCGGCATGCGCGAGATGCTGTCGACCACCGCGGCGCTGACCGGGCAGGGCATGGGCGGCAAGATCGCGCTGATCACCGACGGCCGGTTCTCCGGCGCCACCCGCGGCTTCTGCATCGGCCATGTCGGCCCGGAAGCGGCACTCGGCGGTCCGATCGCACTGTTGCAGGACGGCGACATCATCGAGATCGACGCGGTGGCCGGCACGCTTAACGTAAAATTGACCGAGGCCGAACTCTCCGCGCGCAAATCCAACTGGCAACCGCGCGAGACCAACCATTCGTCAGGCGCGTTGTGGAAGTATGCCCAGCAAGTCGGACCCGCGGTCGGTGGCGCGGTGACCCATCCGGGTGGTTCGCACGAGAAACAGTGTTATGCGGATGTTTGAGCGTCGGTTTTCAGTTGTGATGTTGCTGGGCGTGCTGTCGGCGGCGCCGGCGGGGGCGTTCGAAGGCACGCCGGTCACCGGCGAGGAGACCGCGATCCCGGTGGCGGCGGCGCAGCCCGGCGCGGTCGCCACGATGAAGAAGGCGGCGGCGCCGATCACCTCGCTGACCGCGCTGCAATATGCCGCCGAGGGCGGCCACCCGGTGGCGCAGTGGAAGCTCGGCCGGATGTACGCGATCGGCGACGGCGTCGCCCAGGACGACGTGGTGGCGTTCGAATATTTCAGCCGGATCGCCAATGCGCACGCCGAGGACAGCCCGTCGGCGCCGCAGGCGGCGATCGTCGCCAACGCCTTCGTGGCGCTCGGGCGCTATTATCTCGGCGGCATTCCGAACTCAAAGGTCAAGGCCGACGCCGAGCGGGCGCGGGAGATGTTCTCCTACGCGGCGTCGTATTTCGGCAATGCCGACGCGCAATACGATCTGGCCCGGCTGTATCTCAACGGCGTCGGCACGCCGCGCGATTCGCGCTACGGCGCGCGCTGGCTCGGCCTCGCCGCGCAGAAGGGCCAGCACCAGGCCCAGGCGCTGCTCGGCCAGATGCTGTTCAACGGCGAGCAATTGCCGAAGCAGGCGGCGCGCGGCCTGATGTGGCTGACGTTGGCCCGCGACTCGGCCGCCCCCGACGAGACCTGGATCAAGGACAGCTACAACAAGGCGATCGCCAAGGCCTCCGAAGACGACCGCGCCATGGCGCTGCAGATGCTCGAGCACTGGGTCCAGGGCCGCAAGGACTGAGCTGCTTTCGCTTGCCCGGCGTTCGCAGCGAACCTCCCCCCGCAGACTCCTATTGCGACGTGTCCCGGACAAGGCGCAGCGCGTAGCGCTGTGCCGCAGAGCCGGGACTATTACGTCGGCAACCTCTCAGGCCTCGTTCCGCAACGGCCCCGGCTCTGCAGCGCACCACGCCGCAAGCGCGGCGCGTTGCGCTGCGTCCGGGGCACGCCGAACTTTAGCGTTGGGAAGCAGCCGCGGCGTCAGTTAAACCCAAAGCCAAGCCAGCCTCACGCTGCCGCAAGATCCAGATCGATCCACACCGGCACGTGGTCGGAGGGCTTTTCCCAAGCGCGGACGTGCTTGTTGATGCCGACGCCGGTCAGCCGGTCGGCGGCCTGCGGCGACAGCAAGAGGTGGTCGATGCGGATGCCCCAGTTCTTCTGCCAGGCGCCGGCCTGATAGTCCCAGAACGTGTATTGCGAGGGCGCATCGGTCACCGCGCGCAGCGCGTCGGTGAGCCCGAGCCCGAGCAGCGCCTGGAAACTCTCGCGGGTCTGCGGCTTGAACAGCGCGTCGCCGACCCAGGCAGCCGGATTGTGAACGTCGCGGGGCGCCGGAATGACGTTGAAATCGCCGGCCAGGATCAGCGGCTCCTCGGTTTTCAGCCGCTCCTTCGAATACTCAAGAAGCCGCGACATCCATTTGAGCTTGTAGGTGTATTTCTCGGTCTCCGGCGGATTGCCATTGGGCAGATAGAGGCAGGCGACGCGCACCACGCCGGTCTTCAGCGACACCACGCCCTCGATGAAGCGGGCGTGCAGGTCGTCGTCATCGCCGGCCAGCCGCGGCGTGGCTTCCTCCAGCGGATATTTCGACAGCAGCGCGACGCCGTTGAAGGTCTTCTGGCCGTGCGTCACCACGTTGTAGCCCAACGCCTCGATCGCTTCGCGCGGGAACGCCTCGTCGACGCATTTGATCTCCTGCAGGCAGACGATGTCGGGCGCGCAGTCCTTCAGCCAGACCAGCAGATGGTCGAGCCGTTGTCGCACAGAATTAACGTTCCACGTCGCGATACGCATAACGGCCTTCCTTACCGCGAATTAAGCTGGGCGGCATACCACGGGCAGGTCGCCTGTGATAAGTCATTCCATCACAGCACAAAAGTGGCTTGGCGCGGCGAGGCCAGAGGAACCAGAGGTCGCGGTCCCCGGCGGGCCCGACCACGCAGGGTGTCATGAACAAGCGGAATCGGATTGTCGTCGCAGCCTTGCTCGGCGTCGTGGTGGTCGGCGGCTATCTCACGCGGTCGTCTTGGATGGCGGACGGCGCCAACGTCCAGGCCCCGCAGGGCGCCCGGGTGGTGGCGGTGGAAATTGCCCGCGCCGAACGAAAGGCCGTGCCGATCGATGTCGACGCCATCGGCATGGTGACGCCGATCTCCAGTGTGGCGCTGAAATCCCGGCTCGAGACCACCATCATCGCGGTGCATTTCCAGGACGGCGCCAGGGTCGAAGAGGGCCAGCTGTTGTTCACGCTGGACGCCCGGCAGATCGACGCGCAGATCGAGCAGGCCGAGGGCAATCTGGCGCGCGACCAGGCGCAGCGCGCCGGCGCCGAGCGCGACCTCAAGCGGTTCGGCGACCTGATCGGCAAGGGCGCCACCACCCAGGTCAACCTCGACAACGCCAAGACCCAGTTCGACATCCTCAGCGGCACCATCAAGGCCGCCCAGTCGGCGCTGGACAATCTCAAGGTTCAGAAGAGCTTCACCACCATCCGGGCGCCGTTCGCCGGGAGAATCAGCGCCGCCAACGTCAAGATCGGCAATTTCGTTCGTCCGGCCGACACCACGCCGCTGGCGACCATCAACCAGATGGCGCCGGTCTATGTGTCGTTCGCGGTGCCGCAGCGGGTGCTGGCCGAGCTGCGCGACGCCATCGCCGCCGACACCACGCGGGTGATCGCGACGATCCCCGGCAGCGGGCGCTCGGAGGCCGGCAAGGTGGCGATGGTTGAGAACAGCGTCGATTCCACCACCGGCATGGTCACGGTCCGCGGCATCATGGACAACGGTGACGAGACGTTGTGGCCGGGCACGCTGGTCACCACCAAGCTGATCGTGCGCAGCGAGACCGCAGTGGTGGTGCCGACCGTGGCGGTGCAGCGCAGCCAGACCGGCAATTTCGTGTTCGTGGTCAGGGACGGCGCCGCGCATGTGCAGCCGGTCAAGGTCGAGCGTACTTATCAGGGGCTGTCGGTGATCGCCGACGGCCTTCGCGGCGGCGAAGAGGTGGTGACCGACGGGCAGTTGCTGCTGTCGGACGGCACCAAGGTCGAGGCGCGCGCCCGCAAAGCCGGGGCCTGAGCCATGACGCTCTCCGAAGTCTGCATCCGCCGCCCGGTGATGACGACGCTGATCACCGCGTCGATCATCGCCTTCGGCATCTTCGGCTTCCGCCTCTTGCCGGTCTCGGCGCTGCCCAAGGTCGACTTCCCGACCATCGCGGTGACCGCCACCTTGCCCGGCGCCAGCCCCGATACCATGGCGGCGTCGGTCGCCGGCGTGATCGAGCGGCAGCTCTCGACCATCGCCGGGATCTCGTCGATGTCGTCGAGCTCGTCGCAGGGCACCACCGCAATCACCATCCAGTTCGACCTCAACCGCAACATCGACGCCGCGGCGCTCGACGTGCAGACCGCGCTGACCATCGCGCAGCGCCGGCTGCCGATCGAAATGACCACGCCGCCGAGCTTCCGCAAGGTGAACCCGGCCGACTTCCCGGTGCTGTTCGTGTCGCTGAGTTCGGCGACGCTGCCGCTGTCGGCGGTCAACGAATATGGCGACATCACCATCGGCCAGGCGCTGTCGCAGGTGCCGGGCGTGGCGCAGGTGATGATCTTCGGCGCGCAGAAATTCGCCGTGCGGGTGCAGGCCGATCCGGAAGCTGCGGCGGCGCGCGGGCTGTCGCTGGAAGATATCCGCACCGCGGTGGCGCGGGCCAATTCCTCGACCCCGGTCGGCACCCTGAACGGGCCGAAGCAGGACATCTCGCTGCAGGCCTCCGGCCAGATGGACAAGGCCGCGGACTATCGCCACATCGTGGTGGCCTGGCGCAACGGCTCGCCCGTCAAGCTCGACGAGGTGGCGCGGATCTATGACAGCGTCGAGAACGACAAGATCGCCACCTGGCTGAACGACACCCGCGCCATCGTGCTGGCGATCCAGAAGCAGCCCGACGCCAATACGGTGGCGGTGGTCGACGGGGTGCGCGCCAAGCTGCCGGGGCTGCGCGCGCAGATCCCGCCCTCGATCAACGTCAGCGTGATGATGGACCGCTCGGTGTCGGTGCGGCAGGCCGTCGCCGACGTTGAGGAGACGCTGCTGATCGCCGTGGTGCTGGTGATCCTGGTGATCTTCCTGTTCCTGCGCTCGGCCTGGGCCACCTTCATTCCCGCGCTGGCGGTGCCGATCTCGCTGCTCGGCACCTGCGCGGTGATGTATATGTTGGATTTCTCGATCAACAACATGACGCTGCTGGCGCTGACGCTGTCGGTCGGCTTCGTGGTCGACGACGCCATCGTGATGCTGGAGAACATCGTCCGCCACATCGAGCACGGCATGCGGCCGTTCGAGGCGGCGCTGAAGGGCGCCCGCGAGATCGGCTTCACCATCATCTCGATCACGTTTTCGCTGATCGCGGTGTTCATCCCGGTGCTGCTGATGGGCGGCATCGTCGGCCGCGTGTTCCGCGAATTCGCGGTGACGATTGCGGCTGCGATCGTGGTGTCGGGCTTCGTGTCGCTGACGCTGACGCCGATGCTGTGCGCGCGGGTGTTGAAGGCGCACGACCCGCACAAGAAGGAGAACGTCGTTCTTCGGGTGTTCGAGGCGATGTTCGCGGCCTGGCTGCGCGGCTACGAATGGGCGCTCGACCATGTGTTGAAGCGCAAGGCGCTGATGCTGCTGCTGACGTTGGCGACGCTCGGCGGCACGGTCTATCTCTATATGATCGTGCCAAAGGGCTTCTTTCCGCAGGAGGACACCGGCTTTCTCACCGGCGTCACCGAGGCCGCCACCGACACTTCGTTCGAGGCGATGACGGTGCGCCAGCAGGCGCTGGTGGCGATCCTGAAATCCGACCCGGCGGTCGATTACATCAACTCAACGGTCGGCTCCGGCGGCCCCAATCCGACCGGCAATTACGGCCGGCTGTTCATCGCGCTGAAGCCGCAAAGCGAGCGCGAAAGCGCGCCGGTGGTGATGGCGCGGCTGCGCGAGACCGCGATGCAGGTGCCGGGGCTGCAGGCGTTCTTCCAGAGCATCCAGAATCTCAACATCGGCGGGCGGCCGTCGAAGAGCCAGTATCAGTACGTCTTGCAGAGCGGTGACACCGAGGCGCTGTACCGGCTGGCGCCGGAAATGCGCGACAAGATCGCCAAGGTGCCGGGGCTGTTGGACGTCACCACCGACCTCTACATCAAGAACCCGCAGCTGACGGTGGAGATCGACCGCGAGAAGGCCGCGGTCTACGGCATCACCGTCGATCAGGTGCGCAACCAGCTCTACAACGCCTACGGCTCGCGCCAGGTCGGCACCATCTACATGCCGTCGAACGACTACCAGATCATCCTGGAAGCGCAGCCGCAGTTCCGGGTCGATCCCTCCGATCTGTCGAAGCTCTACATGAAGACCGCCGCCAACCAGACCATTCCGATGGACGTGGTGGCAAAGCTGGTGCCGACGGTGGGCCCGCTGCAGATCAACCACCAGGGCCAGCAGCCCGCGGTGACGATCTCGTTCAACCTCGCGCCCGGCAATTCGCTGGGCTACGCGGTCGATGAAATCACCAGGATCGAGGCGCAGTCCAATCTGCCGGTGACCATTGCCACAGGCTTCTCCGGCACCGCGCAGGTGTTCCAGGATTCACTGCGCGGGCAGGGCGTGTTGATCCTGGCCGCGGTGTTCGCCGCCTTCGTGATCCTCGGCATTCTCTACGAGAGCTTCATCCACCCGATCACCATCATCTCCGGGCTGCCCTCGGCCGGCATCGGCGCGATCCTGACGCTGATGTTGTTCAACATGGAGTTGTCGGTGATCGCGATGATCGGCATCGTCATGCTGGTCGGCATCGTCAAGAAGAACGCCATCATGATGGTCGACTTCGCGCTGGAGCGCCGGCGATTCGGTCTTTCCGCCGAGCAGGCGATCCGCGAGGCGGCGCTGCTGCGGTTTCGCCCGATCATGATGACCACCTTCGCGGCGATCTTCGGCACGCTGCCGATTGCCTTGGGAGCGGGGGCGGGCGCCGAATTGCGCCAGCCGCTCGGCGTCGCGGTGGTCGGCGGGCTGTGCGTCTCGCAGCTGTTGACGCTGTTCATCACGCCGGTGATCTACATCTATCTCGACAAGGTCGACCGAAGGCTGAAGCGCAAGCTCGAGCCGCAACTCGATACGGTCGGCGACGCCGGACGGCCGCGGATCGAGGCGGCGGAGTAGCTTACGCTCGGCTCGTCACCCGCGACGCCGGCGCCCCGGACGCGCGGCGAGCGCCACGCCGCCGATCGCCGCCAGCGCCACGCTTCCCAACACCGCCAGGCTCGGCAGATGGCCGGGCACGTCGGTCCAGTGCGGCTGCACCACGTCGGCGGTGTTGAAGGTCTCGCCGCTGAAGCTGCACAGCTCCAGCGTGCCGTTCAGCAGCAATTCGCGGTCGACCTTGGCGGCGAGCGTGTGCGCTTCGGCCGCCGGCGGCGCGGTCTCGCTCATCGCCGAAAGCAAGGCGCGGGTCGCGGCGAGATAGGCGTGGGCGCATTCGTTGAACGGGCTGTCGTCGTTGTCGATGGCGCCCGGCATCAGCCCCCACAGGCAGATCGCGTATTGGATGCGGGCGTAGTTCAGGATCCGCGAAAACCGCTCGTCGCGCTGCGGCTGACGCTCGGCGAGCGCCAGGATCGCGGCACGGTTGGCGTCGAGCACCGCCATCTGGCCGTGCGAGAGGCTCGGGATCGCGATGCCGGTGGTGGGGCCGCCGGTGCGGTGGTGGGCGGCCGCCGGGGTCAGCGTCGCCGCGACGACGAGCAGCACAGTGGCGGTGAGCAGCCGGCTTCGCGTCAGGCCCAGGCGCGTCATGATGATATCCCTGGCGCGGCGGTGCGCTCCCGGGGGAGCGCACCTGTTTGTGCGTGGTCGCCTAACGGCCGCGGCCCGCCGTGAGCTGCCGCTGCGTCAATGCGCCGAATGCCAGACCGAGCGTCGCCCACAGCACCGCGCCGATGCCGAGCGAGGCGGCGCGGAAATTCCACAGCACGTCGGCGGAGAAGTCCGCCGGCACCTCGCTGATCGACGGCAGCGCCAGCATCACGCCGGCCATCGCGATCGCGTAGATCGCGATCCCGATCAGCGCCGCGCTCCAGCCCCCCAGCCGCGCCATCAGCTGGCGCGCGGTGCCGAGCGCCGCAATCGCCACGGCGATCGACAGGCCGAGCAGCAGGAAATAGAACCCGGTGCGCGCGGCGATGCTGTCGGGGCTGCCGACCGCCGGCGGATTGGCCGGGTATTTCAGCTGCGGCACCACCACCAGGACGATGAAGCCGGCGGCGGCGAGCACGGCGGCGGTCAGCAACGGCGACCAGCGGCCGAGCCGGCCGTGGAAATAGGCGAAGGCCAGCCCGAAAATGCCGCCGAGCGCGCAGCCCACCACGACGATGCCGGTGAACAGCCCGAGCGTGCTTTGCACCGCGCGGCTGACCAGTTCGGGCTCGGCTTCGGCGGCGGCACCGGCGGCAGCACTGGCGTGCTCTTCGAAGGCGATGGCGAGATCGACTTGCGGCTCGCCGAACAGATAGGCGAAGCCAGCCGCCAGCAGTCCGGCGAGGATGCCAACCAGCATCCCCCGGACCAGGAGAGTTCTAACCATGATGTGTCGGCCTTATGCTCAGTGGCAGGGGAAGCCGAGCAGATGGCGGCCGTCGTGCAGGAATTCATGCACATACATGCCGTCGAACATCGACAACGCGCCCTGTTCGGCGCCGACGAAGTAAACGGCGATGATCGCCAAGAGGCCGCCGAAGATCGCCCAGGGCAGGATCTCGCGGACCGGAATGACGGTAGGAATTGCGGGCTGCAGAGCCGGCGCGGATACGACGTGTGACATGAAAAGACTCCTCTGGGATTGCGCGTCCCGTTCGAGATATGACGGCTTCCGGAGGGGTCTGACTTCCGATCCAAGCTGACGCAGCAGGACCGATTACAGTGGCGCGACCGTGCCGGGTTTTCACCAGCTTCCCTTCGATAGCAGACGGCAAATGATGCCCGTTCACATCAGCAGTGTCAACGTAGCCGATCGTGGCATGGCGTGTGGTAACAGCGCTTGCTTCGAACCGCACAGGGCCTGACATGACGCTCCATCTCACCTTGCTTTGCCATGCGCCGACCGCAGCGACCCGCGCCGCCGCGTTTGCGGATGACGAAGCTCTGGACGAGAAGGGGATCGCGGCTGCAGCGGCGCTCGCTGCGAGCTTGCCGCGCTATGGCCGCGTGCTGAGCAGTCCGGCGCGCGCGGCGCTGCAGACCGCCACGGCGCTGCGGCTGGATGCCGAGGTGATCACGGAGCTGCGCGATGCCGATTCGGGTCGCTGGCGCGGGCAGCCGATCGCCGAGGTTGCCGCCGCCGAGCCGGAGGCGTTGGCGCTGTGGATGTCGTCGCCGGATGCCGCGCCGCATGGCGGCGAATCGGTCGCCGCGGTGATCGCGCGGGTCGGCGCGTGGCTCGATGGATTGCAGCTGTCGGGCAGGGTGCTGGCGGTCAGCCCCCCCGCGATTGTTCGCGCGGCGGTGATCCATGTGTTGCAGGCGCCGGCTACAAGCTTCTGGAAGATCGATGCCGGGCCGTTGGCGCGGATCGATCTCACGCGCAACGCGCAGCGCTGGGCGCTGCGCGCGCCCTCAGTTCAGCGCGACGTCGGCGAGTGACGCCGCAAAGGGCTCAGATCGAGAAGCTGGTGCCGCAGCCGCAGGACGCGGTGGCGTTGGGATTGTTGACGCGGAACGAGGCGCCGATCAGGTCGTCGACGAAATCAAGTTCGGCGCCCTCGAGGAACGGCACCGAGGCGGAATCCACCAGCACCACCGCGCTGTCGCGGGCGATCACGGTGTCGTCGGCATTCCTGGCGCGCTCGACGTCGAATTTGTATTGAAAGCCCGAGCAGCCGCCGCCCTCGACGCTGATCCGCAGCATCGCGCCGTCACCCTCTTTGGTGAGAATCTCGCCGATCCGGCGCGCGGCGCGTTCGCTGATGGTGACGCTGGCGGTCATGAGGGCTCTCCGAAGTCGTCGCGGCGCTGCAAATCATTGGAATAAGCCGCCCGCCATAGTTAAGTGCGGCGGCTGGCGGAATCAATCGCAGAAGGAACAAGGCATCGTGTCGGTCGGAATGGCAGCTCCTCGCGCGGCGTTCGCCTGCGATCCCGATGCGAGCCGCGGCCGGCTGGTCGACGAGCCGCCGAGCAAGACCCGCAGCCCGTTCCGGCGCGATTGCGACCGGGTGATCCATTCCACCGGGTTTCGCCGGCTGAAGCACAAGACCCAGGTGTTCGTCTATCACGAGGGCGACCATTATCGCACCAGGCTGACGCATTCGCTGGAAGTGGCGCAGATCGCCCGCGCCATCGCCCGCCAAATCGGGCTCGACGAGGACCTCACCGAGACGCTGGCGCTGGCCCATGACCTCGGCCATCCGCCGTTCGGCCATGCCGGCGAACGCGCCCTCGACGCCTGCCTGCAGGGCCATGGCGGTTTCGACCACAATGCCCAGAGCCTGCGGGTGGTCACCGCGCTGGAGCATCGTTATCCGGAGTTCAACGGTCTCAACCTGACCTGGGAAACCCTGGAGGGCATCGTCAAGCACAACGGGCCCTTGACCGACCGCGCCGGCGCGCCGCTCGGCCGCTACCTCGCGCACGGCGTGCCGATCGGCATCGTCGAGTTCAACCGCGGCTACGACCTGGAATTGTGGAGCCACGCCTCGCTGGAGGCGCAGGTCGCCGGCATCGCCGACGACATCGCCTATGACGCCCACGACATCGACGACGGGCTGCGCGCCGGGCTGTTCGCGGTCGACGACCTGGCCGAGATGCCGCTGACCGCGCAGATGATCGCGGCGATCGACTTACGTTACCCTGGGCTCGACCCGGCGCGGCGCGGCGCCGAGCTGGTGCGCGAGCTGATTTCCTGTCTGATCGGGGCGGCGGTGAGCGAGGCCGGCCGGCGGCTCAGCTCGGTGCGGCCCGTTTCGGCGCAGGCGGTGCGCGAGGCCGGCCAGGAGATGATCGGCTTCGCCCCGGACGTGGCGGAGGCCGAAGCGCTGATCAAGCGATTCCTCAAGCGCCACATGTATCGCCATCCGCGGGTGATGCGGGTGATGGACGACGCCCAGACCGTGGTGTTCGAGCTGTTTGCGCGGTATCGCGACCATCCGGCGGATCTGCCGGCGGAATGGCTGCCGGCGAATGCCGGGCAGGGCGAGACCGAAGCCGACCGGCTGCGCCGAATCTGCAATTTCATCGCCGGGATGACCGACCGCTTCGCGCTGACCGAGCACCAGCGGCTTTTTGACTTAACTCCGGAATTGCGTTAGGCGGCGGCGTTAAGTGCTTCCTGGTCCAGTCAAATCCGGTTCCCGCCGACGGCGCTGACGGCGCCGCCCGGAAAGTTTTGCGGCGCGCCGCCGGCAAACCGGCTATCCCACGGCCAACAGGCCCCTCAGCCGGAATGATCCGGCGCAAGTTTTGGTTTCAAGTCCCATGCTCGAGTCCGTATCGCCGCCGCATCTGTTCGCCGTCATGCTGTCCCGCGTCCACGCGGTCTGCGACGCGCTGGCCGCCGAGGGCGCGCTGCCCGCCGGGATCGATCTTGCGCGCATCGTGGTGGAGCCGCCGAAGGATGCCAGCCACGGCGACATGGCGACCAACGCCGCGATGGTGCTGGCCAAGGAAGCCAAGGCCAAGCCGCGCGATCTCGCCGAAAAGATCGCCGAGAAGCTTCGCGCCGACGATCTGGTGGCTTCGGTCGACGTGGCCGGGCCGGGCTTCATCAACCTGACGCTGCACCCCAAGGTGTGGTCGGAAGCGTTGCGCACCGTGCTGGCGCAAGGCGCCGGCTATGGCCGTAGCTCCGTCGGCGCCGGCGAGAAGGTCAACGTCGAATACGTCTCGGCCAATCCGACCGGCCCGATGCATGTCGGGCATTGCCGCGGCGCGGTGTTCGGCGACGCGCTGGCGAGCCTTTTGGACTTCGCCGGCTACGACGTCACTCGCGAATACTACATCAACGACGCCGGCGCCCAGGTCGACGTGCTGGCCCGTTCCGCGTTGCTGCGCTACCGCGAGGCGCTCGGCGAAAAGATCGGCGAGATCCCCGAGGGGCTGTATCCCGGCGACTATTTGAAGCCGGTCGGCGAGGCGTTGGCCGCCGAACATGGCGATAAGCTGCTGAACCAGGACGAGGCGGAATGGCTGCCGATCGCCCGCGCCAAGGCGATCGCCATGATGATGGAGATGATCCGCGGCGACCTCGCGGCGCTCAACATCACCCACGAGGAGTTCTTTTCCGAGCGTTCGCTGATCGCCGGCGACACCGACCGCGTCGCCGCGACGATCGATTTCCTGCGCGCCAAGGGCGATGTCTATGAGGGTCGGCTGCCGCCGCCGAAGGGCGCGCCGATCGAGGACTACGAGGATCGCGAGCAGACCCTGTTCCGCGCCACCGCCTATGGCGACGACGTCGACCGGCCGCTGTTGAAGTCGGACGGCTCCTACACCTACTTCGCCTCCGACATCGCCTATCACAAGACCAAGTTCGATCGCGGCTTCCGCAACATGATCGACGTCTGGGGCTCCGACCACGGCGGCTACATCAAGCGCGTGCAGGCGGCGATCAAGGCGGTGACTGGCGGGCAGGGCGCGCTCGATGTCAAGATCGTGCAGCTCGTAAAGCTGCTGCGCAATGGCGAGCCGGTGAAAATGTCGAAGCGCTCCGGCGACTTCGTCACCTTGCGCGAAGTGGTGGACGAAGTCGGCTCCGACGCCGTGCGGTTCATGATGCTGTTCCGCAAGAACGACGCGGTGCTGGATTTCGACCTCGCCAAGGTGATCGAGCAGTCGAAGGACAACGCGGTGTTCTACGTGCAATACGGCCACGCCCGCGGTCATTCTGTGTTCCGCAACGCCCGTGAGGTGATTCCGGATCTGCCCGACGAAGCGGTGGCGCGCGCAGCGTTCCTCGCCGATGCGGCGGTGGAGCGGCTGACCGACACCGCGGAGCTCGGCCTGCTGCGGCAGCTCGCGCTCTATCCGCGCATCGTCGAAGCTGCGGCGTTGGCCCACGAGCCGCACCGCATCGCGTTCTATCTCTATGAACTCGCCAGCGAATTCCACGCGCTCTGGACCCGCGGGCGCGATTTGCCTCATTTACGCTTCATTATCAATAATGATGCAGAGATTACCAAGGCACGGCTGGCATTGGTTCAGGGTGCCGTCTCGGTCCTGGCTTCCGGTCTCGCCGTCCTCGGCGTCCATGCACCAGACGAGATGCGTTAGGCGGGGGCGGTTGTCACGTCGGGATCGTGACGGCCTTTCACAGCGGCTGTTTCGTTTGAACGGCGGGTTGGCGGCTTTCCCGAAGGGGATGCGACATCACCATGGCTGAACGATACCAGGATAGACCTTTTCCCGCGGATGACGATTACCGCGGCGGTCAAAATACGGCTGCCAAGGGCGAGGGCGATCCTCTGGCTGAACTCGCGCGACTGATCGGGCAGACCGATCCGTTCTCGAATTTCGCGCGGACCAATCAGCCGGCGCAGCAGCCGGTCGAGCCCGAGCATGATCCGTTGCGCGATGAGTTTCGCTTGCCGCCGCAATCGCCGGAGCCGGACTACGAGGCGCCGGTCGCGCCGCTGCCGTCCTGGATGCAGAACCGGCGCGACACCGCGTTCCGCCAGGAGCCGGCGATGTCGGCGCATCCGGCCCAGCGCTATGCCACCCCGCAGCCGGCCGCTGAGCCGGACTACCGCGATCAGCAACTCTATGCCGAGGTCACCGCGGCGCAGCCGGCCGATCCGTCGCGCTATGACGACGCGCTGTATGGCGCGGTCGAACCGTCGCAAGGCTATCTGCATCCGCAGCAGGAAGCCTATTCCGATCAGCCCTACGACTATTCCGACGGCTATGCCGAGCAGGCCAGCGAACCGCCACGGCGCCGCAGCGGCATGCTGACCATCGCGGCGGTGCTGGCGCTCGGCGTGATAGGGACCGCCGGGGCCTATGGCTATCGCACCTATGTCGGATCGCCGCGCAGCGGCGAGCCGCCGGTGATCAAGGCCGATACCGCCCCGATCAAGGTGGTCCCGCCGTCCGCCGCCGACGCCGGCAAGCCGATCCAGGATCGGCTGGCCGCGGGCAACACCGTCGAGACCCTGATTTCGCGCGAAGAGCAGCCGCAGGATCCGAGCAAGGCCATGCCGCGCGTGGTGCTGCCGCCGCTGGCGCAGAATTCCAGTCCGCCGTCGGCCGCCAGCGTGGCGCCGGCCGGCAAGCAGCTCTCCGCCAACTCGACCGGCGCGCTCGGCGAGGAGCCGCGCAAGATCAAGACGCTCAGCGTCCGTCCGGATCAGGCCGATCCGTCGGCGGCGCCGAATGGACGGCCCGCAACCAAGCCGGCGGTGACTGCGCCGGCCGCGACGCGGACGCCGCCGGCTCCGGTCGCCAACGCCAATGCCTCGACCGCCAATGCGCCGCTGTCGCTGTCGCCGCAGAGCCAGCCCGCCGAGCCGCGGGCGCGGGTCGCCTCGACGCAACCCACCGAGCAGCCGGCGACCAGCGGCGGCTATGTCGTGCAGGTCTCCTCGCAACGCTCTGAGGCCGACGCCAAGGCCTCGTATCGCGCGCTGCAGAGCAAGTTCGGCTCGGTGCTCGGATCGCATCCGCCGCTGATCAAGCGCGCCGATCTCGGCGACAAGGGCGTGTATTATCGCGCCATGGTCGGGCCGTTCGGCTCGCCCGACGAGGCCTCACAGTTCTGCGGCAGCCTGAAAAGTGCCGGCGGACAGTGCGTCGTCCAAAGAAATTAACGGCGGTTTCCTTGACCCCGGAGCGCCACGCGGGCTAATCGGCCCATGATGAACAGGCGCGCATTTATTATCGGTGTGTCCGGCACCGTTTTGACCGCCGAGGAACGCGCGTTCATTCGCTCGACCCGGCCGTGGGGTTTTATCCTCTTCAAGCGCAATATCGATACGCCTCAACAAGTCTCAAAACTTGTTGAGGATTTTCGTGCGGAGGCGGAGTTTCCCGAGGCCCCGGTGCTGATCGACCAGGAGGGCGGACGGGTGCAGCGGCTGGGCCCGCCGCACTGGCCGGCGTATCCGCCCGGCGCGATCTTCTCCACCCTCTATGACATTGATTCGCAGCTCGGCCTGACCGCGGCGCAGCTCAGCGCGCGGCTGATCGCGGCTGATCTGATCGACCTCGGCATCACCGTGGACTGCCTGCCGCTGGCCGACGTGCCGGTCGAAGGCGCGGACGCGGTGATCGGCAATCGCGCCTACGGCACCGAACCCGGCAAGGTCGCGGCGATCGCCCGCGCGGTCACGCAAGGGCTGCAGCAGGGCGGCGTGCTGCCGGTCTTGAAGCACATTCCCGGCCATGGCCGCGCCACTGCCGACACCCATCACGCGCTGCCGGTGGTCGACACCCCGCTCGCCGAACTGCAGCGCACCGACTTCGCGGCGTTTCAACCGCTGGCAGACCTGCCGATGGCGATGACCGCACATGTTGTGTTCAGCGACCTCGATGCCGCCCAACCCGCGACCACTTCTGCGACAATCATCGAACGGGTGATTCGCGGGACGATCGGGTTCCAGGGGCTATTGATGAGCGACGACGTCTCGATGAACGCATTGGCCGGAACGATCGCGGAGCGCAGCCGCGCCATCGTCGCGGCCGGCTGCGATATGCTGCTGCACTGCAACGGCAAGCTCGACGAGATGCAGGCGGTGGCCGCCGAAGCGCCGCTCCTTGCCGGCGAGGCCAAGGCGCGCGCCGAGCGCGCGCTGGCGTCGCGCCATGAGCCGCAGCCGTTCGACCGGACCCTGGCACGCAATGAACTCGACGCCCTGATCGGCCGAGCTGGAGTGGGCGCAT
The DNA here is from genome assembly GCF_014203125.1 of Rhodopseudomonas rhenobacensis. Taxonomy (GTDB): domain Bacteria; phylum Pseudomonadota; class Alphaproteobacteria; order Rhizobiales; family Xanthobacteraceae; genus Rhodopseudomonas_A; species Rhodopseudomonas_A rhenobacensis. Next base: position 57,259 of record NZ_JACHIH010000015.1, read on the forward strand.
GAGCGCGGAGATTTTGTCGTTCGAAACCGGCCGCCCGGCCGCCGAACTGGTGCCGGCCGACGACGAACCGGCGCTGCTGGTCGACGTCGAGGGCTACGAAGGCCCGCTCGACTTGTTGCTGGCGTTGGCGCGGCAGCAGAAGGTCGACCTGCACAAGATCTCGATCCTGGCGCTGGCCGATCAGTATCTGATCTTCATCGAAGCCGCGCGAAAAATCCGGCTCGAGCTCGCCGCCGACTATCTGGTGATGGCGGCGTGGCTGGCGTTTCTGAAATCGCGGCTGCTGCTGCCGGAGCCGCCGACGCCCGACGGTCCGAGCGCCGAGGACATGGCGACCGCGCTCGCCAACCGGCTGCGCCGGCTGGAAGCGATCCGCGAGGCCTCGAACCGGCTGATGACCCGGCCGCAGCTGCAGCGCGACATCTTTCCGCGCGGGCTGCCGGAGGGCATCGCCGAGATCAAGCATCCGCGCTTCACCGCGACGCTGTACGATTTGCTGTCGGCCTATGCGGCACAGCGCCAGCAGAGCGTGATCGCCAAGGTGCATCTGGCGCGCCGCACGGTGTGGTCCTTGGCCGAGGCGAGGGCGTCCTTGGAGCGCCTCGTCGGCATCGCCGACGAATGGGCCAAGCTCGATGATTACCTGATCGAATACGTCATCGATCCCTCGCAAAAGGCCACCGTGTTCGCCTCCAGCTTCGCCGCGGCGCTGGAATTGGTGCGCGAAGGCAAACTCGAACTGCATCAGTCGGAGGCGTTCGCGCCGTTGTATTTTCGTAAGCGGCTGCCGCGTCCAGCGGATGCGGTGCCCGCGCCGGACGTTCCGGCTGAGTAGTGGAAGAAGGAGATCAAGCCATGGCCAGTCTGGCGGAAATGCGTGTGATCGAAGCCGAGGACGTCGCTGAGGACGTCGCCGCGGAAGTCTTCGGACCGGCCCGCGAGGAGGTTTCCGAAACGCCGCAGTCGCGGCCGGAAGAATTGCGGCTGCTGGAAGCGCTGCTGTTTGCCTCGGCCGAGCCTTTGGATACGGCGGCGCTCGCCAAGCGGATGCCGGAGGGCGTCGACGTCAAGGCGGCGCTGTTGCAGTTGCAGGCGGATTACGCGCATCGCGGCGTCAATCTGGTGCGGGTCGCCAACAAGTGGACGTTCCGCACCGCCGGCGATCTGGCCTGGCTGATGACCCGCGAGAGCACCGAGACGCGGCGGCTGTCGCGCGCGGCGATCGAGATGCTGGCGATCATCGCCTATCACCAGCCGGTGACGCGTGCCGAGATCGAGGACATCCGCGGCGTCGTCACCTCGAAGGGCACGTTGGACGTGCTTTTGGAAACCGGCTGGGTGAAGCCGCGCGGTCGCCGCAAGACCCCGGGCCGGCCGTTGACCTTCGGCACCACCGAGGCGTTCCTGTCGCAGTTCAGCCTGGAATCGCTCGGCGATCTGCCCGGCCTCGAGGAACTGAAGGGCACCGGGCTGTTGGATTCGCGGCTGCCGTCGGGCTTCAGCGTGCCAATGCCGTCGGATGATCCGGCGTTGCGCGACGATGAGGATCCGCTCGAGGTCGGCGATCTGGAACTGGCGCTGGCGCCGGTCGCCGATCCCGAAGAGGGCAACGGCAACGCCGATTGACGCGCGTCGGCGGCGCGCAATACACGGCTTAAGTTCTTGTTTTTGACACCTCCTGCGCCTAGCTTCCAAAGTAGATGAGGCTGGTGCGCCGGCCGTGTGTTCGGAGGAATCAGGATGGGCTCACTCAGCATTTGGCACTGGATCGTCGTCATCGGCGTGGTCTTGCTGCTGTTCGGTCGCGGCAAGATCTCCGACCTGATGGGCGACGTCGCCCAGGGCATCAAGTCCTTCAAGAAGGGCTTGCAGGACGATGAAAAGACGGCCGAAAAGCCCGAACCCGTGAAGTCGATCGACCACACCGCGCCGCCCAGCCCGGCGCCGCGCAGCGACGTCGGCAGCAAGGTCGTTTGAGGCCGCAAAACTTGCGGCAAAGCTGTGGCGCGCCGGGGGCGGCCTGCCACAGCGTTTCCGGTAGGATTTTTCCGAGCAGGGGGAGACGTGGGGCGGCTGACTTCGGGCCAATTCCTCGCGTGAGCGGAAGCTTTCATGTTCGACATCGGCTGGAGTGAACTGCTTGTGATCGGCGTCGTCGCGCTGATCGCGATTGGCCCGAAGGAATTGCCCGGCGTGCTGCGCATGGTCGGGCAGTGGATGGGCAAGGCGCGCAAGATGGCCGCCGAGTTCCAGGGCCAGTTCAACGAGGCGATGCGCGAAGCCGAAATGGCCGACCTCAAGAAGAGCTTCGACGACATCAAGGCCACCGCCACCACCTTCAGCCGCGACAACATCATGACCTCGCTGCAGAAGGACATCGATGCGGCGATGACGATCGACAAGATCGAGCACGTCGACACCCCGCCGATGGAGCCGACCACGCCGGAGCCGCCGACCGCGGAGACGCTGCTCGAAGCCGAGACTCACGCAGCGACCACCGGCGAAGCGCCGATCGTTGTGCCGACGCCGGATGCCCAGGCCGGCGAGCCGTTGGCGATCACCCAGGAAATTCATCCGGCGATCACCCAGGAAGTTCACCCGGCGCTGGCGCCGCCTGCGCCCGACGTTGTCGCCGAGCCGATCAAGGACGCTAAAGCCTCATGAGCGCCGAGGACATCGAGGCCAGCAAAGCGCCGCTGATGGATCATCTGATCGAGCTGCGCTCGCGGCTGATCAAGGCGCTGCTGGCGTTCGGCATCGCCTTCATCTTCTGTTTCTTCTTCGCCAAGCAGATCTACAATGTGCTGGTGTGGCCGTTCGTCTGGATCGCCGGTCCGGAGAACTCCAAGTTCATCTACACCGCGCTGCTGGAATATTTCCTGACCCAGCTGAAGCTCGCGATGTTCGGCGCCGGCTTCATCTCGTTCCCGATCATCGCAGCCCAAATCTACATGTTCGTGGCGCCGGGCCTCTACAAGCACGAGCGCGGCGCGTTCCTGCCGTATCTGATCGCGACGCCGTTCTTCTTCGCGCTGGGCTCGCTGCTGGTGTATTTCGTGGTGCTGCCGATGCTGGTGCGGTTCTCGCTCGGCATGCAGCAGATGGGCGGTGCCGAGACCGCGCAGATCCAGCTGTTGCCCAAGGTCGGCGAATATCTGTCGCTGATGATGTCGCTGATCTTCGCCTTTGGCCTGGCGTTCCAGCTGCCGGTGATCCTGACGCTGCTCGGCCGCATCGGCATCATCACCGCGAAGCAGCTGCGCGAGAAGCGGCGCTATTTCATCGTCGTGGCGTTCGTCATCGCCGCGGTGCTGACGCCGCCGGACGTGATCAGCCAGGCCTCGCTGGCGATCCCGCTGTTGCTGTTATACGAGGGCTCGATCATCGCCGTGCAGGTGGTGGAGAAGAAAGCCGCCAAGACCGCCGCCGATGCCGCGGCCTCGCCGCCGCCGGACGTCACGCTGGCGGAGTAGGGCGTTCACGGCTCCGGCTTTGCCGCGATGATCTTGCTGTAGACCCCGGATTCCATCTATCCTGGGTTGCAGTTTCTGGCGTCGGGGCATCGCGGTGGCGTTCGCATTTGATACGTTGGGTTACGCCAAGCGTCTTCGGAATGCGGGCGTGTCGAACGAACAGGCCGAGGCCCATGCCGAGGCGGCGCGCGAGTTCATCATGACCGAGCTTGTCACCAAACCCGATTTGCAGGCCGTCAGATCCGATCTGCTGCTGGTGAAATCGGAATTGCAGGCGGCCATCGACACCCAGACCTTGCGGCTGACCGTGCGTCTGGGCGGCATCGTCGCTGTCGGCGTCGGAGTCCTTGCCGCGGCGATCGCCGTGCTGGCGCTGGTGCTGCGCCAGCATTGATTCCGGTCGCTGCTGTGATCGGTTATCTCGCAGCGTCTCCTGAAGCGCCCCACATTCCGCCGTCATCCTGAGGAACCCGGCGTAGCGCGCAGCGCGAAGCCGGGTGTCTCGAAGGATGGGCTGCGCGGTCGGAGCCCGCCGCGCGTCTCGCGGCCGCATCCTTCGAGGCCCTCGCTGCGCTCGGGCGCCTCAGGATGACGACTCTGTAGAGGATGCGGCTTCCGGATGACGCGCGCGAAACCAGCGCAGTCCGCTTTGATGTTCCAAAAGCCGCGCATTCGGGGTACTGAGCCGGCGTTGACAGTCCGCGTTGAGGTGGATTGTCAAAGCCAGCCAGGACCCGACCCATGCACGACATCAAAGCGATCCGCGATAATCAGCAGGCCTTCGACGACGCCTATACCAGGCGCGGGCTGGAGCCGATCGCGCAATCGCTGATCGAGAAAGACGACGCGCGGCGCAAGGCGATCCTGGCCTCCGAGCAGGCGCAGGCGCGGCGCAACGCCGCGTCGAAAGAAATCGGCGACGCCAAGAAGGCCAAGGATAATGCGCGGGCCGAGGCGCTGATGGCCGAGGTCGCCGAACTGAAAACCACCATGCCGGCGCTCGACGCCGCGGTGAAGGACGCCGACGCGGCGTTGAAAAAGGCGCTGTCGGAGATCCCCAACCTGCCGCTCGCCGACGTGCCGGAAGGCGCCGATGAGCACGGCAATCTGGTGCGTAGTCATTTCGGGGTGAAGCGTAGTTACGCGTTCACGCCGAAGCCGCATTACGAGCTCGGCGAAGCGTTGAAGCAGATGGATTTTGAGGCAGCGGCCAAGCTCAGCGGCGCGCGCTTCGTGGTGCTGAAGAAGGGACTCGCAAGGCTCGAGCGCGCGATCGGGCAGTTCTTCCTCGACGTCCACACGGAAGAACACGGCTACACCGAAGTGAACCCGCCGCTGCTCGTCAAAGACGACGCGATGTTCGGGACGGCGCAGTTGCCGAAGTTTGAAGAGGACCAGTTTACTACGCATCGAGGGGAAGCGGTTAAGATTCACGCGCAGGCGATAGTGTATCAACACGAGAACGATCTATCGATGAAGACCGGGCAAGCGCTCGACACGTTTGCTTACGATCTGGCGTCTTTGGATCGTCTCTGGCTCATCCCCACCGCCGAAGTCCCTCTCACAAATCTCGTCCGCGAATCCATCCTCGACGAAAAGGAACTGCCGCTGCGGATGACCGCGCTGACGCAGTGTTTTCGCGCTGAGGCCGGTGCCGCCGGGCGCGATACCCGCGGCATGATCCGGCAGCATCAGTTCACCAAGGTCGAGCTGGTCTCGGTGACGACGCCGGAGCAGTCGAAGGACGAGCACGAGCGGATGCTGGCCTGCGCCGAGGAGGTGCTGCGCCGGCTCGAGCTGCATTACCGGGTGATGACGCTGTGCACCGGCGACATGGGTTTTGCCTCGCAGAAGACCTACGACATCGAAGTCTGGATGCCGGGGCAGGGCGAGGGCGGGGCGTATCGCGAGATTTCGTCGTGCTCGGTCTGCGGCGATTTCCAGGCCCGGCGGATGGACGCGCGCTCGCGCGGTCCCGACGGCAAGCCGCGCTTCGTGCATACGCTGAACGGCTCCGGTACGGCGGTCGGCCGCGCGCTGATCGCGGTGATCGAGAACTATCAGCAGGAGGACGGCTCGATCGCGGTGCCGACCGTGCTGCAGCCTTACATGGGCGGCATCAAAGTGATCAGCAACGGCTGATGCAGTCTGAAAGACGGATCGACGCATCGGCGCGCCGATCCTAATCTCGCAGCGACGAGTCTCGCCGGTGTCGGGCGATCCGCGGCGAGCTTGAAACGGATAGCTGGGGAGACCACCATGCGCATACCGCTCGTGATCGTGATGATGGCTGCGGCACTGAGCTTTGCCGGCTGCAGCGACAAGCCGGGCGATCCTGCCGCCAAGGCCGAGGCCGGCGCGGCCGGTGCCGTCGGTCCTGCCGGACCGGCCGGCAAGGATGGCGCGCCGGGTCCCGCGGGGCCTGCCGGTCCGGCGGGTCCGGCCGGCACCAGCGTGCGCAGCATGACCTCGACGTCCTGCGCCTCCGACGGTTGCCCGACCTCGTGCCAGGCCGATGAGGCGTTGGTCTCGGCGATCTGCGTCGGCGGCGGCGGCGCCCGGCTCAGCGACAACATGTCGATCGCCGCCGACGGCGTGCTGACCGCGAAATGCGGCCCGACCGCCTCGACGCTGATCCTGACCTGCGCGAAGAAGTAGTCGCGCGCTATCGCTGAGCAAGAGTCATTCCGGGGCGCGAGCAGCGCAAGCTGCAAGCGAACCCGGAATCTTGCTGCAGGGGCAGGCTTGTGCGCGCCGCGAGATTCCGGGTTCGCTCGGCCTTTCGGCCTCGCGCCCCGGAATGACGATCGTAGTGGTGACACGCGCTCCTCAAAACGCGCCGTCATTCCGGATTGCGAGTTGAGCGGGCTGCGCAACATTGATCTCACGCCACGCCGATCGTTCACTCACGCCCGGCTGGCGCCGAGCAGGCTGCATTTGCCGTAGGTGGCGTTGAGGTTGACGTGGCCGACCAGGGTGTCGGTGAAGGTCTTGCGGCGCCGGACGGTGTCGGGCAGCACGCGGCGGCGTTCGGTGCGGTAGCTGCCGTCGTCGCTGCGGAACGCGCAGCGGATTTCCAGATCCTTGATCGGGAAGCGGTTGCGGTTGTGCACCGTGAAGGTCGCCAGCGCCTGCGAGCCCATGCCGCCGCGCTTCCAGGATTGCCGCACCAGGCTGATCCGCCCCAACGGCGCCGTAGCGGCCGGCAGCATCGCCCGCGCGTCGCGGGGATTGCGGGGTGCGGCGGCGGGCGGCGGGGTTTGCGGATTGGAGGCATCGTCCTCGGCGGCCGCGGGCGCTGCCTCGGCAAGACTGACCGGCTCGCGCGGGCTTTGCTGCGACGACAGCCCATAGACGCCGAGCCCCGACAGCAGCAGCACCGAACCGATCGCCAAAGCCGTTCGCGTCATCGCCATGGTGGCCACCCGGCAGCACGCCGTCGCCTCGGACGGCTTTGCAGAAAACGAGATCTGCGGGCGAATGTTCCGCGGCCGCGCGCAGCACGGCGCTGCGGGGCCAAAAAACGGTTGGTAAAACCGCCGCAGGCTGGCAAAAGTTCGCATCCTCATCCAACCCGTTCCGGCAGTGACAAAGGCTTTCAGCGCATGCGGATTCTGTGCACCAATGACGACGGCATCCACGCGCCGGGGCTGAAGATCGTCGAACAGATCGCGCGGCAATTGTCCGACGACGTCTGGGTGGTGGCGCCGGAGCTCGATCAATCCGGGGTGTCGCATTCGCTGTCGCTGAACGATCCGCTTCGCTTGCGCGAAATCGGCCCGCGGCATTTCGCGGTGCGCGGCACGCCGACCGACTGCGTGATCATGGGGGCGCGGCACATTCTCGGCGACAAGGGCCCCGACCTGGTGCTGTCCGGCGTCAACAAGGGCCGCAACGTCGCCGAAGACGTGGTCTATTCCGGCACCATCGCGGGCGCGCTGGAAGGCAGCATTCTGGGCTTTCCGTCGTTCGCGCTGTCGCAGGAATTCTCGATGGACAACAAGGGCACGCCGCTGTGGGACACCGCGCTGGCGCATGGCCCTGCGATCCTGCGCAAGATCATCGCGCAGGGCGTGCCGAAGAACACCGTGGTCAACATCAACTTCCCGGCCTGCGCGCCGGACGATGTGGTGGGCGTCCGGGTGACCCGGCAGGGCAAGCGCAACCAGGGTTTCCTGCGGGTCGACGAGCGCCGCGACGGCCGCGGCAATCCGTATTTCTGGATCGGCTTCGAGCGCATCGCGGTGGTCGACACGCCCGCCGAGGGCACCGATCTCGCGGCACTCGCCGCGCGCTTCGTCTCGGTGACGCCGCTGCGGCTCGACCGCACCGACGAGGTGTTCTCGCAGGTGCTGAATACCACGCTGGGGTAGGGCGGACGAGCGAGCGCTGCGGTCGCAGCCGCATCCTTCGAGGCTCGCGCGAAGTGCGCGAGCGCCTCAGGATGACGACTCGGTGCAGGATGAACCCAGGGCTTTCGACGCTGGCGCCGTCATCCTGAGGAACCCGGCGAAGCGCGCAGCGCGAAGCCGGGTGTCTCGAAGGATGGCCGCGGGCATGGCGGACTCGCAGCCGCGTCCTTCGAGGCCCTCGCTACGCTCGGGCGCCTCAGGATGACGACTCGGTGCAGGATGACCGGAAGCGACAGCGGCGCGGCTAGACCGTCGCGCCCTTCAGCGTGCTGGCCAACAATTCCGCCAGCGTTTCGAGTTGGAACGGCTTCTGCAGCGCCGGGCGGTCGCGGTAGTCTTCCGGCACGCCCTGGGCGCCGTAGCCGGTGGCGAAGATGAACGGGCAGTTGCGCGCCTTCAACAGGTCGGCGACCGGCGAAATCACCTTGCCGTTGACGTTGACGTCGAGAATCGCGATGTCGAACTCGGTGGAGCCGGCAAGCCGGATCGCCTCGTTGATCTCGCCGGCCTCGGCGACGACGCGATAGCCCAGTTCCTCAAGCATATCGGCGACCATCATTCGGATCATCGCCTCATCCTCGACCAGGAACACGGAGCCGGCCGGAGTCGTCGTCGTCATAATGAATTTCCTTAGCCAAGCTGCCCAGCCTGCGCTGAGTTCAATGGCGGAGCCGATCAGATTGGAACACCGACCAAGGTCGCAAATAAGGCTCTGGTACGCAATGTCAACTTTCTTCTGGACGGAGCCTTACCGAGAGTTTGTGCGGGGCCCGCGAAAACCCTGCTAAGTTCCGGCCGCGGAACAGATGTGCCCCGCCAACGAGAGCCCGCCATGCCGCCGATCGGACCACCGCCGCCCGAGAAGATGATGTTCCAGCTCAGCCTGCGCCGCCGCGGCATCAGCGACCAGACGGTGCTGCGGGCGATGGACGAGGTGCCGCGCGACGTCTTCGTCGAACCCGAGCAGCGCGCCGAGGCTTGGCGCGACACCGCGCTGCCGATCGCCTGCGGCCAGACCATCAGCCAGCCCTTCGTGGTGGCCTATATGACCGAACAGCTGCAGCTGCGCCCCGACCACCGGGTGCTGGAGATCGGCACCGGGTCGGGCTATCAGGCGGCGATCCTGGCGCGATTGAGCCGCTCGGTGCTGACGCTGGAGCGCTTCAAGACCCTGGCCGACCGCGCCCGCGCCCGGCTCGAGGCGCTGCACTGCGACAACGTCGAGGTGCGGATCGGCGACGGCTTCGCGGTGCCGGCCGACGCCGGGCTGTTCGATCGCATCATCGTCACTGCGGCGATGCAGGACGTGCCGGAGGCGCTGCTCGCCCGGCTCGATCTCGACGGCGTGCTGATCGCGCCGGTCGGACCGCACGACGCCACCCAGACCCTGGTACGGATCCGCAAGACCAAGACCGCAATCGAGCGCAAGGAGCTGGTCGCGGTGCGCTTCGTGCCGGCGCTGCCGGGGCTCGCGCGCGAGCTGTAGCGCTCCGCAAGATCTCCCCGTTGTTTAACGGTTGCAGCGCCGCGGCGATGTTTTCGCCGGCACGGTTAAACGCTTGGTAACTGAACGGGTGGTTTACTCAAAAGGTAAAGTTCTGTTGCGTAAAGAGTGAGTAACCATGTCCCGCGTCCTCGAGTTGCTTTGCTCGCGTCGCGCTCCGCAGGTCGCGGCGCTGGCGTTGATGTCCGTCGGTTTCAGTGGCTGCAGCGCGGACATGCAGACGCGTCTGTCGCAAGATCCGTTCGCGCGGGAGGCCACCGGCGCGGTGCCGCAGCAGGCGCCGCGGGAATTGCCGCAATATTCCCGGCCGCAATACCAACAGCAACAGCCGCAATATCAGTCGCAGCCGCTGCCGCCGCCGATTGCGGCGCCGCAGTCCTATCCCAGCGCCGCCGCGCCGCAGGCCTATCCGAGCGCTCAGCCGCGCGGCTATCCCAGCGCCAATGCCGGGGTGTCCGGGGGCGGGCGGGGCGTCGCCTCCTACGCGCCGCCGAGCGCCGCCGCCGAGATCACCGGCTCCACCGCGCCGCGTTCGGTCGCCGCCAAGCCGGCGGCGCGCGGCACCACCATCATCGTCGGCACCAGCGACTCGCTTGAGACGCTGGCGCGGCGTTACAACGTCTCCACCGCCGAGATCCTGCAGGCCAACGGCTACAGGGGTCCGCGCGCGCTGTCGCCCGGCCAGTCTCTGATCATTCCGACCCGCGCCGCCGCCGCGCTGGCGCCGCCCGCCGCCGCCCCCGCGATGACCGCGCCCGCCACCCGTCCGGCGATGGTCGCCGCCGCCGCGCCGGCGAGCGTCCACGTCGTCAATCCGGGCGACAGCCTGATGAGCATCGCGCGGCGCAACCGCGTGCCGGTCGCCGAATTGGCGCGCGCCAACGGTCTGGCGCCGAACGCGCCGTTGAAGATCGGCACCAAACTCACCGTGCCGAGCGGGCGCAGCGCCGAAGCCGCGACCACGCCGGCCCCGGCCGCGGCGCCCGTTGCGGTCGCTGCCGCGCCGGCTCCGGCACCTGCGGCGGCACCGATCAAGATGGCGGCGGCCCTGCCGGCCGAGCCCGCGCAAAAAGTGCGGCTCGCCAGTGCCACCACGACGCCGGCCGAAACCGCGGCGCCGGAAGCCCCGGTGAAAGCCGCGGAAGCCACCGGCGCGCTGCCGACCTTCCGCTGGCCGGTGCGCGGCCGGGTGATCACCAGCTACGGCGCCAAGACCAACGGCAAGCAGAACGACGGCATCAACGTCGCGGTGCCCGAGGGCACCCCGATCAAGGCCGCCGAGGACGGCGTGGTGGCGTATTCCGGCAGCGAGCTGAAGGGTTACGGCAACCTGGTGCTGGTGCGGCATTCCAACGGCTACGTCACCGCCTATGCGCATGCCAGCGAACTGATGGTGAAGCGCGGCGAAACCATCAAGCGCGGCCAGACCATCGCCAAGTCCGGCCAGTCCGGCGAAGTCGCATCGCCGCAGCTGCATTTCGAGATCCGCAAGGGCTCGTCGCCGGTCGATCCGCTGCAGTTCCTCAACGGCGCGTGATCGCGCCTCAGCATGTGATGACGCATCATCACATGCTGGCCTAAAGCGCGTTCCATGGTGTCGCGCGTGCCACATACCGAGGCTGTCATTCCGGGGCGCGAGGCCGCAGGCCGAGCGAACCCGGAATCCAGTACTCACCGCCCTGGACTACTGGATTCCGGGTTCGCTCGCAGCTAAAGCTGCTCGTGCCCCGGAATGACGGCGTTTATGGGCTGGGCTGAACTAACAACCAGACTCTCGCCTCGTCATCTAACTCCCTCGTCGCCCTCTATTCGACAGGATCCTCGCCGTGATCGAGGCCGCGCGCCATCGCGGCGCGGGCGGCGGCGCGGTGCTCGGGCGTGATGTGGCTCGCCACCATGCGGATCGCGGTCGCCAGAATCGCCGCGTCGTCGGTGAAGCCGAGCAGGGGAAGCATGTCGGGCACGAAATCGAACGGCAGCACGAAATAGGCGATGGCGCCGAGCAGCGTCGCCTGGACGTGCCGCGGCGTCTGGCGGTCGAACGCGCAGTAATACGCCGCCAGCAGCTCCTCGGCGAACGGCAGCTTGACCGCCAGACGCTTCAGCTTGTGCCAGAACCGCCGGCGCACGCCGTCGGGATCCCGCGCCAGCCGGTCCGCCGGCTCATAGCCCACGCTGTGCTCTGAACTCATCATTCCACCTCAAGCCGCCAGCCGCGGCCCTGTTCCACCTGGCTCCCTGGATGTAGGGAGCGCGCCGCCGGATTGCATCAGCGCGGCGACAATTGTGCGGCGATGGCGTTCATTGCGCGGGCGAGATCGATGTCGCGCGCGGTGACGCCGCCGGAATCGTGGGTGGTCAGCACCACCTCGACGGTCTTGTAGACGTTGCGCCATTCCGGGTGATGGTCGTGCTTCTCGGCGATCAGCGCGACCCGCGCCATGAAGCCGAAGGCCTCGTTGAAATCCTTGAACACGAAGCTGCGGGCGAGGGCGTCGCGGCCTTCGACCGCGCTCCAGCCGGGCAGCTCGCGCAGCGCCGCGTGGCGTTCCTCGTCCGATAGCCGTTCCACCATGGTCGCCTCCCTGTCACAGCATCTTGACCCCGAACCGCCGCGGCGCGTGGCCGATCCGTGCCACAATAACGCGGCAAAGCCGGCTCACTGGTCACAGTAACCATGTGCAGCTCACCCGTCCAAGCGCGCAAGGAATTCGCTACGATCTTGATTTAATCGGGAGCACAATGGGTTCCAGCCTCGAACGATTGTTTTCCAGACAGATCGTGGATGGCCCTGACTTGGTGGGACCCACGGTGCAACAGGTTTCGCGTTCCCGACGGCAAAAAGCGGCTTTCGTGGTGTTGGCGGCGATCCTCGCGGTGGTCGGCGCCAGCGCCGGGGCCTATTACTTCGCGATGCGGCCGGAGACGCTGCGGATCGCGGTCGGCCCGCAGAATTCCGACGACGTCCGGGTGGTGCAGGCGCTGACCCAGGCGTTCACGCGCGACCACAATTCGGTGCGGCTGCGCCCGGTCTTGACCGACGGCGCGCTCGGCAGCGCCAGCGCGCTGGCCGAAGGCAAGGCCGATCTGGCGGTGATCCGCGGCGACCTCGAAGTGCCGAAAAACGCCCAGGCGGTCGCGGTGCTGCGCAAGAACGTCGCCGTGTTGTGGGTGCCGACCAGGCCGAAATCCGAGGCCAAGGCCAAGAAGAAGGCCGCGGTCAAGATCACCGCGATCGGGCAGCTCGCAGGCAAGCGGATCGGCATCATCGGCCGCACCCAGGCCAATGTGAACCTGTTGAAAGTGGTGCTGCAGCAATACGGCGTCGACCCCGCCAAGGTCGACATCGTGCAGTTCTCCACCGGCGAGGTCGCCGAGGCGATCAAGGACCAGAAGGTCGACGCCTTCCTCGCCGCCGGCCCGGTCAACAGCAAGATCACCGCCGACGCCATCGCCGCCTCGACCAAGGAAGGCGGCATGCCGACGTTCCTGGCGATCGATTCCGCCGAGGCGATCGCGCAGAACCATCCGATGTACGAGGCCTCGGAGATTCCGGCCGGGGTGTTCGGCGGCGCGCCGGCGCGGCCCGAGGACGAGGTCAAGACCATCAGCTTTTCGCACCACATCGTGGCGCGGAAGGATCTGCCGGAGCCCACCGTCTCGGCGTTCACGCGGCAATTGTTCGCGATCCGCCAGACCGTGATGAACGAATTCCCGCTGGCGGCGAAGATCGAGACTCCGGACACCGACAAGGACGCCGCGATCCCGGTGCATCCGGGGGCTGCGGCCTATGTCGACGGCGAGGAAAAGACCTTCCTCGACCGCTACAGCGATTACATCTGGTGGTCGCTGATGGGCGCCTCGGCGCTGGGCTCGATCGGCGCCTGGTTCGCCGGCTATCTGCGCAAGGACGAGCGCACCAACAACTCCTGGCTGCGCGAGCGGCTGCTCGACATGATCGCGACGGCCAGGCGCAGCGATTCGACCGACGAACTCGACGCCATGCAGGTGGAGGCCGACAACATCCTGCGCGATACCCTGACCTGCTTCGAGAACGGCGCGATCGAGGAGGGCACGCTGACGGCGTTCAACATCGCGCTGGAGCAGTTCCACAACGCGGTCGCCGACCGCAAGGCGCTGCTGGCCTTGGCGCCGCAAATCCCGCCGCGCGCCAATGTGCAGCTGCTGGCCGGCAGCGGGTCGTAGACATTGTCGGTCATTCCGGGGCGCGCGCAGCGAAGCTGCAAGCGAACCCGGAATCTCGCAACATGTGGCGGATGCTTGGACGCGCGGCAAGATTCCGGGTTGGCTCGGTCTTCGACCTCGCGCCCCGGAATGACGGCGTGATCGTCGGTCAGCTGGATTCAATCGTCACGAAAAGTCTGCGGCAAGCTCGGTCGCGGAGAACCAGACCTCGTCGTAGATCGCCACCGCGTCGGCATCGGGCGCGCGCTCGCGGACGAGCCAGAGCGATCGCGCCGCCGCAGCCTCGCTGTGGCTCGGCGGCCTGCGGCAGATCGCGAGATCCGAGGCGCCGACGCAGGGGATGAACCAGGACTGCCCGATCGGCTGCACAGTAAAGCCGGCCGCAACGCGGCGGATCAGCAAAGTCAGCGCGATGTCGTCGGCCGGGCGCCACGGCAGGATGATCCGGCCCTGCGGGTTCAAGGCTTGCAGCCAGGCCGCCGGCGGCGCCACCACCCCGGCATTGACGTAGATCACATCGGAGCGCGGCAACGGCAGCCGGGTGGCGTCGCCGCTGACCACGGCGGCGTTCTTGAACGGCGCGAGATTGCGCCGCGCGGTGTCGGCGAGCACGTCGTCGATCTCGAACGCGGTCACCGTACCGCCGGGCGCGACCAGCGCCGCCAGCATCGCGGTGTAATAGCCGGTGCCGGCGCCGATCTGGCACACCGTCTCGCCGGGCTGCGGCGCCACCGCGCCGATCCAGCGCGCGTGCAGGAACGGCTCGCCATTGTTGATCCGCCGCGTCGGATCGTGCGCCACCACGACGTTCTGACAGAGATAGGCGGGGTCGTCGCTGGGCGTTGCGACGTATTTGTCGCGCGTGACCTGGATCTGCCAGGGGCCGGGCGACAGGAACGCCTCGCGCTTAACCGATGCAAAAGCCCGCTCGAACCGCGGATCGTCGGATTCGGCGGTCGCCGCCATCAACCTGGCAAAAAAGCCGCGGATCTCGTCGAGCCGAGCCGCCGCCGCCACCGCGCCCGATCGCTGCGTCGCCTTGCTCATCCTGTCAGCCGCTCCCTGCCAGCCCGAAAAGTCGGGAACCGGCCGTTGCCGACGGCCGATCGGCGATTCTACCCGAAATTTGCGACAACCTTTGGGTTGCGAAAAATCCGGCTCGAGCGTCGAAAAGGCGACGTCGTCATTGTTTTTTGCTGATTTTCGACTATATTGCGTCGCAACGCGTGCGAGTGCCCGGCCCCTTTTGGCCGGGCTTGCTTTTTAGGGATTGCCCTGATCTGGGATGTCCTTGCGCGTTTCAGGCAAGGCGGGTGCGGGGGCGCGGATTGCGCGCTCGAGGCCTCCGCCGATTGCGCTGACCGGGCATCCAGGCCGCTTGAACCTAAAAGAAGAACCATGAAACTTCGCAACATTGCCATTATCGCCCACGTCGACCACGGCAAGACCACGCTGGTGGACAAGCTGCTGCAGCAATCCGGCACCTATCGCGACAACCAGCGCCAGGTCGAGCGCGCGATGGATTCCAACGATCTGGAAAAAGAGCGCGGCATCACCATTCTCGCCAAGTGCACCTCGGTGCAGTGGAAGGATGTCCGCATCAACATCGTCGACACCCCGGGCCATGCCGATTTCGGCGGCGAGGTGGAGCGCATCCTGTCGATGGTCGATGGCGTGATCGTGCTGGTCGACGCCGCCGAAGGCCCGATGCCGCAGACCAAATTCGTGGTCGGCAAGGCGCTGAAGCTCGGCCTCAAGCCGATCGTGGCGATCAACAAGGTCGACCGCCCCGACGCCCGCATCACCGAAGTCGTCAACGAAGTGTTCGACCTGTTCGCAGCGCTCGACGCCACCGACGACCAGCTGGATTTCCCGATCCTGTACGGCTCCGGCAAGAACGGCTGGATGTCGGACAAGCCCGACGGCAACCAGGAAGAGGGCATGAAGCCCTTGTTCGAACTGGTGGTGAAGCACGTCCACGCCCCGGTGGTGGAAGACGGCCCGTTCCGGCTGCTCGGCACCATCCTGGAGGCCAACCCCTATCTCGGCCGCATCATCACCGGGCGCATCGCCTCGGGCTCGGTGAAGCCGAACCAGGCCATCAAGGTGCTGTCGCGCGACGGCAAGGTGGTTGAAACCGGCCGCATCACCAAGATCCTGGCGTTCCGCGGCCTCGAGCGCACTCCGATCGAGGAAGCCGAAGCCGGCGACATCGTCGCCATCGCGGGCCTGCCGAAGGGCACCGTGGCCGACACCTTCTGCGATCCCACCGTCGAGATCCCGATCCAGGCGCAGCCGATCGATCCGCCGACGGTGTCGATGTCGTTCATCGTCAACAACTCGCCGCTCGCCGGCACCGAAGGCGACAAGGTGACAAGCCGCCTGATCCGCGACCGTCTGCTGCGCGAGGCCGAAGGCAACGTCGCGCTGAAGGTGGTCGAGGCCGACGACAAGGACTCCATGATCGTGTCCGGCCGCGGCGAATTGCAGCTCGCGATCCTGATCGAACAGATGCGCCGCGAAGGCTTCGAGCTGTCGGTGTCGCGGCCGCGCGTGGTGCTCAGCAAGGACGACGACGGCACCGTGCTGGAGCCGGTCGAAGAGGTCGTGATCGACGTCGACGAGGAATTCTCCGGCGTCGTCGTGCAGAAGATGAGCGAACGCAAGGCCGAGATGATCGAGATGCGGCCGTCCGGCGGCAATCGGCTGCGGCTGGTGTTCTACGCTCCGACCCGCGGGCTGATCGGTTACCAGGGCGAACTGATGACCGACACCAAGGGCACCGCGGTGATGAACCGGCTGTTCCACAACTACCTGCCGTACAAGGGCGAGATCCAGGGCCGCCGCAACGGCGTCTTGATTTCCAACGACCAGGGCGAGGCGGTGGCCTACGCGATGTTCAAGTTGGAAGATCGCGGCCCGATGATGATCGAGCCGGGCTGGAAGGTCTACAAGGGCATGATCGTCGGCGAGCACACCCGCGACAACGACCTCGAGATCAACATCCTCAAGGGCAAGCAGCTCACCAACATCCGCACCACCTCGAAGGATGAAGCGGTGCGGCTGACCCCGCCGATCCGCATGACGCTGGAAAAGGCCTTGGCCTATATCGAGGACGACGAGCTGGTCGAGATCACCCCGAAGTCGATCCGGCTGCGCAAGCGCCACCTCGATCCCAACGAGCGCAAGCGCGCCGAAAAGAGCAAGGTGGCGGTGGCGTAAGCGCCGCTTTCACCGGGATTGCAAGTATCAAGCCTGTCCTTGGGGAAACCCGAGGGCAGGCTTTTTCGTTGCGGCGGCGTGTTGTTAGTTACGCGAAGGTGAGCCTCGCTGAGCGGCGCCGTCATCCTGAGGTGCTCGTCCGACAGCGCTCTTTGCGCTGTCGGGCGAGCCTCGAAGGATGCGGCTGCGAGACGCGCGGCCCGCCAGATCCGTGCTGCCCATCCTTCGAGACGCCCGGCTTCCGCTGCGCTTCGCCGGGCTCCTCAGGATGACGGTGGAATGTATGGCGCGGCCGAAGAGCGGTTATCACCGCACGCTTTCCGGTCCCATCACCAGATCGGGGAAGCCGGTGGCGATCTGCGGCACGAAGCACAACAGCACCACGGCGAACATCATCAAGAGCACGAACGGCAGCGTGCCCCAGATCACCTCGCTGAGTGGGATGTCGGGGGCGACGTTGCGGATCACGAAGATGTTGAGCCCGACCGGCGGGTGGATCAGCCCCATCTCCATCACGATGGTCATCACGATGCCGAACCAGGTAATGTCGAAGCCGGCGGCGCGCAGCGGCGGCAGGATGATCGGCGCGGTCATCAGGATGATCGACACCGGCGGCAGGAAGAAGCCCAGCACCACCACCATGACCAGGATCGCGGCCAGCAGCTCCCAGCGCGGCAGCTGCATCGCCACGATGGATTCGGCGACCGATTGCGAGATGTGCAGATAGCTCATCACGTAGGAATACAGCAGCGACATCCCGATGATCATCATCAGCATGGTGGATTCGCGGATCGTCGCCTGCAGGATCGGCGCGAGGTCGGTCGGCCGCCACACCCCGTAGATCAGCGCGATCAGTGCGAGCGCCAGCAAGCCGCCGAGCCCCGCGGTTTCCGACGGCGTGGCGTAGCCGCCATACAGCGCGATCATCACCCCGGTCAAAAGGATCACGAACGGCGCCACCCGCGGCAGCGCGTTGAAACGCTGCGCCATGGTGAATTTGTCGCGCGCGAGAATCGGCGCGTCGACGCCGGTCTGTTCGTAAAGCCGGCTCGCCGCCGCGTATTCCTTGCGGAAGCGGAACACCGCGTAGCTGCCGAACAGCAGCACAAGTAACAGGCCCGGGCCGATGCCGGCGAGGAACAGCCGGCCGAGCGACTTCTCCGCCGCCACCGCGAACAGGATCATGGTGATCGAAGGCGGCAAGAGAATGCCGAGCGTGCCGCCGGCGGCGATGATGCCGGCGGCGAAACCGCCGGAATAGCCGCGCTTGCGCATCTCCGGAATCCCGGCCGAGCCGATCGCCGAACAGGTCGCGGGCGAGGAGCCGGCCATCGCGGCGAACAGCGCGCAGGCGAACACATTGGCGACGCCGAGCCCGCCCGGCACCCGATTGAGCCAGGCGTGCAGCGCCGAATAGAGATCCTGCCCGGCGCGGGATTTGCCGATCGCGGCACCCTTCAAAATGAAGAGAGGGATCGACAGCAGCGTGATCGAGGCCATCTCCTCGTAGACGTTCTGCGTCACCGTATCGAGCGAGGCCGCCGGCATGTAGATCGCCATGAACGCGACCGCGACGGCGCCGAGCGCGAATGCGATCGGCATGCCGGAGAACATCGCCAGCAGCGTCGCCACGCCGTAGCTGATGCCGATCCCGAGCACGCTCATCGATGCTGCTTCCGCACCGCCGGCGCCAGCACTTGAACCAGCAATTGCAGGCACAGCAGCGTCATGCCGGCGGCCATCAGCGCGTAGGGGATGGCGAGCGGCGGCGACCACATCGAATTCGAGACCTGGCCGTCGACATAGGCCTCATGGGTCAGCGTCCAGGATTTCCAGGCAAAGAAGCCGCAGAAGGCGAGGCTCGCGACATCGACCAGCCAAAGCCGGACCCGGTTGACGCATGGCGGCAGCAGGCCGACGAAGGCCTCGATGCCGATATGGCCGCGCTGCTGCTGCACATAGGCCGCGGTGAGGAAGGTGGCGCCGACCAGCAGGAACACCGCGGCCTCGTCCTGCCAATAGGTGGCGCTGTGCCACAGGCTGCGGCTGAGCACGCTGAAGCTGAGAATGCCGCAGGCGGCGATCAGCGCGATCGCGGCGAGCACCACGATCGCGGCGTTGCAAAGCGCGAGGCCGCGCGCCAACGCCGCGATCACGCCGCGCTGCGGCACAGCCTGCGGATGATGATGACCGTCCGGCAACGGACCGTGCATCACGCGGCGACGTCGCTGGCGAGCTTCAAGAGATTGGCGCAGGTGGCGGTCTTGCCGGCGTAGTCCTTCCACGCGGTGTCGCGGGCGATGTCGCGCCATTTGCCGACGGTCGCGGCGTCGAGCGTCGCGACCTTGGCGCCGGCCTTCTCGTAGACCTTGGCGACTTCGATGTCGTCGTCCTGCGCGCCCTTGCGGCCGAACGCTTCCAGTTCGCTGCCGACCGCCATGATGATGTCCTGCTGATTCTTCGGCAGCTTGTCGAAGATCGCCTTCGACATCATCAACGGCTCCAGCATGAACCAGTAGGACGCGCCGGCGCCGGAGGTGAGATGCTTGGCGACCTCCTCGAGCCGGAACGAGATCAGGCTGGTGGAGGAGGTGATGCCGGCGTCGCAGGCGCCCGTCTGCATCGCGGCGTAGATTTCGTTCGACGGCACCGACAGCACCGCGGCGCCGGCGGTCTGCAGCACCATGTCCATTTCGCGCGAGCCGCCGCGCACCTTCAGCCCCTTGGCGTCTTCCGGCGCCACCAGCGGACGCGTGCGGCTGGCGACGCCGCCAGCCTGCCACACCCAGCTGATCAGCACGATGCCCTTGTCGGCGAGGAAATCGGTCAGCGCCTTGCCGATCGGCTGGGTCTTCCAGCGCAGCCCCTGATCGTAAGTCGAGACCAGCCCGGGCATCAGCCCGATATTGGTCTCCGGCACTTCACCGCCCGCATAGGGCATCGGATAGAGGCTGAGATCGAGCGCGCCCTTGCGCAGCGCGGAGAACTGCGCGGTGGTCTTGATCAGCGAGGAGTTCGGATAGACTTCGCCGACCAACTCGCCGCCGCTGCGCTTGGATATTTCCTCGGCGAATTTGCGGGTCAGCCGGTCGCGGAAGTCGCCCTTGTCGATGGTGCCGCCGGGAAACTGATGGGAGATTTTCAAGGTGGTGGCGGCGTGCGCCGGGCCGAAGCGCAGGATCGCGGGGGCCGCGAGCGCGGAAGCAAGGACGTGGCGGCGCGTGATCATCAAAACCTCCCGAATTTGTTTTGACCGCGTGCCGGATCGAGCCTGCCGCGGCGTTTCGGCAAGTCTGCCTGCAAATTCTCGCGGAGGATAGAGGGCGGCGCCGACTTCGCATGCTGCGCCGCACAGCTTCGGGGCAGGGTGCGGTCGTCGGCCATCGCCTGATCGGGCACGCGACGCGCGGCGTCAGGCGTGATCTGCGCGACGTCCGTATCCACCGGAAAAAATTCGCGTGCGGCAGGTAACAATAAGGCGCGGGCTGCGTCCCTGATGGCGACGGCGACGTTCGTCGCGCGTCCCCATGACACAGGATGACAGAGCATGACGATCAATCGCCGTTTCGCCGCCGCCGCCTTCGCCGCCGCGGCTTCATTCAGCCTGGCGCTCGCGCCGGCTGCGTTCGCTCAGGACAAGATGGGCAAGGACGACGCCATGAAGCACGACAGCATGTCGAAAGACGCGATGTCGAACGGGGCGATGTCGAAGGACACGATGTCGAAAGGCGCCATGACCAAGGACGGCATGGCCAAGGACGCCGGCAGCGACGGCATGGCCAAGGACCACGGCATGGCCAAGGATACGATGAAGAAATAACGCTGCGATCGCGCCCGGGGCGGCGGCGCCGATCAGGCAGCCGCAGGCCTCGCGGCGCGGCAAGGCGCGCCGCGATCGCTGTGGGTTATTTGCGCTTCTTGCGGGCGGCGTAGCGGGCGTCGCGCGCCGCCTTGCGTTCGGCCTCCAGCGCTTCTTCGCGCTTGGCGGCTTCTTCCTTCTCGCGCGCAGCCAACGCCAAGGCTTCGGCGGCGGCTTCCTCGTCGCGGCGCTTCTTCTCGGCCTTCTCGGCGTCGCGGGCGATCTTCGCAGCGGCGCGTGCCGCGGCCTGCGCCTCGCGCTCGGCGGCGCGCTGCTGCACCAAAGGATCGTCCGGGCCGGGCTGGGCCTTGAACTTTTCCAGGATGCTCTTGCGGGCCTGTTGCGCGGCCTTCTGGCGGTCGGCGAAGCTTGGTTCCTTGAATCCGCTCATGGGACGGCCCTTGTTGGTTTCGGTTGTTGTGGCGAGCCGAAAGTCTGTGCGCGCTCCGAAGAGCTGCGCCATCTTGAACTCGACGCCGGTTTACAGGCCGCGGGCCGGTTGCGCACCAATTATCTGCGAATTCTGCGCGCTGGGCGCAGAAACCGTTGTCGCGGCGTGGCGCCGGCGGGTCGACAGCGCTGCGCCGCCGGGGCATTGTCGGCGAAAACCAGGTTGACCGCGAGGCGGCGATGGTTTTTGTCGGCGGCGGCCGCGCGGGTTCCGGCGGCCTCGCACGAAGTGGAATCAGTCTCGACGAGGAGTGACCATGCCGACCCTCAATCCGGCCCGCGTCGTGATGGCGATCGCCATCGTCGCAACGTTCACCACCGGCGCCACGCTCGCGCCGGTTTCCCCCGCCACGGCGCAGAGCGCAGGAAAAACCATGACCACAGCTTCAGGCCTCAAGATCGAAGACACCCAAGTCGGCACCGGCGCCACGCCGAAGCCGGGACAAATCTGCGTCATGCACTACACCGGCTGGCTCTACGAGAACGGCGTCAAGGGCAAGAAATTCGACTCCTCGGTGGACCGCAACGAGCCGTTCGAATTTCCGATCGGCAAAGGCCGGGTGATCGCCGGCTGGGACGAGGGCGTCTCCACCATGCAGGTCGGCGGCAAGCGCACGCTGATCATTCCGCCGCAGCTCGGCTACGGCGCGCGCGGCGCCGGCGGCGTGATCCCGCCGAACGCCACGCTGATGTTCGACGTCGAACTGCTCGGCGTGAAGGGCTGATCGCCCAAACGACAGCGGTGCCGGCGTTGCTGCCGGCACCGAAGCCGACTAGGCTGGCGTGGTCCGAGGAGGACTCGATGATCCAGTCGCGGCGAAACCGGCTCTTGGAGATGCTGCCCCGGCACGATCTCAATCAATTGCGGCCGCATCTGCACAGCGTCGTGCTCGACTACAAGATGCCGCTCTACGAAGCCTTCGAGCCGATCCACGACGTGTACTTTCCGCTCGACGGCGTGGCTTCGCTGGTCGCCACCATGGCGGACGGCTCCGCGGCCGAGATCGGCACCATCGGCAATGAAGGCATCGTCGGCACCCCGATCATCCTCGGCGACACCATCGCGCCCACCAATGTCTACGTCCAGGTGCCGGGCCACGCGCTGAAGCTGAAGGCCGAGGTGCTGCGGCAGGCATTGCTGGAGAGCGCCGCCACCCGCACCTTGATGCTGCACTACGTCCACGCCTTCTTCAACCAGGTGGCGCAGTCGGCGGTGTGCAATCATTTCCATTCGATCGAGCAGCGCTGCTGCCGCTGGCTGCTGATGACCCACGACCGGATGCACGAGGACCATTTCCTGCTGACCCAGGAATTCCTGGCGATGATGCTGGGTGCGCGGCGCTCCAGCGTCACCGAGGCGGCGAAGCGACTGAAGCAGCTTCAGCTGATTAGTTACGTCCGCGGTCACGTCACCATCCTGGATCGTGCCGGCATCGAACGCACCTCGTGCGAGTGCTACGCGGTCAGCAAGGCCGAATACGACCGGCTGCTCGGCACGCCGGAGGGGCTCGATGCGAAACCGGCGCCCGCCAACGTCTGAACGCAGACGCCGGCGATGGTTGGCGCATCGGGCGCCGTAACGGCGCCGTCGCCGCGCAGCCCCGCAGCAACATGAATCATCGGCAATGTGAATAATTCGCAATGTGGTAACGCTTCAAGCGTTAGTGTGTTTACAGCGCCGGCCTCGGTCCTTAACTGCGAAGCTGACGGATCAATCCGGCATAGCCGGAATTGATTTGTTTTGGCGTGGCAGAAACAGCGTGGCCGGCAATGCTGAAATCCCGAACCCTGCGATGGACGCTCGCGCTCCTCGCCATCGTCGTGCTGGTCGGGGGCTACGCCGTGCTGCGGCCGGCGGCCAAGCACGAGCAGGCCAAGGCGCCCGGCGAAGCCGCGGTGCCGGTGCGGATCGCGGCGGTCGAGCGCAGCGATTTTCCGGTCTATCTCGGCGGGCTGGGAACCGCGCAGGGCTTCAACACCGTGGTGGTGCGGACCAGGATCGACGGCCAGATCGACCGCATCGCCTTCAAGGAAGGCCAGTTGGTGCAAAAGGGCGATCTGTTGGCGCAGATCGATCCGCGCCCGTTCCAGGCCGCGCTCGATCAGGCCAAGGCCAAGAAGGCCCAGGACGAGGCCGGCCTCGCCAATGCCAATCTCGATCTGCAGCGCTTCACCAAGCTCGGCGAATTCGCCACCCGTCAGCAGACCGACACCCAGCGCTCCACCGTGCAGCAATTGACCGCGCAGCTCGCTGCCGATGATGCGGCGATCTCCAACGCCCAGACCCAGCTCGATTACACCCACGTCACCGCGCCGATCTCCGGCGTCACCGGCTTTCGCCAGGTCGACCAGGGCAACATCGTCAACGCCGCGACCCAGACCGGCATCGTCACCATCGCGCAGATCGAGCCGATCGCGGTGATCTTCACCGCGCCGGAGGAGCAGCTCACGGACATCAACAAGGCGCTGGCTTCGGGCCCGTTGAAGGTGCTGGCAATGAGCACCGACGGCAAGAAGCAGCTCTCGGAGGGCACGCTGGCGGTGGTCAACAACACGGTCGATTCCACCAGCGGCACGGTGCGGCTGAAAGCCACCTTCGACAACAAGGACCACGCGCTGTGGCCCGGCCTGTCGGTGTCGACGCGGCTGTTGGTCAATACGCTGCAGGACGTCGTGGTGGTTCCGGAAGACGCGGTGAAGCGCGGCGTCGACGGGCTCTACGCCTTCGCGGTCGATGCGGACAACAAGGCAGAGCTGCGCAAATTGACGATCGGCGCGCAAGGCGACGGACGCGCGGTGGTCGAGCAGGGGCTGTCGCCGGGCGATCGGGTGATCGTCGCCGGGCAATACAAGGTGCAGGCCGGCTCGCGCGTTGCCACCGCGGTGGCCAATGCGGCGCCGCCGCCGGCGGCCGCGCCGAACGCCGCCGGGGCCAAGTAGCATGGCCGGCGGCATCTCGACTCCGTTCATCCGCTATCCGATCGCCACCTCGCTGCTGATGGCGGGGATCCTGTTCGTCGGCCTGGTGGCCTATCCGCTGTTGCCGGTGGCGCCGCTGCCGCAGGTGGATTTTCCGACCATCCAGGTCTCGGCGAGCCTGCCCGGCGGCAGCCCGGAGACCATGGCGACCTCGGTGGCGCAGCCGCTGGAGCGGCAACTGGCGCAGATCCCCGGCGTCGCGCAGATGACCTCGACCAGTTCGCTCGGCTCATCCGCGATCACCATCCAGTTCGATCTCAACCGCGCGATCGACGGCGCCGCCAACGACGTGCAGGCCGCGATCAACGCCGCCGGCGGGCAATTGCCGAAAAACCTGCCGAGCCCGCCGACCTATCGCAAGGTCAATCCGGCGGATTCCCCGATCATGCTGCTGTCGGCGACCTCCGACACGCTGCCGCTGACCTCGGTCAGCGACGCGGTCGATGCGCAACTGGCGCAGCAGATCAGCCAGATCACCGGCGTCGCCCAGGTGCTGATCGGCGGCCAGCAGAAGCCGGCGATCCGGATCCAGATCGACCCCGCCAAACTCGTCGCCAAAGGCCTGTCGCTGGAGGACGTCCGCACCCAGCTCGCGATCACCACGGTGGACAGCCCGAAGGGCAACATCGACGGAGCGACGCGCAGCTACACCATCTACGCCAACGACCAATTGCCCGAGACCAAGGACTGGAACGACGTCGTCGTCGCCTATCGCAACGGCGGGCCGTTGCGGATTCGCGACATCGGCCAGGCGGTGACCGGGCCGGAGGACGCCAAGCAGGCCGCCTGGGCCAACGGCCAGCGCGGCGTGTTCCTGGTGATCTTCAAGCAGCCCGGCGCCAACGTCATCGAGACCGTCGACAAGATCAAGGCGGCGCTGCCGCGGCTGGTGGCGGCGATCCCGCCGACCGTCAAGGTCGCGGTGATCAGCGACCGCACCCAGACCATCCGCGCCGCGGTCGAGGACGTGCAGTTCACGCTGCTGCTGACCATCGCGCTGGTGGTGATGGTGATCTTCCTGTTTCTGCGCAGCGTCTGGGCCACCATCATCCCCAGCGTCACCGTGCCGCTGGCGCTGCTCGGCGCCTGCGCGCTGATGTGGGTGTTCGGCTATACGCTCGACAACCTCTCGCTGATGGCGCTGACCATCTCGGTCGGCTTCGTGGTCGACGACGCCATCGTCATGCTGGAGAACATCACCCGCTATATCGAGGCGGGCGAAAAGCCCTGGGACGCCGCGATCAAGGGCGCCAATGAGATCGGCTTCACCATCGTCTCCATCAGCATCTCGCTGATCGCGGTGCTGATTCCGCTGCTGCTGATGGGCGGCATCATCGGCCGGCTGTTCCGCGAATTCGCCATCACGTTGACAATGGCCATTGTCGTCTCGCTGCTGGTGTCGCTGACGTTGACCCCGATGATGGCGTCGCGGTTCCTGCGCGCGCATGGCGAGACCAAGCATGGCCGGCTCTATCAGCTCAGCGAGCGCGGCTTCGACGCGATGCTGCGCGGCTACGCGCGCGGGCTCGACCTGGTGCTGCGCTGGCGGCTGACCACGCTGATCGTGTTCTTCGTCACGCTGGGGCTGTCGGTCTATCTGTTCGTGGTGATCCCGAAGGGTTTCTTCCCGCAGCAGGACACCGGGCTGATCACCGCCGCCTCGGAGGCCGCGCAGGACATCTCCTTCGCCGACATGAAGCGGCATCAGGAAGAACTCGGCCAGATCGTGCTGGCCGATCCCGACGTCGGCAGCGTGGCGATGCAGGTCGGCGGTGCCGGCAGCGCGCTCAATACCGGTCGGATGTACATCACGCTGAAGCCGCGCAGCGAGCGCAGCGCCAGCGCGCAGCAGATCATCGCGCGGCTGCGCCCGCAGCTCGAAAAGGTGCAGGGCGCGCGGCTGTTCATGCAGGCGGCGCAGGACGTTCGTTTAGGCGGTCGCGCCACCCGCACCCAGTTCGAATACACCTTGCAGGACGCCAATCTCGGCGAGCTCAACGAATGGGCGCCGAAGATTCTCACCAAGATGAAGACGCTTCCGCAATTGCGCGACGTCGCCACCGACCAGCAGACCGAAGGCACCACGCTGACGCTGACCATCAACCGCGACGCCGCGGCGCGGTTCGGGATTCAGCCGCAGCTGATCGACGACACGCTGTATGACGCGTTCGGCCAGCGCCAGGTGGCGCAGTATTTCACCCAGCTCAACAGCTACCACGTCATCCTGGAAATCCTGCCGGAGTTGCAGGGCGCCGTCGACACGCTGGACAAGATCTATCTGAAATCGCCTTCGACCGGCGACCAGGTGCCGCTGTCGGCGTTCGCGAAATGGTCGACGGTGCCGGTGCGCCCCTTGTCGATCAGCCATCAGGGCCAGTTTCCGGCGACCACGATCAGCTTCAACCTGGCGCAGGGCGTGGCGCTCGGGCAGGCCACCGAGGCGGTGCAGCAGGCGATGGCCGAAATCGGCGCGCCGTCGACGCTGAACGGCAGCTTCCAGGGTACCGCGCAGGCGTTCCAGCAGTCGCTGTCCACCGTGCCGCTGTTGATCATCGCAGCCTTGGTGGTGGTGTATCTGATCCTCGGCATTCTCTACGAGAGCTACATCCATCCCTTGACGATCCTGTCGACGCTGCCGTCGGCCGGCGTCGGCGCGCTCGCCACCTTGATGCTGTTCGGCTACGACTTCAGCCTGATCGCGCTGATCGGCGTCATCTTGCTGATCGGCATCGTCAAGAAGAACGGCATCATGCTGGTCGACTTCGCCATCACCGCGGAGCGCGACGAGGGACTGCCGGCCGAGCAGGCGATCCGCAAGGCGGCGCTATTGCGGTTCCGCCCGATCATGATGACCACGATGGCGGCGATGCTCGGCGGCGTGCCCTTGATGCTCGGCACCGGCACCGGCTCGGAGATCCGCCAGCCGCTCGGCTACGCCATGGTCGGCGGGCTGTTGGTCAGCCAGGTGCTGACGCTGTTCACCACGCCTGTGGTCTATCTCTATCTCGACCGGCTGTCCGAGGCGCTGGCGCATTGGGGCCGCGGCAAGCGCGAGGTGGTGGGCCCCCCGGAGGAGCGCGACGCGGTGAAGCAGGCGGCGGAGTAGGGCGGCACGCGGCGATTCGCGCCCTCCCAGCCCGTTGAATCCCCGGGTCAGCGGCCGCCGGTTCCATCCGGTGGTAAGAATCAGTTAATCATTTCTCCGCACCGTAGCGAAGGGCTCAACCAACGGGAGCGGACGCCATGATTCCAGCTTTGCTGCAACTGGTCGCGTTGTCGTTTGCGATCGTGCTGTTCGTGTTTGCCTGAGGCGGCGGTGGTCTCGGCCGGCTCTGACGGTTGATACAGGTCAACGACCGCCCCTCCGACCGGGCGCATCGTCGCGGCCAGATCCATCATCCCCCAAACCGGGATTATCGTCATGGCTGAAACAGACGTTCTGGTGATCGCCGCGGCCGCGCTGTCGACCCTGGTGATCTGGTTCGGCGTCGTGCTGCAGGGCCGCATTACGGCCGCGCTGGCCAAACCCTGATCTGACCGACGCCCGCGCTCGACCGGCAACCGCGCGCAAGAGGTCGACCGCCGCCTGGCGGTCGGGGGTGAGCGCCAAGATCGCCGCGATAGCGTGAACCGTCAATCCTTGGCCGGCCATTCGATCGGGGCGGCGCGCAGCCGCCGCCGATCGATTTCGGCGCGCAACGACGCCGCATAGTCGCGGACGCGGCGGCCCGAGGCCAGCGGAAATTTGGCGACCTTGTCGAGCTCCACCTGCCTGCGCACGCTCTCGTAGAAGCGGACGATGCTGTCGTCCGGCCGGGCTTCGATACTCATGACGCTACCCCCCCCCTAAGACTTATGGGCCAAATGATTCCGCAACTTTAACGGGAATGCAAGGGGCAGGCTGGGTGCGTTGCGCTCCGACTGACGGAGTTCGTGGCCAGCGGTTCTACCGGAATCCTTCCGCGATTATCTCTTCGGCTTTCGCGGCGGCGACTTCGGCAGCTTCTTTGCCTCTCTTGCTAAAGCGGCGATGCTTGCGTCGGCCTCTTGGTGGCGCTCAAGCTTGCGCCGTTGATCAAATTTCTCGTATTCAGATTCGGCAACACGTTTTGCGTCGCCAGCTTTGATCGAGCCGCCGGTTCGCAAGACTGTTCTCCCCAGTTGTTGCAGCTGTTGGTCGAGCAGATTGTTGGCATCCTGCATCACCACAAGTCTGCCGATATCCAACTGGTCTTCAAATATGTCGAGAAGAATTGTCGTGAGACGGTTGAGCTCTTTGATTTCCGTCTCCACAAGGTAGTTCTTGGCAACGGTGACGTCGGTCTTCCTGATGTTATCGTTCTGCCAAGTGCGGAGTCCCATATTGTCCGACTGACAATTTGCTCTCGTGGCGACGATCTCGCCAGGGGTATGCGACGTTACGGCATAGACCAGTTTGGCCTGTGTCCGTTGATAGAACTCGCGCGCTGCCTCCGACGTGCCATCATAGTCCTGGCACATCGAGCAAATTCTGCGCAACTCACGATGCACATTCGCTTCATCCGACCGGATATCGCGAATAATCTCGCGTAGTTCGGCGACCCTGTCGAAGTTCTCCGGTTGTTTGAGGCGCGGCGCATCCACCACGAACCCCTGCTTGGCGAACTGGACCAAGATTCCCGTAGCCCACCGACGAAATACCGTGGCTTGGGCGGAGGACACCCGGTATCCCACCGAGATTACCGCGTCGATGTTGTAGTGCTCGATCTGCCGCTCGACCCTGCGGGAGCCTTCCTGTCGAACTTGTGCAATTCTTGCACTTGTTGGCTCGGCCTCCAGTTCACCCTCGGCGTACACATTGGCGATGTGTTTTGTGATGACGGAGCGGTCAACGCCGAAAAGCTCTGCGATCTGGGCTTGTGTCATCCAGAGCGTTTCGCCCTGATATCGGATGTCGAGCCGCAGGCCCTTTTCGGTTCCGTAGACCAGAAATCGGTCGCCAGTTTCGGCGTCCTCGACGAGGTGGACCGGTTCATCCCCATCAGCGCTCATGGCTTCGCCCGATTCGAATTCTGCGGCGAGGTAGCCGTCCGCCGCTCTGCGCCGTGGTCTGGCAATTGGCGATCCCAGCAGGATTCGAACCTGCAACCCACGGAGTAGAAATCCGTTACTCTATCCAGTTGAGCTATGGGACCGTCGGGTGGCCGCCGGCGCCGTGAGCGCCGGTGGCCGGCAACCATCCGGCACCCGGGCGGCGGAAAAATCCAGCCCCCGACCAAATGCCTGCGAACCATTTAGCGCGACCTTGCGTCAAAGCAAAGCGGCTGCGCCGTTGTGTTCGGCGCGGCTGCACGCAATGATGCGGGCGGGGCCGCCGCGCCGGGCCGGAGCAAGGGTCGGCGCCGCAGCCCGGGCGGCGCGGTCATCACCGCGTCGCCGTCGCGCGATTGGATTCGAGACGCGGGGTTGGTCCGCGCAGGGGAGTGCCTCGATGATTGGTTTGCTTCGCGCCGTCACGCTTTGCGCCACGCTGGCGCTCGGGCTGTTGTCCGCCGCGGCGGCCGACAAGGCGTTCAAACGCGACGACCTTTCGGATTCCGCGATCAAGCTCGAGGCCCAGATCAAGTCCGAGGCCGGGGTGGTCAACAAGCCGCTGGCGACGCTGCGCACTGACGCCGACGCCGCCTTGAAGCGTAACGACACCCGCGGCGCGCTGCAGATCATGGGGCAGATCGCCACCGTGTCGCCCGCGGACAGCGGCAACTGGCTGCGGCTGGCGAAGACCGTGTTCCGGGTGTGGTCGCCGACCTCGAGCGAACAGACCTTCCTGCTGGAGCGCGCCTCCACCGCGGCCTATCTCGCCTATCAGCGCGCCGGCAATGCCGGCGAGGAGGCCGAGGCGCTGGCGGTGCTCGGCCGCGCTTTCGCCGAGAGGAAGCTGTGGCGCCCGGCGCTGGATACGCTGCGGCTGTCGCTCGATTTGCGCGAGGTCGCCGAGGTGCGCGGCCAATACGAGAAGCTGCGCGACGATCACGGCTTCCGGCTGCTCGATTACACCGTGGATTCCGATTCGGCGTCGCCGCGGGCCTGCTTCCAATTCTCCGAGGATCTCGCCAAGCGCACCGACTTCGCGCCATTCCTCGCCCAGGCCGGCACCGACAAGCCGGCGCTGACCAGCGAGGACAAGCAGCTCTGCGTCGAGGGGCTCAAGCACGGCGAGCGCTACACCGTCAACCTGCGCGCCGGGCTGCCGTCGGCGGTGAAGGAGACGCTGCCGAAATCCGCCGAATTCAACATCTACGTCCGCGACCGCAAGCCGCTGGTGCGCTTCACCGGCCGCGCCTATGTGCTGCCGCGCAGCGGCCAGCGCGGCATCCCGCTGGTCAGCGTCAATACCAAGACGGTGTCGGTGCAGGTGTTCCGGATCGGCGACCGCAATTTGATCAACACCGTGATCGGCAGCGATTTTCAGCGTGCGCTGAGCGGCTATGAGCTGACCGAGCTCGGCGGCGAGCGCGGCCTGAAGGTGTGGAGCGGCGAACTCGACACCGAGAGCACGCTGAACGCCGACGTCACCACCGCGTTTCCGGTCGGCGAGGTGTTGGGCGAATTGCAGCCCGGCGTTTATGTGATGGCCGCGGCCGCCAAGGGCCCCAGCGCCGACGGCGACGAGGACGGCGGCTCGCTGGCGACGCAATGGTTCATCGTCTCGGATCTCGGGCTGACCGCGTTTTCCGGCAATGACGGCATCCACGTCTCCGTCAATTCGCTGGCCTCGACCGAGCCGGTCGTCAACGCCGAGGTGCGGCTGCTCGCCCGCAACAACGAGATCCTCGCCACCCGCAAGACCGACGACGCCGGCCACGTGCTGTTCGAAGCGGGGCTGTCGCGCGGCGAGGGCGGGCTGTCGCCGGCACTGCTGACGATCTCGGGGGCGGTTGCCGACTACGCTTTTCTCAGCCTGAAATCCAACGCCTTCGACCTCTCCGACCGCGGCGTGTCGGGGCGCGCGGTGCCGGCCGGCGCCGACGCCTTCGTCTATGCCGAGCGCGGCGTCTATCGCTCCGGCGAGACGGTCTATCTCACAGCCCTGTTGCGCGACGGCCAGGGCAACGCGCTTGCAGGCGCCCCGCTGACGCTGGTGGTGGAGCGGCCGGACGGCGTCGAATTCCGCCGCGCCGTGCTGCCGGACCAGGGCGCCGGCGGTCGCAGCCTGACGCTGCCGCTGAATTCCGCGGTGCCGACCGGCACCTGGCGGGTCCGCGCCTTCGCCGATCCGAAGGGGGCGAGCGTCGGCGAAACCACCTTCATGGTCGAGGATTACGTCCCGGATCGCATCGAATTCGATATTTCCAGCAAGGACAAGTTGATCAAAGCTGATGTTCCGCTGGAACTGAAGGTCGACGGCCATTTCCTCTACGGCGCGCCGGCCTCCGGGCTGCAGCTCGAGGGCGACCTGCTGGTGGCGCCGGCCACTGAGCGCCCGGGTTTTGCCGGCTATCGCTTCGGCATCGCCGACGAGGAGACCGCAAGCCACGAGCGCACCCCGCTCGAGAACCTGCCGGAGGCCGACGCCAATGGCGTGGCGGCTTTCCCGTTGGTGCTGCCCAAGCCCGCGGCGTCGACCCGGCCGCAGGAGGCGCAGATCTTCATCCGCATGGCGGAAGCCGGCGGCCGCGCGGTGGAGCGCAAGCTGGTGCTGCCGGTGGCGCCGAGTGCGGCGGCGATCGGGGTCAAGCCGCTGTTTGCCGACAAAACCGTCACCGAGGGCGACAACGCCAATTTCGACGTGGTGTTCGTCTCGCCGGAGGGCAAGGCGCTGCCGCGCAGCGGGCTGCGCTATGAACTCCTCAAGATCGAATCCCGCTATCAATGGTACCGGCAAAATTCCTCCTGGGATTACGAGCCGGTGAAATCCACCCGGCGGGTCGCCGACGGCGATCTCAGCCTTGCCGCCGACAAGCCGGCGCGGCTGACGTTCCAGCCGCAGCCCGGCCGCTACCGGCTCGACGTCAAATCCGCCGACGTCGACGGCCCGCTCACCCAAGTGCAGTTCGACGTCGGCTGGTATTCGGACGGCTCGGCCGACACGCCCGACCTCTTGGAAACCTCGATCGACAAGCCCGACTACGCCGCCGGCGACACGCTGGTGGTGACGGTCAATGCCCGCAGCGCCGGCAAGCTCACCGTCAACGTGCTGGGCGACCGGCTGTTGACCACGCAGAGCGTCGACGTCAAGGAAGGCCAGTCGCAGGTTAAGCTTGCGGTCGGCAAGGATTGGGGCACCGGCGCCTATGTGGTGACGACGCTGCGCCGGCCGCTCGATGCCGCCGCGCAACGGATGCCCGGCCGCGCCATCGGGCTGAAATGGTTCGGCATCGACAAGACCGCGCGGACGCTCTCGGTCGCGCTGTCGCCGCCGCCGCTGATCCGGCCGTCGACCACGCTGACGCTGCCGGTGAAACTTGGCGGGCTCAACCCGGGCGAGGACGCCAAGATCGTGGTCGCCGCGGTCGACGTCGGCATTCTCAACCTCACCAACTACAAGCCGCCGGCGCCGGACGATTACTATCTCGGCCAGCGCCGCCTCAGCGCGGAAATCCGCGACCTCTATGGGCAATTGATCGACGGCATGCAGGGTTCGCGGGGCCAGATCCGTTCCGGTGGCGATTCGGCCGGCGCCGAGCTGCAGGGCAGCCCGCCGACGCAGAAGCCGTTGGCGCTGTATTCCGGCATCGTCACCGTGGCGGCCGATGGCAGCGCGAAGATCGATTTCGAGATCCCGGAATTCGCCGGCACCGCGCGCGTGATGGCCGTGGCCTGGACCGCCACCAAGGTCGGCCGCGCCAGCGTTGACGTCACGGTGCGCGATCCGGTGGTGCTGACCGCGACGCTGCCGCGCTTCCTGTTGAACGGCGACCGCGGCACGCTGAGCTTCGACCTCGATAACGTGGAAGGTGCGCCCGGCGACTACGCCATCAGCGTCGCCGCCTCTGGGCCGGTGAAAGTCAGCGGCAATCCCACCACGACGTTGAAGCTCGCGGCCAAGCAGCGCGGCTCGACGGCGCTGTCGCTCGACGCCGGCGGCGCCGGCACCGCGGCGTTCGACGTCTCGATCAAAGGGCCGAACGGTCTGACCTTGGCGCGGCACTACGCGCTCGAGGTGAAGCCCGCGACGCAGATTTTGGCACGACGCTCGGTCCGCACGCTGGCCCAGGGCGAAAGCCTGACGCTGACCTCGGACATGTTCAACGACCTGGTGTCGGGCACCGGCAGCGTTTCGCTGTCGGTCGGGCTCTCCACCGCGCTCGACGCCGCCACCGTCCTGAAGGCGCTCGATCGCTATCCGTTCGGCTGCACCGAGCAGATCACCAGCCGGGCGCTGGCGCTGCTGTACGTCAACGATCTCGCGGCCGGCGCGTATTTGGCAATCGACGGAGCGGCCGACCAGCGCATCAAGGACGCCATCGATCGATTGCTGGCGCGGCAGGGCTCCAACGGCTCGTTCGGGCTGTGGTCGGCCGGCGGCGACGACGCCTGGCTCGACGCTTACGTCACCGACTTCCTGACCCGCGCCCGCGAAAAGGGATTTGCGGTGCCGGACGTGGTGTTCAAGTCGGCGCTGGACCGGGTGCGCAATGCGGTGGTCAACGCCGCCGAACCGGAGAAGGACGGC
This sequence comes from Rhodopseudomonas rhenobacensis, assembly GCF_014203125.1. Classification (GTDB taxonomy): domain Bacteria; phylum Pseudomonadota; class Alphaproteobacteria; order Rhizobiales; family Xanthobacteraceae; genus Rhodopseudomonas_A; species Rhodopseudomonas_A rhenobacensis. The sequence goes on from NZ_JACHIH010000015.1 coordinate 91,019, forward strand.
GGCCGCGATCTGGCCTACGGGCTCTACGTGTTGGCGCGCAACGGCGCAGCACCCATCGGTGACCTGCGCTATCTCGCCGATACCAAGCTCGACAATCTGGCGACCCCGATCGCCAAGTCGCAGCTCGCAGCCGCCCTGGCGCTGGTCGGCGACCGGCCGCGCGCCGAGCGGGTCTATGCCGCGGCGGTACAGAGTCTGGCGCCGAAGCCGGTGATCGCGTTCGGCCGGGTCGATTACGGCTCGGCGCTGCGCGACGCAGCGGCCCTGGTGTCGCTCGCCAGCGAAGGCAACGCGCCGCGCGCGACGCTGACGCAAGCCGTGCAGCGGGTCGAGGCGGCGAGGGGGCTGACGCCTTATACGTCGACGCAGGAGAACGCCTGGCTGGTGCTGGCCGCGCGCGCGCTCGCCAAGGAAACCATGGCGCTCGACGTCGACGGCAGTCCGGTGAAGACCGCGCTGTATCGCAGCTATAAGGCCAGCGAGATGGCGGGCCGGCCGATCAAGATCAGCAACACCGGCGACGCGCCGGTGCAGGCGGTGGTCTCGGTCGCCGGCGCGCCGATTACGCCGGAGCCCGCGGCGGCCAACGGCTTCAAGATCGAGCGCAACTACTTTGCGCTCGACGGCACCCCGGCGCAGATCGCCAAGGCCAAGCAGAACGACCGCTTTGCGGTGGTGCTGAAGATCACCGAAGCCAAGCCGGAATACGGTCACATCATGGTGGCGGACTATCTGCCGGCCGGCTTCGAGATCGACAATCCGCATCTGGTGTCGTCGGGCGACAGCGGCACGCTGGACTGGATCGAGGACGGCGTCGAGCCGGTGCATAGCGAGTTCCGCGACGACCGCTTCAACGCCGCGATCGACAGGAAGAGCGACGACAAGGCGGTGTTCACGGTGGCCTATGTGGTGCGCGCGGTGTCGCCGGGCAAATACGTGCTGCCGCAGGCTTATGTCGAGGACATGTACAACCCGTCGCGTAATGGCCGCAGCTCTACGGGCAGCGTGGAGGTGCGGCCGGCGAAGTGAGGGGCGGGGTGTGAGTAGTTAGGAAGATACGGATGACGTCGTTGCACTCAGGCTTCCGATGCAAGCGCTGACTCACCTCTCCCCGCGTGCGGGGAGAGGTCGACCCGGCGGAGCGCCAGCGAAGCCGGGTCGGGTGAGGGGGCGCCTCGGCACAACGCGGCGCCCCCTCACCCGGCGCGACAAGCTTCGCTTGTCACGCCACCCTCTCCCCGCAAGCGGGGCGAGGGGACGATGTCGCACCGCTGCTATCAACTTCGACGCCGGATGATGTTGAACCGATCATGAGCGAGACCCCGAGCAGGTGGCGCAAGGTCAGAGTCGCGGCGATGATCATCGCTGCGCTCGGCGTCATCGCCGTCGGCGCGATGTCCGCGTGGGTCTGGGCGCTCGGACCATTGCCGCTGGATCAAGCCCAGCAGGTCTCGACCTCGGTGGTCGATCGCAACGGCAAGCTGCTACGCGCTTATGCGATGGCCGATGGCCGCTGGCGGCTGCCGGTGCATGCCGCGACCGACGTCGACCGGCGCTATCTCGATCTGCTGCTGGCCTATGAGGACAAGCGGTTTTACAGCCATCCTGGTGTCGATCCGCTGGCGCTCGGGCGCGCCGCGCTGCAGCTGATCACGCATGGCCGCATCGTCTCCGGCGGCTCCACCATCACCATGCAGCTGGCGCGGCTGCTGGAGCCGCGCCGCGAGCGCTCGGTCCACGCCAAGCTGCGGCAGATGGTCCGCGCGATCCAACTTGAGCGGCGGTTCAGCAAGGATCAGATCCTCGATCTCTATCTGGCGCTGGCGCCGTTCGGCGGCAATCTCGAAGGGGTTCGCGCGGCCTCGATAGGTTATCTCGGCAAGGAGCCGAAGCGGCTGTCGCTCGCCGAATCCGCGTTGCTGGTGGCGCTGCCGCAATCGCCGGAGACGCGGCGGCTCGACCGCCATCCGGCTGCGGCGCGGGCGGCGCGCGACCGCGTGCTCGACCGCATGGTCGAGGACGGCGTGCTCAGCGCCGACGACGCGGCGCAGGCCAAGGCGGTGGCGTTGGCGCGGCAGCGCGGGCCGATGCCGATGCTGGCGCCGCATTCCGCCGATCAGGCGATGGCGACCGGGAAGCGCGCGGCGACGATCCGGCTGACGCTGGATGCGCCGATCCAGCGCGCGCTGGAAGCGCTGGCGCGCGACCGCGCCGCGGCGCTCGGCCCCGACATTTCGATTGCGCTGGTTGTGGTCGACAACGCCAGCGGCGAGGTGCTGGCGCGGGTCGGCTCGCCGGATTATTTCGACAACCGCCGCGCCGGTCAGGTCGACATGTCGCGCGCGATCCGCTCGCCGGGCTCGACGCTGAAGCCTTTTATTTATGGGCTCGCCTTCGAAGACGGCTTCGTGCATCCGGAAAGCCTGATCGACGACCGGCCGATCCGCTTCGGCGCCTACGCGCCGGAGAATTTCGACATGACCTTCCAGGGCACGGTGCCGGTCCGGAAGGCGCTGCAGCTGTCGCTCAACGTGCCGGCGATCGCGCTGTTGGACCGCGTCGGATCGAGTCGCCTCGCGGCGCGGCTGAAACAGGCCGGCGCCGGCCTGGTGCTGCCGAAGGACGAGGCGCCGGGGCTGGCGATGGGGCTCGGCGGCGTCGGCATCAGGCTGCAGGATCTGGTGCAGCTGTATTCCGGGATCGCGCGGCTCGGCGCCACGGTGCCGCTGCGCGAGCTCGCGCTGGACGAGCCGAAGCCGCCGGAGCCGCTGCGGCTGATGGATCCGGTCGCGGCCTGGCAGGTCGGCAACGTGCTGCTCGGCACCCCGCCGCCGGACAACGCCGCGGCGAATCGCATCGCCTTCAAGACCGGCACGTCCTACGGCTATCGCGACGCCTGGTCGGTCGGCTTCGACGGCCGCCTCACCATCGGGGTCTGGGTCGGCCGGCCCGACGGCGCCGCGGTGCCCGGCCTGGTCGGCCGCACCGCCGCAGCCCCGATCCTGTTCGACGCCTTTGCCCGCACCGGCAAGTTGCCCGCGGCGCTGCCGAAAGCCCCGCGCGGTACGCTACTGGCCAGCAACGCCAAGCTGCCGCTGCCGCTGCGGCGCTTCCGGCCGGCCGGGGAATTGCTGCGCAACGGCAACGAGCAGGCGCTGCGCATCCAGTTTCCGCTGAACGGCTCGCGGATCGACGGCTCCGGCGACACCTCGATGCCGTCGCTGCCGGTCAGGGTCGCGGGCGGGGTGCTGCCGCTGACCATGATGGTCAACGGCGTCGCGGTCGGCGAGATCGACGGCCGCCGGCAGCGGCTGCTGACCCAGCCCGGGCCGGGCTTCGTCCGGCTCACCGTGATGGACGCCATGGGCGCCGCGGACACAGTCGTCGTCCGAATCCAGTAAGCGCCCGCCAACTGGTTGTCCGCGTGGCGGTTTCAGCGTATGCGAAACCGATGACCGAGACCTTTGCAAGACCCCGATTTGGCATGCCGCCGGAGCCGAAAAACCGGATCAATCCCGGCCAACGGCTGGTCGGCGTGATCGACTACGTCGCCGCCAGCCACGCCCGTGCGGTGGCGTTCCTGGCGCTGTGCGGACTATTGTTCACGCTGTCGGGGTTCTTTACGATTCCGCCGATCGACCGCGACGAGGCGCGCTTCGCCCAGGCCACCAAGCAGATGGTCGAAAGCGGCGATTTCGTCGACATCCGCTTCCAGGGCGAGGTCCGCTACAAGAAGCCGGTCGGGATCTACTGGCTGCAGGCCAGCGTGGTCGAAGCCGCCTCCGCGCTCGGGCTGCCGCGCGCCGAGGTGCGGATCTGGCTGTACCGGGTGCCCTCGATGCTGGGCGCGATCGGCGCGGTGCTGATGACCTATTGGACCGCGCTGGCGTTCGTGACGCGGCGCGGCGCGGTGCTCGCCGGACTCATTTTATGCAGCTCGATTCTGCTCGGCGTCGAGGCTCGCCTCGCCAAGACCGACGCGGTGCTGCTGCTGACGGTGATCGCCGCGATGGGGGCGATGGCGCGGGTCTATCTCGCCTGGCAGCGCGGCGAGGATTCCGCGCGGGGGTCGTGGACCACGCCGGCGATCTTCTGGACCGCGCTGGCCGGCGGCATCCTGTTGAAGGGGCCGCTGATCCTGATGTTCGTCGGCCTCACCATCGTCACCCTGGCGATCTGCGACCGCTCGCTGGTCTGGCTGTGGCGGCTGCGGCCCTTGTGGGGCGCGCTGTGGATGCTGGCGCTGGTGCTGCCGTGGTTCATCGCCATCTTCCAGCGCGCCGGCGAGAGCTTCTTCGCCGATTCGGTCGGCGGCGACATGCTGAGCAAGATCACCAGCGCCAAGGAATCCCACGGCGCACCGCCCGGCGTGTACTTCCTGCTGTTCTGGGTGACGTTCTGGCCCGGCGCGCCGCTGGCCGCGATGGCGGCGCCGGCGGTGTGGCGGGCGCGGCGCGAACCCGGCGCGCAATATCTGTTGGCCTGGCTGCTGCCGTCCTGGATCGTGTTCGAGCTGGTGATGACCAAGCTGCCGCATTACGTGCTGCCGCTGTATCCGGCGATCGCCATCCTGTTGGTCGGTGCGTTCGAGCGCCGCGTGCTGTCGCGCGGCTGGCTGACCCGCGGGGCGGCGTGGTGGTTCGCGATTCCCGCCGCGGTGCTGACCATCGCGGTGGTCGGCGCGGTGTGGCTGACGCGGCAGCCGGCGTTCCTGGCCTGGCCGTTCGTTGCGGTGTCGATGATCTTCGGGCTGTTGGCCTGGCGACTCTATGATGACATCCGCTCCGAGCACGCGATGCTCAACGCCGTGGTGTCGTCGCTGTTTCTCAGCGTCGCGGTCTACGGCATCGTCGTGCCGTCGCTGACGCCGCTGTTTCCCAGCGTCGAAATCGCCCGCGCGTTGCGCAACGTGGTCTGCGTCGGCCCGAAGGCGGCCGCCGCCGGCTATCAGGAGCCGAGCCTGGTGTTCATGACCGGCACCTCGACGCTGCTCACCGACGGCTCCGGCGCCGCGGATTTCCTAGGGCAGGGCAGCTGCCGCTTCGCGCTGGTGGAGGCCCGCACCGAGCGGGCGTTCGCCGCGCGCGCAGAAGCCATCGGCCTGCGCTACGACGTCGCGACCCGGATCGACGGCTATAATTTCTCGCAAGGTCGGGCTATCTCGGTGGCGATCTTCCGCTCCGAGGGTACCCAGTAATATGGCCATTCAGAACCGGGCTGACACGCCGCCGAGCTATGTCGTCCGGGTGCTGCTGTTGCTGCGCGCATCGTTGCTGCAGCTGGTCCGCCATCCGTCGCATTCGCGGCGCGCCGAGGCGGCCCGCAGCGGGGCGCGGCGCGCGCTGCTGTTGACCGCGCTGGTCGCACTGGCGATCGCGGTGCTGATGGTAGCGCTCGACGCCCGCGAAATCGGCTGGATGCCGCCGCGCGGCACCGCCTGGCTGTGGCCGGTGAAGATCGTCACCGACTTCGGCAAGGCCACCTATCTGCTGTGGGCGCTGGCGGCGGCGCTGTTGGCGCTGCTGTTGATCACGCCGCGGCTCGCCGGCTGGTCGCGCGGCGTGCTGCTGGCCTTCGGCACCCGCGTGCAGTTCATTTTCTTCGCGGTGCTGGTGCCGGTCCTAGCCGGCGAGGTCTTGAAGGGCGCGATCGGCCGCGGCCGGCCGTTCGTCGGCGGCGAGGCCAACGCCTTCAACTTCTCCTATTGGTCGTGGAACGAGGCCTATTCCAGCCTGCCGTCGGGCCACGCCACCGCCGCCTTCGCGCTGGCCTTCGCGGTCGCCGCGCTGTGGCCGCAGCTGCGCGGCGTCATGATCGTCTATGCCCTGGCGATCGCGGTCAGCCGGCTGCTGCTGCTGGCGCATCACCCGAGCGACGTGGTGGCCGGCGCGCTCACCGGGGTGATCGGCGCGATGGCGGTGCGCTACTGGTTTGCCGCGCGTCATCTGGCTTTTACAATCGAGCGCGACGGCCACGTCGCGGCGCTGCCGGGGCCATCTTTCGGCCACCTCAAAAGGGTTGCCCGCGAGGCCTTGGCCCCATAAAAGCGGGCTTCCGCGAACCGCACCCCGGGGTGAGTTCCAAGGCTGCGGGCCGATCCGACCATGAGCGATCATTTGACCAGTTCCGGCACCACCCCTGCCGTGTCCATCGTTGTTCCGGTGCGTAACGAGGCCGACAATGTCGCGCCGCTGATCGCCGAGATCGCCGCCGCGCTGGACGGCCGTTGGGCCTACGAGATCATCTATGTCGACGACGGCTCCACCGATGCGACGCCGCAGCGGATCGCCGCGCTGCGCCAGAGCAACGCCAATCTTCGCCAGATCCGCCATGCGGCGTCTTCCGGGCAATCCGCAGCGGTGCGCAGCGGCGTGCGCGCGGCGCAGGGCGGCATCGTCGCCACGCTCGACGGCGACGGCCAGAACAATCCGGCGTTCCTGCCCAACCTGATCACGGCGCTGGAGCAGGGCGGCGCCCGCGTCGGGCTCGCCGCCGGCCAGCGGCTCGGCCGCAAGGACACCGGCTTCAAGAAGATCCAGTCGCGGATCGCCAACAAGGTGCGTGACGCCATCCTGCGCGACGGCACCCGGGACTCCGGCTGCGGCCTCAAGGCGTTCCGCCGCGAGGTCTATCTGTCGCTGCCGTATTTCGACGGTCTGCATCGTTTCATGCCGGCGCTGGTGCGCCGCGAGGGCTTCGACATCGCATTCGTCGACGTCACCGACCGGCCGCGGCTGTCGGGGGTGTCGAATTACGGCTTCTTCGATCGGCTGTGGATCGGGATCATGGACCTGGTCGGAGTCTGGTGGCTGATCCGCCGCAAGAAATCCACGCCCGTCGCAACCGAGATCGCATCATGATCATTCATTACGGCCAGGTGCTCGGCGATTATCTGTTCGACGTGTTCGTCGCCAAGTTCGATTTCTGGCTGGCATTCGGCCTGGTCGCGCAACTGCTGTTCACCGCGCGCTTCCTGGTGCAGTGGATTTCCAGCGAGCGCGCGCAGCAGAGCGTGGTGCCGATGTCGTTCTGGTTCTTCTCGATCGCCGGCGGGCTGATGACGCTGGTCTACGGCATCGTCAAGCGCGAGCCGGTGATCATCATCGGCCAGGCCGCGGCGACCTTCGTCTACGTCCGCAACATCATGCTGATCGTCAAGAACCACGCCCGCGGCTCGAAGACGCTGGATAGCTGAGGCGCGACCCCGTCAGCTTGTCGCGGCGTTGAACGCCGAAAAGCCGCGCTCCAGATCGGCCTTGAGATCGTCGACGCTCTCCAGCCCGATATGCAGCCGCAACGCCGGCCCGCCGGGATTCCACTTGGTCGCGCTGCGATAGCTCGTGCAATCGAACGGGATCGCCAGGCTCTCGAAGCCGCCCCAGGAATAGCCCATCCCGAACAGCTTGACGGTGTCGAGCAGGGCGTCGACCGCTTTTTGCGGCGCAGGCTTCAGCACGATGCTGAACAGCCCGGAAGCGCCGGTGAAGTCGCGCTTCCAGATCGCGTGGCCGGGATCGGTTTCCAGCGCCGGGTGCAGCACCCGGGCGACTTCCGGCCGCTGCGAAAGCCAGCGCGCCATCTCCAGCCCGGCCTCCTGATGATGCTTCAGCCGCACCGCCAGCGTGCGCAGCCCGCGCAGCGCCAGGAACACGTCGTCCGGACCGGCGCAGACGCCGAGCGCGCGGACCGCGTCCTCGACCTGCGGCCAGGCGCGGGCGTTGGCCGAAATGGTGCCGAACATGATGTCGGAATGGCCGCCGATATATTTGGTGGCGGCCTGGATCGAGATGTCGACGCCCTGGTCGAGCGAGCGGTGATACAGCGGTGTCGCCCAGGTGTTGTCGTCGATGACCAGCGCGCCGCGGGCGTGCGCCACCGCGGCGATCGCCGGGATGTCGGTCATCTCGAAGGATTGCGAGCCGGGGGCTTCGACCACCACCGCGGCGGTGTTGGGCTGGAACAGCGCCTCGATGCCGGCGCCGATCAAGGGATCGAAATAGCTGGTGGTGACGCCGTAGCGCTTCAACAGGCCGTCGCAGAACAGCCGGGTCGGGCGGTAGGCGTTGTCGCACACCAGCAGATGGTCGCCGCTTTTCAGCACCGCGAGCAGGGCGGTGGAAATCGCCGCGACCCCGGAGGGCGCCAGCGCCACCCCGGCGCAGGCGTCGCCTTCCAGCGCCCGCAAGGCCTGTTGCAGGGCACGGGTGGTCGGCGTGCCATGCCGGCCATAAGAGAACTCGCCGCGATGGGCGTGCAGATCGGCCGCGGTCGGATACAGCACCGTGGAGCCGCGCACCACCGGCGGATTGACGAATCCTTTTTGCGCCGCGGTGTCGCGGCCGGCGGTGACGAGTTGGGTGTCGGTGCGAAGCGGCAGGTCGTCGTCGTCGGAGAAATTCATGTGATATGACCAAAAAAGCATCTGCTGATGCAGCAGTTTGCCCCTTCCGGGTGCAACGCGGCTGCGGCGGGCTGGACTTCTTACTAGCAGGACACAGAAGACGGCCGTCAACCCCTTGACCCGGACTTCAACTCGTTCTGTGATGCATCCGCACCTGTCTGGTTGCCGCGCGGTTGAGGGGCACGCTGCGAAAATCGACCAACGTCTATCCCATCTGGCATCGGAAGCTGGTATCGCTTTGCCTGCCCGGGTGACGAAGGCTTCGATCGGCCGTTCTCCTCTGCGGTGATATGACGACCACGAATACCGAAGAATTGCGTCCAGGACGACGTTCCTTGAAAGGCTTGGCTATGAAACGCGTATCTCTCGCTCTCACTGTTGCCGCCGCCGCCGGGTTTCTGACCCAGGCGGCCGGCGCGCAAACCCTGAAGACCGTCCAGGACCGGGGCGTTCTGTCCTGCGGCGTCAGCCAGGGCCTGCCGGGGTTCTCCGCCCCCGACGACAAGGGCAACTGGACCGGCATCGACGTCGACATGTGCCGCGCCGTCGCCGCGGCGGTGTTCAACGATCCGACCAAGGTCAAGTTCGTGCCGCTGTCGGCCAAGGACCGCTTCACCGCGCTGCAGTCCGGCGAAATCGACGTGCTGTCCCGCAACACCACGTGGACGGTGTCGCGCGACACCTCGCTCGGCGTCAACTTCACCGGCGTGACCTATTATGACGGCCAGGGCTTCCTGGTCCGCAAGGCGCTCAAGGTCAATTCCGCGCTCGAGCTCAACTCGGCGTCGATCTGCGTGCAGACCGGCACCACCAACGAGCAGAACGTTGCCGACTATTTCAAGGGCAACAACATGAAGTACGAGGTGATCGCCTTCGGCACCGCGGACGAAGCCATCAAGGCCTATGAATCCGGGCGTTGCGACGTGTTCACTTCCGACGTCTCGCAGCTTTATGCGCTGCGGCTGAAGCTCGCCACCCCGGCCGATCACGCGGTGCTGCCGGAAGTGATCTCCAAGGAGCCGCTCGGCCCGTTGGTGCGCCACGGCGACGACCAGTGGTTCGACATCGTGAAGTGGACGCTGTTCGCGCTGCTCAATGCCGAAGAGCTCGGCGTCAACCAGAAGAACGTCGACGAGCAGGCCAAGCTCGACAAGCCGGAGCTGAAGCGGGTGTTCGGCACCGACGGCAACCTCGGCGAACAGCTCGGCCTGACCAAGGACTGGGTGATCCGCATCGTCAAGGCGACCGGCAACTACGGCGAAGTGTTCGATCGCAACGTCGGCGCCGGCTCCAAGCTCGGCATCGCCCGCGGCCTCAACCAGCTGTGGAACAAGGGCGGCATCCAATACGCGCCGCCGATCCGCTAAGCGCAACGAAACGATCTCGCGATGGCCATCGAGGCCCGCTCCCCGCCGCCGCAGTTTGTTGCAAAACTGCGCCGGCTGCTGGGCGGACGCGCCGGTTGGGGCGGCTTGCTGCTCCAGGTTCTGTTCGTCGCCGCCCTCATCTGGGTGGCCTACGAAATCGTCGACAACGCCCGCGGCAACCTCGCCAACCAGCGGATTGCCTCGGGCTTCGGCTTCATGTCGCAGACCGCCGGATTCGGCGTCAGCCAGGCGCTGATTCCGTATTCCGAGGCCGACAGCTACACCCGGGTGTTTCTGGTCGGCCTGGTCAACACGCTGGTGGTGTCGTTCATCGGCATCATCTTCGCCACCATCATCGGCTTCATGGTGGCGCTGGGCCGGCTGTCGCCGAACTGGCTGTTGTCGAAGATCTCCGGCGGCTATGTCGAACTGATTCGTAACCTGCCGCTGTTGTTCCAGATCCTGTTCTGGTACCTCGCGGTGCTCGGCACCTTGCCGAATCCGCGGCAGAGCGTGTCGGTGTTCGATGCGTTTTTCCTCAGCAATCGCGGCATCGTGGTGCCGCGGCCGGTCGGTGAGGCGGGGCTCGACGCCTTCCTGATCGCGTTCGTGGTCGCGGTGGCGATTGCCTTGGCGCTGCCGGCCTATGCCCGGCGCCGGCTGTTCCAGACCGGCAAGCCGATGACGGTGTGGCCGTTCGCGCTCAGCCTGCTGATCGGTTTGCCGCTGATTGCGACGCTGATCTTCGGCCAACCGTTCAGCTTCGAGATCCCGGCGCTGAAGGGCTTCAACTTCGCCGGCGGCGCCCGCGTGGCGCCGGAATTCGTCGCGCTGACGCTGGCGCTGGCGACCTATACGGCGGCGTTCATCGCCGAAATCGTCCGCGCCGGCATTCAGTCGGTGCACAAGGGACAGATGGAGGCGGGCGCCTCGCTCGGGCTGTCGCGCGGCTCCACCTTGCGCCTCGTGGTGGTACCACAGGCGCTGCGGGTGATCCTGCCGCCGCTGACCAACCAGTATCTCAACCTGACAAAGAACTCGTCGCTGGCGGTGGCGATCGGCTATCCGGATCTGTTTTCGGTGTTCGCCGGCACCACGCTGAGCCAGACCGGGCAGGCCATTGAAATCATCGCCATCACCATGAGCGTGTATTTGTTGATCTCGATCGTCACCAGCGCATTGATGAGCTTCTACGGCTGGCGGCTCGGACGGAGTCTCGGCTCATGACCGGCCTTCCTGCCTCGTTCGTTCGCCAGGATCTGGTCGACAGCCGTCCGGCGCCGGTGAAGACCACCGGCTTCACCGGCTTCGTCCGCACCCGGCTGTTCAATACGCCGACCAACGCCATCCTCACCATCGTCGGCGCCTTGCTGCTGTGGCTGACGGTGGTGCCGACGGTGAAATTCCTGCTGATCGACGCGGTCTGGCAGGGCACCAGCCGCACCGACTGTCTCGCCGCGGCGGCCGGGCACGAGGTCGGCGCCTGCTGGCCGTTCGTGCAGGCGAAATTCGCGCAGTTCGTCTATGGCTTCTATCCCGAGGACGAGCGCTGGCGGGTCAATCTGACCTTCGCGCTGGCGGCGCTGCTGCTGCTGCCCTTGCTGATCCCGCGGGTGCCGGCCAAGAGCCTCAACGCCGGGCTGTTCTTCGTCGCCTTTCCGGTGGTGGCGTTTTTCCTGCTGCACGGCGGCGGACTGCACGGCTTCGCGCTGAGCTGGACCGCCGATCTGCTGTCGGGGTTCTCCGCCAGCATCAGCGAGGCCGGCAGCAAGCTCGCGGCCGGCGGCGGGGTTTTCTCGCTGCTGGGCTCGCTGATCTACGGCTTCGGCAGCGCGGTGTGGGTTCTGATCTGGCCGCTGAGCTGGCTGCGCGACGCGATCCAGAACGCATCGCGGCCGCTGTGGATCGATTTCGCCATCACCGCGGTCGTGGTCTCCGGCCTGTTGTTCCTGCTGAACGGCGGCTTTCGTAACGGCTGGCGGGCGCTGGTGCGCAGCCTGGCGATCTTCGCCGGCATCGCCGTGGTGATCTTCGTGATGCGGCTCGACCGCGGCGGGTTGCCGATCGTCGACAGCCGGATGTGGGGCGGCCTGTTGGTCACGCTGGTGGTCTCGGTCACCGGCATCGTCACCTCGATGCCGGTCGGCATCGCGCTGGCGCTGGGGCGACGCTCGACGATTCCGCTGATCCGGATTTTCTCGGTGCTGTTCATCGAGTTCTGGCGCGGCGTGCCGCTGATCACCGTGCTGTTCTTCGCCACCTACATGCTGCCGTTGTTCCTGCCCGGCAACTTCACCGTCGACGGGCTGGTGCGGGTGTTGATCGGCATCGCGCTGTTCGCCGGCGCCTACAACGCCGAGGTGATCCGCGGCGGCCTGCAGGCGATCCCGCGCGGCCAGGCCGAGGCCGCGAGCGCGCTCGGGCTGTCGTATTGGAAGATCACCGGGCTCGTGGTGATGCCGCAGGCGCTGCGCCACGTCATCCCGGGCCTGGTCAACTCGTTCATCGCGCTGTTCAAGGACACCTCGCTGGTGTCGATCGTGGCGTTGTTCGATTTGCTCGGCAGCTTGCGGGCGTCGTTCGCCGACCCCACCTGGTCGACGCCGACCACTTTGTTCACCGGCTTTGCCTTCACCGGCATCGTGTATTTCGTGTTCTGCTTCGGGATGTCGCGGTATTCGTTGTTCGTCGAACACCGCCTCAACGCCCACCGGCGCACTTGAACTCATCGGATAGGATTGCAATGGCAGAACCGATCGTCACCGTCGCGGCCCTCAACAAGTGGTACGGCGATTTCCACGTGTTGCGCGACATCTCGCTCGACGTCGCGCGCGGCGAGCGCATCGTGATCTGCGGACCCTCGGGCTCCGGCAAGTCGACGCTGATCCGCTGCATCAACGCGCTGGAGGAGTTCCAGGAAGGCAGCATCATCGTCGACGGCATCGAGCTCGGGCCGAGCCTGCGCACCGTCGACGAAGTCCGCCGCGAGGTCGGCATGGTGTTCCAGAGCTTCAACCTGTTCCCGCACCTCACCGTGCTGGAGAACTGCACGCTGGCCCCGATCTGGGTGCGCAACATCCCGAAGAAGGACGCCGAGGCCACCGCGATGAAATATCTCGAGCGGGTTCGGATTCCCGACAAGGCGCACAAATTCCCCGGGCAGATTTCCGGCGGTCAGCAGCAGCGCGTGGCGATCGCGCGGGCGCTGTCGATGAACCCGAAGGTGATGCTGTTCGACGAGCCGACTTCCGCACTCGATCCCGAAATGGTCAAGGAGGTGCTCGACACCATGGTCGACCTCGCCGAAGAGGGCATGACCATGATGGTGGTGACCCACGAAATGGGCTTCGCCAAGCAGGTCGCCGACCGCGTGGTGTTCATGGACGCGGGCCAGATCATCGAGGCCAACACCCCGGCGGAATTCTTCGCCAATCCGCAGCACGCCCGCACCAAGCTGTTCCTGGGGCAGATCCTGCGGTGAGGCGGCATCTGACGAACTGTGGAAAATTCAATCAGACTCGCTGCGTCAGGGGCGTCTCGAAAAGCGCTGACCTCTCCGCGTCATGGCCGCGCTTGTCGCGGCCATCCACGAGCGAAATCTGAAGATTGCTTGCGGGCGTGGATGGCCGGGACGAAGCCCGGCCATGACGCGTTGGGCCGCAGTGCGTGATCCTCTTCGCTACGGAATCGCCTTCTCCATTTCCTTGATCAGGATAAAGAGATCGGCAGGCCAGAGGTCGATATTGATAATCGGCTTACCGTTATCAGCTTCTGAGTAAGAAAGTCTCTGCCACTGGACCTGCGCCTTGTCATCTATTCGGATCTTGCCGCCGTGAGCCATGGCATTTCGGACGACGCGGGCAAAATTCCATACTGATGGCCAGTTCGCAACCTTGCCGTAGGTTGCCGTCAAGAACGGCTTTTGGTTTTCAACGAAGGTGGTCAAAATTGATTGACCCAGGCTGAAGATGAAATGTTCCAAAACGCCCAAATCTAACGGGGTATTTTGGGGAATGCGAACTGCAGGATACGAGGTAAAGTCGATTTTGGACGGCCAAACGTTACGCATCATTGGCGCCACTGTTTCACGAGGTGACCATTTCAACCGGATGTCGCACGCCGCGCCATCGAATAGCGCTACGTCATCGATGGCCCAGGGAAGAGCACCTTTTCTTCCATTGTTGTATACTTCAGTTGTGGTCGCGAAGCTATGAAGTGCCGTCAAATATGTGGCAACCAGCTTGAATGCGATGTCGGAATTTTCAAACCGGAGAGTAGTGGGTGACGCTTCGTCTACTTGGCGCGGTCCGCCAATGATCATTCGGTTTGCCATGCTGCCTCACCGTATCCAGCATTTGAAACGCTTAGGCTATTAGACTCGATCGTTCTGCGCCCGCTCACACCTTCTCGAACGGCACGCTCAAGGCGTTGCGCTGCTCCAGCCAATCCGGCACCGGCAGGTTTTTGCTACGCATGAACTCCGGGTTGAACAGCTTGGACTGATAGCGTCCGCCGTGGTCGCACAGGATGGTCACGATGGTGTGGCCGGGGCCGAGGTCTTTCGCCAGCCGGATCGCGCCGGCGACGTTGATGCCGCTGGAGCCGCCGAGGCACAGGCCTTCGTGCTGCAACAGATCGAAGATGACCGGCACCGCCTCGTCGTCGGCGATCTGGTAGGCGGTGTCGACCACCGCGCCTTGCAGATTGGCGGTGACGCGGCCCTGGCCGATGCCCTCGGTGATCGAGGAGCCCTCGGACTTCAGCACCCCGGTGGTGTAGTAGCTGTACATCGCGGATCCCAGCGGATCGGCCAGCGCGATGCGGATATGGGGGGTCTTGGCCTTCAGCCCGAGCGAGACCCCGGCCAGCGTGCCGCCGGTGCCGATCGCGCAGACGAAGCCGTCGACTTTGCCCTCGGTCTGCTGCCAGATTTCCGGCGCGGTGGTCTCGATATGGGCCTGGCGGTTGGCGATGTTGTCGAACTGGTTGGCCCAGATCGCGCCGTTCGGCTCGCTCGCGGCGAGTTGCGCAGCGAGCCGGCCGGAGATCTTCACGTAGTTGTTGGGATTCGAATAGGGCACCGCGGGGACTTCGATCAGCTCGGCGCCGTTCAGCCGCAGCATGTCCTTCTTTTCCTGGCTCTGGGTCTGCGGGATCACGATCACGGTGCGGAAGCCGAGCGCGTTGGCGACCAGCGCCAGCCCAATGCCGGTGTTGCCGGCGGTGCCTTCGACCACCACGCCGCCGGGCCTGAGCGCGCCGCGCGCGATGGCGTCGCGGATGATGAACAGCGCGGCGCGGTCCTTGACCGACTGGCCGGGGTTCATGAATTCGGCCTTGCCGAGGATCGTGCAGCCGGTCTGTTCGGAAGCGCGCTGCAGCTTGATCAGCGGCGTGCGGCCGATCGTGTCGACGACGGAATTATCAATGCTCATGGGATTCTTGCCGGTTGGGGTGACACCCAAGTTAGTGGACCGGGCAGGGTCATACAAGGCGCCGCTACTCCGCCTTGGCGAACACCACCTGCCGGACATCGATATTGCCGGACAGGAATCCGGCTTCGCAATACGCCAGATAATACTCCCACAGCCTGCGGAAGCGCTCGTCGAAACCGAGCGGCGTCAGATGCGGCCAGGCGGCGCGGAAATTATCTCTCCAGATCGCGAGCGTCTTGGCATAATCTTGCCCGAAAATACGCTCGCGGATGACAGGAACGCCGAACTTCTCGCCGAGCGCTTTCAGCACCTGAGGCGAGGGCAGCATGCCGCCGGGAAACACGTAGCGCTGGATGAAATCGACCTCGCGTCGATAGGCTTGGAAGAACTTGTCCTGGATGGTGATGGCCTGGATGCCGACCAGCCCGCCCGGCAGCAGCCGGTCGCGCAATTGCGAGAAATATTTCGGCCAGAATTCCTCGCCGACCGCCTCGATCATCTCGATCGAGGCGATGCGGTCGTACAGGCCGCGCTCGTCGCGATAATCCTGCAGCCGGATTTCGACTCGGTCGGCGAGCCCGGCGTCCTTGATCCGTTGCGTTGCGAAATCGCGCTGCTCGCGGCTGATGGTGAGTCCCACCACCTCGACGTCGAAATGTTTCGCCGCGTATTCGGCAAAGCCGCCCCAGCCGCAGCCGATCTCCAGCACCTTGTGCCCGGGCCGCAGATCGATGGCTTCGGCGAGCCTGCGATATTTGTTGTGCTGGGCTGCGGTGAGGTCGGTGGTGTGCTCTTCATACAGCGCCGACGAATAGGTCATGCTGGGATCGAGCCAGGCCGAATAGAACGCGTTGCCGATGTCGTAATGCGCGTAGATGTTGCGCCGTGCCTGCCGCCTGGTGTTGCGGTTGAACCAGTGCCGCACCCCCTGCACGAACCGCATCAGCGGATTGTCGCCGAGCATCGCCTGGATCAACTCGTGGTTGACGCAGAACAGATACAGGAACTGGGTGAGGTCCGGGGTGTCCCATTCGCGGTGCAGATAGGCCTCGGCGATGCCGATGTCGCCGCCGTTGAGGAGGCGCGAGGCGAAGCCGTAGCCGTACAGCGTCATCGCCGCGGCGGGGCCTGGTTCCGCGCCGCCGAGCCGCACGGTGCGGCCGTCGGGCAGGGTGACGTCGAGCGTGCCGCGGCGCAGCTTGGCGCCGAAGCCGAAGGCCAGTCGAACCATGCGGGGCAGATCAGAGAGCTGGTGATCGACGTTGTCCGGGGTGAGAACGATCAACTCAGGCATTGCAGTTCCGTCGATTGCAACTCCGCGTCCGATTTCGGCATCGCGCGATCGAATAACCTCGGTATCGATCTTCATCAGGACCAGAGCACTTCCCATTGTCCGGAATTCCGTCCGGTCGGGCTGACTGTTGGGAGTATAATCATTGGGTCGCGGACGCCAAGCCGGGTCTCACGGTTCGGTGACGGGCCGCGGCACCAATCGCGCACCTTTGATCCACAGCCGCAGCGCCTCCCAATGGATCGCGCCGAAAATCTTCCAGGTCATCGCCGGCAGCCCGACAAACGCCCGCAGCAGGCTGCGGCTCGAGAGCGGCGCGCGGCGGCCGTTGAAGGTCGCGGCCAGCACCGCGCCTTCGGCGTCGGTTTCCAGGATCCGCAGTTTGACCCGCTCGCTGGGCGGCGCGATGCGGAAATGATAGCGCATCGCCATCTCGATGAACGGCGAGACGTAGAACAGCTTGTCCTGCTCCTGCCGGATGCCGGCGGCGCTGACCTGCTCCGGTTTGACCGGCAGCACATAGGCGTGGATGTCGCCGAAGGTGTTGCGGACCTCGTAGATGATCAGCGCCAATGCGCCGTCGGCGCGATAGCAGAAATACGCCGACAGCGGATTGAAGGTGTAGCCGAACAATCGCGGATAGCACAGCAACAGCACCCGGCCGCCGCCGAGGTCAATACCGTGAGCGTCGGCGCAGCGCTGCGCGTAGTTGCGCAGCGGCGAGCCGTCGCGCGGGCCGTGGTCGCACTCATGGAAGCTGTACAGCGCCCGGCGGTTGACGCCGAACAGCGGGGAGAGGCGGTCCGCGTCGTCGAGCCGGTCGAGGTCGATCAGCAGGCTCATGACCTGGTAAGTGAAGCGATGCGCCACCGGCTTGATCCGGGCATGCATCACCTCGCCGAAATACAGCGCGGCGGGCGGTTCGGCGGCGTTGTGAGCGGCGTTCGGCATGGCTATTCCGCGGCCTCGGCCAATTCCGGCGGCGGCTTGTGCCACGGCACCGTCGCGCCCAAGGATTTTGCTATCGCAAGCCCGGAGCGCAAGCCGTCTTCGTGAAAACCGTAGCCGGTCCAGGCGCCGCAGAACCAGGTGTGGCGCTGGCCCTGGATCTCGCCGAGCCGTTTCTGCGCGGCGAACGCGGCGGCATTGTAGTGCGGATGTTCGCAGACGTAGCGTCCGAAGGTCAGCGCCGGGTCGGGCGCGAACGGCGGATTGAGGCTGACGAACAGCGGATTGTCGCCGGGAATCGGCTGCAGCCGGTTCATCCAATAGGTCACCGAGATGTCGTTGACGCACTCGGTCTGGCGCGGCCAGCGCAGCACGTTCCACGCCGCCCAGGCGTGCCTGCGCTTCGGCATCAGCCGCGGATCGCGGTGCAGGTAGATGACGTTGTCGGAATAGCCGATCGCGCCCAAGATGTCGCGCTCGTCGTCGCTGGGGTCGGAGAGCATCGCCAGCGCCTGGTCGCTGTGCGCGGCGATCACCACGTGGTCGTAAGTGTCAAAACCGCCGTGGCTGTCGCCGACGATCACGCCCTGCGGCGTGCGCTCCACCGAGGTCACCGCGCAGCCGAGCCGGATCTGATCCTTGAACGACGCGGTGAGCTTGTCGACATAGCTGCGGCTGCCGCCCTTGACCGAGCGCCACACCGGACGGTCGTATTGCAACAGCCGGTGCTCGCTGAAGAACGTCACGAAGTTCTCGGCCGGAAACGCCATGATCTGCGAAGCCGGCGCCGACCAGATCGCAGCCCCCATCGGCGCGAGGTAATCGGTCAACAGCCGCGGCGCGAATTTGCGAAGCGCGAAATACTCGGCCAGCGTCAGCCCGTTGAGCGCGCCGGCCTTGAGGTCGGCAACGCTGCGCTCGTTGAAGCTGAGGATGTCGCGCAGCATCCGCAGATAGGATGGCGACATCAGGTTCGACGGTTGGGCGAACAGGCCGCGGGCGGTTTCCCGCCAGTTGGTGCCGCCGCCCATCCATTCGAAGCGACCGGACTCCGCGGAGACCGCAAAGCTCATGTCGCTGGCCACGGTCTCGACGCCGAGATGAGCGAACAGCGCCGTGAGATCCGGATAATTCAGCTCGTTGTAGACGATGAAACCGATGTCGACCGCGATCGGCGTGCCGTCATAGTCGATGCTGATGGTGTGGCTGTGGCCGCCGGTGCGGATTTCACGATCATACACAGTGACGCGATAACGCTGCGACAAAGCCCAAGCGGCGGCATTGCCGGCGATTCCCGTTCCAACGATAGCGACACGCATTCCTAGCCCCTGTCCCCCGGTAATGCGCCAAATACGGCGCATCGTCGCCTGAGTTTCAACAATTTGCGTCGCCAAGTGTGCGGGCGGGGCGCTTGAGAATCCTCCAGCGACGACGGACAGATGAAATCTTGGTAAGATTTGCCACAACCACCGATCGCGTCAAGGAGTAATAACCCCAGCAAATACGCGGGTTTTGCGCCCGTCTCGGGATGTCCGTGCGGTCGTTCGGCGCGCCGTGCTATGCAACAAGCGCTGTGCGCGCAGCCATCCGACCGCTACAATAGCGTCAGAATAAAACAGGCAGTCCTGGGTCACGTGTCGAAAATTATACATCGAAATGAATTGACATGTTGGCGTCCGGCGGTCGCGACCGCGCGGGCGGGGCTTGCGTGCGGTGTGAGGTCGCGCCACGCATGACCATGGCTGCACCCTTGATTCGACGGCTGGCAGGGACGGCGGCCGCGCTTGCGTTGGCTGCAACCGCCGGCGGCTGCATCCTGACCCAGGATCTGCCTGATCCCGCTCTGGACATTCCGGCCGGCTATAAGGCCGCGCGCGCCACCTCGGTGGAGGCGACGCCCGCGCTCGACTGGTGGCGCGGCTTCCGCTCCACCGAGCTGACCCAACTGATGGAGGAGGCGCAGACCGTCAACCTCGACATCGCCGCGGCCACCGCGCGGATCGTTCAGGCTGACGCGCAGGCAAGGATCACCGGCGCGGCGCTGCTGCCCAGCCTCACCGCCGACGGCAGCGCCACCCGCTCGAAGAGTTCGAGCGCGAGCAGCAGCGGCACCGGCTCCGGTCTCGGCGGCCGCGAGATCAGCACCTATTCGTCGTCGCTCAGCGCTTCCTACGAGATCGACTTCTGGAGCAAGAACCGCGACGCCACGCTGGCCGCCGAGGAAACCGCCAACGCCAGCCGCTTCGACCGCGACGTCGTCGCGCTGACCACCTATGCCGGCGTCGCCAATGCGTATTTCCAGGTTCTGGCGTCGCAGGACCGCATCCGCACCGCCAATCGCAACATCGCCTCGGCGCAGCGCATTCTCGACGCCATCAAGCTGCGGCTCAGCGTCGGCACCGGCAGCGACCTCGACGTCGCCCAGCAGGAGAGCGTGCTCGCCAATCAGCGCGCCGCGGTGCCGCCGCTGCGGCTGACGCTGGCGCAGAACATCAACGCGCTGGCGACGCTGGTGGCGCGGCCGCCGGAAGCGGTGAAGGTCAGCGGCGGCTCGCTCGACCGTGTCGCGGCGCCGCGGGTGACGCCGGGGCTGCCGTCGGAATTGCTGACGCAGCGCCCCGACATCCGCCGCCAGGAGGCGCAGCTCGCCTCCGCCACCGCCAATGTCGGCAGCGCGCGGGCGCAGTTCTTTCCCAGCATCCAGCTGACCGGGCAGGGCGGCTATCAGAGCGCGGCGCTGGCGGCGCTGTTCACCCCGCAGGCGGCGTTCTTCAACGTCGCCGCCGGCGTGACCCAGCCGATCTTCGACGGCGGGCGGATTCTCGCCAATTTCGAACTCAATCAGGCGCTGCAGGACGAGCTGCTGCAGACCTATCGCAAGACTGTTGTGTCGGCCTTCGCCGACGTCGACAACGCGCTGGAATCGATCCGGCAGAACACCGAGCGGCTGCGGCTGCAGCGCGTGGTGTTGGAATCGTCGCGCCGCGCCTTCAATCTCGCCGAACAGCAGCTGCGCGCCGGCACCGCCGACATCGTCACCGTGCTCAACACCCAGCTGACGCTGTTCCAGGCGGAAGACGCGCTGTCGCAGGCGCAACTGGCGCGGCTGCTGGCGATCGTCAGCCTTTATCAAGCGCTGGGCGGCGGATGGCAGCCGCGGATGGAGAGGCCGGTCAATGCTCTTTAAGCCGGAAACCAAGGACGCCCCCGAAGTCGCGCCCAGCGTGGCTGCGGCGGCGCCGCCGCCGCGCAAGCGTCGCCGCATGGCGTCGCTGCTGATCACTGCGCTGATCCTCGCCGTGCTCGGCTATATCGCCTGGAGCTCGTTCCAGCAGAAACAGACCGCCAACCGGGTGCGCCCGGATCTGGCGGTGCCGGTGCTGGCGGCGACACCGCGGGTGCTGGACGTGCCGGTGTATCTCGACGGCGTCGGTTCGGTGCGCGCGCTCAACAACGTCACGGTGCGGGCGCAGGTCGACGGCAAGCTGATCTCGATCAACTTCAAGGAAGGCCAGGACGTCAAGCAAGGCGACGTTTTGGCCGAGATCGATCCGGCGATCTATCAGGCGCAATACGATCAGGCGGTCGCCAAGAAGGCGCAGGACGAAGCCCAGCTCGCCAATGCGCGGATCGATCTGACGCGCTATCAGCAGCTCGCCGCCTCCAACGCCGGCTCCAAGCAGCAGTCCGACACCCAGCGCGCCACCGTGGCGCAGCTGGAAGCGCTGGTGCGCTCCGATCAGGCGGCGATCGACAACGCCGCGGCGACGCTGAGCTACACCAAGGTGATCGCGCCGTTGTCCGGCCGCGCCGGGCTCAGGCAGGTCGACCAGGGCAACATCATCCGTGCCTCGGATGCGACCGGCCTCGTGGTGATCACGCAATTGCAGCCGATCGCCGTGCAGTTCAGCCTGCCGCAGCAGCAAATCGTCCGCGTCAACGCCGCGCAGGGCAAGGCGCCGCTCAGCGTCGACGTGTTCGGCAATGACGGCGTCACCGTGGTCGACAGCGGCACGCTGCGCGGCATCGACAACCAGGTCGATTCTACCACCGGCACGGTGAAGCTGAAGGCGGAATTCCCCAACGCGCGTTTCCAGCTGTGGCCGGGGCAGTTCGTCAATGTGCGGCTCAAGGTCGAGACGCTGCCGCAGGCATTGGTGATCCCGAGTTCGGCGGTGCAGCGCGGCCCGGCCGGCACCTTCTCCTACGTGATCGGCGAGGGCGACATCGTGTCGGCCCGGCCGGTCACGGTGACGCAGCAGAACGAAACCGAGGCGGTGATCGGCACGGGCCTTGCGGCCGGCGATCGCGTGGTCACCACCGGCTTTGCCAATCTGTCCGACGGCGCCAAGGTGAGCGTCGGCGCCAATGATCAGACGCTGACGCCGGATCTGGCGCCGCGCAAACGCCAAGGCAAGGGCGGCGCGCCCGGCGAACGCGGCAAGGGGGCCTCGAGCGACGGCGATCAGAAGGGCCGCACCGGGCCCGCGCCGGCACCGTCCAGCACGCCGGCCAGTGGGGCGAAGCAGCCATGATGCGGATCTCGTTCTCTTGAGTGCCTGGCCGAAAGGCGACCGATGACGATCAGGCTTTTTGCAGCGATGCGACACCTCTTCCCTCTCCCCGCTTGCGGGGAGAGGGTGGCGCGACAAACGAAGTTTGTCGCGTCGGGTGAGGGGGCGTCGCGGCTGAACACGGGCGCCCCCGCCCCCCCAACCCCGCGCGAAGCGCCGCCGGGGGGCCCGGCCCCCCCGG
>NZ_JACHIH010000016.1 GCF_014203125.1 Rhodopseudomonas rhenobacensis
CGGCCGCGCGCCCCCCCCCCTCATTCATCCCCACCCCCGGCGGGGCCGTTTGCGGGGCGCCGCCCCCCCCCGCCCCCCCCCCCCCGGGGGGGGGGGGGGGGGGGGGGGGGGGCCCCCGCATCCGCGAGGTCGGGCTCGATGAGACGCCCCCTCACCCGACCCGGCTTCGCTTTCGCTACGCCGGGTCGACCTCTCCCCGCAGGCGGGGAGAGGTGAGGCCCGCGGCCGGCATTGCAGCACGATGATGAGATATCAACCTCGACCAGCCACCAAGGAAGCCCCGTGATACGTCCCCTGGATCCCGTGAGCGCGAGGCAGCGCGTCGTTTACGGCCTTGCGTTCTTCGTGGTGTTCGTCGCGCTGTGGAGTTGGGCGACGTTCGGCGGCCATGTCTCGCGGACCTTCCTCGCCGATCCCTTGACCATGCTGCGCGAAGGCTGGGACCTGTTGACCAAATACGATTTCCTCTCCGACATCGGCATGACGATCTGGCGGGTGATCGGCGGCTTTACGCTGGCGGCCGTGGTGGCGGTGCCGCTCGGCGTGCTGATGGGCGCCTACAAGCCGATCGAGGCGCTGCTGGAGCCGTTCGTCTCGTTCGCGCGCTATCTGCCGGCCTCCGCCTTCATTCCGCTGCTGATCCTGTGGGCCGGCATCGGCGAGATGCAGAAGCTGTTGGTGATCTTCATCGGCTCGGTGTTCCAGATCATCCTGATGATCGCGGTGAATGTCGGCGGCACCCGGCGCGATCTGGTCGAAGCCGCCTATACGCTGGGGGCCAGCGACAGCGGCATCATCCGCCGCGTGCTGTTGCCCTCTTCGGCGCCGGAGATCGCCGAGATTTTGAGGCTGGTGCTGGGCTGGGCCTGGACCTACGTCATCGTCGCCGAACTGATCGGCTCGTCGTCCGGCATCGGCCACATGATCACCGACAGCCAGGCGCTGCTCAACACCGGCCAGATCATCTTCGGCATCATCGTCATCGGACTGATCGGGCTGGTCTCCGACTTCCTGTTCAAGGCGTTCAACGCCTGGCTGTTTCCCTGGAAGCTGGCATGACCGAGCTTGTGATCGATCAGGTGTCGCGCACCTTTCCGGCGCGCGCCGGCCACGAACCGACCAGGGCGCTGGAGCCGACCACGCTCCGCGTCGGCAACAACGACTTCGTCACCATTCTCGGCCCGTCGGGCTGCGGCAAGTCGACCTTGCTGCGCATCATCGCCGGGCTCGACCGGCCGAGCAGCGGCCGCGTGCTGCTCGACGGCCGCGAGGTCACCGGCCCCGGCGCCGATCGCGGCGTGGTGTTTCAATCCTACACGCTGTTTCCCTGGCTGAGCGTGCGCGACAACATCGCCTTCGGCCTGCGCGAGCGCGGCGTGCCGGAGGCTGAGCGCGGCAGAATCGCCGACGGCTTCATCGCGCGGGTCGGGCTCGCCGGCTTTGAAGATCATTGGCCGAAGCAATTGTCCGGCGGCATGCAGCAACGCACCGCGATCGCCCGCGCGCTCGCCAATGATCCGAAGATCCTGCTGCTCGACGAACCGTTCGGCGCGCTCGACAATCAGACCCGCGCCTTGATGCAGGAGATGCTGCTCGGGATCTGGGAGCGCGAGCAGAAGACCGTGCTGTTCGTCACCCACGACATCGAAGAGGCGATCTTTCTCGGCGGCCGCGTCATCGTGATGACCGCGCGGCCCGGCCGCATCAAGGCCGAGATCGCCGTCGATCTGCCGCATCCGCGCTCCTACAAGATCAAGACCACGCCGGAATTCGTCCAGCTGAAAGAGCGCCTGGTCGAAGAGATCCGCGCCGAAGCATTGAAAGTCGCCGCCGATGTCTGACGCTGAATTGCCGGTCGACGGCGCCCGCGTGCTCGCCGATCTCACGACGTTGCGCGGCTTCGGCGCCTACGAGACCGGCGTACACAAGCCGACCTTCTCCGAGCCGCATCTGCGCTCGCTGCATTGGCTCGCCGATGAATTGCCCGAGGCCGGACTCAGCGCCACCATCGACGGCATCGGCAATGTGCTCGGCCAAAGCACCAAGCCCGGCTTGAAGCTGCTGGCCGGATCGCATCTGGAGAGCCAGAACTACGCGGGCTGGCTCGATGGGCCGCTCGGCGTGATCTACGCGCTGGAAGCCGCGCGGGTGATCAACAATGACCCGAGCATTGCCGGGTCGGTCGAGGTGGCGTCGTGGTGCGACGAGGAAGGCCATTTCGGGTCATTGCTCGGCAGCCGCTCCTATGTGGGCGACGTCAGCGAGGCCGAGCTCGACGCCGCGCGCGACCGCAGCACCGGCCGGCCGATGCGCGAGGCGCTGCGCGACGCAGGGCTTGAAGGACGGGCGCGTATCACCGCCGAACCCGGCCGCCATATCGGCTATCTCGAAGCCCATATCGAACAGGGCGACACGCTGGAAAGCGGCGGGCTTGCGATCGGCGTGGTGACGTCGATCGTCGGCATCTGGCAATATCGCATCGGGTTTGCCGGCGAACAGAATCACGCCGGCACCACGCGGATGGCGGTGCGCAAGGACGCCGGCCTGGCGCTGGCGAAGTTCTTCGTCGCGATCGACGCGCGTTTCCCCGCGGCCTGCGGCCCGCGCACGGTGTGGACCACCGGGCGCATTTCGCTCGAACCCGGCGCGCCGAGCATCATCCCAGGCCACGCCGAGATGCTGTTTCAGATTCGCGACGACGATCCGGCGGTGATCGAACGGCTGGAGAGTTTGCTACGCAGCCTGGCGGAGGACGCCACCGCGCACGGCCCGTGCCGCGTCACCGTGGAGCGGGTCCGCACCGGCGCGCCGGCGCGGATGGACCCGATGTTCCATCATGCCATCGAGACGGCGAGCGCCACGCTCGCCAACGGCCGCTCACTGCACATGCCGAGCGGCGCCGGCCACGACGCCCAGGTGCTCGCCCGCATCATGCCGGCGGGGATGCTGTTCGTGCCGTCGATCGGCGGCGTCAGCCACCATTGGACCGAAGACACCAGCGACGCCGACATCGTCACCGGCGCCCGGGTGTTCGCCGAGGCCTGCCGGCGTCTGCTGGCGGGATGACATCGGACCAACAGGCCGCGCCGCCTCGGCCTGCCGCCGACCAAGCCGCGCACCGCGCGGCAACATGGAGAATCCACTTGCCCCCGATCTACATCGATTTCCTCAACCGCCTCGACATCGAAGAACTGCAGATCACGGACGACGAGATTCTTGCGGCGGTGGAAGGCGGGCTGCTGAGCCAGGGCCGCGGCGAGACCGTGATCGAGCCGCGAATGCATCTGGAGCCGGGCGTCGCCAACGGCCACTTCAACGTGCTGCGCGGCGCGATCAAGCCGCCGATCGATTCCGCCGGCGTGAAGATCGTCGGCGATTTCGTCGACAACTACAAACTCGGCTTCCCCTCGGAGCTGGCGATGCTGGCGCTGTTCGATCCGCGCACCGGCGCGCCGAAGGCGATCCTCGACGCCAGCGGCATCACCGACATGCGTACCGGCGCGGTGACCGCGATCGGCGCCAAGCATCTGGCGCGGAAGAATTCGAAGATCCTCGGCCATGTCGGCGCCCGCGGCACCGCCTATTGGAACGTGCGGCTGCTGGATCACCTGTTCGACTTCGACGAAATCCGCGTGCATTCGCGCCGCCCGGAGAGCCGCGACGCGTTTGCCGAGCGGCTGAGCCAGGATCTCGGCAAGCCGGTGATCGCGACGGCCGACTGGAAGAGCTGCGTGGAGGGCGCCGACATCGTGGTCGAGGCCTCGCGGCTCGATCAGCCCACCCCGATGCTGAAGACCGAGTGGATCAAGCAAGGCGCGCTGGTGGTGCCCTACGGCACGATGAGCGCGGTCGAATTGTCGCTCACCGACATCATGGCGAAGATGGTGGTCGACGACTGGGGCCAGTGCAAGGGCGGCAAGTTCGGCAGCCTGCGCGCCCATGTCGAGGCCGGCAAATTGTCGGAGACGACGCTGCACGCCGAGTTGGGCCAGATCGTCGCCGGCCTCAAGCCCGGCCGGCAGAGCGAGGAGGAGACCAATCTGTTCTGGCATCGCGGTCTGTCGCTGTCGGACATCGCGCTCGGTCATGCCATGCTGGAAAAATCCAAGCGGCTCGGCATCGGCCAGCGGCTGCGCTTCGCCTGAGTACTTCGCAAAGTAACCGTTCCGTCATTGCGAGCCGAGGACGGCGCGCAGCGCCGGCCGAACAGCGAAGCAATCCAGGGGCTGCACGCGAAGCCCTGGATTGCTTCGTCGCAACAGTTCCTCGCAATGACGAACTTGAGCGCCGGATTTCGTTGAGAGCATGATGAGTCAAACTCTGGGATTGGCCACGGGAGCTTCCGCGATGTCCTGGATCGCCAATGCGCGGATGTATGCGGTCGATCCTGCTGCTGCGGCGGCGTGGCGCGAGTTGTTCGGCTGGCTGGCGGCGGCGAGCGGCGTCGAGCTGAAGGTGATCGACCACGCCTACCCCTCGCCGCTGTCAGAATTGTGGGTGCGGCCGGATCTCGGCTGCGGTTTCATGTGCGGCTTGCCGTTTACCCACGCGATGCCCAAGCCGCAGCCGGTCGCGGCGCCGGTGCCGCTGAACGCGGCGCTGTCGGGACGGCCGCTGTACCAGACGCGACTGGTCGTGCGCGCGGAGTCAGACTATCAAACGCTGGAAGATACGTTCGGCGGCCGCCTCGGCTACACCGTTGCGGAGTCGCATTCCGGCTACAACGCGCTGCGCCATCATCTGCTGCCGTTCTGGCGCACCCGCGGGACTAACCTCTATCGCGAGAGCATCGGTCCGCTGGTGACGCCGCGGCGGGTGATCGAGGCGGTGCTCGCCGGCGCCATCGACGTCGGCCCGCTGGACGGCTACGCGCTGGAGCTGATGCTGCGGCACCAACCGGATCTCGCGGGTAGGATCAGGGTCGTCGCCAGCACCGAGGCTGCGCCGATTCCATTTCTGATCGCGAGCCCGCAATGTCCGCCGGCGGTGGTGGAGGCACTGCGATCGGCGTTGCTATCTTTCGGCGATGACGCGCAATGCGCAGGCTTGCGCGACCGGCTGTGCCTGCTGGGTTTTGCGCCGGTGCGTGTCGTGGATTACGATGTGATCGCGGCTTGGGAGGCCGAGGCCGAGGCGGCGGGCTACATGCAGCCGGGCTGACGATGCCGGCCTGCGTGCGATGACTCTCGGTCAGCAGGGATCGCCAGCTCCGTCATTGCGAGGAGCTCTTGCGACGAAGCAATCCAGTCCTCGCAGGTTGCCTCTGGATTGCTTCGCTTCGCTCGCAATGACGCGGCGAAGGGGGCCGATTTGACGTTAAGTCATCCGGCTAGTGGCGTCGCGCGCAGCAAGACCAGATAGCAGACGCCTCCCGGCGCCGGCACGATCTGCGCGCCGGCATCGGCTCGCTGCAACAACGCGGCGTCACGCGGCGCCAGCGCCTCGCTTTCGCTGGCCGTGGTCAGCTCGATGCTGCCACGCAACGCAACAACAACCGCGATCTCATCGTCAGCGAAATCGCAGCGCATCGGCTGCGCACAGCGCAGCAGGCGATGCGCATAGCGGCCGCGCCGGGTCATCACGTTGAGGTCGGTGATCTCGCCGTCGAGCAGCTTTGCCTGCGTCGCGACGTCGCCGGCAAACCCGAGCGGCCTACTGTCCGGCGTCAATATCAGCGGCGCCGCCTCGCCGATCATCAGTTCGAGTCCGTTGCCCTGCACGACCGCGAGCGTGCGGTCGATGCCCGGAAAGCGCGAGAACGGACCGTCCGAGGCCACCCGCGCCATGCTGATCCGCCAGTCGAACGTCTCCAGCGAGGCACCCTCGGGTGACGCGGCGATCTGCGTGGTCGAGCCGCCGCCGTTCTTCCACGGCATGGTGCGGCAGTTAGCAGCCCGAATGATCCGCACGGCGGCGCGCTCAGCGCAGGCTCGGCAGATCGAGATTTTTCTCGCGCGCACAGTCGATCGCCAGATCATAGCCGGCGTCGGCGTGGCGCATCACGCCGGTCGCCGGATCGTTCCACAGCACCCGCCCAATGCGTTGCGCGGCTTCGGGCGTGCCGTCGCAGACGATCACCATGCCGGCGTGCTGCGAATACCCCATGCCGACGCCGCCGCCGTGATGCAGCGACACCCAGGTGGCACCAGACGCGCAATTCAACAATGCGTTGAGCAATGGCCAATCCGACACCGCGTCGGAGCCGTCCTTCATCGATTCGGTTTCGCGGTTGGGCGACGCCACCGAGCCGGAATCCAGATGATCGCGGCCGACCACGATCGGCGCTTTCAATTCGCCGCGCGCCACCATCTCGTTGAAGGCGAGGCCGAGGCGATGGCGGTCGCCGAGCCCGACCCAGCAGATCCGCGCCGGCAGCCCCTGGAACGCGATGCGCTCGCGCGCCATGTCGAGCCAGTGATGCAGCGCGGCGTTGTCCGGCAGCAGCTCCTTCACCTTGGCGTCGGTGCGATAGATGTCCTCGGGATCGCCGGACAGCGCCGCCCAGCGGAACGGTCCGATGCCGCGGCAGAACAGCGGCCTGATGTAGCCTGGCACGAAGCCTGGAAAATCGAACGCGTCCTTGACGCCTTCGTCGAACGCCATCTGCCGAATGTTGTTGCCGTAGTCGACCACCGGAATGCCGAGGCGGTGGAAGGCCAGCATGGCGCGGACGTGCTCGGCCATCGATTGCTTGGCGGCTTTCGCCACTGACGCAGCATCGCTCTCGCGGCGCGATTGCCATTCGGCAAGGGTCCAGCCCTTCGGCAGATAGCCGTTCACCGGATCATGCGCCGAGGTCTGATCGGTGACGATGTCGGGCCGCACGCCGCGCTTGACCAACTCCGGAAACACATCGGCGGCGTTGCCGAGTAGCCCCACCGAGACGGGTTTGCCGTCGCGCGCGGCCTGCGCCATCATCTCCAGCGCCTCGTCGAGCGTAGCAGCCTGGCGATCGAGATAACGCGTGCGCAGCCGCATTTCGATCCGCGACGGCTGGCATTCCACCGCAAGACACGACGCGCCCGCCATCACCGCGGCGAGCGGCTGCGCGCCGCCCATGCCGCCGAGCCCGCCGGTGAGAATCCATTTGCCGGTGAGATTGCCGCCGAAATGCTGGCGGCCGATCTCGACGAAGGTCTCGTAGGTGCCCTGGATGATGCCCTGGCTGCCGATGTAGATCCACGAGCCCGCGGTCATCTGGCCGTACATCATCAGGCCCTTGCGATCGAGCTCGGAAAAATGCTCCCAATTCGCCCAATGCGGCACCAGGTTGGAGTTGGCGATCAGCACCCGCGGCGCGTCGGCATGGGTGCGGAATACGCCGACCGGCTTGCCGGATTGCACCAGCAGCGTCTCGTCGCCTTCGAGCCGCTTCAGCGTCGAGACGATGCGATCGAAACTCTCCCAGTCGCGCGCGGCGCGGCCGATGCCGCCATAGACCACGAGTTCGTTCGGCCGCTCGGCGACATCGGGATCGAGATTGTTCATCAGCATCCGCAGCGGCGCCTCGGTCAGCCAGGATTTCGCCGAAAGCTCAGGGCCGCGCGCGGCGCGGATGATACGGGCGTTGTCGATGCGGGTCATAGGCGGGATGTCCTTGGCGTCTGTTAGTTGCGTGAGGGCGCGACGGCGTCGGGCGTGCCGCGCCAGACCCGCGCATGCAGCGGATTGAAGCCCATGCGATAGACCAGCTCGGCGGGGCGCTCGATGTCCCAGATCGCGAGGTCGCAGGATTTGCCGACCTCGAGGCTGCTGGTCTCTGCGAACAGCCCGAGCGCCCGCGCCGCCTCGCGGGTCACCGCGGCGATGCATTCGTCGACGGTCAACCGAAACAGCGTCGCGCCCATGTTCATGGTCAAGAGCAGCGAGGTCAGCGGCGAGGTGCCGGGATTGCTGTCGGTGGCCAGCGCAATCGATACGCCGTGGCGGCGCATCGCGGCGATCGGCGGGGTCTTCGTTTCGCGAATGAAATAGTACGCGCCGGGCAGCACCACGGCGACCGTGCCGGCGCGCGCCATCGCGGCGATGCCGGCGTCATCGGCGTATTCCAGATGATCTGCCGACAGCGCGCCGAAGCTGGCGGCTAGTGCGGCGCCGTGCAGGTTGGACAACTGATCGGCATGCAGCCGGACCGGCAGGCCGAGCGCGCGCGCCTTGCTAAATACCCGCGAAATTTGCTCCGGCGAGAACGCAATGCCTTCGCAGAACGCATCGACGGCATCGGCGAGACCCTCGGCGGCAATTGCCGGCAGCATGGTCTCGCAGACCGCGTCGATGTAGCGATCCTTGTCGCCAGATAGTTCCGGCGGCACCGCGTGGGCGCCGAGAAAGGTGGTCCGCACCGAAACCGCGCGGTGTTCCGCCAAAAGCCGCGCGGCCTGCAATTGCCGCCGCTCGGTCGCAAGCTCGAGGCCGTAGCCGGACTTGATCTCGAGCGTGGTGACGCCCTCCGCAATCAGCGCGTCGAGCCGCGGCAGCGCGGCGGCGACCAGCGCCGCGGTGTCGGCTTGCCGCGTCGCGTTGACCGTTGATACGATGCCGCCGCCGGCGCGGGCGATCTCTTCGTAGCTGGCGCCGGCCAGCCGCCGCTCGAATTCATGGGCGCGGTTGCCGCCGTAAACGAGATGGGTGTGACAATCGATCAGTCCGGGCGTGATCCAGCGCCCGCCGCAGTCGATCCGCTCACGCGCATCGAGATCGGGCGCCTCGGCGGCGGGGCCGGCGTAGACGATGCGGCCGTCGCGGCTGGCGATCAGGCCGTCCTCGATCACGCCGAGGCCTTGGCGCGACGGCGCGAGCGTTGCTATGCGGCAGCGGTGCCAGATCCGATCAACGACGCTCATGATGACGATCCACTATGGGAGGCGCTTGGCAGGCGATCCATTTGTCTATACATATTGGAGGCGCTTTCATCTGTCCAGCCCACAGCGATCATCGGAGGCCTGCGTGTCCGGATTATTCTTTGAGGATGCGTTGTTGCCGCAAGGCTGGGCGCGCAACGTCCGACTGCTGATCGACGCCGGCCGCTTCGCCAGCATCGAGTCCGGAGCTACGCCGCAGCCCGGCGACGAGCGGCATCGCATCGGCCTGCCGGGGATCTGCAATCTGCACAGCCACGCGTTCCAGCGCGGCATGGCGGGGCTCGCCGAATTCAGCAGCTCGTCCGCCGACAGTTTCTGGACCTGGCGCGAGGTGATGTATCGCTTCGTCGGCCGCATGAGCCCCGACGATATCGAGGCGGTGGCGGCGCAGGCCTATGTGGAGATGCTGGAGGGCGGCTTCACGCGGGTCGGCGAATTTCACTACATCCATCACGATGCTGCCGGCACGCCTTACGACAACATCGCCGAACTGGCCGAGCGGATCGCAGCCTCCGCGCAGGCGACCGGAATAGGGCTGACGCTGCTGCCGGTGTTCTACGCGCATGGCGGATTCGGCGGCCGCGAGCCGAGCCCGGCGCAGCGCCGCTTCATCAACGGCATCGACGGATTTTCGCGGTTGCTCGAGGCGAGCCGCCGCGCGGTCGCCGGACTGCCTGGCGCCGTGGTCGGCGTCGCGCCGCATTCGCTGCGCGCGGTGACGGCAGATGAACTCGCCACGGTGCTGGCGCTCGCCGGCGAAGGGCCGATTCACATCCACATCGCCGAGCAAATGCTGGAAGTGGACGACTGCGTCGCCTGGAGCGGGCAGCGGCCGCTGCAATGGCTGTTCGAGCGCGCCGGCGTCGATCGCCGCTGGTGCCTCGTGCACGCCACCCACGCCGACGCCGAGGAGTTGTCGCGAATTGCTGCGAGCGGCGCGGTGGTTGGGCTCTGTCCGATCACCGAGGCCAATCTCGGCGACGGCGTTTTCGACGCGCCGCGGTTTCTCGACGCCGGCGGCCGCTACGGCATCGGCTCGGATTCCAATGTGCAGATCGGGCTTGCCGACGAATTGCGGCTTTTGGAATACGGCCAGCGGCTGGCGCAGCGCGGCCGCAACGTCATGGCGCGCGACGGCTCGACCGGCCGCGCGCTGTTCGAGGCGTCGCTGCAAGGCGGCGCGCAGGCGCTCGGGCTTCAGCCGACGGGCTTGGTGGAAGGCGCGATCGCCGATTTGATCAGCCTTCAGACGAGTCACATCGCGCTCGCCGGCCGCGCCGGCGACGCGATCCTCGACAGCTGGATCTTTGCGGGCCAAGAGAAGCTGGTGGATTGCGTCTGGGCCGGCGGCGTCCAGCTGGTGAGCGGCGGCCGGCATCACGACCGCGAGCCGGTGGCGCAGCGGTTTCGGCGCACCTTGGAGCGATTGTTGGCGGCATGAGCATCGAGCAGAAATCGGCCGGGACGGTGGCGCTGTATCAGCGCATTCGTACCGATCTCGAAACCAGGATCCTGTCGGGGGAATGGCCGCCGGGCTATCGCGTGCCGTTCGAGCACGAATTGATGCAGTCCTATTCCTGCTCGCGGATGACGGTGAACAAGGTGCTCTCGGCGCTGGCCGCGGCGGGCCTCGTGGTGCGCCGGCGCCGCGCCGGCAGTTTCGTGTCGCGGCCGCGCGCGCAATCCGCGGTGCTGCAGATTCCCGACCTCAAGGCCGAGGTGGAAAAGCGCGGCGAGCGCTACGGCTATCAACTCTTGAAGCTCACCAAGCGGATCGCCACCGCGAACGACCGAGCCCGGCTCGCGGTCGGTGCCCGCGAATCGGTGCTGGCGCTGCGCTGCCGGCACGACGCCGACGGCGAGCCGTTCGCGATCGAGGACCGGCTGATCAATCCGCAGGCGGTGCCGGTGGCGTTGCAGCAGGACTTCTCCGTGATCCCGCCGAACACCTGGCTGGTCGGCCAGGTGCCGTGGACCGAGGCCGAGCATCGCATCATCGCCTGCAACGCCGCAGGCGCCGACGCCGCCGAGCTGAAGCTCGACGAGGGCACCGCCTGCCTGGTGATCGAACGCAAGACCTGGCGCAACGGCGAGCCGATCACCGCGGTGCGGCTGACCCATCCCGGCCACCTCTACAATCTGATCGCGCGGTTCACCCCGACCGGATAAATCGTCTTCGGTTGGGATTGACGCATTCCACTCAAATACAGCCGTCATTCCGGATTGCGAGTTCGCAAGAACGAGCAAGTCCGGAATCCATACTCCCTGCAGGGGTTATGGATTCCGGGCTCACTCGCAGCTTGCGCTGCTCGCGCCCCGGAATGACGGCTTGGGAAGCTCGAAGCGCATCGATCTAACTCGAGATGTAGCTACTTCTTTTTGGCGCCGTCGACATACTGGTTGGTCCACAGATCGTTCTCCGATGCGGCGGCGTCGAACTCCTTGCCGAAATTGGTGCCGACCTCCTTGGAGAACGTCAGCAGGTTCTGGAAGCTCTTGGCGTCGAGCTGGCCGCCGCTGGCGACGCCGCTGCGCATCGCCGTGATCGCCGCGACGATCGAATCCGGATCGGCCTTGGCGAAGAACTGCTTCTGGATGGCGAGCGCGGTCGGCTCCGGCTTGTCGACAAGCGCGACGCTCGCCGCCTGCAGCGCGCGCGCGGTCTTGACGATCAGCTCCGACGTCTTGGCGTCGATCGGCTTCTTCGCCGCGAGCACCAGGTAAGGCTGATCGGCGAGCAGCGGAAAGTCGTCGCCGAGCGACACCAGCACCACACCGCTGCCGGACTTGCTCGCCAGATAGCCTTCCGGCGGCGACAGCACGAAGGCGTCGATGCGCTTGTTTTCCAGTGCGGCCTGCAGCGCCACCGGATTGCCGACTTGCGCCACCTTGATGTCGGCCTTGGGATCGAGCCCGCCCTTGCCGGCGAGCCAGCGCGCCGCGGTCTCCTGGGTGCCGCCGATCGCCGCCACCCCGATCACCGCGCCCTTCAGCGCGGCGAGCCGCTTCGGCAGCGGATCATCCGCCTTGACCTTGGCGGCTTCGAGGAACGCCGGCGACACCACGAGCTGCAGCGTCACCTTCGACATCAGCGTGTAGACGATTTCGAACGGTTGGCCCTTGGCGGCGGCGCGCAGCACGGTTTCGGAGCCGACCGCGGCGAGATCGATGTCGCCGGAATCGAGTGCGGCGAGCGCCGCGGAATCGCCGCCCGGCATCATCACGCCGGTGGCGTTGAGGCCCTCCGGCGCAAAGGTGTTCAGCGCGCGCGCCGCCCACAGCGGCAGGAAGCTCAGCGTCGAAACCCCCTGCCCGATCCGCACCGGCTGTTGCGCCGACGCCAGCTGAGGGATCAGCGACAGTGTTGCGGCGAGCGCCGCTACGCGGGTCAGTTTCGCGATCGATCGCATCATAGGCCTCTCACGGTGAAGGACATCAGATATCGCTTGGCCCCTGGCCGGACGGTTTGCGCCAGCGCAGCAACCGCCGCTCCAGCCGCCCGGTGACGGCGTTGGCGCCGACCACGAAGGCCAGCAGGATGACGATGCCGGCGAACACGCCGGCCGGATCATAGGTCGACGAGGCCTCGTGGATGAATAGCCCCAAGCCCTGGATCGACGAGGTGAACTCGCCGACGATGACGCCGATCACCGCATAGGGCACCGCCATCCGCATGCCGAGGATCACATAGGGCGCCGCCGCCGGCAGATAGACGTGATAGGTGAGCTGCCGCTGATTGGCGCCCATCACCAAAGCGAGATTGACGACTTCGCGATCGACGCCGCGCACCCCGGCATAGACGTTGTAGAACACCAGGAAGAACACCATGATCGAGGCCAGCGCCACCTTGGAGCCGACGCCGATGCCGAACCAGATGATGAACAGCGGCGCCAGTGCGATCTTCGGCACGCCGTAGAACGCCATCACATAAGGCTCGAAGATCCGCGCCAGCCGCGGCGAGCGCCCCAGCGCGTAGCCGCCCAGAATGCCCGCGGCGACGCCGATGCCGTAGCCCATCACCAGTTCCTGGCCGGTGGTCCACAGATGCGGATAGATCTCGCCGGAGGCGAACAGTTCGAACAGCCGCTGCGCGATCGCGGTCGGCTTGCTGATGTAGATCTCCTTGATCAACCGGCCCGACGACCATTGCCAGAACGCCAGCAGCGCGATGCCGGGCAGCAGCACCAACAGCCGGTGCGCCCAGTCGCCGCGCGGCTTGGCGCTCACGGTGACGTCGGCGGGTTTCTCAGCGGTGGCGACCAGATCATTCATGGCGTGGCCTCCATCGCCGGGGCGCGGTGCCGGATGTTGATCTGCGAGCGGAACACCGACCACACCGCGTCATAGGCCGCCTCATAGCCGGGATTGCGGAACGGCTCGAACACGTCGCGCGGCCGCGCCAGATCGATCGGGATGGTCGCCAAGAGATGCGACGGCCGTTGCCCCATGATCACCACGCTATCCGCCAGCACCACCGCTTCGGTGATGTCGTGGGTGACGAACAGGATGGTGGCGCCGGCATCCTGCGCCAGTGTCTGCAAATCGTGCTGCATCACCATTCGGGTCTGCGCATCGAGCGCGCCGAACGGCTCGTCCATCAGGATCACGTCGGGCCGGTAGATCAGCGTGCGGGCGATCGAGCCGCGCTTCTGCATCCCGCCGGACAATTGGCTCGGGTAGTAGTCCTCGAAGCCGCTGAGCCCGACCGAGGCCAAGGCTTCGGCGACGCGCTGTCGGCGCTCGGCCACCGCGATGCCGCGCAGCAGCAGCGGCAACTCGACATTCTCGGAAAGCGTTTTCCAGGGAAACAGCTGCGCCTGCTGCGGCACGAAGCCGACCTCGCGGTTGACCGCGTCGATCAGCCGGCCGCGGTGGCGCACGGTGCCGCGCGTCGGCTTCAGCAGCCCGGCCGCCATCTGCAACAGCGTGCTCTTGCCGCAGCCGGAAGGGCCGATCACGGCGACGAATTTGCCGCTGGCGACCTCGAAGCTGAGGCCGTCCAATACGCGGATCGGAGCCTGACTGCCCGGCGCGGGGAAGTCCTGGCCGATCCCCTCGAACGCAAGAACGGCGTCACTCATCAAGCGCGGCTCCTCACCTCGGGTCATCCGACTTGTATAGACATAATGGGGAGGCGCCGCGGAAGGCAAGGTCAGATGCGCAGCAGCGACTGCGCAATCCTGAGGCAGTGGGCGCGGGCGCGCCGGCGGATGCGCCGGTCTCAGAGGCTGATGATCAATGAATCAGGCACTCAACACGTCATTGCAAGGAGCACTTGCGACGAAGCAATCCAGGGCTCCGCAAGATGCCCTGGATTGCTTCGCTGTTCGGCCGGCGCTGCGCGCCGGCCTCCGCTCGCAATGACAAAGCCCCGCTCAGCTCGCCTCGGGCTCTTTCAACAGATCGCCGACCTTGTCGCGCAATTCGCGCTTCAACACCTTGCCGAGCGAATTGCGCGGCAGCTCGTTGACGATGAAGACGTGTTTCGGCTTCTTGTAGCCGGCGACCAGGCCGCGCACCGCCTCGACGATGGATTGCGGCGTCGGGCTCTGGCCGGGCTGCGGCTCGACGAACGCCACCACCGCCTCGCCGAAGATCTCGTCCGGAATGCCGATCACCGCGGCTTCGGCGACGTCGGGATTGGCCAGCAGCGCCAGCTCGACTTCCTTGGTGTAGATGTTGAAGCCGCCGCTCAGCACCATGTCCTTCTTGCGGTCGACGATATAGAGGTAGCCGTCGTCGTCGGCGCGGGCGACGTCGCCGGTGCGGATCCAGCCGTCCTCGATGGCTTTGGCGGTCTCTTCCGGGCGGTTGTAGTAGCCGCGCATCACCGAATAGCGGCCGGGTTCGCCGACCCGCACCAGCAACTCGCCGGCCTCGCCGGTGGCGACGGCGTTGCCGGCGTCGTCGACGATCCGCACCTCGACGCCCGGCGTCGGCCGGCCGATCGAAGCCGCGTGTTCGAACTGTTCCTCGTGCGACAGCGAGGTCACGCCGCCGACCTCGGTCATCGCGAAGAACGACACCAGCCGCACCTGCGGCAACAGCGCGATGAAGCGGCGTTTCAGATCGACCGGAAAAGCTTCGCCGGTGACCACGATGCGGCGCAGCGACGCGCATTTTTCCGGATCGGCTTCGATCTGTGGCAGCATCATCCGGCACACCGTCGGCACCATGCCGATCACGCTGATCTGTTCGTTCGCGATGGTTTCGATGGTCTGCTTGGGATCGAATTTCTTCATCACCACCAACGTGCCGCCGAGCGTCAACGCGTTGGACAGCCGCGCGAAGCCGGTGCGATGCGCCAACGGCGTGGTGACCAGATAATGATCGTCGCGCGAAATCCCCCACTCCACCGCGTTGATGAAGCAATGCTGGGTGACGATGTTGGCGTGGGTGATGATCGCGCCCTTCGGGCTACCGGTGGTGCCCGAGGTGTACATGATCACCGCGTCGTCGGACTGCACCGACAACAGCGGCAGCGGCGCGATCGCGGCCTCGCGCAATCGCGCATAGTCGAACGCGCCGTCGACGCTTGTCCCGACCGCGATCCGCAGCGCGTCGGGATTGGCCTGCAGCGCGCCTTGGATCGCATCGCCCGGGCCTTCGAACGCGATCGCGAAGGGCTGGCTGTCGGCGCAGATGTGCTGCACTTCGTGCGAGGTCAGCCGGGTGGTGACCGGCACCACGATGGCGCCGAGCGAGAACGCCGCGTAGAACAATTCGACGATCTCGACGCCGTTGTTGAGAAACACCACGATGCGGTCGCCCGCACCGAGTCCCTGTTGCCGCAGCCCGCTGGCGACGTGGGCGATGCGGCGCTCGAGATCGCGATAGGCGATGCGCTCATTGCCGCAGACCAAGGCGGTCTTGTCGGGGAAGCGCACCGCCTGCGCGCGCAGGATGGTATCCAGTCGCATGATGCCCTAGACCAGTTTGAAGGCGGGATATTGCACGTCGTTGCTGAGTTGATCCCAGGTCACTTCGACGCGCTGGCCGATCGCCACCTTGTCGGGATCGCTGCCCAGCACGTTGCCGAGGATGCGCACGCCCTCGTCCAACTCGACGGTCGCGACCGACAGCGGCAAGCGGCCGTCGAGGCCGGGCCCCGGCACCCGGATCACCGTGCAGGCGTAGATCGTGCCCTTGCCGGAGACCTCGCGCCATTCCAGGTTGCGGCTGCCGGTGAAGATCGAGACCGGCCGCGGATAGTGCTGGAATCGCCCGGTGTCCTTGCAATATTGCAAGACCAGCTTGCCCTGCTTGGCGCCGTCCCAGAACGCCTGGGTGTCGACATAGGTGGACGGCTTGGGGACCGGACGGCCCGCTTTCTCTTCAGCCATGCTCAGGCCTCCAGGATCATGGCGGCGCTGGTTCCCCAGTTCCGCGCGTAAGGGATGACGCCGATGCCGGTGATCAGCGCGTTGGTCGGATTGGCGACCTGACGGCCGCCGCCTTCGCCGAACATCTGGCGCACCGCTTCGGCGAGGTTGAGCCCGCCACTGGCGAGCCCGGGTTGGCCGGCGGAGATCTGCCCGCCTCCGGTGTTGAGCGGCAGCGTGCCCTTGAACGACAGGTCAGTGTCGAGCGTGAAGTCGCTGCCCTGGCCGCGCTTGCAGAAGCCGAAGTCCTCGAACTTCATCATCACCGCGATGGTGAAGTCGTCATAGGGCTGGAACATCTTGATGTCCTTCGCGGCGAGCCCGGACTGCTTGTAGAGCTTCGGCGCGATCTTGGAGAACCCGGTCTCGGTGATGTCCGGGCAGGACTGGTTGCCGTTGACGTTGGTGATCTCGGCATACGCGGTCGGATACACCATCTTGCTGATGCCGAGGCTCTTCGCCTTGGCCTCGCTGGTGACCAGGAAGGCGTTGGCGCCGTCGCAGAACATCACGCAGTCCAACAGCCGCAGCGGATCGGCGATGATTCGCGACTTGTTGTAGTCGTCCATCGTGATCGGGGTCTTGAACTTGGCGTAGGCGTTGTCGTTGTGCAGCGCGTGGTTGCGCTGGGTGATGGCGATCTTGCCGAGCGCGTCGGAGTTCAAGCCGTATTGATGCTTGTAGCGGCTCATCAGCAGGCCGAAGGTCGCGGGAGGTCCCTGCACGCCCGGCGGATCCTGGAATTCGCCGCGATAGGCGCCGTAATTGGCGCGCCATGATGTGCTCGGCGCATCCGCCGACAACACCACCACCACCTCGCACAAGCCGTCGCGAATGGCAGAGGCCGCACGCGCCACGCCGCCGGTGGCCGAACAGCCGCCGGTGCCGCCATAGTTCAGCCAGGTCGGCGTCAACCCGAGCGCCTCGGTCATGTAGACCGCGAAGAACGGATTCGGGCATTCGCTGAGCGGCGCGGTGACGGCGAGGCCATCGATCGCGTCCTTCTCGATGCCGGTCGCGGCCAATAGCTTCGCCAGCGCTTCGCCGCCGAGGTCGTAGGCGCTGCGGCCGGATTTGTACTCGATCGCCGTCTCCGAATAGCCGGCGATCACGATGTCGCGTTTGCTGCTCATGGTCATTCTCCGCGGAACGCTGGCGATCGCTTTTCCTTGAAGGCCTTCAGGCCCTCGTCGCGATCTTTGGTGAAATACAGCAGGAAGGAGGCGTCGCCTTCGGCCTCGAAGCCGTCGGGCAGCGCCATATCGATGCCGCGGTCGATCACCGACTTGGTCATCATCACCGGGATCGGCGCGTTGTCACTGATGCTCTTCGCGATCTCGCGCGCCTTGTCGATGGCCTGTCCCGCCTCGGTGACGTGGTTGACCATGCGGTAGCGCTCGGCTTCAGCGGCGGTAATGCGCCGCCCGGTCCACATCAATTCCTTGGCGAGCGGCTTGCCGATCAGCCGCGGCAGCGTCTGAGTGCCGCCGCCGCCCGGCATCATGCCGAGCTTGATTTCCGGCAAGCCGAACTTGGCGTTGGCGCCGGCGACGATGATGTCGCCGACCAGCGCCAGCTCGAGCCCGCCGCCGAGCGCAAAACCTTCGATCGCCGCGATCAGCGGCTTGGTGAACGAGCCGATCTCGCGAAACAGCCGGTTGACTTTGCGGTTGCGCTTGCGGAAGCGATAGAAATCGAAATAGCCGTTTTCGGCGATCTGGAATTCGCTGGTGTCGATCCCGGTGCAGAACGCCTTGTCGCTGCCGCGCAGGATCACCGCGCGGACCTCGCGGTCGTGCTCGACCTCGGCGAGAATCGCCAGGATTTCCTCCGCGGTCTGTTCGCGCAGCGAGTTCAGCTTGTCGGGCCGGTTGATGGTGATCTCGATCCAGCCGCTCTCGCGCGACAGGATGACGTCCTGATAGTTCATGGGTGCTCCAGGGTGTTTTGGTTTCGGTTGTCGGTTGTCAGCTGCCGGACTCTTCGCCGCCCATCGCGGCTGCGATCTGCGCGTGCAGCTCGGCGATCCGCGCCGGATCGGCGCGCGCGGCGTCGTCGATGTGAACTTCGAGGGCGATCTTCGCCGGCTGGCTCAGCACGATGGCGCGATCGGCCATTTCCAGCGCGTCGTCGATGCGATGGGTGATCAGCACGCAGGTTTTGCCGAGCTCGCGGGCGATCTGGTAGAAATCGCGGCGCAGCGTGCCCGAGGTGACGTGATCGAGCTGGCTGAAGGATTCGTCGAGGAACACGATCTCCGGATCGATCGCCAGCGCGCGCGCCAGCGACACCCGCTGCCGCATCCCGCCGGAGAGTTCATGGACGTATTTGTCGTCGGCGCCGTCGAGCCGCACCCGTGCCAGCCACTCCTTGGCGCGGCGGCGGGCGTCCGGCTTGGAGACGCCGAGGATCAACAGGCCGAGTTCGGCGTTCTCCACCGCGGTGCGCCACGGCAACAGCCGGTCGGTCTGGAACGACACCGACAGCCGGCCCTTCAGCGCCTTGAAGGAATCGTGCGGATCGAAGCCTGCGACCCGCACCGAGCCGGAGTTCGGCGAGGTGGTGCCCATGATCAGATTGAGCACCGTGCTCTTGCCGGCGCCGGTCTGGCCGAGCAGCACCACGATCTCGCCGCGACGCACCACCATCGACAGGTTGTCGACCGCGAGATAGCTGCCGAAACTCTTGGTGACGCCTTTGACTTCGATGAGATTGTCGATCATCGCACCACCGCCTCCGCACGCCAGCGCAGCGTGACCTTCTCGACCGCGTTGACCGCCGCCTGCAGCACTAGGTTGAGAATCACCAGGAAGAACGTCCAGGCCAGCACCTGGTCGATCCGGAACGTCGACTGCGCCAGATTCATCCGCGCGCCGATGCCGACCGCGGACGCCACCAGCTCGGCGAAGATCACCATGCGGATCGCGTAGCCGATCACCGACTTGGTGGTGAGGAAGATGTAGGGCACGATGTGCGGCAGGATCAGATAGCGCAGCACCTGCCAGCGCGACGGCCGGAAGCTCTCGATCATGTCGACCAGATCCTTCGGCAGCGCGCGCACCCCCTCATAGACGTTGAGCGCGTAGAACGGCAGCAGGATCACCAGCAGGATGAAGAAGATCCGGGTTTCCGGGTTCTTGAACCAGAACACCGCGATCAGCATCCAGGACAGCGCCGGAATCCCGGTGTCGATCAGGATGATCGCCTTCAGATACGGCCGGATCCAGCGCACCGTGCCCATCGCCAGGCCAATCAATACGCCCAGCGACATCGCCACCGCGACCGCGGCGGTGAGCCGGATCAAGGTGACGCCGACATGGTAGGGATCGGCGAAGAACAATTCGCGCGCCGCGGCCCACACCGTCACCGGCGACGGCATGATGTAGTCCGGCACGTAGCGGCTGGTGATCTCCATCGCGATCAGCATCACGATCACCACCACGGCGGTGGCGAACAGGTCGCGACGGTTTTCCGGATTGCGTTGCGGCCGCACCACCGCGGCGAGCGGCTTGACCAGCTGGTCGGCCGGTGCCGCGGCGCGCGGTGGGGGATTGCTGTTGACGCTCACTGCCATGTTGTCCGCCACACTCATTCAGATCGCAAAGAAGCTGTCGTCGACCGGCTTGGTCAAAAGCCCGTTGCGGGCGAGGAACTCGCTGGCTTTCAGCACCGAGTTGCGCGACGCAGGATCCGACATCGGCCGGAAGTTGAAGGTCAGCCGCTTCGAGCCCATCGCCTCTTTCAAGATGTCGTTGGCCACCCCGGTCTTGGCGCCGAACAGGTCGACCGCCTTGGCGGTGTCGGCGTTGATGCCCTTGAGGCAGTCCTCGAACACGCTGGCGATCTTGGCGGCGATGCCGGGGTTCTTGTCCAAGAGCTCCTGGCGGATGCCGACGCCGAAATACGGCAGGTCGCCCTCGCCGATCTTGTGATAGGCGTCGCCGGCCTTGAAGATCACCCGCAGGTCCGGCTTCTTGACCAGGCCGGTGGTGATGTTCGGCTCCCACGACAAGGCGGCGTCGGCGCGGTCGGCCATGACCAGGGTGACCGAGGCCGCCGGATTGTCGACGTTCTGGATGGTGGCGTCCTTCTCGATGTCGAGGCCGCTGCCTTCCTTGATCAAGGCCCGCACCATCCGATAGGTGCCGGTCGACTGCAGCGCCGCGATGGTCTTGCCGCGGAGCTGCGTCACGTCGCTGACGCCCGTCTTCGGCGCGAGAAGCGCGATCATGTTGGCGTCGGTGATGGTGCAGAGATATTTGATCGGCACGCCGGCCTGATGCCGCGCCGCGAAGGTGTCCCAGCTGCCAATGCAGACGTCGTAATTGCCGGCGACGAAATCATTGTAGTAGGTCGAGACCGCGGTGTAGGGCGCGGGATCGGGCAGCGTCAGCCCGTGCTTTTGGCCAAGCTTGTTAGCAAGGATGTATTGCACCGGCAGCACGGTGAAGCCGGGCTGCAGCGAGGCCCAACGCACCGCGACGTCGGCAGCCAAGGCCGGCCGGCCCGCGGCGAGTAGCGCGGCCGCCGCTGCCGATCCGAACGCGAAATCGCGTCGTGTCAATCCGTTCATGTTTCTCTCCCGAGGTCGCGTTCGTTGCGCGTTTGTTGCGGGTGCGTGCGGCTTTGCCGCTCCGCCCCGATGTGTTGACTGCAGTCTAACCTTGCCAAAGCCGAGACGTGGGCGCAATTTCGACCCTGCAACGTTCCAAAAATGAGACGATAGGCCGCGCGCGATGTTGCGCTGCGGCCGGGAGGCAACGATCCGGATGACGCGCAAGCTCGACCTCAACGCGCTGTTGCTGTTCTTTGAAGTCACCAATGCGCGCAGCATCAGCGCCGCGGCGGCGAAGCTCGGGATTCCGAAATCCACCATC
Organism: Rhodopseudomonas rhenobacensis; assembly: GCF_014203125.1. Classification (GTDB taxonomy): domain Bacteria; phylum Pseudomonadota; class Alphaproteobacteria; order Rhizobiales; family Xanthobacteraceae; genus Rhodopseudomonas_A; species Rhodopseudomonas_A rhenobacensis. The sequence goes on from NZ_JACHIH010000016.1 coordinate 21,121, forward strand.
AGCCGCAAGATCCAGTTCCTCGAGGATCAGACCGGCGCCACGCTGTTCCGCAAGGGCAGCCGCAAGCTCACCACCACCGACATTGGCCAGACGCTGTACGAGCATTGCGAGCGGATCGCCGCCGAGATCGAGGAAGCCGGGCTCGGCACCGCGCGGATGCAGACCGAATTGCGCGGCACGCTGCGGGTCAGCATGCCGGTGGACTTCGGCATCGGCTGGCTGTCGAGCGCGATCGCCGCCTTCGCGGTGACCTATCCGGATATCCATCTGGTGATCGACGCCAACAGCCGCTGGGTCGACGTCACCGTCGAGCCCTACGACGTCGCGGTGCAGCTCGGCCCGTTGCCGCAGACCCAGGGCGGCACCAGGCCGCTCGCGAGCATCACCCGCGGCGTCTATGCCAGTCCGGAGTTCTTGCGGCGCGCCGGCTCGCCGCTCAACATCGACGATTTCGGCCGGTTCGACTGCGTCGTCACCGAACATCAGCGCGCCGAAGGGGTGTGGAACTTCCGCAGCGCGCAGGGCGCCAAGGTGATCAACGTCGCCGGCCGGATCACCGTCAATCACATCGGCATCGCCCGCGAACTGGTGATCGGCGGCGTCGGGCTCGGCATCCTGCCGAACATCATGTGCCAGAACGACGTCCGGGCGAAGCGGCTGAGCCGGGTGCTGACCGATTGGGAAAGCCCGGCGCTGCAGGTCTCGGCGACGTTTCCCGGCAAGCGCAAAGAGTCGCGGCGCTTGCGCACCTTCCTGGATTTTCTCGAACAAAAACTGAAGATCGAGGGCGATCCGCGCGCCCGCGGCCCCGCCGCGCGGCAGGCCGGCGGCTAGGCTGGCGCCGCGCGGCGGGTGCATCCGCTACACCACGCCGCAGCTCTGATAGACGTGCTTGATCTCGAGGAAGTCGATCAGCGCATCGTAGCCGTGCAGGCGGCCGAGCCCGCTGCGGCGATAACCGCCGGTCTCGGCTTCGGCGAACAGCTTGTTGTGGTCGTTGATCCACACCGTGCCGTTGCGCAGCGCCCTCGCCACCCGCATCGCGCGGGCGCCGTCATGGGTCCAGACGCTGGCGGACAGCCCATAGTCGCTGTGATTAGCGCGGGCCACCGCCTCTTTCTCATCCTCGAATTTTTCCAGCACCACCAGCGGCCCGAAAATTTCCTCCTGGACGAAGAACGCCGAGGTGTCGCGATGCGCCACGAGCGTCGGCGACAGGAAGTAACCGTTGGCGAGATCGTCGGGCCGGCTGCCACGCAGCACCACCTCGTCGGCGGCCTGCATCGCCTCGTCGGTGCGCTTCGCCACGGCGGCCAGCGCGGCTGCGTCGATCAGCGGCCCCATCTCCGCGCCCGCCGCACTGCCCGGCGCAATCCGGATATTCGCCAGCGCGGCTTTCAGCGCCGATTTCATCTCGTCATAGCGCGAGGCGTGCACCAAGACGCGGCGCGCGGCGGTGCATTGCTGGCCGGCGATGATGGTCGCGGCATTGGCGAGCTTCGGCGCCACGTCGGCGATATCGGCGTCGTCGAACACCAGGCAGGCGGATTTGCCGCCGAGCTCGAGCGACAGTTTCTTCATGGTCGGCGCCGCCGCCGCCATGATCCGCGCGCCGGTGGCGTTGGAGCCGGTGAAGCTGATGACGTCGACATCGCTCGACGTCACCAGATGCTCGGCGACTTCGTGGCCCTGCTCGCTGACCAGATTGACCACGCCGCGCGGCAACCCCTCGACCTCCTGCAGGCATTTGATGATGGATGCGGTGATCTGCGCGGTCTGCGGCGCCGGCTTGATCACCACGGTGCAGCCGGCGGCAAGCGCCGGGGTCAGCGCGCGGATCAACAACACCGCCGGCGCATTCCACGGAATGATCAATCCTGCGACGCCTGCCGGCTCTTTCAGCAACGTCGAGAAGCTGCCCGGCTCGACCTCGAACACATGGCCGGGGATGTACCGCGTGAGCCCGGCGTAATAGCGGATCTCGGAGACACTGCCGGCGATTTCGCCGCGCGACTGCGGCAGCGGCTTGCCGTTCTCCAGCGTCAGCAGCCGGGCGAGTTGGTCGGCCTGCGCCTCCATCCGGTCGGCCCAGCGCAGCATCACCATCTGCCGCGCCCGCGGGTTCTGCGACCACTCCGGCCGCTCGAAGGCGCGCCGCGCCGCCGCCACCGCGGCCTGCGCATCGGCGACGCCGCTGGCCGCGTAGCCGCCGATCGCGTCGCCGCTTGACGGATCGCGGCTCGGCGCGGTTGCGCCGGATTGCGCCGGCTGCCAGGCGCCGTCGATCAGATTATCCGCGTGCAGAGAAGTCATGCCCATCGTCTCCCCAAAGAATGCTTCGGGCGGCGCGTCGTTTGGCGCGCGCCGCCTCGTCAGTGAACCGATCCGGACGCCTCAGCGCCCGGTGAACTTCGGCGCGCGCTTGCTGTTGAAGGCTTCGACGCCTTCCTTGAAGTCGTCGGACTGCCGCAGCCGGCTGTAGCAATGGCCTTCCAGCTCGATCGCGATCGCCAGCGTGGAGTCCTCGGTGTCGTTCAGAAGCTTCTTGGCGGTGCGCTGCGCCAGCGGCGAGAACGCGCGCAACTCGTCGACCAACTTGTCGGTGGCCTTTTCCAGGTCGGCGTCGGCCATGCATTCGGTGGCGATGCCCCACTCCAGCGCCTGCTTGCCGGGAATCCGCTTGGAGCGCATCACAATGTCTTTGGTGCGGGTGATACCGATCATCTTCTGCAGCCGTGCGGAGCCGCCGGAGCCCGGGATCTGGCCGAGCTTCTGTTCCGGCAGCGCGTATTGCGTGGTCTCCGAGGCGAGGCGGAAATCGCAGGCCAGCGACAATTCGAAACCGACGCCGAAGCAATAGCCGCGATTGGCGACGATCACCGGCTTGGCGCAGCGCGCCGGGGCTGCGATGTTCCACGCCAGCTTGGAGACGTGCTCCGGCGAGGCTTCCATGAAGCCGCCGATATTGCCGCCGCTGGAAAAATGCTCGCCGACCGAGCGCACCACGATGACGCGCACGCGATCGTCCTCGTCGAGGGTTTCGAACACCAGCCGCAACTGATCGCGCTGCGGCATGCTGACGACGTTGTAGGGCGGCCGATCGAGGATGATGTCGGCGCGCTCGTGGGCTTCGTCGATCTCGACGTGAAAACCATCGAGCTTGCCGAGGCGGGGATCGGTGAAGGCGTAGGTTGACGGCATTCGGAATGTCCTTCTGTTGAGAGAATTTCAGGCGGCGCCGGGCGGCGCGCTTTCCGGCTCGTAGTCGCCGGTGACCAGCAGCCGGCGCAGCAATTTGCCGACCGGGGATTTCGGCAGCGCGTCGACGAACACGAAGCGGCGCGGCCGCTTGAAATTGGCGAGCCCCGAGGCCTGGCAGAACTGCTCCAGCTCGCGCTCGGTCACCTGTGCGCTGCGCTTGACGAACGCCACGACGATCTTGCCCCAGCGCTCGTCGGGCAGCCCGACCACCGCGACTTCGCCGACCGCGTCGTGCAGCGACAGGCAGCTCTCGACTTCGACGGGGGAGACGTTCTCGCCGCCGGTGATGATCATGTCGTCGACCCGGCCGGTGACGAACAGGTCGCCGTCGCGATCCATGAAGCCGGTGTCGCCGGTGAAGTACCAGCCCTCGCGCAACGCCTTGGCGTCGGCTTCCGGCCGCCGCCAATAGCCCTCGAAGGCCTCATCGCTGGAAAGATGCGCGATGATCTCGCCCTCTTCGTCGGTCGCAGCGACGTCACTGACCGAGCCGGCGTTCAGCTCCACCACCCGGATGTGCTGATTGATGCCGGCGCGGCCGGCGGAGCCGGGCTTGGCCACCGCGTTCTGATCGATCGCAAACGTGTAGACTTCCGAGCTGCCGTAGTGATTGACGAACAGCTCCGGCCGAAACGCCTGATCGAGCTTCTTCAACAGCCCGTCGGTCATCGACGCCCCGGCGAAGCCGAGCTTGCGCACGCTCGACACGTCGCTGCCGGCAAAGTCGGCGTGATACACCAGGTCGTGGTACAGCGTCGGCACCAGATAAAGATTGCTGATCTTCTCCGCGGCGATCAGCTGCAGCGCCTGGCGCGGATCGTAGCGCGGCAGGCAGACGAAGGTGCCGCCGATCAGCGACATCGCCAGCAGCGAGCGCACCCCCATGGTGTGATAGAGCGGCATCACGCCGAGCGTGCGTTCGCCGCGGCCGTAAAGATTCTGCGCCAGATGGGCGACCGCAGCGGCGCGCTCGGTGCGATGCCGTCGCGGCACGCCCTTCGGCTTCGAGGTGGTACCCGAGGTATAGAGCATGATCGACCACGCCTCGGCGCTGACCCGCGGCAGCGCGTCGGCGGCCTCGGCGGCGATCATACTAGAAAAGCTGAACGTCTTATTAGCAACGCTCGCGTCGGCATCGCCATCGAGCGAGATCCGCCGCAGCGATTGCGCCAACTTCGATTGCGCCACGGCCTCGGCGCTGACGTCCTGATAGGCCACCGCGCAGGATTCCGAATTCTCGATGCAGAAATCCAGCTCGTCGGCCTTCACACGCCAGTTCACCGGGGTGATGACGATGCCGGCGAACTGGCAGGCCCAGTGAATCGTCGCGGCTTCCCAGCGGTTCTGCAGCGCGGTGACCAGATGATCGCCGGGCTTCAGCCCGATCCGATCGAACGCTTCCACCAGCGACGAAATCTTGCCGTACCATTGCCGGTAGCTCAGCCGCAGATCGCCGTCGACGATGGCGATGGCATCGGGATCGCGCGCCACGCTGGCGATGAAACTGCGTCCGAGATCAAACATCGCGATGGTCACTCCTAGATAGCTCTGCGAGTTCGGCGGCCGCTTCGAGCGCCGCCTGGACGATCGGCGTGTAGCCGGTGCAGCGGCACAGATGACCGCTCAGCAGATCGCGGATCTCGGCTTCGCTTGGCTTCGGATGGGCGCGCAAATAGTGATCGAGCGACATCAGGATGCCGGCGGTGCAGAAGCCGCATTGCAAAGCGTGGTTGCGGCGGAACGCGGCTTGCAACACGCCGAGCCGGTCCGGCGCCGGCGCCAGGCCCTCGACGGTGCGTAGTTCGCAGCCGTCGATCTGCACCGCGAGCGTCAAACAGGCGCGGGCGAGCTCGCCGTCGACGGTGATGGTGCAGGCGCCGCAGACGCCGTGTTCGCAGCCGACATGGGTGCCGGTGGCGCCGATGGTCTGGCGCAGGAAATCGGTGAGGAGTAGCCGCGGCTCGGCCTCGCCTTGCACCGGCTTGCCGTTGAGCGTGAAGCGCACCAAGTGGCGCTGGGCGGAGGACAGCCTTGTCATTGCAGCACCTCGCGCACCAAATCGCGGCCGATCAGTCGCACCAGGTCGCGGCGATAGCGCGCGGTGGCGTGGACGTCGTCGCGGGCGTCGAGCTCGTGGGCAAAGCCGTTCAGCGCGTCGTCGAGCGCGGAGCCTTCGAGCCGCGGCCAATCGCGCGCGGTCGGCACGTCGGCGACGCCGCCGACCGCGAAGCGCACGCCGTCCTTGGTGGCGACCGCGGCGCAGGCCACGATGGCGAAATCGCCGTGCCGTCGCGCCACTTCGCGGAACGCGCAGCGCGCATTGCCGGACGGAAACGACACCGCCTCGATCAGTTCATCGTCGGCGCGTGCCGTCGCCATCATGCCGGCGAAAAATTCGCGCGCCGCGACCTTGCGCTGCTTGCCGGCGCTGCGCAGATGCAGTTCGCCGCCGAGCGCGACCAAAGCGAGCGGCAATTCGGCGCTGGGATCGGCATGCGCCAGCGAGCCGCACACCGTGCCGCGGCTCCTCGTCTGGGCGTGGCCGGTCCACGGCAGGGCTTTTGAAAGCAGTGGCAAACTTGTGGCAAGCTCCGGCCAGGCCAACAGCGCCGCCTGCCGCACCCCTGCGCCGATTTTGACGCTGCCGGACGTCGAGTCGATGCGGTCGAGCTCGCGCAGCCGCATGATGTCGATCAGCACTTTCGGCCGCGCCAGCCGCATGTTCAGCATCGCCATCAGTGACTGACCGCCGGCGATGATGCGGGCGTCGCCGCCGTGCTGCGCCAGCACCTCGATCGCTTCGCCGAGCGTCTCAGCGCGGACGTAGTCGAACGCCGCCGGCTTCATCGCGACCACCCGATTAGTCGCAGAAGGCGCGTCAGCCAGGACTCGCTCGGCACCGGCTTGCCGCCGGCGGTGGCGGCGAGCGCCGTGAAGAATCTTCCGATGATGACGCGCGTCGCGCCGTCGAGCAATCGGCCGCCGATGCTGGCGACCTTGCCGCCGATCGCCGCCTCATAGACGTAAGTCATCGTGGTGCCGCCGTTGCTATCAGGCGCAAGCGTGATGCGGCCTTCGCCGCCGCCGAAGCCGAGCGCGCCCTCGGCGGTGCCGCCGAGCGTCACCGCGCGCGGCGGATCGAGATCGGAGAGCTTGACGTCGGCGCGATAGCGCCCGGTCACCGGACCAATGCCGAGCGTCACCTCGGCGCGAAAATGCGTGTCGGAGATTTTGTCGACGCGCTCGCAGCCGGGGATCACGCTCTTCAGCGTCTCCGGATCGAGCAGCATCGCCCAGACTTGTTGCGGCGGCGCGCCGACCGACGCGCTCCCCTCGCCGCGCAGCTTGCGGTCGTTGCCACCGGCGCGTGGCGCCACGGGCGCACGGCCGCCCGCGGGGGCGGCGGGCTCATCGCCGCGCACGATCTGAGCCAACCGCGCCGGCGCCAGTGGCAACGTGATATCCTTGATGCCGAGCGCATCGGCGACCGCGTTGGCGATGCACACCGGCGTCGACATGCAATTGCCCTCGCCGACGCCCTTGGCGCCGAGCGGCGTGAACGGCGACGGCGTTTCCATATGCAGGATCGTAGGCTCCGGCACTTCCATGGTGGTCGGCAACAAGTAATCGGCGAGCGTGCCGGTGAGGAAGCTGCCGTCGGGCGCGTAGGCGTATTCTTCGTAGAGCGCGGCGCCGATCGCCTGCGCGAAGCCGCCGCGGATCTGGCCGTCGACCATGCCGGGATGCAGGATGGTGCCGCAATCGTGCATGGTGACGTAGCGATCGATCTTGGTTTCCAGCGTCACGGGGTCGATCTCGACGCCGCAGAAATCGAAGATGAAGCCGTGGCACAGCGAGGAGTTCACCCGGTCGGAATCATCCGGCGCTGCCAATTCGGGCGGCGTCCAGAACACGGTTTCGCGCAAGGTGTTGCCGACGTCGTCCGGCAACGAGCCCGGCGACCAATGGCTCAGCGCGGCGAGCCGCGTGAACGCGATGCTGTTGTCGGGGTTGGACTTGGAGCCGACCCGGCCGCCGCGGAACACCACGTCGGCAAAGTCGATGTTCAACTGGCTCGCGGCAACACGCGCCAGCCGCTCCGCGAGGCGTCCGGCGGCGAGTTTGGCGGTGCCGGCCACCGCAGCGGCAAAGCGGCTCGCGTAGTTGCCGGACGCGATCGACCAGGCATCCTTCGAAGTATCGATCTCGGTATTGACGCGGACGTCGGCGGGCGCAACGCCGAACACGTCGGCGACCACCTGCGACAGCACGGTGCGATGGCCCTGGCCCTGCGGCACCGAGGCGACGTGCACGGTGATGCCGCCGACCGGATCGAGCGCCACGGTGGCTGTGGCCTGCGCGCCGTTCTTCGGCCCGGCCTTGCGGCGCTCCGCCGCGGTCAGCACCGTGGTGATGTAGCCCATGTTGGAGACGCTGGGCTCGACCACGGCGGTGTAGCCGATGCCATAGAGCCGGCCCTGCGCCCGCGCCGCGTCGCGCCGTGCCTTCAGCTCGGCGAGCCCGCCGCCTTGGACGCCGCGCGCGATCGCCTCTTGGTAGTCGCCGGAATCCAGCAGCGCGCCGGTCGCGGTGCGATAGGGAAACGATCCGGCCGGAACCAGATTGCGTTTGATCACCTCGAGCGGATCGAGGCCGAGTTCGACCGCGATGCGCTGCAGCAGCCGCTCCAGCGCGAAATACACTTGCGGGCCGCCGAAGCCGCGGTTGAGCCCGGTGGGGGTCTTGTTCGTCACAACCACGCGGTTGCGCACCGCGACGTTGTCGATCGCATAGGCGCCGGTGAGATTGCCGTGCATCCGGTACAGCGTCGCCGGCTCCGGCGCGCGCAAATGCGCGCCGCAATCCTCGACCTGATCCCAGTCGAGCGCGAGTATCTTGCCGTCGGCGGCGACCGCCGCCGCGATGGAGGTCGCGCGATTAGTCGCCGACACCGAGGCGGTGAGATGTTCGAGCCGGTCCTCGATCCATTTCACCGGGCGGCCGACCACCCGCGAGGCCGCGGCGATCAGCACGATATAGGGAAACACCCCCTGCTTGATGCCGAAGCTGCCGCCGGAATCCGGCGGCGTGCGCAGCCGCAGCCGATTGCCCGGCACCTTCAGCGCGCGCGAGATCACCGCGTGGATGCTGAACGGCCCCTGGAAATTGGCCAGCACGTCGAAGGCATCTTCCGCTGCGTCGTAATCGGCGACCACGCCATAGGTTTCGATCGGGGTGCAGGAATTGCGCGGATACTTGATGGCGATGGAGATTTGATGCGGCGCCTCGGCGAAGGCGCGCTCAGGATCGCCGTAGCGGAAGCTGCGATCGCTGGCGACGTTGCCGGCAAAGCCGTCGTGCAGCACCACCGCGTCGGGTGACAGCGCTTTGAGCGGATCGATCACCGCTTCGCGCACCTGATAGTCGACCTCGATCAGATCGACGCCGTCCTCGGCGACGTAGCGATCGGTCGCGACGACGATCGCCACGGCCTCGCCCGCATAGCGCACCCGGCCGACCGCGATCGGCCAGCATTGCACCGGCGCCTTGACGCCGACCACGAGGCTCGAGGTCAGCGCGGTGATATCTTCGCCGGTGAGCACCGCGACGACGCCCGCGACCTTTAACGCGGCTTCGGTGCGGATCGCCAAGATGTCGGCGTGGGCGTGCGGCGAGCGCAGCATCGCGGCGTAAAGCGTGCCGGGCCGAGTTCCAAGGTCATCGATGAATCGCCCGCGTCCGGTGAGCAATGCTGCGTCTTCGACGCGCTCGATCGAGCGGCCGACCCAAGGCCGGTCGACGTCGCGCTCGATTGCCGCATCGGCGGGTTTCGCCATCCTGAACACGTGCTCCCGGTCGCGCTTGTTTTTCGCGCGTTCCGTAACTTGTCAGGTGGAAGGGCTATCGAGCCATGCCGAGCGTGCTCGGCAATTACCAAACCGTCTCATTCGCGAAACGGCCGCGCGGCAATCAGCTCGCCAGCCGCGACACGTTGCGGAATTCGCGCGGGCCGACGCCGGAGTGATTGCGGAAGAACCGGGTGAAATGCGCGGGCTCGGCGAAGCCCAGCCGCTCGCCGATTTCGGCGAACGGCGCGTCCTGATGCAGCACCGCCTGCACCGCGTGTTCCATCCGCACCACGTTGAGATAGACCTTCGGCGGCATGCCTTCGGAATTCTCGAATAGCCGGAAGAAATGCGCGCGCGACAGCCCTGCCGCCTTGGCGAACTTGTCCATGTTCGGCGCCTGCCCGGCTTCGGCGCGCATCGCGTCGATCGCCCGCCGGATCCGCCAATCGCGTCCGGTCACCGCCATCTCGCGGATCGAAGCCGGGAAGCTGCGCCACGGCGTGAAGCGTTCGATCACCGCCACCATCAGGTCGGACAACAACGTCTCGTGCACGGAGACGTTGTCGGGCCGCGACATCATCTCGGCGGCGAGCGCCATGGTGAGGTTGCGAATCCGCGGCGAGATTTCGCCGGAGGGTTGGCTGAAGAACCCGGGGGCGCCGCTCGCCGCCCAGCCCGGTCGAAATCGCTTCAGCCATTGCGGCTCGACATAGAGCGCGAGGATCAGCGTGCAAGGCCGGCTCGGATCATGCACATAAGCGTGCGGCTGCCAGCCATTGACCAGCACCGCGCAGCTATCGGTGAGCGGATAGACCTGGTCGCCGACCGCGAACTGGGTGTCGGCGCCTTCGACCTTCAAGAGAACGTGGCAATGCGGATGGGCGTGCCGCACCAGCGAACAGTCCATGTCCAACAAGGCGACGCGGCCGAATTCGCCATGGGCGATACGCAACGCAGTCGACATCGCATCCTCCGCTCAGACGTTGGTCCTCCAGGGGATCAATCTCCGTTCGATCTCGTCCAACACGATGGAGAAAACGAACCGAGACTGGCGATCACCAGAAGGCCAACATACATGGTGTCGACGGTCAGCACCTGCCAGGCGTTTCAGATCATCAATCCGATGCCGTCGTTGGACGCCACCATTTCCGATATCGCGATCAGGATCAACCCCATGCGATGGATACGCTAGGCGGACAGAATCCCTGCCAGCGCCGCTTTCGGATCGCTCTGCAGCGCGCGCGACAAATCGACGTCCTCCAGGCCATGAACGTGAATGCGCTTGAACACCATCGGCTCGGCTTCGATCGGCTTGGTGGCGTCGAGGCCCATCTTGGCGCTGATGCCGCCGTCGCTGGAAGGATCGAGCTTGGAGCCCTGCGCGCCGGACACGACTAACAAGTCGCGATCGGCCTGGAACCGGGTGGCGATCGCCCATTCGATCTCGTGCGGATCGTCGATGTCGACATCCATGTCGACGATCACCACCTGCTTCACGTCGTAATGACCGCCGAACGCCCCCATGATAATGTTCTTCGGCTCGCCATTGTTGGTCTTGTCGATCTTCACCACGAGGTGATAGCGGCACACCCCGCCGCGCGTCAGCCGCACGTCGCGAACGCTGGAAAAGCTGCGCTGCAGATGCTCCAGCAGCGTCGCCTCGCGGGGAATTTCGCCGAGCACCAGATGCTCCATGCCGCCGCCGACGATGGTGTGGAAGATCGGATTGGCGCGATGGGTGATGGCGTCGACCTGAATGACTTCGCGATCGGCGCGCGGGCCGTAATATTGCGGAAATTCGCCGAACGGGCCTTCCGGCTCGCGCACTCTCGGCAAGATGCGGCCTTCGATCACGATCTCGGCGTGCGCCGGCACCCGTACCGCGTTGGTGCGGCACTTCACCATCTCGATCGGATGGCCGAGCAGCGCGCCGGCGATTTCCATCTCGTCCTCGTCGACCGCGGCGATTGCCTGCGACGCCAGGATGCAGGCCGGATGCACGCCGATCACCAGCGCGATCTCCAGCGCCTGCCCGGCTTGCTCCGCCATCTTGAAGTAATGCAGGGTGTGGCGCGGCAACAGCAGCACGCCGATCCGATCGGGGCCACTGACCTGGCAGCGATGGATCGAGACGTTCTGGATTCCGGTCACAGGATTGCGCGCGATCAGCAATGCGGCGGTGATATAGGGCCCGCTGTCGTGCTCATTGTGCTTGGGGATCGGCAACTGCTTTAAGAGATCGACGTCGCGGTGGATCACCTGTTGTGCCGGGGCCTCATTGACCTCGATCCAGGGCAGCGGATGCCGCACGGCGTCCTGAAACCGGGTCAGCAGCTGATCGGTCGGCACGCCGAGCGAGTCGGCGACCCAGCTGCGGTCGGCGAAGATGTTGGCGACCACCGGGATCGCGTGCTGGCCGGGCTGCGGAAACAGCACCGCGCTGTCGCGCTCCAGCACCTTGGCCACCGCGGCGAGCTCGTCGATCAGCGCAACGCCGTCGCGCGCCACCGCGAGACGATCGTTCGCCGCGAGCTGCCGGAGCCAACTGCGCAGATCCGGCGTGGCGTTGTGCCCGGCGACGGCGTGAAGGCTGCTTGTCTGGGTCATCATGTCCTCTGGCAACGGGGGCACTTAGTTCGACCGATCGGTCGCGGCGGGGCGGCGCTGCAGCGCCGGGTCTTCGCCCCAGCGCGGCGCCACGCCGACGTCGATGTCGTAAAGATCGAGCACCCGCCCGACGGTGTGGTCGACCATGTCCGCGATGCTGTCCGGCTTGGCGTAGAACGCCGGCACCGGCGGCGCGATGATGGCGCCGATCTCCGACAGCGCGGTCATGGTGCGCAGGTGCCCGGTGTGCAGCGGCGATTCGCGCACCATCAGCACCAGGCGGCGGCGCTCCTTCAGCGTGACGTCGGCGGCGCGGGTCAGCAGCGTGGTGGTGACGCCCGAGGCGATTTCCGACATCGAGCGCATCGAGCACGGCGCGACGATCATCCCCATGGTGCGGAACGAGCCGGAGGCGAGCGCGGAGGCCATGTCGTCGATTGCGTGATGGACGTCGGCCAGCGCCTTGACGTCGGCGATCTTCAGCCTGGTCTCGTAGGCGAAGGTGATCTCCGCGGTCTTCGACATCACCAGATGGGTCTCGACCCCGGCGTTGCGCAACAGCTGCAGCAGCCGCACGCCATAGATCACCCCGGACGCGCCGGAAATGCCGACGACCAGGCGTCGCCGCGAAGGCTGCATCATGGTTTCCACCCGAACTCCCTTGGTTCCGCGCGTCATCGTTGATCGGACGCGCGGCCAGAGCGCCGACGCTACGCGCCGCATCCGATCACCGCAAATAATAGATTTTGATTTTCTCGATCATCGAAAGTGATGGTAGGGTCCGTGGCGACGGAGGATGCCCGATGGATTTCAAGCAGATGCAGTATTTCCTGTGCCTGGCGCAGGAGGGCAACGTCACCCGCGCGGCGCGGCAGCTCAACATCGTGCAGCCGGCGCTCAGCATGCAGATCGCCAAGCTGGAGAAATCCGTCGGCAAGCAGTTGTTCTATCGCCAGGCGCACGGCGTGGCGCTGACCGCGGCGGGCGAAACGCTGGCGAGGCTCGCCGGCGCGATCATGCAGAATATCGATCACGCCCGCGAAGAAATGGCGCGGCTCGACGGCAAGATCTCCGGGCGGGTGTCGATCGGCATGATCACCTCGGCGGCGCAGAGCACCCTGGCCACGTCCTCGGCAAAGATCGCGGCGCGCTATCCGGAAATCCAGCTGTCGGTGTGCGAGGGCTATACCGAGGTGCTGCTGGACTGGGTGACCACAGGCCAGCTCGACATCGCCATCGTCAACATGCCGCCGGGCAAATCCACGCTCACCGCGCACCACATCCTCGACGAGCAGATGATGCTGGCGCGGCGGCCCGGCAGCGCGCTGGTGCTGCCGGCGATCGTTCCCTATGCGCGGCTGAAGGACATCGACATCGTGATCCCATCGCGGCGCCATGGCCTGCGCCGCATTCTCGACGCCGCCGCGGCGGAGGCCGGGTTCAGCCTGAAGCCGCGGCTGGAGATCGATACGCTGTCGGCGGTCTGCGAGGTGGTGGCGACCACCGACCTCGTCACCGTGCTGCCGGGCATCGCGCTGCACGCAGCGCTCGCGGAAGGCCGGCTGCAGGCGCATCGGCTGAAGAAGCCGGCGATCACCCGCGCCGTGGCCTGGACCACCCACCCGCGCCGCGTGGTGTCGGCGGCGATGACCGCGGTGATGGAGATCATCTCGGCGGATCTGTTGGCGGCGGCGAAACAAGCCTCGCGGCTCACGTTCACAGCACCGCGATGACGTCCATCAGCCGGGCGCGGTCGACGGCGTCCTTGGCGTTGCCGGTGAGCACCACGGCGCCGCGCTCCAGCGCGTAGAAGCGGTCGGCGACGCCGAGCGCGCCGTCGACATTCTGCTCCACCAGCAGGATGATGGTGCCGGCCGCCTTCATTTCCTTGATGATGGCGAAGATGTCGGCGACGATCATCGGTGCGAGGCCCTCGCTCGGCTCGTCGATCAAGGCCAGACGCGGCTGGCCGACCATGATCCGCGCCATCGCCAGCATCTGCTGCTCGCCGCCGGACAGCGTGGTGCCGGCCTGCCGCCGCCGTTCGGCGAGCCGCGGCATCCGCTCGTAGATCAGCTCGATCTCGCGGTTTTGTTCGGCGCGGCTGCGACCCTTGCGCTGCATCAGGCCGAGCTTGAGATTTTCCTCGACGCTGAGGCCGGGAAAGATCCGGCGATCTTCCGGCACGAAGCCGACGCCGTGGTGGCAGACTTTATCTGCCGTCAAGCCATCGAGCCGCTGGCCGTCGAGCGTGATGGCGCCGCCGGAGGCGCCGACCCAGCCCGCCACCGCCTTCATCAGCGTGGTCTTGCCGACGCCGTTGCGGCCGAAGATGCCGATCACTTCGCCGGGCGCAGCTTCGAGCGAGACGCCCTGGATGATGTGCGACAGCCCGTAATGCACCTGAAGCTGATCGATGCTGAACATCACGCGTGCCCGAAATAAGCTGACTTCACCGCGGGATCAGCCCGCACCACCGCCGGCGCGCCTTCGGCGAGCTTGCGGCCTTGATGCATCACCACGATGTGGTTGGAGATATCCATCACCACGCCGATGTCGTGCTCGATCAACAGAATGGTGACGTCGCGCGCCAGATCGCGGATCAGCGCGGCGGTGTCGGCGGTGTCGGAATGACTCATGCCCTGGGTCGGCTCATCCAGCAACAGGATGCTGGGCTCGGTGGCGAGCGCCACCGCGATTTCGAGCCGGCGCTGTTCGCCGTGCGACAGCGCGCCCGCCAACTCGCCGGCTTTCGGCGCCAGCGCGAAGCGTTCGACCAGTTCATGCACCCGCGCCAGCGCCCGCTCGCTGCGACGCACCGGCAGCAGGAAGCGTCCGGTGGTTTCGAGGCGCTGCGCCGCCAGCCGCAGGTTCTCGAACACGGTGAGCTCGAAGAACAGATTGGTGATCTGAAACGAGCGCCCCATTCCGGCGCGCTGCATCAGATAGGGCGGTCGTCCCGTCAGATCGACGCCGCGCAGCATCACCTTGCCGGAACTCGGCCGAATCATGCCACTGATCAGATTGAACAGCGTGGATTTGCCGGCGCCGTTGGGGCCGATGATGGTGGTGATCGCATTCGATTCGGCGTCGAACGAGACGCCGTCGACGGCGCGGATGCCGCCGAAGCGGACGCCGAGCCCGCGGACTTCCAGCACCACGCTCATCGCTTGCCTCCGCGCAGCATGCGCTCGATCAGCGGCCGCACCACACCCATGATGCCCTTCGGCAGAAAGATCACCGTGGCCATGAACAGCAGCCCGATCACGATCAGATGGTGTTCGGTCAACGAGCCGATCACCGATTTCAGCACGGTGAGGATCACGCCGCCGTACAGCGCGCCGGCGAGCGTGCCGACGCCGCCGATCACCACGGTGATCACCGCGTTGCCCGAGGTGGTGAAGAACAGCAGTTCCGGCGACACGAAGCCGCGCAGCATCGGATACAGCGCGCCGGACAACGAGGCGATCACCGCCGCCAGCACATAGGCCGACAGCCGCAGATTGCGGGTCGAGTAGCCGAGCGACGGCACCCGGCGCTCGTTGGCGCGCAGCGCCAGCAGCACGCGGCCGAACGGCGTATCCAGGAGATAAGCGCAGACCGCGTAAAGCACGACGATGAAGCCGAGCGTGAACAGGAAGAACCCGGCCGGCGAATTCGACATCACGGTGATCACGCCGAGGTCGATCGGCACCACCGGCACGCCGATCAGGCCGTCGGAGGCGCCGAGCGAACGGGTGTTGTAGACGGCGCGCGCGGCGACCTGCGCCAACCCGAAGGTGACGAGGGCGAAGTACACGCCGCGGACCCGGTTGGCGATCAATCCGGCGAGAAAGCCGATCACCAGCGCGACCACCAGCGCGGCGGCCATCGCCGCCCAGAACGACGGCACTTCCTTCAGCACCACCGCGGAGACGTAAGCGCCGAGCCCGAAATACAACGCCTGGCCGAGCGACAACAGCCCGGTGTAGCCGAGCAGGATATCCACCGACAGCGCGAGGCCCGCGAAGATCAGCGCCTCGGTGCCGAGCCGCAGAAAGAACCTGTCGTCCTGGATCACGCCGACCGCGGCGAAGATCAACGCCGCGACCACGAACAGCGCGACCAGCACGTGGCTTGCCCGCATCGCCAGGCCGAGCCGATCGATCACCCGCTTCGGCCGCGCGGTCCCTTTGGCTTCAACAACGTTGATATCAACCATGACCGAGCCGCCCGAACAGGCCCTGCGGCCGAAGCACCAGCACCAGCACCATGATGCTGAACACGATCGGATCGCTCCACACCGGCGACACCACGAGGCTGGAGAGCGCCTGGATCTGGGTGATCACCAGCCCGGCCACCACGGCACCGGCGATCGAGCCCATGCCGCCGACGATCACCACGGTGAAGGCGAGGAAGATGAAGTCGCGGCCCATGGTCGGGAACACCGAATAGATCGGCGCCAGCAGCACGCCGGCGAGCCCGGCCAACGCCACCCCGAACGCAAAGGTGCCGGCGAACACCCGCTCCACCGGCACGCCGAGCGAGGCCGCCATGTTGCGGTCGAAGGCCGCGGCGCGCACCATGGCGCCGAGCCTCGTTTTGTTGACCACGAGCGCCACCGCGATCACGATCGCAGCGCCAAGCCCGATCAGGAACATCCGATAGGTCGGCAGGATCACGCCCATCACCTCGACGGCGCCGGGGATCGGCGTCGCCGGGCGCTGCGTGGTCGGGCCGAACACCACCTTCAGCCCCTCCTCGAGCACGAGGCCGAGGCCGAAGGTCAACAGCAGCGTGGTGACGTGGCGGTCCGGCATGTTGAACACCCGCTGGATCAGCCCGCGCTCGACCACATAGCCGATCGGCATCATCAGCAGCGGCACGATCACGATCAGCAGCCAGAAGCTCACGCCCGAGGCGCCGAGCGCCAGCGCCAGATAGGCGCCGAGCGCGTAGAACTCGCCATGCGCCATGTTGATGACGTCGAGCAGGCCGAAGATGATGGTGAGGCCGAGCGCCACCAGCACCACCGCCATGCCGAGCGACAGCCCGGTCACCATCTGCGGCGCCAGCACGAACTGGATGTAGTCGAGAAACATCGTCAACCGCCCTTACCGAACCGCCGCCGGACGCTGCCGGCGGCGAATGAGCTGCGCATCGTGGGGCTCAAAACCGCTTGCAATCGTCGGGGCCGATGGCTTCTTCGCCCGAGACATTGCCGACGATCTTGAACTGGCCGCCGCTGACGCGGACCACATACATCGGCTGGATCGCCTGGTGATCGCCGGCGCGCATGGTCTTCTTGCCCTGCGGCGTGGCCCATTCCAGCCCGCGCATCGCCTCGCGCACCTTGTCGGTGTCGGTGGACTTCGCCTTTTCGACCGCAGCCTTGTAGAAATAGATCAGGCCGTAGCTGTCGGCGCCGTAGAGATCGGGGTCGGACTTGTTGGCGGCCTTGAAGGCGGCGACGAAGGTCTTGTTCTCCGGCGTATCGATCTGCGTCGAATAGCCGACGCCGGTGCCGAAGCCCTCGGCGGCAGCGCCGATCGCCGCGATGTTCTGCGAGGTCACGGTGCCCGACGCACCGACCACCAGCAGGTCTTTCAGCAGGCCGAAATCCTGCATCTGGGTCAACAGCCGCACGGTGTCGTTGCCGGCGACCGAGGTGTAGAGCACCTCCGGGCGGGCCTGGCGCAGCTGCCCGAAATATTGCGTGAAGTCCTTGCTGTCGAGCGGCGCGAACACCTCGCCGGCCGGCGTGGCGCCGAGCGCTTCGACGGTCTTCTTGAAGGTCGCCACGGTGGAGCGGCCCATCTCGTAGTCGGGGCCGAGGAAATACACTTTGGCTTTGGGCTTCTGCTTGATCACCCAGGCGGCGAGCGCGGTGGATTGCTGGCCGGCGCGGGCGTTGACGCGGAATACGTTCGGCGAACATTTGTCGGTGGTGATGGAATCCGCGAACGACACCGTGGTGGCGATCAGCTTGCCGGCGCGCTCGGCGGTCTGCCCGACCGCCAGCGTCGAGCCGGAATTCACCGTGCCGGTGAGGAAATCCACCTTCTGCACGTCGAACAGTTTTTCAGCCTTCTGCACCGCAACCGACGGATTGGCTTCCTCGTCCTCGAAGATCAGCTGCACTTGGCGGCCCATGATGCCGCCGGCGGCGTTGACCTCGCTGGCGGCGAGCTCGAGACCCCAGCGCACCTGCTGGCCGATCGGCGTGTAGGTGCCGGACAAAGGCGTGACGACGCCGATCTTGATCGGATCGGCCGCGAATGCCGGCGCGGTCAGCGCCGTGGTGGCGCACAAGCTCGCCAGTATGAGTGTTGTCCTGATCACGTGCTCTCCTCCCGGTGAAGTGTCTTGGTGACTGCGGCACTCTGTCGGTGCTGCTTAGGGTCGGCGCGGCGTCGATGACCGCCGCATTGGTCGATCACCCCGCCACCATCGAAGACGTCTGCCGCGACGCTGCAGGCTTGCCGGGGCGACCCGCCAGGCCGATCTCGCGGCAAGCCGCGCAACAGCGTCGCTTTCGCAATGTTGTGAAAGAACCGGCAGAGCACAGCGATGCCGGTCGTTCTTACGACTTACCAAACGGTCTCAATATGTTCGCTGCGGTGCACGGCGGGGTGGCGGCCAATGGCGGACGGAGGCGCGGCAATCGGCCGAGGTCCGCGGCGGCGACGGCGGCTTGGCCGCGTCCACCAGGAACGCGCGCCGATTGCTCACAGACGCCCTTCAATCGGCTCAGAGCACTGCAAGCGATCTGCGATGGGGCAACGCAAAGTGCTTGCAGCTGAGATAGGCCGCGCCGAGGCAACATCTGTCGCGCTTTTACAAGAGGATTAGCTCGCCGATCCTGCCCAATAGGGTAGATACCGCGCGTTTCTTCGTCCTTGCCCCTCTTCTGCCGGGATTATTCGCCCAGATCGAACTAATTCTGAAATTACAGAAGAAACGGCCTGATATTCCTCGTCCGGCAAAGAAAAGCGCTCCCGAAGAGTGGAATTGCTCATATAGTTGTGCTGCATCCATCGTAGCACGCAATGGAAGAAACCGGCTCGTAGCTTCTCCTGTTTTGACATTTCGCTGAATGGCCGAGGGCTAAACAGCACCACGCGCATTGAATTCTCTGAGGATACAAATTCGGGTGGTGGCAAATGCAAGCGCTCAACCTCTATCATCGCTTTGTCAAGGCCACTGCCGCGCTCTTCGCAAAGGTTTAACTGCCTCATCATCATCGCGAGCTTTTCGTTTCTAGAACGCCTTTCGTCCAGTAACCTGTCTGTGGCAATCAGACAGTTGCCGGGATTTGTGAATTCCACTCGGTCAGCATAGATTTCAACAAGAGGTCCGGCGCCCGTGATCGTCAAATCTTGGTGGATCATCGAGTTAGCGATGATCTCTCGAATTGCAATTTCTGGATACCGAGGCGTGTTACGTCTCACACCGTCGATATATCGCTCTTCTTTTGGTAAGTGTGCCATCAACCACTTCATCATATTCACAAAGCCCGCCGCATATCCCATACTCGCTTCGCGGCTTAGATCAGAACGGCTTTTGTCTCGTCCACTATAACTGACGATGCGCATTGCCTTCCCCTGTATGGGAGGGAACTTAGTGACATCTTTCGCCAGAAGGATTGCACCCAAATTAGTGATGTCAAATTTGCCCTCTAGGTTATCTCGGACAAGACCACACCCTTCTAGCTTTCGAAGGATTTCATTATTGAGCGACGGAAGCGGTTCGTTTAGCAAACTGTAGAAAGCATCAATCTCAAGTAAAGCTAGAGCGCCTTCAGGACTCTGATTGGTCAGGGCTACTGCTTCCTCGAATTTTCGGCGACTAGTTGCCAGCCAAAGGGAGCGCTCATGGTTTGGGAAGTCAGCAAGCCTTTTCTTATTCTCGCCAATTCGAATGTACTCGATGCCAGCAAACCTTACCGGTCGATCATAGGTCGGCTCGATCGCCAAAATTGCGAACTTCATACCGCCGCATTCGAAATCCAAGAATTCCATCATCAGCCGGGGCTCAATCACGCGGCTGATCCAGTTGGGGAAATTTTCCGCCCCTTTGCGAAGATCAGCGAGCACAGTCGAGGTGCCCACTCTGGCTCCTGTCCCGTCTTCAACTCCGAAAACGAGGAACGCGCGGTCTTTCCCAGCAAGCATTGCTGAGTTCGACAGCGCCGAGACGTATTCGCCAATTTCCCCAACGTCCGAGAGGTTGCATTTGAATTCTAACCACTCGACCTCGCGGGGCTCTTTCAGGAGCCTTTCGAGGAGAGCGCAAGGATCGTCCACTGCCATCCGCGTACCTTCGTTAGACGTTTTATCCCCCTTATATCGAACTCCCAGGAGCGTCATGGAAAGGGACAAAAAATTTTAATTGCTTTCAATGAGTTATCCAAATCCGATGCGGAATTCTTTATCCTTGTTTTGAGTGGATTCGGAAGTCGCCATCGCTGACGCAAGGTACTGCCGCGTGAGGCTCGTAGGACGAATTTTGGAAATTGGTAGGGCGGGGCAAGCCTGACGCAGGCCTAACCGACGCGAGCCTCGCCACGACCATGCCAGGGCAAAGGTATATCGTACTGGTAAAATTGGGAAAATGGTGCCCAGGGGCGGGATCGAACCACCGACACTGCGATTTTCAGTCGCATGCTCTACCAACTGAGCTACCTGGGCGCCGCCCCGGAACGTCCAGGGAGCGCCGGGTTATAGTCAGGCCAGACAGCGCTGTCCACCCGCCCGACGTCGATTTACGCAGTGAAAAATTCTGGCTGTTCAAGAGCCGTCCGGCGGCGCGGCCCATCCGCCCTGGCAAGGGAGGGGGGCCGGCTCACGATCCCCTGCCGCGGATCTCGATTCAGGGAAAAGCCATGCTCGATCAAGATCTAGCGCACCGCGCTCAATCGGCGTCGTCGTCGTCGTCCTTGGCGGCCGGGATGCTGTAGGAATTCGACAGCCAGCGGTTGAGGTCGACGTCGCGGCAGCGCTCGGAGCAGAACGGCCGCGAGGCCTCGGTGGCCGGCTTGCCGCAGATCGGGCAGCGCTTCTCCGGCTTGGCCGCCTTGGCCGGCTTCTCAGCTGGCATTGAGCCAACCGGCGCGAATCGGGAAGCCCTCGCCGCCGAGCAGCGAGATGGTCTCGTACAAAGGCAGCCCGACGATGTTGGTATAGGAGCCGACGATCTTGACCACGAAGGTGCCGGCGATGCCCTGCACCGCGTAGCCGCCGGCCTTGCCGCGCCACTCGCCGCAGCCGACATAGGCCGCGATGTCGTCCTCGTTGAGCCGCTTGAACCGCACTTTGGTCTCGATCAGGCGCTGCCGGAAGCTTTCCTTCGGCGTCACCAGGCAGATCGCGGTGTAGACCCGGTGGTTGCGGCCAGAGAGCAGCCGCAGGCACTGCGAGGCCTCGTCGACCAATTCGGCCTTCGGCAGGATGCGGCGGCCGACCGCCACCACGGTGTCGGCGGCGAGCACGAAAGAGCCGCGCAAATCGTCGTCGAGCTGCACCGATTTCAGCGCCGCCTCGGCCTTGGCGCGGGCCAGGCGATTGGCGCAGGAACGCGGCAATTCGCCCCGCGTCGGGGTCTCGTCGATGTCGGCCGGACGCAGCGCGTCGGGCTCGATGCCGGCCTGGTTGAGCAGGGCGAGCCGCCGCGGCGAGCCGGAGGCGAGAACGAATTTGGGACGGCCGAGCATGCGGGGATTTTCGGGGCTGGAGGGGTGCGCGCGGAACCTATCGGATGCGTCCGGCTTCGACAACCGCGCAGGGAGAGTTTCGCCGCGGCGACGCATCAAGCCGCCGTGTCCCGGGCGTGGAGCAGCGCGGCTTCGCGCTGGTCCGCAGAACCGGGACCGTTACGAATGCTGGCTCTCGGGGTGCCCATCGCGAAGACTGCGGTCCGTCACGGCCCCGGATCTGCAGCGCACCACGCCGCAAGCGCGGCGTAGTGCACTGCGTCCGGGGCACGTTGGGGAGAGGCCACAAGCGCGGCGCGTTGCACTGCGTCCGGGGCACGTGCGTTGAGAGGCCGCAGCGCGGCGTTATGCGCGGCGTCGAAGGCCGCCTCACTCATTCCCCAGGCCATGGCGGCCGAATCGTTTGCGGATGTGCGCGCGCAGGCCGTCGCGGACCTCGCGATAGGCCTGCAGCCGCTGCTCGCGGTTGCCGTCGAGCCCGGTGGGGTCCGCGGTCGGCCAGTATTCGACCTCGACGGCGTGGGTGCGGGTCAGTTCCAGCGCCTTGTGGTGCGCCTCCGGCGACAGCGTGATGATCAGGTCGAAGTTCAGTCCCTCGTAATCATCGAGCTCGTCGATGGTGGTGGGCTTGTGCTTGGTGATGTCCTCGCCGAGCTCGGCCATCGCCGCCACCGCGAACGGATCGAGCTCCTGCTTCTTCACCCCGGCGGAGCGCACATACATGGTGCGCGGCGCGATCTGCCGCAGCAGGCTCTCCGCCATCGGCGAGCGCACGGCGTTCATCCCGCAGGCGAACAGTACGGCTTGCGGATGGCGCGACCGCGCCGGGGCCGGCATCGGCTATATCCGCAGGATGGCGCGCGGGCGAAGGCTCGATCCAAGCCCGCACGCGGCGTTCATCGCTCAGCCCTTCCAGTGCAGCACGGAGATCAGCGTGAACAGCCGCCGCGCGGTCTCGAAGTCGATCCGCACCTTGCCGGCGAGCCGCTCCTGCAGCGTGCGCGAGCCTTCGTCATGGATGCCGCGGCGGCCCATGTCGATGGCCTCGATCTTGTCCGGCGTGGCGGTGCGGATCGCCTGATAATAGCTGTCGCAGATCATGAAGTAGTCCTTCACGATGCGGCGGAACGGCGACAGCGACAACAGGTGCACCATCACCGGGCTGCCGTCCTCGCGGCGGATGTCGAACATCAGCCGGTTGCCGGTGATGCCGATATGCAGCGTGAACGGGCCTTCGCCGACGCCCTCCGGCGCGAATAGGTTCTTCTCGACCAGGTCGTAGATCGCGATCGCGCGCTCGTGCTCGATGTCGGGACCGGAACGCCCGATCGATTCCTCGTCCAGCGTCACCGCCACGATGCAATTTCGGGAATCGTCTGGTTCCTGCTGGCTCATCGCAAATTGAGGCGCAATCCAACCGAGCGCGCATGGGCATCGAGGCCTTCGGCCTTGCCCAGCGTCATTGCCGCCGGGCCCAGCGCACGCAGTTGCTCGGGCCCGCATTTCAGCATCGAGGTTCGCTTCATGAAGTCAAGCACGCCGAGGCCGGAAGAGAACCGCGCCGACCGCGCGGTCGGCAGCACGTGGTTGGAGCCGCCGACGTAATCGCCGATCGCCTCCGGCGTGTGCGGGCCTAAGAAGATCGCTCCGGCATTGCGGACCCGGCCGGCCACCGCCTCGGGATCGACGGTCATGATTTCCAGATGTTCGGCGGCGAGCGCATTGGCGATTTCGGCGGCCTCGTCGAGATTGGAGACCAGGATCACCGCGCCGAAGTCAGTCCATGACGCGGTCGCGATGGCGGCGCGCGACAGCGTGGTGAGCTGCGCGGCGATGGCGCGCTCGACCTGGTCGGCGAGGTCGGCGTCGTCGGTGATCAGGATCGACTGCGCGTTGGCGTCGTGCTCGGCCTGCGCCAGCATGTCGGCGGCGATCCAGTCCGGATTGCCGGTGGCGTCGGCGATGATCACCACCTCGGAGGGGCCGGCGATCATGTCGATGCCGACCTTGCCGAACACCAGCCGCTTGGCGGCGGCCACATAGGCGTTGCCGGGGCCGACGATCTTCGACACCGGCGCGATGGTCGCGGTGCCGTAGGCCAGCGCCGCCACCGCCTGGGCGCCGCCGACGCGGTAGATCTCGGTGACGCCGCCGAGTTGGGCAGCGGCCAGCACCAAAGGATTGAGCTTGCCGTCCGGGGTCGGCACCACCATCACCAGCCGCTCGACGCCGGCGACCTTGGCGGGCACCGCGTTCATCAGCACCGAGGACGGATACGACGCGGTGCCGCCGGGGACGTACAGCCCGACCGCCTCGATCGCGCTCCAGCGCCAGCCGAGCTCGACGCCGAGCGCGTCGGTGAAGCGGTCGTCCTTGGGCAATTGCCGGCGGTGAAACGATTCGATGCGGTCGCGCGCCAGTTTCAAGGCGTCGATGGTCTCGGCATCGCAGGCGGCGACCGCGGCGGCGACCTCGTCCGGGCCGATCGCGAGGCCGGCGGCCTCGAGCGGCAGCCGGTCGAATTTGGCGGTGGCCTCCAGCAAGGCGGCGTCGCCGCGCTTGGCGACGTCATCGACGATGCCGCGGGTGGCGGTCTCGATGTCGAGCGAGGCCTCCCGCTTGGTGGCGAGGAACGCGTTGAATCGGGTGGCGAAATCGGCGTTGCGGCGATCGAGGCGGATGGGCATTTGCGGGTTCCAGCAGGGTCTTCGTCCGAAGGGCCCCCTGCTCAATGACGTGGCAAGAAATCGCCGTCAACCCTTGGGTTTCATAGAAGTCGGGTTTGGCGGGAGCGGCGGGGTGGCAGGTCGGCCGCCCGATCAGGGGCCGGCGGCGCCGCCGCCGGGATCGGTGGCGAGATCGTCGGCGCCGAGATCGTCGGGGCCAAGATCGTCAGGACCAAGATCGGTCAGTTCGCACTCCAGGCATTCGAGGTCGAGCCGCAGCGCGCCGCCATTGCGGAACATCAGCAGCGCCGCGCCGCCCGGGGCATCCCCGGGATAGAACTCGATGCCGAGCAATTCCAGGATCGCGCCCGGCGTGTTGAGCTCGATATTACGCGATTTGCAGGCCAACACCCGGTCGAACCGCAATGCTGCGATCAGCCGGCCCGGCAACGGTTCGCCGGCCAGCGTCTGGTCCCAGTCCGGCCGGCTCAACCCCAGCACCAGCCGCTTCTCCTGCTGCCGCCAGACGATGTCGCCGGCGTGCAACCTTGCGTCCTGGACATGGGCGGAGATCACGGCGAGATCGTCGGCATCGAGCGCGATCAGCTTGAGCAGCCCGGTCACGGCGTCACCCTGCACCTTATCCGCTGATGCGCTCGATGGTGGCGCCGCAGGCGGAGAGCTTTTCCTCGAGCCGCTCGAAGCCGCGGTCGAGATGATAGATCCGGTTGACCATGGTCTCGCCTTCGGCGGCAAGGCCTGCGATCACCAGCGACACCGAGGCGCGCAAGTCGGTCGCCATCACCGGCGCACCGCGCAATTTGGCGACGCCGTCGATGGTGGCGGTCTCGCCGTCGAGATGAATCCGCGCGCCGAACCGCGCCAATTCCTGGACGTGCATGAAGCGGTTTTCGAAGATCGTCTCGGTAATGTGCGAGGCGCCCTTGGCGCAGGCCATCAGCGCCATCAGCTGCGCCTGCAGATCGGTCGGGAAGCCCGGGAACGGCGCGGTGGTGACGGTGACCGGATTGATCCCGGCGCCGTTGCGGGTGACCCGGATGCCGTCATTGTTGACGGTGATGGTGGCGCCGGCCTCGGTCAACACGTCGAGCGCCGATTGCAGCAATTCCGGCCGCGCGCCGGACAATTGCACATCGCCGCCGGTCATCGCCACCGCCATCGCATAGGTGCCGGTCTCGATGCGGTCCGGCAGCACGGTGTGGCGGGCGCCGTGCAGCTTGGCGACGCCTTCGATGGTGATGCGCGGGGTGCCGGCGCCGGTGATCTTGGCGCCCATCTTGTTGAGGCAATCGGCGACGTCGACGATTTCCGGCTCGCAGGCGGCGTTGCTGATGGTCGTGGTGCCCTTTGCCAGCGTCGCGGCCATCAGCGCCACATGGGTGCCGCTGACGGTCACCTTGGGGAACTCGATCGCCGCACCCTTGAGGCCGCCGGGAGCCTCGGCAATCACATAGCCGCCGTCGATGGTGAGGGTGGCGCCGAGCTTTTCCAGCGCCATGATCAACAGATCGACCGGCCGGGTGCCGATCGCGCAGCCGCCGGGCAGCGAGACTTTCGCCTGGTGCATCCGCGCCAGCAGCGGCGCGATCACCCAGAACGAGGCGCGCATCTTCGAGACCAGCTCATAGGGCGCGGTGGTGTCGATGATGTTCTTCGCCGAAATGTGCAGGGTCTGGCCCTGATATTCGTGGTCGCCGGGGCGCTTGCCGGCGGCCATGATGTCGACGCCGTGGTTGCCGAGAATGCGCTGCAATTGCGCGACATCGGCGAGCCGCGGCACGTTGTCGAGGATCAGGGTTTCGTCGGTCAAAAGACCGGCGATCATCAGCGGCAGTGCTGCGTTCTTGGCGCCGGAGATCGGAATGGTGCCGTTGAGCTGTGCGCCGCCGACGATGCGAATCCGATCCATGCCTGGTCCTGCCGATTGCTGCTGGGTTGCTGTGCCGACGTTCTAGGCGTGTCCGCCTGGGATTGCAAAAGCCGCGGGATTTGCGGCGATTTCATGGGAACTCGGCTGGTTTTGCCGGATTTGGGGCAAAAATGCCGGGCTTGGCGTGGCCCTGGCCCCTTCCCTCGCCCCGCTTGCGGGGAGAGGGTGGCGTGACAAGCGAAGCTTGTCGCGTCGGGTGAGGGGGCGCCGCGTTTTGCCGAGGCGCCCCCTCACCCGACCCGGCTCCGCTGCGCTACGCCGGGTCGACCTCTCCCCGCACGCGGGGAGAGGTGGGGGGCGCGGCGGGCGCATCCGACGAGCTTGAGATCACCCGACCTTGTTGATGTCGGCGCTCTCCAGCACTGGCTTCGGATAGCCGTCGCGGGCGACGGTAATCATGGCGCGGCCGACCCGCTCGGTGGTGGTCATGGCGTTCGGCGCGACCTTGCTGAGCCAGCTCCACAGCGGCGCGCCGAGCCGATAGATCGTGTTGATCCACGGCGTCTTCGACTCGATGCCGTGCAACGGCTGGATCGCGGCGGGGCGGAACATGTAGGCCCGAAACGGCAGCTTCAACAGATCGTTCTCGGTCTTGCCCTTGACGCGCGCCCACATCAGCCGGCCCTGCTCGGTGGAGTCGGTGCCGCGGCCGCTGACATAGATGAAGGTCATCGCCGGATTGAGCTTCGCCAGCGTCCGCGCCGCCGCCAGCGTGATGTCGTAGGTCAATTGCCGGTAGTGCCGCTCGTTCATCCCGACCGAACTGACGCCGAGGCAGAAGAAGCAGGCGTCATAGCCAGCCAACTGGGATTCGATGTCGGAGAAATCCAGAAAATCCTCGCGCAGGATTTCGTGCAGCTTGTCGATCTTCCGATGCGTCGAGCTGCGGCCGATCACCAGCACGCGTTCGACCAGCGGATCGCGCAGGCATTCCCGCAACACACCCTGCCCGACCATCCCGGTTGCGCCGAACAAGATCACCTTCATGCAGCGTTCCATCCCTCGCGCGACACCAGCCACCGCCTGATGCCGATGCGGGCCGCGCCGCAATCATACGCGACTTGACGGGACAGATACAGCCGCGGCGCCGGCAGGGCGTCGCGGCGCATGGGCACAACTTTGCCGCGCGACGCGCGATCAGGCGGCGCTGGTCAGCGCCGGTCGGAACCGTCGTGTGGCCAGCACAATCACGACGACGAAGAAAGCCAGCAGCGCACCCTGCGCCGCGAAGAACGGCGGCTCGGTCTGGGTCGGCGCCAGTGCATTGAGCAACGAGATTTTCACGAACCCCTGAACCACCAGCACGAACATGTTGAGATACAGCGAGAGCAGCGCTGTTATCACGTAGATCGGCCGCCACACGCCTTCGAGCCGTCGCAGGTAAAGCGCGATCACCGCCGCGGCGAGCAGCAGCAGCGAGATGATCCCGACGATGTGCGACGGCAACAATTGCGCAAAGGGAAAGAAGAACCCGGTGACGCTGGTCAGGATCGTGGCGGCGAGGAACAGCGCGGTCCAGCCGCGCAGCGGATTCGAAGTGAGCAGTCCGACCATCGCGATCAGCCCCGCGGCGATCGCGACCAGGCTGATCAGAACATGGATGAGCGTAAACGTCGACAGACTGAGACCGAGAATCATCGTCGCCTCCCGTCGTGCAAACTGATTAAGTAATCAACTTTGTCGTCCAAGCGAGGTTAAGTGAAAATTCCGACGCTGGCTAGTTGCTGCAACGCGCAACGCCGCACAGCTTTGCGGCAGGTCGATCAAGAAATGTTGAGCATCATGCCACAATTCGTCGCGGGCGAAACCGCTGCGATACGAGTGACGCGCGTTCGAGTTAGATGGATGCGCATCGCAATCGGCAGAAGTCATTCCGGGGCGCGAGCAGCGAAGCTGCGAGCGAACCCGGAACCCAGTACTCACCGCCCTGGAATACTGGATTCCGGACTTGCTCGTTCTTCGAACTCGCAACCCGGAATGACGACGCAACTCGATTTGATGCCTCAACTCGACCGAATACTGCGCTAACGATCGAGAAATTCGACCAGCTTCGGAATCACCTGATCCGGCGCCTCTTCCATCAGCCAGTGCCCCGCGCCGGTGATGACCACGCCATCGACATGGCTCGCGACCAGCTTCGCCTGCGTGATCAAGACCTCGCCGGAGGCTTTCTCGCCGCTCAGCACCAGCATCGGCCTAGTCAGCGGCGTCTTGGCAAAGCCTGCGAAATCCGCGGCGTCCTGCTCGAAGGCGCGGAACACTTCGAAGCCGGCGGCCATATGGCCCGGCTGCGCATAAGCCTCGGCGTAGAATTTCCGATCCGCCTCCGGCACCGATTTGGTCGGGTCGGCGGCGAAGTCGTTCCAGAAGTGCTCGAAATAGATCCGCTCGCGACCGCTGACCAGCGCCAGCGGCGTCTTGCCGTAGAAATGAAAATGCCAGAGGTCGCGCAACAGCCAGACACGGGTCCAATCGCCGACGCCGGGCAGGAACGCATCCATCAGCGCGATGCGCTCCACCTCGGCGGGATACTGCGCCGCATAGGCGTAGGCCACCATCAGCCCGATATCGTGGCCGACGATCTTGACGCGGTCGATCTTGAGACTCTGCAGCAGCGCGTGAACGTCGCGCGCCAGCGCCGCCTTGGTGTAGCCGTCGGGCGGCGCGTCAGAGCTGCCGAAGCCGCGCAGATCCGGCGCTATCACCAGATGTTTGTCGGCGAGCCTTTCGATCAGCGGCCGCCACATCCGGCTGGTTTCGGCGTAGCCATGCAGCAGCACGATGGCGTCGCCCTGGCCGGCGCTCAGATAGTGCAACTTGACGCCGTTGACGGTGGCGAATTTGTCTTGCGGAGGTTCGGCCCGCGCCGAGGGGGGCGATGCTGCGATCATCGCCAGCCCGGCGATGATCAACCAGAACGTCCGTCCGAAGCCGTGAAACGTATTTCTCAGCAAGCGCATCATCGACCTCCGGTCTGGTTCCGACTTGACGTGATTCAGTTGGCGTCACCGCACCGACGCCTGCTCCCGACACGGCGCCGGCGCCGCCGTCAGGCTGTCGGCGAGATAGCCGTGCAGTGCCGCGACCACCTGCGCGCCCTCGCCGATCGCGCCGCCGACCCGCTTGACCGAGCCGGAGCGCACGTCGCCGACCGCGAACACGCCCGGCACCGTGGTCTCGAGCAGCGTCACCGGCCGCTGATGCTGCGCCGACGTCGCGCCGGTGACGACGAAGCCGGCGCGGTCGAGCGCCACGCCGCAGCCGTCGAGCCAGCCGGTGGCGGGATCGGCGCCGACGAACAGAAACACGTTGCGGATCGGCATCCAGCTGGTCTCGCCGGACAGCCGGCTGCGCAATTGCGCGCGCTCCAGCGAGGCGTCCGGCGCGCCCTCGATCGACACCACCTCGGTGTTGAACAACAGCTCGATGTTCGGCGTCGATTCGATGCGCTCGATCAGGTAGCGCGACATGCTGGCGCCGAGCCCGCCGCCGCGGATCACCATGTGCACCTTGCTGGCGTGCGCCGACAGGAACACCGCGGCCTGGCCGGCGGAATTGCCGCCGCCGACCAGGATCACCTCCTGCGCGGCGCACAGCCGCGCCTCGATCGGCGAGGCCCAGTACCACACGCCGCGGCCCTCGAACTTCTCGAGATTGGTCATCTGCGGCCGCCGATAGCGCGCGCCGCTCGCCACCACGATCGCCTTCGCGCGCAACGGCGCGCCGTCGTCCAGCGTCAGCGAAAAATTGCCGTCCTCGCAGCCGCACTCCAGCGTCTTCACCGACACCGGGATCATGATCTCGGCGCCGAATTTCTGCGCCTGATTGTAGGCCCGCGCGGTCAGCGCCAGGCCGGAGATGCCGGTCGGAAAGCCGAGATAGTTCTCGATCCGCGCGCTGGCGCCGGCCTGGCCGCCGAACGCCCGTGCATCCAGCACCGCGACCGACAGCCCTTCGGAGGCGGCATAGACCGCGGTCGATAGCCCCGCGGGCCCGCTGCCGACGATTGCCACGTCGTAGAGTTTGTCGGGGCTGACCGCGGCGAGCATCCCCATGGCGCGGGCGATCTCGACCTCCGACGGATTGCGCAGGATGCTGCCGTCCGGCGTCACCACCAGCGGCAGGTCGGCGGGCTGCGGCGCGGAGCGCGCCACCAGTTCGGCGGCGTCTTTGTCCTGCGCCGGATCAAGCAGGTGATGCGGATAGCCGTTGCGGGTGAGAAAGCCCTGCAGCCGCACCACGTCGCCGGAATTCGCCGCGCCGATCAGCACCGGGCCGCCGACGCCACCCTGGATCAGGCTGACGCGGCGCAGAATCAGCGCCCGCATGATGCGCTCGCCGAGGTCGGCTTCGGCGACCAACAGCGCGCGCAGCCGCTCCGGCGGGATCAGCAGGCATTCGACTTCGCCCTCGGCATGGCCGTCGACCAGCGCGAAGCGGTTGGACAATTGGCCGAGTTCGCCGAGGAACTGGCCGGGGCCCTGCTCGACCACCGGGGAGACGTGGCCGAGCCCGTCGCGTTGGGTGATCGCGACGTGGCCCGCGAGGATGACGAACATGCCTGGTCCGGTCTTGCCGGTTTCGAACAGCGTGTCGCCGTCGTGATAGCGCCTGACCTCGCCGAACCGCCGCATCCGGTCGATTTCAGCCGGCGTCAGCTCAGGAAAGGTCTGTTCGTGCCGCGGATGCATCGCCGAGCGCGAGGCCGTCTCTCGGAGGCTGTCGTTGCGGCTGTCGTTTGCGGATTGAAGCGACATGGGGCGGCGCACCTCTGGTTAGGCGTTGGGGTCCTGGGCTTCGGCGGTCGGCGGCGAGGTCTCGGATGGCTCGGGCGGCGTCGCGGCCGCCCGCCCGGGCGGCGGCGCGGGCTGCTCGGCGCGGCCGCGCAATTGCGATTTCCGCCGCTTCAGGTTTTCGCGCAAGGCATCGCGCAGCCGGCTTTGCCGCGCTATGTTGCGATCGGTCTTGGACAGCTCGGGCGCGTCGGTCATGGCGTGACGGTCGGTTCTCGCAGGTTCGGAAAGGTGATCATGATCCCAACATATGCGCTGGCTGCTGCGCCGCAACAGACCCTCGCGGAATGGCATCGCTTCGTCGCAACCGGCAGCGAAGACGTGCTGCGGCCATTGCTGGCGGAGCACATCGTGTTCCGCTCGCCGTTCGTGCAGTCGCCGATCCCGGGTCGCGCCGCGACGCTGCTGGTGCTGACCACGGTGACGCAGATTTTCGAGGATTTCCAGTATCACCGCACGTTCGTTGCCGGATCGCACGACGCCGGGCTGGAATTCTCCGCCCACATCGGCAAATGGCAGCTCAAGGGCATCGACCTGATCCGGTTCAACGAGGCCGGCGAGATGATCGAATTCGAGGTGATGGTGCGGCCGCTCAAGGCGTTGGCGGCGCTCGGCGAGGCGATGGGGAACCGGATCGGCCCGCAATTGCTGGCCTTGAAGGCCGCAGCGGCCGGATGACGTTTCGCGGGCGGCGTCGGGATGCTCGCAATCCTCGATTGAACAGGATGTCTTGCGAAACCGTGGCCGGCGTTTCGGGATCGGCCGCGGAGCTGGCTGGCACCTCAGCCGGTCCCGCCGCCCCCGCCAAAAGATGGTCAACAAGTCGTCGTCTGCCGCTTGCGTCGACGGATTCAATGTGGCAAGGATCGCCACGCGTTGCGGCGGCCCTCGGGGCTGATTCCCGCATCGATAAAATGCTGCCGTAGCTCAGTGGTAGAGCACTCCATTGGTAATGGAGAGGTCCACAGTTCGACCCTGTGTGGCAGCACCATTTTTCCCGCTGACATTTCAATAGCCTGCTGAAGGCATTGGGCATTTCGCGTCGTTCATGGCGCGGGACCGGCGCACAACGCCTTGAGAACTGCTTAACTGACAAAGCGCAGGCTTCATTGCGCAGCCGGGACCGCGCAACTAAGCGGCGAGGCAGCCTTGCGCGACGATCACCCTTGCGCCGGCATCGGCCAAACGCTGGCATTGCTGCGGCGAGGCGCCGGCGTCGGTGACCAGCGTCCAGCGCGGCGGCAGCGGCGCCCAGGCCTGTTGTTCGGCGCGGCCGAGCTTGCTGGCGTCGGCCAGCACGACCAGCTCCTTGGCCTGCTGCATCATCAGCGACTTCAGCGCCACCTGCTCGAGATCGGCCTCGCACAGGCCGCGGCCGGCGACCACGCCGTCGGCGCTCATGATGGCGCGGGTCGCCGACAGCCGGCGCAGCGCCTCGTTGGCGAGCGGCCCCATCGTGCTCATGCTGGTCGAGCGCAGCGCGCCGCCCAGCACCACGAGCTCGATCGCCGGCGCCTTGGCGAGAAACGGCAACAATGCCAGATTGTTGGTGATGATGCGTAGCCGCCGCTGCAGCAAGAGCCGGCCGAATGCCGCCACCGTCGAGCCGGCGTCGAGGATCAGCGTGTCGCCGTCCTCGATCAGGTCGACCGCGGCGCGGGCGATCGCCTGCTTGGCATCGCCGTCGACTGCGAGGCGCTGCTCGAAGGTGGTCTCGATGGCGTGGCCGGTGAGAATCGCGCCGCCATAGGTGCGGCGAACCGCGTTGGTCTTGGAGAGCTGCTGCAGATCGCGCCGCACCGTGGAGGCGGAGACCGCAAAGCGCTGCGCCAACTCGTCGATATCGATCTCGCCGGCGTTCAGGGCCTCCAACAGGCGGGCGTGACGCTCCTTGCTGCGCATCGACATCGAACCTCAGATCCACTCCGCTTGGTGACGGCGTGCCGCCGGACGCCTTGAGGCAACCCCGTGGCACCGCCGTTTCGATAGCACGCGGGATCGCCGCAGTGGAATGCGGCGCTTCTCCGACCTTAAGCCGTCATTCCGGGGCGCGAGCAGCGCAAGCTGCGCGTGAACCCGGAATCCAATACTCACTGCCCTGGAATACTGGATTCCGGGTTCGCTCGTTCTGACGAACTCGCGCCCCGGAATGACAGCCTCGTTTTCAGTCGCCGCAGCGCGATTGATTGAATGCTCAGACCGCCGCGACGACCGGCTTCGGCGCCAGTTCGACCGCCTGGCGCAGCGCCTCGATCAGGCTGCGCTCGTCGGCGATGCCTTTGCCGGCGATGTCGAAGGCGGTGCCGTGGTCGACCGAGGTGCGGATCACCGGCAGGCCGACGGTGATGTTCACCCCGGCTTCAAGCCCGAGCACCTTGATCGGGCCGTGGCCCTGGTCGTGATACATCGCCACCACCATGTCGAAGTCGCCGCGGCCGGCGAGGAAGAACAGCGTGTCGGCGGGCAGCGGACCGCGGACGTCCCAGCCCTTGCGCTGGCAGGCTTCCACCGCCGGCGTGATCTTCTCGGCTTCCTCGCCGCGGCCGAACAAGCCGTTCTCGCCGGCGTGCGGATTGATCGCGCAGACCCCAATCTTCGGATTCTTGATGCCGGCGCGGACCAGCACTTCGTGGCCGCGGCTGATCACGCGCTCGACCAGGCCGGGCTCGATCTTGGCGATGGCGTCGATCAGGCCGATATGGGTGGTGACGTGGATCACCCGCAATTTCGGCGACACCAGCATCATCGAGACTTCCGGCGTGCCGGTGAGGTGCGCCAGCATTTCGGTGTGGCCGGGGAATTTGTGGCCGGCGGCGTGCAGCGCTTCCTTGGACAAGGGCGCGGTGCAGATGCCTTGCGCGATTCCGGCCTGCACGATCTGCACGGCCTTCTCGATGAAGCGATAGGCCGCTTCGCCGGCGATCGGCGACATCTTGCCGAACGGCAGATCGTCAGGGACGATATTCAGATCGACGCACTGCACCGCCTTGGAGGCGAAGTTGGCGTCGCGGGCATCGCTCAACGAATCCACCTGCAGCGACAGCCCGCAGATCTTGCCGGCCTGGCGCAGCCGGTTGGCGTCGCCGATCACCAGCGCGTTGCAATTCTTCTGCGCGTCGGGATGCGCCAGCGCCTTCATGATCACCTCGGGCCCGATGCCGGCAGGATCGCCCATGGTGATCGCGATGGTCGGATGGGTCATGTGAAGCTTCCTTTGGTTCGAACGGCGGCAAGCCGTTCGCTGATACGGATCAGGCTGTGTTCGTCGCCGAAC
Organism: Rhodopseudomonas rhenobacensis; assembly: GCF_014203125.1. Lineage (GTDB taxonomy): Bacteria > Pseudomonadota > Alphaproteobacteria > Rhizobiales > Xanthobacteraceae > Rhodopseudomonas_A > Rhodopseudomonas_A rhenobacensis. Next base: position 55,213 of record NZ_JACHIH010000016.1, read on the forward strand.
GCGCCGGCCTTGGTGGCGATCGGGACGACGAGCCGGCCCAGCGTGAGGCCGAGCGAGACGCCGGGCTCGATCTCGTCGGCGAGCCGGATGCCGTTGACGCCGAACCGGGCCAATAGCGCCGCCGCGGTCTCGCCGCCGGTGGCGGCAAAGGCGCCGATCGACGGCGCGACGCTTTGCAGCGCCTCAGCCAGCCGCTGCGCCAGCTTGGGGCCGAGCGCCATGTCGGGATGATCATTCATCACGATCTCGACCAGGGCATCGCCGCCGCCGGACAGCCGTTGCATGACCGCGAGCGCCAGTTCGGCGCGGCCGGCGCCGTCGTTGAGCAGCGTCTCGGGGGTGACCGGGAAATGCGTCACGGTGCCGGTCGCTACCAGCTTGCACGCCGCGGCGCGCGAGGCGCCGGCCAGCGAGCCCACCACGATCAACGTGCCGCAGGCGCTGGTCGGGATCCGCAGCGGTGCGACGGCGTGCTCGGCCTGCAGACCGGCCAGCGCGTGTGCCAGCCCGCCGCTGCCGATGAAGAAGGTGGAAGGCGCTGCCGGCAGGCTGGCCTCGGCGATCAGATGCAGATCCTGGTCGGTCTCGGCATCGCACACCGCGACCACATCGCCCTGCCGCGCCAGCTCGACGAACGTGGCGCGCAGCTCGCCGCCGCGGATGGTGGCGAGCGTCACCTTCTCGCCGCCGACGCCGGCGCTCGCCAGCACGTCGACCAGATCGGCGTTCGGATAGGAATGGTCGCGCTGCCAGACCTCGGCCTGCTCGAGCGGCTGGCCGCCGACCACGATGCGTCCGTCGATCGTGATGCGGCCGGTGGCCGGAAACGCCGGCGCGAATACGCCGAAGGCAGCGCCGGCGTGCGCCTTGAGATAGGCCATCGTCGCCGCGGTTTCTGCCGCGGGCTGGCCGCGCAGCGTCGAGTCGATCTTCTTGAACAGGATGCGATCCGCCGCCGCGAGCTGCGTCAGCACGTCGGTGTGGCGTTTCGCGGCGTCCGCGGCACTCAGGCCGCGGCTCGCTGCATCATAGGCCAACACCGGCAGCTGGTGATCCTGCGCGGCGTCGGCCTCGCCCCAGGTCACCGCAGCCGCGCGTCCCCTTCGACCGAAGGCGATCGCGCAGTCCGCGGCGCCGGTGAGATCATCCGCGAGGATCAACCAGCCATGGGTCATGGTCAGCGACCGGCCACGGGCGCGACGGGCGCCACCGGCACCGCAGGGGCGATGTCGTCAGCCAACGCCACGGTGTCGTCGGCTTCATCGGCACCGCGGCCGACGATGCCGGCGAGCCAGGCGGTGACGATCGGGGTCAGGATCGCGGTGACCACGACGCAGGCCGCAACCAGGATGGTGGCGGGCCGCGCGGCGTCCGCATAGGCCGGGTTGGCGGCGGCGACGATCGCCGGGACCGCTGCGGCATTGCCCGCGGTGGAGGCCGCAGCGACGCCGGCGATGCCGGTGCCGCCGGTGAGGCGATCGGCGAAGAACAGCGGAATGCCGGTGACCACGACCACGGCGACGCCCATGCCGAGGCCGAGCAGGCCGGCCTGCCAGACCTTGGTGAGGTCAAGCCCGGTGCCGAGCGCGAAGGCGAAGAACGGGATCATCACCGGGACGGCGCGGCTGAGAAACGCGCGCATCTCGCGGTCGAGATTGCCGATGATCATGCCGACGATCAGCGGCAGGATGGCGCCGACCAGGGTCTGCCAGGGGAACGCCGACAGACCGGCGACGCCGAGCGTCACCATGGTGAGGAACGGGCCGCTCTCCAGCGTCATGATGGTGTAGGCGCCGACGTCCTTGGGACGGCCGTACTGGCCCATCAGCGCCATGTAAAGGCCGCCATTGGTGTCGTTCATCGCCGCGACGATCGCCAGCGTCGAAATCCCGGCGAACATGCCGCCGGTGACCGGCGACTCGCCGAGAATGCGGCCGAACACCACGCCGAGGATCACGGCGACGCCGACTTTTACGAACAGCAGCGTGCCGCCCTTCTTGACGATGTAGGGGGTGGAGCGGAAGTCGATGCTGGCGCCCATGCAGACGTAGAACACCGCCAGGATGGTGAGGGCGCCGGAGAACAGCGCGCCGGTGAAGGAGCCGAAGAATTGCGGGGTGCCGGGAAAGAACGTGGTGATCAACGCCCCGATCAACAGCGGGACCGTCATCATCCCGCCGGGCACTTTTTCGATCGCTCGCTTAATCGGAATCTGCATGTTGTGACCTTCCCGCGCCGCGCGCACAATTTGATCAGTTTGCGCAATTTTATGTCGGCAACCGCGCCTGATGGGGCTATTTATGCCCAGAACGCGCAAATCGCAAGCATCTTTGCGCGGTTTGCGCAAACTCTTTGCGCAAACGTGTCATGCGTGGATGCGCACGCGGAGTCATTCGGGGGCGAGGCGCGTTGCGGCGAGCCTCTTCTCCCCTCCCCCTTGCGGGGAGGGGGCGGGGGTGGGGTCCACAAGCACGGCGTTCGGATTCGCTCACCACTTGCAGATGGCCTGAGTGTGGCTCGCCCTGGATGATCCTGACGGCGCGGATCCCGCAGCTACCCCCACCCCCAACCCCTCCCCGCAAGGGGGAGGGAAGCGCGCTGCCGTTGTTGCCGGCTCTGCATTTCAATCTTGAGCGATAAGTGAGTCCAGGTCGCGCTTGGGCGATGAGTTAGTTCGGCAAGCAGAGGCTCTCAAGGAACAGACCGGACGCGTTCGCCGGTGCCGTCTGGCGCCTTCGCCCACCAGCAAAGCCACAAAGCGCAGCCTCACACCACCGCGCGGCGGCCGATGATGGCGAAGCGCAGCCGGCTGGAGATGGCGTCGATCGCCGCCACCGCGACCATGATCATCAGGATCAGGAACGACACCTTCTGCCATTCCAGCACCCGGATCTGTTCGGCGAGCTGCAGCCCGATGCCGCCGGCGCCGACGATGCCGATGATGGTGGCGGAGCGGGTATTCGACTCGATGAAATACAACAGCTGCCCGGCGATCACCGGCAGCACCTGCGGCAACAGCCCGAAGCGGATCTCGTGCAGCGGCGTGCCGCCGGCGGCGCGGATGCCCTCGACCTGCTTCTGATCGGCGGTCTCGAAAGCTTCCGAGAACAATTTGCCGAACGAGCCGAAATCCGACACCGCTATCGCCAGCACGCCGGCGAACGGGCCGAGCCCGACCACGTTGATCCAGACCAGCGCCCAGATCAGCGTATCGACGCCGCGGATCGAATCCAGAAAGCGGCGCACCGGAAACCGCACCAGATTGGTCGGCACGATGTTGCGCGCGGCGAGCAGGCTGACCGGCAGCGCCATCGCGGCGGCCAGCGTGGTGCCGAGCACCGCGATCGACAGCGTCTCGCCCATCGCCGCAAGGTAAGTCGGCAACGAGGCGCCGGGATCGGGCGGGATCATCAGCAACACGAACCAGCCGAGCTGATTGAGCCCCGCCCACATCCGCTGCGGCGAGAACTCCAGCTCGTTGAGGCCGAAGATGAACAACGCGAGTGCTGCGAGGATCAGCGTCGGCACGCCCAGCCGCGACGACGCCGGGCGGTCGAACACCGCGGGATAACGCGCCTTCAGCGCGCGCAGATCGGAGGTCGGAAGCTCGCTCATGTGCGTTCTCCGCCGAACAGGCGGCCGCGCACCCAGCCGGTGCCGATGTCGATCACGAACACGGTGGCGATGATCAGCAGCAGGATCGCGCTGACGTCGGAGTAATAGAATTTGCGGATCGCCACCACCAGCTCCTGGCCGATGCCGCCGGCGCCGACGAAGCCCATCACCGAGGCGCCGCGCACATTGATCTCGAAGCGCAGCAGCGCGTAGCCGGCGAAGCCCGCGGCGACCTGCGGCAGCACCGCAAAGCGCATGCAGGAGATCCAGCCGGCGCCGGTGGCGCGGACGCCTTCCACCGGCTTCATGTCGACGTTCTCGACGATCTCGGAGAACTGCTTGCCGAGCGCGCCGGTGGAATGGATCGCGATCGCCAGCACGCCGGCCATCGGCCCCAATCCGAAAGCGATGACGAAGATCAGCGCGAACACGATGTCCGGCACGGTGCGGCAGAATTCCAGGTAGCGCATCGCGACGATGCGCAGCCAGGGCTGCGGCGCGGTGTTCTTGGCGGCGACGAAATTCAGCACCAGCGCCAGCACCGCGCCGCTCAGCGTGCCGACATAGCTGATCAGCACGGTCTCGCCGAGCAGCGCCAGCCATTTATGAAAGCCCCAGAACCATTCGCCGGGATCCGACCACACCCGGGCGCCGCTCTCCAGCGTGAAGATGCGATCGAAATAGCTGACGAAATTGCCGATCTTGGCGACGAAGGTGGCCGGATCGACTTCGGCGCCGACGGCAGCCGCCAGCAGCGCGGCGACGGCGATCGCGGCGCTGAGCGCGAAGCGCAGCCGCTTGCGCGCCACCGCGCGGCGATAGCCGTCGTTCAGCGCGGCGAGCTGCTGCTCGGGCAGAACGGATATCGCAACCGCCATCAGATCCGACTTTCCAAAGTGCGACATAGAAAAAGTGCGACATAGAAAAGGAGCCGGATCTTGCGACCCGGCTCTCACCATAGCGGGCTCGTCGCTATCTTATTGGGCACCGACTTTCACCTCTCCCCGCACGCGGGGAGAGGGTGGCGATGTCGCACCGCTACTATCACCCGCGACGCCGGGCTCCCCGGCAACCGCTTCGTGCTTACGACGCCTTCTTCTTGCGCAGGGCGTCGACGAACTTGATCAGCTCGATGGTGGCGTCCCAATCCTTGGTGGTGGCGGCGTGGAAGCCCTTCTTCTGGCCGTCCGACAGCCGGTCGAACGCGGCCTTGTCCTTGGTCGGCGACTCCATGAACGCCTTGGCGATCGCCGCCTTGAGGTCGTCCGGCAGATCGGAGCTGTAGGCATACATCGACGGTCCGATGATCGGCGCCGATTTGTGGATGATGCGGAAGTCATCCTTCTTGAACGGCGTGCCATCGGCGTGCTTCAGCATGCCCTTGGTCAGCATCTGCGCCAGCGTGGAGTCGTCGTCGCTGGTCCACTGGTTGGCGGCGACGTCGACGGTGCCCTGCGCCAGCGCCAAGATCGCGTTCTCGTGGCTGCCGGTGAACACCACCTTGCCGAAGTAAGCGTCGGCGTCGGAGATGCCCAGCTTGTCGAGCTCGAAGCGCGGCACGTTGTTGCCGGAGGTGGAGTTCGGATCGACCAGGCCGAGGTTCTTGCCCTTGAGATCGTCGATCGTCTTGAACGGCGTCTTGGCGTTGACGAAGAACACCGAATAGTAGCCGGTGCCGCCATCCGCATTGAGATCGCTGGCGAAGGCATCGGTCTTGACGCCGGTCAGCCGCGCGCGGGCGAACGACGCCGAGCCATAGGCCGCGATCTGGATGTTGCCAGAACGCTGGCCCTCGATCACCGCGGCGTAATCGTTGGCGATCCGCAGGTTGACCTTGACGCCGAGCTCCTTGGACAGATAGGCGACGAACGGGGTCCAGCGCTCGGTGACGCCGGAGGCGTTTTCGGCGGGGACGATCGCAAAGGTCAGTTCGGGATACTTGGTCCTGTAGTCCTGCGCCGCGGCGGCGGAGGCGGTCATCGCCAGCGCGGCGGCGGCCAGAAGCATCGAACGACGGTTGATCATGGTGACATCCCTGTGGTTGTGGTGTGTTCGGTTGCGCGTTGGCAACCCTCGTCTGCGTGACGCGGCTTACGCCGCGGCTGCCCTGCCGAGCGCCGGCAGCATCGGTCCTGCGGGCTGCGGCGCCGAGGCCGCCCCCATCACCTCGTTGGCTTCGAGATCGTAGAGTTCGCGGGCGATGCTCTCGGTCAGCGCCGCGGGCGCGCCGTCGAACACGATGCGGCCGTTCGACATGCCGATCAGCCGGTCGCAATAGCTCCGCGCCAGATCGAGCGAGTGCAGGTTGCACAGCACGGTGATGCCGAAATGCTTGTTGATGCGCAGCAGCGCGTCCATCACGATCCTGGTGTTGCGCGGATCGAGCGAGGCGATCGGCTCGTCGGCCAGAATGATGTCGGGCTCCTGCACCAGCGCTCGGGCGATGGCGACGCGCTGCTGCTGGCCGCCGGACAGCGAATCCGCGCGCTGCGCCGCGACGCCGCCCATGTCGAACTGTTCCAGCGCCGACATCGCCAGCGCGCGGTCGCGCTCCGGCCAGGCCTGCACCAGCGACCGCCACGGCGGCATCTCGGCGAGCCGGCCCATCAGCACGTTGGTGAGCACGTCGAGCCGGCCGACCAGATTGAACTGCTGAAAGATCATCGCCGAGCGGGCGCGCCATTGCCGCAGCTCGCGGCCGCGCAGCGCGGTGACATCCTGGCCTTCGAACATGATGCGGCCCGCGGTCGGTTCGGCGAGCCGGTTGATCATCCGCAGCAAGGTCGACTTGCCGGCGCCGGAGCGGCCGATGACGCCGACGAAGCTGCCGGGCTTGACCGCGAACGACGCATCATCGACCGCGGCTTTCGAACCGAAACAACATGTGAGTCCTTCGACAACCAGCATGCGCCACTCCTGACAAGACTACACACCGCTACCGCCGCCGCTTTACACTGGTGTGACGTTTGTTCGACAGCGCACCGCTTGCCGCGCGTTGCAGGATCGTCATTCAGCCGTCACGGAATGCATCGAAGGAAGGCCATCCCCACCCTGGATGCGCGCGCATTCACAACGGACGTGCTGATGGCTGCTAAAAATCTCTCCGTGGTTCCCTCGATCGCGGCGACCGCCAGCGTGAACGACTGCACGCTCGGCGCCTATTGCGAAGTCGGCGCCCGCACCTCGCTGCTGGAAGTGGCGATGGGCGATTACTCCTACGTCGTCAACGACAGCCAGATCGCCTATGCGACGATCGGCAAGTTCTGCTCGATCGCGGCAATGACCCGGATCAATCCCGGCAATCACCCGATGCAGCGCGCAGCACAAGCGCATTTCACCTATCGGGCCAGCGCTTACTTCGACGGCGAAGCCGACGACGCGGAGTTCTTCGCGTGGCGGCGGCAGCATCACGTGACGATCGGTCACGACGTCTGGATCGGCCACGGCGCGATTCTGCTGCCGGGCCGCAACATCGGCACCGGCGCGGTGGTCGCAGCCGGCGCGGTGGTCACCAAGGACGTCGCGCCCTATAGCATCGTCGGCGGCAATCCGGCGAAGCCGATCCGGCAGCGGTTCTCCGAGCAAGTCGCGGAGCGGCTGATGGCGCTCGCCTGGTGGGACTGGGATCACGCCGCGCTGCGCCGCGCGCTGCCGGATTTCCGCAATCTTGCGATCGAGGATTTTCTCGACAAATATCAACACCGCGCCGGGGCGCCGGCGCCAAGCAGTTTTGAGCGGAGCCAGCACGCATGATTGGATTGACGATCGAGGGCAGCAGCGTGCTGCTGGGCGAGGATTTTTTCGAGGTCTGCGTCAAGCTCGACGGCGAGCGGATCGCCGAGATCGACCGCAAGCCCGATGGCGGCGCGCGGCTCGACGCGCGCGGACTGAAGCTGTTGCCGGGCATCGTCGACATTCACGGCGACGCCTTCGAGCGGCAGATGATGCCGCGCCCCGGCGTCGACTTCCCGATCGACATCGCGTTGTGCGAAAGCGACCGCCAGGCGATCGGCAACGGCATCACCACGGTGTTCCACGCCGCGACCTGGTCGTGGGAGCCGGGGCTGCGCAGCGGCGCCAATGCCGAGCGATTGTTGACCGCGATCGAAACGCTGCGGCCGCAGCTCGCCGCCGACACCCGCTTCCACCTGCGCCACGAGACCTACAATCTCGACGCCGAGCGCACCATCAAGCACTGGATCGCCGCCGGCCGCATCGATCTGTTGGCGTTCAACGATCACACCGACTCCACCGTCGCCAGCCTCAACACGCCGGCCAAGCGCAACCGCATGGTGGAGCGCGCCTGCGTCAGCCATGACGCGTTCGACAAGATCGTCGCGGCCGTGGTGTCGCGGCATCACGAGGTGCCGGGCTCGATCGCCCGGCTGGCGGAATCCGCCCGCGCGATGCAGCTGAAGATGCTGTCGCACGACGACGACAGCCCGGAGCTGCGGCAGGCGTTCCGCGACCAGGGCGTGGCGATCGCCGAATTTCCGGTCAACGAGCCGACCGCGGTTGCGGCGATCGAGGGCGGCGACTTCACGGTGTTCGGCGCGCCGAATGTGGTGCGCGGCGGCAGCCACACCGGCTGGACCAAGGCCGCCGACATGATCGCCAAGGGGCTGTGCTCGATTCTCGCCTCCGATTACTACTACCCGGCGCCGCTTTTGGCGGCGTTCCGGCTGGTCGCCGATGGCATCCTGCCGCTGCCGGACGCCTGGGCGCTGGTGTCGTCGGCGCCGGCCAAGGCGGTCGGGCTCACCGACCGCGGCGTGATCGCCGAAGGCCGCCGCGCCGATCTGATCCTGGTCGACGACAGGGTGGCGCTGCGGCCGCGGCTGGTCGCGGCGATCGCCGCCGGCCGCGTGGTCTATCTCAGCGAGGCCTGGCGGCTCAGCGGCGGCAGCGCGCAGCAGCGCACTTCATTTGCAGCGGCGTGACGGCGGGCTATTCTGGATCGATGTCCCGCTTTCCCCGTTACGCCATCTATTATGTCCCGGCCGCCGACAGCGCACTCGCTCGGTTCGGCGCCGCGTTGCTCGGTTACGACGTCCATCGCGGCGCCGAGCTCGATTTTCCTGCCGATGTTGCGGCGGCTATTGAGGACTGGCGCGAACTGACCGCCGACCCGCGCGGCTACGGCTTCCACGCCACGCTGAAGGCGCCGTTCTCGCTGGCGCCTGCGCAAAGCGAAGCCGCGCTGCTCGCCGCATGCGAGGATTTCGCCGCGGCCGCGCCGACGGTGCCGGTGATTGAGCCGACGGTGGCGGCGATCAGCGGCTTCATCGCCGTGGTGCCGGCGACGGTGTCGCCGCAGCTGATGGACTTGGCGCAGGCCTGCGTCACCGGCTTCGACGGCTTCCGCGCGCCGCTGACCGAACAGGATCGCGCGCGGCGCAATCCGGCCAGGCTGACGCCGGCGCAACTCGGCTATCTCGACCGCTGGGGCTATCCTTACGTGTTCGAACAATTCCGCTTCCACATGACGCTGACCGGACGGCTGCCGGCGGAACGGCAGCCGCCGGTGCTGGCGCTGCTGCAGCAGCGCTTTGCCGCGCTGGCTTTGCCGGAGCTTGCGATCGACCGCATCGCGCTGTTCCGCCAGAGCGATGCCGGGGAGCGATTTCGGGTGATCGGGGAGTTCGAATTGCGACCGGCAGCGGCGGGCGCGTTGCCGGCAGCGGCGCGATTGTAGCGAAGGCAAGCTGCCCAACCGCGGCCGTCATTCCGGATTGCGAGTTCGAAGAACGAGCAAGTCCGGAATCCATACTCCCTGCAGGGGTTATGGATTCCGGGGTCGCTCGCAGTTTACGCTGCTCGCGCCCCGGAATGACGGCGCGGGACTCTTGAAGCGCATCGATCCAATTCGAACGTGAGCCATTTGCCGAGGTTGAAGTCTTCCACCTCTAACCGCCGCCGAGCCAGCGCCAGAATCGTTGCACCGCGGTGACCGGGGGCGGTGCGGGCGGCGGCGGCGCGGGCGGCTCACGCCGCGGACCTTCGCGGTCACTGACCGCGTCGGTCGCGGCCTGCAGCGCCAACGGCCCGACATGGCTGAGAAACGCCTGCTCGTAGCCGCGCGACAGCCGCTCCACCGCGACCTCAAGCGGCAGCCACGCCACCTCCTTGACGTCGTCCATCAGCGGCAGCGTCGGCTCGTCGGTGGCTTCCATGCGCCAGAAATGCACCACCTTGGAGCGACCGCCGGTGTTGTAGGCCAGCGTCCCGATGAACTCGTGCACCATCACGCGGTGTCCGGTCTCTTCCAGCACCTCGCGCTCGGCGGCCTGCCGCGGCGTTTCGCCGGCATCGAGCTTGCCCTTCGGCAGCACCCATTGATTGCGCTTGCGCAGCCGCACGATCGCGACATGCGGCGCCGCCCCGCTCCGCAGCACGACGCCGCCCGCCGCCAGCGACGGCTCCGCCAAATTACGCCGATCCGATTTCATGCCTGTGCCGATCCGCATTTGCGGGCATGATGCCCGCTGGCCCGGCGCAGCGCAAATTGCGGGGATGGGCCAGGAGCGGCCTCACAGCCTGGAAGATAAGCGCACCAGCCCGCTGCGCGGACGCCCTCACCTCTCCCCGCTTGCGGGGAGAGGTCGACCCGGCGTAGCGCTAGCGAAGCCGGGTCGGGTGAGGGGGCGCCTCGACATAACGAGGCGCCCCCTCACCCGGCGCGACAAGCTTCGCTTGTCTCGCCACCCTCTCCCCGCAAGCGGGGCGAGGGGAAAGATGCCGCACCGCTCCAATCAGACTGCGTGCATTTTGAGTAGCCGCTCAGGGCGCCGGCGGTGGCGCCACTTTCACATAGGCGCGGTCGGGGCTGAGCATACAGCGATAGACCCGCGTGGTGGCGGTGTCCCAGCGCTCGACGGTCTGGCCGCAGGTGCTGCAGGCGAAGCTGCCGGGCCGGCCGGCCAGCGTCTCGGACTCGGCGCAGCGATACTGCGCGCCGCACTCACATTCGATATCGAACATTTTCATTGCGATCGACCTCCGGAGAGCTCCGCAATGCAGCTACGCCCGAATTATGACACTCAGACGACAGTTCGGCGGGCGAACCGCGACGGCGGCGTGCCATCCCCAGCGAACTCGCGGAATTGGCGATAATGCCCTGTTAATCTCGTTTTCGTAGCATCGGGCAACCATCCTCACGGGCAACGCGGGAGCCGGCGGCGCAGCGGCGACGCAGGGTTGAACAATGACCGATCTCGCCATTGCGACCCGTCCCGAGCTCGCGGCGGCCCCTGGATTGCAGGCGCTGCAGCTGCGCCTGCTGTGGCTGGTCGGTGGCTGCGGCGCCATCGTATTCATCGAGCCGAGCCCCTACGAGATCGCCATCGTGATGGCGGTCGTGGTGTTCGCCGCCACCGGGCTGCGAATGGCGCCGCCGCTCTTGGTGCCGCTGACATTGCTCGCCGGCATCGGGCTCGGCTACGCGATCGGCGCCATCGCGCTGATCGACGATCCGGAAATTCTGACCTGGCTGCTGACCTCGTGGTACATGGCGATCACCGCGATGTTCTTCGCGATGCTGATGCTGCAGGACACCAGCGCGCGGCTCGACGCGCTGCTGCGCGGCTATCTGTTCGGCGCGATCATCGCCGCACTCGCCGGCATCGCCGGTTATTTCGGCCTGATCCCCGGCGCCGACGAGCTGTTGACCTTTGCCGGGCGGGCGCGGGGCACCTTCAAGGACCCCAACGTGCTCGGCGCCTTCCTGGTGCTGCCCGCGCTCTACACGCTGCAGCGGATCATCGAAGGCTCGTTCTGGACCGCGACGCGCAACGGCGTGGCGTTCGGCATCCTGAGTCTCGCGATCTTCCTGGCGTTCTCGCGCGCCGCCTGGGGCACCTTCGCCGGCGCTGCATTGCTGATGGTCGCCTTGATGTTCGTCACCGCGCCATCGCAGCAGGCCCGCTTCCGCATCGTGATGCTGACGATGATCGCGCTGGTGCTGGCGGCCGCGGCGATCGCCGTGCTGCTATCGCTCGACCAGGTCGCCGCCTTGTTCAAGGAGCGCGCCAGCTTCCACCAGCCCTATGACAGCGGCCGGTTCGGCCGCTTCGGCCGGCATCTGCTCGGCGCCGGCATGGCGCTGGACTATCCGACCGGCATCGGCCCGCTGCAATTCCGCCGGTTCTTCCCGGAAGACACCCACAACTCGTTTCTCAACGCCTTCATGTCCGGCGGCTGGATCAGCGGCGTGCTGTATCCGGCGCTGGTGTTCACCACCGCGATCTACGGCGTCCGCAACGTGTTCGTCCGCACGCCGTGGCAGAAGGCCTATATCCTGGTGATCTCGACGCTGGTGGTGACGCTGCTGGAAAGCTTCATCATCGACACCGATCACTGGCGGCACTATTTCATGCTGCTCGGCTTGACCTGGGGATTGGCGGTGGTCAGCAGCGGCTATCGCCAGGCCGCGCTGCTCCGATGACCGCCGCGGCTTCCCGCAAGGCGGCCCTACGCCGAGGCAATCTCACATGACCGAACCACGACACATCCTGGTCAGCGGCGGCGCCGGCTATATCGGCAGCCACATGGTGCTGGCGCTGCTCGGCGCCGGCGAACGGCCGATCGTGCTCGACGATCTCTCCACCGGGTTTCGCGCCGCGGTGCCGGCCGGGGTGCCGTTCGTCGAAGGCAGCAGCGGCGACGCCGCGCTGATCGGCGAGCTGATCGAGCGCTATCCTATCGAGGCGATCATCCACTTCGCCGCCAGCATCGTGGTGCCGGAATCGGTGGCGCATCCGCTGGACTACTACGCCAACAACACGGTGAACGCCCGGGCGATGCTGGCCTGCGCGGTCGCGCACGGCGTGCCGCATATCGTGTTTTCCTCGACCGCGGCGGTGTATGGCGAGCCGGAGCGCGTGCCGATCGACGAAGAGCAGCCGACCGCGCCGATCAATCCCTACGGCCGCTCCAAGCTGATGGTGGAATGGATGCTGGAGGACGCCGCCAAGGCGCATCCGATCAGCTACGCGGCATTGCGCTACTTCAACGTCGCCGGCGCCGACCCGCAGGGCCGCGCCGGGCAATCGTCGCGCGACGCTACGCACCTGATCAAGATCGCCGTGCAGGCCGCGCTCGGCAAGCGCCCCGGCATCGACGTGTTCGGCACCGACTATCCGACGCCGGACGGCTCCTGCATCCGCGACTACGTCCATGTCGCCGATCTGGCGCAGGCGCATCTCGACGCGCTGCGCTATCTGCGCGGCGGTGCGCCGAGCCTGGCGTGCAACATCGGCTATCAGCGGGGTTTTTCGGTGCTGGAAGTCATCGATACGGTGAAGCGGGTGTCCGGCGTCGATTTCGAGGTGCGGCTGCGCGAACGCCGGCCCGGCGATCCCGCGAGCCTCGTGGCCACGAATGAGCGGGCGATCTCGCGGCTCGGTTGGACGCCGCGCTACGACGATCTCGACACCATCGTGCGCCACGCGCTGGACTGGGAGCGCAGCCTGTCGTCGCGCGCAGCCTAGCGCTGCAGCACTGCTGACCCGCGCGCGAGCGGTATTGAGATTGATTTGCCGCAAAGCATAAAAGTTCGCGCTCTGCCAGAAATCAGCAAGAAGATGTCGCGGGTCTGCAACGGATACAGCGAATGTTTCGCGTGAACAGGATCTCGGCCACTCCCAAGATCCTCGCCATCGTTTATTCGGACGGCGAGGCCGCCAGCTCATACATCGCCGAACTGGGCTACCGGCTGCGGGAGGCCGGCACCTCGATCGCGGGCATCGTGCAGTACAAGCCGACGCTGCCCAAGCAGAGCCGCTGCGCCATCGAGGTCGAGGAATTGACCTCGCGATTCGTGCTGCAGCTGTCCGAAGAAGACGCCGATCAGCCGTTCGGCTGCCGGGTCGATCCCGAAGCGCTGGCGGAAGCCGCCGCGTTGATCACCGCGGCGCTGCGCAAGAATCCCGACGTGGTGATTCTCAACAAGTTCGGCCGGCTGGAAGCCGAGGGCGGCGGCCTGGGCGAGACCATCGCCGAGGCGATCCAGCTCGGCACGCCGTTGATCGCAGGCGTGCCGCGGCGCAATCTCGCGCCGTGGCGGGCGTTCACCAAGGGCCTCGCCGAAGAAATCTCAATCGGCTCGACGCGGCTCTACCAGTGGCTCGCCGCGCACCGCATAATTTTGGATTGCGAGATCGCGGTGGCGCCGTCGATGGCGACGATCCGCGCCACCGGCTGAGCCGCTTCCCCTTCCCTTCCGCCGCCATCGGGTGCCTTCGGAAGAAACGCCTCGCTGCGGGCACTGATTCACCTCTCCCCGCTTGCGGGGAGAGGTCGACCTGGCGGAGCGCAGCGAAGCCGGGTCGGGTGAGGGGGCGTCTCGGCATAACGCGGCGCCCCCTCACCCGGCGCGCCAAGCTTCGCTTGTCACGCCACCCTCTCCCCGCAAGCGGGGCGAGGGAAGCTGCGCGCCGCTCGATCAATCTCGATACGGCAGCACATGACGGCGTCGGCGCTGCGCGCCGATCTCGGCTCGCAACGACACCAGCCGCCCTGCCCGATCCGCGCCGGCCGCAGCCGGCGCGGTTCGAGGCGACGATGGCGGAAGGCCTACTTGCCGATCATCACGTCGGACGACTTCACCACGGCGGAGACCGTGTCGCCGACCTTGAGGGCGAGATCGTCGACCGCCTCGTTGGTGATCGCCGAGGTGATGGTCAGGCCGGAGGCGAGCTCGACCTTGACGTGGGCGGTGGTCGATCCCTTGGTGACCGCCACAACCTTGCCGGGAAGAATATTTCGGGCGCTCAGCTTCATTTGAAATCCATGGATTGCGGGAAGAATTTTCCCTGGGATGCGCGTTAACTACACGACTCGCGCTGCGAAGTCTAAGGGCCGCAGCGAATGTCTGCGCCGCCGCCGGCTCATGCATAGCGGAGATGCTCGCAGGCCATTTACATTGCCGCCCGATCCGGGCTTTTCGTCTTATTGCGATGGCATATCGCTTGCATCTAGCTCAGCGGCGATTGCCATCGCCAGACTCAGAACCACAAGGATCGATAAAATGCTCGGAATTGGTGACCACCTGCCGCCCTTCGAAGTCGTCGGCGTGAAGCCCGGCTTTCATGTGCAGGAGGAAAACGGACAAAGCGCGTTCGAGACGCTGACGCAGGCCAGCTTCCCCGGGAAGTGGAAGATCATTTTCTTCTATCCGAAGGACTTCACCTTCGTGTGCCCGACCGAAATCGCCGAATTCGCCCGGCTGTCGAAGGATTTTGCCGATCGCGACGCCGTCGTGCTGGGCGGCTCGACCGACAATGAATTCTGCAAATTGGCCTGGCGCCGCGACCACAAGGATCTGCACAAGCTGGCGATCTGGCAGTTCGGCGATTCCAAGGGCTCGCTGGTCGACGGCCTCGGCGTGCGCTCGCCCGATGGCGTCGCCTATCGCTACACCTTCATCGTCGATCCCGACAACGTGATCCAGCACGTCTACGGCAACAATCTGAATGTCGGCCGCAGCCCGAAGGACACGCTGCGGGTGCTCGACGCGCTGCAGACCGACGAACTGTGCCCGTGCAACCGCGAAGTCGGCGGCGAAACCCTCAAGGTGGCGTAGCGCGGCATGTCGATCGATGCATTGAAGGAGCGGATTCCCGACTTCGCCAAGGATGTGAGGCTCAACCTCTCGTCGATGGCGGGCGACGAGACGCTGGCGCCGCAGACCAAATACGGCTTGTTCGTCGCGGCCTCAGTGGCGACGCGCAATCAGGAGGTGATCGCGGCGATGCAGGCGCTCGCCCGCGACAACGTCGCCCCCGCGGTGATCGCGGCGGCGAAATCCGCAGCCGCGATCATGGCGATGAACAACGTCTACTATCGCTTCGTGCATCTGGCGTCGAACAAGGACTACGCCACGATGCCGGCGCGGCTGCGGATGAACGTCATCGCCAACCCTGGCGTCGACAAGGCCGACTTCGAATTGTGGTCGCTGGCGGTGTCGGCGATCAACGGCTGCGGCATGTGCATCGATTCGCACGAAAAGGTGCTGCTGGCGGCCGGGGTGAGCACCGCGGCGATTCAGACCGCGGTGCGGTTCGCGGCGGTCATCCAGTCGGTCGCGGTGTCGATCGAGGCCGGCGCGCCGGACCTCGCGATCGCGGCGGAGTAGTCACGAGCACGGAGTTGTCGCGAGCACGGCTTCACCTCTCCCCGCTTGCGGGGAGAGGTCGACCCGGCGAAGCGGAGCGTAGCCGGGTCGGGTGAGGGGGCGCTTCGGCATAACGAGGCGCCCCCTCACCCGACTCGAACGCGCTGCGCGCATTCGAGCCACCCTCTCCCCGCAAGCGGGGCGAGGGGCCGATGCGGCACCGCTGTGATTACGATGGTGTTGGTCAGCTCGGTGCGAGCACGGCTTCGCCCTCTCCCCGCAAGCGGGGCGAGGGGCCGATGTGGCACCGCTTGGATTACATGATCAGTTGCAGATTGAGCCGTTCGCCCACGGTCGTCATTCCGGGCGCGAGCACTTGCGAGCGAACCCGGAATCTTGCTGCGGATGCAGGAGTCCGCGGCGCGTTGCAAGATTCCGGGTTCGCTCGAGCTATCGCTCTCGCGCCCCGGAATGACGGTCATGTGTTAGTGAGAAGCGCGTACCAAATCAGCGACGCGACGTGCCCCGGACGAAAGCGCAGCGCGCCGCACTTGCGGCGTGGTGCGCTGAGAGCCGGGGCCGTTACGGACCGCGGCTTCTCCCGGCATCACTCGTGACGGTCCCGGTTCTACGGCGCAGCGCTTCGCGCTGCACCGCGCCCGGGACACGAGTCTTGCCTGCGGCGCCAATGCTTACCAGCGCCAACCCCGCTCAGCCGAATTTGAACAGCACGCCGTAGCCGCCGCGCGGGTAGCTCCATTCGATCTCGCCGGAGCCTTCCGCGATCACCCGGCAGGTGCCGCATTCGACGCAGCCGTCCGGTGCGATCTCGACCTGGCCGTTGCTGTTGAGATCGTAGCAATGCGCCGGGCAGACCTTGAGCAGCGTCAGCAAGGCGGCCGACGGCTTGGTATGCGGCTTGACCTTGATATGGGCCTGGCCGGCGTCGACCAGATAGCGATTCTGGAACAGCTTGTCCTCGACCCGCACGCCCGGTTCCGTTGTCATGGTTTCGACCTCCGAATAATTCGATCAATCAGTTGCGCTTGCGACGCTACTCAGCGCCACGCCCGGGCGAAGCGGATGGCATCGCCGAACAGCCCGGTCCAGGACCGCGCCGCCACGAACGACTTCAGCGTCAGCTTTTCCTTCTCCGCCTTCGGCGTGCCGTCGACGCGGACGAAATTCTGCAGCGCCTTTGACACCAGCTGCGGATAGGTCAGGAAGAAGTTCTGCGACTGGATGTGCAGGAGACCCGGCATATCCTTGTACTTCTTCAGGTCCTTGATGACGAAGGAGTCGTCGATCATCTTCTTGTAGAGCGCGAGATTCGCCGCGGTCATCGGATCCTTGCGCGACTTGATCTGGAAGATCGCCTCGCCGGCGAGCCTTCCCGAAGTCATCGCGAGATTGGAGCCTTCGCGGTGCATCGCGTTGTTGAGTTGCGCTGCGTCGCCGACCACCACCCAGCCGTCGCCGAACAGTTTCGGGATCGCGTTGTAGCCGCCTTCCGGAATCAGATGGCCGGCATATTCCTTGACTTCCGAGCCTTCGATCAGCGGCGCCACCGACGGGTGCTTCTTGAAGCGCTCGAGCAGGTCGTAGGGCGTCTCGCCGGTCTTCTGGAAGTCCGCCACCAGACAGCCGATGCCGAGCGACACCGATTCCTTGTTGGCATAGATGAAGCCCATGCCGGTCATGCCGCGGGAGATGGTGCCGGCGGCTTCGATCACCACGCCTTCGTCACCCTTGAGGTTGAACCGCGCCTCGATGGTCTCGCGCGGCAGGAAGTGCATTTCCTTGACCGCGAGTGCGACGTTGTCCGGCGTCGGGCGGTCGCGCAATTCGGCGCGGGTGCCGAGCAGGCCGTTGACGCCTTCGGCGAGCACGACCACGTCGGCATGAACCTGGCCGCCTTCGCGATCGGTCAACACGCCGATCACCTTGCCATAGGCGTCCTTGACCAGTTCCTTGACGGTGGTTTCGCACAGCACGATGGCGCCGGCTTCACGCACCTTGGAGGAGAACCAGCGGTCGAACTGCGCCCGGATGATGGTGTAGCGGTTCGGCTTCTCTTCGTTGAAATCGTCGGAGCGATAGTGCAGCCCGGTGTGGGCGCGCTCGTCCATGATCCAGAACCGCTGCTCGACGAGGTGGCGCTCCAGCGGCGCGTCCTCGCGGAAGTTCGGCACCAGCTTTTCCAGCATGTCGGCGTACAGGATGGCGCCCTGCACGTTCTTCGAGCCGGGATATTCGCCGCGCTCGATCTGCAGCACTTTCAGACCGCGCTTGGCCATGGTGAGCGCGGCGGCATTGCCGGCCATGCCGGCACCGACGACGATCGCGTCGAAACGTTCCTCAATCATGGCGATCTCCTCTAGCTTGCGATCCGGTCGCGGGTATGTGCGGACAGCCGCTTGCGGAAGGCTTCCGTCAGCGCCGGCAACAGCCGGATGGCGTCGGTGACAATGGCGAGATGGGCGAAGTCGAAGATCGGCGCGTTCTTGTCGGTGTTGATCGCCACGATCAGATCGGCGCCGTCGACGCCGACGCGATGCTGGATCGCGCCGGAAATGCCGGCGGCGATGTACAGCTTCGGCCGGATGGTCTTGCCGGTCTGGCCGATCTGGCGATCGGCGGCGACCCAGCCCTTCTGCACCAGCGGCCGCGAGCAGCCATATTCGGCGCCGAGCACGGAGGCGAGTTGCTTGACCAGCTGGAAGTTTTCCAAGGAGCCGAGGCCGAGGCCGCCGGAGACCACCACGTCGGCGAATGCGAGGTTCGAAGTCGCCTTGTCGCGGTCCGGCACGAAGGCCAGGATCTTGGTGACGATGTCGGCCTCGACCATGCCGAGCTTGTGCTCGATGACGCGGGCGATCGGCTTTTCGACGCGGTCCGGCATCGGCATCACGCGCGGGCGGACGGTCGCCATCTGCGGCCGGAAGTTCAGCGTGTAGATGGTGCAGAGCAGCGAGCCGCCGAAGGTCGGCCGGGTCGCGGCGAGCGAGCCGTCGGTGTCGACTTCGAGCTCGGTGCAATCGGCGGTGAGGCCGGTGAGCAGCGTGGTCGCCACCGCGCCGGCGAGGTCGCGGCCGAGCGTGGAAGCGCCGAGCAGCAGCACTTCCGGCTTATAGGTGTTGACCATGTCGGTCAAAGCCTTGCTGTAGGGCTCGTTGCGATAATCCTGCAGCACCGGGTCGGCGCAAACGTAAGCGAGGTCGGCGCCGTAGCAGAACGATTCCGCGACGGCGGCGTTCAACGCCTCGCCCGGCGCGCCGATCAGCACCGCGGCGAGATCGACGCCGAGCTTGTCGGCGAGCTTGCGGCCGGAGCCCATCAGCTCCCAGGAGACCGGATGAACGTGGCCGCGCTCTTGCTCGATGAACACCCAGACGTGCTTGTACTGCTTGAAGTGCTCGGACAGCTCCTTCTTCGCAGCCGCGCGTCCGGCGGGCGCAGGGGTCGGGGTTTTGGTCGGCTGTGCCATCGGAAGCAGCTTTCGTTGGTGTTTCAGAAACCGCGGGCGAGTTGGAACATGTCGTCTTCGAGCTTCGGCCTGAGCTTGAAGATCTCCTCGATCAGCGCGTCGGCCGGCGGACGACCGGCCGGATCGACCAGCGCGGCCTTTTCGGCGCGCGGGGTCGGCGCAAACACGCGCTTCACCACGGTGGGCGAGCCGCGCAGGCCGCATTTGCCGATATCCTCGACGCCGGCATCCTGGGCGCTCCATTTGACGATCTCGGCGCGCGCTGCGCTGAGCGCATTGACCATCGAGCCGCGGCGCACCTCGTTGGTGCCCTCCAGCATGGTGATCAGCACCGGCAGCGTCGAGCGCAGCACCTGCACGCCACCCTCGGAGCGGCGCTCCACTTCGATGCTGCGGCCCTGCAGGTCGAGGTTGACGACCTTGGAGACATAAGTGAGCTGCAGGAAGCCGAGCCGCTTGCAGACGCCGGGGCCGACCTGGGCGGTGTCGCCGTCGATGGTCTGCTTGCCGGTGAACACGATGTCGACCGGCGCGATGCTCGAGCCGATCTTGCGGACGGCGGCGGCGAGCGCATAGCTGGTCGCCAAAGTGTCGGCGCCGGCGAAGAAACGGTCGGTCAACAGCACGGCGCGGTCGGCGCCGAAGGTCAGCGCCTTGCGCAACGAGTCCTCGGCCGAGGGCGGGCCCATGGTCAGCACCGTGACCTCGCCGCCGAATTTGTCGCGCAGCCGCATCGCCTCTTCGAGGGCGAACAGATCATAGGGATTGATGATCGTCGGCACCCCTTGGCGCATGATCGTGTTGGTGACCGGATGGACGCGGATCTGCGCCGAATCCGGGACTTGTTTGATACATACGACGATATGCATGTGCGGCTCCGAAGCTTTCATCTGCCTTGCTAACAGCAAGCCTCATACCAACTTTTGCGGAGCGCGATTTATCGCGGTGCTACAAAGACTTATAGCGGGCGCCGGGGGACCGGCCGGCGGCCCGTCAACTGCGCGCGACAATGCGGGTCCGACACTTGTCGGGAAGATGACAGCGACGCGGGGGAATGGGGACAATGAAACCCGCGCGGCCGTAGGGATTCTGTCGCCCGGTCCGCGGAACCCGGGCCCGACATGCGACGAGCGGCGCTTGGCGGCGCCGCTCGGGGGTGTTCGTCGATGTCGAAAACCGCACCCGCTGTTCGCGCGGGTACGATCGCCAAGATGTTACTTCAGGGTCTCGAGCGGGACGAAATGGCTCTTCTTCGGCGCCACCGCGTCCTTCAACACCTTGAACACCCGCTGATCCAGCGGCGTCGAGGTGAGGAAGTCCTCATAGGCGCGTTCCAGCACCGCCTTGCAGCGCGCCGCGACGACCGAATTCGGCACGCCGTCGAGATCTTCGCTGGCGAGATATTGTCCCATCCGCTTCAGGATATGCAGCCGCGCCACGTCGAGCACCTTGGGATCGAAGCAGACGCCGAGCAGGGTGAAGAACTCCTCCGCCGAGCCGGCGCGCTTCAGCTGGTCGACCACGTTGCCGGCGGCGAGAGTGGGTTGGGTGGGCGAGCACATGTTTCGGCGTCCTTCTGTTGGCGGTGGACCGCGGCGCGCGGCCGTTAGGCGCAATTCGGTAGGCTAGGGTCGCAGACCTCGCGCCAGATCGCGGCCAGCGTCTCGGCTTCGACCGGCCCCTTGTTGGCGACGGCGTGTTCGCGGACCCGGGCGAGAATGCCCTGCAGCTCGGCCGGCGTCGCCGGCAGGTTCAGCGCCGCCAGCGTCGAGGTGATCGCCGACAGCCCGGAATGCTTGCCGATCACGATGCGGTTGGAGCGGCCGAACAGCCGCGGGTCGAGCGACTGGTAGGTGCGGTGATCTTTCAACAGCCCGTCGACGTGGATGCCGGACTCATGGGTGAAGACGTGCTCGCCGACGATCGCCTTGTTGAGCGGGATGGTACGCGACGCCGCCGCCGCCACGATCGCGGCGACGCGGCCGAGCTCCGACAGCACCACGCCGGTGTCGCGGCCGTAGAGCTGCTTCAGCGCCACCGCGACTTCCTCGAGCGGCGCATTGCCGGCGCGTTCGCCGAGCCCGATCACCGTGACCGAGGCGTGGCTGGCGCCGGCCTTGATCGCCGCCAACGTGTTGGCGGTGGCGAGGCCGAGATCGTCGTGGCCGTGGAACTCGAGTTCGAGATCGGTGGAGCGGCGCAGCGCCGCCATCAATTGGTAGCTGGCGTCGGGATCGAGCACGGAGAGCGTATCCGCGATACGAAAGCGGCGGGCGCCGGCGGCTTTGGCCTCGGCGATGATCTCGGTGAGAAAGCCGACATCGGCGCGCGAAGAATCCTCGCCGCCGACCGCGACCGCAAGCCCCTTGTCGCGGGCGTAGCCGACCACGCGCTTCAGCATTTCGATGGCGTTAGAGCGCTTGCCGCCGAGCTTGGCGGCGATCTGCACGTCGGACACCGGCACCGACAGGTTGACCATCGCCACGCCGGCAGCGAGTGCGGCGTCGACGTCCTCGGTGCGCATCCGGCACCAGGCGATGGTGGTCAGCGGCAGGCCTTGCTCGACGATGGCGCGGATCGCGGTGATTTCTTCGCGGCCCATCGCCGGGGTGCCGGCTTCGATCTCAGGAACGCCGGCCAGTGCCAGCGCCCGCGCAATCGCGACCTTTTCGGTGGTGGTGAAGGCGACGCCCGGCGCCTGCTCGCCGTCGCGCAGCGTGGTGTCGTTCAGCACGATGGCGGGAAGCGTGGTCGGGCCGGCGGCGGGACGGGTGCGCGGCACGTCGAATCCGAAATCTCTAAACATGCGCCTGGTCGAGCGCCTGCGGCGCCCCCTCCTGTGATCCGAACGGCGAAATCGCCCGCAGCTTGGCAACGATCGGCGGCACCGCGGCAATCGCGCGGTCGATGTCGGCTTCCGTGGTGTCGCGCGACAACGAGAACCGCACCGCGCCGCGCACCGCTTCCTTGGCGACGTGCATCGCGGTCAGCACATGCGACGGCTCGAACGAGCCGACCGAACAGGCCGAGCCCATCGACACCGCGATGCCGGCGCGATCGAGCAAGAGCACGATGCTTTCGCCTTCGATGAAAGAGAACGCGATGGTCGAGGTGTTGGGCAGCCGCTCGGCGCCGGCGCCGACGGCAACGCACTGCCCCACCTCCGCGAGGATGCCTTGCTCCAGCCGGTCGCGCAGCGCGCGGACCCGCACGTTCTCGTCGTCCATATGCGCCGCGGCGAGTTCGGCGGCGGCGCCGAGGCCGACGATGCCCGGCATGTTCTCGGTGCCGGGGCGACGGCCGCGTTCCTGATGGCCGCCCTTGAGCTGCGGCTTGAAGCGCACGCTACTCCGCAGATACAGCGCGCCGACGCCCTTCGGCGCGTGAAACTTGTGGCCGGACAGCGACAGCATGTCGATCTCGGTCGCCTTCAGGTCGATCGGCAGCTTGCCGACCGCCTGCACCGCGTCGGTGTGAAACAGCGCGCCGAATTCCTTGGCCTGTTCGGCCAGTTCCGGCACCGGGAAGATCACCCCGGTCTCGTTGTTGGCCCACATGATCGACACCACCGCGACGCGCTCCGACAACGCGGCCTTGTAGGCGGCGAGATCGAGCCAGCCTTCGCGGTCCACCGGAATGACGTGGATGCGGATGCCTTTGTTCTTTTCCAGCCAGGCGCACAGCGCCAGCACCGCCGGATGTTCGACGGCGCTGATGATGATCTCGCGCCGCCGCGGCGAAGCTTCCAGCGCCGACATGATCGCAGCATTAGCGCCTTCGGTGCCGCCGGAATTGAACACGATCTCGGCCGCCTGTTCGGCGCCGAGCAACGCCCTCACCTGCTCGCGGGCGCGCCTGAGCGCTGCGCCTGCGGCTTCGCCGAAGCCGTGCTTCGACGACGGATTGCCATAGGTTTCGGTGAACAGCGGCAGCATCTTGTCGACGACGCGGGGATCGACCGCGGTGGTGGCGTTGGCGTCGAGATAGACCATTCGCGCTGCTCCGCTCATGACACCGGCACCACGCGCACCACACGCTGCAGCTTCTCGGCGAGCTGCGCCTGCACGCCGGACAGCGTCACCGACGCCAACTGGCAGTCGACGCAATTGCCCGACAGCCGCAGATAGATGGTGTTGCCGTCGACATCGACCAGCTCGCAGTCGCCGCCGTCGCGCTGCAGATGCGGGCGCAAGGCTTCGACCGCCTGCTTGATCAGTTCGAATTGTTCGGGCGTGCCGCGGTCGCGATTTTCCGACGGCGGCAGCACCGGGCGCGGCGCGGCCGACGTCGGCGCCGGGCGCGGCGGAATCGCGATGTGGCTCGGAATATTTGCGCGCGCGCCGGAGCCCAGCGGCGGCGGCGCGTCGCCGCGCGGCTTCAAAGCTTCACTGGACGGCGGCACCGAGCCCGGCCGGTAGGCCTGCCGCGGCGCCAGATTGCCTTCGGCGACCATCTCGGCATTGACCCGCGCCAGCACGGTTTCGACCTGCTTGTAGCAGCCAAAGCAGCCGCCGCCGGCCTTGGTATGAAACGTCACCTGGTGCGGATCGGTGAGATGATTGATGCGGATGGTGCGCGCGGCCATCGCCTCGGTGACGCCGAAGCATTTGCAGATCGTCGCGGAGTCCGCGGCGGGGGCCGGCGCGCCATGCCGGCGATAGTCGGCGATGGCGTTTTGGACGGCTTCGTAGGTCATCACCGAACAGTACATCCGCTCGGCCGGCAGCCCGCCGAGGAAGTCGACGACGTCGGCGGCGGTGATTTCCAACGCCTCGTCGGTGGTCTTGCCGGTGATCAGTTCGGTGATCGCCGAGGACGAGGCGATCGCAGAGCTGCAGCCGAAGGTCTGGAACCGGGCCTGCTCGATCCGGTCGGTCGCGGGATCGATCTGCAGCATCAGCTTGACGGCGTCGCCCCAGCCCATGGTGCCGACCGAGCCGACCGCGTTGGCCTGCGCCAGCACGCCAACATTGCGCGGGTTGGCAAAGTGCTCGCCGAAGGCGTCGTGCTGCATCGTCGGCATCAGGCGGCCTCGCGCGGAGTTAGCCGAAGGATTTGCCGCACCCGCATTTGGTGCCGGCGTTGGGATTGTCGAAGGTGAAGCCGGAGCCTTCCAGGCTTTCGACGAAGCCGATCTTCAGCCCGGTCAACAGCGGCTGGGAGTCCGGGTCGAGGAACACTTTCACCCCGCCGGCGTCGATCACGGCGTCGTCGGCGCGCGGCTCGGTGTCGAGCCCGATCAGATATTTGAAGCCGGCGCAGCCGCCGGTCTCGACCATGACGCGCAACCCGCCATCGGACTTGCCGGCGCGAGACATCGCGGCCTTGACGGCGTTACCGGCTTCTTCGCTCAGGGTGATCATGTCGCACGCTCCTCTGCATCGCTTGTGACCATCACTAAGCAACAGCCGTGCCATCGTGGCTGCAGGCTCATAAACCCGCGAAAACGTAGGGGTTTCTCGCTGTCGGGCCGGAATGTCGGGATTGCGACAAGGCGAGCTGATTGCGACAGCGTCGCAAAGACGACGGCGGGAAGAAGCGATTACGAGACGAAGATGACGAGACGCCTCCGCAAAGAGTGCCGTCATTCCGGGGCGCGAACAGCGTCAGCTGTGAGCGAACCCGGAATCTCGCAACCGGGCCGGCGATCGCCTCGCAGCGAGATTCCGGGTTCGCTCGGCCTGCGGCCTCGCGCCCCGGAATGACGGCGTGGTAATGGGTTGAAAGCCTCTACCCAAAGAGTGGCTTCAAACCGAGACAACGGGGCAAGACTGGTCCGACTGGTCCGACCAGTTCGAACTAGGACGCCTGCAGCGCGGCGGTGCGGCGGCGGTCGGCCATTCGGCTTTCGCCGCTCTCGTCGCCGAAGCAGCGCGCGAAATCGCCGCAATGGGTGCAGACCGGCGTCGAGCACATCACGATGCCGTCGTCCTCGCAGAGCTTGCGGTAGAAGAACCGCTTCCAGCGCATATTGCCGGTGTTGCTCAGCGCCAATGGAGCGAAATGCCGGGTCAACAGCCGCGACAGCTCGTTGCGGTCGCGCAGCCCGAGATCTTCCCACAGATGGTTCGGCTCCATGGCGCGGCGCGCCACCATCGCGGCGAGCCAGCGGCCGACGTCGCCCTCGCTCGAGCGATTGGCGAGCAGCAGGTCGCGTACCATGCCGGCCTCGTCGTCGTCGAGCGGTTCGCCGGCGATCGAGGGGATGAACAGCTTTGCGATATGCGGAAACCAGCGCCCCAGCAGCTCCACCAGATCATCTGCCAAAAGCCCGCTGCGTTCGGCGAGCGCGCCCTGCTCGGTCAACGCCACCGCAAGAATCGACGCCAGCACGTGGCGGTCGAACTCGCGATCGTCGTCGATCCGGGCGCTGGCCGCGGCGCGGCCGGTGAGCACGCGGTAGATCGCCGCCGCCGGCGACGCCTCGTCGCAATCATCGGTGACCACCAGATGCGGCGCGCGCCGTGCTGGTCCGACCGAATTGTGCTGCAGCGCTGCGCCGATCACGGGGAAACTCCTTTAGATGCCGAGTTCGCTGGCCTTGACGTGGGTCTGGCAATCCTTCGGGCAGACCCGGTTGCACGCCGAGCAGCCGATGCAATTGCCGGCCTTGTCGAGCACCATCACCTTGCGGACGAATTCCTCGTCGTCATCGTCGTCGTCGGTGCTGCAGCCGACCAGCTCGCCGTCCTCGTTGACGCCCATCAGGTGCATGACGTCGCGCGAACAGACCTTGTGGCAACGGCCGCAGCCGATGCATTTGGCGCCGTCGATCGCGGTGATGTAGGTCGGCTCCCACGGCTTGCCGTCGCGGGTGGAAAATATGCTCATCTGGTTCTCCTGCGGCGCAGCCTCTTTTTGGCTGCGCGAAAAATTCGTACCGGCTGCGTCGCACCGCGCTCAGGCGGCGCTGGCCTCCAGCTGTTTCAAGGTCTTGCGGGCGGCTTCCAGCGCCGCATAGGCGTCGTGGGTGTCCTGCGCGACGGCCATGATGGTCTGCCAGTTCACCGGCAGCTCTTCCGACAGATCGTGCAGATTCATCTTCGCGTTGATGGCGCGCGAAGACAGTTTCTTGATTTCGGCTTTCAGCGTCTCGATGTCAGACATCAGCGGGCTCCGACGGCTAGTACGCGGCGACTTCCGGATATTTGCGGATCATCTCGATGCCGGAGATGACGAATTTGTCGCCTTCCTCGGCAAGCTTGCCGAGCGAGTCGAAGCCGAAGCGATGCACGTCGCGCAGCTGCTTGTTGACGACGATCAGCCGGCCGGCGGCCAGGATCATCCGGCCAAAACCTTCGTGATGCATCTTCATCATCGGCGACACCATCAGTCCGGTCTCGCGCTCGATCGCCAGGCACACCGCGTTGTAGAACAGCTCCAGCCGCCACAGCGTTTCCGGATCCGGATCGCCGACGATCGGAATCTCGCGGCGCATCTCCTTGGTGATGATGTAGGGCTCGATCAGGTCGAAGTCGCTCTTGCCTTCCCAGGCACCATGGGTGTCCTGGGCGCGCCACTGCTTGATCAGTTCCTTGACGAAGACCGAATCCAGCGCGGGATCGCGTTCGGCGACCGATGCCTCAACCATGCTCCACCTCCTCGGCGAAATCGAACTTGCGCTCTTCGCCCTTGAGCAGCGCCTTGCGCAGCCACGGCGGCGGATTGCCCTTCAGCACGGCGCAGAGCTTTTCCAGCAGCTCGGCGATCGGCTGCGGCTCGGCCACCTTCATCGGATGGACGTTGGCGGCGACCACGCGGGCGGCGCCGGAGCCGCCGATCGCCGCGACGTAGAGGATCGCGCAATCGCGAATCGCGTCGATGCGGGCGGTCAGCTTGTCTTCGTTGCCGTCTTCGACGTCGTCGCCGAACTGCACCGCTTCGATGAAGCGCGAGCCCTCCGGCGCGATCTCGTAGATCGCCAGATTCTTGGCCCAGCCGAAATGCGCGTCGACGCGCTTCATGTCCTGGGTGGCGAACGCGACCTTCATGCTGGCTCTCCTCTGCTTGTCATCCAGTATTCCGCCCGACGGACTCTTAATGAGTCGCAGGCGTCGCACTGACGGAATCCGTGGGTGTGACCGGCTGACGCCAGGTGCCGACATCCGGTTCGTGAAGATCGGCGATGAACAGATTGCCGACGGTGAAAATCAGGTCGCGGGTGCCGCGGTAGCCGACCGAGACTTGATGCGCCGCGCCGAGCCGATCGAAGATCGGCAGGCCGATGCGGAGAAACGGCACCGCGAGCCGCTCGGCGGCCTGGCGGCCGTGCGAATGCGACACCAACAGGTCGCAGCCCTCGGCGCCGGTCTCGAGATCCTCGAGGTCGCCGATCAGCACCTCGTCGCACGGCATCTGATCGAGCACCGGCGAGGTCGTGGTGGTCACCGCGGTGGTGATGCGGCAGCCCATGTCGGCGAGCCAGCCGCCGATGTTGAGCAGCATGTCGGGCTCGGCGCCGATCGCAACCTGCTTGCCGCCGAAGTAGAAATGCCCGTCCAGCATGGCGTCGATCAGCTGGCTGCGCTGGCGGCGATATTTCGCCGGCACCGGCTTGCCGCTGATCTTCGAAAGGCAAGCGATGAATTCGTCGTTCGGCGCGAGCCCGGTCAGGCGGCGGAACAGGGTGAACGGAATGCCGGTGCGGGCTTCCATCGCTTCGGCCGCGGGGCGCATCTGTTCGCCGATCGCGATGGTGTGGATCGCCGTTCCCATCGCGGCGATCTGCGACACCGAGACGCCGCCATGGGTGGTCGGCGTGAAGTCATCGGGGACGTGGCCGTCGAGCGAGCCGGAGATATCCGGCAGGAAGGTCGGCTGCAGCCCGAACGCCTCGATGATGTCGCGGAGTTCGTCGAGATCGCCCGGGGTGAGATGGCTGCCGGGCAGCACGTTGAGCCGGCCCTGGCGCCGCGAGGTGCCGGACGCCGGACGCAGCACCAAGGCTTCGACGAGGCGCGTGGTGGCTTTGGCCCAGCCGTCTTCGAAGGCGTCCTTGAAATCCGGGGTCGCGACATTGACCAGCGCCACATGGGCGAGCTCGGGGTGCTTGCTGCGGATGGTCTTGATGAAGCTGTCGACGTCGTCGCCCTTGATCTCGGTGACGCCGGTCGAGCAGATCCCGATCATGTCGGGTTTGGTACGTCCGACAATGTTGACAATCGCCTGTTCGACATTGTCGTAGCCGCCAAGCACGGTGGCGACTTCGCTCATCGCCGTGGTCTGCAGCGGGATCGATTCCCGGAAGTGACGCACAAACAGTACCAAACCGAACGAAGTACAGCCTTGTGAACCGTGCAGTAGCGGCATGCAGTTGCGCACGCCCATGAAAGCCAGCGCGCCGCCGAGCGGCTGGCTCATTTTCAGCGCGTTGACGGTGCAGGACTTGGTGGACGTTGTGATCTTTGTCATTGCCGACCTCATGCGACCTGGGCAGAAGGCGCATCCGCGGCGGCCTTCGCCTCGCGCGCCAACATCGCCGCGATGGTCTCCTTGCAAGAACCGCACCCACCGCCGGCCTGGGTCAGCTGGGTGACTTGCGCGATCACGGTGAGGTCGTGGCTGCGGATTGCATCCTCGATGGTGCCGACGCTGATCTCCTTGCACTTGCAAACGATGGTCGCCCGGCGCTCGGCCTCGGCGCGCGCCGGATCGGCGGCGAGCGCTGCTTCGTCGGCGGCATTGGCGGCGTCGGCGCGGTCTTCCCAGCTGACCTCGTCCCACGGCGGGGCCTTGCGGACCTGCTCCCACACCGGGTTGGACAACGCCTTGTCGATCTGCCGCACCATCTCGATGATGCCGACATAGCCCGCATAGGCGTAGTGCCGCTCCTGGTTGATATCGAGCCAGGGCATCTTGGCCTTCAAGGCGACGAATTGCGAACGGCCGCCCGACAGCATGATGTCGGCCTTGGCCTCCTTCAGCATCTTGTACATTTCGCGCGGCCGCAGATCGTCGATCTGGTGGACGTCGGGGCTCATCTCCTTGAGCCGCTCCTTGTCCTCCTTGGTCGACTTCTTGACGCTTGAGCCCACGATGCTGAGCCCGGCTTCCTGCAGCGCCGCCACCACCGACCAGGATTTGACGCCGCCGGTGATCAACAAAACCTTCTTGCCGGTGAGCCGCGGGGTGAACGCCTTGAGCGCCTCCCAGGCCCGGGCCTCCTCGCGGGCGATCACCGCCTCGACGCGGTCCATCAGCTCGGCGTCGGCACCGCGCGCGATCAGCAACTTGGCGATCTGCCGCAGCGAATCCGAGGTGTCGGTGATGCCGTAGAACGAGCCTTCGAAATACGGAATGCCGTAGCGCTCTTCCATCTTGCGGGCGACGTTGATCATCGCCGTCGAGCACACCATCATCGCCGCACGGGCGCGGTGCGAACGGGCGATCTCGTGGTAGCGCGCGTCGCCCGACAGGCACGACAGGATGCGGATGCCGAGTTCGTCGAGCAGCGGCTTGACCTGCCAGAGTTCGCCGGCGACGTTGTATTCACCGATGATGTTGATGTCGTAGGGCGTGGTGAAATCCGGCTCCTGGGTGCCGATCACATAGTCCAGCATCGCCTCGCCGGCGAGCTTGTTGCCGAGATTCTTCGGGCCGACGAAGCCCGGCGCGATAATCGGAATGCACGGCTTGCCGAACTTCTCGCTCGCCACCTTGCAGACCGCGGCGATGTCGTCGCCCATCATCGCCGGCACGCAGGTTTGATAGACGAACACCGCCGGCGGATCGTATTTTTCGATGATTTCGCGGATCGACTTGAACAGCCGCTTCTCGCCGCCGAACACCACGTCGTTCTCGCTCATGTCGGTGGTGAAGCTGGTGCGATACAGCTTCGAGCCGGACGACTTGACGCCGCGGTTGTCCCACGAACTGCCTTCGCAGGCGATCGGGCCGTGCACCAGATGGGCGACGTCGGTGACCGGCTGCAGCGCGATCTTGGCGCCGTCAAAGGCACAGCCGCCAGCAGCGCCGCCCGGCTGCAGCGGTTTGCTGCAGCCTTTCTTGCGCTCCTTGGCGGCTTTGCCGGTATTGGTGGAGCAGCCTGGCTCGTTGAAGACGTCTTGAATCTTGTCGGCCAGGCTGCTCATTTTCGGACGTCCTATCTCAGTGACCTCAGCGGATGATGTCGAAGCTGATGTCGTTCACGCCGGCGACGACGTTCTTGTCCATTTCGTCGAAGATCTTGTCGAGGATCTTGACCAGAACGTTGAGGCCACCCTGATAGCCCCAGACCGGATAGCGATGCTGATGGTGCCGGTCGAAGATCGGGAAGCCGAGCCGGATCAGCGGGGTGCCGGTGTCGCGCTCGAGATACTTGCCGTAGGTCGAGCCGATCAGGAAGTCGACCGGCCGGGTGAACAACAGCGAGCGCAGGTGCCAGAGGTCCTTGCCGGCGAACACCTGGCAGTCCTTGCCGAACGGCGAGGCATCGAGCAGCGCCTTCACCTTGGCTTCCCAGGCCTTGCCGCCGTTGGTCGACAGCACGGTGGTCGGCTCGGCGCCGAGTTCGAGCAGGAACTCGACCATGCCGAGGCAGAGATCGGGATCGCCGAAGATCGCGAACTTCTTGCCGTGGATGTGGGCGTTGCTATCGGCGATGGCGTCGACCAGACGGCCGCGTTCACGGGTGATCGAGGCCGGGATCGGCTTGCCGGTGATCCGCGACACTTCCATCAGGAAGCGGTCGGTGCCGGTGACGCCAACCGGGTGGTTCAGCGCGACGACTTCCTGACCGGCGTCGGCGATCAGGGACAGCGTCTTCTCGGTGCAGAATTCCTGCATCGAGATGGTGGCCTTGGCGTGGATGGCGTTGGCGGTGTCTTCCAGCGTGGTGCCGCCGTCATACATCCGGAACTCGCCGTCGGTCGGGGTATCCCAGACGTCGCTGGTGTCGCCGAGGATGGTGTAGCTGACACCCATGGTGTCGAACAGGCGCTTGACTTCGCGCAGGTTGCCGACGGTGTAGCCGTCGAAGCCGCCGATGAAGTTGATCGACTCGTTGGGCTGCCGCTCGGTCTTGGCGACGGTGCCGGCCTTGCCGTTCCAGAAGTGCTCGACGATGCCCTTCATGGCGTTGTCGTAGCCGGTGACGTGGCTGCCGACGAAGGCCGGGGTGTGGGCGAAGGGAACGTCGAAATCGGCCGGGACCGAACCCTTTTCCTTGGCGCCCTTGATGAAGGCATTGAGGTCGTCGCCGATGACTTCGGCCATGCAGGTGGTGGAGACCGCGATCATCTTCGGCTTGTACAGCGCATGCGCGTTGGCCAGGCCGTCGACCATGTTGTTGAGGCCGCCGAACACCGCGGCGTCTTCCGTCATCGACGAGGAGACGCAGGAGGTCGGCTCCTTGAAGTGGCGCGACAGATGGCTGCGATAATAGGCGACGCAACCCTGCGAGCCGTGCACGAACGGCAAGGTCTTCTCAAACCCGACCGCGGCGAACACCGCGCCGAGCGGCTGACAGGCCTTGGCGGGGTTGATGCACAGCGCCTCGCGGGCGAAGTTCTTGTCCTGGTACTCGACCGTCTTGGTCCATTCACGAACCCGGTCGATTTCCGCCTGCGGCGGCGCGTTCTCAAAATTCTTGCGCTTGGCTTCGATCATGGAGTCATATTGCGGCTCCAGGAACAGGGCGGCGTGGTCGATGACGTTATCGGCACTCTGGCTCATGACGTGTTCTTTCCGAAAAAATCGTTGGCTCGGCTCCCGGCCGATCGGCCGGGAGCGGCGGGGCGGTCCCTTTAGCTCCAGGGCGCCTTGGTCAGTTTCCAGATCGGCGAGTTGATCGCGATGTCCATGTCGCGGGCGAAGATCGCGAAGCCGTCGTAACCGTGATACGGACCCGAATAATCCCAGGAATGCATCTGGCGGAACGGCACGCCCATCTTCTGGAAGATGTACTTTTCCTTGATGCCCGAGCCGACCAGGTCCGGCTTGACCTTTTCGACGAACTTCTCGAACTCGTAGCCGGTGACGTCGTCATAGATCAGCGTGGTGTCTTTGATGTAGTGGGTGGTGCGCTGATAGTCGTCGTTGTGGCCGAATTCGTAGCCGGTGCCGACCACTTCCATGCCGAGGTCTTCGTAGGCGCCGATGACGTGGCGCGGACGCAGACCGCCGACATACAGCATCACTCGCTTGCCCTGCAGGCGCGGCTTGTACTTGTCGATCACCGCCTGCATCAGCGGCTTGTACTTGGCGATGACCTTCTCGGCGCCTTCCTTGATCTTGTCGTCGAAGTGGCTGGCGATTTCGCGCAAGCTCGATTCGATCTTGGTCGGCCCGAAGAAATTGTACTCGACCCACGGAATGTTGAACTTCTCTTCCATGTGGCGGGTGATGTAGTTCATCGAGCGGTAGCAGTGCAGGATGTTCAGCTTGGCCTTCGGGGTGGCCTCGAGCTCGGCGATGGTGCCGTCGCCGGACCACTGCGCGATCACCCGCAGACCCATTTCCTCGAGCAGGATGCGCGACGACCAGGCGTCGCCGCCGATGTTGTAGTCGCCGATGATCGCGACGTCATAGGGGGTGGATTCGAACTGCGCGAGCTTGTCGCCGGTCTTTTCGAACACCCAGTCACGGATCGCGTCGTTGGCGATGTGATGGCCGAGCGACTGCGACACGCCGCGGAAGCCTTCGCAACGCACCGGAACGATCGGCTTGCCGACGTCCTTCGACTTCGCCTTCGACACCGCCTCGATGTCGTCGCCGATCAGACCGATCGGGCATTCCGACTGGATCGAGATGCCCTTGGAGAGCGGGAACAGCACGCCGATTTCGTCGATCAGCTTGCCGAGCTTCTTGTCGCCACCGAACACGATGTCCTTTTCCTGGAAATCGGAGGTGAACTGCATGGTGCCGAAGGTGTCGATGCCCGTGGTGCCCTTGTAGTAGTTGCGGCGCGAACCCCAGGAATACTGGCCGCAGCCGACCGGGCCGTGGCTGATGTGGACCATGTCCTTGATCGGGCCCCACACCACGCCCTTCGAGCCGGCGTAGGCGCAACCGCGAATGGTCATGACGCCCGGAATCGATTTGATGTTGGACTTGACGCCGCAATCCGGCTTGTCGCCTTCATAGGTGCCAAGATGCTTGGCGCGGCGCTTGGCGAACTTTTCCGGATAGGCCTTGAGGACCTCCCCGATCAGTTCCTGGTTGCGCGCCTTGATGTCTTCGGTGGTGGCTGCGATCGCAGAGCTCATGGTCATACCTCGTTTCGCGGGACCGCTGATCTGGGCGCCGGCTGCCCAAAGACAGCCGGCCCCGTCAGACGCGTGTTAATCAGGCCGTGGCTTCGGCGGCGGCTTTCGCCGCTTCCTTGGCGGCCAGTTCGGCGAGCGCCTGCTCGTCGGTCTTCATGATGCCGAAGTCGAGCAGCATGCCTTCGAGCTCTTCCATGGTGATCGGGGTCGGGATGGTGCCCTTGCCGGAGTTGGCATGGATCTTCTCGGCCAGCGCGCGATATTCCTTGGCCTGCTGGCTGTCCGGCGCGTATTCGATCACGGTCTGGCGGCGCAGCTCGGCGTGCTGCACGATGTTGGCGCGCGGCACGAAGTGGATCAGCTTGGAGTTGAGGCGAGCGGCCAGCGCTTCGGCGAGGTCGAGCTCGCGGTCGGTCTGGCGTTCGTTGCAGATCAGGCCGCCGAGCCGGACGCCGCCCGAGGAGGCGTACTTCAGAATGCCCTTGGCGATGTTGTTGGCGGCGTACAGCGCCATCATCTCGCCGGACATCACGATGTAGATTTCCTGCGCCTTGTTCTCGCGGATCGGCATCGCGAAGCCGCCGCAGACCACGTCGCCGAGCACGTCGTAGGAGACGTAGTCGACGTCTTCATAGGCGCCGTTCTCTTCCAGGAAGTTGATCGCGGTGATGACGCCGCGGCCGGCGCAACCGACGCCGGGCTCCGGGCCGCCGGCTTCGGTGCACTTGATGCCCTTGTAGCCGATCTTCATCACGTCTTCGAGTTCGAGGTCTTCCACCGAACCGGCTTCAGCGGCGAGGCTGAGCACGGTGTCCTGCATCTTGGTGTTGAGGATCAGGCGGGTGGAGTCCGCCTTGGGGTCGCAGCCGACGATCAGGATCTTCTGACCCATCTCGACCAGTGCCGCGAGCGTGTTCTGTGAAGTGGTGGACTTGCCGATGCCGCCCTTGCCGTAGAACGCGATTTGCCGAAGTGCCGCCATGTTTTCTCTCCGTTGCCTTGAACCGTTTGATCGATGTGCGCGGCTGCGCAGTGAGTTTCCGTTTGAAGAACCGTCGCACGGCTCAGATGCGGACGTTGCTCCTTGCATTCACTGCTCAGACAACAACCCATCGCCTTGCTGACCAGTGTTTTGCAACGACCGTGCCAACGCGTTTAGAATTAGAAAAACTCTGTGATTACTTGAAGATAACGCATCTGGCCGGCGCTACCGGGGTGTTGTTTCAAACCCGACATCGGGGGGATCGGGCCGACATCGGCGGCCGCTCCTGTCCGAAACAAAACAACCGATGCGGCGAGGCGCGCTAAGCGAGAACGACATGTCGTGCGACTGCGTTGCGACAGCCGAAGTCGGGCTTTGCTGTCGAAGGTGTGATTGGTCGACGTTGCGTCGCGCCAGCGAAACATCGTGCCCCGGACGAAAGCGCAGCGCCGCACTGCGGCGCTGCGCTGCAGATCCGGGGCCTTTACGGAACGCAGCCCTTGGAACGATCCCGGCTCGCGGCGCCGCGTGAAGAACGCGGCCCCGCGTCCGGGACACGAGACCTTCGAGCAACGCCGATTTGTTTGAGAGGAATAGCGACGAGGCCGACGCCTGGCGTCGGCCTCGGCTCAAAATGAGGCGTGAGATCTTTCGCTCGTTACCGCTAGCGCCTTGTTACGCCGTCGCCGGCTCGGGCTGGGTCTGCGCCAGCGCGGCGCAGAACTCCGACAGCGGCAGGTCGATCCGGGTGATGTTCTGCTCGTCCAAGAACTTGGCTTCGTTCTTGGTGAGTTCATCGGGCAGCACCGCCCAATGCCGGTCGGACGAGCGCTTCATGATCTGGCGGGCGAACAGCCGGTCGAGCTGTTCGGCGAAGCGGCAGCCGAGGAACAGGAAGTTGCGGCCGCTGCGGATTTTCTGCACCGGCTCGGGCAATGGGGTCTGGATGTCGATTTCGGTCAGCACTTCGACAAAGTCACTGTCCGACACCAAAAAATTCGCCGCCGGCGCCACCGAGCCGAGCGGCTGATACAACAGCGTCGACCATGCCGCGGCCTCGGCCGGAGCCGGCGCGAACAGCGGCATGTCGGCATCCTCGGCGACGATGCTCGGGGTGTCGTCCGGCACCAACGCGCCGTCGCCGCGGAAATAATTCACCCAGTGGCCGAAATGCTCGGTCTGGCTGACGCCCTGCGCCATGCCCCAACCGGCGCGGCCGGCCAGCGCCTTCATCGCCAGGTCGTCGTACCAGGCGTTGACCCACAGCGGCAGATTGGGCTGCGCCGCGAGGAAGCGATGCAGCGCGGTCGGCGCCATGTCGGAGCGGAACGCCTCGATCATCGCCTTGGTCAGCGTCGAGCGGTGCTTGAAGTTCTCGATGTATTGCGCTGCGCCGGTGACGTTGTTGCGCACCTTGTGCGGCACCTTGATCTTGGCAGTGAGCCGACCGACCAGCGCCAGCGGCGAGTCCGGCACCACGCAGGCCTCGCCGGCGAGCGCCAGCACGCCGGGCCCGAGATAGGGGATCACCTGGCCGGCGCCCATCCGGGCTTTGATGTCTGCGAAGGTCGCTTCCGTCATGGTTTCAACCTCGTTGTGCCGGCTGCGCGATTACGCCGCCAGCTTATGCGGCACCACCACCAGGCCGGTGGCGCGCGCGGGATCGGATGTCAGCTTCCAGCAATGCTCCATGCCGTCGACCAGATAGAGGTCGAACAGCGGATATTCGCGAAACGCAGTCTCGTCGGCCATGTCGGACGCGTCGCAACGCGTCAGCGACAGTTTCGGAAACCGCCGGCGCAACTCGGCCACGATCTGCGGGTCGGCTTCGGGCGCGCCGAGCAGCGCGCCGATTTCACTGAGGTCGTCCGCCGACAACGCCATGGCTACATCTTTCGCGCTTCGACGGTGATCGGCAGCCGGGTGTCGGCCGCCAGCGCCGGCAATTCCAGCTGCCAGCCATTGGCCAGCGTGATGTGGCCGCCCCACATTTCCGGCTTCTCCATCGAGACGATCGGCTCTTCCAGGTCCTTCTTCGGCACATAGGCCGAGAGCTGCCCCTGCGATCCCTTGCGGATCATGATCTTCATCACTTGGATTCCTTGATTGGCCGCACGCGGCGGCTAGTACGCTACGATTTCATCTTCCAGACAGCCGACCACGCGGCTCGGCCCGAATTCCACCAGATAGACCGGCGTGTCGGTCTCGACATGGCTGCCGATTTTGACGATCTCGCCGGCATCGCCGGTCTGCACCAGCAGCGCGCCTTCCGGCGCTTCCGGAAACGAGCCGTCGTTGAGCAGATCGATCGCGGCCTTGACCTTCTGGCCCCATTGATACTTCGGCTCCGCCATCACGCCACGTCCTGTTCCGGCAGCGCGTCGTGCTGCTGTTCGATCGACTCGATCTCGCGGCCCTTCATGCCGACCTTGCGGCCGAGTGCGACGAAATCGACGCTGTAGATGTAGAACTGCTGCAGGAAGGTGCCGATTCCGACCACGTAGCCTTCGTCGCCCTTCTTCACCAGCACCTCGCCGATCTCCTTGCCGGGAAAGGTGCCGTCGTTACGGATGTTGAGCCTTGACCGCACCTTCTCGCCGTATTCATAGGCGGGCGGGCCGTCGAGCTCGACGATGTCGCTGTCGCGGCTGATCTTGCTCATCGGCGGTTCTCCGTCGTCATGGGGATTTTACTCGTCATCGGATTTTCCGATCCGCTGCCAGACGCCGAGCAAGAGCCCGGCATTGACCTTGTCGGTGGGGTCGAGCTCGAGCAGCTTCGTGACCGCGGCGTGGCCCTCGTCGGTGTCGCCGAGCCGCATCTGCAGATAGGCGTAGGCCTTCAGCGTGAACAGATAGAACCGCGGCAGCACCGCGGCGAAATTGCTGAAGTCCGCGTCGGAAGCGCACACGCAATGCCAGTCGGCGTTGAGGTTGTTGTCGCGCGCGGCCTTGCCGAGGCAGCTGCAGGCGACGTCGAGCGCCTCTTCCAGCCGGCCTTTGTAGAAGTAGAAGCGATACAGCGCGATCAGCACCGCGGCGTGGTCCGGCGCCAGCGCGCGGGCCTCGTAGAGATGCTGTTCGGCAAGTTCGGCGCGATGATACAATCCCGCCGCCTGATCGAGATGGCGCTCGGCCTCGGCCGGCAGGCCGGCGCCGAGCAGCGCGTCCGCGAGCAACGACGGCTCCGCTCCGAACATCGGCGGTTCGTTGCTCGCGGCCGGCGCCATGTCAGATCTCCCGCAATTGATGCAGGGTGACGGTGGGCTTCGGCGTGGTGTCGGTGGCGCAGCCGCAGGCGCTGCGCTTCGGATCGTGGAACATGAAGCCGCTCGAGGTCGGGGTCTCGACGAAGTCGACCACCACGCCGTCGAGCAGCTGCTGGCTCGCCACCGGCAGGAAGAAAGACAGATCGCCGACGGTTTCGACCACCTCGCCCGGGCGCACCGCGGGCTCGACGTCGAATTCGGCCGTGAGCCCGGCACAGCCGCCGGCGCTGACATTGAGGCGGAAGCCGCCGGCGCCGGGGCTGAAGCGCAACATGCGACGGATGAATTTTTCGGCGGACGGCGTCAGCGTGAAGCTCATGCGCGCCTCCCCTTACGCCGGAGCCTGATAGCGCGGCACCGACTTGTCGATCACGCAGGTGCCTTCGACCGGGCAGACCGCGACGCATTGCGCCATGTCGAAATGGCCGAGGCACTCGGTGCATTTCTTCGGATTGATGTGGAAGGTGCCGCCCTTTTCGAAGATCGCCACATTGGGGCATTCCGGCTCGCAGGCCGAACACGCGGTGCACTGGGAGGAGATGATCTTGTAAGCCATGCTATTGCGTCCTTCGTCTTCCATCCTTCACGGCCGAGCGGAACATCCGCGCGGCGACTGGTCGAAATCGGCGAACCAAATGCGCGGCCCGGTTCAGGCCTCGGTGAATGCTCCCTGGCGGATATCGGCGTCGCCCTTGGCGACGTGGTTGATTTCCTTCTTCTCGACGCGCTGCAGGTAGTCCTTGAAGTAGGCGATCACCGAGGTCTCGATGAATTCGAAGGCGTAGGTTTCCACCGCCTCGATGCCGGCCTCCGCCAGCGCATCCTTCGGACAGATGCCGATCTTGGCGACCAGCACCGCGGTGCAGTCGTTCAGCGCGCGGATGATGGTCGCAGCGCCGTCGGCGGCGGCGTAGCCGCCCTCGCAATACAGATCGACGCGGCGGTGGCCGACGAACTTCGCGCCGGCGGTCGAGACCTCGTAGATCTGGAACTCGTGGGCGTGGCCGAAATGCTCGTTGACCCGGCCGCCGCCCTTGGTGGCGATCGCCACCTGGATCTTGATCGCACTGGTCTCATCCGCGAGTTTCACCAGCTCGGCGGTCTTGGCCTTGGCGATCGCCTCGCGCTCCAGTTCGACCTTGGCCTGATAGGCCTTGCGGGCCTCGAGGTCGTAGGTGATCTCCATCGCCGCGACCTTCTCGTTGGAAAACTCGTCGCTGCGGTCTTCGCCGAGCAGGCCGACGGCGTCGGCGCGGCACTGCCGGCAATGCCGCATCATGTTCATCTCGCCTTCGCAGGCGTCCTGCAGCGCCTTCAATTCCTGCGCCGACGGGCCGCGCAGCCCGGACAACCCGTACACCGTGCCGTGCTCCGGCTCGGAAATCAGCGGCATGATGTTGTGCAGGAAGGCGCCGCGCGACTTCACCGCCTTGTTGACTTCGACGAGATGCTTGTCGTTGACGCCGGGGATCATCACCGAATTGACTTTGACCAGGATGCCCCGCGCGGTCAGCATTTCGAGGCCAAGCAATTGCCGCTCGGACAGGATGCGCGACGCCTCGACGCCCTCGTAGCGGCGGTGATTGTAGAAGATCCACGGATAGATCTTGGCGCCGATCTCCGGGTCGATCATGTTGATGGTGATGGTGACGTGATCGACGTTCATCGCCTGGATGCGATCGACGTGATCCGGCAGCGACAGCCCGTTGGTCGACAGGCACAGCTTGATGTCGGGCGCGGTGGCCGACACTAGCTCAAACGTCTTGAAGGTCTTTTGCGGATTGGCCAAGGGATCACCGGGACCGGCGACGCCGAGCACCGTCATCTGCGGCACGCTGG
Organism: Rhodopseudomonas rhenobacensis; assembly: GCF_014203125.1. GTDB lineage: Bacteria > Pseudomonadota > Alphaproteobacteria > Rhizobiales > Xanthobacteraceae > Rhodopseudomonas_A > Rhodopseudomonas_A rhenobacensis. Next base: position 94,720 of record NZ_JACHIH010000016.1, read on the forward strand.
AGGCCACCGCCAGCACCTTCTTCGCCGCCTGTTCCGGGGTCAGCTTCTCGCTGACCACGCCGGGGCGGGATTCGTTGGCGCAATCATATTTGCGGTTACAGTAGTTGCACTGGATGTTGCAGGCCGGCGCCACCGCGACGTGCATGCGGGCGAAGTGATGATGCGCTTGTTCGCTGTAGCAGGGATGGTTCTTGACCTTCTCCCAGACCTCCGGCGGCAGATCGCCCTGCCCCGCCGCGGAGCCGCAGCTCGACTTGCCGCTGCCGCCCTTCGAACTGCAGCCTGCGCTGGCGACCTGCTGCCGAATTTCCTCGAGCGATTTCGCTCCGGGCGCCCCAAACTCCAGCAGTTGTACCAGCTTCTGCATGTCGTCCTCGCTGTTTGCCGCGCGGTGATGGTGCGGGCGCGCCCGTGACTGTCTCGATGCGTGAAGCCGGGCCGCAGCCTAACCTCACGCCACGACAGTTACGCAACTAACGTGCCAGCGCGCGGGCGAGGAATAGCGCGTTGAAAACATGATGATTTCGAAGGCTTGCCGGGTGTCACGATGCCGACACTCGGGAATGCGGCGCGATCCGTCGCTGTTACAAAGGTGACATTGTACGCGGGCGGGCGTGTCGGATTTCCGCAATGTGCAAAGCGGCGTGTCGGCGCACGCGCCGGTGCGAAATCGCGCTCACGGCAGAGCCGGCGCGAACGCCAATATCACGAGCCGCAACCGCGCATCGTCAAGGTGATGCGCGTTGCTGAGCTCGGATCAAACGGTGCCGACTTCGGCATAGCCGCGGTCGCAGGTTAGTGTCGTGATGCTGGCGGCAATACCGCGCCAGGGCAGTGATTTAGACCGGAACGCAGGTGTTCTCGACCGGGCACACCGAGGCGCATTGCGGCTTTTCGAATTGGCCTTCGCACTCGGTGCATTTGGCGGCTTCGATCACGTACATATCGCGCTTCAGGGTGATCGCGGCGTTCGGACATTCGAACTCGCACGCACCACACACCGAACACTGCGAGGCGACAATTTTGTAGGCCATAGGAGACTCCTTAGCTGGCGGATGATGCCACGCCTTACAAACCTTGTGCCAATCGGCAAATATTTGATCTAGAGCAATATTGCGCGATGCCCACAGCCGCGGGGCGCGTGTTGCCGCTGACATCGCGTCGCAACTGAGACAAGCGTGTCGCGGCGACGCGCTCGCGCCGGCGAACTACGCGAGTGATTTGCAGTAATCTCCGCTGTGGACCAAGCCGGTCGCGTGGCCGACCGGGACGGATGGAGCTGATAGCAGGCGTGCCCCGGACGCAGCGCAGCGCGCCGCTCTTGCGGCGTGGTGCGCTGCAGAGCCGGGGGCCGTTGCGGGTCGCATCGCTTGGAACGGTCCCGGGTCAGCGGCGCAGCGCCAAACGGCGCTGCACCTTGCCCGGGACACGAGGCGTCAATCGGGCCCATCTTCTTCGACCAGGCTCAGAAGTGCTTGACCTCGATGTCGTACTTCTTCAGCGCGTAGCCGATCTGGCGCGGGGTCAGCCCCAAGATGCGCGCGGCCTTGGCCTGCACCCATCCCGATCGCTCCATGGCGTCGACCAGCCGCTCGCGCTCCGACATCTGCGCGTCGGAGTTAGGCTCGACCCGGGCCGGCGGCTGTTGCGGCTGCGCGGCCGGCACCCGCGCAACGACGTTGCTGCGGCTGCCGTCGGCCGGGCCGATCGGCGCGACCTCGAGCGGAATTTCCGGCCGTGGTCGCTGCGCGGTGCGTTCGGTGTGGCTCTTCCACAGGATCGACGACAGGCACTCGTCGTGATGGCAGGCGAAATCGTCCTGGTGAATCGCCGGTCCCGGCGCCAGCGTCGCAGTGCGGCGCACGCAGTTTTCCAACTCGCGGACGTTGCCCGGGAACGAACAACCCTGCAGCAGTTCGATCGCGGCGGGGTCGAACTCCAGGTCGCGCTCGTTCTCTTTGTTGAAGTTCTTCAAGAACTCGTCGGCCAACAGCGGAATGTCGCTGGAGCGATCGCGCAGCGGCGGCAGCATCATCGGCACCACGTTAATGCGGTAGTAAAGGTCAGCGCGGAATTCGTTGCGCGCCACCGCTTCCTCGAGATTGCGGTTGGTCGCCGCCACGACGCGGACATTGACCTTGATGGTGTGATTGCCGCCGACCCGCTCGAACTCCTGCTCCTGCAACACGCGCAGCAGTTTGGCCTGGAACGAGGGCGAGATTTCGCCGATCTCGTCGAGGAACAGGGTGCCCTTGTCGGCCAGTTCGAAGCGGCCCTTGCGCGCCGCGATGGCGCCGGTGAAGGCGCCCTTCTCGTGGCCGAACAATTCGGATTCCAGCACCGACTCCGGCAAGGCGGCGCAGTTGATCTTGATGAACGGGCCGTTGGCGCGCGACGACAATTCGTGGATCGCCTTGGCGATCAGTTCCTTGCCGGTGCCCGATTCGCCGCGCAGCAGCACCGGCGAATGCGACTTGGCGATGATGCCGACCTTGGCCAAGAGCCCGCGGATCGCCTGGCTTTCGCCGATGATGCCGTCGACCCGCACCTTCTTGCGTTCGCGCGGCGGCTTCAGCTCGGAGAGCTGTTTCTGCAGGCGATGGCTTTCCGCCATCAGCCGCTCGCGGTCGCGCGCCACCACGCGGTGCAGCTTGACGGTCTGGCCGATCAGATTGGCGATCATGGTGAGGAAGCGGACGTCGGCGTCGAGCCGGAAGATCGAGCGGCCGTCGCGGACGCGGTCGATGGTCAGGGTGCCGACCACCCGGGAATCGATCCGGATCGGCACGCCGATGAACGAGACGCGGACCTCCGGCGAGGCGCCGAGCGCATCGGCGTCGGCGCGCGAGAACATCGGATGCGAGGAGACGTTTTCGACCACCAGCGGCACCGAGGTGGCGACGATCTGGTCGATCGCCTTGGCCGGCAGCCGGGCGCGATAGCGGTCGTCGGTGCCCTCGTTCCAGCCGGCGCCGACGGTAATATCCGGCACGCCATCGTCGGCCAGCAAGGACACCGTGCCATGCCGCATCTGCATGAACGACTGCAGCAGATTGACCACATTGGCGAGGGTGGTTTCCAGCCGCGCCGGCGCGGTGAGAATCTTCGAGATCTCAAAGATACCCGTCAGAGCGATTTCGCTCAGTGGTATCAGAGTGGTCGGGCGCGACTGCTCAGTTTCGGCGACTTGCGCTTCGCGAAAGACCATAATGGTATCTCCGTGCTCCGGACCTTCCCCGCCTACTGATGGGAGCTTTTAATGGATAGTGCCTTGGGTTCAAGCAGATGTCGTGCACAACTTCGGCGCATCACTGAGGAAGTTGATAGCGTTACCTGCTCACTATTTACCCAAATGGAAGGTGCTGCGGCACAGCGAAAATACTTAGTGCGCGACGCCTGCAAAACCGCGCATTGATCCAGCGCAAACTCTTTCGCGCAAATAAGCGCCGGCGCTCTATTACCACTCAGGTAGAGCAAAACCGTCAGACGTGCTGCCCGCCATTGATGTGGATTTCCTCGCCGGTGACGTAGCTCGCCGCCTCCGAGCACAGGAAGAACATCACCTTGGCGACCTCGTCGGGCGTGCCGATTCGCCGCATCGGGATCGTCGGCGCCAGCCGCGCCTCGGTCTCCGGCGACAGGATGTCGGTCTTGATTTCGCCGGGCGCGATCGCATTCACCCGGATCCCATAGGGCGCGTAGTCGTGCGCCATCTCCCGGGTCAGACAGGCCAATGCGGCTTTCGAGGTCGCATAGGCGGTTCCGGCGAACGGGTGGACCCGGGAACCGACGATCGAAGTGACGTTGACGATCGAGCCCGAGCCGGCGCGTAGCTCGTCGAACAGCCCCTGCGCCAGCAGGATCGGCGCCAGCAAATTGACGTGGAACACGCCCATCCAGGTCTCGACCGGGGTGTTCAGCGAGGTCAGGCGCTCGCCTTCCAGCCCCTTCGGCGAGATCGCCGCGTTGTTGATCAGCGCGTGCAGCGGCGAACCGCCGAGCCGCTCCTTCAGTGCTGCGATCGCCCGCGGCAAGGCGCGGTAATCGCCGAGTTCGATCTCGACGTGATCCTCGACGCCGGTCGCCCACGGGCAGCGCTCGTCGTTGAACGGCTGCCGCGAACAGGTGACGATCCGCCAGCCGGCGTCGGAGAACAGCTTGCCGGTGGCGTGGCCGATGCCGCGCGACGCCCCGGTCAGCACCAGGGTCTTCTGCTTGCCGGCCCGGCTGTCGCGCTGATCGGCGTGGAACGGGCAAGCGCCGGTGCCGGCCGCGGCCGGCGGCGCGCCGGGGTGGCGCAGCTCGGTGGACTCGGGGTGACGCAGCTCGGCCGCGGCCGGATGCGCCGATCCCGGGTGATGATGCAACGGTGACGACGGCGGCGGCGGCGCGTTGACGCTTTCCAAGGATGTCTCCCTCGCCACCGGGCTCGGATGGCACCAAGGGGGTTTGCAGGATTCGGGCCACTGCGGCTGGGAGCGATTGTCGCAATGAGGGCGGCGGCTGTGTCGTCAGTTCGACATCGTGGCGCGTCCGCAACACGCCGAGCGTTGCTTTCTCGACAAACCGAGCCGGCAAAACCGGCCGAAACGCCCCGCTACGGTACCCGCCGGCATTTTGACGGTGTGATGACGGCTGGTCCGGCTCTTGCTTTGAGCGCTGCGAAGTTGGGATTGGGCCTGGGGTGACGCGGATGTCTCGAGCAGCCGACCACAGAAGAAAGCGCTTCGCCATCGTCCTCGGCACCAACGAGATCGCCTCGGCCGTGGCGGTGTTCCTGCATCGCGCGGATTTCGGCGTGGTGCTGTCCCACGATCCGGACTTTCCGGTGATCCTGCGCAAGATGGCGTTCGCCGACGCGCTCTATCGCGACGACGTCAAACTCGAAGAGGTTCGCGGGGAGCGGGCCGACGATGGTATGCAGGTATTCCAAGGCCTACGCACCGGCGACCGGGTGTCGGTGACGCGGCTCGGCCTCGCCGATCTGTTGCCGGTCGGCACGATGGACGTGCTGGTCGACGCAAGGCTGCAGCAGCACCGCACCACCCCCGACCTGCATCGGCTGGGGAAGCTGACGATCGGCATCGGCGGCGGCTTTTCCGCCAGTTCCAATTGCGACGTCGCCATCGAGGCGCCGCCCGACCGCAATGCGGCTGCTCGGCATGACGGCCCGCTGTCCGGCAACGCCGGCGCGACCGCCACCGAAACGTTCGCTTGTGCGCAGGGAGCCGGGCGTTGGCGCACCGCGGTCGAGATCGGCACGCCGGTGCAGCGCGGCGCGGTGCTCGGCCTGCTATCAGGAATGCCCTATCGCGCGCCGTGCGACGGCGTGGTCCGCGGCCTGGTCCGCGACGACAGCAATGTGCCCGCCGGAGCACGGCTGCTGGAAATCGACCCGCGCGGCCGCCACGCGCAATGGACCGGGATCGACGAGCGCGGTCGCAGCATCGCCAAGGCGGTGCTGTACGCGGTGCAGCTGCACAGCGAGCCGACCCGCCCGCTGATCGCCGCCTCACATCACGCGGTCTGAGCGGCGGCTGGATCCATTGCTATCAGCTAGGGAGGATCCCGCCCGGTCGCGGGCTTCGCTGTGCCGTATCCAAGATCCCGTCCAAGACGCTGCCCCACCGGCTGATCCAGCGTGGCGTCGCCGCTACTAATATACTGCAAGTGACTTGCGGCGCCGCGGCGCTATGTTACGCTCTCCCCAGTGTCTGGTAACAGACCGCTGCAATTGGCGTCGTCGTTCGCATCGAACAGAGAGTTCGCCATGGGGGGTTACGGAACGGCCGGTTTGGGCACGGCGAAGCTACGGCCGCAGGTCGGGGCCGCCCCCGCGGCGGCGCTGAAAATCCTGTTTCTGCATCCGAAGACGCTGGTGGATTCCTGGCCGGTTCCGGTCGACACGCTCGGCGAAATCGTCAAGTTTCCCAGCGCGGTCTATCCGGTGCTCGCCGCCACCATCAAGGACCTCGCGGTCGAGACGCAGTTTCTTGACGGTTACGTGGCGCGGATTTCGCTGGCCGACTATCGCGCCCGGCTGCGCTGGGCCGATGTGATTGCGATCTCCTGCATGTCGCCGCTGAAGGCGCTCGATACCGAACTCACCGTCAAGCTGGCGCGCGAGGTCAATCCCGCGGTGAGAATCGTGGTCGGCGGCAACCACGCCACCGCCTGGCCGGACCGCTGGATCGACGCCGGCGTCGATTTCGTGGTCACCGGCGAAGGCGAAGCCGCGTTCCGGGCGCTGATCACGGCGCTGATCGCCGGCGCCAGTACGTTCGACGCCGTGCCCAACCTGTGCTGGCGCGACGGCGACAGCTGCCGGCGCTCGGCGGTGAAGGCCGAGCCGACCGACCTCGAAACAGCACCGATACCGGACTGGAGCGGTTTCGACCTGCGGCCTTATGGCCTGGGCATGAGCAATGGATTCGGCGCCGCGGTGGAGATTTCCCGCGGCTGCCCGCATCGCTGCGACTTCTGCAACATCAACACCTTCTGGAACTACAAGCAGCGCTACAAATCGGTCGACAAGGTGATCGCCGAACTGCAGGCGCTGAAAGCGGCCGGCGTCGGCGAGTTCATCTTCACCGACGACAATTTCGGCGGCGACGAGCGCAAGACCGTGACGCTGCTCAAGGAGATGATCACCCACCGCCTCGACCTGCGGTTCGGCTGTTTCCTGCGCGGCGACACCGTGCATCGCAATCCGGACTTCGCGCGCCTGGCGCACCAGGCCGGGATGCGGTTCTGCATGATGGGGATCGAGACCCTCGACGCCGAATGGCTGAAGACCCACCGCAAGGGCGTGCGCGCCCACGATGCGATCGCCATGTACAACAAGATCTACCGCACGCTGCGGGCGCAGGGCATCTTCGTGGTCGGGCTGTTCATCATTCCGGCGCAACGCGGCAAGACGCGCTACGTCAAGCCGACCGGAATCGTCTGCGACTATCAGTTCACCGCCGACCTGGTGGCGCTGCGCGGCAGCGCGCTGTTCGAACACCACGCCGAGGCCGACACCGTCTCCAAGGACATGTTCTACCACGACTGGAACCTGTCCAGCATCCTGGTCGACGACCGTGCCGAACAGCGCAGCGGCAAGTCGTTCCTTCATACCCTGCGCGAGAATATGTCGCTTCATGCGTTGCGTCAGGCCTTTGCTGGCTCGCCGGTGGCGCGGCGGTTTCGCTGGCGGCCGGTCTGGATTCTGCTCGAGCGCGCAATCTGCACCACCGCGGCTGACGTGAAACGTTACCGGGTGGCGCGTTCGAAAGCTTTGACCATGCAGCAGAAGCAGGACTACGCTGTCGGGAGCGTGCTTGATCCGGCGCATATCGCCCGCTTGGCGCGCCGACGAGGGGTGTTGACTCCGCTCGGACTGCGCACCAGCCTGTGGACCCGCGCAAGATAGTGGCCAGACGATCATGGCCAGGCAAAACGGCGCCGGGACTGCGGAGGGAACATCGATGCAGACGATCGTGGTCACGCGCTCCGGCAGGATTGCCACGGTCACGCTGAACCGTCCCGCGGCACGCAACGCCATCAACGGCGTGATGCATCAGGAGCTGAAAACGTTCTGGACGACGTTCGATCGCGACCCCGAGCTCGACGTCGCGATCCTGACCGGCGCAGGGCCGGACGCGTTCTGCGCCGGCGCGGATCTCAAGGAATACATCCCGCAATGGCTGTCGCGCACGTTTCAGGACGTCCGCGACAATGTCGACGACGGGCTCGGCGGCATCACCCGCGGCATCCGGGTGAAGAAGCCGGTGATAGCCGCAGTCAACGGCTGGGCGCTGGCCGGCGGCTTCGAACTGGCGCTGGCCTGCGACGTGCGCATCGCCAGCGACACCGCGCGGTTCGGCAGCTTCGAGATTCATCGCGGCTTCCATCACGGCGATGGCGGCATCGTCCGGCTGGTCGCCAGCATCGGCGTGTCACGGACCATGGATATTCTCTACACCGGCCGCGAAGTCAGCGCGCAGGAGGCCCACGCCATCGGCCTGGTGGCGCAGGTCGTGTCGCCAGGCGAACTGATGGCGACCGCGCAGGCCTACGCCGCCAAACTGGTCGAAAAGAGTCAGGTCGCGCTGCATTCGATCAAGGAGACCGTGCTCGAAGTGGTCGGCAAGTCGATGGGCGAGGCTCTGAAACTCGAGGCGATCCTCGGCTATTCCAGCGGCGACGTCGCCCATATCCGCGAGCAACTCAGGGAGTTTGCCGAAAAGAACGCCGTCAAAGTTTGAATCGTGCGGGGATCGGCGAACGTCGGATGACGCGGCGCCGACCGATCTTTGAACCAGTCCATCGTTCGAACAGACCGTCTGAGCGACCCTGACGCCGTAGCGCCAGGCCGGAGCCTTTTCGATATGCTGACTTGTCCAGACTGTGCGGTGACCGTGCAACCCACGCAGCGGTTCTGCGCCAATTGCGGAGTTCCGCTCACCACAGCCAAGCCGTCGGCCAGGCCCGCAGCCACGCCGGACATTGCCGAACACCGACAATTGACGCTGATCTTCTCCGACATCGTCGGCTCCACCACCTTGACGGCGACGCTCGGCGCCGAGACCTATCGCGAGCTGCTGCGCAGCTTCCGCGAAATCACCGCGCGGATCGTCAACCAGTATCAAGGCCAGCTCGCCCGCTTCGAAGGCGACGGCATGATGATTCATTTCGGCTTTCCGATCGCGCGCGAGGACGACGCGTTCCGCGCGGTACAGACCTGCCTCGATCTGCAGGAAGCGGTCGGTGGGCTCAACGAACGCTATCGGCCGGGCGACGAGGGCGAGTTCTTTCAGATCCGCATCGCGGTGCATACCGGCACGGTGATCGCCGGCGACATCCAGTCGGAGACCACGCGCGAGCAGATGGCGATCGTCGGCGAAGCCGCCAACATCGCCGCGCGGCTGCAGAGTCTCGCCAGCCCGGGCTCCACCATCATCAGCCAGGACACCTACGATCTGGTCGGCGCCAGCTTCGATTGCCGCTATCTCGGCGCGCCGCCGTTGAAGGGCGTCGATCGCCCGATCAAGATTTTCGAAGTGCACGTCGCCGAAGCCGGCGAGGAGCTGCGCCGCGGCCCGGCGCCGGGCCGCATGATCGGCCGCGAAAAGGAGATCGCCCGGCTGGAATGCCTGTGGCAACGCACGCTGACCGGCGAAAGCACGCTGATCGTGGTGGCCGGCGAGGCCGGGGTCGGCAAGTCGCGACTGCTACGCGAATTGTTCGCGGCGCTCGGCGACCAGAAATTCCTCAGCATCGTGCTGAAATGTTCGCAGCTCTATCAGCAGTCCGCGCTGCATCCGTTCGTGTACTACCTCACCGACACGCTCGGCCTTTCGCGGGTGCCGCGCGCGGAGAAATTCGACCGGCTGACGCGGGCCCTGCGGCTGCGATTCGCCGATCCGTCCGAACACATCGCGCTGCTCGCCAAGGTGCTGTCGGTGCCGCTGCCGGACGACTATCGGCCGGCGCGGGACTACACGCCGCAGCAGGAGAAGGCGCGGTTTCAGGAAGTGCTCACCGGCTGGCTGTTGCGCGAAACCGAGTCGCAGCCGGTGCTGCTGGTGGTCGAGGATATGCACTGGGCCGATCCGTCCACCGTCGAACTCTTGTCGGAGATCCTGCCGAAGCTGAACAACGCCCGCACCTGCGCGATCATGACGTTTCGGGACGATTGCGACCGCACCTGGATCGACCGGCTGCAGCCGCGGCTGATCCCGCTGCAGCGGCTCGACGCCCACCAAACCACCGACCTGATCCTGGAGATCGCCCATGGCCGCTCGCTCAGCACCGAGCTTCTGGAAACGCTGAGCGCGCGCACCGACGGCGTGCCGCTGTTCATCGAGGAGATGACGCGGCTGGTGGTGGAGAGCGACCTCGGCGATACGCCGGGCGGCGAGCAGGCGTCGCCGCCGAGCCTGCCGGCGACGCTGCAGCAATCGCTCAACGCCCGGATCGACCGCGCCGGCGCCAACCGCGAAATCCTGCGGCTGTGCGCCACCATCGGCCGCGAATTCGACCACGAGATGATCGCCGCGGTGTGGGACGGCGATCCGGCGCTGCTCGGCGCCGAACTCGACAAGCTCACCGTCGCCGGCATCCTGGAGCCGTCCGGGGTGCCGCCGCGGCGCAAATGGCTGTTCCGTCACGCGCTGATCCAGGAGAAAATCTACGAGCTCGGGCTGTCGACGCACCGCCGCGCCGCGCACGCCAAGATCGCCGCCGCGATCGAAGCCCGGCTGCCATCGATCTGCGCCGACAATCCGGAGATTCTCGCGCATCATTATCTCGAGGCGCGAATCGACGCCCGCGCGTTCCCGTTCCTGTGCATGGCCGCCGAACAGGCGATCCAGCGCTCGGCGCATCGCGAGGCCGCGCATCATCTCAACGCCGCGCTGAAGATCGTCGCCGCGATGCCGCCGAGCCCGCAGACCACCTCGCAGAAGCTGCAATTGCTGCTGCAGGCCGGCGTGGTGCAGACCGCGATCGGCGGCTACGCCGCGCCCGAGGTCGGCAGCAAGTTCGAAGAGGCGCGCGAACTTTGCCGCGCGCTCGACCTGTCGGTCGGGCTGTTCCCGGCGCTGCACGGGCTGTACCGCTATTACTTCGTCCGCGCCGATCTCGACGACGCCTGCGAACTCGCCAGCGAATTGTTCTCGATCGCCGAGAGCAGCGGCGATCCCGGGCTGCGGCTGGAGGCGCATCGCGCGGTCGCCAATTGCGCGTTCCAGAAGGCCGAATTTCACCGCGCCGCCGAGCATTTCGACATCAGCCTCAGCCTCTACGACGACGAGCGGCACGCCTCGCATCGCCACACCTTCGGCGTCGATCCGTTCGTCGGCGCCTCCTCGATGGCGGCGATGAACGCGCTGCTATTGGGCGACGCCGCGGCGGCCGCCGAGATCAACGCCCGCGGCGTCGCCAAGAGCGAACGCCTCGGCCATCCGTTCACGCTGTGCTGGGCGCTGAACTACGCGCTGGTGCAGCTGCAGCTCGCCGGGCGCACCGACGACGTCAAGACGCTGGCCGACCGGGTCAGCGCGCTGACCGCGCATTATCGGTTTCCGTTCTGGCAGACCGGCGGACTGATCATGCAGGGCTGGTGGTTGCATGCCACCGGGACCGACCGCGCCGCCGGCATCCAGATGATGACCCAGGCGGTCGACAGCTGGGAACGGCTCGGCGCCATCACCTTCCACGCCTATTATACCTCGCTGTTGGTCGAGGCGCATCTGCGCGACCAGGACGCGGTCGGCGCCGAAACCATCGCGCGCCAGGCCATCGTCACCGCGCAGCGCAAGGGCGAGAGCTGGTGGGTCCCGGAATTGCTGCGGCTACTTGCCGCGGCGCGGGCGTTGGACGGCGCGCCCGGCGGCGAATCGCCCGACGCGATCATGGCGCAGGCGCTCGATCTGGCGCGCCGGCAATCCTCGCGATTTCTGGAACAGCGCCTGCTTGCCTCACCGCTGCTGCATAGTTGAGCAATAAGGACCGCTCCGGGGAATCCCCAGCCGGTATCATAACGCCACTCCTTTGACCTCGATCAATATCTCCTTCGCAGATGCATATAAAACGCATGCATAACTGAAACGTCATTTTGTTAGATAAATCGTGGGACTATCATCCTGGAGTATCGCTCCAGAATCGGACTCCCACTTCCCTGCAATCAAGAATGGACGTTGACCGTGACCCTTTCCTCCCCGTCCGACCTCGACAAATTGGTAGCGCGCGTCAAAGCCGCCCAATTGATCTTCGCTACCTATTCGCAGGAACAGGTGGACCTTATCTTCCGCAGCGCCGCACTGGCGGCCTCGGACGCCCGGATCTCGCTGGCGCAGATGGCCACCGCGGAAACCGGCATGGGCGTCGTCGAAGATAAGGTGATCAAGAATCACTTCGCGTCGGAATACATCTACAATGCCTATAAGGACGACAAGACCTGCGGCATTGTCGAGGTGAACGATGAAGCCGGCATCATGGTCGTCGCCGAGCCGATCGGACTGATCTGCGGCATCGTGCCGACCACCAACCCGACCTCGACCGCGATCTTCAAGGCGTTGATCTGCCTGAAGACCCGCAACGGTATCATCTTCAGCCCGCATCCGCGCGCCGCACGCTCGACCAACGCCGCCGCCAAGCTGGTGCTGGACGCCGCCGTCGCCGCCGGCGCGCCGCCGGATATCATCGGCTGGATCGAAAAGCCGACGCTGGAACTGTCCAACGCGCTGATGCACCACCCCGAGGTCAACCTGATCCTGGCCACCGGCGGCCCCGCGATGGTGAAGGCCGCCTACTCTTCAGGCAAACCGGCGATCGGCGTCGGCGCCGGCAATACCCCGGTAGTGATCGACGAAACCGCGGATATCAAGCGCGCGGTGGCCTCGATCCTGATGTCCAAGACCTTCGACAACGGCGTGGTCTGCGCCTCCGAGCAATCGATCATCGTGGTCGACGAAGTCTACGACGCGGTGCGCGAGCGTTTCGCCAGCCATGGCGGCTATATGCTGAAGCCCGCGGAACTCGACGCGGTGCGCGCGGTGTTGCTGGTGAACGGCAACGTCAACGTCAACATCGTCGGGCAATCCGCCGCCCGCATCGCCGACCTGGCCGGCATCTCGGTGCCGCATGATACCAAGATCCTGATCGGCGAAGTCGAACAGACCTGCACCTCGGAACCCTTCGCGCACGAAAAACTGTCGCCGACGCTGGCGATGTATCGGCGCAAGGACTACACTCAGGCGGTCGCGGCCGCGGTGGAACTGGTGGCGCTGGGCGGCATCGGCCATACCTCGGCGCTGTATACCAACCAGGACCTGCAGCCCGAACGCGTGGTCGATTTCGGCACCAAGATGAAGACCGCCCGGATCCTGATCAACACCCCGTCGTCGCATGGCGGGCTCGGCGATCTGTACAACTTCAGCCTGGCGCCATCGCTGACGCTCGGCTGCGGCTCATGGGGCGGCAACTCGATCTCCGAGAACGTCGGCCCGAAGCACCTGATCAACAAGAAAACCGTCGCCAAGCGAGCCGAGAACATGCTGTGGCATAAGCTGCCGAAATCGATCTACTTCCGCCGCGGCGCCACCAGCGAAGCCTTGAAGGATCTCGCCGGCAAGAAGCGGGCGCTGGTCGTCACCGACGGCTTCCTGTTCAGCAAGGGTTACACCGACGACGTCATCCGGCTGTTGAAGAAGAACGGCATGGAGGTCGAGACCTTCTTCCAGGTCGAAGCCGATCCGACGCTGTCGATCATCAAGAAGGGCGTCGAGATCGCACAGGCCTTCAAGCCCGACGTAATCGTGGCGTTCGGCGGCGGCTCGCCGATGGATGCCGCCAAGCTGATCTGGGTGTTGTACGAACACCCCGACGTGCAATTCGAAGATCTGGCGCTGCGCTTCATGGACATCCGCAAGCGGATCTACAAATTCCCCAAGCTCGGCATCAAGGCGGATCTGGTGGCGATTCCCACCACCTCGGGCACCGGCTCCGAAGTGACGCCGTTCGCGGTGGTCACCGACGACGCCACCGGCATCAAGTATCCGATCGCCGACTACGAACTGACCCCCAGCATGGCGATCGTCGACGCCAACTTCGTGATGCATCTGCCGAAGTCGCTGACTGCGTTCGGCGGCATCGACGCCGTGGTGCACGCGCTGGAATCCTATGTCTCGATCATGGCCAGCGAGTTCACCGACGGCCAGGCGCTGCAGGCCTTGAAGCTTCTCAAGGACAACCTGCCGTCGGCCTATGCCAACGGCGCCAAGGATCCGATCGCACGCGAACGGGTGCACAGCGGCGCCACCATCGCCGGCATCGCCTTCGCCAACGCGTTCCTCGGCGTCTGCCATTCGATGGCGCACAAACTGGGCGCCGCGTTCCACATCCCGCACGGTCTGTCCAACGCGCTCTTGATCTGCAACGTGATCCGCTACAACGCCAACGACAACCCGACCAAGCAGACCGCGTTCTCGCAATACGACCGGCCGAAATCCCGCCATCGCTACGGCGAGATCGCGATCGCGCTCGGCCTCGAGGGCGTCAACACAGCCGCCCGGATCGACGCTCTGCTCGAATGGCTGGAACAGTTGAAGCGCGACCTGGAAATCCCGGCGTCGATCCAAGCCGCCGGCGTGCCGGAGGCTGCGTTCCTCGCCAAGCTCGATGAGCTCGCGGTCGAAGCGTTCGACGATCAGTGCACCGGCGCCAACCCGCGCTTCCCGCTGCTGGCGGAACTGAAAGCCATCCTGCTCGACAGCTATTACGGCCGGGCCTTCAGCGAGGCGCACGAGGAGCCCGAGCACGAAGTGGTGACGCTGGCGATCCCCGACGCGGCGGAGTAAGGCCGCAGGCCCTTCGCAGGCACGGAGACTTTCCCCCCGCGCCCGCGTTACGAAGTAACTATCAAGTCAACGCCCGGTGATCGCTCGCCGGGCGTTGGCGTTTTGGCCACGTCATGACGACGTGCCGCGAGTTACTGAGTCATCCGTGAAGAACACATAAGTCGTTGAGCGAGAATCGGTTTTGTGCGGCTGCAAGTATAGATTTTTGCCGGTTTGGGCGGGTCTGACGC
>NZ_JACHIH010000017.1 GCF_014203125.1 Rhodopseudomonas rhenobacensis
AGAACGCCAAATCAATTTGCCAGAAAACCGGCGTCAGACCCGCCCAAACCGGCAAAAATCTATACTTGCAGCCGCACAAAACCGATTCTCGCTCAGCGACTTATGTGTTCTTCACGGATGACAATCTAGCAAAGGCTACTGTCAGATCACTCAAACACTCCCGAAAACCCCGCGTATCGTCAATGCGTTAGTTCCAAACGCTTAAGTGCCATTCTTGATACTAGCTGCGATTTCGCGATTAAAATTTCGCACTTGGCATACCATCCATTGGTGTGCATACTTGCAGTTTATGTCAATACTCGCGCACTTTGAGAAATGACATTTCGTAGACCGAACATTTGACCTCAGATTCTGATCAACGTAACCGATCGTCTTAAGCGAATACCAGCGCCGTTTGAAGACGCTAGGAACGTGTCTGGGGCTAGTGGATCGCTAGCGTTCTAGTTTGCTCGGAAGCTGACGACGGCCTGGACGATAGAATGCTGTGGACACACTGCGTTCGGGAGCAAGCCTTGAATGATCGATAAGGCGACCGTTGCGGATGCGATCAAGGCCGCCCCCCAGGCGGCCGACGAAGCGCTGTTCGCCTTGCAGTGTGGAGATTTCCCGCCCCTGACCATGGCAGCGTTCGCAGGCGCAGCACGCTACCTCAATCGCGATGTCTCGGATCTCGCTGCCGACGAAATCGAGCGGCTCGGCCTGTTGGATGCATTCGCGCAAGCGCTGAGGGCGCGCGGCGTCGATGTTCAGGCCGAGGATACCGGCCTCGCCGATATGAACGTCCCGGTCGACGAACTGAAGAAGTTCGTTCCGCGAGGCAGCGCCTTCCGCTGCCGCGTGCTGGTCGATCACGGCTTCAGCGGGTCCGGCTGTCTGGTGAGCCCCAGTCTGGTGCTGACAGCCTGGCATGTCATCAGCGACTGGCGACCGACTGCCCCGGACCCGCAATACAAGGCGACCGAGGTCTTGCTGTCCGATGGGACCAAGCGCCGCGTGCTGCCGAAGCCGGTCTATCAGTCGCCCTGCACCGAGGCCGAATACGACGGAACACTGCCATCCGACGGCAGCGCGTTTAAGGACCACAACGACGTTGTGCTGCTGAAGCTGGAACGGCCCGATGGGATGCGACTCGGCTTCGCCGGACTTCCAAAGGAATGCCCCCCTCCGCTGTCGCGGTCCTCGATCCTGCTACTGCATTTTCCGAACGGTGGCGATCTTGGGTTCGGCTGGGGGCATGTCAACAGGGTCCGCGGCAACCCTTACCGCTGGAAGCATGACGTAGGGGCGGATCAGGGCTCGTCTGGCGGACCATGTTTCAACGCGCATTTCTCGCTGGCCGGGCTGCATCAGGGCAAATGGCTACCGGACCGGCGACTGGTGCCAGCCAATATCTTCATCGACGACAAGCTGCGCGAATTGATCGAGCACGACATCGCGCCTCCGGCGTTGTGGTCGCTCGATGGCTCCGCGCAGGGCCAGCTGGTTTTCGGACGCGACCTGTTCTTCGAAGCGATCGCTGCTGCGAGCCGGCCGGACAGTCGGATCCGCGGCATTCGCGTCAAGCGGCGCGACGTCGCGCAGGGCACCAGCGGCCTCGCCTTCTCGTTCGAAATGCTGACACTGACGCTGGCGCGCAATCCAGGCACCCACCGCACGGTGCGCATCAATTTCGATACGCAGTTCGCCGACCTGCTCGACGACATCCGCCGCCGGGCGATCCTGGTCGGGATCGACGTCGCACCGGTGGAAGCCGGCGCCGGCGCCCGCGCCGGTGACACCACGCTCGAAGCCTCGATCAACGACCGCGCCCGCGACCTCGCCGCAAAGCTCAACGCGATCGGCGAGCGGGACCGGCAACTGATCTGGTTCCTGTTCGACAATCCGACCGCCGGTCTCAACGACTCGGACCGCTTTGCCTTCGAGGCCTTCATCGCGGCCGCACTGCAACACCCCCGGTTGCGGCTGGTGCTGACCGGCTTCGAAACCATCACCACGCCCGGCGAGGAATTCGCCAATGCCGGGCTCGCCGAAATCGAGGGGGCGCCCGGCCTCGTGGTCGAATATTTCGGGGTGTTCAATCGCGGCGATGTCGATCAGCTGCTGACACGTGCTTGTCGCGACTTCGGCGTGGCCTCCGATCCGGCGGTGATCGCCGACCGCACCAATCAGATCCTTCAGGGACTGAATTCGATCAACGGACAGTACTCCACCGCCGATCTGAAGGCCGTCAGCGACCGCGCAGCGCCGCATCTAGACTATCTGAAATCCCTGGCGGGAGGGAACGCGTGAGCGACACTGACCCGTTTGCCTCCGCCGTCGAGCATGCGCGCTGGTTTGCGGCGCTGTCGGGGCCGTTCGATCCGAAGGATGCGTTGACGGTAAGCGTCCAATCCGACGTTGGCGCGACCAACGAGGCGGCCGCGATCAATGTCGCCTCGCAGCTGTCGCAGAATTGCGACACCGCCCTGGCGGAAAGCGATTCCCACTGGTTGATGCGCGGCGCCGACCGGCGCTGGGTGATCGCCGATCTGCGCAAGGAGAATCGGCTCGAAGAGGCGATCGCCTGGCGCAATGCGCAACAGCCGTTCGACGCGCCGGCACAAGACGTGATCGCGGCGCTTCGCGGCACCGGCGAATTGTCCGTCGCGGCGCTCGAGGCCAGGCTGGCCGCGGTCGACGATCGGCCCGACGACCGCAACGAATTCGAGCGGTACGTCCGCGCGCTCGAATGGGCCGGACCGGACGCTCCGGCTTACGGCATGCTGGAGAAGCTGCGCGCCGTGATCAACCGCGCCGACGACCGCCGCCGCGGGGACACGCTACTCGCGCACGGCTTCCATGGCCGCGACCAGCAACGCCAGTTGCTGCAGGATTGGCTGGCCGCGCCGCTTCGCGCGCCGCCGGTGCTAGCCCTGTTCGTGACTGGGCTGCCCGGCATCGGCAAATCGGCCTTGCTGGAATCGGCGATCCGCGAACAGCGCGCCACCCAACAACCGATCATCGTGCGGCTCGATTTCGATCGGCCGACGCTCGACGTGCTGGATCAGGTCGGCCTGACGCTCGAGGCCGCGCGTCAGATCGCGGCCCAACTTCCGGACCAGGCCGGCGCGCTGCGGGAGCTTCGTCTCAGAGCGGCGAGCGCCGGCTCGGGTAGCGACAACGAGGCGCTGAAGGGTCGCGGCCGTGACTCGGTCCCGAGCGAACTCGTCGCGATGCTCGGCGGCGCGGTATCGAATTCGGGGCGGAGCGTCGTGGTCGTGCTCGACACCTGCGAGGTACTGCGCGGGCGCGGCGAAACCCATCCGCGGCGGCTGTTCATATGGCTCGACGTGCTGGTCTCGCTTGGGCTGGCGCCGATGGCCGTAATCGCCGCCGGACGCGGCGACGCCTTCGACTCCGCGCCGGAACGGATCGGCCGCCGGCTCGCCCTGGAACCACTCGCGCCCGAGACGACCGAGCTGATGCTGGATCAAGCAGACGTGCCCAGCGCGGCACGATTCCAGCTCCGCGCCTTCGCCAAAGGCAATCCATTGTTGCTGCGGCTGGGAAGCGCCGCGCTGATCGCGGCGCCCGAAGCCACGGCGGTGCCGATGATCGGAGGTCGGCGGCAATTCCGGCGGCTGGGTGGCATAGCGCTCGGCGCGGCGCCGAAAGCCGAGGTCCCGAGCAAACGAAGCCGGAAACCACAATCGAAAGACCTCGTCGCCGCGCATCTCTATCGTTTCCTGCTGTCACGCATTTCGGGTCCCGCCCTGCGCCGGATCGTCGATCCGGGATTGCTGATCCGCCGGATCAATTTCGAGGTGATCCGCGACGTCCTGGCGCCCACGCTCGGCCTGAAGCGAATCGGGGATGCCCGCGCCAAGAATCTCGCCGATCAGCTCGAGTCGCAGAACTGGCTGATCGAGCGCGGCGCGGACGGCTGGCTGCGGCAACGCGCGGCGCCGCGCGCCGAACTCGTGCCGCTGCTCTATGCGTCGAAGCCGGCGCTATGCGCGAAGCTCGATCGAGCTGCGGCCGAGTGGTTTGCGCGCGCGACCGAGCCGCCGCAGCCGTGGCGTCTGGTTGAAGCCACCTATCACCGTCTGCAACTGCTGCGGCGCGGCGAAGCGGCGCCGAAGATCGATCGCGACACCGCGCTCCGGGTCGACGACGCAACGCTGGCCGAATTGCCGGATGCGGCACGCGACGCCGTGCTGCATGCGCGCGGCCAGCGTTCGACGGCCGCGCGCGGCAGCTCCGCGGCGAGGCGCACGAAATCGGCGAAGCCCGATCCACGTTCGGTGAAGGATCTGCAACTCACCATCGAACGCGGTGACTGGATCGAGGCGGCCGATCTCTACGCGCGAGAGTTCGAGAAGGCGACGATCGATCCAGCCTCAGAGGCGGGCGACGCGGTCCGCACGCTGCTGTGGCGGACCGGGCGCTGGCAGCAGGCGCGCGCGATGTTGCGGCAGTTGGACGCGAAGCAGCACGACGACAGTGACATCCGGGCGCTGCGGCCCGACGACGCGCTGGCCCGGATTGAGATGCGCGCCGAACTCAGCTTCAAGGCCGCGACCAGGCGGCTCGTCATCGACGGCGCATGGCGCGAGTGGGTGCAGGTTATCGTCGGCCGCGGCGCCAAGACCGAGATGACCGAAGGGGCGCTGGGTTTTGCGCTCCGCGCCGCCGGCGTACCTGTATCGGCATCGTGGCGGCATATCGATCCGGTCGCCGCTGCCTTCGAGCAATGGGCGGATAATTCGTCGGGGACCGCGACTGCAAACGCCTTGGCGGCGGCCGCGGCTCGCCTCGCCCGACGCCTGCCGCAAGGGCTTGCCTCGAATCCGCAAACTGCCACCGCCGTCGGTTCGCCGACGGGGCCTGATCAAGCAACCGTGCGACGACTGATGGTGCATTCGCCCTACGCGGCTTCGCTCTGTCTGCTGGCGCAACTCGAGGTCAGCCGGCGGCTGACGACGCACGCCCGTGCGGCGCTCATCGCCCTCGCCAAATGCGATCTTCCGCTCAACAGCGGCCTCGCCGGCATCGCCGTCAACCCGAACGGGCCCGCGCAAGAGCCGATCGAGATCCTCAGCGATGTCGGGCTCGTCAACGAGTGGGCCGGGGCCGCATCTTTCGTGCTCGGCGGCAGGGACTGCGCATCGATCGCCAAGAGCGCCGAGACCTGGCGACGGACGATGTGCGGACATTGGTCGTACGGACGCGCGCCCGAGGGCTGGCACGACGCGGAATCGAAATTCGAGCTCGATAGTCTCACGACGGCGCGGGTGCAGGAATTGCTCGGTGCCGGCGATCCGGGCTCGGCGAGCCGGTCGCTGCTGCTGGCATGGTCGAGCGCCGAGGACGCGCTGCCGCAAAAATTGCGAGCACGCCTTGCTGCGCTTGCAGCGCGCGCCCGCAGCGCGACGGCGCGTCGCAAGGGCGAGACGCGCGCGCTCGAGGCCGCCCGTACGCTGATGAAGGCCGGCGTACCCGCAGCCTTCATTCCCGCTTTGTCGACGCTCGTCGCAACTAATCAGAAACTTTGAAAGGACACATCATGGGTGAAGAGACGCTGAATCGACTCGAAACCATCCGCGCATCGCGTCCGGGAATGTTCGAGGCCGCAATCAAGGCCGTGGCAAACGGGCGGATCGATCCGGAACGATTCGGTCTGACCAAGAAACAGATCGAGGACGCCGCCCAGGCGCGTCCGCGCGGGCTGGAATCGGTTGGCATCCCTAGGGAACGACTGGTCGGCCTGGAAGCGATCGTCAAACTCATCGGTCGACCGCCTTTGCTGATCCGCAACAACGCAGTCGAATTGCAACCGCTCGACGATTTTGCGGTCGGCACCGACGCGAAGATCAAGGCGGTCGAGCCGTTCATCCCGTCCGTCGGGCGCATCGAATTCATCAATCACAGCAAGGCGTGGGGCGGCACCGGATGGGTGGTGGACAAGAAGCCGGACGGCCACCTGATTCTCACCAATCGCCACGTCGCGAAACTCGTCGCCAAGCGCGGCAGCGACGGAAGGCCGGTATTCATGCGCTCGCCGGCCACCGGCGTGAAATACCGCGCGCAGGTGGATTTCAACGAGGAAGTCGGCGCCCAGCCGGAGGATGCCCTAGTCGCCACTGCGATCGAGATCGTCTATCTCGCCGACGACCTTGCCGCCGATATGGCGCTGCTAAAGGTCAAGCAGGTCGCCGGCGCCGCCTGGAGGATGCCCGATCCGATTCCGCTCGCCGACCGTGAAGCAGCCCATGGCGAGCTGGTCGCGCTGGTCGGCTATCCCGCCTACGATTCGCGCAACGACGCCGACGCGATGCACCGCTATTTCGCGGATCTGTACGACGTCAAGCGGTGCTCTCCCGGAAAAATCATCAAGGTGACGGCAGGCGCGGTGCTCAGCCACGACTGCACGTCGCTGGGCGGAAATTCGGGCTCGAACCTGATCAGCCTCGAGCAGAAGGCGGCCGTCGGTCTGCACTTCGCCGGCGTCTACGGCGTCGAGAACAGCGCGGTCGGCGTGACGACGATCAAGCAGTTGCTGGCCGGCAATCTGGTGACGGTCGGCCAGATTGCGGGTGGCGAAGGCGTCGAGGCGGCCGCCGACGGCGTGCACAATCCGCAGGACCTCGCCGACCGGGGCGGCTTCGATCAGGATTTCCTCGGCGCCGGACTCACAGTGCCGTGGCCGAAGCTACCGGCCACCATCGAGCAGGATCTCGCCAAACCATCAGACGCCACCGCCGACCGGCCGCACGAGCTCCGCTACACCCATTTCGGCGTGAAATTCTCCGCCGCCTTCAAGCTGCCGGTCATCACCGCCGTGAACATCGACGGGGAGAACTCGGTGCAAATCAAGCGCAGCGCCGACAAGTGGTTCTTCGACGCGCGCATCGACAAGAAACTCCAGCACGGCCAGAAAGCCTACAAGGACGCCGAAATCGACCGCGGCCACATGGTGCGCCGCGAGGATCCGAACTGGGGCGACGAGGCGGAAACTGCCAACGGCGACACCTTCCACTACACCAATTCGGCCCCGCAGCACTCGCGGCTCAACCAGGGCAAGCAGCTCTGGCAGGGGCTGGAGAACTACGTTCTGGACAGCGCGCGTACCCACGGTTTCAAGGCCTGCATCTTCACCGCGCCGGTGTTTTCCGACGACGATCCGGTGCTCGAGGAGGAGCAGGTCCGGGTGCCGCTCGAATTCTGGAAAGTCGTAGTCATGGTCGACAGCGAGCAGGAGAAGCTGCACGCCACCGCTTACCTGCTGAGCCAAGGCCAGATGATCCGCCAGTTATTGGAAGATCGCGATCGCTCCGAAGCAGTCGAAGGCTTCACGCTCGGTGCCTATCGGACCTTCCAGATCTCGCTCGCCGATCTCGAAGCCGCGACCAAATACGACTTCGGCGCGTTGAAGGACGCTGACCCGCTGGCGCAAGCGCCGGGAGCCAACGAAGCCGTCGCCGCCAAGGTGCCGGTGTTCGTGCCGATCGAGACCGTCGGCGACATCGTTCTGTGACGCCACCTCGCTTTCGGGCAATGACCGCCCGAGAACCGTCGCGGCTGCGCCTGCGCGCTCCGCGGCAAGTCAAACGGACGCGGCCATCGCATCAACAACGAGCAGGAAGTAATGAGCGATACAGCGAATGACGGCGCCGACAACGATCCGCGTTTCGACCTGTCGAGCGCACCCGCCGAGGAACTGGCGCAGGAGGTCGACGGCAGCGATATGCACGTCGATCCGCTGGCGCCACCGGAGGCTGGGCTGGAAGCGGTGATACGACAGTGGCGCGTCGCCAAATCGCTAGAGCGCCTGCGCGCCCAGATCAACGCCGCGTTCCCTCACCGCAGCAAGGCGAGCGATGGAACGATCGGCGATCCAGCGCATCAGAGCCGATCGTCGGACCACAATCCCTGGGTTGTCGATGGTGCTATCGGCGTGGTGACGGCGTTCGACGTCACGCATGATCCGGCCAATGGTTGCGACGCCGGCAAGATCGCGGCGGCGCTGCGCGCGAGCAAGGATTCGCGGCTGAAATACATCATCTGGAATCGCCGGATTGCCAACGCCTCGGCGGTCGGCGCATCACCGGCCTGGACCTGGCGCACCTATACCGGAACGAACCCGCACAACCACCATTGCCATATCTCGGTGCGCCCGGAGAAGGCCGCTTTCCACGATGCGCAAGACTGGACCTTCCAGGGCCAGCAATTGCCCGAGGAAGCGCTGGCGGAGAATGCCGAAGACGCCGAGCGGACGCTGATCGCCGCCGATCTGGCCGCGCTGCCCGGCAACGACGACCGTCCGCTGCTCGAACGCCTGGTCGATGCGCAGGACGAGATCGGTTCGCTGCTTGCCACCCATGCGGCGAAGACCCGCCAGGCCCG
The DNA here is from genome assembly GCF_014203125.1 of Rhodopseudomonas rhenobacensis. Lineage (GTDB taxonomy): Bacteria > Pseudomonadota > Alphaproteobacteria > Rhizobiales > Xanthobacteraceae > Rhodopseudomonas_A > Rhodopseudomonas_A rhenobacensis. The sequence goes on from NZ_JACHIH010000017.1 coordinate 8,386, forward strand.
AGCAGAGGACACTGAAGAGGCGCCGCGTCCGACCTTCGAGCAACTCAGGCCGGAATACGAAGCACTTTGGGCAGGTTGCGTTGTCCGTCACGAACGCGCCGGCGAAGTCGCCTGGCATCGCAACAAGCTGTTGCAGTACAAGCCGCGCTATGAGCAAGTCGGCGCGGCGACCAGAGCGCCGTGGTGGTTCATCGGCATCGTCCACGCGCTGGAAGCAAGCTTCAATTTCCAGGGGCACTTGCACAACGGCGACCCACTCAGCGTGCGGACAGTCAACGTCCCCGCCAACCGGCCGCGACAGTGGAATCCGCCTAACGACTGGGCGTCCAGCGCTATCGACGCCATCACCGGAGAGGGTTTCGCGGGATAGACCGACTGGAGCCTGGCGCGGGCGCTGTATCGCTTCGAAGGCTATAACGGGTTCAGCTATCACACCAAGGGGATCAATTCACCCTATCTGTGGAGCTTCTCCAACCAGTACACCAAAGGCAAATTCGTGCGCGACGGCGTCTACGATGGAAATGCGGTATCTGCGCAATGCGGCGCCGCCGTGATGCTGAAGGCGCTGCAGACCGCGGGCGACGTGCATCTGTGAAACGTGGCGCCGGCCGTGGCTCGCGTCGCGCTATCGCGACGCCGGCGCGGCCGGAGCTGACGGGTCGGCGGGCGTGGCGTCCGGAGTCGCGGGCGCCGTCGGCGGCGGGTCCGTAGCAGCAGGCGCGGTTGGCGGCGTGCCCGTAGCGGGGGCGGTCGGCGCTTCATCCGGCTCGCCCCGATTGCGGCGGCCGATCAATGCGAGCGCGGCCGGCGGAATCGTTTCCGCATAGGCGAACTTGCCCCGCGCGCCCTGCCAGATGCCGCTATAGCTGACACCGATCACCTTGCCGGTCGCCAGATCGAGCAGCGGACCACCGCCGACGCCCCCCGTTGTGCTGATGTCGGTCGTGTAGAGCGCGTGTGCGCTCGGCACGCCGGCAACGCCGGCCTTGCTGAGCGCAAGGATGCGGCCGGGCATCATACGTTGCCGCCCTGACAGGTCTTGCAACAGCCTATCGACGAATTCAGTCGGCAGGCGGGCGTCATTGAAAGGATAACCGATCACGTAGGCGTATTTACCGACGATGGCGTTCGATTCCGGCGACGGATCGGTCACCGCCAAAGGTGGATCCAGCACGGGATCGTGTGCGTCGATCTGCATCAGCACGATCTTGAAGCCGTCCTTGGCGCCGTCATAGATCATTTCGCCGATCGCGAAGCTGCTGCCGCAATCCGCCCTGCTAGGTCCGAGGCACAGGCGCGGCCGCGCTGCGCCAGGCGGCGACTCCGCGTTGGGCTCCCTTCGCGCCGCGTTCATGACGTGGCTGGCCGTCATGATCATGCCGGGCGCGACGATGGAAGCCGTGCCGATCGGCTGACCATCGGCACCGACCACAATCCCAGTCGCCGCCGCCGCGACGACGATCTCGCCGGTATGGCGGTTCAGCAGCCCGGCCCAGTTTTCCGGCGCATCCTTCGGCACGCCGTTGTCGAGAATGATCGCGGGACGAGCCAGGGCCTGCGCGGCCAGCCGCTTGGTCTCTTCGGGCAAGTCGCGCAATTGCGCGCTTTGCATCGCGTAGCGCAGCCGGTCTTCCTGCACGTCGATCAATTCGTTCGGCGTCCGCCCGGTCTCTGGAAGCAGTTCGAGCAAGTCGGCGCGCAGACGATAGAGGTCCGGAAGCACGGAGCGATCGCCGAAATGCGCATGCAGCGACGCGGCGCGGCGGCGTACCACCGCGATCTGCGCGGCTTCGAGCCCGGTGTCGCTCTTCGCCTTGTCTTCGAGCGCATAAAGATCGGCGAGCGCCGCGGCAAAATCGCAGAGCTGGGTCCGGGGGACCGCCGCGAGGGTCCTGTCGGTGCTCGCTGCGCGCGCCCAAGCGATCGCACATGCGATATAGGCGGCGGACTCCTGCACACTGCTGCGACCAGGTACCAGGAATTGGGTCTGGGCAGGATTGCCATCGGCCGGCGCAGGCGCGCGCGGCCAATCGACCGCGGCGAGCACCGCCCCGTCGCGCTCCGTGACATGACCCTGCACCTCGTTTGGCGCCAGGAATCCGCGACGGACGGCCGTCAGCACCTGCTTCAGATTGATGCTCTGCACGGTAATATCGACGCCCGCCAAGGCCTCCGGCGGCAATTGCAGCGGCGCCAGACCCGCGATCGCGTAAGTGACATCGGTCGGCGCCTGGACGGAGCGGCGCGCCAGATAGCCGTTCATCTGCTGGGCCAGTATCGCCTGCGCCGCAACGATACGTTTCGGAAATGCCTCGCTCGCCGGGTCGTCCCTGCCGGTATCGGTGACGACGTCGAATGCGCCGATATAAACCCGCGTGTCCAACCACACCGTCCACAATTCGCGCGCCGCCATTCCCGCAATGCCCAATAACAGGACGCTATACATCAACTTAAGAAGGAGGCTCATCATGATCCCGGCACCCATCTTGGCGAGCCTGTCCTGCAGGAACATCGGCGATACGGCCGCCCCAACAGTCCTACGAACCAATTTACGCCGAGCGAGCCAAATCCTAACGACACGCTTGATTGCCGCCCAATGGACTGCTCACACTACGATGATAGGCCTTTCGTCAGCCCCTCGGGAGGCGAGGCTTCCCAGAATGGCGTCACTCCCTGTCGCGTAAGTCGGTCGATAATCTTTCCGATCGGGATTGCTTGATTGAAGTCCGCTCTGACATAGCGATCGTCACCGCCCGCGTGGTGCAACGCAACGAGAGACATTGCTGCCGAAAAGCAGGGAGAACCGGATGAGCCGGGGAGCGTGTTTGCGCTGTGCCGAAGCCGGCGGCCGCCTCCCACCAATTCCAGCATCGCTCCCATGGTCAATTTGAGCGGCTGCAATTTCCAATCCAATGGACTTTGCGGATGCTGCAGAACGAACATCGGATCTCCAGGTTCGATCAGTCCGGCCGCCAGTTTGACCCAACCGCGTGGCTCGGCGGACGGATTGGCTCCCGATCCGGCCGGGGCATTTCCAATGTCAGCACCCAACTTCAAGAGCGCGTAGTCGCACTCGTCGTCGGTCGGATCGCCAATGGCAAGATTCGGGTCATTCGGACTTGGCGGGCTCGAATCGACCGGCTCAAGCCGAGCCGGAACCGCCACGCCTTGGCTTATGACCTTTCCGTCTGCCGAGGCGGCAAAGTCAAACCGGCACGCCAGTGTGCTCGTCGCAGACGCATTTGCGATGACGTGTTGGTTGGTCAGGATGTAGTCCGGCCCAACCAGCACGCCGGACCCAAATCCGATGCCGTCGATTTCAATCGAGCACACCTGAAGTTCGATCCGTCCGAGCCGGGACCGCAATGCGGCAGGATCCTGAAAGGGAACTCCTGGGCGCACGATTTTTTCGAGCTCCATTGCAGCTACCGCTACCGGCAAATCGCGCGCGCTGGTCACTGACAGCGACTGAGCCACCTCGAATAGTTTGGGATTGCCAGGATTCGTCGTCCGCGCCGCACGAACCAGATCGAGGGTCCAGCCTTGCATCTCGGATTTCTCAATCAGTTTAAAGACGACAGCGTCGATATCATCGGGCCCGGCAATGCGCGAAAGCTGCTTGTCCAACTCGAACTTCAACATCATGGCCAATGTCACGCGATCGAAGGCATCGACCAGAGCTTGGTGTAAGGACTTGAATTGCGACCCGGTCAACAATTTCGACTGTGTTCCGGTCAAAGGCATGGGGCTGCCTGCAATTGGATGCTGACTGCGGAAATCAAAACTTCTTGTGCCGCAACGCAAGGTTAAAAAAAATGCTAGCTACCATCAATGATTGCGCTATATTCGTAGGTTGGCAAGATATTTTGCCGAGATAATTTCTGCGCCGCCACCATTTTGATGGCAGCATTTCTGGCGCACTCGCTAATTTGTGTCGTGGCATCGGCCGATCAAAGAGATCGTTCGATACGTAGTTTGATTGCGATGAAAGCATTTTGACGACGGAGGAGCCGGAATGCCTCAGTTCAAGCTGGACGGAAAGCGCCGGAGACTTCTTCAGACAGCTCTTGTCACAGGGTTTTCCGACTTCACACTGATCCAATTGTTGAAATACAATAATCTACCCACGACGCGCATTGCCACTGGAGCCGATTTCGAGGCGCGAGTCTCCAGCCTGATCGACGTCGCCACCGAGGAAGGGTGGCTGATCAAGCTGTGCGAAGCTGTCGCCGCCGAGCCAGACGTCAGAAACGACGTCCGCGATGACATCCTTTCGGTACAACACTGGCTGGAACGAGACCCTCGCTCGCTGACCGTCGTGTTCAGTTGCTTGGGAACAGACAACGCGTGGGTACAGCATTTTCAAAGACATTTGGTCGGGGCGCTTCAACCTTGCGATAGCATCAGCACCCTCGCTCGTATTACCCAATCCAAGGACAACGCTCCGAGCATTTTCAGAGATATTGAGGATGCGAACATCTTCGTCGCATTCATTTCGAGGCGATACACCGACAACCCGCAAACCGTTGCGGAACTTCTCCGCGGGTTAAAATCCTTACGGGGCAGCGCAGTGGAGGTGGAACCTCGTCGGACGATGCTGGCGGTCGCGCTCGATAGGGACGGTCGGGATTGGCTTCACCGTAAAATGGCGGAAATCAGGACGCTTGATACCGAACGCGTGATCGTATCGGGCTTTTTCGACGACACAGGACGCAAACCGATCGCCAGCGGAACAGACCTCTCGGACTATATCGCACCGGAAATCGTCAACCTGGGCGAGAAGCTGCGAGGCTACTTTGACGATCCATGGAAGCCCGAACCGGTCGGCAAACTGCCGTCGCCGGATTTGGGAGAGAAAGTGCAAGACCCACCAGGGATCAAAGTTGACCGGAATCCGCCACGAGCGGCGAACTCGATCATCGTCCTGGGCGAGCCGAGGAATCCGTCCGCCGACGACGCCGTGGCTGCGACCGCCGAGTTGATCAAGGAGTTATCGGCGCTCAAGTTACCTTACGATCACTGGAAAGACGGTTGGCGCAAGGGCATTAAGCCGCTGGATCTTCTCAAGAGCCAACCGCTGTTCGTCCGCACCATCGTCGATACGAAGGCCGCAAGTGCCAGCAACCTGCTCGGCCGACTGTCCAGCGAACTGAATGTCTCATTTGGTTTCCAGTTCGACGACGAGGGCGACAAGGTCCGCGCTGTGACCGATCGGCCCAAGGTGCTTTGGCGGCCGAGTGGTCCCGATTGGACACCCGCTCTTGACGGCCCGCTGCTGTTCTCGAACACCGATCGGCCAGCCGAATTCGCCCAATGGCTCGCCCAGCAACTCGGCATCGACGTACCCACCAGCAAGGCCATCGTGCTGTACGAAGATCCCGCCAACAAGGGCGACACGGAGAATTCGTGCCGGCGCCTCGCTGTCGAAGAGAGTCTGCGCGCGGCGATCGGCGCCGGTGAGCCCCCAATCATGCCGGACTCCGCGCCGTTCGGTTATGAGCAGATGCAGGAGGTGATCAATTCTATCGGGAAGGAGCCGAACAAGCTAACGGTGATTGCGGTGCACGACATGCGAACGAAGGTCGACGATCAAGACGACACGCTGGGGCATTTTCGCGTCATCGATAGCCAGATCGAAGACAGCCTCTCGCGGAACCACGCCGGCAACGCGCCGCTGATGCGCGTCGCTGTGCTGTTCCGGAATTGGCGGCTCTTCCCAACGCTCGAATTCAGCAGCAACTCCCGAGTCAACAAATGGCAGTTGCTGCGCATCAAGAAGGCCGACGATGGCAGCCTCGTTCCGGACGCGGCAAATCTCGAACGGCTGCGAGACTATGCCACAAAACTTCGGATGTGAGTTCGCAAGATGAACGAACAGTTTCACGTCGATACGCGAGCTGCATTCTTCGCTGAATGGGACGCGGCTCGCGCCAAATCGGCATCGCCGAACGATCACACCATCCACGGATCCTCGTCCAGCTACCGCGGTGTATCGCCCTACCCTGGCCTCCGCAGCTTCCAGCCCGACGAAGCAGATCTATTTTATGGACGCGGCACCCAGATCAAGGAGTTGAGAGACCGGCTGACTGACCACAATGTCATCGTCGTTCTCGGTGGATCGGGTTCAGGCAAGTCTTCCCTGGTTCGCGCCGGACTGATCCCGCAACTCAACAGCACGGCCCCGATCGCCGGGCGTGCAGGCGCATGGTATGTCGTTGAATTTCGTCCGAAGACCGATCCGGTCACCGAATTGTTCGAGGCGCTGTTCAATCAGATCGTCGCACCGGTTTTGACCCCTCGGCCGACTGTCATCGAACAATCCAACGAGATCGAATCGCCCCGCGCCGCGTGGGTGCAGCGCATTGCCGCCCTCAATTCGGCGTTCGGACTTCAATGCGATCCAGACGCCAGTCCCGAGGTGATTACTGACGGCTATCGGAAGCGGCTTCGCGAAAAACTATTCGAAGGCGATGTCATCGATGTCGGCGCGCTGTTCGACTTCGTCGACGAGACGCTTCAGGAGTTCGACCGTGCCTTGTCCGGGGGCATGGTATCTGCCGCCCCGAACCTGCTGATCCTGATCGACCAGTTCGAGGAAGTCTTCAAGCCCAAAGTCGCCTCAGCGGGTCACGACACGCTGATGTCGCTGATCAACAGCGCCCACACCTACAAACCGTTCCACCTGTTCATTGTCGTCACGATGCGCAGCGAGGAATTGCACCGCTGTGCTGAGGTGCCCGGGTTAGCCGATGTGGTCAACAGATCATTGTACCTTGTCGACCTGATCGGCGGCAAAGACGTCGAACATGCGATCGTGGGACCGGCACGACGGTTGATGAAATCCTGGGAACTCGACGCCGGCGCCCCCGAGACCGGCCCGTACACCCGCCGGGCGTTGAGCAAGCTCCATCGCATCTTCGACGAAGCGCGGGACCGGTTGAGCCATCCTGCGGATCAATTGCCGCTGATGCAACATATGCTTCCGCTGGTCTGGGACAATGCCGTCACGCGCTGGCGCGCTACCACGGGAAACGGGCCGCTCGAGATCGACTTGCGCGATCTCGATTCTTTGGCGGGATGGGATGACGCAGAAGGGGCATTGATCGGCACACTCAATGCCCGGGCCGATTGGGTGCTGCAGGAGGCCATCAAGGTCGGCACCAACCAATCCAAATTGACATCGGATACGATCGAGCGACTTCTGCGCGTCGCCTTCTCCTGCCTTGCGCAACTTGACGACCGCGGCAACGTCGTGCGCGACTTCGCGACGCTCGACCAAATGCTGGCAGCATCAGGCGTTTACGAGCGGGAAACACAGGCAAAGCAGATCGAGTGCGGGAGAGCTCTGCAAGCTGCCATCGACGTGTTTCGACGCGCGACCTTGGTCAATGTCTCGCGGGCTTACGACGTCAACCATGAAGCCCTCATTCGTGGCTGGAAACGATACACGGGCTGGCTGCTCGATGCCCAGCGCCGCGCTGCCAGGCTCATCGGCGTCGACCAGCAGCTTCAACGCAAGGCGACTGTCGGCGACAAAGGAGCGTTCGCCGGCTGGATCGACAGCGTCACAGACTGGATCCTCGTCCAGAACCTCTCAAAGGCAGATCAAATCGTCGGTGACGAAACCAGCAAGGACCTGATGGACGTTGTTGGCAACAATCGGACCTTTAGCGATCAATGGGCGACAACGATCCTCGAAAAGCAAAGCAATTCTCCTGAATCGCAGCAGCGACAATCGAGCCTGACGAATCGTCTCACGGCGATCCGCACGACCATCAACAATGCAATCCGATTTCGTGACGGAGCACGTTATCGTCCGAGGAATATCCTCGCCGCATTGCTCGCTGCTGCAGCAGTACTCGTTGGCTGGATGTACTTGCAACATATGAAGACGACCGAGCAGGAACAACTCGCCGGTCAGTTCCGTTTCTTTCGCCTGCAGAACGAGGCGACATCCCCACCGGACGCTAGCAGCCCGCGCTATCCCGGAAAGGATCGGGAAACCTACGTTGCATTGGCGATGGAGCCGGCCCTTGGCAACAAAGCGCTCTCCGACGAGGCGACGATCGTGCTGCACAATTCAATGCGTTCGCTCGAGCAAGGAGCGAGAGCGGTCTTGTCGGACGTCTCCGTCCGCGTTGTTCCGAACGGAACAGCCGCTTCCCCAATCAACGCGGAACTCGCTGCGCTCGCTCCTTCGCCCAGTGAATGCGCAATCGTCGACCCTGAGCACCCGCGCGACCTTTTCACCCAGCGCGATCTCGGGATCCAGTTGAAACGTGTCGAACTGGCGAATGGTGTTCCGACCATTCAGACATTCCCGGTGTGGCGCACGTCTGGAGGAGACATCTTCCCAATCGAGTCGTCGAATTTCACGGGCCAGCCATTGCCCGCGGGATCACTTTTGTGTCTATCGCACGACGCGAACTGGCTACTAATGTGGCCGCCATTGCCCGAGGAGCAAAATCGCTCCCCGCCGCTGATTCAACGGATCATGTGGATTAGAACGGCACCGCGCATGGCGGCGCAGGATCAAAAATGGCATGCCGAAACCAATCCTCATCGTCGTCCCACGACATGGCAGAGCTATGAAGCTTTGCAAGCATCGGCGAACCCAGGTTACGCCGACCTGATATCAAGCGTTCATAACAACACGCAACCAATAAAGTCGTTTCATGCCGGTGACAGGGTCGGCTTCCTGCTTCCGCTGAAATCGCAGCAGACCGCCATCGTTTGGACGGCGGGAGGCACACTAAATCCAGATTCTGTGGACGACAAATGGCCGGCTGAACCATCGAGTTGTGCGTTCGTTCTGGTTGAGCGACCTGACCAGATCGGAAGACCTCAGACGCGCATGAACTGCAATATGGGCTCTTTCACGATCGAGGGTCGCAATCACCGTTTGCAAGCTGAATTCGATGAAAGAACAGATTCGCCCGGATGCAAAGGGAGCGCACAATGCGTTACGGAACTGCAGATCGTGTTCGACCCGCCCGATAGCACCGGCACCCCTTTGCGGACGACGATTTCCCACAGGTCATCTCGCGTGATCGGGGCCACCATCGCTGGCGGCTATCTTTGGGTGCGAGATGCCAATGGCCAGTCCTGGCGCTATTCTGTCGGGTCGAGTTCGATCATGCCTCTATTCGAACATCGCTGGCGCGATGTTGATCAGGCTATCTTCGAGAAGATTCCCTATTCGAACGCCTGCCAAGTCATGACGCTGAACGACAAAAGATGCGACGACTACAAGGTTCCAGGTTGGCCATCCCCATGAGGTCTTGGTCCATGAGCGATACGCGGCGACGATATCTGATGTCGACGGCTTCCACTGTCGCGATAGCCGGAATGCTGGCGCTTCCGATTGCCTCCGGCTCCCGGTCAGGCGAACCGACGAAGCCGATCCACCGGCTTTTCTCGATCCGCGACGCCTATCTTTCTGATCTCGCGGACCGGCAGACAACCAACGGTCCAGACATGACAGAACAGCGCATCGCTCAGTTTCCCAATTTTCCAAATTTCGGAAACTGGAGGAACAGGTGACGGCCGCGGATTATCGAGGGCGAACCCGTCTTCTCATTCTTCAGCCGACGCCGTTTTGTAACATCGATTGCGGCTATTGCTATCTCCCCGATCGCAACGATCGGCATCGCATGTCCTTTGATATTGTCGAGGCCGCAGTCCGACTGGTGTTTCAGCACGAACTTGCTGCACAAGACTTTACCGTCGTCTGGCATGGTGCAGAACCGCTCGTTCTGCCGGTGTCATGGTATCGGCACGCTTTCGCAGCGGCATCCCGCGGCGCCCCACAAGGAACGGTGCTGGCGCATGCCATGCAAACAAATGCGACGTTGATCAACGATGAATGGTGCGACTTTTTCCTCGAGAACTCGATCCGGGTCGGGGTGAGCATCGACGGCCCGGCGCGTCTCCATGACGCCAGGCGGCGGACACGATCAGGAAAAGCGACGCACGCACGCGTGGTCGAAGGCATCCAATTGCTGCAGCGGAAGAATGTGCCGTTCCATGTCATCTGCGTCATTGGCCAGCAGACACTGGACGCCGCCGATGAGTTGGCGGATTTTTTTGTGAGCCATGGAATTCGAGATGTGGGATTCAATATCGAGGAAATCGAAGGAGCCAACAAGACCTCGTCCCTGCAAGCGAGCGGGACACGCAACCGACTTGACAAATTTTTTGCACGGTTCTTTGGGCTTGCCCAAGCAGCGAACCCTCCACTCGTCATCCGAGAGCGTGAAGAGCTGCTCGGTGCGCTTCGCCACCCCGCTTTTGGTCTCCTCTCGCACAATCCCCAAAATGAAGCATTCGGATTTCTTTCGGTATCGTCGCGCGGCGCTGTCTTCACCTTCTCACCCGAACTCGCAGGTTTGCACAACGAGACATACGGCGACATGTCGATTGGTCGATTGCCCGAGGATGACTTGAACTCGCTCTTGGCTGGCGAGGCCCTCCGCAAAATGTGGACCGACATCGAAGTCGGGATCCACACGTGCCGAAATACATGCGAATACTTTGACCTATGTTTGGGCGGTGCGCCGGCCAACAAGCTAGCGGAACACGGCAGTTTCGCGGCGGCAGGGACTTTGCACTGTCATCTATACTACCAAGGCGTTGCCGATGCCGTGCTGTTTGATCTCGAACAACTGTTGAGTTGCCAAGCGCCTAGGGCTCAACTGCCACAAATCCGTACCGCTGCTCATGCTAACTGCGACGGCACGGCGGCATTGGATTGAAACCCCAAATAGTTGCATTCTTGCAGGTGCAGGAGCTGAGACGATGCGAACCAGTGCCGCATATGCCGTACGTCCGAATGCATAGATCTGCATTTCATCGTTCACATCCGCCAGGAAAGGTGCTGCACGCTGGATTGTTTTCAAAGGGACAAGCAGCCTCTATCTCATTTCGGTCAACCAATTTTTAGATCCCTTCGAGGGAGCGGTTGCCGTCCCGACCGGCGCGCCCCAACTGACTCACGCTACTCGGCAATGGAGCGAACGGAGCACGCGTTCTTCCAACTAAGACGACTTACCAAGTTGAACTATTGGTGTCGTGCGGACTTCGAAAGCGGCGCCATGTGGAAGTTGTACTTCGGAGAAAGCAAGGGATTGCTTTATGCACTTCCACAGAGCGCATCCAAGTGGTTTTGAAACCATTTTGGTTGCAGCCTGAATTCGGCACAGAGGACTTTTGGTGCTGCCAGGTGAGATACATCAACCTGATTCAGGTCGGATGGCTTCCGAAACTCTTGAGCGGTTCTGTTTCAAACATCGGATTCTTGAGTGGGAAGGCGAATTTCCGCTGGCGATCTCTCTGCAATTGAGCAGACGAATTCGGTGTAACAGACCCGGAGGAAGGTATCACCGTTTTCGTTGATGTTGCGGCCAGACCTTGAAGCGGTTGGGATGATCGTGGCCGCGATAGCCCTTGTCGACATGGATGCGCTGGATCTCTACGCCAGTCAGGTCCTGCAGATCGGCAATTATCGGACCGAGCGTGTGGCCATCAAACGGGTTGCCGTGCAGCGCCTTGGCGTCCAGCACTATCTGGCCGCTCGTCGGTGCGATGACCGGGGTGACCACCGAGACCTTGCAGCGCGCCATTGCCGATGGATCGGATAGACAGAAGGCTTTTCAATTGCCCGCGTAATGGCATCTTCCTCGCCCTCGAAGAGCCGCCGTTCACGTTCCCCGTGGGCTGCGGCACGCCTTGTTGGCGCTTCCAAAGCGAAGTTGTCGGAATAGCTATATAAACGTTCTCTTTGGTGGATCATCCACTCGTAGACCGCCGAGATGCCATCCCCGTCGCGCGCATCGCGGAAGTCGGCGAAATCGGAAACGATCAGGTCCCGGATGCGTTTTTGGGGGAAGTCCTCCCGGCCTAACATCTGGAGCATTGCAGCCTCCTGCGACGCCATTCTCGGACCCTGATCCGATACGCATCCAGTGCCTCCGCAGCGCTCCTGGAGCCAACCAAACGACCGAGAGGATTTGGGCTCGAGCCGAGGATAACGCCATCTGCCCGGCTTCATGGCCCTCTCTGTCGCACTCAGCAGAGCTTCCCGGCATCCTTCTTTGCGAACGTTTTGCTGATGGATTTTGAGGCAGTGGCCCCTGAAAAGTGTCCGCCAGACGCGCCGTCGCGGTCCACTTTGCTCCGCGCCTAATCAAGCTCGACATGGCGTTTTCCGTTCCAATCTGCAACAATGCTGCAACAAGCATGAAGTAACGCGAAAAACTTCAATTTAATCAATGTTAAACACCGGTCTTGAAAACCGGCGTGCCCGCAAGGGTACCGTGGGTTCGAATCCCACCCCTTCCGCCAGATCCATATACTAAGGTATTGAAATTGGTGGCAAATAGCTGATCGGCGTGCTTTGACCCAGCATTGCCCTAGCGCCGTTTACCCCTCCTCGGCGGAGGCACGCCAATTTCTCAGAGCGAACACGGCCCCTAGGAATGAATGCCGGGAAAGGTCGGCCGGCCCCGGCCGTTCGTTCTCCGAAGGAATTGACGCCGCGCCGCTTGAGTCGCGTTCTGTCGCGGAGTTGCGTGGCGTTGGTTGTAAGAGTTCCCATGTCCCTATCGTCCTGCCGGACGGCCGCAATCTGGTGACGCTCGACGACGCCCGCCGGCATCTATGGCCCGCCGGCATCTACGGGCTGCCGGCATCTATGGGCTGCCGAAAGCGCGGCACCGCGACGCCGATGTGAACACGGCAAAGTCAGTTCTGATAGTGGTCGAGGGCCGCGGCCCGGTTATGCGCAAATGCGGCCTTGGGCGCGTCCTCTACAGCCCCGGAAAATTCGGGACCCAGCAAATGAAAAGCGGCGGGGCGGCGGCTACGGGCACGGGATCGGCATAGCTAGGAGATAGCAACCAGTTTAACTATTCTGTTCCGCTGAACTTCATCCGTATAGCAATCTGGTTCCCATCCAGGAACATACGTGCGGCAGAATCATGAAACTCGTACAGATCAGGGGCCATATCGCCTCTTATGGCCAACACCAAATGCTGCCTGCTGGCTATCGTTACGCTTGGCTCGAATTCGTTGAGGAATCGGGACAACGTTTGACAATCAACGACGTTTGGGCGTCGACAAATGATCCCCTTATCCTCGATGAAGACGGCGACGAAGCCGCACGAATCCGTCGCGGGCAAGCCATCGAGATCTGAGAGCAGGAACCGCCAGCTTCGAGCAAACCGGCGGCGTAGACCGCCGCGCTCCAAAACTTTGCCCTGGTAACTACCGTTGCCATTTGCAGACTGGCCTCCTCCCGCGGGTTCGCCATTGTTCCGGTATGTTGTAGCGCCCGCTACGATGCCGCCGTAGGGCCTGTCCAGTAAACCCGTGAAAGATTCTTCCAATTTCGACGAGACGCTGGGATGCGGCGACGAAGCGATCGCCCGCAGACGAGACGCTTCGATATCAAATAGCACGCATTAGAGAGCACATTTCGGAGCTAATATCCTATCCTCCGCCCATCGAACGATGCCGGAGGAAGGCCGTTGTCGCTGTTGCAGAAGTTCGAACGCTACTCCCTGACTTTCGGCCCGACGCCGATCGAGCGTCTGCCGCGGCTGTCGGCGGCCCTCGGCGGAAAGGTCGAGATCTACGCCAAGCGCGACGACTGCAATTCGGGTCTCGCCATGGGCGGCAACAAGCTCAGGAAGCTTGAATACATTGTGCCGGACGCGATCGCCTCGGGCGCCGACACACTCGTCTCGATCGGCGGCGTCCAATCGAACCATACCCGCATGGTCGCGGCGACCGCGGCGAAGATCGGCATGAAATGCGTGGTGATCCAGGAGAATTGGGTGCCGCACCATGACGCCGTCTATGATCGCGTCGGCAACATCCTGATGACCCGTCTGATGGGTGCGGATAGCCGGCTGGTCGACGCCGGCTTCGACATTGGCATCCGCAGCAGCTGGGAAGAAGCGATCATGTCGGTCACCAATGCCGGCGGAAAGCCCTACCCGATCCCGGCTGGCGCCTCGATGCACAAATATGGCGGCCTTGGATATGTCGGCTTCGCGGAAGAAGTCGCCGGACAGGAACACGCGCTCGGCTTCAGTTTCGACTACATCGTCAGCTGTGTCGTCACCGGCTCGACCCAGGCCGGCATGATCGTCGGCTTTGCCGACCAGGGCCGGGCAGATCGGGTCATCGGCATCGACGCCTCCGGCACCATCGAGCGGACCAGGGCGCAGGTGCGCGGCATCGTCGACCACACCGCCGCCCTGGTCGGATTGCGCCGCGCCGTGCGCGACGACGAGATTGTCATCAATCCGGACTACGCTTATCCCGCCTATGGCGTTCCGTCCGACGCGACCAACGAGGCGATCCGGCTCGCCGCCCGGACCGAAGCGATGATCACCGATCCGGTCTACGAGGGAAAATCGATGCAGGGCTTGATAGCACTGACGCGCGAGGGCTTCTTTCCGGAGGGCTCCCGGGTTCTCTACGCGCACCTCGGCGGTGCCCCGGCGATCAACGGCTACAGCTACTATTACAAGGACGGCTGAGCCGACCACCGCCTCCCATCCACCTTCCCAACACGCTGCCGCCGGTCTGGCGACAGCCCGGTCAGGGGATGGCTTTGGCTCGAATGCCGCGCCATGTCGGCGCGGCATCGCAACAACGAGAAGCGTCACTCCCTTGCGGACAGACGCCGCCACATCGACCTAACCCGAGTTCGACCCAACGCAAACAGAAGGAAACGTATCATGGGACTCACACGTCGCTCGCTGGCCCTCGCCAGCACCATGCTGTTCGCCCTTGCGGCCGCCGTGCCAGCCCGCGCCGCCGAGCCGGTCAAAAACGTCGTCATCGTTCATGGCGCGCTCGCCGACGGGTCGGGTTGGCGCAAGGTGCACGACTTGCTCATTGCCAAGGGCCTCAACGTCTCCATCGTGCAGCCTCCGATGACCACGCTCGAAGCCGACGTGAGCGCCGCGAAGCGAATGCTCGATCTGCAGGATGGCCCGTCGGTGCTCGTCGGCCACAGCTATGGCGGGATGATCATCACCGAGGCCGGTAATGCCGACAACGTCGCCAGCCTGGTCTATGTCGCCGCCTTCCAGCCGGACGCCGGCGAGAACCTGCTCGAGCTCGCCGGCCGGACGCCTGCCGCGACGACGGGCATCAAGCCGACGTCCGACGAGTTCCTCTACCTCGATCCGAAGGTCTATGCCGCGGACTTTGCCGCCGACCTCCCCGCGGCGGACGCCCGGTTCATGGCGAACTCCCAGGTCCTGCCGTCCAAGGTGGCTTTCGAGACCAGGATCAAGCAACCGGCGTGGAAGACCAAGAAAAGCTGGGCGCTCATCGCGACCGCCGATCGCGCGATCAACCCGGACTTGATGCGCACCATGGCCAAGCGCGCCGCCAGCACGACGGTCGAGGTCAAGAGCAGCCATGCGGTCTTCATGTCGCAGCCGCAGGCCGTCGCGGATCTGATCGAGAAAGCCTCCAAGGCAGCCGCGGATTGAGCAGCTGCCCCCGGCATCCCGGGGCAGTGATTGTTTGACGCCGGCGGCGGGTCGGCTGATCGGCTTCGTACGCAACCAGCGGACGGCAATCCCGAATGCCGTCCGCAACAAATTGTTGGACGTCCGCCACTAAACGCTGATTGGCTCGACGGCATCGAATGAGTTGTCATGCGCGGCGCAGATCATGTCGGCGGCGCGTTCGCCGATGACGACGCAGGGAGCCATCGTGTTGCCCGAAGTGATCCGCGGCATGATGGACGAATCCGCGATCCTGAGATTCTCAATTCCGTAGACCCGGAGCCTGCGGTCGACCACAGCCATCGCGTCGCGGCCCATCTTGGCCGTGCCGCATTGATGCCAGTAAGTCACCGCCGAGTTCCTGATGAACTGGTCCAATGCTCCGCGGTCGCCCTGCTGCGGCACGACCTCGCGCTGCACCAGCCGGCCGAACGCCGGATGATTGCCGATCTCGCGACAGAGCGCGATGGTCGCGCGCGCGGCCGCCATGTCCTCGGGCGCGCTGAGCGCGTTGGGCTCGATCAGCATGGCGTCGCCGACATCGGGACCGGAGAGCCGAAGCCGCCCGCGGCTTTTCGGTTGAGCCAGCCCGGCAAACATCGTCCAGCCATGCTCGGGTGGCGCGATCCCCACCTCGGCCGGCGACGGAACGGCGAAGCCGAGCTGGCACTGCAGGATGTCGGGCGCGTCCAGCCGGGCATCGCTCTTCCAGTACAATTTCGCCTCGCACCCACCGCTGCCGACCTCCTGCGGCCGCAGATACTCCCAGGTGCAGCCGAACGCGACGTGGTCCTGGTGGTTTTGGCCGACGCCCGGCAGATGCTGCACCACGTCGATGCCATGAGCGCGTAGCTCATCCTCAGGGCCGATGCCGGATTGCATCAGCACTTTCGGCGTGTTGACGGCGCCCAGCGACAGCACCACCTCGCAGCGCGCATCGAACGTCATCAACCGATCGCCGACCAAGGCTTGCACCCCGACCGCCTTGTTGCCGTCCAGGACGAGGCGGCAGACGGTCGCGTCGGTCAGCACCGTCAGGTTCGGCTGGTGCATCCGCGGATAGGTGTAGGACTGATGGACGGACTGCCGCTTGCCGTTCTTGATCCGCAGGTCCGCGATCGCCACGCCGCCGGCGGCTTCCATCATCTCGCCGTTCGGACTGTCGAAACGCGGAAGGCCGATCATGTTCGCGGCCTCGACCATCGCGCTGGCGACCGGCCTCGGTTGCGCCGGCTGTTCGACATGCACCGGACCGCCCGACCCGCGCCGGCGCGGATCGGGATGGCCTTGCCAGTTCTCGATACGGCGATAGGTGTCGAGCACGGCCTCGTAGCCCCAGCACGCATCGCCCGCCTCCGCGGCGAAATAGTCCCAGTCCGAGCGATGACCGCGCGCCCAGACCATGACGTTGATACTCGATCCGCCGCCGAGCCCCTTCCCCATGTTGAGCGGAAGACGACGCCCATTCAGGGTCGGACTGGGCTGGCTCTCGAACGCCCAGTCGCGCTCGGTGCCGAGATTTAGCGGCCACATCGCAGGCTCGACGAGCCGCGGCGACATCTCGCCGCCGCCCGCTTCCAACAGCAGCACTCTCGCCTCGGGCTTCTCGGCCAGCCGCGCCGCGACCACGCAGCCCGCCGAGCCGGCGCCGCACACGATGAAATCGAAGCCGTCCGCCAACCGCCGACCGAGCCGGCTCTGGTTTTCCGCCACAGCCCGGGCGTGATCCCTGTCCTGCGTATCCTGTGTCATCTCTTTATCCTTGATTGACGCCGGTCTGGCGGCTTCGATTGAGTGAATTGGCAGCGTCTGACGGTCCGATGCGATCGGATCGCCGGCATCGTTTTCGGGCCATCCGCAAGACAGACCATCTCGAATGCGGATGTCGGGGGTGTTGCAGCGGCGGCGCCAAGCGTTACAAATGAAAGATGGAGCGCAACGCATCGGTCTTGGAACTGGCGCGCGACCCATCATCGCCGCCGGAAACGTGGGACGGCGCATGCGACGCAGGTCAGACCCGCATCCGTTCGACGTCGTCGATGAAGCGCGCGAGGTAGTGATTGTACTCGGCCGCGAGATGCCAGAACGGCGCGTGCCCGACATACGACGGCATTTCATCCCTGGCGATTTTCGCTACAGCTATCGGGTCAGTCGCCTTCGGCTCACGGCTGTGCGCGGAGCGATACTCTTCGGCTAATCCAGGCCTAGCGACAGCGGGCGCGCCGGACCGATCGTTTCTGCTCCGGCCAACGCCGTGGAAATCGCCCACGCCAGGCGGGTCGTGGTCACCGGCTCGCGAAGGAATTGCACCTGCTTGACCGATCCATTCTCCACGAGCGTCGATGGCGGAGAGGCTCCGATCAGCAGGACCGGGATCGGGCCGAAATGCCGCTTGATGTTCGCTGGATTAGGCTGATCAGGCCACAACCCTATGTCGAGAATCACCAGATCAGCGGCGTGACCGCGTTTTGCGATCCAGCCATCGACATCGTTCAGTGTCGAAAAGCCGATCGGCTCATAACCCAGCGCCGCCGTTTTCTCTTCATACATCATCCGCGCCGCGTCATCCGGCTCCGCTATCACGACCGTCTGCCCGGCTCCCTTCGCGACGGACTGGTCGGCCGTGAAGTCGCGGATCGACACCGAGGGGCTATGGGTGATGGGAAAGTAGAGGTCGAAGCGCGTTCCGGCGCCGACGCAACTCTGAACATTGACATGACCTGCCATTCCAACGATCGCGCCATGCACCGCGGCCAACCCCAGCCCGGTGCCTCCTCCCTCGGATCGCGTGGTGAAGAACGGCTCGAAAATATGCGGCAATGCGCTTGGATCGATGCCGTCGCCGGTATCGGAGACCTGAAGGACAGCATAGCTGCCAGGCGGAGCGCTGCCGTGCGAAAGACGCGTTGCGGCTGCCAATTCGACTGCTGACAGGGTGATTGTGATCCACCCCGCATCGCGACAGGCTTGGGCCGCATTCCTGCAGATGTTCATGATGATCTGCTGAACTTCGATCGGATTGCCGGTCACCGTCAGGTGCCGCCGCGGCAGGTCGACCTCAAGGGCGACGTGGTCGGGCAGCGAAACGGTCAACAGCGGAAGCACGTCGCGCACCGCTTCACGGATGTCGAACGGCTTGCTGCTCCGCTCGCCTTTCCGGCTGAACGCCAGAATCTGATCGATCACCAGCTTGGCCCGCTGGCCGCTGTGAATGGTCTCCTGGATGTATCGCGCCGCGTTGGATTTACCGGGGCTCGCGTCGAGCGCCATCTCGCTGTACCCCATCATCGCGAGCAGAATATTATTGAACTCGTGGGCGATGCCCCCGGCCAGCGTGCCGACGGCCTCCAGCCGCTGTGAGTGCTCCAGCCTGGCGTGCAGCGCAGCTTTCTCCTCGCGGTCCTGAACCAATCTGACGCAGCCGACGAGACACTCCGCGGACTGTTCCAGCAGGCTGGACATTTCAGCGCCGCGATCAGCGAAGCGCCGGCTAACAATTAGCTGCAGCAATGCTGCGCTCTGGACCTCAAGGCGGACGGTCACGGCTGCGGCGACAGCGTCTCCGCGTTGGGCGATCACAACATCACTGCTCTTCGACGACTGCGCGGCGACCGCGGTCAGGCCATCCACGCGTATCCTGTCCCGGGCGTCGGCAACGGCGCCATCCGACGTCCCGTCGTGTGTCGCTCCGAAATCGTGTTCGATATTGCCATTCTCCGCGTTGAAGATCGTGAATCTCCCTTTCGGACCTTCGAAGAAGCCCGCAAGTCGCTTCAACGCATCGTCGACAGCGGCGTCGATCGTCGTGGACTCGTCGGCGAAACGTCGTCTGATGTCGTCGAGCGTGCGATCAAACTGCAGCTTCAGAGCCAGTTTCCGATCGTCTTCCCGGCGGCGATGAACAAGCGCCGCGACGAAGCCGAACATGGCGAGCGAGACCGCGCCGAGCACCACGCGATGTCGCGTCGATTGCACCGTCATCCCCTCATACGCATCGAGGTAGCGCTTGCGGAGATGGTCGGCGGTGTTCAGCGTTCCGGAGCCCTGGATCGCCAGCGTCGACTGGTCCACCAGCGGCAGCGTCTTGAGGATCATCATCGCGTGCGCGGCGAGCCCGCGAACATGATCCTGATCGGTTCCCGCCTGGATCCTCAGGCGGTCCAGCTCCGCTGTGATCTGCAGCTCGAGATCGACCGAGGGATTGGCTGCGAACCGCATCATGAGATTGCCGAGATGGCCCGACCGCTGGTTCGGGGGCGGCCCCTCGAAATACGGATCCTGATAGCGCTGGCTGAGAAGCTGATTGAAGATCTCCAGCGAATTCTGAAGCAGCGAATTGCTGGTCTTGAACTGATCGACGAGACGCTCGTCGGACGCGATCGAACGGGTGATCGCAAGGAGCTCGTCGTCAAAGCCTGACAGGCCATCCCGACGGCCGGCGCTGAGCAGCATTCGAAGGCTGTCCGCCGACGCGTTGAGGCCGGCGATCGAGCTGACCAGCGGATCGTAATTTCTCAGCAGGCCGGCGCGCGCCTGCAGCACGTCGCGTTGCAGCGAGGCATGGCGCAGATCGATCATCCGCAGTGTCGTGAGTATTCCGTCATGCACATCCCGCGACGGGACATATGCGAGGGCGACGCCGCCGAGCGCCAGGGCGACCAGCGCCAGCAGGCCAATCCGCCACCGCTCAAGGATCGATCGATGCGGCCGGGCTTTCGAGCTTGCGACCATCGTACTCCCCGGTCAGCGTGTTCAAGAAGGCAACGATCGCTTCGATGTCGGACCCAGACAGCGTCTGACCAAGCTGACGCCGCGCCATGATCGACACGGCTTCGGAAAGACTGTCGACGCGGCCATCGTGGAAATACGGCCCGGTGACCGCGACATTCCGCAGACTCGGCACGCGAAACAGATCGTCGTCGGAGGCTTGCGCGCCCGCGGTGCTCGACGCCGCCTCGTTCACCGCCGATGAGCTGCTTGGATCGGCAAAGATCCCGAACCGCTGCCGCATATTGCCGCCGAGGTTGACGCCCTGGTGGCAGGAGGCGCAGCCATAGCTCATGAACAGCTTCAGCCCTTTGAGTTCATCCGGCGTCAGCGCCGACGCATCGCCGCGCAGGTGCCGGTCGAAGCGCGAGTTCGCCGTCACCAGGGAGCGCTGGAAGGCCACCAGCGCGTCAAGCACACTGGCGCGGTCGGGGGGACGTCCAAAAACACGCCGGAACCACGCCGCATAGGGCGGGCTTTGTTCGAGGCGATCCGCCAGCAAGCTCCAGTCGGCAGCCATCAGGCGAGGGTCGAGCAGCACCTTCTCGTTCAGCACCTCGAGCGATTTGTGCTTGCCTCGCCAGCCGAGCAGGTAGTTCGCGGCGACGTTGAACACCGTGGGGGCATTGAAGCCGTGCTCCTTGCCGTCGTCGGCGATCGCCCTGGACAGACCGACCGTTCCGCCACGCGCAAGATCGTGGCAGGATGAGCACGAAATCGTCTGCGACCTCGACAGGATCGGATCCGCAAACAGCGTCCTGCCCAAGGCGACCTTGTCGGGGTCGAGTGCGGGCGCCGCTTCGAGCGGTGCGAACGTCCGGCTTTCCCGCAACTCGGTCGCCGATCCGTCGATCGGGATCCAGCAAAGCGCCATGGCGCCGGCCAGCGCGCATCGGAAACCGACCGATCGAGTCTTGGCCGGCATCGTCGTTCAGCCGCTGTTCGCGCGCGGCCGATGCTCGACCGCAACCTCGGCATCGAAGATGTATCCGGCCCCGCGCTCGGTCACGATCAGCTTCGGGTTCGACGGGTCGGGCTCCAGCTTGCGGCGCAGACGCAGAATGAGAACATCGATGCTTCGGTCGAACACCTCTTCGTTGTGCACCCGGCTCGCCGCCAGCAATTTCTCGCGCGACATCACCTGCTTCGGCGCCGTGAGGAAGGCCACCAGCAGGTTGAACTCGGCGGCGGTCAGCTTGACCTCGCCGGCCGCGCTCGACATCAGTTGTCGCCGCTTGGTATTCAGCGTCCAGTCGTTGAAGCGATAGAGGCCGCGATCGGACTTGACGTCGGCTGCCGACTTGACGCGAAGCGCCGCGCGGATCCGTGCGACGAATTCGCGCAGCCCGAACGGCTTGGTGATGTAGTCCGACGCACCAAGCTCGAGCCCGACGACCTTGTCGGCTTCATCCAGCCGATCGCCGCTGATGATGATGATCGGCGCATCGGATTTGGTGGAATGGGACCGGACGATCTCAAGACCATCCTCCCGGCCGAGGTTCAGGTCGACAATGATGAGATCTGCAGGGTCATTGGCCAGAATCTGACCGAGCTGATGACTGTCCTTCGCCGCCGTTGCCCGAAAGGCGTGCTGCGTCAGATAGTCCACCAACATGCTCCTGAGCCTGCTGTCGTCGTCCACAACAAGAATATGCTTCATGTCATGCTCCAAGACGGCGGCGCAATCGGCCTCATGGAAATCGGAACGATCCGACTGCGGTTGTTCGGCTGCAATGGCTGCGCAGGATAGCTGATTTCAGCCGGAATGTGCTCTCGACTTTGCCGGTTGATATGATATTCGTCATGCTTTCTATGCCGTCTGATGGGCACTCCCATTCGTTTGAGGGCGATATCATGGAAGAAGCTTCCACCTCCCAGCTCGATCGGATCGACACGAAAATTCTGCGCGCGCTGCAAGGCGACGGTCGGCTCACCAACGCCGAACTCGCCGTGCGCGTCAACGTCAGCCCGGCGACCTGCCACCGGCGCACCCAACGGCTGTTCGAGCAGGGCTACATCGCTGGCGTTCGGGCGGACCTGGCGCCCGGCAAGGTCGGCCTGAGAACCCTGGTCATGGTCGGCGTGGTGCTCGATCGCTCCACCCCGGAGAGCTTCGCAGCGTTCGAAGCGGCGGTGCTGCGGATGAAGGAGGTGCTCGACTGCAATCTGGTCGCCGGCGATTTCGACTATCTGCTGAAAATCCGGGTCCGGGACATGGAGGACTTCAACAAGCTGCACGGCCAGAAACTGATCGCCCTGCCCGGCGTCCGGCAGGCTCGAACCTTTTTCGTGATGAAGACGGTCAAGGAGAACGCGCGCCTGCCATTCTGACCGAACGCCCGACAGCGCGAGCGCGGTCGAGCGCAGCAGCTCCGCCAGCAGAGATGAAACCAGCTGCAGGAGTCGGTCGTAGCGATCGATGCTAGGCATGAAATCTTCCGTGCCGGGCGCGTGACCAGGCCAGCACCCCTGCGACGATCAGCACGGCAACCATCGCGGCGTGGTCGGTGGCAATATTGAGTGCGGTGACACGCAACTGATCGCCGGCGATGCCGCCGACCGGGTAACCCGCGGGCAACCGCAATGCCGTGACGGGGCCGTAGGCGCGGGCGCGTAACCAAGCTTCCCTGAAGGCTCCGATGAGAGGCGCGACGCCACGTGGAACACCGCTTGCCGGGCCGCCGGACCCCGCAATCATTGCGAGCGCAGGACACTGAAGGCCGGTGGTACCGCGTCGAAAGCGCACCGGCTGCACAGATCCATCAGCACCGGATCGTGCAGCGCACGAGCCGCTGGCCGCAGCAGCGAAAGTCAACAAGGTCTTGGCGATACGAGGCATATGGGGCAATCCAGCTTCCAGGCGACGCGCGGTTTTCGGATCTGGATCTTGCGGTTCGATGTCGCGGCTCGCCGATCGTGCTACATTTTGCAATACGCGCAGAACCTGCGACGGGGCGCTGTTAACGCCGGCGCTGGCGCGAGCCGATACGAAAACCATCATGTGGTCCGCGACCAGCGCTCGACGCCCGCGCAGCTCGAGGTCGACGCTCATGGCACGATCTCCAGCGAGGCGATCTTTGCTGGAGGGGATCGGGATCGGCTTCTTCATGGAACAGGACGTCGTCGCCGACATCGAGACCGGACGTCTCGTTCGGGTGCTCGAGGATTGGACGCCGCGCTTCGCCGGCTTGTGTCTCTACTACCCGGGGCGTCGCAATCCCTCGGCCGCGATGAAGGCCTTCATCGGCTTGGCCCGCGCTTGGGGCGGCAAAGCGACGCCTGACCGCCCGCGACGCGGCCGGACTCGTGCGGCCCGCAAGTCAATTCCGATCGACTGAACCGACGACGTCAGCAATCGATGCAGTAGCGCACCGCCCACTCGATATCAGAGCGGCTGGGAATGCCGAGGGCAAGCAGTGTTGCTTCATCAAGCCGAGACAGCGCGGCCACAGCGTTTGCGACATTGCTCTCGCCTGCGGGACGGCATCGCTGCGTGCTCGCCGTGTCGCCTCGGCGACGTCGCTCGGATCGAGGTTGGTAGCTGGGATCGCGTTCGCGCTTTGGATTTTCGCAGTGATTCATCAACGTCATCCTCCATCTTGCCATGATGAAGAAATTGCGGAGCGAGATTGCAGCTTGACGTCTGAAACGGAAATGGGCGTTACGATTGCAATCGAAGTGACGCCGGCATGACATCGGACAGAAACAGTTGCAGGGCTGAATGCATTCTCGCAGATGAGTGCAGCCGATGACGCTGCATTTTCGACGCGATTTCGTGCCCCGAGTGTTGAGCGAGGCACGATTAGCAGCCGATCACAACAGGCAGTCCGCAACCTTCACCATCACGAGGCTTCTTTGAATCGCACCCAACCCTCGCGGATCGTCGATCTCTCCAAGGAGATCGTCGAAAACCCCGCCGACCCGTTCTTCATGCGCGTGAAGGTGACGCATCACCGACATCGGCGGGCGCGCTGGCTGGTCCGCCTGTTGGGCCTGCCCTTCCGACTTTTCCCTCGAGACTTCGACGGTTGGGCCGATGATACGATCACCCGCCTCGGCGTTCATGCGACAACACATATTGATGCGCCCTGGCACTATGGCCCGACCGACAGCGAGGGTCGTCCGTTGCCGACAATCGAGTAGATGCCGCTCGATCTAATGTTCGGTCCCGGCATTGTTTTCGATATGACGCACAAGCAGGACGGAGAAGAGATCGGGGTCGCTGATCTGACCAATGCTCTCAGCAAGATTGGCGTGCAGCTTTCGCCAGGCACCATCGCCATGATCCGGACCGGACGCGATCGATTTCAGGGCCAGCCGGATTACTGGAAGCTCGGCACCGGCGTCAGCGCCGCCGCGACCGAATGGCTGATCGACCACGGCGTCCGCGTCATGGGCATCGATCAGTGGGGCTGGGACCTGCCGTTCCACCATCAGATCCGCCGCAGCAAGAGCGAGGGTCGCAACGATCTGTTCTGGGCCGGTCACCTCGTTGGCCGACGCAAGCCCTATTGGCACATCGAACAGCTTCGAGGTCTCGACGCCCTGCCCGCCCAAGGCTTCGATGTCGGGATCTTTCCATTGCGGCTGAAAGGCGCGTCGGCTGCGCCCGCGCGGGTGGTCGGATTCCTTTACGATTAGTTTTCGCGGATACGACCATCGCGCACAGGAATTCAGCTCCCAAAGCGGCGTAGTTGAATACGAGGATCAGCGGCTCGCTATTTTTATGGCCGACCGCCGACTATCGCCGCTCAACCGCGTTCGGGCCTGTGCAATTTGAGCAGCGCCGTCGATAACGCCTATCTGCGGGCCGATCAGGTTTCGATGGCCCCCCGGGTCTCCGGCTACGTCACCGACAACTATGTGCAAGACAATGATGAAGTCACCGCCGGTCAGCCGCTGATCACGATGCTTGCCCGGATGGCCTCGGTTCACATTGGGAGACCCGGCAGCAAACCGACCACGACGATTGCGACCAGCAGGGCTGCCAGATAAGGCCAGATCGCACTTATCCCGTCGTCGACGGAAAGGCCGCTAATGGCACAGGTCATATAGTAGCCGACGCCAAATGGTGGCGCAAAGAGCCCCACCCCCATCGAGAGGATAATGACCATGGAGTAATGGATCTCGTCGATTCCCATGGTCTGGGCTGCGGGGATCATCAATGGTGCGAGCAACACCAGTGCGGGCATGCCTTCCATCACGCTCCCAAGGATCAGAAAGATCAAGATGGTGACGAGAATGAAGCCGACTTTCCCCCCTGGGATGGCGGAAACCGCGTCAATCAGGTCCTGCGAGAACCCGGACTGCGTCAACGCCCAAGCCATCGCGGTGGCCATGCCGAGAATGAGCAATATCGATCCGCTCAGGCTGGCGCTTCTGACCAGCAGGCGGAAGATTCGGCGCCATTCGGCGTCCCTGTAGAAGATCAGTCCGGCCACAATGGCGTAGGCGATGCCCAGCGTAGCAACCTCAGTCGCCGTCGCCACGCCGCCGACGACCGTGGCGCGGATCATGAACGGAAGAACGAGTGCCGGAAGAGCCTTCACGAACGCTTTCCTCATCGAGCGCCAAGATACGCGCGGCGGCAGCTGCGTATCGCCTCGCCGCGCGCGCAGGTACGCGAGCAGCACCAGGAAGACTCCGGCTATCACTGCCGGTACGAGGCCGGCGGCAAACAGTTTCGCGATCGAGATTCCGGCGACCGATCCCAGTGCAATCAGGACGAGGCTCGGGGGTATCGTTTCGGACGCGGCGGCGGACGAACTCAGAAGAGCGACGAGCTCCCCGGATTTGTATCCACGTTTTTGCATCTCCGGCACCATCACCGGCGCGATCGCGGCGATGTCGGCGGCCTTCGAGCCGGATATGCCCGAGACCAGGAACATCGCTCCGAACAGACTGAACGACATGCCGCCGCGCAAATGCCCGAACAAACTCGCGAGGAGTTCCACCAGGGCCCGGGCCATCCCGGTCAGTTCGATCAGGAGGCCCAGCACGATGAACAGAGGGATGGCGAGCAGAAGCAGATCGGAGATGCCGCCGTCGATGCGCGCAACTTCGATGCTCAGCGGAACGACGCCGGTTGCCGCAAGGTAGGCAAATGTCGCTGCTCCGAACGCAAACGCGATCGGCGCGCCGATGACGATCAGAGCGGCGACCCCGACGCCGAAGAACACGGCAAGATCCCAATTTCCGATCTGAGCCATTGCAGGCCCCGTTAGCCATATCAACGCGGCGATCGCCGCCACTGTAACAACGGCAAACAAAAAGTCCGGCGGACGCACGTTCTTCACGAAACGCATCGTCAATGTTATGGCGATGAGCGCGAGACCTACCGGCAATGCGGTCAACCGTACACCCTCGCTGATGCGCAATGTCGGCGTAAGAATATCCCAGTGCTCGCGTACATGCGCTATTGACGGCAAGAACAGGCCAACCAGGAGGCCGATCGAAAGCAACTCGCTAAACGCGTTCAGACGCGATCGCGCGCGCAATCCGACGGAATTGACCAAAAGCGTGAAGCGCATGTGCTGACCGTCGCGCGCTGCGATCACTGCTCCGAGCATGCCGATCCACAAAAACAGGATCACCGCAAGTTCATCCGACCACAGCAACGGGCGCACCAACACATACCGCGCGACGACGCCGCTGAACAGCAAGATGATTTCGCTGACAAGAAGAACGGCCGCGATCGCCTCGACGGAGCGACCGAGCATTGCATCAAATTTGGCGATCAGACCGCTATAGCTCACGGCGGTCCCGACCTGCGATGGCGCAGTGGTGATGACCGGCGAGGTATTCATCCGAGCTTGCCCACGGCCTGCTCCAGCGCGGTCCAGCCTTGCTCGCTGAACGACTTTCTCCACTTGTCGTAGAAACCGGACTCGCGCAGCTTCTGGCGAAACGCGCCGATATCGGGCTGGTTCATTTTAAGGCCCGCCGCTGCGAGCTTTTTCGCAACGCTCTCGTTGAACAGGGCAAGGTCCTGGCGTTGTTGCTTGGCCGCTTCATTCATGTTGGATTCGACGACGTGCTGGAGATCCGGCGGCAGCTTCTCCCAATAAGCTGGGTTGACGCAGAACCAGAATCCGTCCCAGACGTGATTGGTGAGTGCGCAATTTTTCTGCACTTCATAGAACTTGAAGGCGTCGATGGTGGGGAGCGGGTTTTCCTCGCCGTCCACCAGCTTGGTCTGCAACGCAGCATAAGTCTCCTTGATGCTGACCGTCGTTGTCGCCGCGCCGAGATGTTCGAAGATCGAGATGATAATCGGAGACGGAGCCGTCCGGATCTTGAAGCCGGCGAGGTCGGCCGGCGTAAAAATCGGTTTGTCGCGCGAGGTGATCTGACGAAATCCGTTGTCGAGCGGAGTTGCGAAGGTCTTGATCCCGATCTTGTCCATCGATGCGCGGATGAAGGCCCCGAGGGGCCCGTCGATCGCCGGCCAGAGATCGTCGTAACTCTTGAAGGAGAAGGCCAGGCAGTGGATTCCCGCATCCGGGACGATGCTCTGCGCTAACAGTCCCGGCAGCGCGTACATCTGAATGGCACCGCTGCGCACCTGCGAGAGCATTTCCGGATCGCTGCCCAACTGGTTGTTGGGAAAGATCAGCAGGTTGACGCGGCCGCCAGTCGCTTGCTTGATCCGTTCGGCCGCCTGCTGCGCCCGAATATGTGTTGGAAAGCCTACCGGAGCGTTGTGCGCGAACCGGATGGTGAATTCCGCGGCCCGAGCCGGGCTCGTAAATATCGCCGGAGCGCTGATGGCGCCGCCGGTTGCGGCCAGGATTGAGCGGTTGAAGACGCGGCGGCTGATCAGTTTGCCCATTGTCGTGCTCCCAGAATGTTGCATTGGCTCGAAGGATTCGGCTGCTTGCGCCGATTGATCGGCGGTTCGTAGCGGCGGCTGGCGGAGGGCCTCCGTGGATCGGTTTGGCTTTTGGTCGCACCGGCCGCGTCGCCGTTTCAATCGACCGACAGGGGCGCCGGATGACCTATGCCGACGGCCCGAGCGAGACCACTGGCCCTGGACCTCGTGGATGCAGCCTGCATGCTGCGGTTTCGCAGCGCCGCTCGGCGCCCGACTGATTGTCCGCCTCTACGTCTGGGTATTTGATGCGCGGGTTGCGATCGACGGCCGGTGCAGGCCTCTGGCCCGAAAGACGGCACGTCATGCCCGGCGGCGACGGCGGCGGACGACAACACAACGCGCCTGGGAATTCCCATGGCCTCCCCCCATATATCTTTTTATATATTCCTTGAGCTAAATACCAGCATGGGGAGATCCGCCGTGTCAACGGCTATGCAAAACGTCATATGCTGGCCCCCATCAAACGCGCGGCCTGAATGCGGTTGCGGACGCCGAGCCGCTTGAACAGGGCGGAGAGGTGAAGTTTGACCGTGCCTTCCGAAATGCCGAGCTGCGCGGCGATCGCCCTGTTGTCATGACCCTGACTCACGAGCTGCAGGATCTCGCGTTGGCGCGCAGTGAGGGCGTGAACCGGATGGACCGCGCCGCCCTTGGCGCCTCCGCGTCCTTCCTCGACCAGCCTGCGTAGCGACCTCTCCAACGCCTGCAGATCCCTCAGCGCATCAGCCGCCCGTAATGATCGCGGCGGCGCCTTGTTGGACGCCGCCTTTGTATTGCCGACAAGCGCATAGACATCGCCGAGCTTGGTCAGCAATCCCTCGGCCGTGACCAGCAACTCCTGCACGTAGCCGTCATCTCTGCTTCGGGTTTGGTCGACCGCCCTGTCGATCGCCTCCATGGCAAGATAGTGCTCGGTAATATCTATCGCGATGCCGTCCCAGACCACGGTTCCATCGGCCAGCTTCCGAGGCCGCGCGAATGACCGCACCCAGGTGATGCCTCCATCCCGATTGAGCAGGCGAACGTGCGTATCAAGCACGGTGAGCTGAGCTGCGGACGAATGAATCGCCGCGACCAACCGGCCGCGGTCATCCTGATGAACAAAGCTATGGTCGGCGGTCGCTTGCGCAAGAATTCGCTCGACGACGCCGGCGCCCAATAACTTGGCCCAGCTTTCCGAGGCATAAGTGTAGCGCAGCCTGCCGTCGGGATAGCGCACGCGCTGGATCACGTGAATGGGACGGCTGGAACCGATCTCGTCGAAAAACGCCCGCAGGGCGGCGGGCAGGATCTTATCCGCGCTCGATCCCGACTCTTGGTTGTTTCGTCGCGCCGGGCCGCGATCAGCCGGTTTGCGCCTGGTCTTGGCCGACGATTTGGTGGGCTTGGGGGGCATACGAAAGCTCCTCGCTTGGCCGCTATTGACAGAACGGCGATTTGGTTGAGATATATACCTCGGTGTCTAAGTATATCAAAGGTTATATACCGAATGCCAGAGACTATTTGCGCCGTCGCTGGAAGAGCCCACTAGTCACTAACAGTTGGCGTCATTGCCGACCCGAATGCCCACCCGCACACGCAGGAGCACGCTCCCCCCGGCTAGCCATTGCGCAGCGCCGGCCACGATCTGAAGCTTGTTGACCAATGCCGCTGCGTCGTCGGCACTTACATCCTGGAGATCACAATGACCAAACGCTGGCCCGCAGAATTGGCCGTCAAGGCCCTCCAACAAGAGGGCGTTGATGTCATGTTTGGCATCCTGGGCGGACACATCCAATCGATCATCGACTATTCCTATCGCGCGGGCATCAAGATCATCATGACCCGTCACGAGCAGGCCGCCGTGCACGCGGCCGACGGCTACGCCAGACTGATGAAGAAGCCCGGCGTGTGCTTCGCCACCGGCGGTCCCGGCATGCTCAACATGATCACCGGCATTCATATGGCTTATGTTTCACGGACGCCGATGGTGTTTCTGTTCGGCGGGCATAAGGAACGGGAAAGCCATCGCGGCGCGGTTCAAGAGGCTTACGCCGCGGAGGTCTGTCGGAGCATTACCAAGTGGACCGTGCGGGTGACCGACCCGGCGATGGCCTCGCACTTCATTCGCAAGGCGTTCAAGGATGCTATGACGCCGCCTTACGGGCCGGTCGGCATCGAATTTCCGGTTGACACCTTCAATTTTGAACAGGTCGAGGCCTCCAGCCAGGTCGCCTATCTGCCGGGCCAATGGCTCCAAAGCCCGGCTGCCAGGGCGGCGACGGATCCGATATACGCGCAACGCGCCGTTGAGTTACTTCGCACGGCGAAGCGCCCGCTCATCATGGCTGGCGAGGGTGTGCATTGGGCGAGCGCGGCGCCGCAGCTCAAAGTTTTGGTCGAGCGGCTGCAGATCCCGTTCAATATTCGCCGTCTCGGGCGCGGCGCCATTCCCGAGGATCACCCGTTGTCGATCAGCGGCGGCGCGCGAAAGCAGGTCGTCGGCGAAGCCGATATTGTGTTGCTGCTGGGCCTCAATGTCGGATATCTCGAGAGCTTCGGCGAATGGAAGACCAACGCCCATTTCATTCAGTTGCAAAGCTGCGCCGAAGACGTGCTGACGACGGTGCCGACCAAGCTCGAAATCGTCGCCGATCCGGGCATGGTACTGGAGCAGATGCTCGCTGCCAGCGAGACCCAGGGAGCCGTCGACGCGGACCGCGACCCCTGGACCGCGCGAACCAAGGCGTTGCAGGATGAGTTCGTCCGGCGGATGGCGGAGGAGGCATTGAAAGTATCGCAGGACGCGCCGATCCATCCGCGGTGGCTGTCCAAAGTGGTGTCGGATGTCACCACGGCCAACACCACCCTGGTGTTCGATTCGTTCACGGCGTCGACCTTCCTCGGCGAGCACCTCCTCGCCAAGCAAGCCGCGCAGGTGCTCGACGCCGGGCTGTCCGCGGCGTTCGGACACGGCATCGGCATGGCAATCGGCGCCAAGCTGGCGCGACCGGACGATCGCGTCCTGGTGATGATGGGCGACGCCGGCGTCGGCCTCGGCGGCGGTGATATCGAAACCGCCGTCCGATACGACATTCCCGTTGTCTATTTGATCTACAACGACAGCGCGCTCGCGGCCGGGCTGGAACAGTATTGCTACGGCGAGAATTTTCGGGTGCTCGGGCCGGAGGCCTACAAGGGCTTCAGGCTGACTCAGGATGTCCGATATGACCTGATGTACGCGCCGTTGGGATGCTACGTCGAGCATGTGGAAGATCCAGCCGATATCGCCGCGGCGTTGGAGCGGGCATTCGCCTCCGGCAAGACCGCCGTCATCAATCTGATCAGCACCCGCCATTCACGACACCCGTTGTACGACACCGCGACGGCGCGCGAGATGTTCTGGCATCTGCCCGCCGACGAGGTCGAGGAGCCGGTGCGCAAACGACACCACGAGTTTCACTATCCGAGATTCCACGACGGCAAGAAAATCGGCGATTGATTGGCCTGCGTGCTTCCCTCCGGGAGCATGGGGTCGACCAGAATTGCGAAGACGCGCTTGGTCAAGCCAAAACGGCGGGCGAAGCGTAATCCATGCGAATGACAGGGAGGATCTGGGCTATGCGACTGGTGGATTTTTTCGATCGTGGTGTTTCGATAGACAAGGCGCGCATCTGCACCCTGGACCACGAGACAGGCCGCTCTCGCACCTTTGCCGAGGTCCAGCAGGCCTCGCACCAAATCGCAAACGGTCTGCTGGCCGCCGGCGTGATACCGGATAAAACGAAAGTCGCTGTCTGGAGTCCCAATTGCGGACGAGCGCTCGAAGCCGTGCTCGGCGTGGCGCGGGCCGGTGCAATCTGGGTCGCCGTCAACGCACGAAATTCCATCCAGGATATCGCGCATCATCTTGATAACACCGACGTTGAGATCCTGCTCTATCACGGCGATCTTGCAGCTCAATTGGAGACGCTGACGAGCGGTTGCCCCAAGCTGCGTCTATGTGTGCGGATCGACGTTGGCAGTACCGACGCTGTTTCGGTCGATGCCTGGACGTCGGCAGCCTTTCAAGCCGCGCCTGAAATTCGTGAGGATGCCAATGCGGCCGTGGTGATTTTTGGCTCGGGCGGGACGACCGGCCGACCGAAGGGCGTCGTGTTCTCGAACCGGACGTGGGAATGCATGACGATCAGCGTGAACGTGGCGATGCCTCCGAAGAGCGATCATCCCGTTCATCTTGTCATTTCGCCGATGACACACGCCGCTGGTGGTCTGGGGATGGCCCTGCTTGCGGTTGGGGCGACACAAATTTTCATGAAGGGATTCCGTGCTGCCGACGTCTTGGCGGCGATTGAAACCTACAAGGTGACCCATCTGTTTCTGCCTCCGACTGCAATCTATGGGCTGCTGTCCGATA
This sequence comes from Rhodopseudomonas rhenobacensis, assembly GCF_014203125.1. Classification (GTDB taxonomy): domain Bacteria; phylum Pseudomonadota; class Alphaproteobacteria; order Rhizobiales; family Xanthobacteraceae; genus Rhodopseudomonas_A; species Rhodopseudomonas_A rhenobacensis. The sequence goes on from NZ_JACHIH010000017.1 coordinate 40,952, forward strand.
CAGCTGTCAGGCAGCACGATTATTCTTCGTTGGAGTATTTCTTCTATGCGGCTGCGCCCATGTCGGTCGATAAGGTGCGCGACGCGCTGAGTGTGTTCGGGCCGGTAATGGTTCAGGGTTACGGACAGATGGAAGCCGGGCCGCTTATTGGGGCTTTCTTCTCCGCCTCAGAGCACTGGGATGCACTCCATCACAACCCTCAAAGGCTTGCCAGTTGCGGGCGTCCGAACATCCTTACCAAGCTGCGGATTGTGGACGAGTCGGGCCAGCCGGTGCCAAGCGGCGAAAGAGGCGAGATCGTCATCGGCGGTGATTTTCGAATGCGCGAATATTACAACAATGAGGCCGCCACCAGGGAGACGGTGCGCGATGGCTGGGTCTATACGGGCGATATCGGCCAGATCGACGAAGATGGTTTCCTCTATATCGTCGATCGCAAGAGGGAGATGATCATTACCGGCGGCTTCAACGTTTACCCCGGGGAAGTCGAGCAGGTCATTTCCGCGCATAAGGCTGTTCAGGACTGTGCGGTGATTGGTGTGCCCGATGAAAAATGGGGTGAAGCTGTCAAGGCCGTGGTCCAGCTTAAGCCGGGGACGCAGGCCGACAGCGCCGAAATTATCGCATTTTGCAAAGAGCGAGCTGGGAGCGTCATGGCGCCGAAGAGCGTCGAGTTTTGGGCCGAACTCCCGAGAAGCGCGGTTGGAAAAGTCCTCAGACGTGTTGTCCGCGAGCAGTTTTGGAAGGGGCGAGAGCGGTCCATCGTTTGACGGCATCTAGGCCCGTAAGACCGCCTGGCACTTAAAATCAACCTTGCAAGTTCTAGCCGTGCGCACGCCGCTGGTCTTGCAAGGGTGCGGCCTTGGTATCCTTAAAGGAGAGCTCAAAGGTCATCTCGTCAAACGAGCGCGGACGTTCCAAGCACGCCGCGTCCGACCGCTTCCATGAGAGTACCATCACGGGGGAGCGGCGGTGCGCTCCCCCAAGCTGATCGACACAAACGCCAGCCAAACACAGGACGCGAGGCGCGCGGTCGGCCGACCGGCTATTTCGTCAGTAAATGGTCGCGTCGATGATCGCCGCCGGATCAAGGCGTGATCGCGTAGCCGCCGTTGACTGGGTAGACCTGGCCGGTGATCCAGCTTGCCGCGTCCGAGCCCAGGAAAAGGATCATGTTGGCCGCGTCGTCGGGTTCACCGAGCCTGCGGATCACATAGGACTTCAGCATCTTCGTGACCGCCTCCTCGCTTGTCAGATAGCCTGCGATTCCCGGCGTGCGGATGCTGGACAGCGCCACGCAATTCGCCGTGACCCCGCCGCGACCGACCGCCTTGGCGAGCGCACGCATGAAGCCGGCGGCGGCGGCCTTGGCGCCGGAATAGACCGCCAGATGCGGTTCGCCGACGCGGCCCGCGTCCGAAATCACGGTGACGATGCGGCCGTATTTGCGCTCCATCATTCCCGGGACCACCGCCTTGCAGGCATTGAGCACGCCGAAGAAATTGGTGCCGACCCACTTCTGCCAGTCCTCGGGGCCGGTCTCCCAAAACGGCTTGGTATCCGCCGGATCCGCGACAGGCCCGGCATTGCCGGCGTTGTTGACGAGGATGTCGATGCGACCGAATTCCGCGGTGGCGCGAGCGACCATGTCGGTCACGGCTGCGAGATCGGTGATGTCGGCTTGGACAGCGAGCGCTTTTCCGCCCATCGCCCGAATCTCCTCGGCCACCGCTTCGGCGCGATCGAGATGGAAATCATTGACCACGACGCCACCAGCGTTGGCGGCCGCAAAATGCAGGCAGGTCTGTCGCCCGACGCCCTGACCGCCGCCTGTGATGAGCGCGATCCGCCCCTTGAGATCGAGAATGTCCGTCATATTGCGTTTCGTCTCCGCTGCTGCATCCCCGGAACAATCCGCCCCGGCCGCCGGGGATTTTTGCGCGCAGGCGGTGACGTGCTCACCACTCTCCCGCGCCGGCCGGAACGCTTCGCGATGCGTTTCGTCATCGCTGTATTGACTTTAAAGTACTGATGTTTGAAAACGTCGTCAATCAAGCCGAGCGCCCGTCCGCGATCCCGACAGGAGCGCTCGGACGGGCGACATCCAATGACCGGTGCAGGGAGAGCTAAAATGTCAGATGACATCTACGTAATCGGCGTCAGCATGACGCGCTTCGGCAAATTCCTCGATCGGTCGGTGAAGAGTCTGGTCGCCGAAGCCGTGACCGGCGCGCTCGCCGATGCCGGAGCCGCACTCACGGATATTGGCGCGGCCTATTATGCCAACACGACCCAGGGCATCATCGACGGCCAACTGCTGGTTCGCGGTCAGGTGGCGCTGCGTCCGCTCGGCTTTGCAACCATCCCGATCGTCAATGTCGAGAATGCGTGTGCGAGCGGAACCACGGCGCTGCAGCAGGCGATGTTCGCCCTCAAGGCCGGCATGAGCGATGTCGCCATCGCGGTCGGCGTCGAGAAGATGTACGACGCCGACAAGGTCAAATCGAACAAGGTCTTCGAAGGCGGCTGGGATGTGGCCGAGGTCGACGATCTGATGGCCCGCCTGATGGGCATCGGCGACGGGGTGCAGGTCCCCGCGGACGCCGCCGCGGTGCCGAGCCCCTTCATGGAGCTATATGCATCGCTGACCAGAGGCCACATGAAGGCGTTCGGAACCACACAGCGCCAGATCGCCACCGTCTCGGCGAAGAACCATCATCACTCGACGATGAACCCGCTCTCGCAATATCAGAACGACATCACCGTCGACGAGGTGCTGCAGGCCCGCGGCATTCAGTGGCCGTTGACGCTGCCGATGTGCGCGCCGATCAGTGACGGCGCGTCGGCGGTGATCCTCTGCCGCAAGGAAGCGCTTTCCCGCTTCCCGGATGCCAGACCGATCCGTCTGCTATCCTGCGTGCTGACAAGCGGCAGCGACCGCGACTGGACTAACTTCGAGCGTCACATGTGCCGGATCGCGGCGAACCAGGCCTATCAGCAGGCCGGCGTCGGGCCGAACGACATGTCGGTGGCCGAAGTCCACGACGCCTCGGCCTTCGCCGAGATCATCCAGACGGAAAATCTCGGCTTCTGCGAGCTTGGCCAGGGCGGCTGGATCGCCGAACGCGGCGAGACCAGTCTGGGCGGACGGATCCCGGTCAATCCGTCGGGCGGGCTGGAATCGAAGGGCCATCCGATCGCGGCGACCGGCCTCGCACAGATTTACGAGCTGACCCAGCAGCTGCGTGGCACCGCCGGGCTTCGGCAGGTCGAGGGAGCGCGGTTCGGCATCGCCGAGAATGGCGGCGGCTTCCACGGCGTCGAGGAAGCCGCGGCCTGCGTGACGATCCTGGCGGCGTGACAAGGCAAGAGTCGGCGTGTGAACGCCCTGTCGGGGAAGAGGCTGATGGACGCATTGAAATCCGACCGGGTCGTCGACGGCGTGCAACGCATCGCCATGGCCAGGCCGCAGCTCATGAATGCGATGGATGGGGTGATGCGCCGCGAGTTCGAGGCGGCGGTGGCTGATGCCACGGCCGATCCCGAAGTGCGTGCGATCATCATCACCGGCGATGGCGCGCATTTCTCGGCGGGCGGCGATATCGCTTTCCTGCAGGGCATGAGCACGGCGCAGCTTCACGAATATCATCGCGCGGCGCTCGGGCTGGTGCGGGTCCTCGCGCTCTGTCCCAAGCCGACGATCGCCTCGGTCCGCGGCGCCTGCGCGGGCGGCGGGTTCGGCTTTGCGCTGTGCTGCGATTATCTGGTGGCGTCGCGGACGGCCGCGTTCAGCGCCCAGTTCCTGCGCATCGGCCTCGTCCCCGACATGGGCATCGGCTATTTTCTCACCCATCGCCTGGGCGCCCATCAGGCGCGCAAGCTGCTGCTCGACAACCGCGTGGTCAAGGCCGAGCAGGCTGCGGCGCTCGGCTTGTGCGACGCGCTGCACGCGGACGAGGCGCTCGACGGCGAAACGCTGCTCCTCGCGCAGCAACTCGCCGCGCTGCCGCCCCGCGCCGTCCGCCAGACCAAATGGCTGATGCGCCACGCCGAAGGCAGCCTCACGCACTTTCTCGACGCCGAGATGACGGCGGCTGCCGAATGCCTCGGCAGTGAGGAATTCACCGAGGGAACACGAGCTTTCTTCGAGAAGCGCGCGCCGCGGTTTCGCTGATCGCCGCGGCGCGACGCGCGAGCCGCTACCCCCCTGCCCGAGTGCTCCGCAGTTTGCGCTTTGGCGACGCTGCCGCTTTCTTCCGGGGTGCGGGCGTCTTCGCTCTCTTCTCGACCGATTTGACCGGACGGGCGACGGCGGGCGAGCTTCGATTGAGAAATCCCAGCGGCGCCTCCGGCGCCGGATAGGCCGGGATCGGCGGATAGGGCGCCAGCTTCTCCGGCCGTGTCGCCAGCGAGAGGGTCAACAGATCGAGCAGCTGGTCGGCGACCTGGTCGATGGTCAGCCGCCCGTCGGGAGAAAACCATGTCGATATGCCGTTGACCGCGCTCATGATGCCGAACACGGCGATCTTCGTGTCGCAACTCCGGATGCTTCCGTCAGCCGCGCTTTCTTCCAGCAGCGCCACGAGGTTCGCATCCATCGCATCCCGCCGTTTGATCACGGCTGATCGATCATCGGGGCGCAGCGCATTCACATCGAAGGTGATACCGCCGATACCGGCCTGTCCATACATCCAGATGATGTAGCACCGCAGCAGGAGCCGCAGCTTGTCGATCCCCCGCCCACCCGCTTCGCTGGCGACCTGCGCTGCGTACTCTCCGAGGTCGAGCGCGATGTTATGGCACTCGAACAGAATTTCCTGCTTGTCCTCGACGTAATTGTACAGCGTCCCTTTCGAGATCCCGAGCACCTTGGCCACCTCGTCCAGCGAGGTGTGGTGAAATCCCCGGCGCGACATGATCCGCGCCGCTTCGCGAATAACGGCGTAGCGCTTGTACCGCTGAATCTCCTCGATGGTCTGAAAGCCGTTCTCCCAGCGGGGCATGAGTGACCTACCGATTGTGCCGTATGATGATTTGTCTTGTGGATAAATCCAGAGCACTCCGCGGTCAATCGAATTGCCGGCCGCTCGTTGCAGTTCTCAGGGAGTTGAGCCGGGTCGGCATGGGCGATGGTCGAGCTGACCTGACTATAGGTCGTCCGGCCGACACATTTGCTGCAGCGGCGACATCCACAAAATATACTAAGCATCAAAATAATTGCCTTCCAAGTCAATCCAATTTAGCTTCCGACGCCAGCCTGTTCATGCACCTTCAGACAGAACGAGCCGCCTTGCCGTCCAGATCCCGCGAAGGTCGCTTGCGCCCGCCGAGCCGCGATCGTTTCGGCCGCGAAGCGGCAGGCCGCAGGCCCAAGCGCGCCTCTTAGCGCCGCGCCGAACCATCGCATCCTCACATTCCTCGCGAGAACCGAACAATGCCCACTGCCCCTCAATTCATCTCGATCGACCGCGAGGGTCCGCTGACGATCATCACCATTCGGCGCCCCGAGGCGCGCAATGCCCTGCACCGCGCGGCGCATGACGAAATGGCCGCCGCGCTCGACGCATTCGCCGCCGACGACAATCAATGGGTGGCGATCGTGACGGGCGACGGCGACAAGGCGTTCTGCGCCGGCCAGGATCTCAAGTCCGAACTGCCGACCAGTGCGGCAAGTCTGCCGCCGAGCGGTTGCGGCGGCATGACCTCTCGTTTTGATCTGGACAAGCCGGTGATCGCCGCGGTCAACGGCATCGCGTTGGGCGGCGGCTTCGAGCTCGCCCTCGCCTGCGATCTGATCGTCGCCTCGTCGCAAGCCTCGTTCGCGCTGCCCGAGCCGCGGGTCGGTCTGGCTGCGCTTGCCGGCGGCATCCAGCGGCTGTGCCAAGAGATCGGCATGAAGCGCGCGATGAGCATATTGCTGACCGGCCGTCGCCTGAGCGCGCACCAGGCGGCTGAACTTGGACTGGTCGCCGAGGTCGTCGAGGCGAACGTGCTGGACTGCGCCAAGCGATGGGCGGCGGAGATCATCAGCTGCGCGCCGCTGTCCGTCCGCGCGACCAAGCGCGTCGCGCGCGACGCTGCGGCGCGGCCGCTGTCGGAGACGGTTGCAACTATCTGGGATCGTCCGGAGATTGCCGGCCTGCTCGCATCGGCGGACGCCGCCGAGGGGCGCAGCGCGTTCGCGCAAAAGCGCCCCCCTCGCTGGCAGGCACGCTGATTTTCGCGGCCCTGTCGGATCGATCGCCGACGCAGCGGGCGAATTGGGCGCGCCGTTGAAGGCGTAATTAGCAGCGCAACCTGCTCCCGACCTCGACCGGCACATGACGACGGGCTGAACAACTATGACCTCCTTATTTGACCTCACCGGCAAGCGCGCACTCGTGACCGGCGCATCGAGCGGCTTGGGCCGGCACTTTGCCCTCACCTTCGCGAATGCGGGGGCCGAGATCCTGATCGCGGCACGTCGCCCGGTTTGTGAGTGGAGAAACCAAGATGAGCCAGCGGGCCGAGGCGATCGCGGAACGCGTCGAGGCGTTCGTCCGTGACGTGGTGATCCCCTATGAGAAGGATCCGCGGATCGCGGTTCATGGCCATGGCCCCGGCGAGGACCTGGTGGCGGAACTACGCGCCAAGGCCAAACGGCAATAAATTACCGTCGGGCGCGTCGCCCGGTATTGAAGGGACAGGGGTTTTGGTCCCCGCTCTGCATTCTGAGACGAAGCCCGCTTGCAATGCGCAGGTGTCAGAATGGCAGGCGGCATCCAACAGGCGCGCAGCTAACTCAACGGCCGAAGGCGCGACGGTCACCGGACATCAACCGCCCCGATCGCGCCGCCGCCGCAGAGCCGAGGCCTGCATCACCACGACGTAGAACACCGGCACGAACATCTTTTTCCTGCAGCGACTGCCCGGTCCATTCCACCATGAAGCCGGCCGGCAGCTTCGCGGCGAGCCGTTGCATCTCCGCCATGGCGTCGCCGCTGGAGACGCCCGCCGCGGCGTTGCCGGCGATCCGCGCCGTGGGATAGCCGTTGTAACGCACGAGTTGCAGCGGCTCCTCGCCCCATTGCGGCACCACCACCTCCGACAACGACACCATGCCGCCGGCTTCGTTGCGCAGCGAGAGCTTCAGAACGTCGGCGATCTGCATGCGGTTCGGCGCGTCCGCCTGCACGATCACCTGTTGCAGGCGCCCGGCGTTCGGAAAGTCGTTGACATAGCTCGATCCCATCGCCGCCGTCAGCGTATCGCCGATCATGGAGAACGGCACGCCGAGCGCCTCGGCCTTCGGACGGTCGATCTTCAGCTTGACGCTCGGCCCGTTCGGAAGACCCTCGGGATAGACGCCGCTGACCAGCCGGCTTTGCGCGGCAAGCTCGAGCAGTCTGGCCTGTGCGGCCATCAACGCGGCGTGGCCGCGCTTGCCGCGGTCTTCGAGGCGCAGCGCGAACCCGCTGCTGGTGCCCAGCGCCTCGATCGCCGGCGGCTTCATGCTCATCACCGTGCCCTCCGGGACTTTGGCCATCGCCGCGGTGGCGGCGCCGACCTCGTCGCCGACGGAGCTATTGCGTTCGCTCCAATCCTTCAGGCTGGTGAACGCCATCGCGGCGTTCGGCCCGGAGCCGGCGAGACCAAAGCCGATGATCGATATGTTGCCCGCGACGGCCGGCCGCGCGGCCACATAGGCATCGTATTGCTTGACGATCGCCAGGGTTCGCTCGGCCGTGGCATCGGCCGGCAGCGTGAAGCTGGTCATGAAGTTGCCCTGATCCTCCGCCGGCACGAACGACGACGGCAGCCGCATGTAGCAATAGCCGAGCGCCGCAACGATCACCGCATACAGCGCCATCATCCGCCCCGACCTGCGCAGCAACGCCGCGATCCAGCCGGCGTAGCCCGCGGTCATCCGGTTGAAACTCCGGTTGAACCAGCCGAACACGCCCTTCTTGTCGTGATGTCCGGCGCCGATCGGTCTGAGCAGCGTGGCGCAGAGCGCAGGCGTCAGCGTCAGCGCCAGGAACGCCGAAAACAGGATCGACACCGCCATCGACAGCGTGAACTGCCGATAGATCGCGCCGACCGAGCCGCTCGCCAGTCCCATCGGAATGAACACCGCCGACAGCACCAGGGTGATGCCGATGATCGCGCCGGTGATCTCCTTCATCGCCTTCTGGGTGGCTTGCTTGGGCGGCAGGCCTTCGGCCGCCATGATCCGTTCGACGTTCTCGACCACCACGATGGCGTCGTCGACGATGATGCCGATCGCCAGCACCATGCCGAACATCGTCAGCACGTTGATCGAATATCCGGCGATCCACATCACCGCGAAGGTGCCGAGCAGCGCGATCGGCGCAACGATGGCCGGGATCAGCGTGTAGCGGATGTTCTGCAGGAACAGCAGCATCACCAGAAACACCAGTGCCATCGCCTCGAGCAGAGTATGCGCGACCTTCTCGATCGAGATCTTCACGAACGGCGCCGTATCGAAACCGACGGCATAGCCGATGCCCTGCGGCATCGCGGCGGCGAGTTCGGCAAGCCGCGCGTGAACCGCGGCGGCGGTGCGCACCGCATTGGCGCCCGGCGCCAACTGGATGCTGGCGGCGGTGGCCGGCTTGCCGTCTTCGAGCGTCGCAAAGCCGAGGCTCTGCGCGCCCAACTCGACGCGGGCGACGTCGCCCAAAACCAGCCTGGAGCCGTCGGTTCCGGCGCGCAGCACGATCGCCCGAAACTCCTCCGGCGTCTGCAACTGCCCCTGCACGGTGAGCGGGATGCCGACCTTCTGGCCGGGCACCGTCGGCTCGGCGCCCACCCGGCCCGGTGCGATCTGGGCATTTTGCGTCTGGATCGCGGCGGTGATCTGCGCCAGCGACAGCGAGTAGGACAGCAATTTCGCCGGATCGACCCAGATCCGCATCGCCGTTTCAGTGCCGAAGCTCTGCACGCGGCCGACGCCCTCGACCCGCTTCAGCTCCTGCACGATGTTTCGCATCATGTAGTCGCCGAGTGCGAGTTCGTCGTAGGCGCCGTTGCGCGCGTTCAGCGTCACGATCATCAGGAAATCGGAGGCCGCCGATTCCACGGTGACGCCGACGCGCCGGACCGCCTCGGGCAGCCGCGGTTCGATCGCCTTCAGACGGTTCTGCACGTCGACCTGGGCGAGGTCGGAATCGGTGCCGGGCTTGAACGTCGCGGTGATGCTGGCCGTTCCGGAGCTGTCGACGGTCGACTCGAAATACAGGAGGTTCTTGACGCTCGACAGCTCCCTTTCGATCAGCGTGACGACGCTGTCGTTGATGGTCTGCGGCGTCGCCCCGGTATAGGTCGCGTAGATGCTCACGCTGGGCGGCGCAATGGTCGGAAACCGCGACACCGGAAGCTGCGCCATCGCGATCGCGCCCAGCAGCGCGATGAAGATCGCGATCACCCAGGCGAACACCGGCCGGTCGATGAAGAACTGAGACATGCCGTCGCCGCCCGGTTAGTTGGCCGCCGGCGCGGCGGTCGCGGCGAACGGCGCGGTCTCGACCACCGCGTCGTCTTTCGCGCGGTCCTGACCCTGCACCACCACGGTCTCGCCGGCTTGCAGCCCGGAGTTCACGATGTAGCGGCGGCCGACGATCTCGCCGAGACCGACCGTGCGCCGCGCCGCCCGCTTGCGATCGTCGACGATCAGCAGTTGCGGCGTTCCGGCCGGGTCGCGCACCACGGCCTCCTGCGGCACCAGCAACGCATCGCGCCTGACGCCGCGCGGCAGCCGGGCGCGGACGTACATGCCGGGAAGCAGCAGCCGATCCGGATTGGCGACTTCGATCCGCACGGTGACGTTGCCGGTCCCCGGATCGACGCTGATATCGGAGAACAGCGCGTGACCTTCGACCGCCTTGCCGCCGGCGGCGACGATCGTCACCGGCAGCGTCGAGGCGTCGTCAAGCGGCCCGGATCGGGCGGCCTCGCGGATCGCGTCGAGCTGCGACGCGGGCTGCCGCACGTCGACATAGACCCGGTCGATCTGCTGGATGATCGCCAGCGGCGCGGTCGACGCCACCGCGGCGAGCGCGCCTTCGCTGGCGAGCGCCTGCCCGGTTCGCCCCGAGATCGGCGCCCGCACCGTGCTGAACGCCAGATCGAGCTGCTTGCGCTTGAGCGTGGCGGCGGCCTCCGCCACATTGGCCTTGGCCTCGGCGACGCCGGCGACCGCGTCGTCATAGGCCTCGCGGCTGATCGCGCTGCTCGGCAACAATTGTTTGGCGCGGTCGAGCTTGCCTTGGGCGCGCACAAGACCGGCTTCGACCCGCTGAAGCACTGCGGCCGCGCTGCCGACCTCCGCGGTGAACACATCGGCGTTGATCTGAAACAGCGGCTGGCCGGCTTCGACTTCGGAGCCTTGATCGAACAGCCGCTTCTCGAGGATCCCGCCGACCTGCGGCCGGATCTCCGCGGTCCGGAACGCCGCCACCCGCCCCGGCAGGTCGTCGATGAGCGTCACCGTTTCGGGCTTGACCGACATCACCGTGACGAGCGCCGGCGGCGCAACCGCCGTCGCGCTGCCGTCGTCGGAGGACCGCTGGCCGCAGCCCGCCAGACCGAGCGCTGCGAGGACCGCGAGCAGGATGTTGGCGGCACGCAATTGATGGATCACCGCATCGTCTCTTCGACAAGGACCGGCGCACCGACGTGCCGCCGCGCATGATCTGAGCTGGTGCGCACCAGCATCGGTTTCGCGTTACTCATGGTCGAAACCGGACGCTTCCTCATCGTGCAGCATCGCGGCATAGATGCTGTCTTCCGAGCCAGGGATATCGATCGCATCGAGATGCTTGCGATAGAAGGCGACCGGCCCGACGCCGCCGATGATCGCATAGGCGTATTCGGCCTCTCGCATGCCGCGCAGCGTGGCGAACAACAGCGCCTCGCCGACGCCCTGCCCGCGCGCGGCCTTCGCCACGCCGGTCGGGCCGAAGAAGCCGCGCATCGAGCAGTCGGCGCAGGCAAAGCCCAGCAGCTCGTTGTTCTGCACGGCGATCCAGACCATCGCCGGCGAACGCGTGAAGGCGCGCGTCGCTTCGCTGACCCAGGGGCGGTCGAAATGCTGTTCGATCCAGGGCAGCACGACATGGGCCTCGGCCGCCATCGCGCGACGAACCCTGATGCCGTGGGCAGCGATCTTCTCCGCCGTGCGAATGTCGGGAAGATCATAGAGACGGACGAGGAGGTCACTCATGTAGTTAGCTCTCTTGTCACTTTGGAGGAAAGACGTTTTCGGGTCGTCGCTGCGCGCGCTATCCCGCGAGGTCGTGCTGGGGACCCGATGAGGCGCCCTATCGCGCGCTCCTGGTCCATATTTCGCTCCCGCACAGCGCGCCGACGCAGCCCCGCACTTCGAGACGTCCGGCATCGAGCAGCGCCACCGTGCTGTCGTAGCTCTTGCCGTCGTCGGCGTTGTAGACCCGGCCCGACCACGAGCTGGGCGTCGCAGGCAGCATGTCGAGGAACAGCTGCAGCCCCACGATGCGCCGCGTTCTGAGCGACGGATCCGGGTTCTTGTCGTCGGTCTGCGGCTTGCCGGTTGCGCCGTCGAGCGGCTGCTTCAGCCACACCACCTTGCCGCAGATCGCCGCGCCGCACCGCTTCACCAGCACCTTGGCGTCGCCGGCCTGGGTCAACCATGTGCCGAACGGATCGGTCTGCGGCCTGCCGCGCTCCGAAGTGACGTCGCGTGCGAACACCAGCGTCACCGCCAATACCAGCGGCAGCGCGTAAATGGCGGTCCGAACGGGGTCGATACGCATGCGAGAAGCTCCTTAAAAGGGCGCGGCCATCAGGGGCGGCGTCAGGTCCGCCGGCTTGCCGGGCGGCGCCGGTCATCTCCTCGTCGCCGAGGCGGATCGATCGCCGATGGAGAATGCATGGAGATTTGGTGGAGCGGGCCCATACTGGGTCGACGGCGCGCTTGGCGCCGTGCCATGAGACTCCATGACGCTTGGCCGTGGGTTGCGATGAACGCCCTCATTCTGATTGCCGAAGACGAACCGCAGATCTGCGAAATTCTCGACGCCTATCTGGTGCGGGAGGGCTTCCGCACGGTGCGCGCCGGCGACGGTCGGACCGCGCTCGACCTGCACCTGGCGCTGAAGCCGGACCTCATTCTGCTCGACGTCACCATGCCGCGGCTCGATGGTTGGGAGGTGCTGGCCGAGGTTCGCCGTCGCGGCGATACCGCGGTGATCATGATCACCGCGCTCGACCAGGACATCGACCGCCTGCAGGGACTGCGCATCGGCGCCGACGACTACGTCGTCAAGCCGTTCAATCCGGTCGAAGTGGTGGCGCGCAGCAAGGCGGTGTTGCGCCGGGTCGGCCAGTCGGGCGCCGGCCGCATGCTGCGGGTCGATCGCGTCGCCATCGATCTCGACAGCCACGTGGTAAGGATCGAGGGCAACGACGCCGCGCGGCCGCTGCCGCTCACCCTCACCGAATTCCGCCTGCTCGCTCACATGGCGCGAACCCCGACCAAGGCGTTCACCCGCAGCGAACTGGTCGATGCCTGCCTGCCCGGCAGCGACGCGCTCGAACGCACGGTGGACAGCCACATCAGCAATCTTCGCAAGAAACTCGAGGAGGCCGGCGCGCCCGGCATGCTGTCCGGAGTTCGCGGCATCGGCTATCGTTTGGCCGCGCTATGAAGCGCTATCGGCTGAGCGGGCAGATCATCCTGTCGATGAGCGTGGTGGCGACGATCGCGATGCTGATCGTGTTCGTCGGTTCGTTCATCTTCTACGGCATCTATCTCAGCTATTTTCCGCCGCCGCCCGGGCCGATCCCGCTGCTTCCGGAAGCGTCGGATCTGGTGATGATCGCGGTGTTCCTGCTGATCGGATTGGCGCTGGCCATCGTGGTCGCGCTTCGGCTGGCGAAACGAATCCTGGCTCCGCTGAATTCGCTGGCGGAAAGCGCGCGCAAGATCGCGGCGGGAGACCTCTCGGCCCGCGCCTCGCCCGGCGACCGCTCGCTCGGCGAAACCGCGCAGCTGGTCGACGATTTCAACGCGATGGCGCAGCGGCTGCAGGATATCGCGGAAGACATGACGGCCTGGAACGCGACGATCGCCCACGAGCTGCGAACGCCGCTCACCATCCTGAAGGGCCGCCTGCAAGGCATCGCCGACGGCGTCTTCACCGCCGATGCGGCGCTGATCTGCAATCTGCTGCTGCAGGTCGACGGGCTGTCGCGGCTGGTCGAAGACCTGCGCACGGTCACCCTGGCGGATGGCGGGCATCTCGATCTGCGGATCGAACAGGTCGCCCTCGCCGCCGAGGTTCGCAGCGTCGCCGAGCTCTTGGAGCCTTCGCTGGTGAAGGCCGGCTTTGCGCTCGACGTCACCCTGGTCGATGTGGCGGTTCGCGGCGACGCGGTTCGCATCCGTCAGGCGCTGCTCGCGCTGCTCGACAATGCGCAGCGTCATGCGCGGCCCGGCAGCATCGAACTCTCGACGCTGAAATCCGGCGACTTCGCGGTCATCCGGGTCGAGGACGACGGCCCCGGCCTGTCACCGACATTCGCCCGCCGCGCGTTCGAGCCGTTCGCGCGCAGCGAAGCGTCGCGCTCGCGGCGGCTCGGCGGATCGGGGCTCGGCCTGTCCGTGGTACGCGCCATCGCCGAAGCACACGGCGGCCGCGCCGCGTACCGTCGGTCTTCGCGCGGCGGCGCGGTGTTCGAAATCGAGCTGCCGCTGAGCGGCAACTGATCCTGGTCGGACGCGTCGCCTCACACTCCACCACAACGCAGGTAACGACTGATAGTCGCCGGCACCCTGCTGATCAGTAACAAATTACCTTCGCCCGATGGCCGGATATACAACTACCAGTTATTCTCCGGGGAAATTAATCTTGTTTTGACCAAGCTCTGCTCAACTTGCGGCGGCAGTGAAGCCTGCAATCGCCGAGGAGTTGAGCCTATGCAGAACGCGCGGGTCATCGTCATATTGGTCGCGCTGAGCGCCGGCGCCGCCGCGGCCTTTCTCGCCGCCGGCACCGATCGACCGCAACCGCAAGTGACCGTGCCGGCGGTCGCTCAGCTCAAGACCGTCGACGTGCTGGTGGCGAAGTCCGACATCGCGCTCGGCAGGATCGTCGCCACCACCGACGCGCAATGGCAGAGCTGGCCGGCCGACGCCGCGAGCGGCAATTTGATCCGGCGCGATCAGCAGCCGGATGCGGTCGACCGGGTGGTCGGCGCGATTGCGCGCTCGCCCTTCGTCGCCGGCGAACCGATCCGCGAAGCCAAGCTGGTGCGCCCGAACGGCTCCGGCTTCATGGCGGCGGTGCTGCCGGCCGGGATGCGGGCGATCTCCACCGAAATCTCGCCGGAGACCGGCGCCGGCGGCTTCATCCTGCCCAACGACCGCGTCGACGTCATCCTCTCCAAGCGCCATCGCGATCAGGAGAAAGACATCGTGAGTTCGGAAATCATCCTCAGCAACGTCAGGGTGCTGGCGATCGACCAGGCGCCGAAGGAGCGCGACGGCCAGAACGCGGTGATCGGCAAGACCGCGACGCTGGAGTTGAAGCCGGAGCAGGCCGAGGCGTTGGCGCGGGCGCGACAGGCCGGAACGCTGTCGCTGGCGCTGCGCAGCCTGGTCGACGTCAATCTGGTGGCGCAAGCCGGCGACGAGACCCAGATCACCGTCTACAAGGGCCAGGAGCGCGAGTTCTACAGCTGCACGCCGCTGTGCCAGCGCCGTTAGGGCGATGGATGGGACGCGGCGCTAGACGCCGTAGGGCTGCAGCTTGGCCAACAGCCGCTGGCCGAGCGCGACCGCGCAGTCCGGCTGATGCACGATGTCCTCGCCCTTGTGTTCCCACGACACCGAGGCGTGGCACAGCTTGCATTGATTGCGGGCGCCGCCGTCCTCCTCCGACACGGTTTCGATCGCCGTCTTGCTGAGAGCGAGAGCGATCTTGCGGACGTCTTCGGCGGCGAATGCGGTCATTGCAGGTTCCGGCAGTTTCAATTCGGTGGTGCAGACGGGAAATAGTGGAGCCGAGGCCGCTTGGTTGCAACAGTTTTCCGAACGGTCTCACGCCAAACGCGCGGCGCTCGCTGAAAACAATCGCCACGTGACGAAGTGGCCCTCAACGCACAGCGTCGCTGGCGTTCAAATCCCGCGACGCCAGCCGCGTCGCCAGATGATCATACAGCCCCTGCAACGCCGGGCCGCATCGCGCGCGGCATTCTGCCAGCGCATTGATGGCGCCGTCGCCGTCGCCGCGGTCGATCGCTTCCAATAGCGCGCGATGCGCGCGCGCCAATTGCTGGAACTCGGCGCTTTGCGCCATCGTCTCGTCGCCGGCGATCGCAAACAATTTGGTCGAGCGCGACTTGCCCTTCAGCCGAATCTCGCCGGCCTCCAGCAGCGCAATGCCGGGCGCCGCGCGGGCCAGTTCCTCGGACACCAAGAGATCGGTGCCGAAACTCTTGGTGGCGGATTCGATCCGTGCCGCGACGTTGACGACGTCGCCCATCGCCGAATAGTTGAAGCGCTTCTGCGAGCCCATATTGCCGACGCAGGCCAGCCCGGTATTGAGCCCGACGCCGATCCTGACCTTTGGGTCGGCAAAGCCCCGCGCGGCAAATCCGAACGCGTCGACGTCGTTCAGATTGTCGAGCGCCGAACGCATCTTCAGCGCGGCGCGGCAGGCCCGCGCGGCGTGATCCGGCAGATCGACCGGCGCGTTCCAGAACGCCATGATGGAATCGCCGATGTATTTGTCGATGGTGCCGAGCTCGTCCTGGATCGCATCCGACAGCGGCGCCAGCAGCGTGTTGATGAAGTCGACGAGCTCGGTCGCCGTCAATTCCTCGGAGATCGGCGTGAAGCCGCGCACGTCCATGAACATCACGGTGAGTTCGCGCTGTTCGCCGCCGAGCTTCATGGCGTCCGGCGCCTGCTCCAGCCGCGCCAAAAGCTCAGGCGCGAGATATTGCCCGAACGCCTGCCGCACGAAGGTCTTCTCGCGGTCGGCGGTGACGTGCAGCACGCGCTCCACCGCAATGTAGGTGGCGAGTGCCGCCAGCGACGGATACACCGGGTCGATCAGCAGTCGGAGATGCGAAAACGCCAGCCATGAGGCTGCCACCGCGCTGCCCAGCACGATGCCGCCGGCGATCAGCGAGAACCGCGCGCCGAACGCCAGCACCAGCGCGGTGACCAACAGCCCGAGCAGCAGCGTCAGCAATATTTCGAAGCCGTCGGCCCAGTCCGGCCGCGCCAGAAAATCCTGCGCGATGATCTGCTCGATCAGCTGCGCGTGGATCGCCACGCCCGGCACGGTTTCGCCGAGCGGCGTGGTGCGGGCGTCGACCAGACCCGACGCCGAGGTGCCGACCAGCACGATGGCGCCGTCGAGCCGTCCGCGAACCTCGGCTTCCTTCGCGGGATCGAGCACGTCCTTGACCGAAAGGTAGCGCGCGGCGCGATCGTGGTCGAAATAGATCCAGGCCTCGCCGTCATAGGTCAGCGGGATCTTGAACGCGCCGACCCGCATGTCGAGCAGCGCCGCCTCCCCGGTGTCGGCGTCGCCGCTGGCGCCGGTGCCGCGCACCACCAGCCCCTTCTGGCCCTGCGCCACCCGCAGCGCCTCGACCGCCAGCGTCGGATAGATCCGGCTGCCGTCGGACAACAGCATCGGCACCCGGCGGATCACCCCGGAGCGGTCGCGCGCGCTGAGATTGATCGCGCCCGAGCCCGCCGCTGCGGCGTCGAGCGCCGGCAGGTTCGGCACCGTGCCGCGAAACGCCGGCAGCACCCGCGTCGGCGTGACGCCGACGAACGCCAGCCCCGCCTTGACCGAAGGCCGGTTGTCATTGGCCTGGCGCGTCGCGGCAAAGCCGAGCACGCTCGGCGTCTTGCCGATCGCCTCGGCGAACATCTGGTCGTGATCCGGCAGGCTCTTCAACAACGCCACCGCCTGCTCGCGATCCGGCGCGTCCTGCGCGATCAGGTCGGCGGCGAGCCGCGCCGGCGTGGTGCGGTCGGGCTCGGCGAAGATCACGTCGAAGGCGACCACGCCGGCGCCGAGCTCGCCGAGCCTGCGGGTCAGCGCGGCGAGCCGGCTGCGCGGCCACGGCCATTGCCCGAACGCCGCGATCGAGGCCTCGTCGATGTCGACGATGCGCACCGGCAATTCCGCGTAAGCCCGCGGCTGCAGCCGCTGATAGGTGTCGAAGGTGCGCTCCTTCAACTCGCTGACCAGCCGCGGGTCGTAAGCGCGCAGCAGCGTCAGCGCGACGAGCGTCAATAGCGCCGCCGCGGTGGCGCGGCCGTTGCGGCTGCGGGCGAAGCGGCGCAGCCGCGCTCCTACCAGCGCCAGCCGCCGCAGTCGCATCGGCTGCGCGCGCATCACGCGACCGCCATCCGACAGGCGCTCCGCCGACGGAACCGACGCGCCAGGCTCGCCGTTAGCACAGCGGAGCAAATCAGCGGACGCGTGGTCGACGTGAGCAAGGCGACAATCCGATATGCGGCGGCCCGAGCCGCGCGGAGCGTCATGTTAGGAAACTGAACGGCGTCCCGCCATGGTTTTGACAGCGCCGAAGACGGCAACGACGCAAAGGACGCGCAGGATGGCTTCGACGAGACCCAGCTCGCGGAAGAGCGCCAAGGCGCTGGCCGGCCTCGCCGCCGCAGGCGTGCTGCTCGCCGGGGTCGGCGTCGCGATCGCCAGCCGCGGCGCCGGCGCGCCGCAAGCCCGGCTGCAGGAATTGGCCAATAACGCCGCGCTCGCCGGCGTTACCGCCTTGGCCGACAGCATCGGCAAGCCCGGCGAGCAGCGCATCGCGGCCTCGGTCGCGGCCGCCAAGACCTCGCTCGCCGACCAACCGGCGACGCTGCACCGCGTCGCCGCTTCGGCCGAACAGCTCACGATGTCGGTGGTGCTGATCGATCCGGGCAAGCGCAGCGAAGTCAAAGCCACCGCGCGCTATGTGGCGCCGAGCCAGGGCCGCAGCGCGCAGCAGGCCGCCGGGTTGCCGGCCGCCGCGGCCTCGCCGCGCGGCCTGTAGCGCTAGCGGGTGCGTGCCGCGAACACCCCGCTGCCGAGATAGTTGGTGCCGCCGATCACCACGGTGCCGCCCATCTCGCCCACCGGGTTTTTCGGGCCACGGAAGAAACTCCCGAGCAGGCCCATGCTGCGGTCGCCGACGTCGCCGCGCAGCGCGCCGACGAAGTTGCGCGGATCGCTCTGCAGCGCGATCACCCCGGTGTAGTTGGTGCGGTCGAGATTGCTGACGCTGACGCTGCCGGTGCGGTTGCCGAAGTCGACGGTGTTGGAGAAATTGCCGGCGACCAGACGCTGATCTCCGACTACTTGGCGGAACAACGTCACGTCCTGAACATTGGCGATGACGTGACCGGTATAGGTTGCCCGACCGGTGGTCGGCACGTCGTTAATGCCCGGCGAGCGACCGGCCACCCAGGATCCGGTCAACCGTTCCGGACTCCCGACGTAGTTATCCGGCGTATGCACCTCCCAGATCCCCCACTTCGTATACTCGCATTCGCAGATCGTAAGATTCGGAGTGCCGACACTGGTCGCAAACGCGCGTGCTTGGCTGGTGCTCACCGTCGTTACGGTGCCAACGTAAGGTACCCCATTGGAGGTCTTCCCCCGCGGCGACGTGGCTGTGAAATTGTTATAGTCTTGATAGACGCTATCGGCCGGCATCGCAGGATCGATTGAGCCGAACTGAAGATGACCTTCCTCAAAGAACAGAAAGTCGGCTTGCATCCGCCCAGCGGTTCCATCGAGCTTAACAGTCGCAATCCCATTGCCAACAAACGGCATGGTCCCGTAGTCGAACTCGACCCGATCGATACCGCCGATCCATCCGGTCAGCGTAATGCTTGGCCGCATGTCCTTCGCCACGTTTTGCACCACCCCGCTCTGCGTCGAGGTCTGGATGGTCTGCGCCAGGCTGGTGGTGGTAGTCGATCCGGCGAGCAGCGGCGCGACATGGGTCACCACCGGCGTCGGCGTCAGCGATCCGGCGACCGCGCCGCCATTGCGGCCGGTGGCGCGGCTTTCCGCGCGCGCCACATTGGCCGGCGACGCGGTGCCCTTCGGTGCGCCGCCGGATTGGCCGCCGGCGCTCTGGAAGCTCTGGATCATCCGCGCGACGAAGCCCTCCGGCGGCGGCCCGGGCGGGCTCGGCGGCGCGCCGCCGCCCGACAAGGCGGTGAACTCGCCGGCGCCGAGCGTGACGCTGCCGCCGCGCGACGTCACCGTCGAGGAGCCGTAGCCGGCATAGACGTTGGCGGTCGAGATCAGCGCCACGCCGCCGCGGATGCCGATCACCGCGTCGGCGGTCTTGATCTCGGCGTCGCCGGAATGGCTGATCTGGCCGCCGACGAAGCGCAGCGCGCCCTTGCCGAGCGTGGCGGCGAGTTTGCCGGTGCCGGCGTTCGGATTGTAGACGTATTCGTCGATGGTGAGATCGCTGTTCGGCCCGATGGTCATCGAGGTCTTGTCGATGAACAACAGCTGCACCGAGCCTTCCGCCGCGGTCTTGATGCGCTCCTTGTGCGAGATCGACGCGCCGATGGTGATGGTGCGCAAATTGGCGGTGGCGGCGGGATTGACCGCCGAGGCCTTGCCGACCTCCTGCGCGGTGGCGGCGCCGCCGATCAGCGCCAGCAGTGCGGCGGCACCCGCGATCCGACCCGTTGTGCTCATCATCATCGCCCGCCCCTCAAAACCGCACCGTCGGTCCGACCGAGACCGACAGATTGTCCGTGGTGTAGTTCGGCAGTGTGGAATTGATCTTGAAATACTGCAGCTGGGTGCGCAGCCCGATGTTGTCGACCAGCTGCGCGTCGATGATGCCGCCGTAGCGCCATTCGCGATCGCGCCGCGCCACGTCGGGATCGACGATGAAATACGGCGCGTCGTAGCGCGCGAAGCTGTAGCCCACGGTCGGCGCGATGACGAATTGCCGCGGCGCGCCGAACAGCGCGGTGGAGAATTCATACGGGAACGCGAGGTCGATCGAGTAGCGCTTGTAGCTGTTGTAATCGGTGATGGCGTTGTTGCAGTCGTAGCCGAGCCGCGTAGTCCAGTGCAGCGGACCGAAGCGCAGATCGGTGAGCACCGCGGCGGTGAGCAGCTCGCCGGACTGCTCGCTGGCGGTCGGATAGTTCACCGAGTCGGAAAAGCGGCGGTGCCGGGTTTCCACCAGCGCCTCGGCGAGCCCGATGTCGCCGATCGCGGTGCGCGCCGACAGGCCGCCGCCGACCGCGTTGAAGTAGCTGGCGTCGCCGAGCCAGACCTGATCGCCGATGCCGTAATATTTCAACGAGGCGTTCTGGCCGATCGCCACGCGCTGGCCGGCCAGCACTTCGACCAGGCCGAGATTGTATTGGCTGAGCTTGTTCTGCCGCGCATTGATGCCGAGGAAGGTCAGCTCGAAGGCGTCGCCGCGGGTGTTCAGCTTGTAGGCGTAGTTGGCGGCGACGGTCTGGAACGTGCTCCAGTCCGGCTGCTTGCCGTATTTGCCGTCGAGCGTGGCGTCGTTGCCCAGCGCGCGGACCAACAGCCCGTTCGGCCCGACATTGGCGTTGCTCTGATAGCGAATGCCGGCGTTGAGGAACACGCTGTAGTCATGGCGCGACAGCCGGCGGTCGATTTCCGCGAGATAAGCCATCACCTGGGAGCGCACCTCGGCCGGCACGTTGGCGCCCTTCACGGCGTCCTGCAGATAGCCGCGAGCGATTTCGAACGAGCCGAGCTTGAAATACAGCACGCCGAGCTCGAGCTTGACCCGCGGCAGATCCGGATTGAAGAACAACATGCGCTCCAGCGCGCCGATCGCGGCTTCGTAGTCGCCGCGCGCCACCGCCTCGTGGGCGAACCTGAAACTGACGTCCAGGTTGGACGGGCTCTGATACATCTGCTGAAACAGCGCGTCGTAATCGCCCTGCACCACCGAGGCCGGCGTCGGCGCCGCGGTGGGCTCCGCGCGGGCGGGCGCGCTGAGCGCCACGCAGCCGGCCGCCAAATAGAGTAATGCCTTGGTGTTGAAAAGAAACTTCACGTCAACGCCCCGGATCAAATGATTTTTCGGCGGCAGTTAGCCCGCCTTGCCGTTTCAATCCGTCAATCTAGGGGGCAACCGGCGTAAAATGGTATTCGTTTTTGCGCCCCGGCCGGTCATCGGGCCGCAGTCGTGACTTTTCTGCCACGGCGGCATGGTGCCACTTCACGACCCCGCCGCCGCGTTGCAGCGAGCAGCGAGCTATGTGGCTGCTCGTGTGGATCGCAGCATCGATCCAAAATCAACCGTCATTCCGGATTGCGAGTTCGAAGAACGAGCAAGTCCGGAATCCATATGCCCTGCAGGGGTTATGTATTCCGGGCTCGCTCGCAGCTGTCGCTGCTCGCGCCCCGGAATGACGACCGAGGACTATTCAAGCGCACCAATGCAATCTGCGACGTTGCTAATCCAGTCCGCGCTCGCGCGAGAGCCGCACCATCTCCTCGATGAAAACCGGCTTCTGCTTGGCGTCGAGGCTCATGAACAACGGGTCGGCGGCGTCGGCGACGTTGCGCTGATCCTGCGCGCGGTCATAGAGAAACTGCGCCTCGTTGCGCATCTGTTCGACGATGTCGTCGGGCGGATCGCGCTTGGCGCGCTCGGCGCGCAGCCGCAGCCGGTCGGCGCCGTTGTTGCCGAGCGAATGCATCGCGGCGTTGAACGCGGTCCAATGTTTCTCCTGCTCCGGCGTCAGGTTCAGCTCGGCCTTGATCCGGGCGATGTTGGCATCCGAATTGGCGACGATCTGCTCGGCGGTGAGTTCGACCGGCACTGGTGCTGCGACGGTCGGCGCGCGCGGCTTCTTGGCCGCCTCCTTGGCGGCCTTCGTGCCTCGGGCCGGCTTGGCGGCGGATTTCGCCGGCGCATTGGACTGCGACTGGCCGTCCGGCGCCGGTGTGGGGCCCTGCTGCGCCGGCTGCTGCCGCGGCGCGTTGCCGGGCACGCCGAGCACGCTGCCGACCACGCCGACCACGCCGCCGATCGCCCCGCCCAGCACGCCGCCGACCGGCCCGGCCGCCTTGTTGCCTTCGCGCGAGCCCTGCTGCACGCCCTGCACCAGGCCCTGAGCGCCGGCGGGAAGCGGCATCGCCAGCAGCGCCGCGGCGAGCAGCGCCAATGGCGCCGCGCGACGTGGAATGATCAGGCGCCGGTCGCCTCGCCGCGTGATGATGGGGCTGTGCATCAAGACTTCTCCCGGAGCTTCCGCGTGGTTTCCGCCCGTCTGCCGTACGCAGCTGGCAGCAGGCCCGCCGATTCGGTTCGAAGTCTGGCAGAGCGATGCGGCGGGGTGAAGGCCCGGCTCGCCCGGCGCCGCCGCGGCGGCCGAATTGCGCAGGCGTGCCGCGCTGCATTCGGTGTAAGACGGCGCAACCTCAACGACAAAACGACGCCGGGAAGCGCAGGGATGACACGCCACGGCTTTCTCGACCTGCGGATGACCGCGCTGCACGACTACCGCGCGCCATGGTGGCTGCCGGGCGGCGACCTGCAGACCATCTGGCCGGCGCTGATCTCGCGGCCGCGCAGCTCGGCGGCGCCGGCGTATCGGCGCGAACGCTGGCAGGCGCCGGACGGCGACTTCATCGACGTCGACCACCTGCAAGGCGCCCGCGGCGCGCCGTGGCTGGTGTTGTTTCATGGCCTCGAAGGCAGTTCGTCGAGCCACTACGCGGTGGCGTTTGCGCAAGCCGCGCAGGCGCGCGGCTGGCATTTCAGCGTGCCGCATTTCCGCGGCTGTTCCGGCGAGCCGAACCTGGCGCCGCGCTCCTATCACTCCGGCGATTTCGAGGAGATCGGCTGGATGCTCGACCGCATCCGCGGCTACGCCGCCGCGCCGGTGCTGGCGGCCGGGGTTTCGCTCGGCGGCAACGCGCTATTGCGCTGGGCGGAGGAAGCCGGCTCCACCGCCGCGCCGGTGG
Organism: Rhodopseudomonas rhenobacensis; assembly: GCF_014203125.1. GTDB lineage: Bacteria > Pseudomonadota > Alphaproteobacteria > Rhizobiales > Xanthobacteraceae > Rhodopseudomonas_A > Rhodopseudomonas_A rhenobacensis. The sequence goes on from NZ_JACHIH010000017.1 coordinate 63,961, forward strand.
TCCGCGCACTGGCGGCGATCTCGGCGCCGCTCGATCTCGCCGCCGCGGGGGCTGCGATCGACCGCGGCTTCAACTGGCTGGCCTATGCGCAGCACTTCCTGCGCACCATGAAGCCGCGTGCATTAGCCAAGTGGCAGCAGCATCCGAAATTGTTCGACCGCGAGCGGCTGATCGCGGCGCGCACGTTACGCGACTTCGACGACTGCTTCACCGCGCCGCTGCACGGCTTTTCCAGCGTCGACGACTACTGGCGCCGCGCCTCCGCCAAGCCGCATCTCACCTCGATCCGGGTGCCGACCCTGGTGTTCAACGCCCGCAACGATCCGTTCGTGCCGGAGCCGTCGCTGCCCAACCCGAACCAGGCCGGCCCGCAGGTGATGCTGTGGCAGCCTGATGAAGGCGGCCATGTCGGCTTCCCCGCCGGCCGCTTCCCCGGCCACGTCCGCGCCATGCCCGAGGCGGTGTGCGACTGGCTCGAGGCGGCGGGGTGAGCGGCGTCAGCAGCAGCCGCGGAAGCGGCCCTTGCCGACGGCGTAGCGGGCGTTCTGCCGCTCGACGAAGAACTCCTCGTAGGTCATCACCGGCTGATCCGGATGGGTCTCCTGGCGGTGCGTCACATAGGTCTGATAGTCGGGAATCCCGACCATCAGCCGTGCGGCGCGCACCGTCCATTCCTTCATCGCCATCAGGTCACGCAATTTTGGCTCCCTCGACGTTGGCAGGCAGGCTCATCTCGTTGGCGGAAATCTTCGGATCGCCGAGCGCCCGGCGGATCGCGATCGCCCCGTAGACGATCATCGACAGCACCACGGCGATGAACATCGCGGTCAGCGTCGCGTCGACGTAATCGTTGACGATGACGCGGTGCATCTCCTCCATGGTCTTGGCCGGCGCCAAAATCTTGCCGGCCGCGGCCGCGTCGCTGAACTTCCAGGCGTGGGCGAGGAAGCTGATCTTGACGTCGGCGCTGAACAGCTTCTGGAAGCCCGCGGTCAGCGTGCAGATCAGCAGCCACAGCGTCGGCACGATGGTGACCCAGGCGTAGCGCTGCCGCTTCATCTTGAACAGCACCACGGTGCACAGGATCAGCGCCATGCCGGCCAGCATTTGATTGGAGATGCCGAACAGCGGCCACAGCGTGTTGATGCCGCCCATCGGGTCGATCACGCCCTGATAGAGGAAGTAACCCCAGGCGCAGACCGCCAGCGCCGAGCCGATCAGATTGTTGGCCCAGGACTCGGTCTTGCGGAACGAAGGCACCACGCTGCCGATCATATCCTGGATCATGAAGCGCGCGACCCGTGTGCCGGCGTCGACCGTGGTCAGGATGAACAGCGCCTCGAACAGGATGGCGAAGTGATACCACAGCCCCATCAGCATCCGGCCGCCGAACATCCCGGACAGGATATGCGCCATGCCGAGCGCCAGCGTCGGGGCGCCGCCGGTGCGCGACAACAGGGTCTTTTCGCCGACGTCCTGGGCGAGCTGGTTCAGCATATCGGGGGTGACGACGAAGCCCCAGCCGGAGACCACCTGCGCCGCCTGCACCGCGGTGGTGCCGATCACGCCGGCGGGGCTGTTGATGGCGAAATACACGCCGGGCTCCAGCACGGTGGCGCCGATCATCGCCATGATGGCGACGAAGGATTCCGTCAGCATCCCGCCATAGCCGATGAAGCGCAGCTGGTTCTCGTTCTCGACCATTTTCGGCGTGGTGCCCGAGGCGATCAGCGCGTGGAAGCCGGACACCGAGCCGCAGGCGATGGTGATGAACAGGAACGGAAACAGGCTGCCCGACCACACCGGGCCGGAGCCGTCGATGAACTGGGTGACCGCCGGCATCTTCAGATCCGGCTGCACGATGATGATGCCGACCGCGAGCAGCGCCATGGTGCCGACCTTGAGGAAGGTCGACAGATAGTCCCGCGGCGCCAGCAGCAGCCACACCGGCAGCACCGAGGCGACGAAGCCGTAGCCGATGATCACCAGCGCCAAAGTTTCGCCTGAGAGATCGAACCAGGGCGCCAGCGCCGGATTGTCGGCGACGCTGCGGCCGTAGATCAGCGACGCCAGCAGCAGCAGCACGCCGATCACCGACATTTCGGCGATCCGGCCGATCCGGATGAAGCGGGCATAGACGCCCATCAGCATGGCGATCGGGATGGTCGAGAACACCGTGAAGGTGCCCCACGGACTGCCGACCAGCGCCTTGACCACCACCAGCGCCAGCACCGCGAGCAGGATCACCATGATCAGCAGCACGCCGATCAGCGCGATGCCGCCGGCGACCGGCCCCATTTCGGAGCGCACGATATCGCCGAGCGAGCGGCCATCGCGCCGCGTCGACAGAAACAGCACGGTGAAATCCTGCACCGCGCCGGCGAACACCACGCCGGCCAAGATCCACAGCGTGCCCGGCAGATAGCCCATCTGCGCCGCCAGCACCGGGCCGACCAAGGGGCCGGCGCCGGCGATGGCGGCGAAATGGTGGCCGAACAGCACGTAGCGGTTGGTCGGCACGTAATCGAGGCCGTCATTATGGACGTAGGCCGGGGTCTTCCGCTTGGGATCGACGCCCAGCACCTTCTCGGCGATGAACAGCCCGTAGAACCGATAGGCGATGAAGTAGACGCAGACCGCGGCGATCACCAGCCAGGAGGCGTTGATGGTCTCGCCGCGGCTCAGCGCGACGATGCCGAACGACACCACGCCGAGCGCCACCACCGCGGCCCACAGCAGCTTCGACAAGATCCCGTTGTCCTTGGTGGCAAGCGTCCTCATGATCGTCCTTCGTCGGCGGCGCGTGAAAATTGGTGGCAAGTGCTGTTGGCCGAGCGTGTATCTCTTCCGCGCCGACAGCCCGTGCGTTGATCCCGATCAACTGACAGCAATAAAACACCAGGAAAGTCGATTGTAACGCAGTAATATTGCTCGCAAGTCGATAGCAGCGATGCATTGTTGCGGGAGCTGATCGTTCCGTCCTCCTCTCGGACCATAAGCCGCAGCGGGCTGGGATGGTTTCAACGCGGCGTGGCGGCGCGGCGGATTATTTGATGGCCCGGTCGGTCATTGATTTGTACGTATAATTCCCGTACAAACAGGCATCGAGAACGAGGTCATCATGGCCCAAGACCGCGCCCGTACCGCACGCATCGAAGCCCGCATCGCCCCGGACGCGCTGGCGGTGGTCAAACGCGCCGCCGAACTGCAAGGCCGCAGTGTCAGCGATTTCATCGTCGCGGCCGCGCAGGAAGCCGCCGCCCGCACCATCGAAGCGACGCAGATCATCCGGCTCGCGGTCGAGGATCAGCGCGCCTTCGCCGCCGCGATCCTCGATCCGCCGCAACCTTCCGACAATCTGCTGCGTGCCGCGGAAGCCTACCGCGATCTCATCAAGCCTGTGCCGTGAGCCAGGGGTTTCGGATCGAAGCCCTCGCCGCGGCCCACGACCGCTCGACCTTTTCCAGCGGCGTCGAACCGCTCGACCGCTACCTGCGCGAACTGGCGAACCAGGACATCAAGCGGCGCGTCAGCAATTGCTTCGTGGCACTCGACGACGCCGGCGCGATCGCCGGGTACTACACCTTCGCGGCCACCAGCCTGCCGCTGACGGAATTGTCCCCCGACCAGATCAAACGTCTGCCGCGCTACGCGCTGCTGCCCGCCGGCCTGATCGGTCGGCTCGCGGTCGATCGCCGCTGTCAGCGCCGGCACCTCGGCGGCGCGCTGATCATGGACGCGGCGGTGCGGGCCTCGCGCGCCGATCCGGCGATCTACGCCTTGATCGTCGACGCCAAGGACGAGGCCGCGGTGGCCTTCTACCAGCACTACCAATTCCGCCGCTTCGCCAGCCGGCCGCAATCCCTGTTCCTGCCGATCGCCACGGCGTTGCAAGCGCTGCAGGCGAAAGGCGGCGAGAGATAGTCGGAGGCTTGGATGAGCGCAGCGAAAGCCGGCAGTCCGTAGCCCGGATGAAGCGCAGCGAAATCCGGGAGACCGTAGCCCGGACGAAGCGCAGCGAAATCCGGGAACAAATAGGGATTACCCTCTCGGCAAGATATCCCGCCGATACAACTCCGGCGGAGAGGCCCTGTCCCCGGATTTCGCTTCGCTTCATCCGGGCTACAGCGCTTTCGTTCGGACTATTAATACAAGGCGCTGTTCCTGCCGATCGCCACGGCGTTGCAAGCGCTGCAGGCGAAAGGCGGCGAGAGATAGTCGGTAGCTTGGATGAGCGCAGCGAAAGCCGGCAGTCCGTAGCCCGGATGAAGCGAAGCGAAATCCGGGAGTCCGTAGCCCGGATGAAGCGAAGCGAAATCCGGGAACAAATAGCGATTACCCTCTCGGCAAGATATCCCGCCGATACAACTCCGGCGGAGAGGCCGTGTCCCCGGATTTCGCTTCGCTTCATCCGGGCTACAGCGCTTTCGTTCGGACTACAGCCCGTTGACAATTCCACGAAACAGATTATATTCCTATTTGTCCTGTCCGTGAGGGGCGCTTCTCGAGGGCGCTTTTGAAGCGGGACAGAGCGGGACGTGGGGCGACCCACCGATCGCTATCGAGGTGGAAGCAATTCCAGCTCGGTCGACGCGGCGTCCCGCGCTGGTGCCTCGCAAGCACCGCCCGGGAGGCCCCAGGCCACCGTCCGGGCCCACTACGAGGCTCTGCCACTTGCTGGTTGGCTGGACGCGGGACAGGTGAAGGCGGGGAAAGCCCGCCGGATCGGCGGTGCGGAGTGCATCGCGCCTGTCCCCGGAAGCACGGTCCCGGGGCCCATAATCGCCGCAGGTGGCGCGCCGCAAGGCGACGCGGTTTGCCGTCACGCCTCGCCGGCGTGGCCGTGAGCCGCGACAACGCTACCCCCGCGCCATGCGGCGCGCCTCCCCCCTCATTGCGTCGAGGGGGGCACTTCGCAAAGCTCGGGCGCCCCGCGTCGCGAGAATGCGGACGGCTATCCAGAACTCATCGTGGCTGTTTGAAAATCGAATCCGAGGTCGTGAAGCGCAATGCCGCGCTCCGCTCACAGCCGTCATCGCCCGGCTTGACCGGGCGACCCAGTATTCCAGAGCGATCGATCAGGGGCTGCATTCAGCCGCGATGGCTCTGCAATACTGGATCCCCGCTTTCGCGGGGATGACATCTGATGATGGGGCGCGGTGCGCCGTATCTGGAGCCGGCCGCAGCCCGCAGCCGGACACAGCACGTGGAGCGCCTTACCCCTTCTTCTTCACGTCCTTGATCGCCGAGAACACGATGCCTTCGGCGCGTTCGCGGGTGTAGCCAAGATAGAATTCGTTCTTGGCGAGGTACACCGGATCGCCGTCGACATCGTCGGCGACGCCGGAGCCGTTGGCGGCGACGAAGGCGTTGAGCTTCTTCGGATCGTCCGAGGAGATCCAGCGCGCCAGCTGGAATTCGGAGACCTCGAAATCCACCGGCAGCTGGTATTCGGCATCCAGCCGCGCCTTCAAGACGTCGAGCTGCAGCGAGCCGACCACGCCGACCAGCGCGGGCGCGCCGTCGCGGGGCCGGAACACCTGCACCACGCCCTCCTCCGACATCTGCTGCAAGGCCTCCTTCAGCTTCTTGGCCTTCATCGCGTCCTTGAGCCGGACCCGGCGGACGATTTCCGGCGCGAAGCTCGGCACCCCGACGAAGGTGATGTCCTCGCCTTCGCTGAGCGTGTCGCCGATCCGCAAGGTGCCGTGGTTGGGAATGCCGACGACGTCGCCGGCGAAGGCTTCGTCGGCCAGCGCGCGGTCCTGGGCGAAGAAGAATTGCGGGCTCGACAGGCTCATATTCTTGCCGGTGCGGACCAGCTTGGCCTTCATGCCGCGGGTGAGCTTGCCCGAGCAAAGCCTTGCAAAGGCGATGCGATCCCGATGGTTCGGATCCATGTTGGCCTGGATCTTGAAGACGAAGGCGGTCATCCCCTTCTCGTCCGCCTCGACCTTGCGCAGATTGCTGTCCTGCGCCCGCGGCGGCGGCGCGAACTTGCCAAGCCCTTCCAACAGATCGCCGACGCCGAAATTGCGCAGCGCCGAGCCGAAATACACCGGGGTCAGATGGCCCTCGCGGAACGCCTCGAGGTCGAACGGCTTGCAGGCCTCCGAGACCAGCGCCAGCTCTTCTTTCACTTCGGCGACGTCGAGATTGCCGCGCCCGGCGAGTTCGGCGATGTCGATCTGTTGCGCGGCGCCGGTCTTGGCGCCGCCGCCTTCCAGCAGGCGGATGCCGCCGGTGCCGATGTCATAGGTGCCGAGGAAATCCCGGCCGCGGCCGACCGGCCAGGTCATCGGCGTGGTGTCGAGCGCCAGCGTCTTCTCGATCTCGTCCAACAGGTCGAAGGTGTCGCGGCTTTCGCGGTCCATCTTGTTGATGAAGGTGATGATCGGAATGTCGCGCAGCCGGCAGACCTCGAACAGTTTTCGGGTCCGCGCCTCGATGCCCTTGGCGGCGTCGATCACCATCACGGCGGAATCCACCGCGGTCAGCGTCCGGTAGGTGTCCTCGGAGAAGTCCTCGTGGCCCGGGGTGTCGAGCAGGTTGAACACCAGGCCCTCGAACTCGAAGGTCATCACCGAGGTGACCACCGAGATGCCGCGGTCGCGCTCGATCTTCATCCAGTCGGAGCGGGTGTTGCGCCGTTCGCCCTTGGCCTTGACCTGGCCGGCAAGATTGATGGCGCCGCCGAACAGCAAGAGCTTTTCGGTCAGCGTGGTCTTGCCGGCGTCGGGATGCGAGATGATCGCAAAGGTGCGGCGTCGCGCCACCTCAGTGACGATCGAGGAATGCAACGGCGACGGATCGGCCGGTATGGCAATGTCGGACATAAGCGAGCCTGTGGCAGGGAAAGCGGGCGCAATCAAGGGCGTTGTCGTAGCCGCGGCAAACGGTTGCGCGGCGCGGCGGCGTCCTTCATATAGCCCCTAAGAGGACGACCTCCCAATCACCCAAATTGCGCAGGGACGACCCTGCCCCGCTCTCGTGGAGGTCGTCATGGCCTGGCTTTATCTATTGGTCGCCGGTTGTATGGAAATCGGCTGGGCGATCGGGGTCAAATATACCGATGGTTTCACCCGGCTGGTGCCCTCGGCGCTGACGCTGTCCTGCATGGTCGGCTCGGTGCTGCTGTACGGGCTGTCGCTGAAGACGCTGCCGGTCGGCACCGCCTATGCGGTGTGGTCGGGGATCGGCGCGGTCGGCACCGCGGTGCTGGGCATCGCGCTGCTCGGCGAGCCCTCCGACGCGCTGCGGCTGCTGTGCATCGGGCTGATCGTCGCCGGCATCGTCGGCCTGCGCATCGTCGCCTGACGCTTCACCTTATCAATTTGCGCTAAGGTCCTGATCAACGAAGAAAACTGGCGATCCAGAATGCCGCGGCCGCGACCATCGCGGAGGCCGGGATGGTGATCACCCAGGCATAGACGATCGAGCTCGCCACGTTCCAGCGCACCGCCGAGACCCGCCGCGCGGCGCCGACGCCGACGATCGCGCCGGTGATGGTGTGAGTGGTGGAGACCGGCACGCCGAGGAAGGTCGCCATGAACAGCGTCGCGGCGCCGCCGGTTTCGGCGCAGAAGCCCTGCATCGGGGTCAATTTGGTGATCCGCAGCCCCATGGTGCGGACGATCCGCCAGCCGCCCATCAGCGTGCCCAGCGCCATCGCCGATTGGCAGGCCAGCACCACCCAGAACGGCACCGAGAATTCGCTGCCGAGGTGGCCCTGCGAATACAGCAGCACCGCGATGATCCCCATGGTCTTCTGGGCGTCGTTGCCGCCGTGGCCGAGCGAATACAGCGAGGCGGAGGCGAATTGCAGGATCCGGAAGGCGCGATCCACGGCGAACGGCGTGGAGCGCACCGAGGCCCAGGACACGATCGCCACCAGTACCAACGCCAGCAGGAAGCCGATCACCGGCGACAGCACGATCGCCAGCAAGGCCTTGGTCAGCCCGCCCCAGACCGCCGCAGCAAAGCCGGCCTTGGCAAGCCCGGCGCCGAGCAGGCCGCCGATCAGCGCATGCGACGAACTGGAAGGAATGCCGAGCGCCCAGGTGATGATGTTCCAGGCGATCGCGCCCATCAGCGCTGCGAAGATCACCTGGGCGTCGATCACGCTGGGCTCGATGATCCCGGTGCCGATGGTGGTGGCGACGTGCAGTCCGAACACCGAAAACGCCACGAAATTGAAAAACGCCGCCCACAGCACCGCATATTGCGGCCGCAGCACCCGGGTGGAGACGATCGTGGCGATCGAATTCGCCGCGTCATGCAGCCCGTTCAGAAAATCGAACAACAGCGCGATTGCGATTAATCCGACCAGGATCGGAAGACCCAGCGTGGCGTCCACTGCGCGGCCCTGCCCTATACCTGTTCGATGACGATGCTGTTGATCTCGTTCGCGACGTCGTCGAAGCGGTCGGCAACTTTCTCGAGGTGGTCGTAGATCTCGGCGCCGACGATGAAATCCATCGCGCTGGCGTTGCGGTGCTTGAGAAACAATTCCTTGAGACCGATGTCGTGGAGGTCGTCGACGCGGCCTTCCAGCTTGCCGAGTTCCTCGGTGATCGCGGTCAGCATCGCCACATTGGGACCGATCGATTTCATCAACGGCAGCGCCCGGCCGACCAGATTGGCGCATTCCACCAGCAGCGTGCCGATTTCGCGCATCGGCGGCTCGAACGAGCGCACCTCGAACAGGATCACCGCCTTGGCGGTCTGCTGCATCTGGTCGATGGCGTCGTCCATCGAGGTGATCAGGTTCTTGATGTCGACGCGGTCGAACGGGGTGATGAAGGTGCGGCGCACCGCGGTCAGCACCTCGCGGGTGATGGCGTCGGCGTCGTTCTCGAACTGGCTGACCCGCTGGCAATGCACCGGCGTCTCGTCGCCGCCGCGCAGCATGTCCTGCAGCGCCTCGGCGCCCTGCACGACGGTTTGGGAGTGTCGGGCGAACAGGTCGAAAAACCTCTCCTCCTTCGGCAGAAAGGCGCGAAACCAACGCAGCATTGAAGAGTCCATCGTTTGTGACGTGGCGCCGGACGGCTGCCCCCTGTCACGGAAGCGTCATAGATCATTTCCGGGCCCAGCAGGCAATTGCGGTGGGTCAAAGCGACGTCATCCACCGCTTTATGGTGCCCCGGTACGCCCGGGCCGGCTCGGACGGGCGGCATAGGCCCGCCGCGGGCTTTCAGCAAGTCCGCTGTTCGGGAGGCAGCCGGGCGACCGCGGACAAATTATTCTGGTCAATTTACGCTTTGTTAGGAATGATAGAGGAGCGTTCGAATCACGCTGATCGCGCGACTTAGAGTTGCGCGATCTTGGAGTGATCGAGACCATCAAAGATGGTTGCGAGGTACCAGGCGGTTTTGTTGGTGTCGTACTCAGCCGAAACGGCGTGTTCGAATTTCCGGCAACGTACCCCGTGCGACCTGCCCGGCTAGTAGCCTAGCGGTAGGTGAGTATTCGGTAACGCCTTAACCTGTGGATCAGTGCGCGTAACCGACGTCCTTTGGGATAGTCGCCGAACCAGCAAACTCAACTTTTCCTTATTTCGTCACCAGACCGCGGTCGAGCATCGCAGAGTGGGACAGCCATGATTCGTACAGCACTCAACTTCATCGCAGGCGTCGATCGCAAGACCTTGGAAACCTGTCCGGCGACCGACAAGATGTGGGCCGCGCATCTGGGGTTCTCCCTGTGCCTGTCCTTCGTCGTGGTGTTGGGCATCTCGTTCCACGCCACCGGCTACATGATCGCCGATGTCTGGACCCGGCTGTTGGCCGCGCTGGTCATCGCGCTGACGGTGCTGATGTTCGACCGCGCGCTGTGCCAGTCCGACTGGTTCTACCAGGGCACGCTGTGGACCAAGGGCGACGGCGCCGAGGCCGAGAGCCGGCAGTCGACCTGGCGGTTCGGCCGGATCGCGATCCGGCTGGCGATGTCGTTCGGGCTGGCCTGGGTGATCGCGATGTTCCTGGAGCTGGCGATCTTTTCCGGCACCATCGACGACAAGATCGAGCGCGACCGCGTCGCCGCCAATCAGCCGATCTACCAGAAGATCGAACAATTCAACCAGCAGCTCGGCGGCGAGATCGATCGCCGGCAGGCCGCCATCGTGGCGATGGAAGGGCTGCTGCACAACGCCCTGAACGAAGTACCGGCGGCCGACGCCGCGGCGCAGGGCCGCTCCAGCGACATCGAACAGCAGATCAAGGCGCTCGCGGCCCGCGAGTCCGAGCTGCGCGCCGAGCAGCGCGAGATCCAGCAGACCGTGCAGCGCTACGCCGCCGACATGAACGCCGAGGAGCTCGGCCAGAAGCTGACCCCGACCAATAGCGGCCGACCCGGCGCCGGGCCGCGCTACGAATTCGCCAAGCGCCAGAAGGAGCTGTACCAGGGCCAGATCGCCGCGCGCGATGGCGAGATCGCGCAGCTGCACGCCAAGACCGACGAGCTGCGCGCCGCCCAGATCACGGTGGCGGCCGATTCCCTCGCCGCCCGCAACGTCGAGCGCGCCGCGCTGGAGGGCAAGCGCTCCGCGCTGCAGGCGCAGATCGACGCCGCCCGCGCCGAGCTGAAGCAATTGGAGGCCGAGCGCGTCGCCAACGTCGAGCAATTCCGCCGCAAGGCGCTCGCGGAATCCTACTTCCAGGAGAAGAAGGACAAGGTCGATCCGCTGACCCGGATGGCCGCCTATCAGGAATTGAAGAACGACCCGAAGGACGGCGGCACCATGGCGCTGTTTTCCTGGATGACGCGGTTCTTCATCATCTTCCTGGAGATCGTCCCGGTGGTCGCCAAGATCTTCTTCTCGCCGCCGAGCGTCTATGCGGCGAAGATCCAGGACGAGGTCGAGCGTGCCCGCCGCCGCATCCAGAATGCCGCTGACGAGCCGTTGCCCGAGCCCGAACCGCAGCTGGCGCCGCGGATCGAACCCGGCGTCGCCAAGCGGCTGTTCGAATCGATCTTCGGCAAGGCCGAGGCGCCGAAGCCGCAACGCCGCGACCGCGTCACGCACGTTCCGGTGCGCGACCGCGCGGCCCGCTCGCCGCTGCCGCGGCTGGTGCCGCTCGACCCCGCGCCACGCCCGAGCGAGCGGCCGGCGCGAACCTCGGCGGCTGCGGCCCTGTCCAGCCTGCCGGCCGCACCCGCAGCCCCGATCCGCATCGAGAAGCTGACAGAGGTGCCGCCCGGCGCGCTCCGCGTGGAGCCGGCGATGGAGGAGCTGCCTGCCGCGATCGTCAAGCGGGTGACAGAAGCGTTGCCCGCCGCCGATGCTGCGTCTCTCGAAGTAGCTCAGCATGGATCGCCTCAACAGGAGGCGGTGCCACCCGAGGTCGCCCAACCTGAAGCGCCCCCGCTCCGCGTCACTCGGCATCACGTCACTCGGCATCACGCAGCCGCCGTCGCGATCGCAGCCGACGACGTGCTCAGCAGCGATGACGGTCATCCACCGGCGCAAGCCGGGATATCGCCGGCCGCTGCTTCGCTTAACGATAGCGCGCGGATCGCGTGGCCACCGACCGAGAGGCCCCGCAGCGCGGCACCGAGCGGCGATCTGTTCGACAACCTCGACAGGCAGGACATGGCGCTGCGGCCGGCCACCGCCCGGCCGCCCTCCTCGCACGACGGCGCCGGAGCACAACGCAACGGTTACGTGCCGCTGCAATACTCGCTGCAATACGAGCTGCAGCAGCGCTCTTAAGGTTTGCGTTCCATCGTTCGACGGAGCCGTCGCCCTGTGGCGACGGCTCCTGGCATTCGACTCAAAACGCCACCTTGCGCTGCCCTGGATTGCTTCGTCGCAAGAGCTCCTCGCAACGACCCAAGCAGGGCGTCATCCTGCGGCGCCCGAGCAACGCGAGGGCCTCGAAGGATGGGCTTCACACCCCCTGGAGACCGAGCACCTCAACGAGACACGGGTCGCTCTGGCCTTTAGCGACTTTTCGAGTTGGATTGATGCGCTTCAAGATTCCCGCGGCTGTCATTCCGGGGCGCGAGCAGCTTTAGCTGCGAGCGAGCCCGGAATCCATAACCCCTGCAGGGAATATGGATTCCGGACTTGCTCGTTCTGACGAACTCGCAATCCGGAATGACGGCCGCGTTTGGGTTGGATGCTTCAATCTCAACCGAAGATGCTCTAGCAAGCCGCGGCGCGACCGCAACGACCCCGCAATACGCCACGCCCCAAACGCTGCGTCCCTCAAACGCAAAAGGGCGGCGTGGATTGCTCCGCGCCGCCCTTTCCAAGCGATGGCCGATTAGTTGATGCGGGAGATCTCTTTGCGGGCTTCGGAGGTCGTGCCGTAGACCTGCGGGTCCAGCGTGGTCGACTTGGTAACGACCGGCTTGTTGGCGCGATAGACCTGAAACACGTACCAGGCCGCAACCACCGCGACGGCCAAAGCCACCTGGTTGGCCGGCAGCACCAGCGACAACGCGATCAGCACCACCGCAACGGTGCCGGCCTTCACCACCTTTTCGCGATCGGCGAAGATGGTGCCGAAACGATCCCAATTCTCGGCTTTCCAGAACGGCGCGGTGAAGCGGTCCAGACCGAAGCCGGTCCATGCGCCGTTGAAGCCGAGATTGTAGGCCCAGAGCAGGAACAGCGCGACCGAGAACGCGACGATGGCGACGATGGCCCCTACGGGACCCGCGGCGTAGCCGATGACGACTACGAGAGCAGCTGCAAAAGCAGCGATCCAATATTGCATGTGATTACCTTTCACCCGATTACGGGTGCCTTTTCAGGTTGTGTCTCTCTCTACGAGAGACGCCGGGCATTGAGAATCACAATAATAGGCCGGTTTTGGTCTCAGCATGATTAAAAACATCGATTCAGAACTAGCAGTTTCGCCGTTTGTCAACGGTTTAACCGACTTTATAGTACGTTATTACCATTTTTTGATCGACTCACCATCGCTCCGACGAAGTGATATGGGGAATCCTCGACAGCGCGCACGCGTGTTGCTGCGCGCCCCGACGGCATGACCTAAAAGCGCCGAGTCTTGCGGTATCTCGTTACAGCGAGCGTTTGAAATAATGCGCGATTTCGCCGATCACGCCGCGGCGGAAGGTCAGCACGCAGACCACGAAGATCACGCCCTGGATCACCGTCACCCACTGGCCGAAGCCGGCGAGATATTGCTGCATGGCGATGATCACGAAGGCGCCGACCACCGGGCCGTAGATGGTGCCGAGCCCGCCGACCAGCGTCATCAGCACGATCTCGCCGGACATCGTCCAGTGCACGTCGGTGAGCGAGGCGTTCTGCGCCACGAACACTTTCAGCGAGCCGGCGAAGCCCGCCAGCGTCGCCGACAGGATATAGGCGAGCAGCTTGTAGTGATCGGTCTTGTAGCCGAGCGACACCGCGCGCGGCTCGTTCTCGCGGATCGCCTTCAACACTTCGCCGAACGGCGAGTTGATCGCGCGGTAGATCACCAGAAAGCCCAGCAGGAAGCCGGCCAGGATCACGTAGTACAGCGTATTCGGATTGGCGAGATTGATGAACCCGAACAGATGGCCCTGCGGGATGCCCTGGATGCCGTCCTCGCCATGGGTGAACGGGGTCTGCAGATAGACGAAGTACAGAAGCTGCGACAGCGCCAGCGTGATCATCGCAAAATAGATGCCCTGGCGGCGGATCGCGACCAGGCCAGTGAGCACGCCGAGCGAAGCGGCGGCGAGTGTGCCGAGCACGATGCCGAGCTCCGGCGGCAGCCCCCAGACTTTCAGCGCATGCGCGGTGACGTAGCCGGCGGTGCCGAGGAACATGGCGTGGCCGAACGACAACAAGCCGCCATAGCCGATCAGCAGGTTGAAGGCGCAGGCCAGCAGCGCGAAGCACAGCCCCTGCATCACGAAGAATGGATAGACCCCGGTGAGCGGCACCACCGCGAGCAGCGCGGTCATCACCGCGAGCGCGATCATTTCGTCGCGGACGGCGCGGCGCGGAGTGGCGATGGCGTTATCGGTGATCGTGGTCATGTCAGGCGGTCCGTCCGGTCAGGCCCGAAGGCTTAATGAGCAGCACCAGCACCATCAGCACGAACACCACGGTGTTGGAGGCTTCGGGATAGAAATATTTGGTCAGGCCCTCGACGATGCCGAGCGCAAAGCCGGTGATGATCGAGCCCATGATCGAGCCCATGCCGCCGATCACCACCACGGCGAACACCACGATGATCAGGTCGGCGCCCATCAACGGCCGCACCTGGTTGATCGGCGCCGACAGCACGCCGGCGAGCGCCGCAAGCCCAACGCCGAGTCCGTAAGTCAGCGTGATCATCCGCGGCACGTTGATGCCGAACGCGCGCACCAGCGTCGGATTCTCGGTGGCGGCGCGCAAGTTAGCGCCGAGCCTTGTGCGCTCGATCAGATACCAGGTGGCGAGACACACCACGAGCGAGAACACCACCACCCAGCCGCGGTAGATCGGCAGGAACATGAAGCCGAGATTGACCCCGCCCTTGAGTTCGTCGGGGATCGCATAGGGCAGCCCGGAGGAGCCGAAGTAGTTCTGGAACACGCCCTGGATGATCAGCCCGAGCCCGAAGGTCAGCAGCAACCCGTAGAGATGATCGAGCTGCGCGATCCATTGCAGCATGGTGCGCTCGAGGATGATGCCGAACAGCCCGACCGCCAGAGGCGCGATGATCAGCGCCCACCAATAGCCGATGCCGAGCACGTTGAGCAGGAAATACGCCGCGAACGCGCCCATCATATACAACGCGCCGTGGGCGAAATTGATGATGTTCAGCATGCCGAAGATCACGGCGAGGCCGAGGCTCAACAGCGCGTAGAACGAGCCGTTGATCAGCCCGACCAGCAATTGCGCGAACAAGGCCTGTAGATTGATCGACATGGATTCGGAATTCCTGGTGCGCGGCTGCGACGCGACAGATCCGGCGGCGACAGCGCCGCCGGACCGCCCGGATTTAGCTGGTTACTTCTTCAACAGCGGGCACGTGCTCTTGTCGAGCGGCGTGAAGGCTTCTTCGGCCGGGATGGTGGCGACCAGCTTGTAGTAGTCCCACGGCCCCTTGGATTCCGAGGGCTTCTTCACTTCGAACAAATAGGCCGGATGGATCTTGCGGCCGTTGGGCTGGATCGAGCCCTTGCCGAACAGCGGGTCGTCGGTCGGCATTTCCTTCATCTTGGCGACGATCTTGGCGCCGTCATGCGAGTTGCCGCCCATCGCGTCCAGCGCCTTGAAGTAATGGGTCAGCGCCGAATACACGCCGGCCTGCGACATGGTCGGCACCTGCTTGTTGCGCATCCGGTCCTGGAACCGCTTGGAGAACGCGCGGGTCTGGTCGTTGGCGTCCCAGTAGAACGTCTCGGTGAAGTTCAGACCCTGCGCCACCGGCAAGCCGATGGCATGGACGTCGGTGATGAACATCAACAGCCCGGCGAGCTTCTGGCCGCCGCTGATGATGCCGAATTCGGCCGCCTGCTTGATGGCGTTGGAGGTGTCGCCGCCGGCATTGGCGAGACCGATCACCTTGGCTTTGGAGGCCTGCGCCTGCAGCAGGAAGGACGAGAAGTCGGAGGTGTTGAGCGGGTGCTTCACGCCGCCCACCACCTTGCCGCCGCCGGCGATCACGGCCGCGGTGGTGTCACGCTCCAGCGCCGCACCGAACGCGTAGTCCGCGGTCAGGAAGAACCAGGTGGCGCCGCCGGCCTTGGTCAAGGCGGACCCGGTGCCATGGGCGAGCATGTAGGTGTCGTAGGTCCAGTGGATCGTATTGGGCGAGCATTGCGCGTTGGTCAGGTCCGAGCTGCCGGCGCCCGAATTGAGGAAGATGCCGTTCTTTTCCTTGATGATGTTGCTGACCGCGAGCGCCACGCCGGAGTTCGGCGTATCGACCACGACATCGACCTTGTCGACGTCGAACCACTGCCGCGTGATGTTCGAGCCGATGTCGGGCTTGTTCTGGTGATCGCCGGAGATCACCTCGATCTTCCAGCCCTTGTTGAGCAGACCGGAGTCTTCCACCGCCATCTGGGCGGCCAGCGTCGAACCTGGACCGCCGACATCCGCGTAAAGCCCGGACTGGTCGCTGAGCGAGCCGATCTTGACCACCTTGTCGTCGGCGCTGGCGAAGCCTGCGAACGCCAGCAGGCTGGCGGTGCCGAGCAAGAGCGCAGAAATTTTGTTCTTCATTATTGTCTCCTCCTTTTTGATGTTCTTTTGGCGCGTCGTCAGACACCGAGATAGCTGTGCAGCTTGTCCATGTTGGCCGACAGCTCCGAATTGGCGAAGCCGTCGATGATCTTGCCGTGCTCGACGATGTAGTAGCGATCCGCCATGGTGGCGGCGAAGCGGAAGTTTTGCTCGACCAAAAGAATGGTGAAGCCCTCGTTCTTCAGCCGCTGGATGGTGTGCCCGATCTGCTGGATGATCACCGGCGCCAGGCCTTCGGTCGGCTCGTCGAGCATCAGGAAGCGCGCGCCGGTGCGCAGGATGCGGGCGATCGCCAGCATCTGCTGCTCGCCGCCCGACAATTTGGTGCCCTGGCTCTTCAGCCGCTCCTTGAGATTGGGAAACAGCTCGAAAATCTGCTCCAGCGACAATCCGCCGGGCCGCACCTGCGGCGGCAGCATCAGGTTTTCGCGCACGTCGAGGCTGGCGAAAATGCCGCGTTCCTCGGGGCAGATCGCCACCCCCTGCCGCGCGATCTTATCCGACGACGCGCGGCTGATATCCTTGCCCTCGAAGCGGATACTGCCGCTGCGCTTGGGGATGATGCCCATGATCGACTTCAGCGTGGTGGTCTTGCCGGCGCCGTTGCGGCCCAGCAGCGTCACCACCTCGCCGGCGCGGACCTCGAAGTCGATGCCGTGCAGGATGTGCGACTCGCCGTACCAGGCTTGCAGGTTCTGCACCGACAGCACGACGTCGCCGGCCGGCTGCGCGCTCGGCGTGGCGGCGGCGGCGTCGGACGCGGTGGTCATCGTCTCAACCATGCCCTGCCCCCAGATAGGCTTCCTTGACCCGCTCGTCCTGGGTCAGATCGGCGTAATTGCCCTCCGCCAGCACGCGGCCGCGGGTCAGCACGGTGATGATGTCGGACAGGTTGGCGACCACGCTGAGGTTATGCTCGACCATCAGGATGGTGTATTTGGCGGAGATCCGCTTGATCAGGGCGGCGATCTTGTCGATGTCCTCGTGGCCCATCCCGGCCATCGGCTCGTCGAGCAGCATCATTTCCGGATCGAGCGCCAGCGTGGTGGCGATCTCCAGCGCGCGCTTGCGGCCGTATGGCATTTCCACCGCCGGCGTATTGGAAAATTCGCTTAGGCCCACGTCGGCGAGCAGTTCGTTGGCGCGATCGTTGTAGCGGTCGAGCACGGATTTGGCGCGCCAGAAGTCGAACGAATGGCCGTGCTGGCGCTGCAGCGCGACGCGGACGTTTTCCAGCGCGGTGAGATGCGGAAACACCGCCGAGATCTGGAACGAGCGCACCAGGCCGAGCCGCGCCACGTCCGCCGGCGGCATCGCGGTGATGTCCTGCCCTTTGTAGAGAATCTGTCCGGCCGAGGGCCGCAGGAACTTGGTCAACAGGTTGAAGCACGTGGTCTTGCCGGCCCCGTTGGGACCGATCAGCGCGTGAATCGAGCCGCGGCGAACTCGCAGATTGACGTCCCGCACGGCGAAGAAGCCGGCGAATTCCTTGGTCAGTCCGTGGGTCTCAAGAATGAAGTCATCGGCCAATCAGGTTTCCCCCTCGGTCGTCACGCGAAGCCTCGCGCGCGCCCGACATTTTCTTTGTTTTCTTCGTCCTCGTCTTCTTGGTCTTCCATGGCCGGGGCCTCGGCCGCGTTGGCGGCCGGGCCTCGGTCATGTCTGATCGGAATATGCAATCGCCCGCAGGGTTGCGCAAGATGCAATGCTGGGCAGCGTGCACCAGAGGGCAAGAACCCCACAGGCCATCCTCTGCCGGCTAGTGACGTGCGGTCGCCGCCCGGTTGCAACCGTCACAAAGCTTTCGTGGAAATCGACTACGGGGGCTGGTTGCGGTCGCCGGTGCGGCCGAAGGAGCCGGAGCCTGCCATGCACGACGTTGCGTCCCTGAAGCGAAAACTCGACAGCCTGATCGCGGAGGTCGGCGCCGAAGGCGCGGTGCGGATGGCGAGCTGGAGCGACCGCATCGAGCACCGGGATTTTCTCGCCAGCGCCGCCAACCTCGCGCATTACCTGGTGCTGCGCCGCCACGATCTGCGGCCGTTGCAACGCTCATTGATGGCGCTCGGGATGTCGTCGCTGGGGCGGCTGGAAAGCCGGGTGCTGCCGACGCTGCAGGCGGTGGCCGCCAGCGTCGCGGCGCTGTGCGGCGAGGCCGCCGCGGAGCGCCCCTCGGTGCGGCAGTTCTTTGCCGGCGAACAGCATCTGGCGCAATGCGCCGAAGCGGTGTTCGGCCCGCCCTCGTTGCGGCACACCGCGCTGCTGGTGACCTGCCCGACCGAGGCCGCCGACGATCCGACCTTCATGCTGCGGCTTGCCGAGCGCGGCGTCGACGCCATCCGGATCAACTGCGCGCACGATTCCGCCGCGCAGTGGCAGCGCATGATCAACCACGTGCACACCGCCGAACAGGCCACCGGGCACCGCATCAAGATCCTGATGGACATCGCCGGGCCGAAGATCCGCACCGGCTTGGCGCGGCTGCCGATCGGCCGCGAGCGGATCGGGCTCGGCGACGTGCTGGCGCTGGTGCCGCAGGGCGGGCTCGACCGCGTCGATCTCGACGACGAGTATTTCGCCATCGAGTGCACGCTGTCCGAGCCGGTGCTGCGCACGCCGGTCGGAGCGCGGGTGTTCGTCGACGACGGCAAGCTCTGCGTCCGCATCGAGCGGGTCGCCGCCTGGGGCCTGCTCGGCCGGGTCACCGCCGCCGCCGACAACGGCCTGCGGCTGAAGCCGGAGAAAGGCTTGAATTTCCCGGATACGCCGCTGGCGATCCCCGCACTGACCGCCAAGGACCGCAGCGACCTCGACTTCGTCGCCACCCATGCCGACGGCATCGAGTTCTCCTTCGTGCAGTCGGTCAAGGACGTCGAAGCGCTGCAGGCCGCCTTGGCCGAGCGCCGGCCGAAGGACTGGCGCAAGCTGTCGCTGATCTTGAAGATCGAGACCCCCGAAGCGGTGGCCAATCTGCCGGAGATCGTGGTGCAGGCCGCCGGCCGGCAACCCACCGCGATCATGATCGCGCGCGGCGACCTCGCCGTGGAAATCGGCTTCGCCCGGCTCGCCGAAATGCAGGAAGAGATCCTGTGGATCGGCGAAGCCGCCCACGTGCCGGTGATCTGGGCGACACAAGTGCTGGAGCATCTGGTCAAGAAGGGCACGCCGTCGCGCGGCGAGATGACCGACGCCGCAATGGCGGCGCGCGCCGAATGCGTGATGTTGAACAAGGGGCCGTATCTGTTCAAGGCGATCACCGAACTCGACACCCTGCTGGCGCGGATGGACGCCCATCAGCACAAGAAGACGCCGCAGCTCCGCCCGCTGCGCAGCTGGGACCGCGCTAAGCTAGCTCGCTCGCATAAAGCTCCGGCTTGAATCCGACCAGAAGCTTGCCGCCGAGATCCAGCACCGGCCGCTTGATCATCGACGGCTGCGCCAGCATCAAGGCGATCGCCTTGGTTTCGGTGAGGTCGCTCTTGTCGGCGTCCGGCAGCTTGCGAAAGGTGGTGCCGGCGCGATTGAGCAGCACCTCCCAGCCGAGCTGTTCGGCCCAAGCCCGCAGCGTCGCAGCGTCGATGCCGGCGGTCTTGTAGTCGTGAAACTGATACGCCACGCCGTGGCCATCGAGCCAGGCGCGAGCCTTCTTCATGGTGTCGCAGGTCCTGATGCCATAAAGGGTGATGGTCATGGGCGGGGATCCGGGAGCTCGTGAGGGAGCTTCGTCGAATAACCCGCGACCGCGGCACTCACAACCGAAAAGCCGCCCGGCCGCTTCGGCGTCGGCCGGCCGGACGAAATCACAGGCCCGACCCGTGGATTTCGACTCCAGCAGGCCAGCAGGGTAGCCTCGACGTCTCATGCAATCGGCAGCGCGCCGGTGAGGCAAAGCTCACCAGCGCACGTTTATCATGCTTTCTTGGCGTAGAGCCGACACCAGCCGTTGCCGCTGATCGGACTTTCGACCGTGAGGCACGAACTCGGCGGCTGGAACTGGCGGCAGCTGCCGCAGCTCTTGCCGGCATTGGGCGTCTCCTGATAACCCGCACTGGCGTGCGAGGCCTTCTTGGCGACCTGCGCGTCGGCCGCAGTCGCCGCAACGCCGATCATCGCAGCCGCCCCGACGGCGTAGGCCCCGGTCCTCAGCAGGCGACGCCGCGACAGCGCATCGCTGTTCTTTGTCTTGTCGTTCATCGAGCTTCCTCCACTTCAATTGACTTGGTTGCAGACCTTCGACGGCACTTCTGTTGTTGCCGCCGTCGAAACAAGCGCCGGTGCCGAAATTGCCTCGGCCCGCCGGCTTGTCGAGTAGCCGTGCCGCGGGGGATCGCGCGGCACGGCTGACGCAGTTCACCACTTGGCGTTGAGCGACAACTGGAAGTACTGCGCGTTGTAGTTCGGATTGGTGGCCCCCATGTCGATCAGCCGCGCCAGCGTCTGGTCGACCAGGTAGAGGTATGGCGACATCAGGTCCTGCTGCCAGTTGTCGACGCTGCTGCGTTCCCAGATGTAGCGCGCCTTCAGGTAGACCTCGCCGGTCCAGCCGAGCTGGGTGACGATCGACGGATCGACGGTGTGCTTCAGCGCCGCATCGAGTCGCTGCACATAGGTGCGAACCGTGGGGAATGGCGAGTAGCCGACGCCGTTACCCTGCAGCGGATAATTGGCGAACGTGCCGTAATCCCAGTCTTCCTTGCCCAGCGACAGCGAATATCCCAGTTTGAAGTCGAGAGCCCCGGGAATCAGTTCGGCATTGGCCGCGACCAGGATGGTGTGGACCTTTTCGTGGGTGTTGCTCGAGAAGGCGTCGGCAACCGCCGGGAACGAGGCGTTGGTCACCGGATTGGTGATCGTGCCGCTCCCGACCTGGAACCGATCAAACGTTTCGTACAGATAGGACGCCTGGATCGAGTTCCCCGGCTTGAACACGTAGGTGGCATCGACGCCGCCATTCCAGCTGTTGCTCTTGCGCAGCCCGAAGAACGCCGGATCGTCCGGATAGTCTTCGAAGCGCAGCCCGGCGGTCGGCGAGATCACGAAGTCCCTGAAGATGCTGCCGCTCGGACCCGAGATGTCGAGAAACACGTTGGCCTTGGTCTGATTGCGATTGGCCATGTCGAATTTGCGGATCAGGAAGTTCGTGCCGGTATTGGACGCGGCGTAGTAAGTCTCCAGCGACATTGCGCGGCCATCGTAATTGTCGTAGCGCCGCTCCGAATACTGCGCGCTGGTCCGCAGCGTCGCGACGTCGTAGATCTTGAAGTCCGCGGTGCCGCGGCCGATGAATTCGTTGGTGACGTTGGCGTCGCGGCGGGTGCGATCCCACTGTTCCCAGCCGAAGCTGCTGCCGAGCGTGACCCATTTGGCGGGACGCCACTGGAATTCCTCGCTGGCGTTCTGCTTGGTATAGGACATCGCCAGCGCCCGTCGCGGCACGCCCGCGGCAATGCCCGTCGCCGAGGAGTCTTCCACGACGTAGTTCGGAATCAACAGTTCGGGCGTCTGGTTGTCGTTGTCATAGTATCTGTAGCGGAACGTCGTGCGCCATTCCGGCGTCCACTGCGTGGTCGCATTGGTATTGTAGAGAAGAGTGTCGACCTCACCGTTCAGGCTCGATGCCGGCAGCACGAAGGTCGCGATGGCGGGGTTGACGGTGAACGGCATGAACTCGTCGTTCTGCCGCATCGTGGTGTACTGGATCGTGCTGTTCCATCGGGTCTTGAACGGCAGGTCGACGCCGCTCGTCACCGTGGAGTTGTAGGCCTGGTTGCTGGGCATCAGGCTGATCCGCGCCGCGGGCGAAAACACCCGGGGATTGCTCGCGTCGTAGAACGGGTTCTGCACGGTGAAGGAATTGAAATTGTTCTCGAACAATGACAGGCCGCCGCCGACCTGGACGTTGAAATGACCGCCCCATGGCGTCGCGCCAAAATACTGCCCGCTCACCTTGCCGATCTGGGTGGTGTCATCGATCGGTCGCGGCGCCTGAAACTGCTGAAGTGAGCCGAGGCCACCGATCGCGACGCCTGAGGTCTGAATTCCTTCGCGCTTTTCGTTGGAGTAGCTCGCCTTGACGTCCCAGTTCTGATCGGGCGTCCAGCGATAGGCCACCGCTGCCTTGTCGCGCTTGATGCCGACGTCGATGGTGTTCACCTTGCCGGCCAGCGCAGCGCTCACCAGAGCGCGGCTGGCGGGGGTGGCAGCGTTGACTGTGGTCCCGGGAATCGCAACCGACGTCGTCAGATTGTTGCTGCCGACGCCGTTCCAGATGCTCAGCGCGCTGGTGTTGTAGAGATGCGGGATCTCATCCCAGACCACGGTGAGGTAGTGTTCGCCGGCCTTCGAGGCGTCGACGATGTAGCGTTGATTGTTGTTGCCGATGTTGTCGGCGCGCAGTTCGCCGAAGTAGAGGCCGTCCTTGGTCTGCAGCGTCATCCGCAGGTACTCGGCAAACAGCCCCGGCGGGATGGCGCCGTACTCCTCGAATTTTGAGCGATTGTTGGGATCAGGATTGGCCGGCGCGTTGGGGCTCGACGGCGTCACGTAATGCGCGGACGATTTCGGTGGGCGCTTCACGAACACTCGCCCGCCGACGTCGAACTCGCCGGAGAACTCATAGCCCCCATGCGCAGCTTCGAAGTCCGACACGGCCGCCGGAGGATCCGCGGCGTTGGCATTCAACGGCGCAACAGTCGCTAACGCCATTGCGGCGGACATCGGCAGCAATCCGTGCTTGATCATCATTCCCCCCTCTGATCTCAACTTGCCGAGTATCGTGATGAGGGCCGCGGTTGCGCCCTCTCCGCCTTGTTAGCGATGCCATCGCGATCCGGATGGCGCGTTCGATCCGTGAATGTTGGTGTGGCAATTCTGGCAGGCGTTGCCGACCGCCCATCGTGCCGCCGCGGGAAGCCCCGGCTGGTTGTGCGGGTTGGTGTGGCATTGCTGGCACAACCGCTGCCGCGCGACGATCAGCAAGGACTCGTGGTTGGAGCCGTGCGGTTCGTGGCAATTCAGGCAGTTTTCGCGCACCGGCGGGTGCTCGAACAGGAACGGCCCCCGCTTGTCGGCATGACACTGGAAGCAGGTGTCGTTGACGGTTGCTTCGCGTAAGAGCTTCTCGGTGGCGCTGCCGTGCGGGTTGTGGCAATTGACGCAGGTGATCTTGTTCTCGCGCACCGGCATATGCGAGGTACGCTGCGCCTGCGCCTTGCGATCCTTGTGGCATTGGAAGCAGGTGTCCATCACCAGCTCGGTCTTCAGCTGATTGCGCGGCGAGACCTTGCGCATCACGGTGTGGCAGTTGACGCAGGCGAGGCCACGGCTCTCATGCGCCGAACTCTGCCAATAGGTCTGGTCGCCCTTCTCGTGGCAACTCAGACAGACGCCGTTGAAATCGGCGACGTCGACGCCGCGGCTGTCGGTGAGCCGGAACGAGCGGATGCCGCCCTTTTCGCGCCCGCCGCCGCCGTTGACGTGGGCGGAGCCCGGGCCGTGGCAGGTCTCGCATTCCATCTTGCCCTGCGGCGTGACTTTGCCCGACTTGATGTTGCGGCCCATCACGGTCTGCTGGAATTCGTCGAACAGCCCGGCGTGGCAGGTCTCGCACGGCTTCGAGCCGACGAAATAACGGCCCTCGGGATCGCCCGGCGCCGGCGCCACCATCGGGGCCCGCGCCCCGGCACCCGCGGCGGCCGGCGTCAGCTTCTGCACCGCGATCAGGATCGGTTTCCAGCTGTCGGTCTTGCCGGCCAGGATCTGGACGAAGTCGAGTTGCGGCGTCGCACTCGGCGTGTCCTCTAGCAGCGCGTCCTCGAAGTTTTCCAGCGCCACCCAGGTCTTCACCACCTCTTCGCGCGCCGGCATCAGCGCGACGTAGTCAGGCTCGCGCGCTGGACGCTGTGCCCGCAGACGGCGCTGCTCGTGGCCGCGCAAGATCCGTTGCTCGGCCGCGCTCGCGAGTTTCATCGCGGCCTGTAGCCGGGCATATTCGGCAATGATCTTGATTGCCGGATCGGCCGGCAAAGCGAGCACCGGGGGACCGCGGTCGGCGTCCGCATCGAGCAGCGTGGTGAAGCGTCGTGATCCGCCGTGGCCGCCCTGCCCGTGCGGCGACGCGCCATGCGCCGCTGGCAAACCCGAGCCGTGGCCGAGGCCGGCATGCGCCGCGACCGCCGCATAGTCGGGCTGCGCCGGCGAGAAGTTCGGCTTGGCGCCCGGGCCGGTCAGATTCTGCGCGGCATAGTCAGCCAGCGCTGCGACGTCGGGGTCGAGCGTGCTCGACAGCGTCGACGCGCGGTCGAACCGCGCCGCCCCTTCGGCAACCTCATCGGCGCTCGCCGGGGCGAGCCCCCACGTTGCCAGCGCCGCAATCATCATGGCTGATAGGAAAGCCCGCGCTGAGTCCCGGGCTGAGACGATCGACACGGCCAGGGACGCCCCGCCCTGTCCACCGATCGCCGGACCACCGGCGTGTTTCACCGGCGCACGATCCACCGCTGCGGCGCCACAATAAAGTGGCGCAGCTCGCAAAGAGCCCCCCATCGTTACCCCCACAGATACGCGCTCGGCGCGTACAAATGTTATGATTGTCGTGATTTTTGGATCAGCCGACCGGGCTGATCATTGCCGGACACTTATTGCTAACAAGCACAATTTGATTGCTAACACGCAGAACTAGAACCCATCTAAGTACCTCACGGTTTCATAGCGACAGGTTTCGCGCCTTTGATTCAAATCAAACCGCGACAAAATGCCTCGCAATATTTCAACACAAACTAACAAGTTTCAGAAAACTCCTACAACCATACCGCCGAGGCTCTGTTCGATCGGCGACATTGGCGTAACTAATTCCGCACTAATTACCGCTCTGGGCCGCGTCATCGACTCACTTTCTGTTAGTTGCGCATTGCCTGGAGCCACGACCGTCATGTGGCGGAGCAACATGCGCGACGACGACAGCTCATGATTGACACCGCGGGGATCGAACAACTCCGCCGCGGCGTGCTGTCTGCGACAGACTGCCTTGCTGGCGTCGGGCAGCGTCGCGTGTAGCAACTTTCCTGTGCCCACGGCCTTCCATTCGCAGCGCACAATCCGCGTGACGGAAATTGTGCAGTGCGGAGTTGTTATCACAACTTCAAAACCGTCCCGCTTCAGGCTCGCCACGACGAAATACGATGTTAGGATGGTTCCCCAACAACGCATCGTCGCGTTGAAAAAATCACCACAAACGGGAGGACAGCAGCATGCTCGACAAGGCGCCCAACGGCAGAGTCTCCGAACTGCTCGCGACATTGGATCAGGCGTTGTCCGCCGGCGACGTCGAGCGCGCGCTCGATCTGTTTCAGACCGATTGCTATTGGCGCGACCTCGTCGCCTTCACCTGGAATATCAAGACCATGGAGGGCAAGGATCAGGTCCGCGCGATGCTCGAGGCGAGGCTCGCCGAGACCAGGCCCACCAACTGGAAGATCGCCGACGGCGAAGATTCCACCGAGGCCGACGGCATCACCGAGAGCTGGATCCAGTTCGAGACCGCGGTCGCCCGCGGCTTCGGTCATCTACGGCTGAAGGACGGCCGGATCTGGACGCTGCTCACCACCATGGTCGAGCTGAAGGGCTTTGAGGAGCCGCAGGGCTTCGACCGGCCGATGGGCGCCAAGCACGGCGCCGACCGCAATCGCAAGACCTGGAAGGAAGAGCGCGAGCAGGAGGCCGCCGAGCTCGGCATCACGAAGCAGCCTTATTGCCTGATCATCGGCGGCGGCCAGGGCGGCATTGCACTGGCGGCGCGGCTGCGCCAGCTCAGCGTGCCGACCATCGTCATCGAAAAGAACGAGCGCCCCGGCGACAGCTGGCGCAAGCGCTACAAGTCGCTCTGCCTGCACGATCCGGTGTGGTACGATCACCTGCCCTATCTGCCGTTCCCGGCGAACTGGCCGGTTTTCTCGCCGAAGGACAAGATCGGTGATTGGCTGGAAATGTACACCAAGGTGATGGAGCTCAACTACTGGAGAAAGACCACCTGCAAGAAAGCAACTTACGACGAAACGGCCGGCGAATGGACCGTGGTGGTCGAGCGCGATGGCCAGGAAATCGTGCTGAAGCCGAAGCAACTGGTGCTGGCGACCGGGATGTCGGCCAAACCCAACATGCCGAAATTCGAAGGCATGGAGCTGTTCAAGGGCGACCAGCACCACTCTTCGCAGCATCCCGGCCCCGACGCCTACAAGGGCAAGAAGGCGGTGGTGATCGGCTCCAACAATTCCGCCCACGATATATGCGCGGCGCTGTGGGAAGCCGGCGCCGACGTCACCATGGTGCAACGCTCGTCAACGCACATCGTGAAGTCGGATTCGCTGATGGAGATCGGGCTTGGCCCGTTATATTCCGAACAAGCGGTGCGGAGCGGCATGACCACCGAAAAGGCCGACCTGATCTTCGCGTCATTGCCCTACAAGATCCTGCACGAATTTCAGATCCCGATCTACAACGCGATCCGCGAACGCGACGCGGATTTCTACAAGCGTCTGGAAGCCGCCGGCTTCATGCTCGACTTCGGCGATGACGATTCAGGCCTGTTCATGAAGTATCTGCGCCGCGGCTCCGGCTATTACATCGACGTCGGCGCCTCCGAACTGGTCGCCAATGGCAGCATCAAGTTGAAGAGCGGCGTCGACGTGCAGCGGCTCACCGAACATGCGGTGATCCTGACCGACGGCACCCAGTTGCCTGCGGATCTCGTGGTCTATGCCACCGGCTACGGCTCGATGAACGGCTGGGCGGCGGAGCTGATTTCCAAGGAGGTCGCCGACAAGGTCGGCAAGTGTTGGGGCCTCGGCTCCAACACCAGGAAAGACCCCGGCCCCTGGGAGGGCGAGCAGCGCAACATGTGGAAGCCGACGCAGCAGCCGGGGCTATGGTTTCACGGCGGCAACCTGCATCAGTCGCGGCACTACTCGCAATTCCTGTCGCTGCAGTTGAAGGCCCGGATGGAAGGCATTCCGACCCCGGTCTATGGGCTGCAACAAGTGCATCACTTGGGATGAAGGCGGAGCGAGCGGGCCGCGCGCACAGCGCGGCTCGCATCGCTATCGTGATTCAGCAGGAGACACAGCGGGACCGCGGGCTTCGCGCCCGCGTCGCGTCATGGCGCGAGGGCAAGACTTCGCTCTGCCGGGGCGTCGTTGCGGCCGCGCTTGGCCGGCGCATTGAACAACGGCAGTTCGGTGGTCGACTTGATCTGCTCCATGGTGAACATCGAGGAGACGTCCTGCAGATCGATCTTGGCGATCAGCCGCTGGTAGAGATCGTCATAGGCGCGAATATCCGAGACCACCGCGCGGATCAGATAGTCGACGTCGCCGCTCAGCCGATAGAAATCGACCACCTCGGGAAAGCTGACGACGATCTTGCGGAACCGCTGCACCCATTCGGCGCTGTGCTGGTTGGTGCGCACCGCGATGAACACGCTGACGCCGAGGTTGAGCTTCTCGGCATCCAGCAAGGCAACGCGGCGCTTGATGTAGCCGGAGTTTTCCAGCTTCTGAATCCGCCGCCAGCAGGGCGTCGAACTCAGCCCGACCCGCTCGGCCACCTCCTGCATCGACAGGCTGCTGTCCACCTGCAAGGTTGCGAGGATTTTGCGGTCAAGCTCGTCGAGCATATTGGCCTCCAATTCAGCGCAGCGGGAGCATAATCATGTCACCCAATGCTGCAACTGTGCAAGGATATTGCGAGCCAATCGCATCCGCGAGCATAAACATTCGCCAGCCTGCGCAATGTCACAGCAAGCCGGCGCTTCATTTGATGTCATGATGACGCCCATGGCGCCAGCGCGGCGCTACTGGCAACGCGAGCGATCGCCTGCCGAACTCACGGCGGGCACGTTTGGCTTGAGCGCGCCCTAGACGCGCTTCAAGATTCCCTGACCGTCATTCCGGGGCGCGAGCAGCGTCAGCTGCGAGCGAGCCCGGAATCCATAACCACCGCAGGGGATATGGATTCCGGACTTGCTCGTTCTGACGAACTCGCAATCCGGAATGACGACGGCATTTGGGTTGGGCGTTCGATCCAAACCAAGAATACGCTATCGGCCGGCGGCGTAGGCCTGCATGCCGCGCGGATTGGCGGCAGCGCGACGATAGCCGCCATCCAGCGCAGCTGCGACCAGGCGGCCTTCCGACCAGTCCTCGCCGACTTCGACGACATGGCCGCGCCGGCGCAACTCCGCGATGGTTTCCGGCGACAGCCGACTTTCCACCACCAGCACGCCGGGTCGCGATTGCCGCGGCCAGAACGATGCCGGGAAATGCTCGCTGTGCCAGGCCGGCGCGTCGATCGCCTCCTGCAGATTCATCCCGGCGTGGACGTGGCGCAGGAAGAATTGCGGAATCCACTGGTCCTGCTGATCGCCGCCGGGCGAGCCCCAGGCCAGATACGGCTTGCCGTCGCGCAGCGCCATGGTCGGCGACAGCGTCGAGCGCGGCCGCTTGCCGGGCGCGAGCGCAGCCGGATGGCTTTCGTCGAGCCAAAACATCTGCGCCCTGGTGCCGAGCGCGAAGCCGAGTTCGGGAATGATCGGCGAACTCTGCAGCCAGCCTCCGGAAGGCGTCGCGGCAATCATGTTGCCGTCCTTGTCGACGATGTCGAAATGCACGGTGTCGCCGCGCACATTGCCCATCCGACCAACCGTCGGCTCACCGGCGCCGGAGGCCCCGACGGCAACTCGCGCGCCGCTCGACACCCGCGCGTCGACCTTGCCGGAGAAGCCGTCGATGCTGCCGGGGCGCAGCTCCATCGACGCCATCTCACCGATCTGCGCGCGGCGCACCGCGTTGTAGGCATCCGACAACAGAATCTCGACCGGCACGTCGGCGAATTTCGGATCGCCGTAGAACGCCTCGCGATCGGCAAACGCCAGCTTCGAGGCTTCGACCACCAGATGGATGAATTCCGGATCGACCGGGCTGAGCTTGTCGAGATCAAAACCCTTCAGGATCGCCAGTTGCTGCAGCGCGACCAGCCCTTGCGTCCATGGCCCGGCCTTCAGCATGCGGTAACGGCCGTAGTCATAGCCGATCGGCTGTTCGATGCTGGCCTGCCAATTCGCCATGTCCTGGCCGGTCAGCACGCCGGCGTGGCGGCGGCCGGTGACGTCCATCACCGGGCTCTTGCAGAATTTGTCGATCGCCTCGGCGACAAACCCCTCCGACCAGGTTTTTCGCGCAGCCTCAATCTGCACCACGCGACTGCCGCCGGTGGCGAGCGCCTCCTGCAGGATCCGCTGATAGGTGTCGGCCAACTTGGGGTTCTTGAACAGCATGCCCGGCGCCGGCACCTCGCCGTTCGGCAGAAACACCGCGGCCGAGGTCGGCCAGTGCTCGAGAAACAGCTGCTTGACGGTGGCGATGGTGGCGCTGGCGCGCTCGACCAGCGGATGGCCGTTGCGCGCATAGGAAATCGCCGGCGCCAGCACCTCGACCAGATCCATGGTGCCGTAATCGCGCAGCAGCAGCATCCAGCTGTCGAATGTGCCGGGGATGCAGGCCGCGAGCAATCCAGTGCCGGGCACCAGATCCAGCCCGAGCCCGCGGCAATGCGCGATGCTGAGGCCGGCGGGCGCAGTGCCCTGCCCGCAGATCACCTCGGTGCGGTCGCGCCTGGCGTCGTGCAGGATCACCGGCACGTCGCCACCGGGGCCGTTGAGATGCGGCTCCACCACCTGCAACACGAACGCCACCGCGCAGCCCGCGTCGAACGCGTTGCCGCCCTTCTCCAGGATCGACATGCCGACCGCGGTGGCGATCCAATGCGTCGAGGTCACCACGCCGAAGGTGCCGACGATTTCCGGGCGCGTGGTGAAGGCTGAAGGGTCGACGAAGCTCATCAAGTTTCCTTTGGCGGCAAAGGCCGCGTTACAGGCGCTGGCCGCCGCTGGCGTCGATCTGCTGGCCGGTGACCCAGCCGCCGGCGTCGGAGGCGAGGAACGCCACCACCTTGGCGATGTCGTCGGGCTGACCGACGCGGCCAAGCGCAATGGTCCCGGCGACCGCGCGGCTCGCCACCGGATCGCGCGCCGTCACGTTCATGTCGGTCGCGGTGGCGCCCGGCAGCACCGAATTCACCGTGATTTGCCGGGGACCTAGATGCTGCGCGAGCAGCCGGCTCAACGCCTCGAGGCCCGCCTTCGCCGGCGCATAGGCCGCCATCAGCGGATAGGCCGAGCGCGTTCCCATCGAGGAGACATTGACGATGCGGCCGCCGTTGCGCAGATGCGGCAGCAGCGCCTTGATGAGAAAGAACGGCGATTTCAGATTGGTCTGCAGCAGCCGATCGAAATCCTCCTCGGTGACGTCCTCGATGGTGGCGCGTTTGCTGAGGCCGGCATTGTTGACCAGAATATCGAATTGCGGACTACGAAACCGCGCGACTAACTCGGCCGACAGTCGTTCCGCCAGCGTCGCCGCGCCGCCCGTCGC
Source organism: Rhodopseudomonas rhenobacensis (assembly GCF_014203125.1). GTDB lineage: Bacteria > Pseudomonadota > Alphaproteobacteria > Rhizobiales > Xanthobacteraceae > Rhodopseudomonas_A > Rhodopseudomonas_A rhenobacensis. The sequence goes on from NZ_JACHIH010000017.1 coordinate 94,645, forward strand.
CGACAGATCGGCCTGCAGCGCAAAGCCCGCGCCGCCCGCGGAGACGATGTCGTCGACGGTCTGCTTCGCTGCATCCTCGGCGGAATGGTAGTGCACCGCGACGGTCGCTCCCTCGCCAGCCAAGCGCATTGCAATCGCCCGGCCGATGCCGCGGCTCGCGCCGGTCACCAGCGCGATCTTGCCCGACAAGGCGCGCGTCATGCCGACCACCCGCGATTGGCTTCGAGCGTGCGGGCGCGATCGATCAGGCTCTTGCGGTCGATCTTGTTGGTGCCGGCCCATGGCAGTTCATGGACGAATTCGATCCGGCGCGGATGCTGATAGGCGGGGCCGTTGGCGATGGCGAATTGCCGGATCTCGTCGAAGCTCGGCGGCGCCTTGGCACGGCTGACGATGAAGGCGACCGGAACCTGGCTGCGCTCCTCGTCGGGCAGCGGCACCACCACGGCCTGCTGCACCTGCGGGTGCCGCTCCAGCAGCTTCTCGACCTCGCCCGGGTAGATGTTTTCGCCGGAGCACACGAACATGTCGTCGGCGCGGCCGACGAAGTAATAGAAGCCGTCGGCGTCGCGGCGCATCACGTCGCCGCTGTAGTACCAGCCGTCGGAGATCGCCTTCGCGGTCTGCTCCGGAAGGTTATGATAGCGCGGCATCAGCGCCGGATTGCGCATCAGCAACACGCCCTCGCTGTCGCTGCCGTTCACCAGTTGCACGCTGTCCGGATCGATCGGATAGCCGAGCGCCATCGGCGGCGTCGGGATGCCCTGCGGGTGCGGACCGAACACCGCCGGCCCGGCTTCGGTGGTGCCGTAACCGAGCGTGATGGTGACGTTGGGAAGCGCCTGCTGGATCTTGTCCCACAGCGCCATGGTCATCGGTGCCGATCCCAGCATCAAGCGCCGGATCGACGTGATGTCGTGGGTCGCCAGCAGCTCGTGCTCCTTGACGACGCGCGCCCACATCGTCGGCACCGCGTTGGCCGCGCTCACCTGATAGGTCGCGATCGCCTCGATGTAGCTGCGAACCTCGAACGACGGCAGCAGCACCACCGAGGCGTTCCTGGCAAAGATCGTCTTGATCGCAAACAGCCCGTTCATGTGAAACAGCGGTTGGGCGATGACGTAGCGTTCGTCGTCGCTGAGCGCGCCGCCGGTGCGCGTCGCGATTGCCCAGAGCTGGCCGGAGTGCGTCAGCGGCACGCCCTTGGGGCGGCCGGTGGAGCCTGAGGTGTAGAGCATCTGGCCGATTTCGTCGGGCGCAGCCTTGACGCTCTCGAACTCGCCGGGCTTGATCAGCGCGGCGAAACCACCATCATCGACATCGTCAAAATCGATCACCTGGATGCCGGCGCGCACCAGCGGCCGATGCGCCGCATCGACGAAGGCGAGCTCGATCCTGGCGTCGTCCATCACGTAATCGATGGTGTCGCGCGGCAGCTTGATGTTGACCGGAACCGCGATGCAGCCGGCACGCATGATGCCGAAATAGCAGACGATGTATTCGGCGCGATTGAACGACGCGATGGCGATATGGCTGCCGCGGGCATAACCCTGCTCGGTGAGATAGTTCGCCACGCCGTTAGCCAGCCGATCGATCTCGCGATGGCTGTAGCGCTTCGGATGATCGCGATCGACCAGATCGATGATCGCCTCGCGATCGAGGTCGCGCTCGCGGTCGACCAGGTCTCCGAGATTATGCCAACGCATCGGGTTCTCCAAAAAGCTCTGACGTGTCACTGGGCGGCGTCCACCAACGGCAACGCCGGGTGCTCCAGCAGATCGTAATGGCAGGCGACCTTCCGCCCGTCGTTCACCGGGCGCAGCATCGGGCGCTCCTGCCGGCAGCGCTCCTGCGCGTAGGGGCAGCGGGTATTGAAGCTGCACCCCGGAGGCGGATTGAGCGGGCTCGGCAATTCGCCCTGCAGGATGCTCTTGACGCGACGCCGCGCCAGCCGCGGATCGGCCACCGGCGCCGCTGCCAATAAGGCCTGGGTGTAGGGATGCGCCGGTTGACGCCAGACGTCCTCGCTGCGGCCGCTCTCGACGACGCGGCCGAGATACATCACGATCAAGCGGTCGGAGATATGCTCGACCACCGACAGATCGTGCGAGATGAACAGATAGGCCACGCCGGTCGACTGCTGCAGGTCTTCCAACAGATTGATCACCTGCGCGCGCACCGAGACGTCGAGCGCCGACACCGGCTCGTCGCAGATGATCACTTTCGGGCTCAAGGCCAAGGCGCGGGCAATGCCGAGCCGCTGCCGCTGCCCGCCGGAAAACTCGTGCGGATAGCGCTTCACCGCCTCCTTCGGCAGCCCGACCTTCTCCAACAGCTCAGTAACCCGATCGCGAATGTCACGGCGCGACCAGCCGGCGACGCTGAGCGGCTGGCCGACGATGGTGCCGACGTTGTGCCGCGGATTGAGCGAGCCGTAGGGATCCTGAAAGATCATCTGCATGGTCTTCCGCGCGTCCTTCAACGCGCGGCTCTGCATATGGCTGATGTCCTGGCCGTCGAGGATCACCAGGCCGTCGCAGGTCGGCACCAGCCGCATCACCGCCTTGCCGAGCGTCGACTTGCCACAGCCGGATTCGCCGACCAGGCCGACGGTCTCGCCGGCGTTGAGTTCGAAACTGACATCGTCGACCGCGCGCACGGTGCCCTGCGTGGTCTGGTACTGCACGCAAAGGCTAAGAACCGATAGCAGCGACATCGCGCGACAACTCCTCTTCGGCCGCGAAACAGGCGGCGGTGCGGTGGGGCAGCAGCGGCTTCAGCACCGGGCGCTCGGCGCGGCAGCGGTCGAAGGCGTCCGGGCAACGATTCTGGAATGCGCAGCCGGTCGGCAGGTTTTCCAGTGCCGGCACGCTGCCGGTGATCTCGACCAGTCGGTCGCCTTGGCGCTGTGCCGACGGCGTGGCGCCGAGCAGGCCGCGGGTGTAGCGATGCAGTGGCCGTTCGAACAGGCCCTCGACCGGCGCCTCCTCGACCTTGCGGCCGGCATACATCACCACCACGCGGTCCGCGGTTTCCGCGACCACGCCGAGATCGTGGGTGATGATGATCAGCCCCATGCCGGTATCGGTCTGCACGTCTTTCATCAAATCGAGGATCTGCGCCTGGATGGTGACATCGAGCGCGGTGGTCGGCTCATCGGCGATCAACAGCTTCGGGCCGCAGGCGATCGCCATCGCGATCATCACCCGCTGGCTCATGCCGCCGGACATCTGATGCGGATAATCGTTGAGCCGGCGCTCGGCGTCCGGGATCCGCACCCGCCGCAGCATCTCCACCGCGCGATTCGACGCCTCCTTGCGCGAGACGTCGGCGTGGCAGCGGATCGCCTCGATCAGCTGATCGCCGATGGTGATCACCGGGTTCAGCGAGGTCATCGGATCCTGGAAGATCATCGAAATGTCCTTGCCGCGGACCCGCTGCATCTCGCGATCGGAAAGGCCCGCGAGGTCGCGGCCCATGAAGCGGATCGCACCGCCGACGATCTTGGCGGGCGGCTCCGGCAACAGCCGCATCACCGACAGCGCGGCGAGCGATTTGCCGCAGCCGGATTCACCGACGATCGCCAGCGTCTCGCCGGCCGACACCGTCAACGACAGCCCGTCGATCGCCGGCAGCACGCCGCGCCGGGTGAATAGCGACACTTCGAGTTTGTCGATTTCCAGCAGCGGCGCGGATGGTGCGAGCGCAATGGCGGCCATCAGCGGTCCCTCAGCTTCGGGTTGAGCGCATCGTTGAGGCCGTCGCCGACCAGATTGAGCGCCAGCACGGTGAGCATGATCGCCAAGCCCGGCACCGCGCAGATGTACCAGGAGCTGCGGATCAAGGTGCGGCCGTCGCCGATCAGCCGGCCCCAGCTCGAGACGTTGGGATCGCCGAGCCCGAGGAACGACACCGCGGATTCGAACAGCACCGCGCCGGCGATCACCAGCGACGACAGCACGATCACCGGCGGCAGCGCGTTCGGCAGTATCTCGCCGAACATGATGCGCAGATTGCCCATCCCCATCGCCCGACAGGCCTGGACGAATTCGCGGTCGCGCAGCGACATGAATTCCGCCCGCGTCAGTCGGGCGATCGGCGTCCAAGTGACGATGCCGACCGCGATGGTGACGTATTCGATCTTCTGGCCCAGGATCGCAACGATGGTCAGCACGAAGATCAGGTTGGGGATGGTCTGGAATAATTCGGTGAACCGCATCAACAGCTCGTCGACCCAGCCGCCGAAATACGCCGCGGTGGCGCCGACGCTGATCCCGATGATGGTCGCGGTCAGGCTGGCGCAAACCCCGATCAGCAAGGTGGTGCGCGCGCCATAGGCGATCATCGCGGCGATGTCGCGGCCGAGCGAGTCGGTGCCGAGCGGATAGCGCGATGACACGAACGGCCAGATCTCCGGCTTGCCGACGATCCGCAACGGATTGCGCGGAAACAGCCAGGGCGCCGCGAGCGCCACGCCGATCACCAGGATCACCAGCGCGAAGCCGACCAGCGCCGCGCGGTTGCGGGCGAAACGGCGGGCGAAATCGATGGTCAAGCTCAGCATGCGTTACCTCGCCCGAATGCGCGGATCGAGCCGCAGATAGATCAGATCGACCGCGGCGTTGGACACCGCGACCAGCAGCGAGCCCAGCACCAGCACGCCGAGCACCATCGGAAAGTTCCGGCTCATCACGCTGTCGAACAACAGGCTGCCGATGCCGGGCCAGCTGAACACCGCCTCGATCACCACGCTGCCGCCCAGGATGGTGCCGAGCTGCAGGCCGAGCAGCGTCACGATCGGCAACAGCGCGTTGCGCATCACATGCGAGATCACCACGCGGCTGCGGGACAGCCCCTTGGCGCGCGCGGTGCGGACGAAATCCAGCCGGAACACCTCGAGCATCGAGGCCCGCATCACCCTCGCATAGGTCGCGGCGTAGAACAGCCCGAGCGCGGTCGCCGGCAGCACCAGATGGTGCATCACGTCGAGCGCATCGCCGAATGTGCCCTGGTCCGAACCGATGGTACGCATCCCGCCGACCGGAAACCACCCGAGCTTCACCGCGAACAGCACGGTCATCATGATGCCGAGCCAGAAGCTCGGCGCCGCGAAGAAGAACACCGCGCCGAGCGAGATCAGGTTGTCCCAAATGGTGTTGACCTTGACCGATGCCAGCACGCCTGCGGTGATACCGACCAGCAGCGCGATCCCGGTGGCCGACAGCATCAAAATCACCGTGGACGGCAACTGCTCGAGGATGACGTCGAGCACCGGCGCGTTCTGCCGGTAGGAAAAGCCCAGATCGAGCCGCATCACCGACCAGATGTATTTGGCGAGCTGCACCGAGGTCGGCTGATCGACGCCGTAAGTGTGGCGCAGCTGATCGAGCATCGCCGGGTCGGTGACCTGCTGCTCCGAGGTCATGACGTCGAACAGGCTGCCTGGCGCCAGATGGATCAGCATGAAGTTGAGCACGATCACCCCGAGGATCAGCGGGATGATCTGAAGAAGGCGGCGAATGATGATGCGACGCACGTTGCCTCCCTTGTCAGCGATCGAGCCAGAGTTCAGCCCAGCTCTCACCCATGAAGTCCGCGGTCTTCGAATGATCCCGCACGTCGGAGCGCACGATCGTCACCGGCTCGAGATCGACCATCGGCAGGATCGGCGCCTCGCTGGTGGCCAGGCGATCGAACTCCTTGGCGAGCGCGATGCGCTTCGGCTCGTCGGTCTCCACCGTCATGCTGGCGACGATCTTGTCGAGCTCCGGATTGGAATAGCCGGTGGCATTGCGGAACGCCGCGCCCTTCACGATGCCGTCGGTGGTGTAATATTGCGTGGTGGTGGGGACCAACTCGACCCCCCCGGTATTGTTCGAGATCGCCACGTCGTAATCGTAATCGGTGTAGATCCGCTTCAGCGAGGTGGCGCGATCCGGCACCGCGAGGTCGACAGTGATATCGAGGTCCTCGAACGCCTGTTTGACGTATTGTCCCATCTTGACGTTTTCTTCGAACCAGCCGGCCGACACCAGGCTGAGCTTGAAGCGCGAACCGCCCTTCACCGGATAGCCCGCGGCATCCAGCATCGACGCCGCTTTCTTGACGTCGAACGGATAGGCCTGAACGTCCTTGGTGAAGAAGATCGAGTTGGAATTGTGCACCACGCCGACCGACGGCTTGGCGCGGCCGAAGAAGATCGTCTCGGAGATGAATTCGCGATCGATCGCCATCATCAGCGCCTGGCGGACTTCGCGCTTCTTGAAGATCTCGCGGCGCTGGTTGAATTCCACGGTCGCGATCCAGGCCGAGTTCGCATAGCCCTTGGTCTCGGCGATGAACTTGCCGCCGGCGGTGAGCCGCGCGATCTCCGGATAGGGAATCGGGTTGAAGGTGCCGATATCGAGCTGGCCGGCCTCGAACGCGGCCGACCGCGACGCCGGATCGCGCCACCAGCGGATCACCAGCTTGTCGAGATAGGGCAGCCCCGGGTTCCAATAGCTCTCGTTGCGGGCGTATTCGACGTGGCTGCCGCGCACCCATTCCTTGACCTTGAACGGGCCGGTGCCGATCGGCGTGTTGTTGATCGGATTGGTGATGATGTTGCTGCCGGCGTAGATGTGCTTGGGGATCACCAGGCCGGCTTTGCCGGATAGCACCGATTTGAGGAAGAACTCCGGCACCGGCGCCTTGAACTTCAGCACCACGGTCAACGGATCGACGGCTTCCGCGGCTTCGAGCGTCACCAGCGACACGCCCGCCGAGATCGGCTTCCAATATTCCATCGCGTTGAACACGACGTCGTCGGCGCTGAACGGCTTGCCGTCGTGCCAGGTCACCTTGTCGCGCAGCTTGATGGTGTAGCTGCGGAAGTCGGGCGCCGGCGTGACCGAGAGCGCCAGCACCGGCTCGAATTTCAGATCGACGGTGAGCCGCAACAGCCGCTCGACCACCTTGGTCGAGGTGAAATACGGGCTCGAACCGCCGCCGGCGGGCACGAACAGCGACTGCGGTTCGAACCCGCCCCAGGTGCCGATCAGCGTGCCGCCGCGCTTCGGCGTCGCGGCCAGCGCGGCGGAACTGCCGAGCCGGCTCGCCAACACCACACCCGCAGTTGTCAGCAGAAAGTCACGTCTCGAAAACCTGCTCATCTGTATTCCTTACGTTGCGAGTGCGTCGAACCTGGCTCGGGTACTGCGTTGCGGGGCTTACGGTGTCATTTCGACTCCAGCGTCGAATAGGTGCCGCGTCCGATCGCCAGCAGCGCGCCCTTTTCGTCGAACACGTCGACATCGGCGACGCCGACGCTCTTGCCGGCGCGGCGCACCCGCGACACCGCCACCAGCGCGGTGTCGACCGCCGGCTTCAGGTAATCGACCCGGAAATTGACGGTCGGCAGGCCGCGGCCGACCATCATGCCGACGGCGAAATCGCCGACGGTGTCGATCAGCGACGCGATCACGCCGCCATGCCATTGCTTGGAGCCCGGACGGCGCTCGAATTCGGCGCGCATCGGCGAACGAATCGTCACCTCCTGCTTCTCCGGATCGGCCGACACCACGGTCAATCCGAGAAACGTGTTGAACGGCGAGGCATCGAGCAGCGCCTGGATTTGCGCCGCGGTCAGCGGCTCGGGCTTGCTCATGGCGTCACCACGACTTTGCCGAACACCGCGCGGTCTTCGATCACCCGCACCGCCTCCTTCGCCTCCTCCAGCGGATAGGATTTGTCGATCAGCACCTTGAGCTTGCCGCTCTCGACCAGATCGAACAGTTTCGGCAGATCGTCGCGTTCCCAGCCGTTGGAGCCGAGAATCTGCAATTCGAAGGTCCAGATGAAGCGCAGGTCTTCCTGCGGCGAATAGCCTGCGGTGGCACCGCAGGTCAGCAGGCGGCCGCCAACCTTGAGCACGCGCATCGACTTCACCCAGGTGTCGCCGCCGGTGAAATTCACCACCACGTCGACGCCGCCGCTTTCGACGAAACGCCGACGATGCGGCTTGCCGTGGCGCTCGAACACCGTCTTCATGAAATCGGCTTGGGTGTACAGGATGATCTCGTCGGCACCGAGTTCAGTCAGCCGGCGGCCCTTCTCTTCGCTGCCGGCGCAGGCTATGACATAGGCGCCGGCGAGCTTGGCGAGCTGCACGCAGCACACGCCGACGCCGCCGCTGGCGCCGAGGATCAGCACCTTCTCGCCGGCCTTGATTTTGCCGATGGTGTTCATCATCCGGATCGCGGTGCCATAGGCCACCGGCAAGGCCGCGGCCTGCTCGAAGGTCACCGCGTCGGGAATCTTCACCAATTGATGCGCCTTGGCGCGGCAATATTCCGCGAGCCCGCCGTCCTGGGTCTCGCCCATCAGGCCGCCCTCGACGCGGTTGACCGGATCGATCAGCACCCGGTCGCCGATCTTCCAGCCGTCGACGCCGGCGCCGAGTTCGCTGATCTCGCCGACCACGTCGAGCCCGATGATCACCGGCAGCGGCACCTTGATGCCCGGCATGCCGCGACGGGTGAAGACGTCGTGATAATTGATCGAAGAAGCCTTCACCTTGACGACGACGTCGCCCTCGCCGGCTTTCGGCGTCGGATAATCCGCGACGAATTGCAGTTTGTCGTTGTCGCCGTGTTCGTGAAGGACTACCGCTCGCATGTGCTGTTTCTCTCCGCTTTTAGGCTGCTGTTGTGGCTGCGAGGGACCAGGTCGTCAGTCCCTCGATGGCCTGTTGGGTAATCGAGATCGCTTGTTGGGTGGTTTCGCCGCGCCAATGCGACGACACCGGCACGAAGCAGTCGTGCAGGTCGGCGCGCAGCATGCGAACCCGTTCGCTGTCGGCTTCGGCCTTGAATTTCAGCCATTGATCGAGCCGCAGCGCGTGGCGGACGTGCGGACCGCGGGTGCCGAATTCGATCACCGCGCCGACCATCGGCCGGCCGCCGAGAAATTGGGTCAGGCCGTGAAACACCAGCCCCTGATAGTTCGGCCGCGCCACATTGTGCGGCCGCTGCCCGACGATACGGTCCTTGCCCCACCAACGCACGGCTTCGGCATGCAACGCGCCGCCCTCGTCGTTGAAGCAAAGAAAGAAGGATTTCGCCCAGTCGCCGATTCCGGTGTGCCAATCGATGAAGCCGACGCGCTCAGCCGCGCCGAGATGATCGGCGACGATGCTCTGCAGCGCGAGGTTCGACCATTCGCGCTGGTTGCCGCCATAATTGGTGCCCTGCGGAAATTCGTATTGGCCCCTCGCCTGCGCATCGAACAGCGCATCGGCGCCGTGGGTCGCCTGGAACGCCGAGACGGCTTCGGTGTAAGGCGCGAGCGCGGCCGGGGTCCACTCGTTCGGAACCTGATGCGTATAGAGCGTGGCATAGCCCGGATTGGCGGGATACGGCGCGTCGTGGTCGATGAAATTGCGGTTCAGATCGACGTTGTTCTCGGTGGTCCGCGTTCCCCAGGCGAACCCATACGGATTGAGCGCGTGCACGAACAGCACGGACACGCCGCGCGGCAGCGCCCGGGCAAACTCGCTCTGCATCCAGCCGATCTGCGCGGCCGAGCCGCTGAGGCCTTCCAGACCATGGGTGCCGCTGATGATCACGAGCTGCGACGGCGCCTTCGGGTCGCCGAGCCGCGCCACGTCGATCGCGAGCGCTTCGCCGTCCGGGCCGGTCTTGCTGGGATGCCGATATTGCGACAGCGCGCAACCGAGCGCCTCGGCGGCGGCGACGAACTTGCGGCGCGCGCCGTTGTAATCCAGCGCGAAGCTCTGGGTGAAATCGGGCGTCATGACCGGGCTCATACGGTGAATCCGAGCGCGACGTTGGCGGCGTCTTGGTGCGACACGATGATGCCACCGGCATAGCTCTGGTATGCGATCGACGCCGCATCGAACACCGCGCGCGGCGCATCCAGCGAGGCCACCTTGAACACCAGCGCGACCATGCGGTCGGAACCGTCGCCGCTTTGCAGCGCCGCCCCCGCATAACGCGCCGCGACCGCGTCGGGCTGCAACACCAGCACGGTAGCCGCGCCGGCGCGAAACGACACCCCGCCCGTGATCTGCGCCAACAGGCCCGGCCCAAACATCTGCTCGTAAAGCGCGGCCGTCCGCGCCGGATTTTGCGCAGCGATGACGAATTCGGCGATCCCGGTGACGCCGTTGCGATGGCGTTGCCATTCCGGCCGCCACACCAGTTCGGGCGTATCGTGATGGCAGAAGAAAGTGCGTCCGTTCTCGACTTGCTCGCCGCTGACACGAATGACCTTGAATCGCGCGTCATGCGTGCCGTCGGGCAATGCAACCGGGCGGGCGAAGCTCATCGGCGGCTGCACCGGCACGTCGCGAGCCTTCAGCGTGGAATAGACGAGATCGGCATCGACCGATTTGAACACCAGCCCGGTCAGCCCCGCGGGATGCGCCCACAGATCGGCGCGCTGGGTCTCGCGGCCCGGCAGATAGCCGAGCAGTTCCAGATAATCGTGGCCGAAGATCGCCAGATTGTTGCTGGAGCCCAGCGTGTGGTGGCCGCGTTCGGTGAGCTGGAAGCCGAGCCTGGTGTACTGCGCTGCCGCCGCGTCCAGTTCCCCCATCACATTGATGACGACGTGATCGAGAACGGGTCGGATCTGATCGAGGGCGGCAACCGTATCGCTCATACTTTTTCTGCCTTAGCTTCGTTCACGGGAGATTGGCAAGACGATTGGCTTCACGACTTGCTGATGACGGCCGCCGGGTCATGCGGCGCGGGGCCGCGGCGCCAGCTTGGCCATCGAGAATTCGATCGCGGCGTCGGCATGCAGCAATGTCGAATCGAACACCGGCAGATCGATGTGCTCGGGACCGATCAGCAGGCCGATTTCGGTGCAGCCCAGGATCACACAGTCGGCGCCCTCGGCTTTACCCTGCCCGATCACGCCGAGATACAGGTTCCGCGACGCGTCGCTAACAATGCCCTGACACAATTCGTCGAAGATGATGTCGTGGATCACCGTCCGGCCGTCGGCGTCCGGAATCACCGGATCGAGACCGAAACGCTCGCGCAGTCGCTCCACGTAAAAGTCCTGTTCCATGGTGTAGCGGGTGGCCAGCAACAGCGGGCGGCGCAACCCCTCGGCCTTCACCGCCTCGGCGGTGACGTCGGCGATATGCAACAGCGGGATCGAGACCGCCTGCTGCACCTCGTCGGCGAGCTTGTGCATGGTGTTGGTGCAGATCAGCAGACAGCTGGCGCCGCCCTGTTCGAGCACGCGGGCGATGTCGGCCAGGATCTGGCAGGCCTCGTCCCAATGGCCCTGCTTCTGCAGGCTGACGATGGCGTCGAAATCGATCGACCGCATCAGAATGTCCGCCGAGTGCAATCCGCCAAGCCGGGTGCGGATCTGCTCGTTCAATCGGCGATAATACACTGCAGTGCTTTCCCAACTCATTCCGCCAATCAAACCGATCGTCTGCATCGTGCTGTCCATTCCACATCACATTTCTGCCTTGGCGAAACAGTAGCAGCGGCATCGCGCAATCGGATGGCGTTTTCCGTAAGCCTAAACTGCTATCCAGGGTGGAAATTGGCGTTGTTGCGGCGATCCGAGGAATAGAATTTCGCTTCTTGCACCGCCGGCAGGCCAGGCTTGCTGGACCTGTCGTTCCCGCGGCGCGTCGTCACGCCTCCACGAGGACGATTCGGCGCGCCGACCGCGCGGAGGCTGCGGACGCGATGATCCGCGCCTGCGGCATTCCGTCCGGTGCGCGATGCGCGAGCCTGACGACGGGCCAGCGGATCGCCGCGATTAGGAACAAGCGCATCATCCCGATGTTGTCCGGCCTCATATCGCTCGGAGACCAGCCGGGCGCAAAATCTGGCGCGCGCGCAGTCTGTCGCAGGCCGTCGACGAATTCAGCCGACGGCGCGCTGTCACGCGACCGCAGCGCTTCAGTGAGGCGGCGGCCGCTTCAGGTGCAAATAGTCCGGGCTGAATTGTCCGATCTCAGCGAGCCGCTTCCAATCCTCGACGTGCAGTTCGCCACGAACGAAGTCCGCGGATTTCGAATCGCGAATCTCCTGCAGAGTGCGATTGACGGTGGCGATCGACATCCCCAGCGTTTCGCCGAGTTGCACCAGAGTGATCGGCGCTGCAAACCGGCTCTCCACGTTCAAGCCGGAAGCCCGCGCGCGATAGAACAGCTCGCAGAACAGGTGGGCCATCCGGGCCGGCATGGTTCGGGCGCTGTTGTTGGTGATCGCCTCGCGGAAGATCGCGGCGTCGATCAGGGTTTCCCGCCAGATCGCAAAGCCGATGGTCGGCCGGTGTTGGAACGCGGCGAGCAGCTCCTTGTGCGGGATCGATGCGATCAACGCCGGCCCGATCGCGCACACCGAATGATCCATCTTGTCGACGAACAGCGCCTGCGAGTCCGGCATGTCGCCGGCCATGTGAAACGACAGATACTGCCTGCGGCCGTTCGACAGCAGATGATAGCGGGCGACCATCCCGGCAAGGACGACGGCGGAGACCTCCGGCCTGTCGCCCTGCCTGATCAGCTCTTCATCGGCGTCGAGTTGCCGAACCGAATGACTGATCGCATTGAGTGTGGCGAGATCGTCGGCGGCGAGGCGGGAATGCTCCCTCAGCTTGCGGATAAGAACCTGATGGGCTCGCGCCAAATCATCCTCCAAACAATTCCGTTGGCAGATCAAATGATACGTCGCCGTCGCATTCGGTGGATTAGGTTAGCATGAATTCGCCGCCTGCCCAGTGACCTGCGCTGCCGATCGTCGGCTCCGGGACGTCACGCAGGCCCGAGCGAGTGCAGAGGTTGCCGATGGACGTCTCGCGCTGCCTGAAATGCAAGAAGCGCCTGATGGCGATGACCGACCGCACCGGCCGCATCACGCTGGCTTGCCTGAAATGCGACAACGTCGATCCGATGAAGACCGACGCGGTGAAATGGGCCAATAGCAGTCTGGCCCGGCCGGGGTCGGGCTCGATCATGCCCCTGCTCGACAAAGACTAGACCGCCCGCGCCTCGCCGCGACGTCGAGCGCTTCGCGGAGCCACCGATCGTTGCCCCGCAACGGCTGCTTAACCATTTGCTCACCGCGCGCAAGCGTGGCCGGCTTCTCCCGGTTGCGCTTCGGTCCGCCCCCGTGGCGCGTAGAAACGTCGCTGCACGCGCATGTTTCTTGACAACCCGGAGCGAGTGCCTCACGCTCGCATCTGCGAAGGCGGTGGAACCGGGTTGACCAATACGCAGCGATCCGGGATCAAAACGAGCCGCGGTCGCCCGCGGAGTGGTCATCTTTCCGATCCACGATATCGGTTACAGTGTCACGCGGTTACAGTGTCACGGCGGTTATGGTGTCACGGCCTTGCGGCATTCCGCCACAACGGATCTCCGACGGCCGAAATGCTTGGTCTGTGCGCGGCCTGTTACTAGTAATCTGGGCGCGGCGTTGTCTTGGTTGCCCTGCGCGGTCCGCGATCGAGGCGGCCGCCGACGTCCGTCCGATTGCAGCGGCGGTCGCTGCTCGCGACGGGATCGGCGATGCGGCGGCGGCTCCGCTTTTGCGATGTGGTCGGACTAGCGTCGATTCGGGCGTGCTGTGTAACGACTGCGGGGCATCATCGCACGGCGCTCCGCAAACCATTGCTTCCGAAATTATCGCTCACGAGGTGGCCTCATGAATATTCAACTGCCGAACACCATCGACATCGATGCGGCCGCCGCGATTCCCAGCGATCCATGGCGGGACTTCACGCCCGGCAACTGGACCCGCGAGATCGACGTTCGTGATTTCATCCAGAAGAACGTGACGCCGTGGATCGGCGATGCGGCGTTCCTGGTGCCGGCGACGGCGCGCACCCAGGCGCTGTGGACCAAGCTGAAGGATCTGTTGCAGCAGGAGCGTGACCATGGCGGCGTGCTCGAGGTCGACGCCACGACCTTCGCCTCGATCGTGGCGCACGGCTCGGGCTACATCGACCGCGAGCTCGAACAGATCGTCGGGCTGCAGACCGATGCGCCGTTGAAGCGCGCGATCATGCCGTTCGGCGGCTGGCGCATGGTCAAGAACGGCCTCGAGGCCTACGGCCTGAAGCCCGATGCGAGCTTCGAGAAGATCTTCCCCGGCATCCGCAAGACCCATAACGACGCGGTATTCGACGTCTACTCGCCGGACGCGGTGAAGTGCCGCAAATCCGGCATCATCACCGGGCTGCCCGACGCCTATGGCCGCGGCCGCATCATCGGCGATTATCGTCGCGTCGCGCTGTATGGCGTCGCCCGGCTGATCGCCGACAAGAAGGAGCAGGCCGCAAGCCTCGACATCGACGCGCTCGACGATGCCGTGCTGCGCCTGCGCGAGGAGATCGCCGAACAGATCCGCGCGCTGAAGGAACTGGTGACGATGGCGAAGAGCTACGGCTTTGATCTGTCGAAGCCGGCGCTGACCGCCCGCGAGGCGATCCAGTGGACTTACTTCGCGTACCTCGCCGCGGTGAAGGAATCCAACGGCGCGGCGATGTCGCT
>NZ_JACHIH010000018.1:0-97351 GCF_014203125.1 Rhodopseudomonas rhenobacensis
GGGGCGGGGGGGGCGCTTCTCTCGGGCCGCCCGCGCCGCGCGGGGGGGGGGGGGGGGGGGGGGGGGGCGCGGGCGGGGGGGGGGCGGCCCCCCCCGCGTCTCATCGAGTCCGGCCTGGCTGCGACGCCCCCTCACCCCAACCCTCTCCCCGCAAGCGGGGAGAGGGAGCGCGCTGCGGATCACGGCGGCCGACCATGACAGATCGAGATGAGGTTCAATCATGCCCCAGCACATCACCCGCGGCATCAAGGCGCTGCTTGCCGAGGCCAACGCGCAGATCGAGACGCTGAGTGCTACGGACGTCATCGCCGCCTATCAGGTCGGCGCCGACAACGACGTGGTGATCGTCGACATCCGCGATCCCCGCGAGATCGAACGCGAGGGACGGATTCCGGGAGCGTTTTCCTGTACCCGCGGCATGCTGGAATTTTGGATCGATCCGGACAGCCCCTATGCCAAGCCGGTGTTTCAGGGCGACAAGAAATTCGTCTTCTACTGCGCCGGCGGCATGCGCTCGGCCTTGGCGGCGAAGACCGCGCAGGACATGGGACTGCATCCGGTGGCGCACATCGAAGGCGGCTTTGCGGCCTGGCGCGACGCCGGCGGCGCGGTGGAGCACGTCGAGCCGCGCAAGGCGAAGGCGTGAGTCGACGCGCACGAAGCGCACGTCTCATTCTGCTCGTTCGGTGCAGCGAGAGACACTGAGGCCGAGGCATTGTGTCCCGGGCGCGGTGCAGCGCTCTGCGCGCTGCGCCGCAGACCCGGGACCATTCCAAGCGCTGCGCTTCGTAACGGCCCCGGATCTGCAGCGCACCACGCCGCTGACGCGGCGTAGTGCGCTGCGTCCGGGGCACGCTTCCAGTTGATTCATTCAGCCGGGGGAACGCCCGCGTGCAGCGTTTCAGCCTGGACAACTGCGTCAATTCCGGCTCACTAAGCGTACACAAACACGGACCATCCCATGACATTTCCGCACGACCCGCTGGTCTCGCCGCAATGGCTCGCCGACCACATCGCCGATCCGAAGCTCCGCGTCGTCGACGCCTCCTACAAAATGCCGGCGGCGCGGCCGCCGAGCGCGCATGACGAGTATCTGGCGCGGCATCTGCCGGGTGCTGCGTTCTATGACGTCGACGCCGTCGCCGAGCCGGGCAACCCGCTGCCGCATATGGTGCCGTCGCCAGAAGATTTCGCCCGCTATGTCGGCGCGCTCGGCGTCGGCAATGACAGCCTCGTGGTGGTGTACGACGCCGGCAACTATCTCGGCGCGCCGCGCGCCTGGTGGAGCTTCAAGCTGTACGGCTTCGACAATGTGCGGGTGCTGGAAGGCGGGCTGAAGGCCTGGGTGGCGGACGGTCGCGCCACCGAGAGCGGCGCGGTGGCTTCTCCGACGCAAGACTTTGCGCCGCGGTTCGACGCCGCGCGGTTGCGCAAGATCGACCAGATGGTGGCCAATCTGACCTCGCAGGCCGAGCAGGTGCTCGATGCGAGGTCGCGCGAGCGCTACGAGGGCGCGGTCGCCGAGCCCTGGCCGGGCCGCCGCCCGGGGCGGATCCCCGGCAGCCTCAGCGTGCCGTTCGGTGAGCTCCTCAACGCCGACGGCACGATGAAATCGCCCGACGCGTTGCGCGCGGTGTTCGCCGCGGCCGGGGTCGATCTCGACAAGCCGATCGTCACCAGCTGCGGCTCCGGCGTCACCGCGGCGGTGATCACGCTGGCGCTGGCGCGGATCGGCATCGATCGCACCGCGCTGTATGATGGCTCCTGGGCGGAATGGGGCCTGCCCGACGGACCGCCGGTCGCGACCGGAGCGGCGTGAGCGGTTAGTTTCCGAACGGCGAGGGGGTCGCCTGAGCAGCGGTCGCGCGGCGTGGACTGCGCGCCCGTGCCACCGGGCGGCGCTTCGCCGGCTTGCGCGCCTGCGCACGCTTTTTCTTCTTCTTGACCGCGGCTTTCGGCGCCTCGGCGACCTCGCCCGCCGAGGCGGTCTGCGGCAGAGTCGCGAGCTTGGCCTCTTCCAGGCTCGGACGATCGACCAGCGCGTCGGCGGGGACTGGCGTCATGGCGTTGCGCGGGGCGGGCGGCTCGGCCAGCGCAGCCAATTTTTCCGGATCGGCGAGCGGCGCCGGCGGAGCGGCGGGCGGCGGCAGGGCGGCCACGACCGCGGCGACGCTGGTCGGCTCGGCCTTCGCCGGTTCGGCTTTCGCGGGCTCGGCCTTTGCCGGCTCGACCTTCGCCGCTTCCGGCAGCGCGGCCCCGGTCTTCGGCGGCTCGATCTTGGCAGTTTCAGTCTTGGCAGTCTCAGTCTTGGCAGTCTCAGTCTTGACGGGCTCCGCCGGCGTGGGGTCGGCGACCGCCGCGACGGCAGGCGGGCTGGCGTCAGGGCTTGTCGCAGGCCCCGGCGTCGCAACGGGTTCATCGGTCACGCGGGCGGTCGCGGCGGAGGGCTGCGGCGTGGCCGGCTCATCGAGCGAGGCGGCCGTCAGGCTGGCGCGCTGCGGCAGCGGCCGCTCCGGCGCCGGATCGACCCGCAGCATGGTCAGCACCGGCGGCGCCGGCTCGATCGCGCGGGCGAACAGCGGCGCGGCCGCGCGGATGATCGGGGCGGCGACGAATTGTTCGTGCGAGGCGCGCAGCAGCGCCGCGGCACCGAGGCCGAACACCAGCAGCGACACCGACAACACCACCGCCGCGAACAGAAAACGGAATCCGGGGAGCATTCGTCTTGTTCCGCCTTCGCCGGGGCGAAGTGACTTGAGCCAACAGGAACGCGGTGACACCACAACACCAGCTTGATCGGCGCGACGCGAATCAGCTGCAGCTGAGAATATCGTAAGCGCTGCGCCGATTCGCAGAAATTTCCGCAACCTCGCGCCGAAAGCGCAAGAACAGCCGGCGATCGGCGATCGGTCTCAATCAGTCTGCGAACAGATCGCCACAGATCGATCACAAATGTCTCAGGTTCCGGAAATATGCTCGATTTCCGCGGCTTTCGGCCGGTTTTGTCTTGAATGTGCCGTGATCGTCCGCCATCCCCGTTAAGGATCCGGTGTGGCTTGAGGTTTATACAAAAGTAATGACGATCAAACGCATTCTGACGATTCTCGCGACCGTGGCCGCCAGCGGCGCGGTGATGCCCGTTGCGCTCGCGCAAAGCAATCTTCCCGCCGAAGGTTCCTACGCCGCGCCCGAGGCCTATCCGCCGCGCGGCACCAGCTCGATGCCGGATTTTGACGCGCTCGACGACGAAGACGGCGGCCGCGGCCCCGGCTCGGTGGCGCTGCCGGCGCCCGGCCCGGTGATGTCGCCCGACGATCCGCGCTACGGCCGTCCGGCCGGCGCGCCGGTGTATTCCGATCGCGGGGCGCCGTCGCAGGCCGCGCCGCAGGGCCAACCGCTCGGTCCGGTAATGTCGCCGGACGATCCGCGCTACGGCCGCCCCGCCGGTCCGCCGCCGGTGATCTATTCCGACCGCCCCGCCGGTCCGGCGCCGACCTATTCGGATCGCGGCAATGAGTCAGGCCGCGGCCCCGGCGCGGGCTTCATCTATCCCGGCGACGATAATCGCCCGGTTCGTCCGCCGGAAGGCGTCGGCGCGCCGTCGCAAGCCGGGGCCGCGCCCGGTGGCGCTGTCGGCAATGACGGCCGCCCGACGACGCTGGCGGCGCTGCCGCCGGAAGAACAGCCGGAAGCCGACACCAATTTCCAGCTGCCCCCGAATTTGCGCCGCCAGGAGGTCGCTTTCCCGACCAAGGAGCCGCCGGGCACGCTGGTGGTCGATACCCCGAACACGCATCTGTATTACGTGCTGGGCGGCGGTCGCGCGATCCGCTACGGCGTCCGCGTCGGCCGCGACGGCTTCACATGGAACGGGGTGCAGAAGGTCTCGCGCAAGGCCGAGTGGCCGGATTGGCATCCGCCGGCGGAGATGATCGAGCGCCAGCCCTATCTGCCGCGCTTCATGGCCGGCGGCCCGGGCAATCCGATGGGTGCCCGCGCGATGTATCTCGGCTCCACGGTGTACCGCATCCATGGCACCAACCAGCCCTCGACGATCGGCAAGTTCGTCTCCTCGGGCTGCATCGGCATGCTGAACGACGACGTCTCCGACCTGTTCGATCGGGTCAAGGTCGGCACCCGCGTCGTGGTGATGCCGGCCGGCCCGCGGCCGGCGGTCCCAACCACCACCGCGCAGGCGCAGCCGATCGGTGGCCCGGGCGCCGCGGTGCAGGTCTCGCCGGTCCCCGGCACTGCGCCCACCGTGGTGCCGCCGCTGCCGGCGCCGGTCACGGTGCGCTGATTGCACGCACCTCAAGACTTCCAGGCTTTCTGACGTTTAGGCCAAAATGACGACCGCCTCTGCTCCCCTCCCCCTTGCGGGGAGGGGGTGGGGGTGGGGGTGGGGGTCAACAAGCACCGATTCCCGATCGCTTCACCGTCAAGCCGAGCGTGCGGGCGACCTTTTTGCACCTTGCTTGTTCGACTTGAATGAGCGCTGGCGCTCGCTTTACCCCCACCCCCAACCCCTCCCCGCAAGGGGGAGGGGAGCGCGCTGCCAGCTGAGAAGGGCAGTGCGTTCCACGCGGGCGTGCAGTCAAGCTGAGCGCGAGTTCCCTTTGCGGCCGTACTTTGCCTCCCAGGCCGGTCCCGGTCCGCGCATATAATGCAATTCCGGCCGGTACGGGCTAAACGCGGCGACGAAGAACTGCCGCCAGAATGCGCGGATTTCCTCGAACGGCCGGGCCGGCGGCTCGAAAGCCTGCTCCGGAGACGGCGACGACGTCGTGCTGACGCTTGCCATGGCCAATGCCTGGTTTGGTGCCCCGCCTGACCGCCAAACGCGCGCAGGGCCCGCAGCAAGTGTTCGCCGAACTCATTAAAAACTGGTTCGAATTGCTGCGATCGAGTCTTATGGGCGGCTCATCGTTAATGAAGCCTTAACGAGGCGTTCACTCGGGTTGCCCTTTGCAAGGCACACCGCTACATCAGCGGCAACCTCTTCACATATCCGACGGCTTTTCAGGGATCCCGATGGCGCGCCAGTTCGTCTATTTCATGCAGGGTCTGTCCAAGACCTATCCGAGCCGCAAGGTGCTCGATAACGTCAACCTGTCGTTCTACCCGGACGCCAAGATCGGCGTGCTCGGCGTCAACGGCTCCGGCAAGTCGACGCTGCTCAAGATCATGGCCGGGCTCGACAAGGAATACACCGGCGAGGCCTGGGTCGCCGACGGCGCCCGGGTCGGCTACCTCGAGCAGGAGCCGCAGCTCGATCCCGCCTTGAGCGTGCGCGAAAACGTCATGCTCGGCGTCGCCAAGCAGAAGGCGATCATGGATCGCTACAACGAACTAGCGATGAACTATTCCGAAGAAACCGCCGACGAGATGACCAACCTGCAGGACCAGATCGAGGCCGCGGGGCTGTGGGATCTCGACAGCAAGGTCGACCAGGCGATGGACGCGCTGCGCTGCCCGGCCGACGACGCCGACGTCACCAAACTGTCCGGCGGCGAGCGCCGCCGCGTCGCGCTGTGCAAGCTGCTGCTCGACCAGCCCGACCTGCTGCTGCTCGACGAGCCGACCAACCATCTCGACGCCGAGTCGGTGTCGTGGCTGGAAGGCCACTTACGCAACTATCCCGGCGCGATCCTGATCGTCACCCATGACCGCTACTTCCTCGACAACGTCACCTCCTGGATTCTCGAGCTCGACCGCGGCAAGGGGATTCCCTACGAGGGCAACTACTCGTCCTGGCTGAAGCAGAAGCAGAAGCGGCTGGAGCAGGAGGGCCGCGAGGACGCCGCCCATCAGCGCACCCTGATGCGCGAGCAGGAATGGATTTCGGCCTCGCCGAAGGCGCGGCAGGCCAAGTCCAAGGCGCGCTACCAGCGCTATGAGGAGCTGCTCAACAAGGCCAGCGAGAAGCAGAGCCAGACCGCGCAGATCATCATCCCGGTCGCGGAGCGGCTCGGCCAGAACGTGGTCGACGTCGAAGGCCTCAGCAAGAGCTTCGGCGATCGCGTACTGATCGACAATCTGACCTTCAAGCTGCCGCCCGGCGGCATCGTCGGCGTGATCGGCCCGAACGGCGTCGGCAAGACCACGCTGTTCCGCATGATCACCGGGCAGGAGAAGCCCGACACCGGCAGCATCACCGTCGGCGAGACCGTGCATCTCGGCTATGTCGACCAGTCGCGCGACAGCCTCGACGGCAACAAGAACGTCTGGGAGGAAATCTCCGGTGGCAACGAATTGATTCTGCTCGGCAAGCGCGAAGTCAATTCGCGCGGCTATTGCTCGTCGTTCAACTTCAAGGGCGGCGACCAGCAGAAGAAGGTCGGCTCACTGTCGGGCGGCGAGCGCAACCGCGTGCATCTCGCCAAGATGCTGAAATCCGGCAGCAACGTCCTGCTGCTCGACGAACCGACCAACGATCTCGACGTCGATACGCTGCGCGCCTTGGAAGAGGCGCTGGAAGACTTCGCCGGCTGCGCCGTGATCATCAGCCATGACCGCTGGTTCCTCGACCGTATCGCCACGCATATCCTCGCCTTCGAAGACGACAGCCACGTCGAATGGTTCGAAGGCAACTTCCAGGACTACGAGAAGGACAAGATGCGACGGCTCGGCCAGGACTCGGTGATCCCGCACCGCGCGAAGTACAAGAAGCTGACCAGGTAGGGGGCGGGTCACTCCGGCGCGATCAGTTCGACATCCGGAAAATAGCTGCGGTAGCGCCGAATGTCGCGAGTCAGAATCGGTAGTCCCGCCGCCACCGCATGCGCGCCGATGAAAAAATCGGCGAGGATGCTGCTGCGAGGGCCGCCGGCGCGGCGATAGTTGCGGAAGGTCTGGCCAGCCAGATACAGCGCAGCTTTTGGTAACCATTCGAATTGAAGCTGCAAACCTTCGACAACGCCGTCCAGATGTTGCTGCGAGGAGTAACGGTCCGAAAGCTCGGCATAGACTATCTCGTTGATCACGACCGGACCGCGCTGGGACTGCTTTTCGATGGCCGTGGCCGACCATGATCTCCAACCTTGGTCGGCTGTGAGGATGTCGATCAGGACGTTGGTATCGACCAGCGTCACGGCTTCGGATCCTCGGCAGGATCTCCGCGCAGTTCAAGCATGATCTCGTCCGTGGTGGCGCCTCGGATCGGATATTTCCTGGCGATCTCCTCCAGCTTTTTGCGATATGCGCTCGCGGCCCCCGGCTTCTCGATATAGACACCGCCCGAGGCCGTGTTGCGCACGTCGACCTTATCGCCGGGCTTGATGCCGGCGGCGTCGCGGACCTTCTTGGGCAGCGTGACTTGGCCCTTGCTCGTCACCGTGGTGGTCATGACCTCTCCGTATTACTATTCAAATAAGTAATGCAGCGACCTTTGGCGTCAAGTCGGGGGAAATGGCCCCGCTCTTGCCGGTCTAGCCTACCCCACCTTCTCCGCCAGCCAGATCTTGATCAGCGACTGATACGGCACGTCGCGCTTGTTGGCGGCGATCTTGATCTGCTCCAACAGGCCGACCGGCAGCCGCAGCGAGATCGACGTGGTCGATGGTTTGAGGTTCGGGAAGCGGACGGGCACCGCCTTGCTGAGGTCGAGATAGTCCGACGTGTCGTGTGACTCCCAGAATGCACGCTCCTCCGCCTCATCGGCAAATTTCGGGATCGGCTTAAACTTCTTCGGCATAGCGGGCGCGCTCCTTGGCGCTCATCGGGCGGGCGGAAATTATCCGCAGCAGCGTTTCATCCTGGCGCAACGTAAAGCTGATCTGCAACAGCCGGCCGGTGTTGCTCTTGCCATAGGCATGGTAGCGCAATTCGCTCTTGCTATGGGTCGGATCGTGCAGGAGCAGCAGCGGCTTGTTCGCGAACACCTGCTCCGCCTCCGCCTGGCTGATGCCATGCTTGTCGGTGCTCTTCCGGCTGTTGCCGGGGTCCCAATCGAACCCGGCGATATGGTCCAGATCGAACATGGCTGTATGTTGTCATCATATACAGAGACGTCAAGCCGCCACCGGGTGCGCCGGGCCGCACTGCGCCGCGGCTCGCCACCGCCGTTGGGCGCGCCGGCCGGACAAGGACGGTGCCAGGGCGGAACGCCGGCGTTGCAATGCCGCGACAGGTCGGCCGCACCCGAGCAAACTTTTCCCTCGCAATTTCGTATCTTGCCCGGTGTGGCGCGCTGGCATAATGGCAGGGCGCGGTGGGGCAGGGTGTACGGGGAATTGACGGATGGCCGACTGGAACGCCGAGCAGTATCTGAAATTCGAGGACGAGCGCACCCGACCGGCGCGCGACCTGCTGGCGCAAATCCCGCTCGACGATCCGCGGCGGGTGACCGACCTCGGCTGCGGGCCGGGCAATTCCACCGAGCTTCTGGTGAAGCGCTGGCCGCAAGCCCGCGTCACCGGCGTCGACACTTCCGCCGACATGCTGCGGCAAGCCCGCGAGCGGCTGCCCGGCCATAATTTCATCGAAGCCAATATCGCGCATTGGGCGCCGCCGGTCGGCACCGACGTGGTGTTCGCCAACGCCGTTTTGCAGTGGGTTCCGAACCATCTCAAGCACATGCAGCGGCTGGTCGGCGCGCTGGAGCCGGGCGGCGTGCTGGCGGTGCAGATGCCGGACAATCTCGACGAGCCGACGCACATCATGATGCGCGAAGTGGCGTTCCAGGAGCCGTGGCGCCACCAGCTCGCCGAGGCCGCGCAGCTGCGCGACGCCTTGCCGAAGCCTGGAGCCTATTATGACGCGCTGCGGCCGTTGTGCAGCCGGCTGGAGATCTGGCACACCGTGTATAATCACCTGCTGGACGATCCGATCGCGATCGTCGAATGGGTCAAGGGCACCGGGCTGCGGCCGTTCATCGATCCGTTGGAGCTGCCGGAGCGCAAGGCCTATCTCGCCGCCTACACCGCCCGGATCGCCGCCGCCTATCCGCCGCAGGCCGACGGCAAGGTGCTGCTGCGGTTTCCGCGGCTGTTCATCGTCGCGATCAAGTAGCCGCCGGGACGTTTCGGCTGCGGCCAGTTGCCGCGCGGGGCGCGTTCCCGGCGTCGGCTATAAGGCGACGCGGATGCGCTCCGCGATTCCCGATTGCAGCGAGACCCTCGACAGATGTCCATGACGCCCGAAACGCCGTTGCCGCCCAAGGGCGTGCGCTTGGGTCCGATCGCGATGCTGATCTTCGGCTCGCGCTGGCTGCAGCTGCCGCTCTATGTCGGGCTGATCGTCGCGCAATGCGTCTATGTGGTGCTGTTCCTCAAGGAACTGTGGCACCTGTTCGCGCACGCCTTCGACTTCAGCGAGCAGCAGATCATGCTGGCGGTGCTCGGGCTGATCGACGTGGTGATGATCTCCAACCTGCTGGTGATGGTGATCGTCGGCGGCTACGAGACCTTCGTGTCGCGGCTCAATCTGGCGGGCCATCCGGATGAGCCGGAATGGCTCAGCCACGTCAACGCCAGCGTCTTGAAGATCAAGCTGGCGATGGCGATCATCGGCATTTCCTCGATCCATCTGTTGCGCACCTTCATCGAGGCCGGCGGGCTCGGCTCGGCGCGTGCCGGCAACTACACCGAGACCGGGGTGATGTGGCAGACCATCATCCACACCGTATTCATCCTGTCGGCGATCGGCATCGCCTATGTCGACAAGCTCTCCAACGACGCCACCGAGGCCGCCAAGCACGCCGCGCATTGAGGCTTCGCGGGCGCGCTGCCGGGTTGCGGGATGCCGCGCGCGTGGTAGGCTCGCGGCAGACAAGGTGAACCATGGCCGACGTCGACAACCTCGTGCTCGAGCATTTGCGTCACATCCGCGGCGCGGTCGACGGACTGCGCGACGACATGCGCGAGGTGAAGCAGCGGATCGGCAACCTCGAAAGCCAATATGCCAGCCTGTCGAACCGGCTGGACCGCATGGATCTGCGCATCGAGCGCATCGAGCACCGCCTCGATCTGACCGAAGCCTGAGCCGGGTGCCGCATCCGCGACAGGCAACCCTGGCCGTCGAACGCGGGCCGGAGTCGGGTTACAGCATGGTGGCCGCGTGGTAGTCTTGCGGGCAGACAAGGTGAACCATGGCCGACGTCGACAACCTCGTGCTCGAGCATTTGCGCCACATCCGCGGCGCGGTCGACGGACTGCGCGACGACATGCGCGAGGTCAAGCAGCGGATCGGCGCGGTGGAGCGGGAAGTGGCCTTGATTCACGTCGAATTGGCTCAGGTCCATGTCAAGGTGGCTGAGCTGTCCGACCGGGTTGATCGTCTGTCTGATCGCATCGAGCGTGTCGAGCACCGCCTCGATCTGACCGAAGCATGAGCCGGGTGCCGGGTTTCAACAGCCGCCTCGCCGTCGTTTTGTCGCTCTTGCTGACGCTGCTGCTGCCCGGCTCGGCGCGCGCCGCCGACGCCGGCTTCACCGCCTTCGTCGCCTCGCTATGGCCGGAGGCGCGCGAGGCCGGGGTGCCGCGCGCCACTTTTGAGGCGGTCACCGCCGGCCTCGAGCCGGACTACAAATTGCCCGACCTGTTGCTGCCGGGCCGGCCGCCGACCGGCGCGCCGTCGCAGGCCGAGTTCGTCCAGGTGCCGGCGGACTACGTCAAGGAGGCCTCGATCGCCCGGCTGGCGACCGAAGGCCAGCGGCTGCTGAAGCTGCATCGCGCCACGCTGGCGGCGATCGAGCAGCGCTTCGGCGTGCCGGCCACCGTGGTGCTGGCGATCTGGGGCCGCGAGACCGATTTCGGCCGCTACCGGCTGCCCTATGACGCGGTGCGGGTGCTGGCGACGCAGGCCTATGTCGGCCGCCGCAAGGAGCAGTACCGTACCGAATTCATCATGGCGCTGAAGATCATCGGCGAGGGCCACGTGGCGCGTAAGGACATGCGCTCGTCGTGGGCCGGCGCCACCGGGCTGACGCAGTTTCTGCCGTCGGAGTTCTACAACCACGGCGTCGACTTCGACGGCGACGGCCGGATCGACATCTGGGGCTCGATCCCGGACGCGCTGGCCTCCGCGGCCCAGCAACTCGCCAACAAGGGCTGGCAGCGTGGCCTGCGCTGGGCCTACGAGGTGCGCGCGCCCGCCAATGTGGATTGCTCGCAGGGCGTGCCGGAGATCACCAAGCCGATCGGCGAGTGGCTGCGGGCGGGCTTCGTGCCGGTGCGCGGCCAGACGCTCAGCGCCGCCGAGCGCGCCGAGCCGGCCTCACTGCTGCAGCCGGAGGGGAGCTACGGCCCGGCGTTCCTGACCACCAAGAACTACTTCGTGATCAAGCAGTACAATTTCTCCGACCTCTACGTGCTGTTCGTCGGCCATCTCGCCGATCGAATCCTCGATCCGCAGCCATTCGCCACGCCGTGGGCGGCGACCACCCAGCTGCGCAGCAAGGATGTCGAGGCGATGCAGCAGCAGCTGACCAAGCTCGGTCTCTACGCCGACAAGATCGACGGCAAGGCCGGGATGCAGACCCGCGCAGCCCTCGGCGCCTACCAGAAATCCGCCGGGCTGAAGCTCGACTGCTGGCCGAGCGACGCGGTGCTGCGGTCGCTGGCGGGGCGATAGAAGGGCGTCGCCAGGGAGCCATCCGGCCAGCAAAAAGCCCGGCCGAAATCTCGGCCGGGCTTCAACACTCCAACGCGGCGCAGCGATGCGCCCGCGCTTCAACTCGCGCGCTGCATCAATCGCAGACGCGGACCGGGCGGCTGCGCCAGACGCCGCGGTAGTCGTCCCAGAAGCGCTCGCGAACCACGCGGCAGGCCGGCTCTTCGACATAGACCGGGGCGGGTTCGGCGTAACCATAGGCCGGACGGCTCGACGCGATCGCGCCACCGAGCAGGGCGCCGCCGATCAGACCGCCGGCAACGCCGGCGGCGATGCGGCCGCCATCGGCCTTGGCCGGCGCAACCGCTGCCAGCGAGGCAACCGTGGCAACCGCGAGCAGGGCGGAAATCGTCTTCTTCATGTGGGGCTCTCCTGAAGGTGCGCCGCAAATCGGCGCGGGGTTGAGGGGCTACTCGCACGCCCGGTTCACAAGGCCAAACGCCATGAAAAGCGCATGACCGTCAAATTGCAGTAAACGCTTGCCGTTCATTGACGGGCAAAAACGGACTTTTTTCGGGCCAGTTTCGCTTTGGTTCCAAAATCAGCCTGTTTCGCACCGCGGCCAATGCTGAGGCGTCATTCGCAAACCCGCACGCGGCGCAGCCGCCAGCCGTAGCCGTCCCAGAAGCGCTGCTGCTGCCAATAGCAGCCCGGCACCGCCAGATAGGCCGGCCCGCCGTAGCCGTAGCCGCCGTAGTAAGCCGGACCATAGCCATAATAGCCCGGGCCGTAATAGTAGCCGGGGCCGGCCAGCGCCCCGCCGACGATTGCGCCGCCGAGCAGGCCGGCAGCGATTCCCACGCCGAGGCCGCGCTGGGCATGGGCCGGGGCGGGCAGCGCCACGGTGGCAACGGCCAGGGCGGCCACCGCGCCGAGCGCCAACAATCTCTTGGTCATGGCATTTACCTTTGCATCAAGTCTCTGGATCGTCTCGTTGGGATCCGACGGGGGTCGGGTCGGCAGGGCAAGCATTCCACAGCACAGTTGAACACTCCATGAACGTCGACGCCGCAGGCCGGCCATGATCGTCCCCGGCTGGATCGGCCGGGATCGGGGCGGCCGCGCCATCAGCAGCGGCGGCAGGCCCCGGTTGCGTTGTCCGGATGCGGCCGAGCGCAAGCCGCGGAACCTGAGGAACCCGACCGGCCCCCTACTATGTGCGAACTCTTAGCAATGCGGCGCCTTTGAGGAATATCAAAACACCACCGGTAGTTTGGAATAGCTTCAAAACACGGCTTTTGGTTTTGCATCGCGCGATTACAAGTTGCATATGAGTTTCAACAGCGTCGCCACTCACCCTCGGGAATAGCGTGACCTTATGATTGTCTGTTCTTGCAATGTCCTTACCGACACCGAAATCCGCGGCGCCGTTCTGGCCTCTGAAGCTCCCCTGACCACAGGTGAGGTCTATGGGTGCCTCGGCTGCAGCCGGCAATGCGGTCGCTGCGCCCGGACCATCAAGAAGATCATGCACGAGGCGCTGACCGACGTCTGTTCCGCGGCGTGCACCGGCGAGCAATGCAACGACGGCCACGCCCATCCGGAAAAGCCGGCTCACGTCCACGCCCATCCCCATGCCCACGCCCATCCGCATCAGCACGGCCATGGGCATCCGCATGGTCATGGCCACGCGCACCCGCACGTCGACCCGCATCATCATACCCACGATCTCTCCCGCGCCACCGAGCTTAAGGCCGAGCGCGAGCTGGCGGCCGAAGCCGCCTGAGCCGCTCCAGCGCGGTTGGGCCTGCGAACGCGTCGTATTCTGTGTTGTCGTTTTGTTGCGCTGCTCCTAGAACAGTCGGAGACACGATCCGCTTCGGATTGATTTGTCTCAGAATCCGACGTGCAACAGCCGCCGACCCCGAGGCGGCCATAGGAGAGCGACCACATGAAGGGCGACCCCAAGGTCATCGAATATCTCAACAAGGGCCTGCGCAGCGAGCTGACCGCGATCAGCCAGTATTGGCTGCACTATCGCCTGCTGGACAATTGGGGTCTGAAGGACATGGCCAAGCAGTGGCGCAAGGAGTCCATCGAGGAGATGGAACACGCCGACAAATTGACCGACCGCATCATCTTCCTCGACGGCTTCCCGAACATGCAGGTGCTCGATCCGTTGCACATCGGCCAGAACGTCAAGGAAGTGCTCGACGCCGATCTCGCCGCCGAAGTCGGCGCCCGCACGCTGTACCAGGAAGCCGCGACCTACTGCCACGGCGCCAAGGACTACGTGTCGCGCGACCTGTTCGAGCAGCTGATGAAGGACGAGGAACACCACATCGACTTCCTCGAAACCCAGCTCGATCTGATCAGCCGCATCGGCATCGAACTCTACCAGTCGACCCGCGTCGGCGAACTCGAACACGACTAAATCGTCTTCGACTCGAATCATCGCGTCGTTGCGACGACGCGAT
This sequence comes from Rhodopseudomonas rhenobacensis, assembly GCF_014203125.1. Lineage (GTDB taxonomy): Bacteria > Pseudomonadota > Alphaproteobacteria > Rhizobiales > Xanthobacteraceae > Rhodopseudomonas_A > Rhodopseudomonas_A rhenobacensis. The sequence goes on from NZ_JACHIH010000018.1 coordinate 14,028, forward strand.
GATTCGAGGATGGGGCGCCATCGGCTGTTGCGTCCCTCATTTCAAACCGTCGTTCCAGCGCGACGCCCGGCGTCAGCCGCAAGCGAATCCGCTCTCTGCAACTGCGGCGGACATCACCGCGGGCTTGTTCACTCCTCCGCGCACACATCGTTGAGACTTGGCCGCGGCGCTTGATCGGGGCGTCCCTGCGTATGCAGAGCCCCTACGGCGCGAAGCTGCGTTGTCACCATGAGTGGAAACCTATGCTCACGTCTCGGCCACTTATGCCGCCCCTATATCTCGGCGCGCCCGATCGCTGGATGCGGTTGACCGCGGCGCTCGCCGAGGACGGCACCGCGGCGGGATTGAAATACGCGCTGAGCCTGCTTGGGCTGATCGCGCCGCATCTGCGGCTGCCGATGGTCGAGCCTAGCCAAGCCGCCAAGGCGGCGATCGCCCGGGCGCTGATGGCCGGCGTCGACGACGCGCGTGACCGACGCTTCGATTTGGATTGATGCGCTTCAATATTCCCAGGCTGTCATTCCGGGGCGCGAGCAGCTTTAGCTGCGAGCGAGCCCGGAATCCATAACCCTGCAGGCGATATGGATTCCGGACTTGCTCGTTCTAGCGAACTCGCAATCCGGATTGACGACTTGATGACTAACTCGGCCGCTGCGGCGGATCGCAATCGAACGAACCACGGGCCTGCTTGTCGTGCCACTTCGGCCCCGGTCCGCGCATGTAGTGCGCGCCGGGGCGGTATCGCTCCGGCCCGCGCCAGTTGCGGTAGAGCCGCTTCAACAGCGCGCCCATCACCTTGGCATGGGCGCCGATCCGCTCGAACATCGCGTCGGAACGGGCCCGGCTCATCGCCGGCCTCCATTGGATGAGGCGGCGTTCCCCGTGCGCTCGTAGCGCACGCCGCGCAGCGAAAGTTCGGTGCTGAGCCGATGCAGCTTGGCGCCGGCAATCGCCGCCAGAATGGTTGCGATAAAGCGATCGAACCGGCCGGCTGCGCTGCGCGGGGCGCGCGGGATTTGCCAGCCGCGGACGCGGCCGCGGCGCGCGGCGCGCGCCTTGATCCGCGCATGAGTGCCGGCGATCTGCGCCAGCCCGGCATGCAGGCCGTGCCGCGAGATCAGGATCTGAGAAATCGAATGCGTCATCGCAACTCTCCACCTCAATTTGGTGAAGTGAAGATGCGCAGCGCGGCGTAGGAAATCGAGACGAGGCGCGGGCGCGCGTCATAGCCGCGGCATAAGTGTCACCAAGGAAGTACGTTAAATGTCGAAGTTGAATCGAAGCGGCGCGGCATCCATTCCCTCGCCCCGCTTGCGGGGAGAGGGTGGCTCGAATGCGCGTAGCGCGTTCGAGTCGGGTGAGGGGGCGTTGCGATCTGTCGAGGCGCCCCCTCACCCGACCCGGCTACGCTCCGCTTCGCCGGGTCGACCTCTCCCCGCAAGCGGAGAGAGGTGAAGTCAGTGCTTGCAACTGGTGTTGTTCAATCAGCCGCTCAGGCCGCGCGCACCGAGTCCAGGAACCGTGCGACTTCGCGCTTCAGGTCGTCGCTGTCGTGCGACAGCGACTGCGCGGCGACCAGCACCTGCGACGACGCCGAGCCGGTCTCCGAGGCGCCGCGCTGCACGTCGGCGATGTTGGACGACACCTCGGTGGTGCCAAGCGCTGCCTGCTGCACGTTGCGGGAGATTTCCTGCGTCGCGGCGCCCTGCTGCTCCACCGCGGAGGCGATGGTCGAGGAGATTTCCGACATCTGCGAAATCGTCGTGCCGATCTCGTGGATCGCCGCCACCGATTCTTCGGTGGCCGATTGCATGCCGGTGATCTGCTGGCTGATCTCGCCGGTGGCTTTGGCGGTCTGCTCCGCCAGCGCCTTCACTTCGGAGGCGACCACCGCGAAGCCGCGGCCGGCCTCGCCGGCGCGAGCAGCCTCGATCGTGGCATTGAGGGCGAGCAGGTTGGTCTGCCCGGCGATGGTGTTGATCAGTTCGACGACGTCGCCGATCCGGCTCGCCGCCTGCGCCAGCTGGGTGATCCGCGCGTTGGTCTTCTGCGCCTGCTGCACCGCGGAGCCTGCGATCCGCGCGGAATCCTGCACCTGGCGGCTGATCTCGTTGATCGAGGAGGCCATCTCTTCGGTCGCCGAGGCCACCGTCTGCACGTTGGTCGAGGCCTGCTCGGAGGCCGCGGCGACCACCGTGGTCAGTCGTTCGGTCTGCTCTGCGGTGGCGGTGAGGGTGCCGGCATTGGCTTCCAGTTCGGCCGAAGCGGACGACACCGTCTGCACGATCTTGCCGACCGCGCCTTCGAATTCGTCGGCCAGCCGATGCATGTCCTGCTTGCGGCGTTCGATCGCGGCATGCTCCTGCTCGGCCATCGCTTCGGCTTCTTGCTGGGCGCGCTGCGCGGCGTTCTCGCGGATCACCACCACGGTCTTGGCGATGTCGCCGACCTCGTCGCCGCGCTTGGCGCCGGGAATTTCCACGTTGAGCTCGCCGCCCGCCATCTTGCCGAGCGCGCCGTTGAGCTTCATCAGCGGCCGCGACACGCTGGCGAAGCCGAACACCACCGAGACCACCGACGACAGCATCACCAGGATGCCGAGCGCGAAATTCACGCGGTTGGCGGAGGTGAGGTCGTCCTTGGCGCGGGACTTGGCCTCGTCGGCCAGCGTCTCGCCGGCGCTCACCGCGGTGCGCATCAAGTCCAGCGCGCGGTTGCCGAGCGGCATGGTCTGCACCTCGACCAGCTCTTTGCGGGCGAGTTCGGTGGCGACGCCATCGGCGGAGGCGTCGTAATAGCCGGTCAGGATCGAATTCATGAAGTCGACGTCGCCGATGAATTCCGGGTCGTCGTTCAGCCGGCGCAGCCGCATCAGCTGGGCGTTCAAATCGCCGGGCAGCTTTTCGATGATCGCCTTCTGCTCGGGCTCGCCGGTGTTGGTGAATCGCCAGGTCGCGGCTTCCAGCAGGTTGAAGGTGGCGTCAGTGGCGTACAGCACCTTTTCGAGGTCGGCGCGGCGATCGGCTTCGATGTTGATCAGCTGCGCCTGCGCCGATTCCATCGCGCGGCGCCATTCGCCGGTAATCACGGTGCGCATCTCGAGGATTTCCAGCGACTTCAGCTGGGTCTTGGCGATTTGCTCGGCATGGCGGGCGTAGTCGGCCGCGACCGTCTTGACGGTCTCCAGCCGGCTGTGGTTCTCGGAGGCGGTGGTCTCGCGGGTCGCGGCGTCGAGCTCGCGCATCGCCAGCGCATTGGCCTCGCGCAGACTGGCCTGCGCCTTTTCGACCTCGGCGGCGGTCTTGGCCAGCCGGATATCGCGCACCGCAAGCTGCATCCGGCGCAGCCCGACGTCGGCCTCCAGCGCATGGCGGGCGATGCTCTGCTGGGCATCGGCGCGGTCGTTGCCGCGATTGACCGCGGATTCCGAGACCATCTGATTGGCCGACATGGTCAACGACAGCGCGATACCAACCAGGCCGGCGAAGCCGAGCTTGTAGGCAATGCGGTTCAGTTTCATGGCCCCGGTGCCCCCTTGGCGCCGGACAGTCGAGCGCCCGAGCTAACGGGATGCTGATCGACTGACGCGGCAGTCCTGCTCCGTATCAGAAAGATGACGGAACAACATTCTCCTGCGGAGTACGCCGGGGTCGTGAAGTTCGGATTAATTTCGCGTCACAAACTGAGTAAAGATTGCCGGAAATGAGCTGCGCCGGTGGCGGAGTGCGTAGTTGTCGGTATGACTTTCGTCGATCGTGCTCAGTGCGAACTGATCGGCTTCGCCGGAACGCGCGGCATCGGTCGTCGTTGTCAAGGCTGCTTGACGCCACGGCCAGTCGATCACCTCGGCACAATACAGAGCCCACCAGATGATTACCGGCTGCAGCACCAGCCGGGGTCCATGATACCACCAGGTGCTCGGCAGTCCCGGCAGGTCGATGCCCTCGACCGCGTGCTTGATATTGGCCGGCCACACCAGCAGGGCGTAGAGCGCAAACGCCACGCCGGCCCACCAACGCAGCGAGCGGGTGACCAGCGCCAGCGCGCCCGCGATCTCGCACAGCCCGGTGACGAAGATCAGTTGCGGCGCGAACGGCACGAAGGACGGCGTGATCGCCAACAGCTTGTCGGGCGCCGCGAGGTGCAGCACCCCGGCGGCGACGAACAGCGCCGCCATGATCCAGCGCATCACCGCGCGCGCCGGGTCGGAGGCGCCGCGCGGCGTTTCGGTCGGCATAGTCAGGATTTGTCGACGATGTCGGTGCGTGGGCGGTCGTCGCCGCGCGAGGTTTCCTCGTGCCACTTGCCCTGTTCGTCCTCGTATTGGATCACCTCGGTGCTCCCCGGCACGCGTTGCTCGGCGGCGGCGCGGCGCGCAGCCGCGGCGGCACTCTTATGGTCCGGAAAGGCTTCCGAGAACACGTCGCCGACCTTGTAGGCCCATCCGCCGTCATGTTCGACAATCTTGTAGACGACCTCTGCCATGGGACCTCGCTGTAATCGATTGCCCGCGGCAAAGCATCCGGAGGCTGCGGTGTGGGGTAAACAACGCGCCCGATCCGCTCGGGTTCCGGCGCGTCGCGCGCATCATATTACCACTTCAACGATTCGCTTGCACGCGGCCCGTGCAGCCGGCCATGATCACCTCAAATAAGAAAAGGGAGGGACACCATGGTGATCGCGACACGGCTGTTGAAGCTGCGCGGCGAAAGCGCGGAAATTCCGATCCGGATCTTTGCGCCGGTTGAGGCCGGACGCGGCTGGGAATGCAGCTTTGAGATCGGCTGGCCGCAGGGCGTGCAGCGCAAGCGCGCCAACGGCGCCGACGCGGTGCAGGCGCTGGAATACGCGCTGCGGCTGATCGGGACGCTGCTCTACAGCAGCGATCTGCACGAGGACGGCCGGCTGATGTGGGACGAGCCCGGCCGCGGCTACGGCTTTCCGGTGCCGCCGTCGCTGCGCGATCAGCTGATCGGCGACGACGCCCGCCTGCTGTGAAGGCGCCGGATGACGCGCGGTCGCGGCGTCATCCGGGCCTCGTGTCGCTGCGTGCGTTTTCCGAACAGCGCCAGGCGCTACGCCGCGCTGCGGCCGGGGCCGCGGGCGTCCTGGCTGGCCGGCAGCACCACCAGCGCGTCGTCCTTGCGGCAGATGCCGAAGGTGCCCTGGTTGTTCGCGGTGAGCAGCATGGTCGGCTCGCCGCAATGCTCGCAGACGAAGATGCCGGCGTCGTCGAACCGGCCGCGCAGCTTGTCGGTTTTGGCGATCAGCGTGCATTCGTGGCTGACCGGATCGATGCCGACCTTGGCGCCGCAGGAGAAGCAGAACCGCACTTCGCTCTCGGTCTGGCCTTCGTCGATATTGGCCGGAATCCGCGAGGCGCAGACCGGGCAGGCGACGGTGACCGCGACGGTGGCGTGCGAGGCACCGCGGGCCCGCACGAACACCGCGCCGTTGGTGGCGCGATGCGCATGGAAGCGCTGCTTGCAGCTCTCGCAGGTCGGCGTGGCGCTGTCGCCGGGGTGCACGCCGATCTGAAAGGTCACCGGCTTCTTGCAGTTCGGGCAGTTCTCGGTGACGGAGGCGGGCAGAGCCGTCGGCGCCGCAGCCGGCGTTGCGCCTGCGGCTGCCTGCACGGCGCCGGGTTCAGCCGCGAGCACTTGCGCCGCGACGGCGCCGCCGTCGAGCCAGGCCAAAAGCTCCTGGACGTTGTCCTTCATCGAGGACACCAGCGGCTGATACTGCGCCATCTCGCTGACCGGCTGCGCCTCCAAGAGCTTGCCGAAGTCCTTGAGCAGGCCGCGCACCCTGGCGCTCTCGCAGCTTTGCAGCGGCACCGCGCCGGTGAGCTTGCCGAGCTCTTGGATCACGCCCGAGACATTGGCGATGCTCTGCTCGATCTGGCCGAAATACACCGCGGGGTGCTGCGAATCGGCGAGGCCGAGCTTGACCGAATTGCGTATCTGTTTGGTGGAGAGTTCGAGTTGCCGCGCCAGCACGCCGAGATGGCCGCTGACGCGGGTCTCCGAGGCGTCGTGGCCGAAGGTCCAGGCGATCGCGATCGCCGCCAATGCCGCGCCGGCGATCGCCAGGATCTGGCCGGAGAACCACACCCAGCCGGTCTGCGAACCGAGCAGCACGCCGATCGCGATGATGAAAATCCCGATCGCGGCTGCAATGGTTTCGACCGGGTGAGCTAAAAAGAAATCGTCAAGTTTTTTGCTGAGCACCACACACCCGCCCATAGGATCAGTTGTGGATAACCTACCAAGGATTCTGTGCGCCTGATAGGCGTACCTTCGATCTGCGCCGCAATTTCGCAAGCAACGTTAAAGCACGCGGAAGATGCCGCAACGCAATAGCTTTGCCTATACCCTGTTACTCCACAGTCCCGAAACTTTGGTCGAACGCGGTGTCGCCGATCGGCCGATTGCGAGACGCTCCGAATGCGCTAGGTTGCCGCCGATCGCGCCGAGCCGCGCGCGAGGCCGCTCGAGCGATCCGCTGCAGGTATGACGGTGACTGATTCTGCGCCCAGTGTAATGCCAAAACAGGCCGAACCCGAGCCGGTGGCGTCCGACGTGATCGTCGGCAGCCACGCCTTCCGCCGCGGCGTCGCCGAGGTGCGCACCGGGCGCAGCCCGCGATTCGACGACGAGGTGCTGGCGCAGGACGGCATGCAATGGGCCTATGAGTGGGGCCGGCAATTCGCGCTCTTGGCGCCGCCCGACCTGCCGCTGATCTCGCCCGACGAAGGCACCCTGAACCCCAAGGCGGTGTATCTGTTCAACATCTATCTGCAGCGCGGGCAGTTGTGCAGGTAGGTGGGGGGATGGGTGTCGCAAGCGCTCAACCCATCCTACCGGCGAGGGACGACTAAACAGTTTTCGTGTCGGATGGGTTGAGCCCTTGCGAAACCCATCGCTACGCAACGATCTCGAATGACCAATTATCGGCGTAACGCAATTGCCGGTGGCCGTTTCTTCTTCACCGCCAATCTCGCGGATCGTCGGCTGCGCCTGCTCACCGATCACATCGATCTGTTGCGTGGTGCGTTGCAAGAGACGCGGCAGAGGCATCCCTTCGTGATCGACGCGATCGTTGTGTTGCCCGAACACCTTCATACGATTTGGACGCTGCCGGAGGGCGACGCCGCCGATGTCGGCGGCGATTTCGGCGAGCGGTGAATCGCGGAGTCGCCGTAGGATGGGTTGAGCTCTTGCGAAACCCATCAGATACGCAGTCGCGTGCGCGATGGGTTTCGCAAGGGCTCAACCCATCCTACAACGCTCTTCTCCCCATCTTCGCGTTACAGCCCGCACCGCGACGCGCGACACGCCGCGCTGATCAATTGCCCTTGCCGAAATGGCATTGATTGGGGTCGTCCGACGCGCCCTCCGCCGCGCCTTCGGACCGCTCGCCGCGGCCGTTGACGATGTGCTTGCCGATGGCGTTGCCATACAGCCGGTACTTGACGACAAAATCCTTGGCGAAGTTCACGGTGTCGGCGCCGAGCGTGGCCTCGGCCTGCTGCCGCTTGGCGGCGCTGACGAACTTGGCCAACTGGCCGGCCTTGTCGATCATCTTGATCGCCCGCACCACGTCGTGCAGGCCGATGCGGATGCTGCCGCCTGCCGCGAGATACGTCGGCTCGATCGGCGGCGGCGCTTTGCGTGCGGGCGGCTTGCGCGCGCCGGCCGGCTTGCCCGGCTTCGCGATCTTGCCGGCGGCTTTGCCGCTGCTCTTGCTCTTGGCGCTGCTCTTGGTCTTGGCTTTGGTCTTGGCTTTGGCTTTCGACGCTTTCTTGGCCATGGCGGGATCCTTTACGGCGAAACGACGATGGTCGGTCGGAACAGCTTCAGCGCCAGCACCTGGTTGACGGCTTCCGCGGCGCTGGCTTCGGCGGCGGTGCTGGGCTTTGCGCTGAGCAGCGGCAGGTACTGATAGGAGCGCAGCTGCGCCAGCGCCGGCAGGCCGGGGCCGGGCACCGCGAGGCCCATGGTGATCTTGTGCAGATCGGTGCGGGTGGCTTCGCCGGTGAGCGCGGCGTTGCTGACCTGCAACCCCGAGCGCACCCCGGAGAACGCGATCTTCGGCGCCACGCTGCCGCTGATCACGGTCTGGAATTCCAAGGCGTCGACCAGCGTCGGCGGGCCGTCGCGCTTGTCCTTCGGGCCGCCGAGGTTCTCGAAGATCGTCATGTTGATGAAGTCCTTGATGAAGCCCTTGACGCCGATCTCCCCGGTGATCGGATAGATGGTGTTCGGACCTACCAAATGAGTATAGTCGCGGCCGATCGAGGCGCCGCTGCAGTAGTGATCCGGCAGCCGCAACAGCCCGCTGAAGCTGTCGGTGATGGTGAAGACGCGCTCGTTCTTGCGCAGGCGGTTGGCCTTGCCCTTGATGCCAAGCGTGAAATTCGACGACGAGAACGGCTGCAACAGGTTGATCTCGGTGCCGAGGTTGTTCTCCTCGGTCATCTCCAGATCGAAGGTGGCAGCGACGCCGGTGCCGAAGAAGGTGTTCAGCACGTCGCGGGCGTGACCCTGGAACAGTTTTGGCTCGAATTGCTGGATCGGGCGGCCGTTGCGAAATTCCACGCCGATCTCGTAGCCGCGCTGATCGACGCGTTTTTCGGCGAGATTGCGCTCGTCGGTCAGCCAGCCGAGCGCGAGGTCGATCGCCGCCTGCCGGGTCTCGCAGCGCACTTGTTTGACGATCACCGGCGTCGGCACCCCGGCGACGTCCTCCGGCAGCGGCCGGATCGCGCAGCCGGCCAACAGCGCGCAGGCGACCAGCAGGGCCGCACGGACCACCCCAGACATCGACGCCTCCTGCGCCGGGACGGACGGCTGCCGCCCTGCGGACGCAACTAACAGACTAGTTAGTTAAGCGTCGCGACGCTGTAACTTGCGGGCAACAGGCTGCAAGAATGAGTTGTGGTATCAGGAGGGGTTCAGCCCAGGCGGGTAGAGCGCGGTCGCGCGGTTAGCGTGGGAACGCTGGCGCGGCGCCGGCGGGATCGACGGCGAATGCGCCGCGCCGCGGTCGAGCTATCATCGACGCCAGGAGGCCTGCGACGTGTCCGCGCGGAATTTGCAACGTGAGGATGGCGGTGCGTGGCCGCGGTGCCGGCCGGCGACGCTGCGACGCGATCGCGCCGCCGCGGCTGGGATTTTTACGGGGGTCTTAACTTACCGTAAAGCCCGGTCTGCTAACCCGCTGCGGCGAGTCGCAGGGATGAAAACAACAAAATGGTCCCGTTTCAATGGAACGCGCTGTTCGAAACCGGCAATGCCCGGATCGATCGCCAACATCGCACGCTGTTCGAGCTTACCAACGATCTCGCCCGCGCCGTCCAGAACGGTGAAAAGCTCCCGGAAATCTCTGCCCTGGTGATCAAGCTGCGCGATTACGCGGCGACGCATTTCTGCGACGAAGAACAGCTGATGCGCTGTTCGGCGCTGCCGATCCAGGAAAAGACCCGCCACGCCTGCGCGCACCGCTCGTTCATCAGGAAGGTCGAAGAGCTCGCGTCGCGCAGCGATCTGTCGAACGTCGAAGCGGTCAGCGAATTCCTGCAGTTTCTCGTCACCTGGCTGGTGACGCACATCCTCAAGCTCGACCATCGGATGACCAAGGCGCTGCTGCGCGACCACGCGCCGGACGCCGAGCGGCGCATCACCGTCGAACAGATCCTGATCTCCGCGCTGATGGAGACCGAGCGGCGGTTTCGCGTGATTTCCGACGAGGCGCCGACGCTGATCTGGATCTGCGGCATCGACGGCGTGCGCGACTTCGCCAACAAGGCGTGGTTCGACCTGGTCGGCGCCACCGGCGCCGAAGGCGGCCCGGTCGATTGGACGAACTATCTGCATCCTGAAGACAAGGAGCGCTACCCGGCCTTGATCGCCGGGCTGATGGACGCGCCGCTGCAAGTCGAGACCGAATTCCGCGTCCGGGGCGCGGCGGGAGACTGGCGCTGGATACTGGAAAAGATCACGCCGCGGATGGACGGCGAGCGGCCGATCGGGCTGATCGCTTCGGGGATCGACATCACCGACATCAAGTTGTCGGAGGGCCTGGTCAACGAGGCCAACAGCCGGATGGAGCAGCAGGTCGCCGAGCGCACCCGCGAATTCCAGCGGCTCGCCCACGCCGACCCGTTGACCGGGATCGCCAATCGCCGACTGCTGATCGACCGGCTGGACAGCGAAGTGGCGCGCGCGGCGCGCTGCGGCGAGGCGCTATCGGTGCTCTATGTCGACATCGATTACTTCAAGAGCATCAACGACACGTTCGGCCATGCCGCCGGCGACAGCGTGCTGGTCGAGCTCGCCGCCACCATGAAGGGCCTGGTGCGGCAGACCGATCTGGTGGCGCGGATGGGCGGCGAGGAGTTCGTGGTGTTGCTGTTGAACACCGAACAGTCCGCGGCGTTGCGGGCCGCCGATCACCTGCGGGAAGCGATCGCGCGCTGCCGGTTCGCGCCGATCACCCGGCCGGTGACGGTCAGCGTCGGGGTCGCCGGCCATCAAGCCGGCGAGGACGCGGCGCAGCTGCTCGCTCGCGCCGATCACGCGCTGCTGCAGGCCAAGCGCAGCGGACGAAATCAATGCATCCTGGCGCGCGCCGAGGTCGGTGCGCTGGCGGTGCTGCCGGCGTAGCCGCGCCGCCTCATCCGATCCGCGACGCGCCGGCCGTCGTCATTTCGCGCCGGGCTCGGGGACCGGCGTCATATCCTTGACGCCGACCGCGCCGATATAGACGCCGAGCAGGCGCATCGGCGTGGTGCCGGTGTTGACGCTGAAATGCGCCACGTCCATCGCCTCGACGAGGGAGTCCCCCTGGCGATAGACCCGCTTGCCGTAGCCGCCGTAGTCGACGGTCAATTCGCCCTCGAGGATATAGGCGAACAGCGGCACGTCATGCTTGTGCAGGATGGCGCGTTGCCCCGGGGCCAGCGAGACGATCGCCGCATCGACATGGGGATCGCCCGCGGGATAGCGGATCTTCTGGCCGAGAATGGTGGTGCCGGTCGACAATAGCGGCACCGCGGGGTAGCCGAGCTGCGCGTCCTGCGCGGCGGCGGGAGCGGCCAAAGCGCAGGCGAGCAGGGCGAGTGCTATCACTGGAGCGTGGCGGTGCATCGGCGATCCTTTGCGAGGGGTTGCGTCGCCGATCAATCAAGATCAGCGCGCCGACAGGAAGTCAATCGCCGCTGCGGATGTCGCTTCGCTGAGCTGGGTTTCCCCTTGCTACGCGGGCTCGCCGCGACTGTTGGCTTGAGCGGTCTCGCCGGCTGCCGCGGACGCCGTTGCCGTCTCCGCCACGATGCGTTGCCGGCTGTTCAACCGAAACAACGTGTGCACCTTGTTGCCGACCGTCGCGACGCCGCCGCGCATATTGGGCAAGATCAAAACCGCTTCGCTCATCGTCCGCTCCTGAATGAATTTCCTGCGGTGACAATGGGATGGTTAAACTTTGGTTCATTGTGGATGAGTTTATGGTTAGTATTTGGTTAAGGCGCCATTTGCGGGCTTCGCGGCCGTGCCGGATCCGGGTGACCAGGATGTCTCCGGTTGCGATGATCGAGCTGTAGCGCCGTAGCCCGCGTGAGCGCAGCGATACGCGGGAAGCGACACCGCTAACGCCGCCGTAGGATGGGTTGAGCGCAGCGAAGTCCATCAGCCCCGCGCTAGTCCTTGCGATGGGTGTCGCAAGCGCTCAACCCATCCTACGGGCTACGGGCTCGCTGCTTGGGCCGCGTTCGTATCAGAGAGCAGGGAGGGCAAAGTGAAGCGTGCCGACCGCGTGGATGCCGAAAATCCCATCTCATCCCCGCTAGATCTCCGGCAGCACGTCCCTGATCGCCTCGTCGAGCGCCTCGTCGGTGTCGTCGGGCTGGTCTTGCCGCCTGTCGTCCAGCATCGGGCTCTGGCAGGCCGCCAGCACCTCTTTGAGGACCGGGTCGTCGGGGTCCCAGCGGAATCCGGCGTCGTGCATCTCGAACACCGAGCGCGACACCCGCACCTTCAGCGTGGTCGACGCGCGCAGCTCGGCGAGGAAGGCGGTGGCGGTCGGCTGATAATCGATCACCACGATGTTGCGGCGCAGGCCGCGCACCAGCACGGTCCCGGTCTGCTCGGCGGCGTCGTTGAAATGATACGCCACCGAAATCGGCCCGCCGCGCAAGCCCACGTCGTAGGCGAGCCGGACGCGCGGCTTGCCGCGATAACAACTCGCCTCCAGCGCGGCGCGGCGTGGCAACAGGATGGCCGTGGTCTCGGCGCGGCCGAGCAGGATGGCGACCGGGCGCGTCTCATGGGCCTTGCGCCATCTGCCGTCGAGCGGCGTGGTGAACGCCGACTGCCGTTGCGACAGAACGACCTTCTGCTGCTGCGCGGTGACGCAACCGGCCAGCAGGCTCAGACTCATCGCTACGACGACGCGATACGCCACACGCATCGAAAAGCCCCCTTGCACGCAAGGCTAGTTAATCCCGCCGCGGCGGACAAGAGGCTGTGGTGGTAATCGCGGGTGGTCATCGCGTGAGCCGACGCAACACATCGGCGTCGGCTTAGGAGGCGCGCCGCGCCGCCGCGCACCCGCGGGCTTCTGCCCCGTGGGGAGAATCCCGATCGTTATTACGTAGCATGGGCTGAGCGTAGGATGGGTTGAGCGCAGTTGAGCGTAGGATGGGTTGAGCGCAGCGAAACCCATCAGCCACGGGCGATCCGTCGCGATGGGTTTCGCAAGGGCTCAACCCATCCTACGGGCCACGGGCTACGGTCTGCCGATCAACATAACGGCCGGGCTTTCGCCCGGCCATTGTTTCCAGATGGAGGCCCCGGGGCAAGCCCCGGCATGACGTGATGCTGGCGACAAAGCGGCCCTTACGACAGCGCCTTGTTGCTCTCCTTCACCTTCTCCGCATCGAGATAAAGCTTCTCGCCCATCGATTTGAACTTTTCGCTCATCTGCGCCATGCCGTCTTCGATCACGCCGCTCATCGACATCCCGACGCTGCCCAACGAGCTGCCGCCGGCGAGATTCAGCGCCGCCTTCTCGTTGTCGCCGAGCGAGGCGGCGTAGTCGCGCACATCCTGCGTGATCTTCATCGAACAGAATTTCGGCCCGCACATCGAGCAGAAATGCGCCACCTTGTGGGCGTCCTTCGGCAGCGTCTCGTCGTGGAACGCCTGCGCGGTGTCGGGGTCGAGGCCTAGGTTGAACTGATCCTGCCAGCGGAAGTCGAACCGCGCGCGCGACAGCGCGTCGTCGCGCAATTGCGCCGCCGGATGGCCCTTGGCGAGATCGGAGGCGTGGGCGGCGATCTTGTAAGTAATCACGCCGACCTTGACGTCGTTGCGGTCGGGCAGGCCGAGGTGTTCCTTCGGCGTGACGTAGCACAGCATGGCGCAGCCGAACCAGCCGATCATCGCAGCCCCAATGCCCGAGGTGATGTGGTCGTAGCCTGGTGCGATGTCGGTCGTCAAAGGCCCGAGCGTGTAGAACGGCGCCTCGCCGCATTCCTTCAGCTGCTTGTCCATGTTGATCTTGATCTTGTGCAGCGGCACGTGGCCGGGGCCTTCGATCATCACCTGGCAGCCCTTGTCCCAGGCGATCTTGGTGAGTTCGCCGAGCGTTTCCAGTTCGGCGAATTGCGCGCGGTCGTTGGCGTCGGCGATCGAGCCCGGCCGCAGCCCGTCGCCCAATGAGAACGACACGTCGTATTTGCGCATCAGGTCGCAGATCTCGTCGAAATGCGTGTAGAGGAAGCTCTCCTGATGATGCGCCAGGCACCACTTCGCCATGATCGATCCGCCACGCGATACAATGCCGGTGACGCGGTTGGCGGTGAGGTGGATGTATTGCAGCCGGACGCCGGCGTGGATCGTGAAGTAATCGACGCCCTGTTCGCATTGCTCGACCAGCGTGTCGCGATAGAGCTCCCAGGTCAGTTTGACCGGATCGCCTTCGCATTTCTCCAGCGCCTGGTAGATCGGCACGGTGCCGATCGGGATCGGCGCGTTGCGCAGAATCCATTCGCGCGTTGTGTGGATGTTGCGGCCGGTGGAGAGGTCCATCACGGTGTCGGCGCCCCAGCGGATCGCCCACACCATCTTGTCGACTTCTTCTTCCACCGACGACGACACCGCGGAGTTGCCGATGTTGGCGTTGATCTTGGTGAGGAAGTTGCGGCCGATGATCATCGGCTCGAGTTCGCCGTGGTTGATGTTGCAGGGGATGATCGCGCGTCCACGAGCAATTTCACTGCGCACGAACTCGGGCGTGACGAAGGCCGGCACCGCGGCGCCGAACGATTCGCCGTCGGCCAATGCGGCGTCGGCGCGCTCGAGCTGTTGCTTGCGGCCGAGATTTTCACGCGTGGCGACGTAGATCATCTCCTTGGTGATGATGCCGGCGCGGGCGAATTCGAGTTGCGTGATCGGCGCGCAGCCTGTGCCGCGCAGCGGCTTGTGATAGGCGTTGAAGGACTTTGCGGCGTGGGCGGCGCCGACATTGCCGTTGTCTTCCGGCTTGACGTCGCGGCCGACATATTCCTCGACGCCGCCGCGCTCCTTCACCCAGGCGGTGCGGATCCGCGACAGCCCGGCGTTGACGTCGATGGTGACGCTGGGGTCGGTGTAGGGGCCGGTGGTGTCGTAAACTGGAAGATTGGGCTCGCCGGCGCCTTCGCTGAGGATGATTTCGCGCAATGGCACGCGTAGATCCGGCGCCTCATTGGGCGTCGCGAAGATCTTCTTCGAGGAGGGCAGCGGGCCGGTGGTCACAGCGGGCAGCGTGGTGTCGGGATTGGACCGGATGTTCATGCTATCCTCCTGTTGCGGTTTTTATCGACGGGTAGCGTTTGTAGTCGTTATCCTGAGGGGCAATCGCCCCGTCATTGCGAGTTAGGAACAACCTCATCCGCTTACTGAGCTTTGGTGTCCCGGGCGCGGTGCAGCGCTCTTCGCGCTGCTCCGCAGAACCGGGACCGTTCCATATGCTGCGTTCCGTAACGGCCCCGGCTCTGCAGCGCACCACGCCGCAAGTGCGGCGCGTTGCACTGCGTCCGGGGCACGTTTGTCGGTTCCGTCGTTCATCACGCCGCCGCGGCGACATGGTCGAGCCAGGCCCGCACCCGCGCGTCGGGGTCTGGGTTCTGCGTCACGTCGCTGACCACCGCGATGGAGTCTGCGCCGGCGGCAAAGATCTCGGCGGCCTGTTCCAGCTTGATGCCGCCGATCGCCACCAATGGAATCGTGCCCACGCGCTTCTTCCACTCGCTGATCTTCGCAATGCCTTGCGGCGCAAAGCGCATCGATTTCAGCGTGGTCGGAAAGATCGGGCCGAGCGCGATGTAGTCCGGCCGTGCGGCGAGCGCGGTCTCGAGTTCGGCGTCGTCGTGGGTCGATAGCCCGAGCGTCAGCCCGGCGTTACGGATTTCGGTAAGATCGGCGTCGGCAAGATCCTCCTGGCCGAGATGCAGATGCTGCGCGCCGGCGACGATCGCGGCGCGCCAGTAATCGTTGATCACCAGCCTGGTCGGGGTGTCCTTCACCAAGGCGAGTGCGTCGGTCACCAGCTGCAGCGCCTGCGAATCGTCGAGCTCCTTGACCCGCAGCTGCAGCGTGCCGACGCCCTGCGCGACCAGCCGCGCCACCCAGGCGAGGCTGTCGACCACCGGATAGAAGCGATCAGGATACGGCATGCCAGAACGGTGTCCCGATCACAGGAGTGGAGGGCGAGGCGAAATCGCGGGCGTCCATCAGCCCGGACTCGTAGGCGATACGGCCGGCTTCGACCGCGAGCTTGAAGGCGCCGGCCATCGCCACCGCGTCGGCGGCCTTGGCGATCGCGGTGTTGAGCAGCACGGCGTCGAAGCCGAGTTCGAGGGCGGCTGCGGCATGGCTCGGCGCGCCGAGCCCCGCATCGACGACCAGCGTGATATCGGGCAGCCGGTCGCGCAACAGCTTGAGTGCGTCGCGGTTGGTGATGCCGCGCGCGCTGCCGATCGGCGCCGCCCAGGGCATCACCACACGGCAGCCGGCGTCGACCAGCCGCATCGCGACGCTGAGGTCCTCGGTGCAATAGGGAAACACCTCGAAGCCGTCATTGACCAGTTCGGTCGCGGCTTCGACCAGGCCGACCACGTCGGGCTGCAGCGTGTCGTTGTCGCCGATCACTTCGAGCTTGATCCAGTTGGTGCCGAATAGTTCGCGCGCGAGTTTCGCGGTGGTCACCGCCTCGCGCACGGTGCGGCAGCCCGCGGTGTTCGGCAGCACGGTGACGCCGAGGTCGCGGATCAGCGACCAGAACACGTCGCCGGCCTTGCCGCCGGCGGTCTCGCGCCGCAGCGACACCGTGACGATCTGCGCGCCCGACGCGCGGATCGCGTCCTGCATGATCGCGGGCGATTCATACAGCGCGCTGCCGATCAGCAGCCGCGAGGAGAATTCCTTGCCGCAGAAGTTCACCATGATCGTGTCCTCGCGCTGCTCCCCGGAGCACGGCGCGCTCCCTCGCCCCGCTCTTGCGGGGAGAGGGGTGGGGTGAGGGGCGAGCCCTCGGCGAATCCCGACGATGGATGGAAGGCCGTGCTCAGCCCCTCACCCGACCGACTTCGCTTCGCTTCGCCGGTCGACCTCTCCCCGCGTAGCGGGGAGAGGTGAAGAAAGTGATCCATCGCTCACCCTCCCTGTCGCGGGGTGATGATCTCGATCTCGTCGCCGCTGTTGAGCGCCGTGTCGGCCCATTTGGTCCGCGGCACCACCTCGAAATTCACCGCCACCGCGACGTGGCTGCCGGCGTAGTCGAGCTCGCTCAAGAGCGCGTCGACGCGGCCGGCGGCGACTTCGGTGTGCTCGCCGTTGACGATCACACGCATTGCATCACCTCGTTGTTGATGACGCCGCGCTGCACATAGGCGAGCGTCATCTCGGCGAGCGCCGGCGACAGCAGGAAGCCGTGGCGATACAGCCCGTTGACCGCGATGCGGCCGTTGCCGAGCGCGATCCGCGGCAGGTTGTCCGGGAACGCCGGGCGCAGCCCGGAGCCGAATTCGAGAATCCGCGCTTCGCCGAACGCCGGATGCAGCGCGTAGGCCGCGGTCAGCAGCTCCAGCGCAGAGCGCACGCTGACGCCCTCGTCCTCGCTCTCGATAGTGGTGGCGCCGACCATGAAGACGTTGTCGGGCCGCGGGATCACATAGACCGGCCAGCGCGGGTGCATCAGCCGCACCGGGCGCGACAACTGCACGTCCTTCGACTCGATGACGATCATCTCGCCCTTGACGCCGCGCAGTTCCGGCGCCGCGTCCCGCGCGGACAATCCGCGGCAATCGATCACCACGCCGTCGAGTTCGTCGGGGTTCTGCGCCGACATGAAGTGAATAGTTCCGCCGGCTGCGATCAGCCGCTCGTGCAGCTTGGCGAGCACCACGCGCGGCTCGACATGGCCCTCATCGGCGAAGAACAGGCCTTCGCGGAAGCGGCCTTCCAGCGCCGGCTCGAGCTCGGCGATGCCCTTGGCGTCGAGCCGCTGATGTCCGGTGGTCAATTTGGCGAAGCGCTCGTAGTCGGCGCGGTCGCGCGGATGCGACACCACCAAGGAGCCGTTGAACGGCGTCTCGGGAAATTCCTCGCGCCAGATGTCGAGCGAGCGCATGCCGATCCGGCTGATCACCGGCTCGGCCGATTCGGCCTCGCACCACGGCGCCAGCATGCCGCCGGCCCAATGGCTGGTGGCTTGCGTCATTTCGGAATCGCCGCTCTCGTAGAGCGTCACATCGCGTCCGGCGCGGGCCAGCATCAAGGCCTGCCAGGCCCCGGCAATGCCGGCGCCGATCACCGAAATCGGTGCATTTGTGCGGAGATCAACGGGCAACGGCCCGCGCTTAGTCTGCGTCGTCTGGTACATCCCTGTCCCTTCGCCGGCATGACCCGGATCAGGTTCAAAGGGTCACCGCGCCCCGGTGATTCGCACGATGCGAATGCCAGCAAGCGGTATCTCAGCTCCTCGTCGGAGCCCCCCTCGGAACAGCCCGCAATGTAGGCCGATGGCGCCCGGTGTCAACGCGCCTTTGGCTGCGGCCGTCGCAACTAACGCGCGCAGCTGCACTTGATTTTCATGGCGTCGTGACAGGCGCGATGGAACCCGCCGTCAGGCGTGAAAATTGTCGCAGGTCCGGAACATGCGCGCGCGACCGTCGTTTCGCCATGACCGTTACAACAGGGAGACAAACATGTTCGCGAAATCCATTACGGCCGGCTTGCTCGGCACCGCGTTGCTGGCCACCGCCGCCGTCGCGCAGACGCCCAGCGCCACCACCACGACGCCTGCGCCCAGCGCGTCCGCTTCGTCGGGCTCCAGCATGTCGCATCAGGGTCAATGGCGCAGCTCGAAGCTGATCGGCATCAACGTCTACAACGACAACAACGAGAGCCTCGGCGAGATCAGCGAATTGCTGGTCGATCAGTCCGGCAAGGTGCAGGCCGCGGTGATCGGCGTCGGCGGTTTCCTCGGCATGGGCGAGCGCAACATCGCGATCCCGTTCGAGAAGATCAAATGGGTCAACGAGCCGCTGCGCAGCGCCGCCAACAATCGTCCGGCCGGCTCCGCCGCGACCGGCACGGCGGCCGGCACCGGCACGGCGGCGAGCACCACCACAGGCTCGGCCGCGTCGACCGCGTCCAGCTCCAGCGCCAACAAGTGGTATCCCGATCATGCGGTGTTCAACGCCAGCAAGGACGAGCTGAAGGCGCTGCCGGAGTTCAAGTACTCCAACTGAACGCCATCGATTCGTAGTGTTACGAGGCCGGGTGGCGTTGCCGCCCGGCCTTTTTATTGCATGCGTGAAGCGCAATGGAACGGCGCCGTGCTAGGC
The DNA here is from genome assembly GCF_014203125.1 of Rhodopseudomonas rhenobacensis. Lineage (GTDB taxonomy): Bacteria > Pseudomonadota > Alphaproteobacteria > Rhizobiales > Xanthobacteraceae > Rhodopseudomonas_A > Rhodopseudomonas_A rhenobacensis. Next base: position 32,920 of record NZ_JACHIH010000018.1, read on the forward strand.
TCGCGCGGCACAACGGGGGCAGACGCATGACTGAACTGGCGAGCGCAGCCAAACGGCCGCACCGCATCGTGGTGGCGGGCGGCGGAGCCGGCGGGCTCGAACTGGTCACCAAGCTCGGCGATACGCTGGGCAAGCAGGGCCTCGCCAAGGTGACGCTGGTGGAGCGCTCGCGTACCCATATCTGGAAGCCGTTGCTGCATTCGGTGGCCGCTGGCAGCCTGCGCCGCTCGCAGCACGAGCTGAACTATCTGGCGCAGGCGCATTGGCACAATTTCGTCTACCGCTACGGCGAGGTGGTCGGGCTCGACCGCGCCGAGAAACAGCTCAAGCTCGCGGCGATGCTCGACGAAGAAGGCCGCGAGATCACCCCGGCGTCGAGCCTGCCCTACGACACGCTGATCATGGCGATCGGCAGCATCACCAATGATTTCGGCACCCCGGGCGCCGCGGAATTCGCGGTGCCGCTGGAAACCCCGGAGCAGGCCAGCCGCTTCAACCGCCGCATCGTCAACGCCTGCCTGCGCGCCAACGCGCAACCCGAAGGGCCGCGGCCGGGGCAATTGCACATCGCGATCATCGGCGCCGGCGCCACCGGCACCGAACTTGCCGCCGAACTGCACCACACCGTGCGCGACGTGGTCGGCTACGGCATGGACCGCATCGATCCTTCGCGCGACATCCACATCGTGCTGATCGAGGCGTCGCCGCGGATCCTGCCGGCGCTGCCGGAGCGGATCTCGGGCGCCACGCAGGATCTCTTGAAAGAGCTCGGCGTCGAAGTGCGTACCAGCGCCCGGGTCGCCGAGGTGCGCGCCGACGGCGTGGTGCTGTCGAGCGGCGAAATGATTCCGTCCGAACTGGTGGTGTGGTCGGCCGGGGTCAAGGCGCCGGACTTTCTCGCGGGTCTCGACGGGCTGGAGACCAACCGGATCAATCAGCTCATGGTCGACACCTCGCTGCGCACCACCCGCGATCCGAGCATCTTCGCGATCGGCGATTGCGCCTCCTGTCCGCGCCCGGGCTTTGACGCGCCGGTGCCGCCGCGCGCCCAGGCGGCGCATCAGATGGCGACGCACATCATCCGCAACATCGCGCCGATCATGGCCGGGCAGCCGGTGCCGCCGTTCGAGTATCGCGATTTCGGCTCGCTGGTGTCGCTCGGCAAGTATTCCGCGGTCGGCAATCTGATGGGCTACGCGATCGGCCGCAGCATGTTCATCGAGGGCATGTTCGCGCGGCTGATGTATCGCTCGCTCTACAAGATGCACGAGGCGGCGCTGCACGGCCGCTCCACGGTGTTCTGGCGGGCGATGCTGTCCACCATCTCGCAGCGCCCGACGCCCAGCGTCAAGCTGCATTGAGGAGGCGGATCAGCGGCTCGACATTGTTGCCGCATCCTTCGAGGCTCGCCTGCGCCTGCTGCGTAGTAACGCTGCCGTCGTCGTCGGCGAGCGCCTCAGGATGACGGCGCTTAGTTGGGTGAAGCTCCTACAAAGTAACCGTCATCCTGAGGAGCCCGGCTGAGCGCAGCGCAGCCGGGCGTCTCGAAGGATGGGCTGCGAGCACGCACGCAGCAACCCCTCACAACTTCGGCAGCGCGGTCACGGTGACGTTCAAGAAACCGTCCGCCGCGGCGGTGACGCGCAGCGTGGTGGAGTCGAAGGCCAGCGCGGTCAGCCGCAGGCTGTCGATTTCCGAGGCCACCCGCAGCCCTTCCTCGTTGAGATGATAGTCGGCGATCATCGCGCCGATCCGGCGCTGCAGGTTGCTGGCGAACGGCTTCAGATCGAGCACCGCCTTGTCGGCTAAGGCCTGCTGCAACAGCGGCATCGCGGCGCGGGTGGCGCCGCCGAGCAGTCCGAACGCCGCCTCGGATTCCACCGCGAGTTCGAGATTGGCGAGCCGCAGCGTCTGCTTCTCGGAATCGAGCACCGGCTTGCCCCAGATATACACCGTGGCGTCGCCGCCGAGGCCGAAGAAACTCTTCTTCTCGCGGGCGTTGACCGTGAGCGCGATCAGCAGCCGATCGCCGGAGGCCTTCACCGTCGCGTGCTTGACGGTGACTTCGACGGCGCCGGAGCCGTCCTCCGGGAAGGTCTTGTTGGCGAGCTGGGCCTCCAGAATGCGGTCGATTTCGGTGAACGGCGTGTCGATCGGCACCGCGATCGAGACGCCGGCGGCCTCCGCCGGCACGATGCCGAGCGTCGCCGGGAACGGGCAGTCCGGCTTGGTCTGCGCCGCGGTGACGCGGGTTTCGGCCTCGATGCCGAGCGTCAGCGTCACCGCGCTGCCGTCGACTTTCGGCTGCGCCGCCAGCGCCCGGGTGGGGCGCAATTCCAGCCACAGCCCTTGCACCGCGATGCCCTGCAGCGGGATCGAGCGGCACATCCGGCTCCATTCGCGCCGCGCGTTCTGCTCCAGCGTGGCGTCGTTGCGGATCCGCTGCTGCAACGAGGCGAGCTGCTCGTTGACCGCCTTGTCGATCATCGGCTTGACCTGCGCCGGCACGTTGACGTGCATTCCGGCGACCGCGACCGAGCTGTCGCCGAGCGAGACTTGGGCTGTGAGATTCGGCTCGACCCGCCAGTTCGGCGTGATGGTCGGCCGCGCCGCCATCATGATGGCGCCCTTGATGTCGGCGTTGGCGTGGAAGTTCTTGATGTTGACGCCGATCTGCGCCGCGGCCTTGCCGCCGAGCAGCTTGCCGAGCACGTCGTTGACCGCGCCCTTGGCGTTGCCGTTGAGCGCGCCCTTCACCGCAAGCGTGCCGTTGATCGGCGCCGCCAGCCCGAGCTGGTTCTGCGAACCGGCGGCGGTGATGGCGCCGCGCGCCGCGGTCCAGTTGATGTCGGCGTCCTGCAACAGCTGCGGCATCGGATTGGGCGCCTTACCGGCGAAGTTGCGCGGCGCGGCGCGTTCGGCGACGTCGCGGATCGCGTTCAGCGTGATCGACACCGGCACCACGATGGTCGAGGTCCGCGCCGCGGGCAGCGCCGGCAACGGCGCCAGCGGCGGCGCCTTGGTCTCGACGACGCGCGGCGACAGCCGATCGACCGCGATCAGGCCGGCAACGGACGACACGGCCAGCACGGCGACCGTGATTAGGATGGTTTTCAGACGCATGTGGGCCCCGGAGGTTGCGTCTGGCGAGATTACAGCCGTCAGGCGAGCCGCGCCAGCCGCGCCGAACGGATCGTCGGCACGGCGGGAGGCAGCTATCCAAATACGTCGGGGATAAGGCGGGGCAAATCGGACCGTGGTCGGTTGCGGCATCGCGGGCAGGGTGGCGTTATTTGCGCCACCCGATCCGGCGTGATCAGCCGCGGCTGCGCTCCGCAGCGTCGGCGCGACGATCGATCGGCAGCACCACCACCTTGGTGCCGACATTGACCCGCGAATACAGATCGGCGACGTCGGCATTGGTCAGCCGGATGCAACCGGACGACACCCTTGTGCCGATGGTGGAGGGCGCGTTGGTGCCGTGGATGCGATAGATCGAACCGCCGAGATACATTGCGCGGGCGCCGAGCGGGTTGCCGGGGCCGCCGGCCATGAAGCGCGGCAGATAGGGCTGCCGGGCGATCATCTCGGCGGGCGGCGTCCAGTTCGGCCATTCCGCCTTTCGGGTGATCGGCTGCACGCCGGCCCAGGTGAAGCCGTCGCGGCCGACCCCGATGCCGTAGCGCATCGCCCGACCATTGCCGAGCACCAGATAGAGATAGGTGTTGCCGGTGTCGATCACGATGGTGCCGGGCGCCTCGCGCGTCGTGTAGTTCACCACCTGGCGGCGCAGCCGCGCCGGCAATTCGTTGGTCACCACGGCGTCGTCATCCTGCGGAACGGCCTCGGCCTGCGGCGCGGGCTGCATCGGCTGCTGCAGCATCGGCAGCGGCAGGAACGGGAACAGCGGCAGCGGCGCGGCGGCGGCCGGGCCGGCAAAGCCGGCGACGCCGATCGCCAGGGCTGCGAGCGAGGCAATGCTGCGGCGGGACGTCAACTTGCCACCAGCGAGCTTGGGATGAGCGGACTTGAACATGACCTGTCTCCGTTTTGAGCGCCCTGTGAGCGCCCTTGCGGCGCTTCGTTGGTTGCAGAGATAGGCCGCAATGGTTTCCGGACGTTGTTGTCGATGGCGGGAAATGGTTTCATTGGCGCCGGAATTGTGTCGTCGCGGCCACCTTTGTGCCAACAGCGTTGCCAAGCTTTGGGCGGGATGCCGCAGTTTCGTGCGCTCGAATTAGCAATCGGTTCATCGACGGCGCGGCCCGGCCGGATCGCAAACGTTCCTTTACCTTCTTGCGCCAGGGTGGCCGCAGCATCGTCCTTCCGACGCGAGAGAACGCCCGTGAACAAGCTCCAGTATTGCGTCACAGCCATTGCGGCGCTGGCGTCGACCTCGGCATTCGCCGCCGACTACATGGCGGCGCCGTATCAGCCGCGCTATGTGCGCCGCGCGCCGCCGCCGATGTATTACGCCGCCCCGATGCCGCGGATCCCGCAGGCGCCGCCGGTGGTCTGGGTGCAGGCGCCGCCGAACTACGTCCGGCATCTGGTCCCGGTGCAGGGCTGCGGCGGCTGCGGCCCCGGCTATGCCTCGGTCGGTGAATGGCAGCAGACGCTGCCGCCGGGTCCGTTCGACCGCTATATCGACGACTACGGCTACTAGCGCCACGCGCCGTCCCCCATCGCTCGTCGCGCGAGACAGAAAATCTCTCGCCGCCGCGACGCGAAGTGACATCATGCTACGCGAGACGGCGTGATCTGCCGGCGCTGAGGATGCGAGACGAACCGTCTTTGCGTCGCACCAAATTCGAAATTCCATTTCGTTGACGGAAGTTATTCGCCGGCCCCATCATTTGCGGCAGATCGATGCTGCAAACTGGAGACCGCGATGCCGACCACTGATAACAAGGCGGTGCTCAACCGCCGTGCCTTGCTCCGCGGCAGTGCCGCCGCGGCGTTGGCCGCGCCGCTCGGGGTGTGGGGCGCTAGCGCCTTCCCCGGCCGTCCGGCGCCCGCGATCGACTTCTCCGAATTTCCGATCTGCCGCGCCTCGTCGGAAGCCCCGGCGCCGACCGGCGCGCCGCGCAAGCTGAAGATTTCCTGGAACGCCAACGCGATCTGCGGCGTCACGCTGCCGGTGGCGATCGACCACGGCTTCTTCCAGAAGCAGAATCTCGACGTCGAGCTGGTGAATTTCTCCGGCGCCACCGATCAGTTGCTGGAGGCGATCGCCACCGGCAAGAGCGACGCCGGCATCGGCATGGCGCTGCGCTGGCTGAAGCCGCTGGAGCAGGGCTTTGACGTCAAGATCGTCACCGGGACGCATGGCGGCTGCCTGCGCGCCATCGCGCCGGTGAACTCCGGCATCACCAAGGTCGCCGACCTCAAGGGCAAGACGGTCGCGGTCGGCGATCTCACCGGGCCGGACAAGAATTTCTTCTCGATCCAGCTCGCCAAGCAGGGCATCGACCCGATCACCGAGGTGGAGTGGCGGCAATATCCCGGCAATCTCTTGCGGCTCGCGGTGGAGAAGGGCGAGGTGCAGGCGCTGATGGCGTCCGATCCGATCGCCTATCTCTGGCTCAAGGACGGCGCGTTCCGCGAGATCGGCTCCAATCTTGATGGCCCCTACAAGGACATCTCCTGCTGCATCGTCGGCGTGCGCGGCAGCCTGATCCGCGACGAGCCGCAGGTGGCGCGCGGCATCGCGGTCGGCCTGCGCGATGCGGCGATGTTCATCACGCAGAATCCCGACAAGGCCGCGGCGTCGTATCTGCCCTATGCGCCGAAGACTGCGACCGAAGACGATCTACGGTCGCTGGTGCGCTACCACACCCATCATCATCACCCGGCGGGCGATCAGTTGAAGCGCGAGCTGAAGGGCTACGCCGACGATCTCAAACTGGTCTCGGTGTTCAAGCCGTCGACCGACACCGCGAAATTCGCCGAAAGGATTTATGCCAATGTCCTCGGCGTCTAATTCGGAATTCACCCTGCCGCAGTCGGCCGAGGAGGGCGCCGCTTTCGCCGGCGCCAATTGGCCGCCGCTGGCGACGCTATTGGCCGGCTCGACCGGATTGCTCGCAGGGCTTGCCTGGGCGGCGTTCGGGCTGGTGTCGCTGCTGCTGCCCGACGTCGAGGCCGGCGACTGGTCGCAGACCCGCAACGTCGGCGCCGCGGCGCTCGGCATTGCGGCGGCCATCGCGATCCTCAGCCTCGGCGCGCCGTGGTTCGGCCGCGTCGGCGCGGGCTTGCGCAAACGCGCGCCGTGGCTGCTGCTGCTCGGGCTGCTGCTGACGGTGTGGGAACTGGCGACCGCGAAATTCGGCTGGCTGCCGCTGCCGTTCTTCCCGCCGCCGCAGGCGATCGTCGAGGTCTACACCGACGACCTGCCGAAACTTGCGGCCAGCGTCTGGGCCTCGGTCAAGCTGCAACTCGGCGGCTACGCCATCGGCGCGCTGCTCGGCTTCGTCACCGGGGTCTCGATCGGCTGGTCGGTCGCGGTCGGCTACTGGATTCATCCGATCCTGCGTTTCATCGGCCCGCTGCCGGCGACCGCCTGGCTGCCGATTGCGTTCTTCACCTTTCCGTCGAGCTGGAGCGCCTCGACCTTCCTGATCGCGCTGGCCACCGGCTTTCCGGTCACGGTGCTGACCTGGTCCGGCGTCGCCAGCGTCAGCAACGCTTACTACGACGTGGCGCGTACGCTCGGCGCCAAGCCGTCGTTCCTGGTGCTGAAGGTGGCGATTCCGGCTGCGCTGCCGCACGTCTTCGTCGGGCTGTTCATGGGGCTCGGCGCGTCGTTCGCGGTGCTGGTGGTGGCGGAGATGATCGGCGTCAAGGCCGGGCTCGGCTGGTATCTGCAATGGGCGCAGGGCTGGGCCGCCTACGCCAACATGTATGCGGCGCTGATCGTGATGTCGCTACTGTGCTCCGGCGCCATCACGGCGTTGTTCCGGGTGCGCGACGGATTGCTGATCTGGCAGAAGGGTGTCGTGAAATGGTAGCGCTGGCGCTGAAACAGGAGGCACCGCTCGCCGGCGCCGCGCTCGACATCGACGACGTCAGCCATCACTTCGACATCGACGGCAAATTGCTGCCGGTGCTGGATCACGTCTCGCTCAATGCCAAGCCCGGCGAATTCGTGGCGCTGCTCGGGCCGTCCGGCTGCGGCAAGTCGACCTTGCTGCGGCTGGTCGCAGGTCTCGAGCCGCCACGCTCGGGGTCTCTCACCGAAGACGGCCGTCCTATCAAGGGGCCGCATCCGTCGCGCGTGGTGGTGTTTCAGGATCCGACGCTGTTTCCCTGGCGCACGGTGTGGAAGAACGTCGCGCTCGGGCTCGAGGCGCAGGGCATCATCAAGAGCCAGCGCCCCCGCGTCGACGCCGCGATCGAGCTGGTGGGCTTGAGCGGTTTCGCCAACGCCTATCCGCATCAATTGTCCGGCGGCATGGCGCAGCGCGTCTCGCTGGCGCGTGCGCTGGTCAACGATCCGCAGATCCTCATTCTCGACGAGCCGCTCGGCAAGCTCGATTCGCTGACGCGGCTCAGCATGCAGACCGAGATCGTCTCGCTGTGGCAGCGCAACGGCTTCACCACGCTGCTGGTGACGCACGACGTCGAGGAAGCGCTGTTCCTGGCGCAGCGCGTCATCGTGTTCAGCGATCGGCCGGCCAGCATCAAGGCCGACATCACGGTGGATACGCCGTATCCGCGGCACCGCGGCGACGCTTATCTCGCCGAGCTGCGTCAGCAGATCCTCGGCCTGCTCGGGCTCGATGCGACGTGGTGAGATGAGTTAGCGGGTCGACGCTCCCAAATTGAAAGCCGTCATTCCGGGGCGCGAGCAGCGAAGCTGCAAGCGAACCCGGAATCCAGCTAGCGGTGACCCGTAGCCCGGATGAGCGTAGCGATATCCGGGACTCTTCGTCGCGGCGTCTCCCCGCTAAGAGCCGTCATTCCGGGGCGCGCGCGGCGCAAGCCGCGCGCGAACCCGGAATCTCGCAACACGTGGCGGAGGCCTGCACCCGCAGCAAGATTCCGGGTTCGCTCGTTCTGACGAACTCGCGCCCCGGAATGACAGTCTTCTTTGTATCGGGCGCAACCACCCGCTGTCTCCCGCATATCGCAGCGCTCATGCGGGCTAATGGCTCGATGCCACGTGGTGAGCTGAGCTAGCAGTGACCCGTAGCCCGGATGAGCGCAGCGAAATCCGGGACTCTTCGTCGCGGCGTCTCCCCGCTAAGAGCCGTCATTCCGGGGCGCGAGCGGCGCAAGCCGCGCGCGAACCCGGAATCTCGCAACACGTGGCGGAGGCCTGCACCCCGCAGCAAGATTCCGGGTTCGCTCGTTCTGACGAACTCGCGCCCCGGAATGACAGTCGTCTTTGTATCGGGCGCAACCACCCGCTGTCTCCCGCATATCGCTGCGCTCATGCAGGCTACTGGCTCGATGCAACGTGGTGAGCTGAGTTAGCAGTGACCCGTAGCCCGGATGAGTGCAGCGATATCCGGGACTCCTCGTCGCGGCGTCTCCCCGCTAAGAGCCGTCATTCCGGGGCGCGCGCGGCGCAAGCCGCGCGCGAACCCGGAATCTCGCAACACGTGGCGGAGGCTTGCACCCGCAGCAAGATTCCGGGTTCGCTCGTTCTGACGAACTCGCGCCCCGGAATGACAGTCTTCTTGGTATCTGGCGCAACACCCGCTGTCTCCCGCATATCGCAGCGCTCATGCGGGCTAATGGCTCGATGCCACGTGGTGAGTTGCGGCGCTTTTCTCGCCCGCTCAATGCTTGGTCTTGTGGTCGACGTTGAGAAACGGCCGCCGCGCCGATTCGTGTTTTTCGAACAATTCGAGCCAGCGGCCGTCTTCCGGCAGCGACCAGTCGTCGCCGGCGAGCTGTGAGCGCGGGCAGGACTCGGCGATCGCGTCCTCGAGCCGGAAGAACTCCGCGGTCTCCTCGACGGTGAGCCCGATCAGCACGCGGTTGCCCTGCGCGTCGAGCTGATAGCGGTCGTCGTCGTCGATCATCATGCCGTCGTGTGCGCCGCGCCGGCCGCGCCGTCAACGCGTAGATGCACTTAACCTAACCGCTCAACCTTAACGGCAGTGCCGCGATGGTTAACCGGCGATGAACGCGCGCCACGAACAGATCGTTAAACAAGTTGTTCGATTGTGCGCGAATGACGCGCGGAGTTTGTTTGTATCTCGTCGGCTCCTTCGTCCTCGTTGCGATGGCTGGTTGCGGTCGGTATCAAGCCGAACGCGAGCCCTGGCGCGCCGAGGCCGAGATCGCTTGCCTGAAATCCGGCGCGGTGAAGGAGACCCAGGATCTGGTGCGGATCGATCCGATCTCCGGTCCCGGGGTCTGCGGCGCCGAGTTTCCGCTGAAGGTCGCAGCGTTGGGCGAAAGCGCCAGTCTCGGCTTTGCCGACGACCTGCGGCCGCCCGGCGCGATCGGCGGCAACCAGCCGCGCTGGCCGGTCAACCCGCAGCGCTCCTCGCAAAGCGCCTATCCGGTGACCCGGGCGCCGCAATCGCAATCCCCATCCGCCGCCGGACCGATGACGCTGAACCCGCCCGGCGTCGCGCAGCCGGCCGAAGACATCGAGCTGCCGCCCGAGGGCGCCGCGCAGCGCATGGAACCGGCACGTTATCGCCCGGCGGCGGCCGCAGGCGGCGGCTATTCGGCCGATCGCGGCGCTGCCCAAGGTTTGCCACAAGATTATTCGCAGCCGCGGCTCGGTCCCGGACCGGACAATAATGTCACCGGCGCGGTCGGTCCGGTGGCGGTGAAGCCGGTGGCGACGCTGGCCTGTCCGATCGTCTCGGCGCTCGACAAATGGCTGGCGGATGCGGTGCAGCCCGCGGCGGTGCGCTGGTTCGGCGTCCGCGTCGTCGAGATCAAGCAGATCTCCGCCTATTCCTGCCGCGGCATGAACGGCAATTCGCGCGCGCATATTTCCGAACACGCTTTCGGCAACGCGCTCGACATCGCCGCCTTTACGCTCGCCGACGGCCGGCGGATTTCAGTCAAGGACGGCTGGAAGGGACTTCCGGAAGAGCAGGGCTTCCTGCGCGACGTGCAAGGCTCGGCCTGTCAGGTGTTCAACACCGTGCTGGCGCCGGGCTCCAACGTGTTCCACTACGATCACATCCACGTCGATCTGATGCGCCGCTCGAGCCGCCGTATCATCTGCCAGCCGGCCGCGGTGTCCGGCGAAGAGGTCGCGGCGCGGGCCCAGCAGCGCAACCCCTATGCGTCGAGTTCGCCTTCAACCACAGGGTCTTTGGGCGCTCACAAGGTGCCGCCGCGGCACAAGCCGGCCAGCGACGACGATTACGAAGACGAGTAGTCGTCGCGCTTGACCTGATAGGTGGCGAGAAACATCCGGATCGCGCTGTCGACGACCCGCGCGATCTCCTCGGCAGAGGGGGACGGCTTGGCGTTAAAAAGAAACGGCATGAACAAGGTGGCCTGGCAGCACTTCATGAATTGCGATGCCGCCAGGTGGAAGTCGTCGATGGCCAGCTCGCCGAGGCCGGCGCGCTGCTCGAGATAGTTCGCCAACCGATCGATCACCCGAGCGATCACATTGTGGTAGTAGCGCTGCCCGACCTCCGGCATGCGCTCGGCGATGGCCATCACCGTGCGGATCGATGAACCGCCGCCCGGTCGGCACAACAACTGAATATAGGCCATTCCGAAATCCCGCAGCGTCGAGGGGGTGTCGCGGGCGACATCGAAGTTGAACGCGATCTTGGACTGTTCGAGCACTTCACGGGCGACGATGGCTTCGAACAACGCGCTCTTGTCGGTGAAATAGACATAGAGCGTGCCCTTCGACACCCCGGCTGCCCGCGCGATCTCTCCCATGCTGGCGCCGTCGAAGCCGAGCTCGAGAAACACCGCGCGCGCGCCGTCGAGAATCTGCCGGCGTTTGGCGCTGTCGTCTTCACCGGGAGAGCCGGCGTGCGAGCTGGAAACTGCCACCATGGTTGGTTTGTCCGCTGAGACGGCCTTCTGAACGATTTCGAAGGGGGATTTCCTTACCATCGAGAATAAGAATCTACGTTGACCGAACCGTTCGGTCAATGGTAATTTGCTTCGTGCAGGGGCGGTTGCGTCCGCCTCCATCAAAATTGCCCAAGGAGCCTGCGATGGCCGGAAGCCAGACTGCCCGCATTCTGCCGGTCGACACCGATGCCGACGGCGTGCCGGCGCGCGTCGCAGCGCCTGCCCACGATCCGCTTCGCCCGCAGCCGGAGCAGACGGCGTCGCCGCGCGCCGAAGCGCCGCTGCAGGAGCCGACCGAGGCGGTGGCCGAGGTCGCGCCGCGCCCGGCGTCCGGCAAGTCCAACAAGCGCAAGCTGATCGGGCTCGGCGTCGCGGCCTTGCTGGCGCTGGCCGCGATCTATTTCGGCGTCAACTACATGCTGGTCGGCCGCTTCATGGTCGGCACCGATGACGCCTATGTGCGGGCCAACAACACCACGCTGGGCGCCCGGGTGTCGGGTCATCTCGCCGCGATCCTGCCCGGCGACAACGTTCAGGTCCGCGCAGGCGACGTCGTGTTCCGGATCGACGACGGCGATTATCGGATCGCGGTGGATTCGGCGCGCGCCAAGATCGCGACGCAACAGGCGACCATCGAGCGGATCGGCCGCCAGGTCATTGCGCAGCAAAGCGCCGTGGAGCAGGCCAAGGCGCAGCTCGCCTCTGCCGACGCCGCGTCGAAGCGCGCCGGCCTCGATTTCGATCGCCAGCAGGCGCTCAGCACCAAGGGTTTTGCGTCGCGCGCCACGTTCGAAGTGTCGCAGGCCGGCCGCGACCAGGGCGCTGCGGCGGTGCAGGCGGCGCAGGCGGCTTATGCGGCGGCCAGCGACAATGTCGAAGTCACCAAGGCGCAGCAGCTCGAGGCCCGCGCGCAACTGGTGGAGTTGCAGTCCGCGCTGGCCAAGGCGCAGCGCGATCTCGATTTCACCATCGTGCGCGCCCCGGTCGACGGCATCTTCTCCAATCGCTTGGTCAACACTGGCGACTTCATCCAGGCCGGGCAGCGGCTCGGCAATGTGGTGCCGCTCGACGACGTCTATATCGACGCCAACTTCAAGGAGACCCAGCTGCGCCGGCTGAAGCCCGGCCAGAAGGTCGAGATCTCGGTCGACGCCTTCAGCAACCGGCACATCGAAGGCACGCTGGACAGCCTGTCGCCGGCGGCCGGCGCGGTGTTCACGCTGCTGCCGCCCGACAACGCCACCGGCAATTTCACCAAGATCGTGCAGCGCGTGCCGGTGCGGGTGAAGGTGCCGGCCGAGGTGGCGCGGGAGAACATGCTGCGCGCCGGCATGTCGGTCTACGTCACCGTCAACACCAAGGACTAACAGCGTCGGCGCAGCTTAAAGCGCCATCATCAACCCGGACTGCTTCATGTCGGATACCACCGCATCCCCGGCCGCCGCCGGCGCGCCGCCGGCCCCGCCGGTGGCGTCGGATCACATCGCGCCGATGCGGCTGTTGGCGTTTCTGATCATGGTGTTCGGGATGTTCATGGCGATCCTGGACATCCAGATCGTCTCGGCGTCGCTGTCGGACATCCAGGCCGGCTTGTCGGCGAGCTCCAGCGAAATCTCCTGGGTGCAGACCGCCTATCTGATCGCCGAAGTGATCGCGATTCCGCTGTCTGGATTCCTGTCGCGCGCGCTCGGCACCCGCTATCTGTTCGCGATCTCGGCGGCGGGCTTCACCGGCGCCAGCCTGATGTGCGGCTTCACCTCGTCGATCGAGCAGATGATCCTGTGGCGGGCGATCCAAGGCTTCGTCGGCGCCGGCATGATCCCGACCGTGTTCGCCTCCGCCTACACGGTGTTTCCGCGCAGCAAGTTTCACATCGTCGGTCCGATCATCGGGCTGGTGGCGACGCTGGCGCCCACCGTGGGGCCGACCATCGGCGGCTACATCACCGACCTGATGTCGTGGCACTGGCTGTTCTTCATCAACGTCGTGCCCGGCATCGGCATCACTATCGGCGTATTGCTGCTGGTCGATTTCGACGAGCCGCATTTCGCATTGCTCGACCACTTCGACTGGTGGGGGCTCGCCTTCATGGGAGGTTTCCTCGGCTCGCTGGAATACGTGCTGGAGGAGGGGCCGCGCAACGACTGGTTCCACGACGATTCGATCGCGATCTTCGCGGTGGTTTGCGTGCTGTCGGCGGTGGCGTTCTTCTGGCGGGTGCTGACCGCGCACGAGCCGATCGTCGACATCAGAACTTTCGCCAACCGCAATTTCGGCCTCGGCTGCATGTTCGCCTTCGTGGTCGGCATCGGGCTGTACGGCCTGACCTATCTGTATCCGCGCTATCTCGCCGAAGTGCGCGGCTACAGCGCGCTGATGATCGGCGAGACCATGTTCGTCTCCGGCGTTGCGATGTTCCTGTCGGCGCCGATCGTCGGCCGGCTGATGCAGAAGGTCGACATGCGGCTGATGATCGCCGCCGGCATGCTGCTGTTCGCGTTCGGCACCTGGCAGATGACCTGGATGACGCGGGATTACGACTTCTACGAATTGCTGTGGCCGCAGATCTGCCGCGGCGTCGGCATGATGCTGGCGATGGTGCCGGTCAACACCGTGGCGCTCGGCACGCTGGCGCCGGCGCGGCTGAAGAACGCCTCCGGGCTGTTCAATCTGATGCGCAATCTCGGCGGCGCGGTCGGGCTGGCCGCGCTCAACACCGCGCTCGACGACCGTACCGATTTCCACATCTCGCGGCTGCACGACAAGGTGACCTGGGGCAACGCCCAGGCGGTCGATCTGCTCCACACCTTCACCCAGCGCTTCCAGGGCCTCGGCGACGCGTCATTGATGGCGATGAAGCAGCTCAACCAGATCGTGCACCGCCAGGCGGTGGTGATGAGCTTTGCGGATTCGTTCCTGCTGATGACGGTGATGTATATCGGGCTCAGCACGCTTGTGGTGCTGTTGGCCAAGCCCGGCAACCCGATGGGCGCGCCGGACGCGCATTGAGATCACGTCAGCCGCCATCATTAATCGCCGTCATTCCGGGGCGCGAGAGCGAAGCTCGCGCGAACCCGGAATCTCGCTCCAGATGCTGGCCGCGCAGCGAGATTCCGGGTTCGCTTGGCCTGCGGCCTCGCGCCCCGGAATGACGGCGGTGGTTGTTGCAGTGAGGCGACGCTGAATTACGCCTCCGCGCCGATGAACTCCGCGATCGTCTTGTTCTGGCGCAGCGTCGCCAGTTCGTCGGAGCGCGGCAGTTGCGGCCGGTCGCGGTCGGCGTTGACCAGGCAGAGGAAGCCCAGGATCTCGCCGGCATTGGCGCGGAACTGATGCCAGGTCATCGGCGGGATGAACACCAGGTCGCCCACCGCGACGTCACTGATCACCTCGCCGACCAGGCATTGGCCGCGGCCGCGATGGATCATGGTGGCGTGGACGTGGTGATGCCGCTCCAGCGTCGAATAACCGCCCGCGGCGACTTCGAAATAGCGCCACTCGCAGCCGAGCCGCGGATCCGAAAACAGCACCTGACGCGTCACCGAACGGAACGGCGCCGCGTCGTCCTGCTTGTAGGCCATCAACTCGACGTCTTGCCATCGGCCGGGGCCGGCCGCGGCGCGCACGCCAGGTTGTTCTGACTGTCGTTCGGTTTCGCCGTACGTCGTCGTTCTATCGTTGACCATGGCTGGCAACCCTATCGACAAATCGTGACGCTTGTTCGGTCAACTGCTCCCGCGCGGCCAGCAGGCTGCCACCGATCAGCAGCATCACGTCCTGTCCGTAGAACTGCAGCAACTCATTGACGCGATGCAGCATGATGCCCCCCGCGGGCACCGGCATGCAAGCATTCAGTTGGTCCCAGGGATCGCGCGACGCCGCAGCCAGCGCGCGGCAGGTGTCGGTCGAATAAGCAAAGCGGCCGCCGTAGTTCGGAAACACCGTGGCGTCGGCGCCGAGCAGTCGGAACAGCCTGCCGAGCAGCAGCGGCGGAGCAATTTTGACCGCACCCGCCATCGCCGGATGCGCCACGACAACGAGACCCGCGGCCTCCTTCACAATCGCGTGGAAGTTCGAAAGCCCGACGATCATCGGCGCCACCAGCAGCGCGCCGATGCCTTCCTCGCGGATGATGCTGAGCTGCCGCCGCATGTCGTCGAGCGTGCCGGAAATATTGGGCGCATAGAGCGTACGACCGCCGCTCGCCGCATTGGCCTCGCGCACCGCTTGGCCGACCGCCACGGCGCGCGCCGCGAATGGGCTGAAGGCCTGGTCGGCGAGGCCGTGATCGTCCTTGATCAGATCGACGCCGCCCCGCGCCAGTTGCTCGGCGATGCCGGCCAGCGCCGCGGGCGACAGCCCCTGCGGCTTCAGCGCCGAGGCGGTGAGGGCGCGCTGCGATGCGCCGGTCAGCGCCCGGATCCCCGCGAGGCCGACCCGCGGCCCGCCGAACGCCGCGAGGTAGCTGTCCGGCAATGCGACGTCGGCGAGCGCGACGTCGTCCTGGATCGCGCTGTTGCCGAACAGCATGTTGAGCAATTGGCCGGGCTCGGCAGGCGCGGTTGCCGCCGCAAGGCCGACGCGCACCGCATAGCGGCCGGGTTGCAACTCGACGATGTCCTCGACCCGGCCGACGATTGTATCGAGAATGGCCGGATCGCCGATCGCCTCCAGCGGGCATTCGACGCTCTGCTCGATGGCGAGCCCCTGCGCGCGCTGCTCGATGCGGTCGGCGTCGCTGGCGATGTGATAGGTGGCGATGATGCGCGGCTCGGTCATCCGGCTTGCTTTCGCAGGGCACGAACTGGCGAGGGGCCCGGCGTGTTGCGCCGAACCCCTCGTTCGTAAGTATCAGCCGGCCTGTAAGCCGGGTTCTGGAGGGCACCGCCCGCTTGCACGAGCGATACGCGACGGCCATTCCTCTGGGACAACGTTTGCACGCTGCCTCTAGCAACCTACCCGGACGGCGAGCTTGACATCGCCCTGCGGAGTTATCGCCCGAAAGCGAACTGTCCGCGATGCCGTCCCTATTCGGTTTTGCTCCCGGTGGGGTTTACCCTGCCGTTTCCGTTGCCGGAAACGCGGTGCGCTCTTACCGCACCTTTTCACCCTTACCCGGCTTCGTCCTTGCGGACTTCGCCGGGCGGTTCGTTCTCTGTGGCACTTTCCCTGGGGTCGCCCCCGCCGGACGTTATCCGGCACCGTATGTCGATGGAGCCCGGACTTTCCTCCCTCGCAGCCTTTCGACCGTAGCGAGAGCGGCCGTCCGGCCGACTGACGCGAGAAGCCATGCGGGCTTCGCGCCGCCGCGTCAAGGCTGCCGTTACAGCTGCCTGGCGGCGACCGTGGGCGCCTCGCGGCGGCGGTCGAGCAGCTTCTGCAGCGTTGCCAGAGTCGAGGCGTCGGCCATGCCGTCGACCCGCTGTGGGCGGAAGTGCCGCTGGAACGCGGTCACCACCTCGGCGGTGGCGGGGTCGTAGCGGCCGTTCGGCGTCAGGCCGTAGCCGTAGTCGGCCAGCGCCCGCTGCAGCGCCATCACCTCGTCGCCGTCGGTGCCGAGCTTCAGCGCGTCGCTGCGCACGATCGGCGCCGGCGGCACCCAATGCCCGACCCCGGAATCCGACAGCGACTGCCAGGGGAATTTCTCGCCGGGATCCTTCTTGCGCGACGGCGCCACGTCGGAATGCGCCAGCACCCGGTGGCCCTGCACGCCGCGCCGGATGATGATGCCGCGGCATAGCGCAATCGTCGCTGCGACCTGGCGCAGCGGAAAATCCGGATAGCCCCAGTCGTGGCCGCGGTTGACGATTTCGATGCCGATCGAGCAGGAGTTGATGTCTTCCTCGCCGGCCCACGAGGCGACGCCGGCGTGCCAGGCGCGCCGCGCTTCCGGCACGCATTGGATGATCCTGCCGTCTTCCAGCACCACGTAATGCGCCGACACCTCGGTGCCGGCCTGGCACAGCCGCGCCAGCGCGCCTTCGACATCGGGCATCCCGGTGTAGTGCAGCACGATCATGTCGGGCAGTCGGGCCTTGTTCCGCTCGCCATGATTGGGCGACGGAATCACGTCGGAGACGACGGATGAATCCGGGGTAAAGGTCTTCATCTCAGCGACGCCCTTGGGGACGGGGAGGGACCGTCGACGCTTCGGATCTGGTCGTGCAACTGCAAACGGAGCTGAGAGCATGGGACAACCTAATCCAGGCAGGAGGACGGCAGCGATGCCCTGCAGCCCACCGGCTGCTCGCGCCTACTATCCGGAGCCGGGAGTCGCGGTGCAACGGTTGCGTGACAGGATGATGCCATTTTCTGTGGAGTGTGGACGCTCTGCACCACTCGCATACCGTTCCGCGTCGACGGCAAGTCTGACGGGGACGCCAAACGCCCGCCTCGGCAGCTTCAATCCGATCGGTCCCGTCAACGGTTTCTTAACGCTAAGTGACGTTACTCAATGCTGAAGAGCCGAGCCCGGTGGGGTCGGCCGAGGCCCTTTTGACGCCCGAGCCATGGTCACCGATGCAATTCCATGCGGCGCGCCGGGTTTGCCTGCACGTCGCCCGGGCCTCGGGATCGATGCGCGCGCGCGATTGGTCGGTCGCGCGACCTTGCCAGCGGCCGCGGGGACGGCGGCAAGGCATGGATCAAGGCTTGGAAATCACGGGTGGAATGGGCTGGTTGATGTCGGATTGGGGCAGCCGCCGCGGACGCGGCATCACGCAATGGCCGGGGCGACCCGGATTGCGGCCCCACGCGGCTGCAGGGCCGCGCCGATGAGCGAGCCGTCCCGCCATATTCCGGTGCTCGGCCAGGAGGCCGTCGACCTGCTGGCGCCGCGCGACGGCGGCGTCTATGTCGACGCCACCTTCGGCGCCGGCGGCTATTCGCAGATGATCCTGTCGACCCCCGGCAGCCGGGTGATCGGCATCGACCGCGACCGCACCGCGATCGCCGGCGGCTTCGACCTGGTCGAGCGATCGGGCGGCCGGCTGACGCTGGTGGAAGACCGCTTCTCCAACCTCGCCGAAGTCTGCGCCGCGCAGGGCGCCGAGACCGTCGACGGCGTGGTGATGGACGTCGGGGTCTCCTCGATGCAGCTCGACCAAGGCGAGCGCGGCTTTTCGTTCCGGCTCTCAGGGCCGCTCGACATGCGGATGGGGCAGAGCGGCCCCTCCGCCGCCGACGTGATCGCGGTGGCCTCCGAGGCCGAACTCGCCAACATCATCTACATCTTCGGCGAAGAGCGGCATTCCCGCGCGGTGGCGCGTGCCATCGTGGCGGCCCGCACCAATGCGCCGATCACCACCACCAAGGCGCTCGCCGATATCGTCTCCAAGGTGGTGCACGCCAAGCCCGGCGAAATCCATCCGGCGACGCGGACGTTCCAGGGCTTGCGGATCTTCGTCAACGCCGAGCTCGACGAGCTGCATCTGGCGCTTTCCGCCGCCGAGCGGGTGCTGAAGCCCGGCGGCCGGCTGGTCGTGGTCTCGTTCCACTCGCTGGAAGACCGCATCGTCAAGAATTTCTTCAACGCCCGCGGCAAGACCGGCGGCGGTTCGCGGCATCGGCCGGAGCTCGACCAGGAGGCGCCGAGCTTCGCGATCCTGACCAAGCGGCCGATCACCGCAGGTTCCGCTGAACTCGCCGGCAATCCGCGCGCGCGCTCCGCCAAGCTGCGCGCCGGCGAACGCACCGCGGCGCCGGCCCATGCCGGCGGCGACCTGCCGGCCTGGCCGACGCTCGATACTGTGATGGGGAGGCGCTGATGCGGCTGCTCCATCTTCTCGTGATCGGCGCGCTGCTGTTCGCCGCGGCCTATGTCTACCAGATCAAAATGGAATCCACCGCGCGCACCGAGCGGGTGCTGCGGCTGCAGGCCGAGGTGCGCGAGCAGCGCGAGGCGATCGCGGTGTTGCGCGCCGAATGGGCCAAGCTCGACGCGCCGTTGCGGCTGCAGGGGCTGGCCGAGCGGCATCTGAAGCTGAAGCCGGTGTCGGCGCAGCAATTCGATTCCTTGAAGAACCTGCCGGAGCGGCCGCCGAATCTCGCCAATCCCAGCGAATCCGATTCGATCGGGGCGATGATCGACACCATCGATCCCGACATCATCACCGGCTCGTTGCCGGCGCCGGAGGTGGGGCGGTGAGCATTCAACCGAATTCCAAGCCGAAGCCGACGGAGCCCTGGCGACAGCGGCTGATCCGCGGCCTGTTGTACGGCCGCGACGTCGACCGCGCGGTCAAGGCGCGGGCCCGGGTCGGCTTCGCGATGCTGGCGTTCGGCGCGATCTATGCGGTGATCGGATTTCGCCTGGTCACCATCGCGGTGGTCGGCGACACCCATAGCGGCCGCCGCGCCGCAGCCCAGGACGCGGTGGCGACCGCGCGGCCCGACATCGTCGATCGCAACGGCGAAGTGCTGGCGACCGACGTCAAGACGCCGTCGCTGTTCGCCGAGCCGCGCCGCATCGTCGACAAGGACGAGGCGATCGAGCTGTTGACCGCGACCTTGCCCGATCTCGACACCGGCGAAGTCCGCGACCGGCTGATGTCGAAAAAAGGCTTCGTCTGGCTGAAGCGCGAAATCACCCCCTTGCAGCAGCGGGAAATCCGCAAGCTCGGCGTGCCCGGCGTCGGCTTCCTGCGCGAGAACAAGCGGGTCTATCCGTCCGGCCCCGCGGTGTCGCATCTGATCGGGCTCGTCAACATCGACAACCAGGGCATCGCCGGCATCGAGAAATGGCTCGACACCAACGGCCTCGCCGACCTGCATCGCGCCGGCTTCGCCTCGGACCGGCTGCAGAAGCCGGTCGAGCTGGCGGTCGACCTGCGGGTCGAGCACGCCTTGCGCGACGAGCTGATGAAGGCCAAGGAGAAATACAGCGCCAAGGCCGCCTCCGGCCTGGTCTCCAACGTGCGCACCGGCGAGATCGTCGCGATGGTGTCGCTGCCGGATTTCGACCCGAACAATCCGCGCGAGGCGCACGACCCCGACCGCATCAACCGGCTGACCACCGGCGTCTACGAGATGGGCTCGACCTTCAAGACGCTGACGCTGGCGATGGCGCTGGATTCCGGCAAGGCCAATCTCAACACACTGTACGACGCCCGCGGCGCGCTGCATTTCGGCAAGTTCGCGATCCACGACACCCATAATCTCGGCCGCGCCATCACCTTGACCGAGGTCTTCACCTACTCGTCGAACATCGGCGCGGCCCGCGTCGCGCTGGCGCAGGGCGTCGAGGCCCACAAGGCGTTCCTGAAAAAGGTCGGCCAGATGGATCGGCTGCGCACCGAATTGCCGGAAAGCGCAGCTCCGATCGTGCCGAAGCGCTGGAGCGAGCTCAACACCATCACCATTTCCTTCGGCCACGGCATCGCGGTGGCGCCGCTGCAGGCGGTGATGGGCATCAATGCCATGGTCAATGGCGGCTATCTGATTCCGCCGACCTTCCTGAAACGCACCGAGCAGGAGGCGCTGGAGATCGGCAAGCGCGTGGTGCGCAAGGACACCAGCGACAAGATCCGCTACCTGATGCGGCTGAACGCCGAAATCGGCACCGCCAAATCGGCCGAGGTGATCGCCAAGGGCTATTATATCGGCGGCAAGACCGGCACCGCCGAAAAGGTCGTCGGCGGCCGCTATTCGAAGAAGCAGGTGCTGAACTCCTTCACCGCGATTCTGCCGGCCGACAATCCGCAGTTTCAGGTGCTGGTGATGCTGGACGAGCCGAAGGCGCTGCCGGAAACCCACGGCTTCATCACCTCGGGCTGGAATGCGGTACCGGCAGGCGGCAAGGTGATCGCCCGCATCGCGCCGCTGTTGGGAATCGAGCCGCGTTTCGATCTGCCGCCGTCCGACCGCCTCATTCTTGCGGCATCGAAGGTCACTCAATAGTGATTCCACCGGCCGAGGCCGGCGGAGAGGGCGCAATCGGTTGCGCTGGGGTCTGGTTGCGCTAAAAGCTCCGGGACCGTTGGGACGTCGGTTGTTCGCATGCGCCGGACTGGATGAATATGAAGCTCCGCGAGCTTTTCAGCGATGATGCCGCGATGGCCGCCGAGGCCGCCGCGATCGAGGTCCGCGGCGTGGCGTCGGACAGCCGCGCGGTGATGCCCGGCGACGTGTTCTTCGCGCTGGCCGGGACCAAGACCGACGGCGCGCGCTACGTCGATCAGGCGATCGCCAACGGCGCGGTGGCGGTTGTCGGCGAGCAGCTTGCCGACAACGACTGTCGCGTCGCGCTGGTGCGCGTGGCCAATCCGCGCCGCGCGCTGGCGCTGGCTGCGGCACGCTTTTTCCCGCGCCAGCCCGCCACCATCGCGGCGGTCACCGGCACCAGCGGCAAGACCTCAGTCGCCGCGTTCACGCGGCAGATCTGGCAGCGGCTCGGCTTTGCGGCGGCCAGCATCGGCACCATCGGCCTCGTCACCCCGCATCGCAACGTCTACGGCTCGCTGACCACGCCGGACCCGATCGCGCTGCATCGGGAGATCGACGAGATCGCCGGCGAGGGCGTCACCCATCTGGCGCTGGAGGCCTCGTCGCACGGGCTCGATCAGTTCCGGCTCGACGGCGTGCGGATCGGCGCCGGCGGCTTCACCAATCTGTCGCGCGACCATATGGATTACCATCCCGACGTCGCGCATTATCTTGCGGCAAAGCTGCGGCTGTTCACCGACCTGGTGAGCGACGGCGGCGCCGCGGTGATTTCCGCCGACCACGAGCATTCCGCCGCGGTGATCGCCGCCGCGCGCGCCCGCGGGCTGCGGCTGATCGCGATCGGCCGCAACGCCGAGGGGCCCGACAGCATCAAGCTGCGCGCCGCGAGCATCGACGGCTTCGCGCAGCGCCTCGTCATCGAGCATCGCGGCCGCGAGCGCGGCTTGCGGCTGCCGCTGGTCGGCGAATTCCAGATCGAGAACGCGCTGATCGCGGCCGGTCTGGTCATCGGCACCGGCGGCGACGCCGAGCAGGTGTTCGCGGCACTCCAGCATCTCGAAGGCGCCAAGGGCCGACTCGAACTGGTCGGCGACCGCAACGGTGCGCCGATCTTCGTCGACTACGCGCACAAGCCCGACGCGCTGGCGAAAGCCTTGCAGGCGCTGCGGCCTTACGCCAGACGCAAGCTGATCGTGGTGTTCGGCGCCGGCGGCGACCGCGACGCCGGCAAGCGGCCGTTGATGGGCGCGATCGCCGCCGAAGCGGCCGACCGCGTCATCGTCACCGACGACAATCCGCGCAGTGAAGATCCCGCCGCGATCCGCGCCGCCATCATGGCGGCGGCGCGCGGCGCCACCGAGATCGGCGACCGCGCCGAAGCGATCCGCACAGCGATCGGCGCGCTGCAGCACGGCGACGCGCTGCTGATCGCCGGCAAGGGCCACGAGACCGGACAAATCATCGGCGGCCAGGTGCTGCCGTTCAGCGATCACGAGGCCGCCGCGGCGGCCCTTTCATCGAGTGCTGCATGAATAAGATGCCCCTCTGGACGGCTTCGGCGATGGCGGAGGCGATGCGCGCGACCGCGAGCGGCGCGCTGCCCGACGCGATCCTCGGCCTCTCGATCGACAGCCGCACGCTTTCCCCGGGCGACGCGTACTTCGCGATTCACGGCGATGTCCATGACGGCCATGATTTCGTCGCCGCTGCGCTGAATGCCGGCGCCGCGCTCGCGGTGGTGGAGCGCGCGCAGCGCGACAAATTCCCCGCCGACGCGCCGCTGCTGGTGGTCGACGACGTGCTCGACGGCCTGCGCGATCTGGCGCGCGCGTCGCGGACGCGGCTCGGCGGTCAGGTCGTCGCGGTCACCGGCTCGGTCGGCAAGACCTCGACCAAGGAGGCGCTGCGCGCGGTGTTCGCCGCGCAGGGCGAGACCCACGCCTCGGTCGCGTCGTTCAACAATCACTGGGGCGTGCCGCTGTCCTTGGCGCGCTGTCCGGCCTCGGCGAAATTCGCGGTGTTCGAGATCGGCATGAATCATCCGGGCGAGATCGAGCCCTTGGTGGCGATGGTGCGGCCGCATGTGGCGATCATCACCACGGTGGAGCCGGTGCATCTGGAATTCTTCGCCAGCGTCGAGGCGATCGCCGACGCCAAGGCGGAAATCTTCTTAGGGCTGGAGCCGAACGGCGCCGTGGTGCTGAACCGCGACAATCCGCAATTCGCGCGTCTGCGCAAACGCGCCAAATCGCTCGGCATCAGCCGCATCGTGTCGTTCGGCGCCGACCCCAAGGCCGACGCCCGGCTGCTCGACATTGCGCTGCAGGCGGACTGCTCGGCGGTGCGCGCGGCGATCTTCGGCGACGACGTCACCTACAAGCTCGGCATCCCCGGCCGCCACATGGCGATCAATTCGCTGGCGGTGCTGGCCGCGGCGGAGCTGGTCGGCGCCGATCTGGCGCTGGCGGCGCTGACGCT
Organism: Rhodopseudomonas rhenobacensis; assembly: GCF_014203125.1. Taxonomy (GTDB): domain Bacteria; phylum Pseudomonadota; class Alphaproteobacteria; order Rhizobiales; family Xanthobacteraceae; genus Rhodopseudomonas_A; species Rhodopseudomonas_A rhenobacensis. Next base: position 56,359 of record NZ_JACHIH010000018.1, read on the forward strand.
GTCGCAGGTGCAGCCCGCCGCGGGGCGCGGCGTGCGCCGCGCGTTGCAGGTCGCCCATGGCGAGGCGACGCTGATCGATGAGAGCTACAACGCCAACCCGGCGTCGATGGCTGCGGCGCTCAACGTGCTCGGCCAGGCCGCGGTCGGTCCGCACGGCCGCCGCATCGCGGTGCTCGGCGACATGCTGGAACTGGGACCGCGCGGGCCTGAGCTGCACAGCGGCCTCAACGACGCGGTCAAGGCCAACGCGATCGACACGGTGTTCTGTTGCGGTCCGCTGATGCGGCAATTGTGGGACGCGCTTTCCCCCGGCAAGCGCGGCGGCTATGCAGAGACTGCGGCCGCGCTCGAATTACAGGTCATCGCCGCGATCCGCGGCGGCGACGTCATCATGGTGAAGGGCTCGCTCGGCTCGCGCATGAAAACCATCGTCACCGCGCTGGAGCGGCGCTATCCCGGCAATGCTGCGCTCAGCGACGCTGCGGTGTAAGGGCGGCTTGCATGCTTTATTGGCTGATCGATTTTTCCAGCGCGTTTCCGGCGTTCAACGTGTTTCGCTACATCACCTTCCGCACCGGCGGCGCGATGGTGACGGGAGCGCTGTTCGTGTTCCTGTGCGGCCCCTGGATCATCGACAATCTGCGGCTGCGCCAGGGCAAGGGCCAGCCGATCCGCAGCGACGGTCCGCAATCGCATCTCAGCAAGAAGGGCACGCCGACCATGGGCGGGCTGATGGTGCTGATGGGTCTCGTGGTCGGCACCGTGCTGTGGGCCAACCCGCTCAACCCCTATGTGTGGATCGTGCTGGCGGTGACGCTCGGCTTCGGCTTCGTCGGCTTCTATGACGACTATCTGAAAGTGACCAAGCAGAGCAGCCAGAACGGCTTCGCCGGCCGCTGGCGGCTGCTGATCGAGGCGGTGATCGCCGCTGCGGCCTGCTACGCGCTGGTGCGGCTCGGCCGCGACCCGTTGTCGAGTTCGCTGGTGATCCCGTTCTTCAAGGACGTCGCGATCAATCTCGGCTGGTTCTTCGTGGCGTTCGGCGCCTTCATCGTGGTCGGCGCCGGCAACGCGGTGAACCTCACCGACGGCCTCGACGGCCTCGCCATCGTGCCGGTGATGATCGCCGCGGCGAGCTTCGGGCTGATCTCCTATCTCGCCGGAAACGCGGTGTTCGCGGATTATCTGCAAATCAATTACGTCGCCGGCACCGGCGAATTATCCGTGTTATGCGGCGCGCTGCTCGGCGCGGGCTTAGGCTTTCTGTGGTTCAATGCGCCGCCGGCCTCGATCTTCATGGGCGACACCGGGTCGCTGGCGCTCGGCGGCATGCTCGGTTCGATCGCGGTGGCGGTGAAGCACGAGATCGTGCTGGCGGTGATCGGCGGGCTGTTCGTGCTGGAGGCGGTGTCGGTGATCGTGCAGGTGGCGTCGTTCAAGCTCACCGGCAAGCGGGTGTTCAAGATGGCGCCGATCCACCATCATTTCGAGCAGAAGGGCTGGACCGAGCCGCAGATCGTGATCCGGTTCTGGATCATCGCGGTGATGCTGGCGCTCGCCGGCCTGTCGACGCTGAAGCTGCGGTGAATAGATCCCAGATGATGATACGAACTGTGCCGCACGCGCGGCCTCATCCTGAGGAGCGGCCCGTAGGGCCGCGTCTCGAAGGATCGGGCCTCCCTCGTCCTTCGAGACGCGCGCAACTGCGCGCTCCTCAGGATGAGGGCGGGGCGTTGGCCGTGGTCTTGATTGGAGCTGTCCTGTGATCCCCATTACATCCTTCGCCGGCAAGACGGTTGCCGTATTCGGTCTCGGCGGCTCCGGGCTCGCCAGTTGCCGCGCCTTGCAGGACGGCGGCGCCGACGTCGTCGCCAGCGACGACAATATCGACCGGCTGGTCGAGGCGGCGCAGGCCGGCTTCATCACCGCCGATCTGCACAGCGTGAACTGGAGCAACATCGCAGCCTTGGTGCTCACCCCCGGCGTGCCGCTGACCCATCCGGCGCCGCACTGGAGCGTGCTGGCGGCGCAGGCCGCCGGCGTCGAAGTGATCGGCGACGTCGAATTGTTCTGCCGCGAGCGCAGGCTGCTCGCGCCGCACGCGCCGTTCGTCGCCATCACCGGCACCAACGGCAAGTCCACCACCACGGCGCTGATCGCGCATCTGTTGCGGCAGGCCGGCTTCGACACTCAGATGGGCGGCAATATCGGCACCGCGATCCTGTCGCTGGAGCCGCCGGCCGACGGCCGCGTCCATGTCATCGAGATGTCGTCCTATCAGATCGATCTCACACCTTCGCTCGATCCGTCGGTCGGCATCCTGCTCAACGTCACCGAGGATCATCTCGATCGCCACGGTTCGATCGAGCACTACGCCGCGGTGAAGGAGCGGCTGGTCGCCGGGGTGCAGAACGGCGGCACCGCGATCGTCGGCGTCGACGACGATTTCAGCGCCACCGCTGCCGAGCGCGTCGCGCTGGGCGGCCGCAAGTTTCCCGACCGCACCGTGCTGCGGCTGTCGGTGAAGCGGCCGCTCGCCGACGGCATCGTGGTGGATCGCAACGTGATCTATCGCGTCCATGACGGCGCGCGCGAGGAGCTTGCGCGGATCGATGGCATCGGCTCGCTGCGCGGGGCGCACAACGCCCAGAACGCCGCCGCCGCCGCCGCCGCGGTGCTGGCGCTCGGTGTCTCGCGCGACGTCTTGCAGCAAGGGCTGCGCAGCTTCCCGGGTCTCGCGCATCGCATGGAGCAGGTCGGCCGCCAGGGCGAGACGCTGTTCGTCAACGACTCCAAGGCCACCAATGCCGACGCCGCCGCCAAGGCGCTGGGCTCGTTCGAGGAGATCTTCTGGCTCGCCGGCGGCAAGCCGAAGACCGGCGGCATCGACAGCCTCGCCGGGTTCTTTCCGAAGATCCGCAAGGCCTATCTGATCGGCGAAGCCGCGCAGGAATTCGCCGCGACGCTTGAGGGCAAGGTGGAGTACGAGATCTGCGAGACGCTGGAGGTCGCGGTGCCGCACGCCGCGCGCGACGCCGCGGCGTCCGAGCTGGTCGACCCGGTGGTGCTCTTGTCGCCGGCCTGCGCGTCGTTCGATCAGTTCCGCAATTTCGAAATCCGCGGCAACCGGTTTCGCGAACTGGTCACCGCGCTGCCGCATGTCGTGCCGGTGGTGTGAGGGAATTGCTCACGCCGCACACGCCTTGTTCGGCCAGTAGCGGTCTTTCAGATGCCGCTTCACCAGCTTGCCGGTGGGCGTGCGTGGCAGTTCGGCCTCGAAGTCGACGCTCTTCGGGCATTTGATCGGCGACAGCTTCTGCCGGCAATAGGCGATCAGCTCGGCTTCGAACGCCGGCCCCGCCAGCGCCATGTCGCGCGGCTGCACCACCGCCTTGACCTCTTCGCCCATCTCCTCGTTCGGCACGCCGAACACCGCGACGTCGGCGATGTCGGGATGCGTCAGCAGCACGTCCTCGGTCTCCTGCGGATAGACGTTCACGCCGCCGGAGATGATCATGTAGCTCTTGCGGTCGGTGAGATACAGAAAACCCTCGGCGTCGAGATAGCCGACGTCGCCGAGCGTCGACCAGCCGCGGGCGTTGAACGCGCGGCTCGTCTTCTCCGGATCGTTGTGATAGCTGAACAACGGCCCGCCGGCGAAATACACCGTGCCGATCTGCCCGGCCGGCAGTTCCTCGTCGTTGTCGTTCAAAATCTTGATCTGGCCGACCACCGGCCGCCCCACGGTGCCGCGATGGCCGAGCCATTGCTGCGAATTCGACACCGTGACGCCGTTGCCCTCGGAGCCCGCGTAGTACTCGATCAGGATCGGCCCCCACCACTCGATCATCTTGGCTTTGACGTCGATCGGGCAGGGCGCCGCGGCGTGGATCGCGCCCTTCAGCGAGGAGACGTCGTAACGCGCGCGGACTTCTTCCGGCAGCTTCAGCATCCGCACGAACATGGTCGGCACCAGCTGCGACTGCGTGACCTTGTGCTTCTCCACCAGCGCCAGGAACGCCTCGGCGTCGAAAGTCTCCATGATGATGGAGCTGCCGCCGAGCGTGATCGCCATCATGTTGAAGCGCAACGGCGCGGCGTGATACAGCGGCGCCGGCGAGAGATAAATGCTGTCGGCGCTCATGCCGCACATCCCGGCGCAGAGGATCTTCAGGAACGGATTGGGCAGCTCGATCGGATTGTTCTCGAAGCCGCGCTTGATGCCCTTCGGCCGGCCGGTGGTGCCCGACGAATACAGCATGTCACTGCCTGCGACCTGGTCGGCGATCGGCGTTGCCGGCTGAGTCGCCAGCGCCTCGTGCCAGGAGCGAAAGCCCGGTTGCGCCTCGTCGACGCTGAAGAACGCCACCTCGGGTAACTCGGCGAGCAGCGGCGCCAGCGTGGCGACGCCTTTGGCCGAGGCGATGACGACGCGGGCGCCGCAATCCTTGACGATGTAGCCGATCTCGTCCGGCGTCAGATAGCGGCTGATCGCGGTGTAGTAGAGCCCTGAGCGCTGCGCCGCCCAGCAGATCTCCATGAATTCGAGGCGGTTCTCCAGCAACAGCGCGATATGCGCGCCGGCCTGCAAGCCCAGCGCGCGGAACAGCTGCGCGCCCTGATTCGAGCGCTCGTCCAGCTCGCGATAGGTGAGGGCCTTGCCCGATCCCGCCATCTGGTAGGCGATCTTGTCGGGCTGGGTCTTTGCAAGGATCGAGGGGTGGGTCATCGGCATGTCCTCCCTGAAGACGGCGGATGTTTCCGCTCGTGGCGTGTCGGCGGGGGTCAATTCGCGCACCGCGAGCAGGGCCGAGTGGTTCGGCGGAGGTCCTGACCTGCAGGCGGCATTTCCGGTCTGTGCCTGGATGATAGGCGGAGTTAATCGGCCAATTAGCTTTTAGTCAATCGGTCAATTAAAACACTTGAGCTTCGCCGCAACATCGGATTATGTGCGCATCACGTTGATCGATTTGGAATTGGAATGCCTCATCTGAGTACCAGCGTTATGCATCGGTTGCCGTCGGGCAAGACCACCACGGCCGATCGGCTCTTGGTGGCGGCCGGCGAGTTGATGACCGAGCGCAACTCCATCGACGTGTCGCTGCACGACATCGCCGAGAAGGCCGGCGTCAACGCCGCGCTGGTGAAATATCATTTCGGCAACAAGGACGGCTTGATGCTGGCGCTGCTCGAGCGCGACGCCGTCACCGAGATGGCCAATCTGGAATATCTGCTGGCGCAGCCGATCTCGCCCTCGGCGAAGATGCGGCTGCACATCGCCGGGATCATCAAGACCTATCACCAGTTTCCCTACATGAACCGGCTGATCCATTACATGCTGCACGAGAGCGGCGGCGAGGCCGCCGACGAGGTGTCGAAATTCTTCGTCGGCCCGCTGCTGGATTTCCAGCGCCGGCTGTTGGCGCAGGGCGTTGCCGCGGGCGAATTCCGCCACGTCGATCCGGTGCTGTTCTACACCAGCCTGGTCGGCGCCTGCGATCACCTGTTCTTCAGCCGCCACTCGATGACGCGCGCGATCGGCGTCGGCCCGGTGACCGATCAGGTCTGCCGCGACTACATCGCCCACATGGAGACGTTGATCCTCGACGGCCTGTTGCGGCCGGAGCGGGCGGTCAGCTAGCGGCCCACGCCATCAGACAACACCAAGTTCAACACCAACCAGTTCAACACCAAGAAGAAACGGCACCACCCACTTCGCAGCATCAAAATGAATACGGAAACGCCCAAGGACAGACTTCAAAGATTTCAAAAATAAGAAGCGTCCAAGGACAGGTTGATAACAAGAAACCACGGAAACGCCCAAGGACTTCAATTCAAGCAGCGCGACCAAGACCAACAAGAACACTGACAACAAGTAACAAGAACACCAAGACCAATCGGAAACGCCCAAGGACTTCGCCTTCACGCTGACCCCGGCACCAGATTGGGGGAGCGCCCAAGGACTTCGCAACAAAGGACTTCGCAACACAACAACAGAACAAAATACGGAAACGCCCAAGGACCCAGGGAGACTTCAAAGCAGACGTCATGGCGGCCGCCGAACCAGCTTCAGCGGATGACCACAGACTGCGACAAGCAGCGACGCGCGCGATCCCGGCATCAGATCAGGACGCGCCCAAGGACGGAAGAGACGACATAACAAAACAAAAACCGATACGGAAACGCCCAAGGACTTGTCTTTCCGAAAACCTGACTCACAGCTTCAACGAAGTCAGGACTTCGACGTCGTCATGGGGCAATCGTGATGACGCGGCGTTGTTGCGACGACGCATCCAGGGCACCACGCGATGCCCTGGATGCTTCGCTTGCCGAGCGGGCGCCGCCTCGGCGCGCGGCGACGTAACACTCAAAGAATCGATCGAAGGATCCGGCGACAAGGATCCGCGCGCGACATCTGTGCTGCAAGATTTGCTTCAAGCCGGTCTCGACAGCCAAGTCGGGAAACGCCCAAAGCAAGGGGCAAGGAAAGGTTCGCTACGATGCAGTTGCAAGACGTCTCCGTCCTGATCACCGGCGGCGGCTCTGGACTGGGAGCCGCCACCGCGCGGGCGATGGCCGCCAAGGGCGCCAAGGTCGCGGTGCTCGACATGAACAAGGATAATGCCGAAGCGGTCGCCGCCGAGATCGGCGGGGTGGCCTGCGTCGGCGATGTTTCCGAAGAAGCCCCGGTGCAGGAAGCGATCGCCAAGGCGGAAGCCGCGCATGGCGTGATCCGCGTGCTGGTGAATTGCGCCGGCATCGGCGCCGCGGCGAAGACCGTCGGCAAGAACGGCGCGCTGCCGCTCGATCAGTTCTCCCGCGTCATCAAGGTCAATCTGATCGGCTCGTTCAATTGCATTCGCCTGGTCGCCGAGCGGATGCAGAGCGCGCCGCCGATCGGCGAGGAGCGCGGCGTCGTCATCAGCACCGCGAGCGTGGCGGCGTTCGATGGCCAGGTCGGGCAGGCGGCGTATTCCGCCTCCAAGGGCGGCATCGTCGGCATGACGCTGCCGGTGGCGCGCGATCTCGCCTCGTTGAACATCCGCGTCATGACCATCGCGCCCGGCCTATTTCTGACGCCGCTGCTGAAGGGCCTTCCCGAAGAAGCGCAGAAGAGCCTCGGCGCCCAGGTGCCGCATCCGGCGCGGCTCGGCGATCCGTCCGAATACGCCATGCTGGCCGTGCACATCGTCGAGAACCCGATGCTGAACGGCGAGACCATCCGGCTCGACGGCGCGATTCGCATGGCGCCGCGCTAGAAGAGGCGATCCGGAGACGATGCGCCGCGCGGTGCGCGCGGCAAAAAACATGGGACCAACGCCATGAATTTCGATTTCTCCGACGAACAGAAACAACTACGCGAGCAGGCGCGGCGCTTCCTCGCCGAGAAGTGCCCGCCGAAAGCGGTGCGCGAGGTGCTCGACGGCAAGGCGCCCTACGACCGCGCGCTGTGGCAGGGCTTTGCCGAGATGGGATTTCTCGGCGTGGCGATTCCCGAACAGTACGGCGGCGCCGGCGCCGGCCAGCTCGAGCTCTGCGTGCTGGCCGAAGAGGTCGGCCGCGCGCTGGCCCCGGTGCCGTTTTCTTCCACGGTGTATCTCGCCGCCGAGGCCTTGCTGATGGCGGGCTCCGAGGCGCAGAAGAAGAAGTGGCTGCCGCGGATCGCGTCGGGCGAGGCGATCGGCACGCTGGCGCTGTTCGAGGGCCGCGGCCAGCCGTCGCCGGCCGCGATCAAGCTCGCCGCCTCCGACGGCCGGCTCAGCGGCGTGAAACTGCCGGTGCCGGACGGCGCCATCGCGCATGTCGCCATCGTCGCCGCGCGCTCGGCCTCGACCGGCCGCGACAGCGACATCGCGCTGTATCTGGTCGATCTCTCCGCCGACGGCATTGAAGCGTGCGAGCTCGCCAATCTCGATCCGTCGCGCGGCCAGGCCGAGATTCGTTTCAATAATGCAGAAGCCGAGCCGCTCGGCGAAGCGTCAGAGGGCTGGAGCCTCGTTACAAGATTGCTCGACCGCGCCGCGGTCTTGATCGGCTTCGAGCAGGTCGGCGGCGCCGATCGCGCGCTGGAGATGGGCCGCGACTACGCGCTCGACCGCATCGCCTTCGGCCGCCCGATCGGCTCGTTCCAGGCGATCAAGCACATGCTCGCCGACATGTATGTCGCCGCCACTTTGGCGCGCTCGAATTGTTACTACGGCGCCTGGGCGCTCTCCACCGACGCTGCGGAATTGCCGGAGGCGGCCGCCGCGGCGCGGATCAGCGCGACGCAGGCGTTCCAGCATTGCGCGAAGAACAACATCCAGGTGCACGGCGGCATGGGCTTCACCTGGGAGTTCGACTGCCATCTGTACTACCGCCGCGCCAACGCGCTGGCGCTGGCGCTCGGCAGTCAGTCGTATTGGGAAGACCAGCTGATCGAGCGGATGCGGCAAAGGAATGCGGCGTAACGCGCGTGTCCCGGACGCGGTGCAGCGCGCAGCGCTGCTCCGCAGAGCCGGGACCGTAACGAAGGCATCGTCTGAAACGGTCCCGGGTCGGCGGCGCGGCGTGAAGAACGCCGCACCGCGCCCGGGACACGCGGAGCGAGAGTGAAGCCCCGTAGGATGGGCTGAGCGCAGCGAAACCCATCGGCTCCGGGCCATGCGGTGTTGGGTTTCGCAAGGGCTCAACCCATCCTGCGAATGCGTTCGGGGCAAGGCTCCGGGATGAAAGGCGATGCCATGAACTTCGACGACACCCCGCAGGAAGCCGCGTTTCGCGCCGAGGCGCGCGCCTGGATCGCCGCCAACGCGCCGAAGCAATATGAGGAGCCGTTGCGCAAAGCCTCGCTCGGCCGGCTCGCGCTCGACGGCGCGACCGCGCTCGAGGTCGCCAAGGCCTGGCAGAAGAAGAAGGCGCAAGCCGGCTGGGCCTGCCTGCATTGGCCGAAGGATTACGGCGGCCGCGGCGCCACGCCGATCGAGCGGGTGATCTGGCAGCAGGAGGAGGGCGTGTTCGGCAAGCTCAGCTTCCTGTTCATCATCGGCCACGGCATGTGCGGCCCGACCATGATGGCCTACGCCTCGGAAGAGCAGAAGCGGAACTATTTGCCGCCGCTGGCGTCCGGCGAACAGATCTGGTGCCAGCTGTTTTCCGAGCCGGCCAGCGGCTCCGACGTCGCCGGTTTGCGCACCCGCGCCGAGCGCGACGGCGACGATTGGATCATCAACGGCCAGAAGATCTGGACCTCCGGCGCGCACTATTCGGACTACGGCATCCTGATCACCCGCACCGATCCCAGCGTGCCGAAGCACAAGGGGCTCACCATGTTCTTCCTCGACATGAAGAGCCCGGGCGTCGAGGTGCGGCCGATCAAGCAGGCCAACGGCCAGTCGGACTTCAACGAGGTGTATTTCACCGACGTGCGGATTCCCGATGCGCAGCGGTTAGGTAGCGTCAATGACGGCTGGAACGTGTCGCTGACCACGCTGATGAACGAGCGGATGTCGATCGGCACCCAGATCACCACCGGCGTTCCGGAGCTGTTCGACTACTGCGGCAACCTGATGCTGGAGGATGGCCCGGCGATCGACGACCGCGCCGTGCGCTCCAAACTGGCGAACTGGGCGGTGAAGGCGAGTGGGCTGAAATACACCAGCCTGCGGGCGATCTCGGCGCTGTCGAAAGGCGAGCGGCCGGGGCCGGAGAATTCGATCGGCAAACTGGTCGCCGCCTCGATGATCCAGGAAGTCGCGATGTATGCGCTCGACTTGCAGGGCGCCGCCGGCGTGCTCTCCGGGCCGGAAGCCGACGCCGCCGGCAAATTCCAGGCGATGCTGCTACGCGCGCCGGGCACCCGCGTCGAAGGCGGCACCGACGAGATCATGCGCAACATCATCGCCGAGCGGGTGCTCGGGCTGCCCGGCGACATCCGGGTCGACAAGGACGTGCCATTCAACCAGATTCCCACGCGGGGGCGGGGATAGGATTATCGCTCGCCGACCAGGGCGGCCTCTTCCCTCGCCCCGCTTGCGGGGAGAGGGTGGCTCGAATGCGCGTAGCGCGTTCGAGTCGGGTGAGGGGGCGCCGCGTTATGCCGAGACGCCCCCTCACCCGACCTGGCTTCGCTGACGCTTCGCCGGGTCGACCTCTCCCCGCAAGCGGGGAGAGGCGAAGCGGTGCCGCGTGAGAACTCTTGCCAACCCTGTTACTTATGATGGTTGAACCATGACCCACGACTCCTCCGCCCCGATCGACGTGCTGGAAGATCTGTTGGCGCAGCGCTATTCGTGCCGCGCCTACAAGACGGACCAAGTGCCGCGCCAAATCATCGAGCGGATTCTCGGCGCCGCGCAACGCACCGCGTCGTGGTGCAACAGCCAGCCCTGGCAGGTGGTGATCACCTCGGGCGAGGAGACCGAGAAATTCCGCGACGCGTTGTATCCGGTGGCGGCGTCCGGCGCGGCGCCCGGCGGCGACTTCGAATTTCCGCGGGAGTATCGCGGGGTGTATCTGCAGCGCCGCCGCGAGAGCGGCTTTCAGCTCTACGACACGCTCGGCATCGTCAAGGGCGACAAGGCGGCCTACGCCAAACAGATGCTGGAGAATTTCAAATTCTTCGGCGCGCCGCATGTGGCCATCATCAGCACCGACGAGGCGCTCGGGGTCTATGGCGCGGTCGATTGCGGCGGCTATGTCGCCAACTTCATGTTGGCGGCGCAGGCGCTCGGCATAGCCAGCGTGCCGCAGGCGGCGCTGGCGATGCATTCGGCGGTGGTGCGCCGGCATTTCGGCTTGGGCGACGATCGCCGCGTGGTGTGCGGCATCTCGTTCGGCTATCCCGACCGCGACCACAAGATCAACAGCTACCGCACCTCGCGCGCATCGCTCGGCGAGGTCGTGACGTTCGTGGGGGAGTGAGCGCGCGCGATCTTCCCGGATGAGGGCGCCAACAGGCAAATCCGCGCCGGCGACATTAATTGTCAATATTCCTCAACTCGCCAATCTCGCGCGCATTGCGCAGGATCTTTTCGATAACGTGGCCCACGTCTTCGGGCGCGCCGCCAAATTCGTCCACGAGCAAGACGAACCGCGGATCATCACCGCCACTCGCTGAGACGGTGCAAAGTACGAAGGCGCCGTCGTTGGACGGAACCTGGATCATCCAACTGCCGCCTTCGTCAAAACCGGGGCCATCTGCGGCCAACCCTGCATTGACCATTTCGGACTTCAGCCAAAGGGCGAGCTTTTTGAACTTCGCAAGATGTTCGGCCGTGCCACGGGAATCGTGCAATATCAGTTCGTCTTCCACAGAAGACTTTACCGATGCATCGAAAAGCGTTGGCGCCCTGAAATGGAATTCTCTCATTGTCTCCCCCAAGACTTCAATCGTTGGTCAAATGTGGTGGGCTCGGCCGCTGACAGAGAATATTTAAGCCCGGCGCCTGTTGGCGCAAGGTCGTCTTTGTTAGTGTAGAGGTGCGCTCAGAACCGCGGCGCGCGCTTCTCTTTGAACGCCGCGATGCCTTCGTTGATCTCCGCGCTCTGCATACTGTCGCGGGCGCGCTGGTCGGCGGCGGCTTCGTCGAGCTGATCGCGGGCGAATTCGTTGATCGCGCGCTTCATCCCGGCCATCGCCAGCGGCGCGTTGCCGGCGAGAATGTTCGCCAGCGCGTCGACCTCGGAGTCGAGCCGTTTCATCGGCACCAGGGCGGTGAGATAGCCGATCCGCAGCATCTCGCGGGCGTCGATCTTCTGCGCGGTGAGAAACAGCTTCTTGGCGTTGTCGACGCCGAGCCGCGACACGTAGCGGCGGATCCCGCTCTTGTAGTAGTGCAGCCCGAGCCGTGCTGCCGGCATGAACATTTCGCAGCCCTCGGCGCCGATGCGGAAATCGCAGGCCAGCGCCAGGTCGGTGGAGCCGCCATAGACCCCGCCATTGAGCCGGCAGATGGTCGGCAGTTTGAGATCCTCGAGCCGGTTGGCCACCACCTCGAACGCGGCACCTGCGCTCGGCTGCGCCGCGTCGGCGGCGGCGCGCTCGGCAACCTTGCCGAGATCGAAGCCGGCGGAAAACGCCCGCCCGGTGCCGGTCAGCACCAGCACCCGCACCGCGGAGTCAGTCTCGATGGTGTCGAACAGCTGCATCAGCGCGTCGAGGTCGTCCGGCAACAGCCGGTTGAGATGCCGCGGCCGGTTCAGCCGGATCTCGGCGCGGGCGCCGGCGATGGTCAGGATCGGCGTGGTGTCGGCGGGTTCGTCATGCGCGGGGGTGGTCATCGTCGTGGTGTCCGACATCGCGGTCTCCTGGCTAGGGTCCGAACCTGCCCTGCGCGGAGGGCGGCCGTCAACGCCGCCGGAACCAGGCGGGGTGCGACGCTGAAGTTGCGGGGCGGCAATTCGCGCCGGATCGGCTATATTACCGCCGCAAGCCCAGCGCCCGCGATCGCCTCGCGGGAAACCGTCCGCTATCAGGAATTGGTTGGCCCCATGGATTCGCCGCATATCGCCGTACAAGCCGGCACGTTCTTCGCCTCGATCTTCGTCGTCGCCACCACCACGATGCGCACGATGATCCCGCTGCGGGTGTTCGGCATCATCACCAATGTGATCCTGATCACCACCTCGATCTTCAGCCACGCCTATCCGACGCTGCTGCTGCACGCCGTGCTGCTGCCGCTGAACGGCTACCGGCTGCACCAGATGCTGCAGCTGGTGCGCGACGTCAAGAAATCGGTCAACAGCGACCTGTCGATGGAATGGCTGAAGCCGTTCATGACCGAGCGCTGCTGCGCGACCGGCGAGGTGCTGTTCTACAAGGACGAGAAGGCCGAGGACATGTTCTACATCGTCAGCGGCCGCTACCGGCTGGTGGAGTCCGGCATCGAGCTGCCGGTCGGCGCCATCGTCGGCGAGCTCGGCATGTTGTCGCCGCTCAACGAGCGGACGCAGACGCTGGAATGCATCGAGGGCGGCACCGTGCTCGGCGTCAGCTATCGGCAGGTCGAGGAATTGTACGTGCAGAATCCGGAGTTCGGCTTCTACTTCCTGCGGCTGGCGAGCGCCCGGCTGTTCCAGAACATCGGCCGGCTGGAGCAGCGGCTGGCCGAGTATACGGTGCAAACGCCGGCGCCCGCTGCCGCGCCAGCGCCCGCCGCACAGGGCTCGGCCTAGCGAGAGCCGCCGCCATGGCCGGCTTCATCGAGGCGATCCGCGCCACGCTCGCCGAATGGATGGGCGAGGACGGCCGCGACGCGCCGTTTCTGCCCGAGGGTCTGCCGGAGGCGGTGCGGCCGGTTGCCAGCGACGCCGTGTTCATGCTGATCGACTATCAAGGCCCGAGCTACGCGCAGCTTTATCTCGACCGGCTGCGCCGCTTCGTCGGCCGCCGCGGCGTCGGCGAGGAGCTGTTCGCGGAGATCGCGCGGCTGTTGGCCAAGCGAATGTGCTACGAGGACGTGATCCGGCTGGCGCAGCTCGCCTTGCAGCAGCCGCCGGGACCGGGCGAGGTCAAAACCTTCCGGCTCGACGAACTGGTGTCGACGCTGCCGGAGGTGATCTCCGGACAGGCGCTGGAATTGGTCGGCTGGGCCGGGCTGTCGCGCCGCAAGGTGCGGCTGCGCTTCAGCACCGCGAGTTGGTTCGCGGTGCGCCGGCTCGAGCTCGAGGCCTCGTTGCGGCGCTGGCGGCTGCTGTCGCCGCGCTATGCCAAGGAGCGCGCGCTGGTCGAGCGCTGGCTGCACATGATCGATCGCGCGCTGACCAAGCAGCCGGCGGCCGCAGCCGCCATTGTGCAAACCGCGACGATGATTCACGGCTGCGGCGAGCCGTTGCGGCAGCGGCAGGCCGACTGGTGCCTGATCATCGATAGCCTCGCCAAGCCCTGCTTCGACGGCGTGCTCGAATTGCCCGACCTTGCCGCGGCGATCGCGCAAGCGCGCGCCGCGGTGACGCCAGACCCGCAGCAGCGGGCGCTGAAGCGCTGCGTTCGCGAAATCCGGGCGCGCGCGTCACCCTGACGCGGACGGCGCGTCGCCGGTTCTCCGCGTGCATTCCGGACAGCGAAGTGTCATAAATCGGGTTCCACAGAGCCGTTCGGTCCGTCAGCCAGCAAAGGGCGCTCGCTTGGTGTTTCCATCATTGTCGTCGTCGGTCGCCGTGGGCGCGCTGATCGGATGGATGCTGGTGCTCACCGCCAAGCATGTGGTGGCGGATTTCTTTCTGCAGACCCATTGGATGGCGATCGGCAAGGACGGCAAGACCGGCTGGGCCTGGCCGCTATTGGTGCATTGCTCGATTCATCTCGGGCTGACCACCGCGCTGATGCTGATCATCGCGCCGCGGTTCTGGTTCATCGGGCTGATCGATTTTGCGGTTCACATCCTGATCGACCGCGCCAAGGGCTTTTGTGTCGCGACCTTCGACGTGACGCGCGATCATCAATGGTTCTGGTGGCTGATCGGCACCGACCAGGCGCTGCATCATCTCACCGGCTTTGCGCTGTCGATCTGGCTCGCCGCCAACGGCTGATACGCAGTCATTCCGGGGCGGGCGCAGCGCAGCTGCGCGCGAACCCGGAATCTTGCTGCGCGGGCAGGAGTCCGTCCCGTGCTGCGAGATTCCGGGTTCGCTCGAGCTGTCGCTCTCGCGCCCCGGAATGACGGCGCGCGATGGCGACGCGCGTCAGGGCTGCGGCGTGATCCGCTCGCCGGACGTCGCGGGCACCGGCTTACTGCTGCCGAGCCCGAGCACCAGCGCGCCGGCCAGCATCGCCAGCAGCGAACCACTCAGCACGCCGATCTTCATCGCCGCTTCCAGCTCGGGGGTACGCGCGAACGCCAGCAGCCCGATGAACAGGCTCATGGTGAAGCCGACGCCGCACAACAACGAGACCCCGTAGACCTGCAGCCAGGTGGCGCGCGCCGGCCGCCGCGCCCAGCCGAGCTTGGCCATCAGCAGCACCGCGCCGAACACCCCGATCTGCTTGCCGATCAGCAAGCCGAGCGCCACGCCGAGCGTCACCGGCTGCAACAGGCTCGGCCACGTCACCCCGGTCAGCGACACCCCGGCGTTGGCGAAGCCGAACAGCGGCAGCACCAGATAGGCCGACCACGGGTGCAGCGCGTGCTCCAGCCGCTGCAGCGGCGAATGGGCCTCGTCGACCGCGGCGTCGCGCCGGCGCAGCGGAATGGTCAGCGCCAGCAGCACGCCGGCCACCGTGGCATGCACCCCAGATTGCAGCGTGAGCCACCACAGCACGACGCCGAGCAGCAGATAGGGCGTGAGCCGCCGCACGCCGGCAAGATTGAGCCCGACCAACAGCGCCAGCACCAGCGCCGCGCCGCCCAGCATCGGCAGCGACAGGTCGGCGGTGTAGAACACCGCGATGATGACGATGGCGCCGAGATCGTCGAGGATCGCCAGCGCGGTGAGAAAGATCTTCAGCGACACCGGCACCCGCGAGCCGAACAGCGAGAGCACGCCGAGCGAAAACGCGATGTCGGTGGCCGCGGGAATAGCCCAGCCGCGCAGCGTCGAAGGCTCCTGCCAGTTGATCGCCGCATAGATCAGCGCCGGCACCGCCATGCCGCCGATCGCCGCGACCCCGGGCAGCGCCCGCGCCGGCCAGGCCCGCAACTGTCCCTCCAGCAATTCGCGTTTGATCTCCAGCCCGACCAGCAGGAAGAACAGCACCATCAGGCCGTCGTTGATCCAGTGCAGCACGCTGAGGCCGCCGAGATACGTCGCCAGCGTCTCGAGATAGAGCGGCGCCAGCGCCGAATTCGCAGCGAGCATCGCCAGCGCGCCGCTGACGATCAGAATCACGCCGCCGGCGGTCTCGCCGCGCAGGAAATCGCGCAGTTCGGCGACGGGTCGATAGATTATCGAATTTTTCAGCATCTGCTGCACTGAGCATCATCCTTGTGGGGCGGCAAGCCGGCGAATTGAAGCAGCGTCGCGCGGCCGTCGCGGCAGCGCGGAGGGCGAACACGTCGGCGCGGAGCCATGGCATCATGAGCAACCTTTGCGGGCTTATCCAGGTCCCGGGTTTGTCGCCCGGGATTGTTCTGCTATTCAGAGTCGGAGACCAAGGGGCCGTCGGGAATGCAAATCGCGATCATCGCCGTATTCGTCGTCGCCTATGCGGCGATCGCGCTGGAACATCCGCTCGGCATCAACAAATGCGCCACCGCGCTGCTCGGCGCCGGGCTGCTGTGGACATTGTATTCGATATCCAGCCCCGATCATGCCGCGGTGATGCGTGAGCTCGACGAATCGGTGGCGTCGTCGGCGCAGATCATCTTCTTCCTGATGGGCGCCATGACCATCGTCGAGGTGATCGACGCGCATAACGGCTTCGAGGTGATCACCTCGCAGATCCGCACCAATCGGCTGACCTCGCTGATGTGGCTGGTCGGGCTCGTCACGTTCTTCCTCAGCGCGGTGCTGGACAATCTGACCACCACCATCGTGATGATCTCGCTGACCAAGAAGCTGCTCGACGATCGCGGCGACCGCTTGTTCTTCGCCGCGATGATCGTGATCGCCGCCAATGCCGGCGGCGCCTGGTCGCCGATCGGCGACGTCACCACGACGATGCTGTGGATCGGTGGCCAGCTCACCGCAACCGCGATTATCAAGGGCGTGTTCCTGGCCTCGATCGTCAACCTGCTGGTGCCGCTGTTGATCGTGACCTGGCAGCTGCGCGGCCGGGCCTTCGCGTTGAAAGAGGTCGACGCCGAGACCAGCCGCAGCGCCGACAACAACGGGTTCGAGCGCAACCTGATCTTCTTCCTCGGGCTCGGCATTCTGGTGATGGTGCCGGCGTTCAAGACGCTCACCGGGCTGCCGCCGTTCATGGGCATCCTGTTCGGGCTGGGGATCCTCTGGGTCAGTGCGGAAATCATTCACCGCCACAAGCCGCCGAAGCAGCGCGAACAACTGACCTTGGGCCACGCGCTGACCCGGATCGACCTCAGCTCGGTGGTGTTCTTCCTCGGCATCCTGCTGGCGGTCGCCACCCTGGAACATTCGCACATCCTCACCGCGCTGGCGGCGTGGCTCGACCAGACCGTCGGGCGGCAGGACCTGATCGTCGTCATCCTCGGGCTGATCAGCGCGATCGTCGACAACGTGCCGTTGGTGGCGGCGTCGATGGGGATGTACAGCCTGGCGCAATATCCGCCCGACAGCTTCCTGTGGGAGTTCATCGCCTATTGCGCCGGCACCGGCGGATCGATCCTGATCATCGGCTCGGCGGCCGGCGTCGCCGCGATGGGGCTCGAGAAGATCGAGTTCTTCTGGTATTTGCGACGCGTCAGCGTGCTGGCGATGCTCGGCTATTTCGCCGGCGCCGCGGCCTATGTCGTGCAGTACAACCTGCTGCACTGAGACCATGGGCGTGCCCCGGTATTTCTACCAGGTAGGAAATTAACTGGTTCGCGCAGGGGCATGGCTATGCTGCTGAGGCGGCAGAACCTTTCGACGAAGCGGTGTTCGCGACGGGGGGGGGGCCGGATCGTAACCCGCGTGGACCATGGCCTCGTTCCTGCAGTCACAGCTGGACTTCATCTATTTCTTCTACGGCATGGCCTTTATCCTGCTCGGTTCCGCCTGTTTGGCGATGGCGCGCGGTAGGCTCGGTGGCACCGTCGACCTTTGGCTGTTCGGAAGTTTCGCGCTGGTTCACGGCTGCGCCGAATGGCTCGATCTCGCCGCCTTGATGCTCGGCGACAACCAGCTGTTCGCGACGCTGCGCCTTGCGGTGCTCATTGCCTCCTTCCTGTTCTTGATGGAGTTTACCCGCAGCGGCGCCACCCGGTTGGGTTACAGAGTGCCGGACATCTGGATCTACCCACTTATCGTCGGACTGATTATCGGCGTGGGCGTGCTCGAGGGTCTGCCCGCGGCAAGGGCCGTGTCGCGCTACAGCCTGGGATTCGTCGGCGCGATCGGCGGCGGTTTGGTGCTGGCGCAACGCGCCAGGCAGCATTCGCCTATCAAAAAGGGGCTGCTGACGCTGTTTGCGATCGTGCTGGCGCTCTACGGGGGCGCCGCCGGTCTGATCGTGTCGCCGGCCCCGTTCTGGCCGGCCAACGTCGTCAATACGGCATGGTTTGTCGGACTGACCGGCATTCCCATTCAATTGCTGCGCGGCGTGCTCGCTTGCCTGCTCACCGGGCTGTGCTGGGCGTTCTGGGGACAAACGCTGGTCGAGACGGTGGCGGCCGCGCGCTATACGGCGTATCTGCGCCGGCAGCTGATCTGGACGATGGTCGCGCTGATCGCGATCCTGGCCGGCGGATGGGCGCTGACGGGTTATCTGGGCGGGCTCTACAAACAGGCCGTCGAGCAGGAGGCGCGGGGCGACGCCGAATTGCTGGTCAGCCGTCTGGCCGGCGAAGCCGCGGTGCTCGACGCCATGGTGAAAGCGCTCGCGAGGTCGCCGACGCTGCTGCCGATGTTGAATGGCAGCAGCACCGCGCGGGATCGACACATCGACGAGGTGCTGCAGCTCGATGTCGAAGCCGCCGGAGCGCTGGTCGGCATGGTGCTCAACCGCTCCGGCGCGGTGATCGCTTCGTCCGATCGCAGCGAAGCGGCGACGCTCGCTCTGGCGAACGAAAGTGCCGCGCCGTATTTTCAGAATTCGATCGCCGGGTTGGCCAGCCGTCGTTTCCAGCTCGATCCGATCACCGGGGCGCGGAGCTACACCTCCAGTGCGCCGATTCGCGATCGCGAGGGTAACGTCGTCGGCGTTGCGATGCTGCAGAAATCGCTGGAGGCCCTCGAGGCCAGCCTGCTGTCGTTCGACAAGGCGTTCTACTTCGTCGACGCCGACGGCGTGGTGATGCTGTCCAATCGCAGCAACAGGTTGCGGCAGGCGCTGTGGCCGCGCGCGGTCGACGCGTTGCGGCTGGCGGCGCCGCGTTCGGCGGCCAAGCCCATGGTGCCGCGCGAGATCGTCGACTCGGTCTGGACCACGGCCGACGGAGTGCCGTCCTACGTCCTGCGCCGCCCCGCCAGCGAGGGCGGCTGGTCGTTGCTGATGGTGTTTCCGGTCGCCGGAATCTTTCCGACCAGGTTTCTCGGCATCGTCATCACGCTGCAATTCTCGATCATGGCGTTGTTCTACTTCTACGGCCGCGAGCACGGCATCCGCGACAGCATCCACGCCGAAAAGCGCATGGAGCTGCAGGAGCTGGCGCGCGGGCTGCACGTGCAGGCCACCACCGACCCGTTGACCGGGCTGTTCAATCGCCGGGTGTTCAACCAGGGCGTGGTCGAAGAGATCGTGCGCTTCGATCGCTTCCAGACGGCGTTTTCCGCGGTGATGTGCGACATCGATTATTTCAAGGAGATCAACGATGTGCACGGCCATCTGATCGGCGACCAGGTTTTGGTGCATCTCGCGCGGATTCTGTCGCGCAGCGTTCGGCAGACCGATTTCCTGGCGCGCTGGGGCGGCGAGGAATTCGTCATCCTGCTGGTCGGCGCCGACGAGAAGGTCGCGGTCGAGTTCGCCGAGAAGCTGCGCAACACCATCGCCCACACCGCGTTCGACGAGATCGGCTGCCTGACCTGCAGCTTCGGCGTCGCCGAATGCGTGCCCGGCGACACGCCGGAGAGCCTGCTGGCCCGGGTCGACAACGCGCTGTACCGGGCCAAGATGAACGGCCGTAACCGCGTCGAGCTGGCCTCGGCGCCGCTGGCGGAGTCGCCGTTGCTCGCGCCCAGCGCCTGAATGGAACCGGCGGGTTCCGCCCCTGACTGATTCGTCAATCGAATTCAAGTTCCATCCGGCGGTAAAATAGGGTTCGGTTAACCGCTCATTAACGAATTCGACTGCATTCTATGGTTGTGGAGAAAAGCTCATGTGGTCCAGCCGAGAAGCGTTTGAGAACGATTTCTGCCCGGTCCGCGAGGATCTGCTGGGCGAGATGTATCGCGCCAGCGAAAGCGGACTTCCGCAACTCGTAGAAAGCGTCTCGTCCGAGGTTCGGGCGATGCTGGCGCTGTTCTGCTACCGCCGCAGCCATCTGCATTCGCTGGCCTTGTCGATCGCCTCGAGTTGCGAGGAGCGCGACCTGATCCAGCTCGGCGGCCGCGTCGGGTCGACGCTGTACGCGCTGTCGCGCGACGCCAAGTCGTTTCGGCCGACCGCGGCGGCCTATTCCGGCCACCGCAAGCCGATCACGCTGTCGACCAAGCCGTTGTCGAGTTTCCCGCAGGTCATGCACGACCTCGACGACGATCACGGTCACGCGGCGACGGCCTGAGCGAACGGCCGGCTAGGCTAGGGCGAGCGGCGCCATTCCGAAGCGCCGCCGCGCCATGGCGCATTCCGGATCGCCCGGCTGGCAGGTCCGGCACACCTCCGGCCGCAACTGATAGATCCCGCACGCCGTCGCCACGCCGATCTGCCCGGTCAGCGCGCTGCAGCGGTCGCCGTCGCAACGCATCCCCGACAGCTTGGCATTGACGAACTGCTCCGGAATGAGATCGAGCGCGGCGTCGTCCTCGGTGGTGAAGCGCGGCCAATTCTCCGAATAGCCGCAGCAGGCGCCGCAGGGCTGGCACGGGCTCTCCGCGGGGGGCAGGGTGTCGCTGGTCATGCCAGCGCTTTAGCGCGAAGCGCGGCGTGGCGATAGACGTGTGCGACCCCGCGCAACTCGGATTACTGTCCGCGCCTCTGGTGATCGGTTTGCTGGGGGAAATGCCATTGCCCCTCCGTTACGCCGCGTCGTCCGCAATCCGCCCCTAGAGCATCCAGTCGGCCCGATGCTTTCTGACCCAATCAGGTCGCCGATTGATCAAGTCTTGAACTCTTGCCGGATCAGCTTCCAGCCAAGCCAGCACCATTGGCATTTCAGCCTCGGCATTCCATGGAGCATCGCGCTCCTTCAGGGGCCTGAACCACAAGTAGCGGATTTTCTCTTTCACGAGTTTGGCGTGGAGGGCATCCGACACAAAGAGATTCCCTGCACCCAAGAACCCGCCCATCCAAACGTGACGTCCCGCAATCTCTTGGGAACTGAGCGCCACGTCCTCGTAGCCGGCTCGGTAGGGGCGATGAAGATTCCGCAATTCCGGCCAACCCGGCGCATTCCCAACATCGAGATAGGCGTCGATGACCGCGCATGGATTGAAGATGTAGTACTGAGGCCCTGCATGGCGCGTGCCGTCCTTCGCTTCAAGCGTGATCGGAAAGAACTGATGCGCGTTTGGTTCAAACCCCTCGATAATTTCGCGAAACTTTTCGCTTACACATATGAATCCGATAATGTGGAATGCGTCACAAAACTTCTTCGTGTCTTGCTGTCGCGCCGTGAGGTTGACTGGCGGGACGCCATCGAAGCGAATCCCCCTCTCCATTGTGCGGCCGCTTCGGTCCTTGAACAGCTTCAATCGATCGAGCTCGTCGAAGTCAAACTTCGGCGACCGAACGTGCATCTCGACCGTCATCATCCAAGCCATCAGGCGATCCTTCTACCGAAGGTCGTGGACTTTCGAGGTCCGAAACGGAGCGCATGCAGCAATCGCGTTTCGGATAAATCCATCGACACGAATGCGCCTAGTAACCACCTCTTTTTCGGCGATGACGCAACAGGAATCTCAGCGATTGCGACGAAAAAACGCAGAGAAGTACTCAAGTAATGCCGGCCGGGGAGCAATTGCGTCGTCAACCGATGGTACAAGATAGTGGACTTGGCATCATCGTGGCGAAGCAGCCTGATTTGGTATCAGCGCGTAGTAGCGCGGGTTAGCGCGCAGCGCGTAACCCGCCGGCTCCGGATCGCGGCTCACGAAGCTCGGTTACGGCGCAACGGCGCCTGACTCACCCGACGCCGGCTGCGCGGTCGATATCGGCTGCGCCGCCGCCAGCGCCGCTTCGAGCTCGGCGATCCGGGCGTCGCGCGCGGCGAGCGCCGCGGCGACGTCGGCGGCGTCGAATTTCTGCGGAATATGCTGCGGACAATTGCTGTCCCAGGCCTTGATCGTAAACACGATCACCTGTTCGGGCCGCGCCTTGTAGCCCTGCGGCATCAGCGTCTGCAGCAGCGCCGCATCGTCCTCGACGACGCGGGCTTCGCCCCAGATCTTGATGCGGCGGCGGTGCACGTAATCCATCACGAAAATATGCGCCTTGGGATTTTCCGACAGATTGCCCTGGGTGATGTATTGCCGGTTGCCGCTGTAATCGGCGAACGCCAGAGTGTGCGGATCGAGCACGTGGATGAAGCCGGCGGGGCCGCCGCGGTGCTGCATATAGGGCTGGCCGTCGGCGGATGCGGTGGCAAGAAAGAAGCTGGTCTGCGCCGCGAGAAAGTGGGCCAGCTGATCATCGACCGCGCTGCGCCAGCCGCCGTGCCGCTCGACCTGCGCGTAGCCGTCGCGCGAGCCCTTGCGGGTCTGGATCGCCTTCACCGCGGGCGTGAAAGCGACGTCGCTGGAAGCGCTCAGAACCTCACTCATCGGATGTCCTCCCGATTCCGGCGCCGCCGGGCGCCTCGTGGGGTCAATATGGCCGGGCGGCGGAATGAAGCAATCAGGCGGATTGACACTTCATTGTTGCAGGATATGAAATAGCTCCATGGACCGTCTCGACGCCATGACCGCCTTTGTGGCAGTCGCCGACCTGCAGGGTTTCGCGCCGGCGGCGCGCAAGCTCGGGCTGTCGCCGTCCGCGGTGACGCGGCTGGTGGCGGCGCTGGAAAACCGCGTCGGCGCAAGGCTGTTGCAGCGGACCACGCGCTCGGTGACGCTGACCGATGTCGGCGCGCGCTATCTGGAGCGGGCGCGGCGCATTCTCGCCGACGTCGAGGAGGCCGAAGGCTCGGCGCAGGCCGAGCGCACGAAGCCGGCCGGGCGGCTGGTGGTGTCGGCGCCGGTCGGGTTCGGCCGCGTCCACGTCACGCCGCTGATCTCGGCCTGGCTGAAGCGCTATCCGGACGTCGCCGGCGAATTGCGGCTGACCGATCGCGTCATCAACCTGGTCGAGGACGGCGTCGACTGCGCGATCCGCATCGGGCAATTGCCGGATTCCAGCCTGGTGGCGCGCGCGGTCGGCGACATGCGCCGCATCGTGGTGGCGTCGCCGGACTATCTCGCGGCGCGCGGCGTGCCGAAGACGCCGGCCGCGTTGGCCAAGCACGACACCATCCAGTTCGGCGCGCTGGCGGCGGCGCCGGAATGGCGCTTCAGCGAGGCCGGCCGCGAGATCCGCATCAGTTGCACGCCGCGCTTCACCACCAACGTCGCCGACGCCGCGATCTGGCACGCCGAGCAGGGCGGCGGATTGACCCGCGTGCTGGCCTATCAGGCCGCGGACGGGCTCGCCGCCGGGCGATTGAAAGTGGTGCTGCGCAAATACGAACCGCCGCCTTTGCCGATCCACATCGTCTATCCGACCTCGCGGCTATTGTCGGCCAAGGTGCGCACCTTCATCGATCTGGTGATCGAGACAGCGAATTGGCGGTTCGGCGCGCGCTGAAGTCGTTGTATCGCACCGCGCAAATTACTGCGGATTGCATTACCGTTATCACGCGGATCGACGAGGGTTTGCTGCTGCAACGCAGCGCGAACGAGGCGGCATTTCGATGAGTTGTTAGCATCCGGAGTTGTTATCACCGTCGCGTGCGCGTCGAATAGCCGCAATCGCTCCGCGTTCGGCAATCAGCACTTTATCGCTGACGCCGAAGCCCGCACAATTCGCCGGTCACTTCCTCTCGGCAATGGCGGACCTGCTTGAAGCTCAGTCACTGGATAACAAGGACCAGCGCCGCGCTGGCGACGTTGGCGTGGCTGTGCGGCGGCGGCGCCGTCAAGGCGCAGGACGAGCCGGAGGGCACCGAACGCAAAGCCGCGTTCAAATTGTATCGCTGGCAGGAAGACTACGCCGACCTCGCCGGCAAGCAATTATCAGGCTGGGAGGCCCTGAAATACATCCCGATCGCCGGCTGGAGCGGCGCCTTTCTGTCGCTCGGCGGCGAGGTGCGCTATCGGCTCGACGGCTACGATCGCTATCTGTTCGGCATCGGCCGCAGCGGCCATGCCTGGGCGTCCAGCCAGGAGCGGGTGCTGCAGCACGTCGATCTGCACTGGAATGCGTTTCGCGCCTTCGTGCAGTTCGATGCCGCCACCGAAGACGGCCGCCCGGTGCAGCGCGCCTTCGATCGCAGCAGCCCGGATCTGCGCAACAGCTTTGTCGATGCGACGCTGCCGGCCGGCGACGGCAAGTTGACGTTGCGCGGCGGCCGGCAGGAGCTGTGGCTCGGCCCGTCGCGCTGGCTCGCGGTGCGCGATCCGACCAATCTGCGCCGCACCTTCGACGGCGGGCTCGCCGAATACGACGACGCCGCGCTGACGCTGCGCGGCTTCGCGGCGCGGCCGGTCGAGATCATGGACGGGCTGTTCGACGACACGACCAACGGCGCGGAGGCGTTTCGCGGCGGTTACTTGACGTTGAAATCGCCGCTCGGGCTGCCGGGCACGCTGGATCTCTACGGCTACGCCAAGCAGCAGGACAGCGCCGGCTATCGCCGCGGCACCGCGCCCGAGGACCGCTGGACCGCGGGCGGCCGGCTGGCGTTCAAGTGGCGCGGCTTCGAGATGGCGGCCGAGGCGGCCAAGCAGGGCGGCAGCTTCGGCACCGCCAGCATCGACGCGGTCGGTGCCTACGCCGATCTCGGCCAGCGCTTCGCCGCGGTCGCGCTCGGCGGTGCGCGTGTGGTGCCGAAGCTCGGGCTGCGCGCGCACTACGGCTCCGGGGATTCCAACCTCAAGGATGCCACCTTCCGCACCTTCGTTGCGGCCTATCCGGCGGCGAGCATCGTGTCGGAAATGTCGCTGATCTCGGTCTCCAACCTGATCAATTGGCAGCCCTATCTGCAGCTGTTCGTCGGCCCTAAGCTGACGCTGGGGGCAAGCTGGAACGTGCTGCGCAAGGCGACGATCGCGGATTCCGTCTATGGTCCGTCCAACACGATGATCACCGCGAAGGACTCCGCCTCGCTCGACGTCGCCCAGATCGCCCAGCTCGACGCGGTGTGGGACGTCTCTAGGTTCCTGCAGTTCCACGCGCTGTATTCGCACGTCTATGCCGGCAGCTATGTGGTCGCGGCGGGCGGTCGCGACTTCGATTATTATCGGCTGCAACTGATGGCGCGGTGGTGAAAAGTTCTCGCCGGCAGCGCTTCGCCGGCAGCGTTGTGTGGGCGAGGGCGGTCGCTACGCGTGGAGTATCCGCGTTCATCCGGGTGCTAAGCGCTATCTGCTGACAAGTAGTCGTCATAACAAGTAATCGTACTCACTAGCGCTACCCGGCAAATTGCCGCATCGTATGGATGTTGCCGATTCGGGCGGCGCGATCGTGCCAAAGTCTGCAGATCGACCCCGAAGGTCCAAGCCAAGAATTGGTTGGAATGCCGCGTCAATCGCGTGTTTCGCAATCACCAATTCAAAGGACTCATCATGCACACCATCGTTCTGGCCACCCAAAAGGGCGGCAGCGGCAAGAGCACCTTGGCCATCGGGCTGGCGCTCGCCGCGATGCAGCAGGGCCACGCGGTCCGGCTGATCGAAACCGACCCGCAGGGCACGCTGTCGAACTGGCGCCGTCGCCGCGACAATGCGCAGCCGGTGGTGGAGACGCTGGCGGCGGCCGACGAATTGGCGCAGCGCCTTGCAACCTTCGAGCGCGCCGGGGTGACGCTGACCATCATCGACACCGCGGGCGGGCTCAGCGCGCTGACCGACGCGGCGCTGGCCTCGGCCGATCTCTGCCTCATTCCGGTGCGGCCGAGCGTCGCCGACGTCGAGGCCACCGCTGCGACGCTGGCGGCGATCCGCGGCTGCGACCGGCCGTTCGCCTATGTGCTGAACCAGACCCCGTGCCGCGGCCAGCGCATCGCCCATGCGGCGACCGCGCTCGCCGACGAGGCCGCGCTGGATGCCGCGGGCGTGCTGGCGTTGCCCTATATCGTGATGCGCAACGACCATCAGGATGCGCTCGGACTCGGCCTCGCCGTCTCGGAATATGCGCCCGGCGGCAAATCGGCCGACGAGATCCGCGGACTGTGGCAGTGGATCGAAACGCGGCTCGGCGTCGAGGCGCCGGCGCTGACCCACGACATCCTGATCGAATTCCAGCCGTCGCCGGACATCACGCCGGCGTCGTATCAGCTCGACGCGGCGGCCGACGAGATCGTCGCCACCGCCGAATAGAGCATGATCCCGAAAAGTGGATCCCGGTTTTCGGATGAGATCATACTCAGTTGAAAAGCGAGAGCAGGATGGCGTTTCGCCGAAACGTCATCCTGCTCTAGAATTCACTGCGGTTTGGGGCAGACCCGGCGACGAAATGGCCGGACCGGGCAAGCGGTCCGGCCATTGCTTTGTCTGCCGAGGGTGACGGCGTCGCGCTAGAATCGTCCGCGGCCGCGGATCAGCCGGACGATCAGCAGCAGCAGCACCGCGCCGATCGCCGAATAGATGATCGCCGACACCAGGCCCGAGCCGAGATGCAGGCCGAGCCGGGGAAACAGCAGGCTGGCGAGCAGCGCGCCGCCGACGCCGATGATCAGGTCGCCGATCAACCCGAAGCCGGTGCCGCGCACGATCAGGCCGGCGAGCCAGCCGGCGACGATGCCGACAAAGACGATGACCAGAAGGCTTTCGTTGGACAGATGCATGGCGGCGTTCCTTTGGAGGGCTGTGCGAGGTCGCAGATCGACGGGTCGCGATATTGCCGCAACGTATGTACGGTGCACGACAAGTCGGCGCGCCGGGCAGAGTTCCGTGACGGAACTAATTATGCTGAATGGCCGCCGCCGGCAGTCGGCGCTCGCTGCAAAATGTGACTGGTCATCCCGGGGCGCGAGCGGCTTCAGCTGCGAGCGAGCCCGGGATCCATACCCCCTGTAGGGGATATGGATTCCGGACTTGCTCGTTCTTCGAACTCGCAATCCGGAATGACGGCATTTGGCAATGCGGACTACGGCAGCACTTCGCGGCGTTCGCCGAGCCGGGCGTCGATCTCGGCGCGCTTGTCGGCCAGAAGCTCCTGGTCGGCGGCCTCGATCACGCTGAACAGCTCGTGGGCGTCGGATAGCCGCGGCACCGTGACGTAGTCGGCGCCGGCGGCGTAGAGCTGATCGACGTCGGCCAACAGATCCGCGGTGGCGACGATCTTCGCCGCCGGATTGAGCGAGCGGACGTGGCGCACCAGCTTTTCGTTGGTCGCGCCCTTCAACAGCGAATCCGGCACGCTGAGAATGATGATCTCGGCGTGGCCGATGCCGGCGTGCAGCAGCGTGTCGACATTGCTGATGTCGCCATAGATCACGTGGACATCGCGGTCCGCCAGAGTGCGGAACACCATCGGATTGAAATCCACCACGGTGATCTCTTTCAACAGCGAGACGTTCTGCCGTTCCATCTCGGCGACGAGCGCGGAGGCTGCTCGGAAAAAGCCGAGCAGCACGATGCGCCGCGCCGCGCCGTGGCCGCCGGTCTCCGCGGCCTCAGCGTCGCGGCCGTGGTCGAGGTCGCGCAGCCCGAGCCGCTTCAGCGCGGGGATCGCCCGGCGGGTCAGCGCGTCGCTGCGCACCATCACGAAGGTCGACAGCACCGCGAGGATCACGAAGGCGAACGACACCGCGCTCGCGGTCGCGGTCTGGATGTGGCCGGCGACGACGCCGGTCTGGATCACCACCAGCGAGAATTCCGAGATCTGCGCCAGATTGATCGCCGGCAGCAGGCTGGCGCGCAGCCCCTGTTTCATCAGATACAGCGGCACGAAGGTGGTGACGAGCCGGCTCGCCACGGTGAAGCCGGCGATCAACAGCGCAAGCCCGATCACCGAGAGATTGGGAACAGGAATCGTCATGCCGAGCGCCACGAAGAACAGCGTGATGAAGAAATCCCGCAGCGTCGTCACCTTGGCGGTGACGTCGAGCGCGTAGGGAAAGGTCGACAGCGAGACGCCGGCGACCAAGGAGCCCATCTCGCGCGACAAATGCAGCTGTTCGGCGATCTCGCCGATCAGAAAGCACCACGCCAGCGCGCCGAGCAACACCAGCTCCGGCGTCCGGGCGATGCGGTGGAACAGCCACGGCAGCAGATAGCGCGACAGCACCAGCGCGGTCACGACCAGCACGCCGACGCGGCCGATCGACAGCAGGAACACGCCGATCTGCAGATTGCCGAGGCTCGGCTGCACCGCCAGAAACAGGATCGCGAAGACGTCCTGCAGCACCAACACGCCGAGCGTGACGCGGCCGGGCAGGGTGTCGAGCTCGCGCTTCTCGTACAGCACCTTGACGATGATCACCGTGGAGGACAGCGCGCAGGCGACGGACAGATAGATCGCGTCGAACCCGGCAGCCAGCGACAGCCCGATGCCGGCGAACAGCACGAGCCCGAGCAGCGCGCCGCCGAGCAATTGCCCGCCGGCGGCGAACAGGATCACCGGGCCGGCGCGCACGATTTTCTTGAGGTCGATCTCCAGCCCGATCATGAACAGCATGAAGATCAGGCCGAGCTCGGAGATGATCGCGATCGACTCCTGCGACTTCACCCACTTTAAGCCGAATGGACCAATCAGGAAGCCGGCGATAAGATAGGCGAGGATCAGCGGCTGCCGGAAGAAATGCGCCAGAAGTCCGAGCATCCATGCAAACAGGATGCACAGGGTGATATCGCGAATGAGTTCGTGCATAGGGTGGCCATTGATCGATCCTCGGACTCCCACAGTAAGGGCGCAGCCATGTCGGTCAAAGCATTAATTCCGGGCGCGCCACGCCGCGCCTGGCGGCACGGCCTGGCGGCGCTCGGCCTGCTGGCGCTGCTGCCGGTCCCGGCGAGCTATGCGCAGAGCGCGCCGCCGATCGAGCAGAGCTTTGCCGGCTCGCTCACCGCGCTGCCGTCGGAGCCGCTGAGCGCCAGCGGCGCGTTCTACGTGCCGGCCTATTCCAGCGTGTCGATGAGCCACGGCCGGTTGCGCGGCGATTTCTCGGTGACGCTGAGCATCCACAACGCCTCCGAGACCAAGCCCTTGGTGATCCGGCGGGTCGGCTATTTCGACACCGCGGGCAAGCTGGTCGAAAACTATCTGAAGGCGCCGGTGGCGCTGAAGCCGTTCTCGACCATCGAAGCGTTCATCGCCGCCACCGACGTGCGCGGCGGCACCGGGGCCAATTTCGTGGTCGACTGGGCGGCGGCCGGCGAGATCGCCGAGCCGGTGGTGGAGGCGCTGACGATCGGCTCGATCGCCAACGGCCACTACGCCTTCATCAGCCAGGGCCGCCCGATCCGCAGCGTCGGCAAGTAGCCGGCGGGGCCCTAAACCTCACCCGCCGATCTCGGCGGTGACGATCGGGCCGAACAGCTGCCACGTCTCGCCTTCGAAGCGCATCATCTGCAATTGCTCGATCGGGTGAAAATCGCTGGCGCTGGTGTTGATGGTGATGCCGGGCAATAGCGTGTCGGGCGCAAAATCCTTGAGGTTCGCCGCCTGCTTCATGATGTTGTCGCGGGTCAGATTGTCGCCGGCCTGCTTCAGCACCTGCGCCACGGTCTGGGCGTGGCCATAGCCGTACACCACGGCGCCGTCGGCGCGGTTGGCGTCGGGGGCGTATTTGGCGAGGAAGCCGTAGAAATTCTTCATGCCGGCGTCGTCGTCCCATTGCGCGTCGGCGCCGTCCTTGGCGTAGTTCGCCGACAGCACGCCCTGCGCGATCGCAAAGCCGGCGGGCTTCAGCACGCCGCCGACCGAGGAGGCGACGTTGCTCTGGAAGTAGGTCGGCTTCCAGTCGAGCTCGGCGGCCTTCTTCAGCGCTTGGGCGGCGAATTTCGGCGTGGTGATCGACACCAAGGCGTCGGCGCCACTCGACTTCAGCTTGACGATGTGGCTGTCGATGCTGGGTTCGGCGACCTCGTAGCTGTCTTCGGCGACGATCATCGCGGCGTTGTCGCCGAGCCCGTCCTTCAGCCCCTTCAGCAGGTCCTTGCCGAAATCGTCGTTCTGATACAGCACCGCGATCTTGGCGTCGGGCTTCTCGCGCAAAAGGTGGGCGGCGTAGATCCGCCCCTCGCTCTGATAGGCCGGCTGCCAGCCCATGGTCCAGGGGAAGGTCTTGTAATCGCCGAATTTGGTGGCGCCGCTCGCCGCGAACAGCTGCGGCACCTTCCTGGCGTTCATGTATTTCTGGATCGCCGAATTCGACGGCGTGCCGAGCGCGCCTGCGATGAACAGCACCTCGTCGCTCTCCACCAGCTTGCGGGCCTGCTCCACGGCCTTCGCCGGGCTGTAGCCGTCGTCGTAGCTGATGAAATTGATCTTGCGGCCGTTGATGCCGCCTTGCTCGTTGAGCATCTTGAAATAGGCGGCCTCGATCCGGCCGATCACCCCATAGGCCGAGGCCGGCCCCGAATAGGGCAGGATGTTACCGATCCTGATCTCGGCGTCGCTGGCGCCGGTGTCGTATTTCTTCTGCGCAAGCGCGGCGGTGGCGGTGAGGGCGATCAACGCGGTCGAGAGAACGGCGCAACGCAGGGTCTGAATCGATATCATGTCGTCTCCTCTTGAGGTTCGTTGACTGATCCTCTTGAAACCAGGTTTCTCTCTTCGTCATTGCGAGCCAACGGGTCGGCGCTGTGCGAAGCAATCCAGGGGCGTCCAGCACGGGGCCGCTGGATTGCTTCGTCGCAAGAGCTCCTCGCAATGACGAACTCACACGCCGCGTTTCCATGCTCACGCCGCTCCCGGTTATTTTGATCGCAGCCTGTGCATCCAGTGTTGCACGCGCGTGGCGATCTGCCGCGCGCCGTGCGGCGCCAGGAAGATCACCAGGATCAGGATCACCCCGAACACCGCACCCGACAATCCCTTGGAAATGCCCTCGGCGAGATTCGGCACGAACACGATGAAGCCGGCGCCGACCAGCGAGCCCGGCAGCCAGCCGACGCCGCCGACCACCATGCCGACGAACAGCGCGATGGCGAGCTGGATGGTGTAGCTGTCGGGCGCCACGAACTGCACCGCGATGGCGCCCAGCCCGCCGGCGACGCCGGTGATGCCGGCCGAGATGCCGAACGCCAGCGTTTTGTACAGCGCCACGTCGACGCCCATCGCACAGGCTGCGATCTCGTTGTCGCGGATCGCCATCATCGCGCGGCCGGAGCGCGAGGTCAGCAGATTGACCGCCGTCAGATAGACCGCGAGCGCGATCGCCAGCGTGACGCCGTAGAGCCAGACGTCCTGCGAGATCGGCAGCCCGAACGGCGCGTCCGGCTTGGTCACCACCAGGCCCTGCACGCCGCCGGTCCAGCGCTCGAACACGCTGAGCTTCAACAGCTGCGGCATCGCTATGGCGAGCGCGAAGGTGGCGAGCGCCAGATAGACGCCGCTGAGCCGCAGCGCCGGCAGCCCGAACAGGAAGCCGAACGCAAAGCACACGACGCCCGCGACCGGCAGCGTCAGCCCGTAATGCACGTCGTAATGCTCGATCAGGATCGCCGATGAGTAGGCGCCGATCGCGTAGAACGCGCTGTGGCCGAGCGAGACCTGGCCGGAGCCGCCGGTCAGGATGTTCAGCCCGAGGATCGCGATGGCGTAGATCAGCACCATGGTGATCTGGAAGATGACGAAGCTCTTCAGCAGCAGCGGCGCGCCGAGCAACAGCAGCAGCACCGCCAGCGAGGCGAGCATGCCGAGCCTGAGGCTCTTGGTCGGCGTCGCCGGCACCGCGGCCACGTCGGTGACGAGGTCCTGCAGCGCGCTCACCGCTCAGACCCGCTTGACGACGGCGCGGCCGAACAGGCCGTGCGGCCGCAGCACCAGCACGGTGACGATCAGCGCCAGCGCGATCGGCAGCTTCAATTCGTTGCCGACGCCCGGGATGTAGGTGCCGGCGAGGTTCTCGAAGACGCCGACCAGAAAGCCGCCGACCACCGCGCCGAGCGGGCTCGACAGTCCGCCGAGCACCGCGGCGGCGAAGCCGTAGATCAACACGCCGCCCATCATGTTCGGCTCGAGAAACACCACCGGCGCAATCAGCATGCCGGCGATGGCGCCGATCGCGCTCGCCATGCCCCAGCCCAGCGCCACCATCCACGAGGTGTTGATGCCGACCAGACGCGCGGACTCCGGCATGGACGCCGCCGCCCGCATTGCCAACCCGATGCGGGTGAACTGGAAGAAGCCGTACAGCAGCGCCAGCAGCACCAAAGTCACGCCGATCATCCCGGCCTGATGCGTCGAGATCAGCTTGCTGCCGAGAAACGGCGACCAGCCGAATGGCGTCGGGAATTGCTTGATGGTGAAGTCCCAGGTCTGTCCCGCGACCGAGTTGAGGATCGCCAACAGCGCGATGAAGCCGGCGACATGGGTCAGGATCGGGGCGTCGGCGAGCGGCTTGAACAACAGCCGCTCGATCGCGACGCCGCCGGCGAACGACAGCAGCAGCGTCAGCGCGAAGGCCCCCCAATACGGCACGCCCCATTGCATCAATTGCCAGCCGACGAAGGTTGAGAGCATCGCCATCTCGCCCTGTGCGAAATTCAGCTGATCGATCGCCTGGAAGATCATCACCACGGCGAGCGCCATGCAGGCATAGATCGCGCCGGTGGCGACGCCGGCCAGGATCTGGTTGCCGAGTAGCTCCATGGCCGCCCCCTCGAGTGCCCTCAATAGCCTAAGTAGGATTTGCGGACGTCCTGGTTCGCGGCGATCTCGGCGGCCGGTCCCGCCATCACGATGCGTCCGGTCTCGATGACGTAGGCCTGGTCGGCGAGCGCCAGCGCCAGTTCGGCGTTCTGCTCCACCACCAGGATGGTGACGTTGTCGTCGCGGTTGATCTTGCCGAGAATGCCGAACAGCTCGCGCACCACCAGAGGCGCGAGGCCGAACGACGGCTCGTCGAGCAGCAACAGCCGCGGCCGCAGCATCAGCGCGCGCGCCACCGCCAGCATCTGCTGTTCGCCACCGGAGAGCGTGCCGGCCTGCTGACGGTGACGCTCCTTCAACACCGGGAAATGTCCGTACATCCGCTCGATGTCGGCGCCGATCTTGTTGTCGCCGCGGCTGATGGCGCCGAGCTGCAGATTTTCCGCGACGCTCATGGTGGCGAAGGTGCCGCGGCCCTGCGGCACATGGGCGATGCCGAGCCGGACGATGTTTTCCGTGGCGCGGCCGGCGAGCGGCGTGCCGTCGAAGGAGATCGCGCCGGTGGCGCGCACCATGGCGCAGATCGCGCGCAGCGTCGTGGTCTTGCCGGCGCCGTTGGCGCCGAGCAGGGCGGTGAGACTGCCTTGTTGCAGCGCGAAGTCGAGCCCGTGCAGCGCCTGCACCGGGCCGTAATAGGCGCGCAGATCCTTGACGCTGAGCAGCGCGCTCACGGCTGCTTGCTCCCGAGATAGGCCTTGATCACCTCGGGATCGTTCTGCACCGCGCCGGGCGGGCCTTCGGCGAGCTTCCTGCCGAAATTCAGCGCCACCACGTGGTCGGCGATCGACATCACCAGCCCCATGTGATGCTCGACCAGCAGCACGCTGACGCCGCGTTCGTCGCGGATGCGGCGGATCAGCGCGCCGAGCGAAAACACCTCCTCATGGTTGAGCCCGCCGGCGGGCTCGTCGAGCAGCAGGATCTTTGGCTCTGCTGCGAGCGCGCGGGCGAGCTCGACGCGCTTCTGGGTGCCGAACGGCAGCCCCGCGACGGCGAGGTCGGCGACTTCATGCAGCGCGAGATAGTCCAAAATCTCGTCGACGGTCGCGTTGGTCTTGGCTTCGCCGCGGCGCACCCAGGGCAGCCGCAGCGCATCCGAAACGATGTCGCTGGAACTACGCGCATGGGCGCCGACCCGGACGTTGTCGCGCACGCTGAGATTGCCGAACAGCGCGACGTTCTGAAAGGTGCGGCCGATGCCGATTTCGGCGATCTTGTGCGCCGGGCGCTTCAGGATGCTGTCGCCGTCGAGCAGGATGTCGCCGCGGCAGGGCTGGTACAGCCGGGACAGGCAGTTGAACAGCGTCGTCTTGCCGGCGCCGTTCGGTCCGATCAGGCCGAGGATCTGGCCTTGCTGCATGTCGAACGACACGCCGTTCAGCGCGTTGATGCCGCCGAACGCCACGCTGACCTCGCGCACCGCAACCAGCGGCGCGCGCGTCCTCGCGGCAGCGGCCCGCGGGCTCATCCGCGGCCGCGCCGCGCCGGCCCGGCGTTGCGCTCGCGCCTCAGGCGCTGCCGGCTATCAGATCCCCTCGACCACGCGCGCACCTTTGCCTCCCGGCTTGGCTTTCTTGCTGTCGGGCTTTTTTGTCGGCGGCGCGACCTGGCCGCCGAGCGCCGCTTCGATGTTGCGGACCATCGCCACCAGGCGCGGGCCGATGTCGTTGAGCAGCCGATCTTCCGTGAAGCGGAATGCCGGCGCACCGCAATTGAATGCGTAGGGCCCGGTGCCGTCGTTCAATTTCAGCGAGACGCCGGCGGCGTGGACGTCGTCCTGCCATTCGCCGGCCGAGATCGCAAAGCCGCGCTTGGCGACCAGCTCGCCGGAGCGTTCGATGCCGTCCTTCATCTTGGCGAAGCGGCTCGCGCCGTAATGCTCGCGCAGGTCGCGCAGCAACGCGGCGCGTTCGTCGTCGGGCAGCGCCCAGATATAGGCCCGTCCCATCGCGGTGGTGGCGATCGGAACCCGCGAGCCGACGTCGAGCTGCACGCCGACGGTGAGGCTGGAGCGTGCCTGGCCGAAATAGATCATGCTGTGGCGGTCGCGGCCGCCGATCGCCACCGCGCCGCCGGTCTGCCGCATCAGTTCCTCGCGGAACGGTTCCGACAAATGCCGCAGGCCGAGATTTGCCAGCGCCGCATAGCCGATCGCCAGCGCCGCCGGCGCCAGTTGGTACTTTTCGAAGCGCGGAACCGGGGTCAGGTAGCCGAGCTTGCACAGCGTGTAGGTCAGCCTTGAAATCGTCGGCTTGGGTAAATTGGTGCGCGCGGCAATCTCCTGGTTGCCAAGCAGCCCATCATTGGGATGAAATGCCCGCAGCACATCGAGGCCGCGGGACAACGCGACGACGAAGTTGCGATCGGTCGCCACCTTTTTGCCTGGACGTTTCATGCCCTGCCGTATCGATTGGATCGATCACGTTGACAAGCGACGCTCTTCAAAATAACCCTCGCTGTCAAGATGTGGAATTAAATTTCGCAATGCGAAATTAACAAAAAACGACACACGGAAATAGCACAAGGAGAGTTGCGTGACTGACGTCGTCAAGCTGGAATGCCATGATGCGATCGCCATCGTCACGGTGGATAGTCCGCCGGTCAACGCGCTCAGCGCGGCGGTGCGTCGCGGCATCTCCGAATCCGTCAAGCAGGCGATCGCCGATCCCGAAGTGCAGGCGATCGTGCTGACCTGCGCCGGCCGCACCTTCATCGCCGGCGCCGACATCACCGAATTCGGCAAGCCGCCGCAGTCGCCCGGCCTCGGCGACGTCATCACCGAGTTGGAAAATTCGCCGAAGCCGATCGTCGCCGCGATCCACGGCACCGCGCTCGGCGGCGGGCTCGAAGTCGCGCTCGGCTGTCATTTCCGCGTCGCGGTAAAAGACGCCAAGCTCGGCCTGCCGGAAGTGAAGCTTGGGCTGTTGCCCGGCGCTGGCGGCACGCAGCGGCTGCCGCGCGCGGTCGGCCCGGAGCTCGCGGTGAAGATGATCGTCGGCGGCGATCCGATCGGCGCAGCAGTTGCGCTCGAGCACGGCCTGATCGACGAGATCGTCGAGGCCACCGCCGCGGGCGGCGAAGCTTTTGCCCGCAAGGTGCTGGCGGAGAGCCGGCCGCTGCGCAAACTGCGCGACGACGATTCGAAATTGCAGGCCGCCAAGGCGGATCGCTCGATCTTCACCCAGGCGGTGGCGGCGATGACCAAGAAGGCGAGGGGGCTGGAAGCGCCGTTCGCCGCCGCCGACGCGGTCGCCGCCGCGATCGACCTGCCGTTCGACGAGGGGATGAAGAAGGAACGCGACGGCTTCATGAAGCTCGTCACCGGCGAACAGTCGAAGGCGCAGCGCTACGCGTTCTTCGCCGAGCGCGAAGCCGCCAAGGTGTCCGGCGTGCCGGAAGGCACCAAGCCGCGGCCGGTCACGCGCGTCGCCATCATCGGCGCCGGCACCATGGGTGGCGGCATCGCGATGTCGTTTGCCAACGCCGGGATTCCGGTGACGCTGATCGAGACCGGCGAGGAGCAGTTGAAGCGCGGCCTCGGCGTGATGCAGAAGAACTATGACTCCACCGCGGCGCGGGGAGGAATCCCCGCCGACGCGCCCGCCAAGCGCATGGCGCTGATCAATGGCGTGGTCGGGCTCGAGCACGTCAAGGACGCCGACCTGATCATCGAGGCGGTGTTCGAGACCATGGCGGTGAAAAAGGAAGTGTTCACCGCGATCGACGCCTACGCCAAGCCCGGCGCGGTGCTGGCCTCCAACACCTCCTATCTCAACATCGACGAGATCGCCCAGGTCACCAAGCGGCCGGAAGACGTGCTCGGCATGCATTTCTTCTCGCCGGCCAATGTGATGAAGCTGTGCGAGATCGTCCGCGCCGACAAGACCGCGCCGGACGCGCTGCTAACGGCGGTGGCGATCGCGCGAAAAATCGCCAAGGTGCCGGCGGTGGTCGGGGTCTGCGACGGCTTCGTCGGCAACCGCATGCTGGCGGCGCGCGGCAAGCAAGCCGAACAGCTGTTGTTCGAAGGCGCGCTGCCGCAACAGGTCGACGCCGTAGTGACCAAGTTCGGCATGCCGATGGGGCCGTTCGCGATGGGCGATCTCGCCGGGCTCGATATCGGCTGGCGCTCGCGGCAGGATCGCGGCATCAAATCGGAAATCGCCGACGCGCTGTGCGAGGCCGGCCGGTTCGGCCAGAAGACCGGCAAGGGTTACTACAAATACGAAGCCGGCTCGCGCGCGCCGCTGCCCGATCCCGAGGTCGAGACGCTGATCAACGACACGCTCAACAAGCTCGGCCTGAAGCGCCGCGAGGTGCCCGACGAAGAGATCCTCGAGCGGATGATGTATCCGATGATCAACGAAGGCGCGCGGATTCTCGAAGAGAAGATTGCCGCGCGGCCCTCCGACATCGACGTGATCTGGCTGTACGGCTACGGCTGGCCGATCTATCGCGGCGGCCCGATGTTCTATGCCGACAGCGTCGGCCTCAAGCACATCGCCGAGCGGCTTTCGTACTACGCCAAGGCGACCAATGATCCCACGCTCGAGCCGGCACCGCTGCTCGCACGGCTCGCCGCCGAGGACGGCAGCTTCGCCACGCTGACGCAGCGGGCGAAAGCCGCGTGATGGGAGATTTGCGGACTGCGCTCCGAGCACTGCCTCACCTCTCCCCGCTTGCGGGGAGAGGTCGACCGGCGGACCGCAAGCGAAGCCGGTCGGGTGAGGGGGCGTTGCGATGTGTCGCGCCGTCTCGTCCTGCCGCATCGCCCCCTCACCCCAACCCTCTCCCCGCAAGCGGGGCGAGGGAGCTCGCCGTGCTCCGTGTCAAGCGCAACGCACAAGTCGGTACGACGTGGAGTCGCCACACTGCTCCCCTCCCCCTTGCGGGGAGGGGGCGGGGGTGGGGGTCTTCGAGTCGCAGTGCTTGTGGTTTACCCCCCTCCCTGCCCCTCTCCCGCAAGGGGGGAGGGAACGGAAAGGCTCTGCTTGGAGTCGAAGAGGCCCATCACCTTGGAGTCGAAGGGGCCCATCGCCCATGACCCATCCCGGCGAACAATTCTATCCCGCGGGGCTCACCTGGGACGCGCCGGTTGCGCGCGGTACGCTGCCCGATCTGCTATCAACCGCGGCGGCGAAATACGCCGCGCGGCCGGCGATCGAATTTCGCGACCGCGCGATCAGCTTCGCCGAACTCGAAGCGCTGGTCGAGACCGCGGCGGCGGCGCTGCTACGCGCCGGCTATGGCAAGGACTGTTCGGTCGGGCTCTATCTCGGCAACCTGCCGGATCATCCGATCAATTTCTTCGGCACGCTGAAGGCCGGCGCCCGCGTCGTGCATCTGTCGCCGCTCGACGGCGAACGCGCGCTGTCGCACAAGCTCAGCGATTCCGGCGCGCGGATCCTGATCACGACTGATCTTGCCGCGCTGCTGCCGATGGCGTTGAAATTTCTCGCGGCCGGCCTGCTCGACCGGCTGATCGTCTGCGAGGACGATCATTGGGGCGGGGTCGGCAATCCGCATACGCCGATCCCCGACGATCCGCGCATCATCCGCTACGCCGATTTCACCAAAGATGTGCCGCTGCCGGCGCAATGGCCGGCGCTTACGCCCGACGACGTCGCCGTGCTGCAATACACCGGCGGCACCACGGGCTTGCCGAAAGGCGCGATGCTCAGCCACGGCAATCTCACCGCGGCGGTTTCGATCTACGATCTGTGGGGCGCCAAGGACCGCGCCGCGCGCAACACGGTGGAACGCGTGATCTGCGTGCTGCCGCTGTTCCACATCTACGCGCTGACCGTGATCCTGTTGCGCTCGCTCAGCAACGGCGACCTGATCTCGCTGCATCAGCGCTTCGACGTCGCGGCGATCTTCCGCGACATCGAGGAGAAGCGCGCCACGGTGTTTCCCGGCGTGCCGACGATGTGGATCGCGCTCGCCAATGATCCGTCGCTGGAGGCGCGCGACCTGTCGTCGCTGGCGACTTGCGGCTCGGGCGGCGCGCCGCTGCCGGTCGAGGTCGCCAAAGTGTTCGAGCGCAAGACCGGGCTGACGCTGAAGAGCGGCTGGGGCATGACCGAGACCTGCTCGCCCGGCACCTCGCATCCGCTCGAAGGCCCGGACAAGCCGGGCTCGATCGGGCTGATGCTGCCCGGCATCGAACTCGACGTGGTGTCGCTCGACGACAGCACCAAGCCTTTGCCGGCGGGCGAGGTCGGCGAGTTGCGGATCCGCGGCCCCAACGTGACCCGCGGCTACTGGAACCGGCCGCAGGAGACCGCGGAGGCGTTTGTCGGCGACCGCTTTCTCACCGGCGACATCGGCACCATGGACCGCGACGGCTACTTCTTCCTGGTCGACCGCAAGAAGGACATGATCATCTGCGGCGGCTTCAACGTCTATCCGCAGATGATCGAGCAGGCGATCTATGAACACGCCAGCGTGCAGGAAGTGATCGTGATCGGCGTTCCCGATCAGTATCGCGGCGAGGCGGCGAAAGCTTTCATCAAGCTGCGCGGCGGCGCCGCGCCGTTCAGCGTCGACGCGCTGCGGGAATTTCTCAAAGGCAAGCTCGGCAAGCACGAACTGCCGGCGGCGCTGGAATTCGTCGACGAATTGCCGCGCACCCCGGTCGGCAAATTGTCGCGCCACGAACTGCGCGCCAAGCAACCCAACGTCCCAACTCAACAACAACAAATCACCACAGGAGGTCGCCCATGACCGAGGCCGTTATCGTTTCCACCGCGCGCACCCCGATCGGCAAGGCCTATCGCGGCGCGCTCAATGCCACCGAGGGCGCGACCTTGCTCGGCCACGCCATCGAGCACGCGGTGAAGCGCGCCGGCATCGACCCCAAGGAGGTCGAGGACGTGGTGATGGGCGCCGCCTTGCAGCAGGGCGCCACCGGCGGCAACATCGCCCGCAAGGCGCTGTTGCGCGCCGGGCTGCCGGTGTCGGTCGCCGGCACCACCATCGATCGGCAATGCGCCTCCGGCCTGCAGGCGATCGCGCTCGCGGCGCGCTCGGTCTTGTTCGACGGCGTCG
Source organism: Rhodopseudomonas rhenobacensis (assembly GCF_014203125.1). Lineage (GTDB taxonomy): Bacteria > Pseudomonadota > Alphaproteobacteria > Rhizobiales > Xanthobacteraceae > Rhodopseudomonas_A > Rhodopseudomonas_A rhenobacensis. Next base: position 96,119 of record NZ_JACHIH010000018.1, read on the forward strand.
AGATCGCGGTCGCCGGCGGCGGCGAGTCGATCAGCCTGGTGCAGAACGACAAGATGAACACCTTCCACGCCGTCGATCCGGCGCTGCAGGCGATCAAGGGCGACGTCTACATGGCGATGCTCGACACCGCCGAAGTCGTCGCCAAGCGCTACGGCATTTCGCGCGAACGCCAGGACGAGTATTCGCTGGAAAGCCAGCGCCGCACCGCGGCGGCGCAGCAGGGCGGCAAGTTCGCCGACGAGATCGCTGCGATTAGCACCAAGATGGGCGTGGTCGACAAGGCCACCGGCGCGGTGTCGTTCAAGGATATCACGCTGTCGCAGGACGAAGGTCCGCGCCCGGACACCTCGGCGGAAGGCCTGGCGGCGTTGAAGGCGGTGCGCGGCGAGGGCTTCACCATCACCGCCGGCAACGCCAGCCAACTTTCCGACGGCGCCAGCGCCACCGTGGTGATGAGCGATACGCTCGCCGCGCAGAAGGGCCTGAAGCCGCTCGGCATCTTCCGCGGCTTCGTGTCCGCCGGCTGCGAGCCGGACGAGATGGGCATCGGCCCGGTCTATGCGGTGCCGCGGCTGCTCAAGCGCCACGGCTTGAAGATCGAGGACATCGACCTGTGGGAGCTCAACGAAGCCTTCGCGGTGCAGGTGCTGTATTGTCGCGACAAGCTCGGCATCGATCCGGACAAGATCAACGTCGACGGCGGGGCGATTGCGGTCGGCCATCCCTACGGCATGTCCGGCGCGCGGCTCGCCGGCCACGCGCTGATCGAAGGCCGTCGTCGCAAGGCGAAGTACGCGGTCGTCACCATGTGCGTCGGCGGCGGCATGGGGTCGGCCGGTCTGTTCGAGATCGTGCAGTAAGCACGCGCAACAGAATGCGTCATTCCGGGGCGCGAGCAGCGCAAGCTGCGAGCGAGCCCGGAATCCATAACCCCCACAGGGAGTATGGATTCCGGGCCTGCACCCCAGCCGGCCTTGCCGTCTGGGGTGCATCCCGGAATGACAGAACTAATCGGGCGCGCCGGTTTTGCGAAGATCGTGGGGCAGGCACAGCGCCGACACAAGCACTGACTTCACCTCTCCCCGCAGGCGGGGAGAGGTCGACCCGGCGAAGCGGAGCGAAGCCGGGTCGGGTGAGGGGGCGTTTCGGCAGAACGCGGCGGGGGGGGGCCCCCCCCCCCCCCCCCCCCGCCGCGGGCCCCCCCCCCCCCCCCCCCCCCGCGGGGGGGGGGGG
>NZ_JACHIH010000018.1:97361-102165 GCF_014203125.1 Rhodopseudomonas rhenobacensis
TTGTGTGCCCCGGGGCCCGGCGCCGCGAGGCGGGGGGTGGGGTGGGCGCGTTTCGGCAGAACGCGGCGCCCCCTCACCCGACGCGACAAGCTTCGCTTGCCGCGCCACCCTCTCCCCGCAGGCGGGGAGAGGGAGCGCGCTGCCGGTGTCGCGACGGATGTGATACGAACTAATCAAGATGACATGGAGGGTCCAATGGATCTGAGCTTCAGCAAGGAAGAACTGGCGTTTCGCGACGAAGTCCGCGCCTTCTTCAAGGACAACGTGCCGGCGGCGTTGCGGCAGAAACTGATGGAGGGCCGTCACCCGACCAAGCAAGAAATGGTCGACTGGTGGCGCGTGCTCAACAAGAAGGGCTGGGGCGCGCCGCATTGGCCGAAGCAATATGGCGGCACCGGCTGGAGCACGGTGCAGGACTACATTTTCAACGAGGAGCTGCAGATGGCGCCGGCGCCGGCGCCGTTGGCGTTCGGCGTCTCGATGGTCGGCCCGGTGATCTACACCTTCGGCAACGACGAGCAGAAGAAGCGCTTCCTGCCGCGGATCGCCAATGTCGACGACTGGTGGTGCCAGGGCTTCTCCGAGCCCGGCTCCGGCTCCGATCTCGCCTCGCTGAAGACCAAGGCCGAAAAGCGCGGCGACAACTACATCATCAACGGCCAGAAGACCTGGACCACGCTGGCGCAACACGCCGACTGGATCTTCTGCCTGTGCCGCACCGATCCCACCGCCAAGAAGCAGTCCGGCATCTCCTTCATCCTGGTCGACATGACGTCGAAGGGCATCACGGTGCGGCCGATCCAGACCATCGACGGCTCCAGCGAAGTCAACGAAGTGTTCTTCGACGACGTCGAGGTGCCGCTGGAGAACCTGGTCGGCGAGGAGAACAAGGGCTGGGACTACGCCAAATTCCTGCTCGGCAACGAGCGCACCGGGATCGCCCGGGTCGGCGTCTCCAAGGAGCGCATCAAGCGCATCAAGGAACTCGCCGCCAAGGTCGAGGCCGGCGGCAAGCCGGTGATCGAGGATCAGAAATTCCGCGAGAAGCTGGCGATGGTGGAGATCGAGCTGAAGGCCTTGGAATTGACTCAGCTGCGCGTCGTCGCCAACGAGGGCAAGCACGGCAAGGGCAAGCCGGATCCGGCGTCCTCGGTGCTGAAGATCAAGGGTTCGGAAATCCAGCAGGCCACCACTGAGCTGTTGATGAGCGTGATCGGGCCGTTCGCAGCGCCCTACGACGTCCACGGCGACGACGGCTCCAACGAGGCGATGGACTGGACCGCGCAGATCGCGCCCGCTTATTTCAACACCCGCAAGGTCTCGATCTACGGCGGCAGCAATGAGATCCAGCGCAACATCATCACCAAGGCGGTGCTGGGGTTGTAGCCTCCGGCTGCGCGTCTCTTCACCTCTCCCCGCTTGCGGGGAGAGGTCGACCCGGCGAAGCGCAAGCGAAGCCGGGTCGGGTGAGGGGGTGCTTCAGCAGAACGAGACGCCCCCTCACCCGGCGCGACAAGCTTCGCTTGTCACGCCACCCTCTCCCCGCAAGCGGGGCGAGGGAAGAGCAGCACCGATCAAGCGTGACGCAACAATTGCGTTCAGAGGAAGCATCACATGGATTTTGATCTCTCGGAGGAGCAGCGGCTCCTGAAGGACAGCGTCGAGGGTCTGCTGAAGACCTCGTATGATTTCGACGCCCGCAAGAAGTATCAGGCCGAGAAGGGCGGCTGGAGCAAGGGCGTGTGGAGCAAGCTCGCCGAGCAGGGCCTGCTCGGGCTGCCGTTCTCGGAAGACGACGGCGGCTTCGGCGCCGGCTCGATCGAGACCATGATCGTGATGGAAGCGCTCGGCAAGGCGCTGGTGGTCGAGCCGTATCTGCCGACCGTGGTGCTCGGCGGCGGCTTCCTGCGCCACGGCGGCTCGGCCGAGCAGAAGGCCGCGCATCTGCCCGGCCTGATCGACGGCTCCAAGACTTTTGCGTTCGCGCAGCTCGAGAAAGCCTCGCGCTACGACCTCGGCGACATCTCGACCACCGCGAAGAAGACCGCCACGGGCTACGTCATCGACGGCGAGAAATTCGTGGTGCTGAACGGCGAGAGCGCCGATACGCTGGTGGTGACCGCGCGAACCGCGGGCGGCCAGCGTGACCGTAACGGAATCGGCGTGTTCCTGGTGCCCGCCAACGCCAAAGGCGTCGCCATCAAGGGCTATCCGACCCAGGACGGCCTGCACGCCGCCGACATCTCCTTCACCGGCGTCGAGGTCGGCGCGGATGCCGCGATCGGCGATCCGGAGAATGCGCTGCCGTTGATCGAGCGGGTGGTCGACGACGCCCGCGCCGCGCTGTGCGCGGAGGCGGTCGGCGCGATGGACGAATCGCTGAAGAGCACGGTCGAGTATCTCAAGACCCGCACCCAGTTCGGCGTGCCGATCGGCTCGTTCCAGGTGCTGCAGCATCGCGCCGCCGACATGTTCGTCGCACTCGAGCAGGCGCGCTCGATGGCGATGTTCGCCACCATGGCGAGCGATTTCGACGACGCCGAGGCGCGCGCCAACGCGGTGGCGGCGGCCAAGGTGCAGGTCGGCCAGTCGCTGAAATTCGTCGGCGAGCAGTCGATCCAGCTGCACGGCGGCGTCGGCATGACCATGGAGTACAAGATCGGCCATTACTTCAAGCGGCTGACCATGATCGAGGCGACCTTCGGCGACAGCGACTTCCACCTCCGCCGCGTCAGCGCCGCCGGCGGGCTGATCTGACCGCGGTGTGATTGGACTGCGGTGCTGCAACGTCGGCGGCGCGTCCCTCTCCCCGCAAGCGGGGAGAGGTGACATGCGGCGCCGGCGTTCGTAACCTCGCCTCCGCGGGTCAGGTCGGAGAGCTGACCATCGATCCGCTATCTTGACCTCGCCCGCGCAATCGGCTGCTGTTGCCGCACCATCCCTCGCGTCACGGAAGCAACGCCATGTCCTACGTGCTGGCCATCGATCAGGGCACCACCTCGTCGCGCGCCATCGTGTTTCGTCAGGACATCTCGATCGCAGCGCAAGCGCAGCAGGAATTCCCGCAGCATTTCCCGGCCTCGGGCTGGGTCGAGCACGAGCCCGAGGACATCTGGGTGTCGACGCTGACCACCTGCCGCGCCGCGCTGGCGCAGGCCGGGCTCAGCGCGTCCGACATCGCCGCAATCGGCATCACCAACCAGCGCGAGACCACCGTGGTGTGGGACCGCGCCACCGGGCAGGCGGTGCACCGCGCCATCGTCTGGCAGGACCGCCGCACCGCGCCCGCCTGCGCGCAGCTCAAGGCCAGTGGCCACGAGCCGATGGTGTCGGCGAAAACCGGGCTGATCGTCGATCCGTATTTCTCCGGCACCAAGGTGGCGTGGATCCTCGATCACGTCCCCGGCGCCCGCGCCCGCGCCGAGCGCGGCGAATTGCTGTTCGGCACCGTCGATTGCTACCTGCTGTGGCGCCTCACCGGCGGCCGCGTCCACGCCACCGACGCCACCAATGCGTCGCGCACGCTGCTGTTCAACATCCACACCGGGCAATGGGACGACGACCTGCTGGCGCTGTTGCGGGTGCCGCGCTCGATGCTGCCCGAGGTGCAAGATTCCTCGCATCATTTCGGCGACAGCGAGCCGGAGCTGTTCGGCGGCGCGATTGCGATCCGCGGCATCGCCGGCGATCAGCAGGCCGCCACCATCGGCCAGGCCTGCTTTGCGCCCGGCATGATGAAATCGACCTACGGCACCGGCTGCTTCGCGCTGCTCAACACCGGCGCGGTGCCGGTGAAATCCACCCACCAGCTGCTCACCACCATCGCCTATCAGCTGAACGGACAGCGCACCTACGCGCTGGAAGGCTCGATCTTCGTCGCAGGCTCAGCCGTGCAATGGCTGCGCGACGGGCTGCACATCATCGCGCATGCGTCTGAGACCGGGCCGCTCGCCGACAAATCGGATTCGCTGCAGAGCGTCTATCTGGTGCCGGCCTTCGTCGGGCTCGGCGCGCCGTATTGGAATCCGCGGGTGCGCGGCGCGTTGTTCGGGCTCACCCGCAACACCGGCCCGGCCGAACTGGCGCACGCCGCGCTGGAGAGCGTGTGCTACCAGACCTACGATCTGTGGGCGGCGATGCGCGCCGATTGGCCGGACGCCGACGAGGCGTCGATCGTGCTGCGGGTCGACGGCGGCATGACCGCGTCGGACTGGACCATGCAGCGGCTCGCCGATCTGCTCGACGCGCCGGTCGATCGGCCGATGATCGCCGAGACCACCGCGCTCGGCGCCGGCTATCTCGCCGGCCTCAGCGCCGGGATTTTTCCGGAGCCGCAGCAATTCGCCGACAATTGGCGGCTGGAACATCGCTTCAAGCCGGTGATGAGCCAAGCGACCCGCGCCCGCAAGCTGAAGGGCTGGGCCGCGGCGGTGCGCGGGCTGCTCGCCAGCGACGACGAGTAACGACAAAGGAAAAGTGTAGCCCGGATGGAGCGCAGCGCAATCCGGGACCACGGGCTCGGAGCCCCCCCCCGGATTTCGCTTCGCTTCATCCGGGCTACAGGGTTGGCGACGAGGGGTAGTAACGACAAAGGCCGACCTTTCGGCCGGCCTTTGTTGTTGAGCTGTAGCCCGGATGGAGCGCAGCGCAATCCGGGACCACGGGCTCGGAGCACCCCGGATTTCGCTTCGCTTCATCAGGGCTACAGGGTTGGCGACGAGGGGTAGTAACGACAAAGGCCGACCTTTCGGCCGGCCTTTGTTGTTGAGCTGTAGCCCGGATGGAGCGCAGCGCAATCCGGGGA
>NZ_JACHIH010000018.1:102260-108055 GCF_014203125.1 Rhodopseudomonas rhenobacensis
GGGGACGGAGACGCTTACCAGCGACCGCCGCCGAAGCCGAGTCCGATGCTCGGGCCGCCGCCGCCGTAATAGCCTTGGCGATGGCCGTAGCCGCGGCGCTCATAGCCGCCGCGATAGCCGTAGCGTGGCTCGACGTAGCGCGGGCGGCTGCGGAAGCAGCGGCCGTATTCGTCGCACACCAGCCGCACCTGTTCGGTGCCGGTCGGGGCGATGCCCGAGGTCTGCACGGCAAGCGGGGCCGCGGAGGCCGCGGAGGTGAGGAGCGCGGTGGCCGCAGCCGCCGCCAGAGCGAGGATTTTCATGAGGTGTCCTTTGACTGTCGGAGCGAGCGCTTAGCGCCAGCCGCGATGGCGGCCGCGCGCCATGCCGTAACCCGGGCCGCGATGGCCGCGATACATGCCGGGACGCGGTCCGTAGCCGCGACGCATGCCGGGGCGCGGGCCATAGTAGCCGCGACGCACCACGTGGCGACGGCCGTATTGCGCCTCGACGACATTGTCGGTGGCGGCGGTGGTGGTCGCGGCGGCGGCAAGGCCGCCGGATACCGGCATCGCAGCGGCCGGCAGCATCAGGCCGAGGCCGAGGAATCCCGCAACGGCGGTCGCGATCAACATGCGTTTCATTGAATTCTCCTGGAAGGCGCCACAAGGCGCGCCCAACAAGCGTTGAGGCGGCGGATTGTTCCGGGGCAGGGGGAAATGAATTTTGCGCGGCGTTGAGTTTCTTGCGCGATCTGAATGTTTGAACGAGCGTCCGCAATCAGCGGCTGCCGTCGATCAGAGTGTCTCGGATTGACCATCGGCGGAAGGACGCCGCGATCTCGTCCGTAGGGTTAGCGCGAAGCGCGTAACCCACCGATCCGAAGTGCGCGGTCACGGTTTGAGCTGCTGCGGAGTTGGTAGTCCGGATGAAGTCCGTAGCCCGGATTACGCTTCGCTGCATCCTAGCAACAACCAAAGCGCCGTCATCTTGAGGCGCCCGAGCAAAGCGAGGGCCTCGAAGGGTGCGGCTACGTGCACGCGGTGAACTCCGACCGTGCGGCGCATCCTTCGAGACGCCCGGCTTCGCTGCGCTTCGCCGAGCTCCTCAGGATGACGGCGGTGGATGGAGTTAGTCCGTAGGGTTCTCGCTTCGTCCGGTGGCCGCTCCTCATGGTGAGGAGCGCGCCACTTGGCGCGCGTCTCGAACCATGAGGCCGCGTGGGAGCCTCAACCCCGCAGCCGATCCCTCGGGACGCGCGCTCCTCGGGATGAGGCCGTGGTTGAAGCATGTAGCCCGGATGGAGCGAAGCGAAATCCGGGAGAAAGACCTGCCGCCTCTCGCGAGATATCACGCTGGCAATCGCGACCTAGTTCCCGGATTTCGCTGCGCTTCATCCGGGCTACGCGCTACCGCACCGACTCCATTGACAATTTCCGGTTGCAGATTATATTCCTATCGTCCTGTCCGTGAGGGGCGCTTCTCGAGGGCGCTTTTGAAGCGGGACAGAGCGAGCGGCGGGGCGACCCGCCAAATACTCGCTGCCGAGAGGGAGGCAACTCCCACTCGGTCGACGCGGCGTCCCGCGCTGGTGCCTCGCAAGCACCACCCGGGAGGCCCCAGGCCACCGTCCGGGCCCACTACGAGGCTCTGCCACTTGCTGGTTGGCTGGACGCGGGACAGGTGAACGGCGAGAGATCGCCGGGATCGGCGGTGCGGAGTGCATCGCGCCTGTCCCCGGAAGCACGGTCCCGGGGCCCATAATCGCCGCAGCTGGCGCGCCGCAAGGCGACGCGCGGTTTGCGACTTGCCTTCGTAGGGCGAGCCGCGAAGCCGCGAAATTCCACCTCGCGCCGTGCGGCGCGCCATCCCCCTCATTTTTTTCGAGGGGCACTTCGCAAAGCTCGGGCGCAACGCGTCGCGAGATCGCGAACGCATATCCCGACTCATCGTGGCTGTTTGAAAATCGACTCCGGGATCGTGACGCGCAATCCCGCGCCCCACGCGCGGCGGTCATCGCCCGGCTTGACCGGGCGACCCAGTATTGCAGAGCGATCGATCGAGGGCCGCACATAGCCGCGATGGCTCTGCAATACTGGATCCCCGCTTTCGCGGGGATGACGGTTGATGATGCGGCAGCGCCGCGCAGCGCCAAGGCGCTGCTCCGTGTCCGGGACACAGGTTCTCTTTTGCATAAGCCGCAACAAAAAACGGGGCCGCAAGGCCCCGTCGAAATCCGCAAGCAGCTGAAAACAGCTTACTTGATCTTGGATTCCTTGAACTCGACGTGCTTGCGCGCCACCGGATCGTACTTCTTCTTGACCATCTTGTCGGTCATGGTGCGCGAGTTCTTCTTCGCCACGTAATAGAAGCCGGTATCCGCGGTCGAGACGAGCTTGATCTTGATGGTGACCGCCTTGGCCATGGTAAAAAACCTCGAAATGTCTGGAATCGGGCGCGGGCCAACGCTGCCGGCCTGCATTCGCGGCGCAACCTAGCTTGCAACGCGGCAAAGTCAAGGTTTGGGGTCAAATAACCCGCGCGATCCAGCCGATTCACGCGGTCGCGCCGTGCTTTTCGGGCGGATTGAGCGTCGGATCGCGCGCAAATTGCCGTTCCAGAAAGTCGAGCATCACCCGGGTCTTCTGCGGCAGCAGCCGGCGCGACGGATAGACCGCGTGAATCGGCGCCGGTTTCGGCTCGAATGCGGCGAGCAGCACCACCACCCGGCCGGTTTCGATCTCGTCGGTGAAATGCCAGATCGGCAACAGCCCGATGCCGAGCCCGGACATCACCGCCTCGCGGGTGCCCTCGGAATTCTGCGTCCGGAACGTGCCCTTGACCTCGTGGCTGAGCGGGCCGTCCGGCCCGTCGAACGGCCAGTGCACGGCGGCAGCGGCGCGGCTGAAGGCGACGCAATTGTGCCCGGCCAGGTCGCGGGGATGCTGAGGGATGCTGCGGCCCTGCAGATAGGCCGGCGAGGCGACCACGACGCGGCGGGTGCTGGCGATTCGCTTGGCGATCAGCGCGGTGTCGGGAATAGCCCCGGAGCGGATCGCCAGATCAATCGCTTCCTCGATCAGATCGGCGTAGCCGTCGTTCATCACCAGATCGACGCTGACGCCGGGATAGCGGGCGAAGAACGCCTTGAGATGCGGAATCACCCGCAGCCGCCCGAACACCACAGGGGTCGCGAGCCGCAGCGTTCCCGAGGGCCGGGCGCGGCGCCGCCCGACCGCCTCTTCGGCCTCGCTGACCGCCTCCAGCGCCAGCCTGGCGCGGTCGTAGAAGCCGCGGCCGTCGTCGGTCAGGGTCAGCTTGCGGGTGGTGCGGATGAACAGCCGGGCGCCGAGATGCTCCTCCAGCGCGGCGATCTGCCGGCTGACGGTCGGCTGGCTGGAGTTCTGCTCCGCCGCCACCCGGGTGAAGGAGCCGGCCTCCACCACTCGGACGAACACCTGAAACAGCGCGAGCGTATCGGTCATTCATTCATATTACGGATAAATCATATAGGGACAAGCCTCTACCCATCGTCGTGGCGCATGGGCAGATTGAGCGGGCGGGAGGCGGGGTCGAACCTTGGCTGTCGGCTAGGCTTTGCAACATTGGCCCGTCGCCAAACTCGAAGGTGAACCGATGACGTTGAATGTCCCGCCCGAAAAACTCGCCGATCCGCAACAGCTGCCGGTGATCGGCGCCGGGCTGACCTGGGCGATGGCGGTCGCGGCCGGAATCGCGGTCGCCAACATCTATTACAACCAGCCGATGCTCGGCATCATGCAGCGCGAGCTCGGCAATCCGACGCTGAGCGGGCTGATCCCGACCACGACCCAGCTCGGCTATGCGGTGGGCATCTTCCTGCTGCTGCCGCTCGGCGACCTGGTGGATCGGCGCCGGCTGATCGTCGTGCAGTTCGCCCTGCTGGCGGTGGCGACCGTGCTGGTCGCGCTGGCGCCGAACGCGTTGCTGGTGATACTGGCCTCATTGCTGGTCGGCGCCGGCGCCGCGGTGGCGCAGCAGATCGTGCCGTTCGCCGCGGCCCTGGCGCATCCGGAGCGCCGCGGCAAAACCATCGGCGCGGTGATGGCTGGCCTCTTGTGCGGCATCCTGCTGAGCCGGACGCTGGCCGGTTTCGTCGCGACGCAATTCGGCTGGCGCGAGATGTTCTGGCTCGCCGCGCCGTTGACGCTGGCGGCGACCGCGCTGATGGCGTGGCTGCTGCCGCGCAACGCGCCGCATCTCGATCTGCGCTACGGGCCGGCGCTGGCGTCGGTGGCCGGGCTGTGGCGGCGCCATCCGGCGCTGCGCCGCGCCACCTTGGTGCAGGCGGCGCTGTTCGGCTCGTTCAGCGTGTTCTGGACCGTGCTGGCGCTGCATCTGCAGGAGCCGAAATTCCACCTCGGTGCTGACGCCGCCGGGCTGTTCGGCATCGTCGGCGCGGTCGGCATTCTGGCGGCGCCGCTCGCCGGGCGGATCGCCGACCGCCGCGGCCCGCGGCTGGTGATCGCGGCGGGCGCGCTGATCGGCGCGGCGTCGTGGCTGTTGTTCGGCTTCTGGGGCACGCTGCCGGGCTTGGTGCTCGGCGTCATCGCGCTGGATTTCGGCGTGCAGAGCGCGCTGATTTCCAATCAGCACGTGGTGTTCGCGCTGGAGCCTGCGGCGCGCAGCCGCATCAATACCGTGTTCGTGACGGGCATGTTCGTCGGCGGCGCGTTGGGCTCGGCGGGCGCCACCTTGGCCTGGGGCTTCGGCGGCTGGCCGGCAGTGTGCGGCTTCGGTGCGGCGCTGGCGCTGTCGGCGCTGATCCTGGAATGGCTCGGCCGCGCGCGGCAGCCTGGTCATTGAGCCGGGACCCACTAACTATCAATCGTCACAGTGTGGAGCTTCAAAATGGATGTTGGATTTATCGGCGTCGGCAGCATGGGCGCCGCGATGGTGCCCAATCTGGTCAAGGCGGGGCACCGCGTCAGCGTCTGGAACAGAAATCCGGAGGCTGCGCGCGCGCTCGACGGCGTCACCGTGCTGAACACGCCGGCGGAGGCATTTCAGAACGACGCGGTGATCACCATGCTGTCGGACGACGCCGCGGTGCGCAGCGTGATCCTGGAGTCCGGCGCGCTCGCCGCGGCACGCAAGGACTGCGTCCATGTGATGGCGGCGACGATCTCGCTTAGTCTGGTCGATGAGCTCGCCGAGCAGCACCGCGCGGCCGGCATCGCCTATGTGGCGGCGCCGGTGTTCGGCGTGCCGGCGGCGGCCGCCAAGGCGCAGCTCAACGTGGTCACCGCCGGCGACGCCGCCGCGATCGCCAGGGTGCAACCGCTGTTCGATGCGATCGGGCAAAAGACCTGGAAGCTCGGCCGCGATCCGAAGCAGGCCAATGTCGCCAAGATCGCCGGCAATCTGATGATCACGCTGGCGATCGAGGCGATGGGCGAGGCCACCGCGCTGACCGAGAGCTACGGCCTCAGCGCTGCGGACTTCCTGCCGATCGTCACCAATTCGATCTTTGCGAGCCCCAGCTATCAGCGCTATGGCGGCTTCATCGCCGCCAAGACCTACGAGCCCGGCTTCAAGCTCACGCTCGGCTTGAAGGACGTCAATCTGGCGTTCGCCGCGGCCGATGCCACCAACACCGTGCTGCCGGCGGCCGCGATCGTGCGCGAGAACATGCAGGGCGCGGTGGAGCAGGGGCTTGGCGCCAAGGACTGGTCGATCCTGGGTCGTCCGTGAAGATCCCGGACACGCGCCGATTTAGGCGTATTGCATCGATCCGATGACGCGGCAGAGCGCGGCGAACAGGGCGCGCAAAAGCC
>NZ_JACHIH010000019.1 GCF_014203125.1 Rhodopseudomonas rhenobacensis
GCCTCCCCCCGTGGGGCCACCCCGCGCCCCCCCGCCCCGCGCGCCCCCCCCCCCCCCCCCCCCCCCCGCCTCGGCATAACGCGGCGCCCCCTCACCCGGCGCGACAAGCTTCGCTTGTCACGCCACCCTCTCCCCGCAAGCGGGGCGAGGGAAGATGCCGCGCCGCTTCGATCAAATTCGCAGCAGCAAAGGTTTCGTCGTTGCGGGATGCCCGTCAGGCCGATGCCGAATTGGCACGACCAAACTCAAACGACCGACATCGTCGCGTGCCTGCGTCAAGCCCTTCACGCCGCCGAGCCGGCGAACGCCAGCACCGACCGCGGCGGGGCGATCATCTCGCCGCCGGCAGGCCAGGGATCGATCACCGGGCGGTCGTCGGTGGTGTTGAGCACCTGGCGCCAGACTTTCCATTCCGGGGTTTTCGGAAATTTGAAGGTGATCGCCGCGGGCGCCGAATTCAGCACGACGAACAGCGGCGCGTAGCCGCGTTCGGCCGGGCTGAGCACGTAAGCCAGAAAGCGGCCGTCGGGAAACGCCCAGTCCTGCTGCGTCATCTCGTCGGCGGTCGGCGTCAGCCACAGCACGCCGTAGGAACCGTCGGCGCGGCGGCCGTCGAGCCACTGGGTGGAGCGGATCTGCGGGAAGTTCATCCGCAGCGTGGTCAACCGGCCGACGAACTCGATCAGATCGTCGTCGGGCCGGCCGAGCCCGTCCCAACCGACCCAGCCGATCTCGTTGTCCTGGCAATAGGCGTTGTTGTTGCCGTGCTGCGAATTGCCGACCTCGTCGCCGGCCAGCAGCAGCGGCACGCCCTGCGCCAGCATCAGGCAGGCGAGCTGGTTCTTGCGCAGCTGCAGCCGCAGCGCCCGCACCGCGGGATCCGGGCTCGGACCTTCGTGGCCACAATTGTTGCTGAGGTTGTCGTTGGAGCCGTCGCGATTGTCTTCGCCGTTGGCCTTGTTGTGTTTGACGCTGTAGCTGTAGAGGTCGGCGAGGGTGAAGCCGTCATGCACCGTGACGTGGTTGATGCTGGCGCGCGGCCGGCGGCCGTCGTGGTTGAACAGGTCGGAGGAGCCGGTCATGCGGCGTGAGATTTCGCCGGTCAGGCTGCCTTCGCCGCCCCAGTAGCGCCGCATCGCGCTGCGGTAGCGGTCGTTCCACTCCGACCATTGCGACGGAAACGCGCCGACCTGGTAGCCGCCCATGCCGAGGTCCCAGGGCTCCGCGATCATCTTCACCGAGGCCAGCACCGGGTCCTGGCGAATCGCGGTGAAGAACCCGGCGTTGCGGTCGTAGCCGCGCGGGCCGCGCGCCAGCGTGGTGGCCAGATCGAAGCGGAAGCCGTCGACGTGGCAGGTCTCGACCCAGTAGCGCAAGCTATCCATCACCATCTGCAGCACGCGGGGATGGGTGAGGTTGACCGAGCTGCCGCAGCCGGTGAAGTCGTCGTAGAACCGCGGGTTGTCCGGCTTCAGCCAGTAGTACGAGGCGTTGTCGATGCCGCGGAACGACAGCGTCGGGCCGAGCTGATTGCCCTCGGCGGTGTGGTTGTAGACCACGTCGAGAATGACTTCGATACCGGCGTCGTGCAGCCGCGCCACCGTGGTGCGGAACGCCTCGAGCGGGTGGTCCTGGGTGTAGCGATGCTCCGCCGCAAAGAACGACAGCGTGTTGTAGCCCCAGTAGTTGGTCAGCTTCTTCTCGACCAGCGTGCGGTCGTCGACCAGGCCGTGGATCGGCAACAGCTCGATGGTGGTGACGCCGAGCCGCTTGAAGTGATCGATCATCGGCTGCGACGACAACGCGCTGTAGCTGCCGCGCAGATGCGGCGGCACGTCGGGATGGGTCTGCGTCAGGCCTTTGACGTGGGCCTCGTAGATGATGGTGTCTTCCCACGGAATCCGCGGCCGGGTGTCGTGGCGGCCGAGATGGAAGGTCTCGTCGACCACCACCGCCTTCGGCATGCCGCGGGCGTTGTCGCGGCGGTCGAACGACAGATCCTCGCGCGGGCTGCCGGGGCGATAGGCGAAATGCGCGTCGCTCCACACCAGCCGGCCGAACAGCCGCTTGGCGTAAGGGTCGAGCAAGAGCTTATGCGCGTTGAAACGGTGGCCGCGCTCCGGCTCATACGGCCCGTGCACACGATAGCCGTACAATTGCCCCGGCGAAATGTCGTTGAGATAGCCGTGCCAGACGTCCTCGGTCTTTTCCGGCAGCGTGATCCGCTCCAGCTCGCGCCGGCCCTGAGTATCGAACAGGCACAATTCCACCTTCTCGGCATTGGCCGAGAACAGCGCGAAATTCGTGCCCCGGCCGTCCCAGCTTGCGCCGAGACGGAAAGGTGCGCCGGCCGAAAGTCGCATCGTCAGTCTTCCGGCGTGAGAAAGATGACGCCGAGCGGCGGCAGCGACAGGCTGAGCTCGGGGATCAGCTGATCCAGCGTGTGCACTTCGCCGGTGTTGCCGACGTTGCTGCCGCCGTAATGCGAGGAGTCCGAATTCAGCACCTCGCGCCATCTGCCGGGGAACGGCACCCGGACGCGATAGTCGTGGTAGACGTTGGGCGAGAAGTTCGCCACCACCAGGCAGCGCGCGCGGGCGTCGTTGCCCTTGCGGATCCAGGCGAACACGTTGCGGTCGGCGTCGTCGGTGATGATCCATTCGAAGCCGTAGCCGTCGCAGTCGAGCTGATGCAGCGCCGGCAGCCGGCGATACAGCCCGTTGAGGTCGCGGATCAGCGTCTGGATGCCTTGGTGGCTCGGCTGTTCGAGCAGATGCCAATCCAGCGAACGGTCGTGATTCCACTCGCGCTCCTGGGCAAATTCGCAGCCCATGAACATCAGCTTCTTGCCGGGATGCGCGAACATGAAGGCGTAATACGCCCGCAGATTGGCGAAGCGCTGCCAGGCGTCGCCCGGCATCCGGCCGATCAGCGAGCGTTTGCCGTGCACGACTTCGTCGTGCGACAGCGGCAGAATGAAGTTCTCCGAGAAGGCGTATTGCAGGCCGAACAGGATCTCGCCGTGGTGATATTTGCGGTAGATCGGATCCTGGCTGATGTAGTCCAGGGTGTCGTGCATCCAGCCCATGTTCCACTTGTAGCCGAAGCCCAGCCCGTCATATTCGACCGGCCGCGACACCTGCGGCCAGGCGGTGGATTCCTCGGCCGCCGTGGTGGCGTTGGGGAATTTCGCATAGACCTCGGTGTTGAAGCGGCGCAGGAAATCGATCGCCTCGAGGTTTTCGCGACCGCCGAACTTGTTCGGGATCCAGCCGCCCGCCGGGCGCGAATAGTCGAGATACAGCATCGACGCCACCGCATCGACCCGCAGCCCGTCGATGGCGTAGCGCTCCAGCCAGAACAGCGCGTTGGAGACCAGGAGGTTGACCACTTCGGTGCGGCCGTAATTGTAGATCAGCGTGCCCCAATCCATGTGCCGGCCCTGCAAGGGGTTGGCGTGTTCATAGAGCGCGGTGCCGTCGAAATTGGCGAGGCCGTGCGGATCGTCGGGGAAATGCCCCGGCACCCAGTCCAGCAGCACGCCGATATTCTCGCGATGGCAGGCGTCGATCAGCGCGACGAAATCTTCCGGCGAGCCGAACCGGCTGGTCGGCGCGAACAGCCCGGTCGGCTGATAGCCCCAGGAGCCGTCGAACGGATGCTCGTTGACCGGCAGAAATTCGACATGGGTGAAGCCGAGATCGCGGACGTAAGCCGGCAGCACCTCGGCGAGCTCGCGATAGCTCAGCCACTGATTGTCGTCCTTGCGGCGCCAGGAGCCGAGATGCACTTCGTAGATCGACATCGGCGCGTCGAGCGCGTTGATGTTGGCGGGCGCCGGGCGGGGATGCGACATCCGCGACGGATCGAGCACGATCGAGGCGGTGGAAGGGCGCAGCTCGGCGGCGAACGCCAGCGGGTCCGACTTCAGCGGCAGCTGCTGGCCGTTTTGGCCGATAATATCGAATTTGTAGTGATCGCCGGCCAGCGCGCGGGGAATGAACAGCTCCCAATAGCCGCTGCCGCGCACCCGCATCGGGTGTCGTCGCGGATTCCAGAAGTTGAAATCGCCGACCACGCTGACGCGCTGCGCATTCGGCGCCAGCACCACGAAGCCGATGCCGTCGACGCCATCCATTGTCATCGGATGGGCGCCGAGCTTGTCGTACAGCCGCTGATGAGTGCCTTCGCCGAGCAGATAGAGATCGAAGTCGGTCAGGATCGGCGGAAACCGATACGGATCGTCGAGATCGACGGTTGTTTCGCCGAACCGGGCGCGCAGCTGATAGCGGCTCGAGCCGTTCGGCAGCAGGCCGACGAACAAGCCGGCGTCGTGCACGCGCTCCAACACTGCGGTGCCGCCATGCTCGTCGACCGCGTCGACCATCGAGGCTTCCGGCAGGAACGCCCGCACCACGGTGCGATCATTCTCCTGATGGGGGCCGAGATAGCGAAACGGGTCGGCGTGGCGGCCTTCCACAATCGCGTATGCCTCCTCGGGCAGATTCGCAATCATGTGACCTCCTGGGAACGCTGGGACAAAATCCGAATGACGCCGGCGAGCGGGACGCGGAGCCAATCGGGACGGTGGGCGAGTTCGTATTCGATTTCGTAGAAGGCTTTTTCTAGCAGGAAGAAATCGAGAATCCCACCCGCCGCCTCAGGATTACCAGGCCACAGCCGGGTATCGGTCATGGATTCGCGGTAGGCGCCGAGAAACGCCGCCGTCGAACGGTTACGCCACGCTTCGAGCGCCGAGGCAAGCTTGCCCTGGTCGTCCGGCGAGCTTTTCAGCGCGCGATCCAGCGCCGCGGTGGCCGAATAGTCGATCGAGCGGATCAACCCGGCGACGTCGCGCGCCGCCGGCGCCTTGCGGCGTCGTTCGGTCTGGGTGCGGCGCGGCTCGCCCTCGAAATCGATAATAAAAACGTCATCCTTGACGATCAGCATCTGGCCGAGATGGAAATCGCCATGGTGGCGGATGTTCAGCCCGCCGCCGTCCTCGTGCAACAGGCCGCGCAGCCGCTCGCGGATCGAATCGCGCTGCCTGGCCAGTTCGTCGACCAGCGGCCGATCGGCTTCTTTCAGCTGATCGCGCCGGCGCTTCACCTCGTCGATGACGCGTTCGGCATAGGCGGTTACGTTGTCGACCCACTCGCGCAGCTGCGCGGCGGTGATCGGATCGGGCGCGAAATCCGCCACTTCGTCGTGGGCGGCAAGTGCCACGTGCATCTCGGCGACGCGTCTGCCGGTCTGCGACATATAACGCAGATACGGCACGGTTTCGTCGCTTTCGCCGGGCTGTTCGGCGGTGGTGAGCAGCCGCTGCTCGTCGACGAAGCGATCGAGATAGGCCTGGGTCACGGTCCAGCCGTCGCCCTGGTTGCCGACGAAGGCGTGCACCACCGCCACTGCGCTGGTGTTGTCGCCCTCGATCAGTTCGACGCTGCCCATCAGCGCCGGGGTGTTGGCGAAGCCGGCGACGTCGGTGAGGAAGCGGCCCATCTCGATCTCGGGATTGATGCCGGTCTCCAGCCGCCGATACAGTTTCACCACATAATCGCCGTCGACCAGCGTGGTGCTGTTGGACTGTTCGGTCTCCACGGCGCGGATGTTCTGCAGCGGCTTGTCCGGCTTCTCGGCGAGCCGCGCGGTCGGACGGAACGCGAGCTGGGCGCCTTGCTCCTCGACCACCAGCGACGCCCGCAGATTCTGCAACAACAGCGTCACGAAGTCGGGATCGGAGGCGACGTCGAGCAGGGTGCCTTCGCGGGCGCCCTGGCGCACCGCGGCAAACGCCCGCGGATTGAAGCGCTCGCGGTCGAAGCGCACCCAGTTGATCTGCATCGGCAGCACGTAGCGCGAGGTCACGCCGCGCTGCGTCGCCTCGAAGAACGCCAGCCACGGCCGGTTGTCGCCCTCGATGCAGAACGGAATCGCGGAGGTCAGCCGCGGATGGATGGCGCGCGGCGAGCGCTCCGGATACCAGCGGGTGCGCGCCAGATGCGCCGGCAGCACGTCACGCTCGAATACGCCGCGGGTGCGGCCGAGCGTCATCCAGGTGGCGCCGAGCGGCACCACCAGGGTCTCGAATTCCGGCACCGCCGAGGTCGTCGGGTGCTGCGAAGCGTCGCGCTCGCACAGCCGGAACCAATAGAAGCCGTAGGGTGCCAGCGTGATCATGTAGGGCAGTTCGCCGATCGCCGGAAACCTCGTGCGTCCCAGCATCTCCTGCGGAATCCGGTCCTTCCACGCCGACAGATCGAGCTCGGTGGCCTGTGCCGAACGCGACAGATTGGCGACGCAGAGAATCACTTCGTCCTCATATTGCCGGACATAGGCCAGCACCGCACGATTCGACGGCCGGATGAAGCTCATGGTGCCGCGGCCGAATGCCAGCGTCGACTTGCGCACCGAGATCAGTCGCTTGGTGGCGCTGAGCAGCGACGACAGGCTGCGCGACTGCGCCTCGACGTTGACCGCCTCGTAGCCGTACACCGGGTCCATGATGGTCGGCGCGTAGAGCCGCGCCGGGTCGGCGCGCGAGAAGCCGCCGTTGCGGTCCGGGGTCCACTGCATCGGCGTGCGCACGCCGTTGCGGTCGCCGAGATAGATGTTGTCGCCCATGCCGATTTCGTCGCCATAATAGATGATCGGCGTGCCGGGAAACGACAGCAGCAGCGAATTCATCAATTCGATCTTGCGGCGGTCGTTGTCCATCAACGGCGCAAGCCGCCGCCTGATGCCGACATTGATCCGCGCCCGCGGGTCGTTGGCGTAGGTCGACCACAGATAATCGCGCTCGACGTCGGTGACCATTTCGAGCGTCAGTTCGTCATGGTTGCGCAGGAACATCGCCCATTGGCAATTCGCCGGAATATCCGGGGTCTGCCGCAGAATGTCGGTGATCGGAAAGCGGTCTTCCTGCGCCAGCGCCATGTAGATTCGCGGCATCAGCGGGAAGTGATAGGCCATGTGGCATTCGTCGCCGGCGCCGAAATATTGCTGGACGTCCTCCGGCCATTGATTGGCTTCGGCGAGCAGCACCTTGCCCTTGGCATAGGCGTCGAGTTCGGCGCGCAACGTCTTGATGACGGCGTGGGTCTCGGGGAGATTCTCATTGTTGGTGCCATCGCGCTCGCACAAATAGGGAATGGCGTCGAGCCGGAAGCCGTCGACGCCGGTGTCGAGCCAGCGCTTCATCACCTGGATCACCGCGGAGACCACCCGCGGATTGTCGAAGTTCAGGTCCGGCTGATGCGAGAAGAAGCGGTGCCAGTAATACTGCTTGGCCTCGGCGTCCCACGACCAGTTGGATTTCTCGGTGTCGGTGAAGATGATCCGGGTGCCGGAATATTTCTGGTCGCTGTCGCTCCAGACGTACCAGTCGCGCGCGCTCGATCCCTTCGGACTGCGGCGGGCGCGCTTGAACCAGTCGTGCTGGTCCGAGGTGTGGTTGATGACGAGCTCGGTGATGACGCGCAGGCCGCGGCGCTTGGCCTCGAAGATGAAGCGGCGGAAGTCCTTCATGGTGCCGTAGTCGGGGCTGACCGCGCCGTAATCGGCGATGTCGTAGCCGTCGTCGCGGCCGGGCGAGGGATAGAACGGCATCAGCCACAGCGCGGTGACGCCGAGCTCCTGCAGATAGTCCAGCTTTTCGGTGAGGCCGGCAAAGTCGCCGATACCATCATTGTTGCTGTCGGCGAACGCCTTGACGTGCAGCTGATAGATGATGGCGTCTTTGTACCACAGCTCGTCGGTCTCGACGGTGGTCTGCGAGCCGTTCGGCTCGATCGAGGGCATGATATTCATTGGCAAGCCCTTCAGGCTAAGCAGCGAAACAGCAGGGCGGGATCACGGTTGGGGTCGATGCGCAGGCGGACGCCACCCCATTCGAGCGGCACGCGCTCGCCGGTGATCAGATTTTCCAGCACGGCGACATTGCTCAGGCCATGACTGGTTTCAATCTGAACGTCCCCCAATGGAAACCAGACTTCGTGATAATCGCGCGACAGCGCGATCGCCACCGCCACCGTATTCGACCCGTCGACCGATTGCTTGACGAAGCCGATCACGTTGCTGTCGTCGATGCCGACGAAGCGCAGATTGCTGGTCTGCAGCAACGCCGCATTGGCGCGCCGCACGCGGTTGATGTCGCGGATATAGGGCTTGAGGTTGCCGGGTTGATCCCAGTCGCGCACCTTGATTTCGTATTTCTCGGAGTTGAGATATTCCTCCTTGCCGGGGATCGGCTCGTGTTCGAGCAGTTCGAAGCCGTTGTAGATGCCGTAGGTGCCGGACAGCGTCGCCGCCAGCGCGAGGCGCGACTTGAACATCCAGGGTTCGCCGCTCTGCAGGTGATAGGGCAGGATGTCCGGGGTGTTGACGAAGAAGTTCGGGCGGTAATACTCCCGCATCGGGTAGGCGGCCAATTCGTTGAGATATTGCTCGATCTCCCACTTCTGGGTGCGCCAGGTGAAATAGGTGTAGGACTGCGTGAAGCCGAGCTTGGCCAGGCCCTGCATCACCTTCGGCCGGGTGAACGCTTCGGCCAGGAAGATGACGTCGGGGTGCTGCAGCTGAACCTCGTGGATCAGCCATTCCCAGAACGGCAACGGCTTGGTGTGCGGATTGTCGACGCGGAAGATCTTGACGCCCTGTTCGGCCCAGAACAGTACCACGTCGCGCAGCGCGTTCCACAGCGAGCCGGCGTCATCGCAGGCAAAATCCGGATTGACGATGTCTTCGTACTTCTTCGGCGGATTTTCTGCGTAGCGCATGGTGCCGTCGGGCCGGCGTCTGAACCAGTCGGGATGCTCGGTCAGCCACGGATGGTCCGGCGAACATTGCACGGCGATGTCGAGCGCGACCTCGATCTCCACCAGCTTGCAGGCGGCGAGAAAGGCGCGGAAATCCGCCAGCGTGCCCAATTCCGGATGGATCGCGTCGTGGCCGCCCTCGGCGCCGCCGATCGCGTAGGGGCTGCCGGGATCGCCGGGCTCGGCGGTCAGCGCGTTGTTGCGGCCCTTGCGGTTGGTCTTGCCGATCGGGTGGATCGGCGTGAAATAGATCACGTCGAAGCCCATCGCGGCGATATCGGGAAGCCGGTTGATGCAGTCGCGGAAGGTGCCGTGCTGGCCCGGCGTGGTGCCCTGGCTGCGCGGCACCATCTCGTACCAGGCGCCGGAGCGCGCCCGCGGCCGGTCGATCATCAGCGGCAGCGGCGGCGAGCGGGTCAGGTCCGGGCGCGCCTGGCTGTCGGCCATGGCGTCGCGCAGCTCCGGGGTGAGCAGCGGCTCGGGCTCGCCGGTCTCCAGATAGGCCTGGCAATGGCGTTGAATGATCGCCGCGGTGTCGCCGCCAGCGCGGGCCTTGGTCAGCATCGCCGCGCCTTCCAGCGCGTCGAGCGTGACGTCCTGGCCGGCCTTCAGCTTCAGTTCGAAGCTGTGCCGCCAGGTGGCGAATTCGTCGGTCCAGGCCTCGATCGCATAGACGTAGCGTCCCACCTGATCCGGCACGAACGAGCCGCCCCAGCGGTCGTTGACGTCATAGCGCAGCGGCGACCGCTGCCAGTCCTGATCCTGCTCGCGGCGCCAGACCACCGCGGCGGCGATCACCTCGTGGCCGTCGCGAAAAATGTCGGCCCAGATCGCGATCGGCTCGCCGACGATGCGTTTGACCGCATAGCGGCCACCGTCAACAATCGGAAAGATCTCTTCGATATGAAAAGTCCCGCCGGCTGCGGCGCTTTGAATGCTTTGTGCTGTTTTGTTCACGGTGATGCCAATATCTAGAATAACCATCCCAATCATGAATTGGAGAACGGGCGGTCAGGTCCTATACAAAGTCTCCATACCGGGCATAGTTCCCGGAACCCACTCTACGCATCGACGTTGTGGACGACTATCCTGTTCTTCAATTTGACAGATTCGCGACGCTCCCCGCGTTGCGTGCAGACAGCGTGTTTTATGGATCTTTTCACTCAAGCGACCGAGCGCGGCATCCAGACCGAATTCTATGACGGGCAGGGCCACCGACGCGTCACCGACGCGGCGGCGCTGCAGATCATTCTCGACGCCATGCCGATGCAGCCCCACCGGCGCTGGCTGCCGGGGCCGGTGGTGATCCGCCGCGGCCAGGAGGCGCACACCGAATTGTCGGACGCTGTGGCATTGCCGGCGCGCTGGCGCATCAGCGACGACGACGCCGTCATCGCCCAGGGCGAGACCGGCGACCGCACGCTGCGCTGGCCGGGGGATCTGCCGCTCGGCAGCTACCGGCTGCAGTTGACCGATGCGACGCAAAGCCAGGACGAAGCGCCGCTGATCGTGGCGCCGCCGACCGGCTATAGCGGCAGCTTCGACCGCTGCTGGATCTTGGCGGTGCAGCTCTACAGCGTGCGATCGGCCCGCAACTGGGGCATGGGCGACTTCACCGATCTGGAGCGGCTGATCGATCTCGCCGCCTCGCTCGGCGCCGGCGGCGTCGGCCTCAACCCGCTGCACGCGCTGTTCGACGATCGCCCGTCGGATTGCAGCCCGTATTCGCCGAACAGCCGGCAGTTTCTCAACGCGCTGTATGTCGACGTCGAGCAATTGCCGGAGTTTTCACGGGGCGATTTTGCCGATTTCGAACCCGCCATGGCGGAATTGGCGCAAGCCGAAACCATCAGCTACGTGGCGGTCGCCGGGCTGAAATGGCGGGCGCTGCGCCAGGCCTTCGACCGCTTTTGCGCCGCGCCGCAGCCGGAGCGCGCCGCGGCGTTCGCCGCATTCCGCGAGGAGCGCGGCGCGTTGCTGTTGCGGTTCGCCTGTTTCGAAGTGTTGCGTCACAAATTTAAAACGCCATGGTGGGAGTGGCCGGCCGAGTGGCGGCAGCCGGACGACGAACGATGTGAAAGCTTGCGCGCGGGCGACGACGGCCGCGAGATCGAATTCATCGAATTCGTGCAATGGTGCGCCGACGAGCAGTTGCGCGGCTGTCGCGACAGCGCCAAGCGGCTCGGCATGAGCATCGGGCTGTATCTCGACGTCGCGGTGGGGGTGCAGAGCGACGGCTTCGACGCCTGGACCGAGCAGGTGGCGATTTCCCGCCAGCTCGGCGTCGGCGCGCCGCCCGACCCGCTGAACACCGCCGGGCAGGACTGGGGGCTCGCCGGATTCAATGCCGCCGGGCTCGAAGCGCGCTGCTTCGAGCCGTTCCGCGCCATGCTGCGCGCCTCGATGCGCTACGCCGGCGCGATTCGCCTCGACCACGTGCTCGGGCTGAAGCGGCTTTATCTGGTGCCGCATGGTTTCCGCGCCGACAACGGCGCCTATGTGCAGATGCCGTTCGAGGCGCTGCTCGCGGTCACCGCGCTGGAGAGCTGCGCGCATCGTTGCGTGGTGATCGGCGAGGACCTCGGCACCGTGCCGGACGGCTTCCGCGACCGGCTCGCGGCATGGGGCATCTGGTCGTACCGGGTGATGATCTTCGAGCGCGACGGCAACGGCTCGTTCCGCGGTCCCGACGCCTATCCGGCCAACGCGCTGGTGACCTTCAACACCCACGATCTGGCGACCTTCGCCGGCTGGCGCGCCTTCGCGGATCTGCAGTTCAAGCGCTCGATCGGCATCGACCCCGGCGAATCCGACGAGGCGCGCTGGCATGCGCTCGGCATGCTCGGCGACATGCTGCGGCACGAGGCGATCGAACGCGACGATTTCTACGCCGTCACCAAATTCCTCACCCGCACGCATTCGCGGCTGCTGGCGATCTCGCTGGAGGACCTGTTGAAAGTCACCGACCAGCCCAATATCCCCGGCACCGTCGATCAGCATCCGAACTGGCGCCGCCGGCTGCCGGTGGCGCTCGAGGACATCGTGGCGGCGATCGACCAGCCGGCGCTGCAAGACGCCACCGCCGGTCGCGGCCAACAACGGTAATCGCATTTGCCCGGACACATCGAAGATTACGGCCTGATCGGCGATTGCGAGACCGCCGCCCTGGTCGGCCGCGACGGCTCGATCGATTGGCTGTGCTGGCCGTCGTTCGATTCCGAGGCCTGCTTTTCCGCGCTGCTCGGCTCCAACAAGCACGGCCGCTGGCAGATCGCGCCGGCCGACCTGGTGATCGCCTGCTCGCGGCGCTACCGCGGCGATTCGCTGATCCTGGAGACCCGGCTCACCACCGCGACCGGCACCGTGACGCTGATCGACTTCATGCCGCCGCGCGGCTCGGCCTCCGACGTGGTGCGGCTGGTGCGCGGCGACCACGGCCGCGTCAAGATGCGGATGGAGCTCGTGATCCGCTTCGGTTTCGGCGCCAATATTCCCTGGGTGAAGCGCACCGACGGCGGCGCCCTGCTGGCGATCTGCGGCCCCGATATGACGGTGCTGCGCACCCCGATCGACACCCATGGCGAAGCCATGACCACGGTGTCGGAGTTCGAGGTCGAAGCCGGCGCGACGGTGCCGTTCGTGCTGACCTATGCGGCGTCGCATCTGGCGGTGCCGGCGGCGATCGACCCCGCGCAGGCGCTCGCCGAAACCGAGCAGTTCTGGGCGGAATGGTCCGGGCGCTGCAGCTATCACGGCGAGCATCGCGACCTGGTGATGCGCTCGCTGATCACGCTGAAGGCGCTGACCTTCGCGCCGAGCGGCGGCATCGTCGCCGCGCCCACCACCTCGCTGCCGGAGAAACTCGGCGGCGCCCGCAATTGGGACTATCGCTATTGCTGGCTGCGCGACGCCACCTTCACGCTGTTGGCGCTGATCAATTCCGGCTACACCGAGGAAGCCTCGGCCTGGCACAATTGGCTGCTGCGCGCGGTGGCAGGCTCCCCGGCCGACCTGCAGATCATGTACGGCATCATGGGGCAGCGCCGGCTGCTGGAATGGCAGGCTGACTGGCTGCCGGGCTATGAGGGCGCCGAGCCGGTGCGGATCGGCAATGCGGCGCACGCGCAGTTGCAGCTCGACGTCTATGGCGAATTGATCGACGCGTTCCATCAGTGGCGGGTGGCCGACATCATGCTCGACGGCGAGTCGTGGTCGCTGGAATGCGCCGTGCTCGAGCATCTTGCGAAGATCTGGAACGAGCCCGACAGCGGCATCTGGGAGCGCCGCGGCGCCGGCCGGCACTACGTGTCCTCCAAGGTGATGACCTGGGTGGCGTTCGACCGCGGCATCAAGAGCGCGGAAATGTTCGGCCTCGACGGGCCGCTGGATACTTGGCGGGCGCTGCGCGACGACATTCATCGCGACGTCTGCACCAACGGCTTCGACAAAGAGCAAAACTGCTTTGTGGAATCCTACGGCGCCAAGGTGCTGGATGCCTCGATCCTGCTGCTGCCGTCGGTCGGTTTCCTGCCGGCGTCGGACCCACGGGTGCAGGGCACGCTCGAGGCGATCGAACAACACCTGATGCGCGACGGCTTCGTGCTGCGCCACGATCCACGCGAAGCCACCGATGAACAGCAGCCGATCGAAGGCGCCTTCCTGGCCTGCAGCCTGTGGCTCGCCGACGCCTATCTGTTGGCCGGCGAGATCGACAAGGCGCGGGCGCTGTTCGACCGCGTCGCCTCGGTCGCCAACGACATCGGACTGCTCGCCGAAGAATATGACTCCGATGCCAAGCGTCAGACCGGCAATTTCCCGCAGGCCTTGACCCACATCGCGCTGATCAACACCGCGCAAAACCTCTCCGCCGCACAACAGCCGGCCGACAAGCCGGTGACGCAGCGGGCGAAGTAAGCCTCAGCTCGCCGCCTGCTGCTTCAAAATGAAATCCACCGCCGCCGCAAAGCCTTCGTCCTCGTTCGACGTGCTGACGTGGCGGGCCTGGCGCTGCACGTCGGCGGTGGCGTTGCCCATCGCTATCGGCAGCCCGCTGGTCTTGAACATCGCCAGATCGTTCTGCATGTCGCCGATGGTGGCGATGGCGTCGGTGGTGATGCCGAGCCGCCGCGCCATCGCGCGGACGAAGCTGCCCTTATCCTGGCCGGGCGGGGTGATGTCGAGGTAGTAGCTCTGCGAGCGCACCGCCAAAGCCTCATGGCCGAGCGCCTGTTGCACGGCTTGTTCGCAGCGCTCCAGCAAATCCGCGTCATCGCTGGCGCCGACGATCTTGCAGGCCTGGTCGAGATACGGCGCAAAATCCTCGATCGCCGTCGGATCGGACTGGATGGTCGACTGCTCATGCGCGACGTAAGCGCCATCGAGCTTGCGGACGAACCAGTGGTCGGTGGTGAACAGCCAGGCGTCGACCGAAAAATCCGCCAGCACCTTGAGCGCGGTCGCGGCGGCGTGTGCGGGAATCCGATGCTGCTCCAGCACGACGAATTGCGGGTCGACGATCGAGGAGCCGTTGAACGGCCCCATCGGCAGATCGAGGTCGAGCGGGTCGACCAGCATCCGCATCCCGACCGGCGGCCGGCTGCTGGTCACGGTGAAGCCGATGCCGGCGCCGCGCAGCCGCGCCACCGCTTTCTGTGCGGCCTCGGTCAATCGCTTGTCCTTGGTCACCAGCGTGCCGTCGACGTCGGAGATCACCAGAGCGATGCGGCTCATTCAACCAGTTTCCTTGTGTGTCCCGGCAGCCGCGCCAGGATGTCGTCGACCATCGCCTCGACCGGACGGTCGATCGCCACCACGATCGGCTGTTCGTCGGCGTGCGGCACTTCCAGCGTGCCGAACTGGCTGTCCAGCAATCCCGGCGGCATGAAGTGATCGTGGCGCAGCGCCAGCCGCGCGCCGATCAGCTGGCGATCGCCGTCGAGATAGACCAGCCGGACGTCGCCGCGGCCATGCAGCAGCACGTCGCGATAGGCGCGTTTCAGCGCCGAGCAGGCGATCACCGCATGGCTGCCGGCGGCGGCGACGCGGTCGATCTCCTCGGCGATGGCGCGCAGCCACGGCCAGCGGTCGTCATCGGTCAAGGGATAACCGGCGCTCATCTTCGCCACATTGGCGGCGGGGTGAAAGCCGTCGGCGTCGGCAAAACGCCAGCCCAGCCGCTGCGCCAGGGCTTCGGCGATGGTGCTCTTGCCGGCGCCGGAGACCCCCATCACAATCAGCACGCTCGGCATCGCGTGCGTCTCATCACCCATCGAACTTCTCCGGCCACGCGGCGCGGTCGATCAGCCAGACCGTTTCGCGCTGCGATTGCGCCCGCGCCGCCGGCAGATCCTCGCCGGCCAGCACGCGCGACAGTACGGCGCGCTTCTCGGCGCCGCCGACCAGAAACAGCATTTCGCGGCACGACGCCAGTGCCGGCAACGTCAGCGTGACGCGCGGCACGAACGGGGCGACATGCGCGGTCTCGACGCCGACCACCCAGCGCTGCCGTTCGCCGAGCGCCGGCGCGTCGGGAAACAGCGAGGCGGTGTGGCCGTCGGGGCCCATGCCCATCAGCACCAGGTCGAACAGCGGCCGCGCCGGCTCAAACTGATCGGCGCCGTAGAACGCCTGCAAGGTGCGTTGATAGGTGAGGGCGGCGTCGTCCGGCGTCGCGAGCTCGGTGGGAATCGCGTGGATATTTCCCGCCGGCGCGCGGCCGTCGAGCAGCATCCGCCGCGCCGTGCCGATGTTGCTCAGCTCGTCGTGCTGCGGCACGAAGCGGTCGTCGCCGATGAACCAATGCACCCGCGGCCAGGGAATCCGCGCGGAAAACTCATCCGCCAGCAATTCGAACAAGCGCTTCGGCCCGGAGCCGCCGGTCAGACAAATTGCGACGCGCTCCGGCTGCGCGTCGATCCGCGCCAGCAGCCGCGTGGCTGCGGCTCTGGCGAGCGACTCGGTATCGGCGACGATGTCGCGGCGGAGGGCCACGCTCAACCCGGCTCGCGCCAGTTGCGGCCGTCGCGGGTCAAGAGCGCCTCGGCGCTGTCCGGGCCGGGGCTTCCGGCGCGATAGACCTGCAGGCCCTTGCCGGCGGCCTTGGCCCAGGCGTCGAGGAACGGCTGCACCACAGCCCAGCCGGCCTCGATGGCGTCGGCGCGCTGGAACAGGATGTTGTCGCCGATCATGCAGTCGTGGATCAGCGTCTCGTAGCCGGTCGACGGCGCGACCTTGAAGTAGTCCTTGTATTCGAAGGTCATCTCGACGCCGTCGATGGCGATGGTCGGACCCGGGATCTTCGAGTTGAACTGCAGCGAAATGCCCTCGACCGGCTCGATGCCGATCACCAGATAGTTCTGCGACAATTCCTGCACCGGGGTGCAGCGGAACATCGCGAACGGCGCCTGCTTGAACTTGATCGCCACCTCGGTGCGCTTGGCGCCCAGCGCCTTGCCGGTGCGCAGATAGAACGGCACGCCGGCCCAGCGCCAGTTGTCGATGGTCAGCTTCAGCGCCGCGTAGGTTTCGGTGGTGCTGTCCGGGTCGACGTCCTTGACGCTGCGATAATCGATCACCTCGGTGTCGCCGACCCGGCCGGAGACGTATTGCCCGCGCACCGAATTCTTCAACGCCTCGGTCTCGCTCTGGATCTGGATCGCGGTCAGCACCTCGGCCTTGGCGGAGCGCACCGCATGGGCGTTGAAATGCGCCGGCGGCTCCATCGCCACCAGCGACAGCAGCTGGAACAGATGATTCGGCACCATGTCGCGCAGCGCGCCGGTGGCGTCGTAGAAGCTGCCGCGATGCGCCACGCCGAGCTTTTCCTCGACGGTGATCTGCACGTGTTCGATATGGTCGCGGTTCCAGATCGGCTCGAACATGCCGTTGGCGAACCGCAGCACCAGAATGTTCTGCACGGTCTCTTTGCCGAGGTAGTGATCGATCCGGTACAGCTCGTGCTCCGGCACGATCTTCAGCAGTTCGGCATTCAGCGCCTTGGCGCTCGCAAGGTCAGTGCCGAACGGCTTTTCGACCACCAGCCGGCGCCAGGCGCCGCCGGGGTCCTCGTGCAAGAGGCCGGTGCGGCCGAGTTCGCGGCTGATCGGCGCGAACGCGTCCGGCGGCGTCGCCAGATAGAACAGCCGGTTGCCGCCGGTGGCGCGGTCGGCCTCGAGCTTCTCCAGCCGCTCGCGCAGCTTGTCGAAGGAGTCCGGATTGCCGGGATCGGCGCTGACCGCGGTGACGCAGTACAACAATCGCTCGGCCACCGCGTCGTCGACCGGCCGGGTTGCAAAGTCGTGCAGGCCCTTCATCAGACTGGCGCGCAGATCGTCGCTCGACATCTCCTTGCGGGTGATGCCGACCACGCAGAATTTTTCCGGCAGCAGATTGGCTTCGGCGAGATTGTACAGCGCCGGGATCACCAGCCGATGGGTGAGGTCGCCGGTGACGCCGAAGATCACGAAGGCGCAGCCCTCGGGCAAGGTGGGATCGGTTTGTGTGGTCACGAGCGCTCGGCCTCCGGCTTCAGGATCTTGGGGCCCGACTGCCGCACCGGGTCGGGGTGCTGCTGCGGCTCCTTGTGACCCCCGAAGCCGGCGCGCATCGCGGAGAGAATCTTTTCGGAGAAAGTATGTTCCTGGCGCGAGCGGAATCGCGCGAACAACGCCGCGGTCAGCACCTCGGCGGGCACTGCCTCGTCGATCGCGGCGTTGATGGTCCAGCGGCCTTCGCCGGAATCCTCGACGAAGCCCGAGTAGTTATCCAGCGTGTGGTTGTCGGCCAGCGCCGAGGCGGTGAGGTCGAGCAGCCAGGACGGGATCACGCTGCCGCGGCGCCAGACTTCGGCGATGTCGGCGATGTCGAGATCGAAGCGATGCTCGCTCGGCAATGCAGCGCCATTGGCGTTCTTCAGAATGTCGAAGCCCTCGGCATAGGCCTGCATCAGGCCGTATTCGATGCCGTTGTGGATCATCTTGACGAAATGCCCGGCGCCGACCGGGCCAGTATGCA
Source organism: Rhodopseudomonas rhenobacensis (assembly GCF_014203125.1). GTDB lineage: Bacteria > Pseudomonadota > Alphaproteobacteria > Rhizobiales > Xanthobacteraceae > Rhodopseudomonas_A > Rhodopseudomonas_A rhenobacensis. Next base: position 17,832 of record NZ_JACHIH010000019.1, read on the forward strand.
TGTAGCCCTGTTCGACGCGGGCGTCGCGGCCGTCGCGCCCCGGGGTGCGGGGGATGTCGCCGATGCCGGGCGAAAGCGTCGCGAAGATCGGATCGAGCCGATCGACGACCTTCTTGTCGCCGCCGATCATCATGCAATAGCCGCGGTCGATGCCCCAGACGCCGCCGCTGGTGCCGACGTCGACATAATGGATCTGGCGTTCGCGCAGCGCCTTGGCGCGGCGGATGTCGTCCTGCCAGAACGTGTTGCCGCCGTCGATCACCACGTCGTCGGGATCGAGCAGCTTGTGCAGGGTTTCGATGGTGGTTTCGGTGATGGGACCGGCCGGCAGCATCACCCAGACCGCGCGCGGCTTGTCGAGCTTGGCGACCAGATCTTCCAGCGACGACGCACCCACCGCGCCGTGGCCCGCGAGGGCCGCGACGGCGGCGGGGTCTTTGTCATACACCACGGCATGATGCCCGTTGTTCATGAGGCGGCGGACGATATTTCCACCCATCCGCCCCAGGCCGATCATGCCAAGCTGCATAGAGTCCTCGTTGGTTTGTTGACGCTGTTAGTTGATGGCTTCGGCAATCGCGGCGTCGAGCATTTTCAGCCCGGCGGCGAGATCGCCCTTGAGATGCACGCGCAGCGCGCGCCGCCGACGCTCGGTCAGCACGTTGAAGTCGCCGCGCGCCTGCGCCGCCTTGATCACGCCGAAGCTCGCCTTCTGCTCCGGCACTGCGAGGTCGTGCGCATCGTCGGCGGTGATCTGCAGGAACACGCCCGAGTCCGGGCCGCCCTTGTAGGCTTGCCCGGTGGAGTGCAGGAAGCGCGGGCCGAATTCGGCGCAGGTCGCGACATGCTGGCGATCGCGCACCGCGAGCCGGATGTGCTGCAGCGTGTCGATATGATCGGGATTGCGGGCGATATAGGCCAGCAGCGCCACGTAGTCGCCGGCGCCGGCGCGGGCGAAGTGCGCCTTCAGCCAGGAGGCGAGATCGCCGTCGGCGCCAGCCTTGCGCAGCGTCGCGGCGTTCTTGTCGTCGGTGTAGAGGTCGGCCTCGGCGGTGGAGATCGCAGGCGTTTCCGCCGGCAGCGAGCCGGCCTTCTCGAAGGCTTCGATCAATTCGCGGGTCTTGATCTTGGCGGCTTCGACGTCGGGCTGGTTGAACGGGTTGATGCCGAGCACCGAGCCTGCCACCGCGGTGGCGAGTTCGAAGCGGAAGAATTCCTGGCCGATCTGATCGGCGGATTTCAACACGATCCGCACCACCGGATGGCCGGCCTGTTCGAGCGCTTGGAGTTTGGCGTCGTGCGCGGCGTCGGTTTCGGCCTCGGTGCGCAGATCGATGAAGAAGCGATCATTGCCGTAGGCGGCGGGCTCGCCCAGCGTCTCGCCATCGATCGGGATCAGGCCCTTGCCGTCCTTGCCGGTGGATTCGGCGATCAGCTGTTCGGCCCAGGCGCCGAAATCGGCCACCGCTTTCGACGACAGGATGGTGACCTTGTCGCGGCCGGCGAGCCCGGCGAGACCCAGCGCAAGGCCGAGCTGCACGCCGGGGTTCTGCTGCGGCGGCACGTCGGCTCCGCAGGAGCGCACCATCGCCAACGCGGAGTCGAGAAACTTCGCGACGTCGATGCCGGCGGCGGCGGCCGGCACCAGGCCGAACGGCGACAGCACCGAATAGCGCCCGCCGATGGTCGGATCGCCGTGGAAGATCCGGGCGAAGCCCTGCTGCTTGGCGAGTTTTTCCAGCGACGAGCCGGGATCGGTGACGGCGACGAAATGCGCGGCCGCCTTGTCGGCGCCGAGCATCGCGCTGACCTGCGCGAAGAAATACGCCTTCATCACGTTGGGCTCGGTGGTGCCGCCGGATTTGCTGGAGACGATGAACAGCGTGGAGGTCAGGTTGACGGCGTCGCGGGTGGCGCGGACCTGCGCCGGATCGGTGGAATCCAGCACATGCAGTTTCGGAAAGCCCGACACCTCGCCGAAGGTCTCGGCGAGTACTTCCGGGCCGAGGCTGGAGCCGCCCATGCCGAGCACCACCGCATCGGTGAAGCCCTCGGCCTTCACCCATTGGGCGAAGTCCTGATAGTCGGCGAGCTTGGCCTTTTCGGCGGCGGCGCTATTGAGCCAGCCGACCCATTTGGCTTCGTCGGTGTTGCTCCACACCGCGGCGTCGCCCTCCCACAGCCTGCGGATCTTGCCGGCGGCGCGCCATTCCTCGGTGCTGGCTTCGACCGATTTCGCGAGCGTCGTGCCGAGCGCCAGGGTCTGCGCGTCGATGCGCTGCGACAGCACGGTCTCGCGCTTGAAGGCCACCGCGCCGAGCAGCTTGTCGGCGGCGTCGGCGAACAGCTGCACGCCTTCCTTGACCAACTGTTTGGTGATTTCGTCGAGCGAGATGCCGGCGGCCTCGAGATCGGCCAGCACCTGTTTGGCGTCGTCGAGGTTTTCCTCGAGGCTGTTGGCGCGCGGCACGCCGTGATCGCGGAATGCGTCGAGCGTCGCCGGCGGCACGGTGTTGACGGTGTTCGGCCCGATCAGTTCTTCGACGTAAAGCACGTCGCGATAGGCTTTGTTCTTGGTGCCGGTGGAGGCCCACAACAGCCGCTGCGGCTTGGCGCCGGCGGCCTTCAGCTTGTCCCAGCGCGGGCCGGCATAGAGCTGTTTGTAATGCTGGTACGCCAGCTTGGCGTTGGCGATCGCCACCTTGCCCTTGAGGGCTGCAAGACGCTCTTTCTCGGTCGGGTCGTTGGCCTTGGCGATCTTGTCATCGAGTTGCTTGTCGACCGCGCTGTCGATCCGGCTGACGAAGAAGCTGGCGACGCTGCCGATATGCGACGGGTTGCCGCCGCCGGCGACATAGGCCTCGATGCCGGACAGATAGGCTTCGGCGACGTCGATATAGGCCTGCTGCGCGAACAGCAGCGTGACGTTGACGCTGATGCCCTTGGAGATCAGGTGCTTGATCGCGGGGATGCCCTCGGGCGTCGCCGGCACCTTGACCATCAGATTGCTGCGGTCGACCTGCTTCCACAGCCGCTCCGCTTCGGCGATGGTGGCCTTGGTGTCGAGCGCCAGATAGGGCGAGACTTCCAGGCTGACGTAGCCGTCATTGCCGTCGTATTGGTCGTACACCGGCCGCAGCACGTCGGCGGCGTGCTGGATGTCTTCGACCGCGAGCGCTTCGTAGAGGTCGATCACCGGGCGGTCGCCGCCCTTCAGGGCGCTGCCGATCGCGCCGTCATATTCGTCCGAACTGCCGATCGCCTTTTCGAAGATCGACGGGTTCGAGGTGACGCCTTTCACCCCGTCGACGTCGATCAGCTTCTTGAGGTCGCCGTTGGCGATAAAGCCGCGGGCCAGGAAATCCAGCCAGACGGCTTGGCCGTGTTGTTCGAGCGCTTTGACGGGGGTCATGATGCCTTGATTCTGTTGGATTTTTGCGGAAGCCGCTTCGGTTCCCTTGTTCTGGCGCAGAGCCGAAGTTTGTCAACACAACGTTCGGCAGCCGACCGACCGGCCGCCCCCACTTTACGTCCAAAGCGGCCATCGGTTCCAGCGGGGCAGCTATCCGTAACCTGCGTTTCCGATCACGTGAATGACACGGCGACGGCCGCATCGTGCTGCCGTCGACCCTTGCGGGGCGGCGGCGGTATTCAGCGTCCAGATTGGGTGATCCTAAGCCCGAGGTCGGCGATCGCCTTGATCACGGTGTCGCGAACGCCGGGATCGTATAGCGAGTGACCGGCGCCCTCGACGACCCGGATGTCGGCCTGCGGCCATTTCGCCGCCAGCGCATAGGACGTGGCCGGCGGGCACAGCAGATCGTAGCGGCCCTGCACGATGATGCCGGGAATCCCGGCCAGCCGGCCGGCCTCGTCCAGCAACTGGTTCGGCCGCAAAAAGCAGTCATGGCTGAAATAATGCGCTTCCATGATCGGCGTGGTCGGCAGCGGCCGCGCGCCGGTCAGCGACGGCAGATCGAGCCGCGAGCGGCCGGGCGTGTGCTCCGACAGCATCCGCTCGGTGTCGTGCCAGGCGCGGGCGGCCGGCCCATGGATCGCCGGATCGGGATCGAGGATGCGGCGCCAATAGGCTTGCAGCGGCTGCTCGCGCTCCTGCGGGCTGAGCAGGCTGAGAAAATCTTGGTGCAGGCCGGGATAGAACCGCGGCAGCACCCCGAGGAACGCGGCGTCGAGTTCGGCGCGGCTGCCGAGGAAGGTGGCGCGCAGCACCAATCCGCTGACCCGCTGCGGATAGGCCTGCGCATAGGCCAGCGCCAGCGTCGCGCCCCAGGAGCCGCCGACCACCATCCAGCGTTCGAAGCCGAAGCGCTCGCGGATCATCTCCATATCGGCGATCAAATCGGCCAGCGTGTTGGCCTCGCGGCTGGCTTTCGGCCGGCTGCGGCCGGAGCCGCGCTGATCGAACAGCACCGCGCAGAATTGCTCGGCGTCGAACAGCCGGCGATGATCGGGCTGGCAACCGCCGCCGGGGCCGCCATGCAGATAGACCGCGGGGATGCCGTCGGCGCGGCCGACCGATTCGACGTAGATCTCGTGATCACCGCCGGCTGGCCACCATTGCGACGACAGCGGCGCCGGGCGGTCGGTGGCTTTGACGGGTTGCGCTTCGGCTTCCATCCGCTTTGGTTACAGCCAATGCGACCGCTTTGCGAGACGCTTTTGCGCCGGGGCCGATTGCCCGTTCGAGGGTTGCGGAACGCCTCGGCAATTCTCACCTTTGCAGCAGAGCAACTGGAACCCACTCATGCCGCGCTATTATTTCAACACCCGCATCGGCACCGAACTGATCCTCGATCCCGAAGGCGAGACGCTGCGCAACCCGGATCAGGCCTGGGAAGTCGCCCGCACCACGATCCGCCAGATCCTGAAGGCCGAAGGCAGTCAGCCCAGCCTGCTGCAGGCGAGCCTCGAGGTCACCGACGAGGAGGGCGAGATCGTGCTGGAATTTCCGTTCAGCGAGGCGCTGCTCGACATCCACGAGGCGTCGCCGACGACGCATTGACGCCGCACCCGGTCCGGGGCGTTGCGCCCCGGCCAAATCCGTCTGGGCGGCCTGTGTCTGGCCGCCGGCGCGGCGATCGAGGCCGGCGGCACGCCTTGCGTCGCCGATCGATCCCGTTGCCTGAATCAGTTTGAACCCGGATAAGCCTGCCATGACCTCTGTGTATGATTTTTCCGCCAGGACGCTGGACGGCCAGGAGTTGCCGCTGAAGCAGTTCGAGGGCCAGGTGCTGTTGATCGTCAACACCGCCAGCGCCTGCGGTTTCACGCCGCAATACAAGGGGCTGGAGGAGCTGCAACAGGCCTATGGCGATCGCGGCTTTTCCGTGCTCGGGTTTCCCTGCAACCAGTTCGGCCATCAGGAGCCCGGCGACGCGGCCGCGATCGGGCAATTCTGCCAGAAGAATTACGGCGTCAGCTTTCCGATGTTCGACAAGGTCGAGGTCAACGGCAGCGGCGCCCATCCGCTGTTTCAGTATCTGAAGGCCGAAAAATCCGGCCTATTGGGTGCGGCGATCAAATGGAATTTCACCAAATTCCTGGTCGATCGATCCGGCAGGGTGGTGGCGCGGCACGCGCCGACCACGACGCCGCAATCGCTCACCAAGGACATCGAGGCGCTGCTGTGATGACGAAAGATCAGACCATGACCGACAATCTGCCCGACCGGCTCTCCAACGATCCGAAGAGCCCTTACTACAACGAAGAGATTCTCGCGCTCGACGTCGGCATCCGCTTCAAGGGCGCCGAGAAGACCAACGTCGCGGAGTATTGCGTCAGCGAGGGCTGGATCCGCGTCACCGCCGGCAACGCCAAGGACCGCTTCGGCAATCCGCTCACCATCAAGGTGAGTGGGCCGGTCGAGCCGTATCTGCGCAGCAAGGGCGAGCAGGGCGGCGCTTGACCTCAGCTTGGCTCGCGTATCGATGTTTCAACGCGTGATTGCGAGGAGCTCTTGCGACGAAGCAATCCAGGGCGGCGCGTGAGGCCCCTGGATTGCTTCGCACTTCGGCCGGCGCTCCGCGCCGGCCTCGGCTCGCAATGACGAATTAACCTTTGCTAACCGCGAACGCGGAACGCTGCGGCATCGAGCACGGCGCGAAGCCCGCATCTTGTGCCGCGTCGGCTCGTCCGTCGCGCGATCTAGCGGTGAACGCGAAGAACATCGCGATTCGGCTGATTCGGCCGCGTTTTGTTCCGCCCGCGTTCCAAAGCTTAACGAGGCTTGCCGAAAGCGTCGCATTTCGGGACGGCGCGAGGCTCACGCCTGATCCGACCCAACTCCGAATGATCTCAACAGACGCTCGTGCTCACGCGCGCCCGCCGCGGCGCTTCGACGGCGCTTGGTGCGGCCTGTTAACCGGCGCTTAGTTGCGCGGCGTCGCATGGCGTCGCGCGGGCGTTCGCGCTGTCCAGATGTTGTGCCCGCCGGCGGCATTGGATTTGATATCTAGCCGTGAACGCGAGGCCGCTTGCTGATTTGGCTGATTCGGCCGCGTTTCGTTCCGCTGCCGTTCCAAAGCTTAACAGGGCTTGGTGACGCGTCGCATTTCGGCACGCCGCAATGCGTCGAGAATGATCCCGAACAGCCGCGGCCGGATTCGCAGTGTTGATCCTTCTCACTCCCGCGCGCGAGGGCGCGTTAACCGGCGCTTAGTTGTTCGGCGGCGCGGGTGCGCTGCTGCTGTCCAGATCTAGTGCAAGGAAGCGGCGGCAGATTTGATATCTAGTCCCGAACGCCAAGCAACCTGGTGATTCGGCCGATTCGGGCGCGTTTCGTTCCGCTGCCGTTCCAATGCTTAACAGGGCCGGGCGAAAGCGTCGCATTGCGGGACAACGTCGAGCAAGCCTCAGCGGCGCGGCAACCGCCAGCCCACCACGGTGGCCTCGACCACGCCGTCGGATTGCGCGTTGCGCCATTCGCCGTCGATCATCCGGCAGGCAAACGGAAGCTGATAGGTGCCGCTGTGGTCTTCGCATAGCAGCTCGACCAGTTGGTCGGGCAGGGGATCGCCGTTGCCGTTGAACTCGGCGAGCCGCTTCTCGCGCGTGGCCATGTCATTCCCCCTTGCGACGCCCGGATCATCTGCGCGTCATCGCGCCCGCTGCGACCTCACAGCGAAACTGCAGCGCCGGAATGAGGTTTTTGGATGTTGCCGGTCGCCGCCTGCGCCAGCCGCTTGCGAAACGTCCGGTCGCGTTTCAGATGCCACTCGCGGCTCATCGCCTCGCGGCGCGAGCCGTAGCGCTCGCTGTGCAGCAGCACCCAGCTGCGGCCGCGGGTCGAGCGGGCGCCGCTGCCGGAATTGTGCTGCGCCAGCCTGCGGTCGAGGTCGAGCGTCCAACCGACATAGGTCAGGTAGCGGTCGCCGCTGGCGCAGCCGAGCACATAGACGAAGCAGTCTTCCATGCCCCGGAGTCTTTCACGAAACCACGGGGCGGGCAAATTCGGGCTGATAGTCGTTGACAGCCGGGGCCGGCAGCCGCTTGGCTGCGCCATACACAATTCAGCGAGGCGGCAATGATGGTCCGAATGACGATGGCGCTGCTCACGCTCTGGCTTTCCGTCGGCATGGCGCGCGCCCAGGACGTCCCCGGCATCGAGATCTGCACCGTGGAAAAAACCATGGAGCGGCGCACCAGCTGCCTGCAGAGCAACGTCGACTTCCTGATGAAGACGCTCAGTAAGCTCGGCCGCGATCAGCAGCTGAAGCTGGATGCCGCCAACCGCCAGATCGAGGCGCTGAAGGCGAGCCTGGTCGGATTGCAGAGCACGGTGGACGAATTGAAGGCGGCGCAAACCAAGTCTGCCCCCGCCGAGGCCGCGCCGCAGCCCAAAGATCAGGCCAAGGACCAACCGGCCAAGGATCTTCCGGCCAAGGATCAGCCAGCGAAAGATGCGGCCAAATAGCAGCGCGGCTGCCACGGGTTTGCCGCACCGTTCTACGGCCGGAAAACCGGCCGCAGCCGAGGCGATCGATCAGGCCGAGGCGACCCGGCGCGGGGCGTAGCGCGGCGCCTGGTCGGAGCCGGCCAGCGCGCGCAACGGCGCAACCGCCATCGCCGCATCAGCCGGTTCGATGAACAGGCAATAGTCCGGCAGCTCGACCACCGAGGTGCAAGCCAGCGCCATATGGATGGTGTGGTCGCAGCCAGAACAGCTCCAGGAGTACAGCTCGTAGACGCCGTCGACGTTCTCGACGTCCATCGTCGTGGTCGCGTCGCCGCATCGCATGCAATTCGCCATGGTACTCGTCCTTTATGTCGCGGAACCGTCTGATCAAGGAAACGATTCCCTGAAACGAGCCCTCTTGGAGGTGGTTTGGCTCCCTAAATTTCTGTGACAGCGGTTTAACAGCAGATAGGTGCGCTGCACCATTTCGCAATGCGCTAGATCAATCCCAATGCCGTGTATAGGTAATATTTGGTGGATTGCTGCCCAAAAAATGGGCTGGTGGAATTGATCTGAAAACTACGGAACCACTAAGCGTAGCCAAGCGAATGCGGCATAAATCATTGTAGAGAAACACTATTTATAGGTCTGGCAGGTTCGTTCGGGATTGGCGAGGCCGGCCGAATTGATGAGCGCGTCGCGCATGATTCGAGCGCAACAGTCTCGCCTGCAGTGCAGCAATGCAGCGATTCGGACTTACGATGGGAAGGGGCCGGGGCTGGCTGGGGAACTAGGATTCGAACCTAGACAAACAGAGTCAGAGTCTGTTGTGCTACCGTTACACCATTCCCCAATGGTTTCCGTGGCTTAGGCTGTTTTTCCAAAGCTGAGGAGAAAACCGCGAAGCGCAAGGTGCGTCCTTCTACCCGCTCACTCCCGGGCTTGGCAAGCGCAGAACCGGCGCAAAGCCACAGCGATTTGCATCGCGCGGCAAGAAGGCGCCGCCGCGCGGGCAGGGCGGCGCCGTCGCGGCCCGGCCCGGTCAATAAGTGGCGCGGCCGCCGGAGATGTCGAACACCGCGCCGGTGGAAAACGCGCAGTCCTCCGAGGCCAGCCACGCCACCATCGCCGCCAGCTCTTCCACCAGCACGAAGCGGCCCTTGGGGATCTTCGACAGCATGAAGTCGATCTGCTGCTGCGTCATCTGCTCGAAGATCGCGGTCTTGGCCGCCGCCGGCGTCACCGCGTTGACGGCGATGTCGTAGGCCGCCAATTCCTTGCCGAGCGATTTCGTCAGCGCGATCAGACCGGCTTTCGACGCGGAGTAATGCGCGGCGTTGGGGTTGCCCTCCTTGCCGGCGATCGAGGCGATGTTGATGATGCGGCCGTATTTGTGCCCGATCATCAACGGCACGATCGCCTTGCAGCAGATGAACGGGCCGTCGAGATTGATCCGCAGCACCTTGCGCCATTCGGCGAGATCGGTCTCCCACACCGGCTTGTTGATGCCGGCGATGCCGGCATTGTTGACCAGGATGTCGATCTTGCCGAAGGCTTTCATCGTGGCGTCGCGCGCGGCTTCGACCGCGGCCACATCGGAGACGTCGACTTCGACCGCGGTGACCGGGTCGCCGATTTCCTTGGCGGTCCGCTCAGCGAAGGCGATGTCATGGTCCCAGATCGCGACCCTCGCGCCCGAAGCGACGAAGCGTTCGGTGATGGCGCGGCCAAAGCCCTGCGCGCCGCCGGTGACCACGGCGCAGCGGCCGTTGAGATCGATGCTGTTCATGTCCGACTCTCTCTTTGCCTTCGGTTTCGTGTCCCGGGCGCGATGCGGCATTCTTCATGCCGCTTCGCAGAACCGGGACCGTTACGGATGCCGACTTTGTGACGGCCCCGGCTCTGCGAAGCGATACTGCGTATCGCATCGCGTCCGGGGCACGGTGCGGAGAGCGCGGGCAAATTCACAGCGTCCAGCCGCCGTCGATGATATGCGCGACGCCGGTGGTGAACGAACTCTCGTCGCTGGCGAGATAGACCGCGAGTGCGGCGATCTCCTCGGCCGTGCCGAGCCGGCCCATCGGCTGCCGCGACACGAACAGCTCGCGGCCCTGCGGTCCGGCGGCGGCGGCGCGCTGCAGCATCGACGGCGTCTCGATGGTGCCGGGGCAGATCGCGTTGCAGCGGATTCCTTTAGTGACGAAATCCACCGCCACCGCGCGGGTCAGTGCCGCCACCGCGGCCTTGCTGGCGCCGTAGACGTAGCGGTTCGGCGCCGCCTTGAACACGCCGGCGGCCGACGCGATGTTGACGATGCTGCCGTGGCCGGCCTGCAGCATGCGCGGCAGAAACGCCCGGATGGTGCGGTGCATCGATTTGACGTTGAGGTCGAAAGAAAACTCCCAGTCGTCGTCGGAGCAATCCAGCACGCTGCCGTGATGCACGAAGCCGGCGGCGTTGAGCAGGATGTCGACGGTGCCGATGTGCGACGCGAGAGCGGCGACCGCGGCGCTGTCGCGCACGTCGAGCCGGTGCACTTCGCTGACGCCCTCGACGGCGAGCGTTGCCAGCGCCGCCTCGTCGATGTCGGTGGCGATCACGCTGGCGCCTTCGCGTGCAAAGGCGATCGCGCAGGCCCGGCCAATACCGGCCGCGGCGGCGGTCACCAGCGCGCGCTTGCCCTGCAGGCGGTTGGACATCGCGTTTCTCCCCTCATTGTTGTCCTTCGGTTTAAGCCGCCAGACGCGTGTCAACTTGATCGTTGCTTGACTCGGCGGCGTTCTTCCCTCTCCCCGCGCGCGGGGAGAGGGTGGCTCGAATGCGCGTAGCGCGTTCGAGTCGGGTGAGGGGGCGTCACAGCGAAACGCTGGCGCCCCCTCACCCGGCCGGCTTCGCTGCGCTCGCCGGCCGACCTCTCCCCGCAAGCGGGGAGAGGTGAGCAGTGCGTGGATCGCTTCTCCTAGTGATTATGCCTCGCCACCCCGACCAGGCCGGCGATGTCGTGATAGCGCGTCGCGAGTTCCAGGCAGGCGCCGGTGGCCTGCTGGCCCACGGTCGCGCGATACAGCTCCTGCCACGGCGTCTGGTGCGCCGGATATTTGAAGCCGCCATGCGCCTTCAGCTCGGCGCGGCGTTGCGCCAACTCGTCGTCGGAGATCAGAATATTGGCGCTACCCACATTGAGGTCGATCCGCACCTTGTCGCCGGTCTTCAGGATTGCGAGGCCGCCATCGGCGGCGGCTTCCGGCGTGGCGTTGAGGATCGACGGCGAGCCCGAGGTGCCGGACTGCCTTCCATCGCCGATGCAGGGCAGCGAGTGGATGCCGCGTTTGATCAAGGCGGCCGGCGGCTGCATGTTGACCACCTCGGCGCCGCCCGGATAGCCGATCGGGCCGGTGCCGCGCACGAACAGGATGCAGTGCTCGTCGATGTCGAGCGCTTCGTCGTCGATCCGGGCGTGATAGTCCTCCGGGCCTTCGAACACGATGGCGCGGCCCTCGAAGGCGTTGAGATCGCCCGGCGTCGACAGATAGCGCTCGCGGAATTCCAGCGATATTACGCTGGTCTTCATGATCGCGGACTCGAACAGGTTGCCGCGCAGCACCAGGAAGCCGGCGTCCTGCACCAGCGGGCCGTCGTAAGTCTTGATCACCTCGCCGTCGGGCAAAGCCGCGTTGGCGCAGTTCGCGCCGATGCCGCGGCCATTCACCGTCAGCGCGTCGTTGTGGATCTTGCCGTGCTTGGTCAGTTCGCGCACCACCGAAGGCACGCCGCCGGCGCGATGAAATTCCTCGCCGAGATAGAAGCCCGCCGGCTGCATGTTGACCAGCAGCGGAATCTTATGGCCGACGCTCTGCCAGTCGTCGATCGAAAGCTCCACGCCGATATGGCGCGCCAGCGCATTGAGGTGGATCGGCGCATTGGTGGAGCCGCCGATCGCCGAATTCACCACGATGGCGTTCTCGAAGGCTTGTCGCGTCAGAATGTCCGATGGCTTCAGATCTTCCCAGACCATTTGCACCGCGCGCAGCCCGGTCTGGTAGGCGATCTGGCCGCGCTCGCGATACGGCGCCGGGATCGCGGCGCAGCCGGGCAGCGACATCCCGAGCGCTTCGGCCAGCGCGTTCATCGTCGACGCCGTGCCCATGGTGTTGCAATGTCCGACCGACGGCGCCGAGGAGGCGACGATGTCCATGAACTCCTCGTAGTCGATCTCGCCCGCGGCCATCCGCTCGCGCGACTTCCAGATCACGGTTCCGGAGCCGGTGCGCTCGCCCTCATGCCAGCCGTTCAGCATCGGCCCGCCGGACAACACGATCGCCGGCAGGTTCACCGTCGCCGCCGCCATCAGGCAGGCCGGCGTGGTCTTGTCGCAGCCGGTGGTTAGCACCACGCCGTCGAGCGGGTAGCTGAACAGGATCTCGACCAGCCCGAGATAGGCCAGGTTGCGGTCGAGCGCCGCGGTCGGCCGCTTGCCGGTCTCTTGGATCGGATGCATCGGAAATTCCATCGCGATGCCGCCGGCCTCGCGGATGCCCTCGCGCACCCGCTGCGCCAGTTCCAAATGATGCCTGTTGCACGGCGAAAGATCGTTGCCGGTCTGCGCGATGCCGATGATCGGCTTGCCGGCCTGTAGTTCTTTTCTGGTCAGTCCGTAGTTCAAATAGCGCTCCAGATAGAGCGCGGTCATCGCGGGATTGTGAGGGTCATTGAACCATTCGCTGGAGCGCAGCTTGCGCCTGGTCACCGGCTTGTCCATCGTTTCTCCCGCAGCGCACACATTGATCTTTTGGCGCGCATTTGTTGTTTGCTGGCGAATGTTGGCACGCCGATCTGGACTGCGCAACGCCGGCCGCGCGATGTCCGTCACGTTTTCATGCGGCGACACCGCCGAAAATTTCTGCTAAGACCTCGGTCAACAAACGCGGCGGCGGCAATGACCGCACACAAGCCGACGGTGTCTGGGAGGAATTTGATGGCGTCGGTGCAGATCCACGACGTGCGGAAATCTTTCGGCGGCTTCGAAGTGTTGCACGGCGTCAGCGTCCCGATCGAGGACGGCGCCTTCGTGGTGCTGGTCGGCCCCTCCGGCTGCGGCAAGTCCACCTTACTACGGATGCTGGCCGGGCTGGAGAAGATCACCTCCGGCACTATTTCGATCGGCGACCGCGTGGTCAACGACGTGCAGCCCAAAGAGCGCGACATCGCCATGGTGTTCCAGAACTACGCGCTGTATCCGCATATGACCGTGGCGCAGAATATGGGCTTCTCGCTGAAGCTGCGCGGCGCCGAGCAGGCGATCATCGACGAAAAGGTCAACCGCGCCGCCGACATCTTGGATTTGCGCAAGCTGCTCGATCGCTATCCGCGGCAACTCTCCGGCGGCCAGCGCCAGCGGGTGGCGATGGGCCGGGCGATCGTGCGCGATCCGCAGGTGTTTCTGTTCGACGAGCCGTTGTCCAACCTCGACGCCAAGCTGCGGGTGGCGATGCGCACCGAGATCAAGGAACTGCACCAGCGGCTGAAAACCACCACGGTCTATGTCACCCACGACCAGATCGAGGCGATGACCATGGCCGACAAGATCGTGGTGATGCAGGACGGCATCGTCGAGCAGATGGGCTCGCCGCTCGATCTCTACGACCGCCCCGACAACAAATTCGTCGCCGGGTTCATCGGCTCGCCGGCGATGAATTTCCTCAACGGCGAGCTCAAGGTCAACGGCGGCCAGCCCTGGGTGGAGACCGCGAGCGGCGCCAGGCTGCCGATCGAGGCGGCGCCGGCGTCGGCCAACGGCAAGGCGGTGACCTATGGTATCAGGCCCGAGCACCTGGAATTCGCCGACGACGGCATCGAGGCCGAAGTGGTGGTGGTCGAGCCGACCGGCTCGGAAACCCAGATCGTGGCGCGGGTCGGCACCCAGGAACTGATCGCGGTCTTCCGCGATCGCCGCAGCGTGCAGCCCGGCGATCGCATCTATCTCAAGCCGCGCGCCAGCGCCGCGCATCTGTTCGACGACGCCACCGGCAAGCGACTCTGAACTTGGAGAGAGTGAAATTGCGCTTCAGCACAGCCTTGGTCATTCCGGGATGCAGGCCAGGCGGCGTTAGCCGGCTGGCGTACAGGCCTGGAATCCATACTCCCGGCGGTGGTTATGGATTCCGGGCTCGCTCGCTTTGCTCGCGCCCCGGAATGACGCTTCGTTAAAATCAATTGGTCGATCAACGAACCAATGCCACAGGGAGACGACGCAAGATGACTGGATTTACACCGGATCGCCGAACCTTGCTGAAGGGCAGCGCGTTGACGCTGGCCGCCGCGGCGACCATGTCGGCCGAACAATTGCTGGGCTATGCCAAGGCCTGGGCGCAGGCCGCGCCGTTCAAGCCGGAAGCCGGCGCCAAGATCAACCTGCTGCGCTGGAAGCGCTTCGTCGAAGCCGAAGACGTCGCCTTCATGAAGATCGTCGAGGCGTTCCAGCAGGCCACCGGCTGCACCGTCAGCGTCTCCAACGAATCCTACGACGACATCCAGCCCAAGGCCTCGGTGGCGGCGAACACCGGGCAGGGGCTCGATATGGTGTGGGGGCTGTATTCGCTGCCGCATCTCTTAGGCAACAAGGTCACCGACGTCGCCGACGTCGCGAATTATCTCGGCGGCAAGTACGGCGGCTGGACCGAATCCGCGGAGGCGTATTGCAAAGTCGGCAACAAATGGGTCGGCGTGCCGATCGCCACCACCGGGGCGCTGATCAATTATCGCATCGCCGCCTGCGAGAAGGCCGGCTTCAAGGAATTTCCGAAAGACACTGCGGGCTTCCTGGAGTTGTGCAAGGGCCTGCAGAAGAACGGCACTCCGGCCGGCATGGCGCTCGGCCACGCCTCGGGCGACGCCAACACCTGGCTGTACTGGGCGCTGTGGACGTTCGGCGGCAATCTGGTCGACGCCAACAACAAGGTGGTGATCAACTCGCCGGAAACCGCCGCCTCGCTGGAATACATCAAGCAGCTGTACGGCACCTTCATCCCCGGCACGGTGTCGTGGAACGACAGCTCCAACAACAAGGCGTTCCTCGGCGGGCAGTTGCACCTCACCGTGAACGGCATCTCGATCTACGTCACCGCCAAGCGCGAGGCGCCGGCGATCGCCGAGGACATGAACCACGCCTATATGCCGATCGGCCCCTACGGCAAGCCGAGCGAGATGCATCTGGCGTTCCCGATGCTGATCTTCAACTTCACGAAGTATCCGCAGGCCTGCAAGGCGTTCACCGCCTTCATGCTGGAGGCGCCGCAGTTCAATCCGTGGATCGAGGCGGCGCAGGGCTATCTGTCGCACTTCCTCAACGCCTACGACAATAACCCGATCTGGACCGCGGACCCCAAGACCACGCCGTATCGCGACGTCGCCAAGCGCGCG
The DNA here is from genome assembly GCF_014203125.1 of Rhodopseudomonas rhenobacensis. Lineage (GTDB taxonomy): Bacteria > Pseudomonadota > Alphaproteobacteria > Rhizobiales > Xanthobacteraceae > Rhodopseudomonas_A > Rhodopseudomonas_A rhenobacensis. Next base: position 33,166 of record NZ_JACHIH010000019.1, read on the forward strand.
CGGACTCCGGCCGGGCTCGGCACGCTCGGCGAGAATGCGGCGTCGGCGATCGCCGACTTCATCCTGGTCGACATGTTCGCGAACTACTGCACCGGCCGCGAGGACGTCAAAGGCTCGATCGCCTCGGCGGAACGGCAATTGAAGCGGATCTATCGGAGTTGATGGAGGTCACCTCTCCCCGCAAGCGGGGAGAGGTCGCCGCGCTCTTGCGCGGCGGGTGAGGGGGCGTCTCTCCGAGTCAGACCTCGCGGAGGCGGGGGGGGGGGGGGGCCCCCCGCCCCCCCCCCCCCCCCGCCCGCGCGGGGGGGGGGGGGGGGGGCCGCCCGCCCCCCCCCCCCCCCCCCGGGGGGGGGGGGGGGCGGGGGGGGGGGGGGGGGGGGCGCCCCCCCGTCTCTCCGAGTCAGACCTCGCGGAGGCGCCCCCTCACCCCGACCCTCTCCCCGCAGGCGGGGAGAGGGAGAAAGCCGCGCGGTTTGGAATGACGGTTCAACACGTCATTGCGAGCGCAGCGAAGCAATCCAGGGGCAGCACATGCGGTTCTGGATTGCTTCGTCGCTTCGCTCCTCGCAATGACGGGCAACCGGCACGGCGCAACACAGGCGAGGGCATTGTCTTGATCCACTTCGGAGACATGACGCGATGAGCATCCTGCAATCCTCGCTCCCTGGGCGGCGGCCGATGCCGGTGGCGACCGCCTGGCAGCGGCTCAATAGCAACCGCGGCTGGCTGGCGCTGTGGTTCATGCTGCCGGCGGCGGCGTTCCTGGTCCTGTTTCTGGCCTATCCGTTGTTTCTCGGCGTCTGGATGAGCTTCACCGACGCCCGGATCGGCCGCGACGGGGTGTTTATCGGGCTGGAGAACTATCAGTGGCTGTGGGACGACTCGGTGTTCTGGCTAAGTGTGTTCAACACGCTGCTCTACACGGTCGTGGCCTCGGCCATTAAATTCGCGGTCGGGCTCTATCTCGCGCTGCTACTCAACCGCCATATGCCGTTCAAGGCGATGATCCGCGCCGCGGTGCTGATCCCGTTCATCGTGCCGACCGTACTGTCGGCGATCGCGTTCTGGTGGATCTACGATTCGCAGTTCTCGATCATCTCCTGGTCGCTGACCAAGATGGGGCTGATCCACGAGAACATCAATTTCCTCGGCGATTCCAACTGGGCGCGCGCCAGCGTGATCTTCGCCAATATCTGGCGCGGCGTGCCGTTCGTGGCGATCACGCTGCTCGCCGGGCTGCAGACGGTGTCGCCGTCGCTCTATGAAGCTGCGACGCTCGACGGCGCCACTTCCTGGCAGCGCTTCCGCTACATCACCTATCCGTTGCTGACGCCGATCATCGCCGTGGTGATGACGTTCTCGGTGCTGTTCACCTTCACCGACTTTCAACTGATCTGGGCGCTCACCCGCGGCGGCCCGGTCAACGCCACGCATCTGATGGCGACGCTGAGCTATCAGCGCGGCATTCTGTCGGGCCGGCTCGGCGAGGGTGCGGCGATCGCCACCGCGATGATCCCGTTCCTGATGGCGGCGATCGCGATTTCCTGGTTCGGCATGCAGCGCCGCAAGTGGCAGCAAGGCACAGACAATGACTGAAACCACCGCCAACGATCCGCGCCTCGCCACCGCCGCGACCGCGGCCAAGGACGACGACAGCGACGGCATGAGCTATCTGGAGTCGCTGCCACGGCGGCTGGTCACGCTGTATCTGCCGCTGTTTATCATTCTCGTGGTGCTGCTGTTTCCGTTCTATTGGATGGCGCTGACCTCGATCAAGCCGGACGAGCAGTTGATCGACATGGAGACCTACAACCCGTTCTGGGTGGTCAAGCCGACGCTGAAGCACATTTCGAAGCTGTTGTTCGAAACGCAATATCCGCGCTGGCTGTGGAATACGATGTATGTCGCGGCAGCCGCGACCACGTTGTCGATCATCGCTTCGGTGCTCGCGGCCTACGCTATCGTGCGCTTGCGGTTTCGCGGCGCGCAGACCGTCGGCGCGCTGATCTTCATGGCCTATCTGGTGCCGCCCTCGGTGCTGTTCATTCCGCTGGCCTCGGTGATCCAGGCCTACGGCCTGTTCGACTCGCCGCTGTCGCTGATCCTGGTCTATCCGACGCTGCTGATCCCGTTCTCGACCTGGCTGTTGATGGGATATTTCAAGACCATTCCGTTTGAACTGGAGGAATGCGCGCTGATCGACGGCGCCTCGCGCTGGCAGATCCTGACCCGCATCGTGGTGCCGCTGGCGGTGCCGGGGCTGATCTCGGCCTTCATCTTCTCGTTCACGCTGTGCTGGAACGAGTTCATCTACGCGCTGACCTTCCTGCAATCGACCCAGAACAAGACCGTGCCGGTGGCGATCGTCAACGAATTCGTCGACGGCGATATCTACAAATGGGGCTCGCTGATGGCCGGCGCGCTGGTCGGGTCATTGCCGCTGGTGATCCTTTACGCGTTCTTCGTCGAGCACTACGTGTCGGCGATGACCGGCGCGGTGAAGGAGTAGCTTGCTGCAACCCCTCATTCGTCGCAATGCGATCCGACATCGGCAGCTGTCATTCCGGGGCGCGAGCAGCGATAGCTGTGAGCGAGCCCGGAATCCATAACCACCACAGGGAATATGGATTCCGGGCCTGCACTCCAGCCGGCTGTCGCCGACTGAAGCGCATCCCGGAATGACGAACTCAGAGTCTGAGCCAAAAGAAATCGAAGGTCACGACAGGAGCGACGTCTTGCACATCCTCATTCTCGGCGCCGCCGGCATGGTCGGGCGCAAACTGACCGAGCGGCTACTGCGCGACGGTCATCTCGGCGACCGCGCGATCAGCGGGTTGACGTTGCAGGACGTGGTGGCGGCGCCGAAGCCGCTCGATGCGACGATCCCGGTCACCATCGTCACCTCGGATTTCGCCGATCCGCTGGGGGCCGCGCCGCTGGTGGCGTCGTGCCCCGAGGTGATCTTCCATCTTGCGGCGATCGTGTCCGGCGAGGCCGAGGTCGAATTCGACAAGGGCTACCGCATCAATCTCGACGGCACCCGCTATCTGATCGAGGCGATCCGCGCCATCGGCGACGGCTACCGGCCGCGGCTGGTCTTCACCTCGTCGATCGCGGTGTTCGGCGCGCCGTTCCCCGACAAGATCGGCGACGAGTTCTTTCACACCCCGCTGACCAGCTACGGCACCCAGAAATCGATCTGCGAATTGCTGCTGGCCGACTACAGCCGCAAGGGATTTCTGGACGGCATCGGCATCCGGCTGCCGACGATCTGCGTCCGCCCGGGCACGCCGAACAAGGCGGCGTCCGGGTTCTTCTCCAACATCATCCGCGAGCCGCTGGCCGGGCATGAGGCGGTGCTGCCGGTGTCCGATGACGTGCGGCATTGGCACGCCTCGCCGCGCTCCGCGGTAGGCTTCCTGCTGCACGCCGCCACCATGGATCTGGCGACGATCGGGCCGCGGCGCAATCTGTCGATGCCGGGGCTGTCGGTGACGGTCGGCGAGCAGATCGCCGCGCTGCAAAGGGTGGCGGGGCCGGGCGTCGTGGCGCGGATCAGGCGCGAGCCGGATCCGGCGATCATCGGCATCGTCGCCGGCTGGCCGCGCGACTTTTCCACCGACCGCGCAAAAGCGCTCGGCTTCACCACCGCGGAAAAAACCTTCGACGACATCATCCGGAGTCACATCGAGGACGAACTCGGCGGCGAGTTCGTAAGGTAGAGATTTTTGAGTTGGATTGATGCGCTTCAAGATTCCCAGGCTGTCATTCCGGGGCGGGCGCAGCGTAAGCTGCGCACGAACCCGGAATCCCGCAGCGAGCACAAGCCTTCCCCGAGGCAAGATTCCGGGTTCGCTCGCAAGTGCTCGCGCCCCGGAATGACTCGCCTAAGAGGAAGCGGCTGAACGCTAACCGGCCTTCATCAACCCGAGCCGGCTCGCCCCGATATAGAGCGCCAATGCTGCGGCGTTGGAGACGTTGAGGCTCTTGATCTCGCCCGGCATGTCGAGCCGCGCCAGCGCGCTGCAGGTCTGCCGCGTCAGCTGCCGCAGCCCCTTGCCCTCGGCGCCGAGCACCAGCGCCAGCGGCGCGGTGAGCGGAATCGTCGCGAGGTCGTCGCCGCCCTCGCTGTCGAGGCCCACGGTCTGAAAGCCGCGGTCGTTCAAGTCGGTCAGCGCACGCGCCAGATTCTGCACCGTGACCATCGGCACGAGCTCCAGCGCGCCGGAGGCGGATTTCGCCAGCACGCCGGTGGCTTCCGGGCTGTGCCGGGCGGTGGTGACGATCGCCTTGACGGCAAACGCCGCCGCCGAGCGCAGAATCGCCCCGACATTGTGCGGGTCGGTGATCTGGTCGAGCACCAGCACGATGCCCTGCTGCGGCAGGGTGTCGAGCTCCGGCGGCTCCAGCGGGTCGGCTTCGGCGAGCAGGCCCTGATGCACCGCGTCGGGGCCGAGCCGCTGGTCGATCAGGCTCGGGCGGACGATCTCCGGCGTCACCCGGGTGTCGATGTTCTCGTCCGCGAGCCTGCGGGCGGCGTTCTCGCTGAGCAGCAATTTGCGAATCGTGCGCTGCGGATTGCCCAGCGCCGCCACCACGGTATGCCAGCCATAGAGGATGGCGGGGCCGTCGGGGCGGGAGTCGCGGTCGCGCCAGGGTTGCCCGCCGGCTTCCTTGGGGTTGCGGGCTTTGTTGGGACCACGTCCAAAACGCGGCTTTCGCTCGAAATCAGTCATCCCGGCTTGTCTCACGGGCTCCTCGGCTTGGCAATTCGACCGATGCCGCTCTGGCTCCCCGAAATTCGCCGTCGCATCGGTTGACTTTGGGGGCGGGGTTCGCCCATAACCGCGCCAAGATTGGATGCCCGCTAGCGGGCTTCGCTTTCGTCGCCGATCCGGGCATTGCGATGGCCGGCCGGCACGTCAAGCGGGGGAGTGTCCCGAGTGGCAAAGGGAGCTGACTGTAAATCAGCCGTCTTATGACTTCGAAGGTTCGAGTCCTTCTTCCCCCACCAATCACCTGAAAATCATCGAAGAAATTGCCAAAACAGGGTCCGAAATGGCCCGTTTTCCTGCGTCCGGAAATGACAAACCGAGGTCCGCCTGATCCTTCGTCGGCTTGACCTCGATCATGGTAACGGGTTCCCCGCTTTGTAGGATCAGCCGTCCTCGGAAAAGAGCTTGCCGCCGTCGCAGCCGCCGTTACCGATGGGGGCTCGCCGTATGTTCCGCAGTTTCGTCTTCCGCAATTCCGTCGCGCGCTCGGTTTTGATGCTTTACTGGATCGCCGTCCTGGTGATCCTCGGCACCGCCGCCCAATTCGCGGTCTCGGCTTGGCGGAATGATTTTCGCGCGCGCGAGGTCGTCGATCTCGTGACTCTCGATCGCACGGTTTTCCAATCGACCGCCGAGGTTCGCCTGGAGATCGGCTCGGTGGGCGTCGCGCTGTTGCGTGATGATGATCCCAGCGCCGGCGTCGAACTCGGTCTCGGCGAAATGGTCGACGCCTGGCAGCGGGCGCAGGCCGCGCTCGCCGCCTCCGCGCTGCCCGATCGGGACCGGCTGATCGCCCGGCTGTCCCGCGCGGGAGCGGCGTTCCAGGCGGCGCGGCGCTATGTCGACGCCGAGGCCGCGCTGCCACGCGCGGCCCGCGACGCCACCCGCATCGAGCCATGGCGCATGGCGGTGTATGATCTCGCCGCCGCGATCGACGCCTTGGGCACTTCGGTCGGCCGGCAATTGCGCGCCCACGATCTGGAGCTCGGCGAGCTCGTCGCCATCCGGCAGATGTCTTTCACCATCCGGGACCGCTATTCGCGGCAATGCTCGGCGTTCCGCCCGGCGGTGCAACTCGACACGCCGCTGACGCCGGCCGAGCGCGACCGCTGGCGTGAAGACATCGGCGCCTATGCCGCGCTGTGGACGCAGATGCAGCGCATCGCCCTGCAATTGCCTGAAGCCACCGGATTTGCCCCGCTCGTCGCCGAAGGCCTGAGACGCACCGAGGCGGCGCAGGCCGTCATGACGAGGACACTCGACGGCCTGTCGGGCTCCGGAAGGCCGGCCTTCGACGCCGCGGCCTGGTCGGAGAACTGTGTCTCCGCCTATTCGTCGATTCTCGGGGTCGGCAGCCATGCGCTCGACCTCGAAACCCGGCAGGCCGACAACAGCCGTGCGGAAGCCTTTCGCACCGGCGCTATATCAACCGCCGTCCTGGTGCTGGTCGGCGTGCTCGGCTTCATTTCTCTGACCTTCGTCCGGACCCGGCTGTCGGCCCCGATGCGCAACATCGAGGCCGCGCTCGCCACCCTGCGGGCGGGCGACCTCGACACGCCGATCCAGGTGCCACGATGGAATGACGAACCGAGCGCCATCATCCGGGCGCTCGAGGGATTCCGCCTGGAGGCGCTCGAGGCGCGTCGCATGCGAGTGCGGATCGACCAGACCCGCGACGAAATGGTCCGACACTCGGAAAAGCTCGGCCGGACCAAGTCGCAATTCCTCGCCAACATGAGCCATGAAATCCGCACCCCGCTGCATGGGATTCTCGGAACCGTCCAGCTGCTTGCGCAAAGTCGGGTGAGCAACGAGCAGCGCGCCTGGGTGCAGGCGCTCGATCAGTCCGGTCGGCTGTTGCGCGATATCCTCGACGACATTCTCGACTTCACCCGTTTGGAGAGCGGTCGCATTCGGGTCGACACCGCGCTGTTCTCGCTCAGGGAACGCATCGCCATGGTCGACGCGACGATCCGCTCGTCGATGCAGCGCAAGGGGCTGGATTTCACGGTCGACATCGATCCGGAGCTTCCCGAGATGCTCTGCGGTGACGCGGGCAAGCTCGGCCAGATCCTGCTCAATCTGCTCGGCAACGCGGCGAAATTCACCAAGCAGGGCGGGGTTCGTCTTACTGTCGCCGGCGAGCCCGGGCGACCCGACCTGCTGCACATCACCGTCGCCGATACCGGCATCGGGATTGCGCGCGACGCGCTCGCACACATCTTCGAGCCGTTCTCCCAGGCCGACGGATCGGTCGCCCGGCGGTTCGGCGGCTCGGGGCTCGGCCTTGCGGTCTGCCGGGGACTTCTCGATGCGCTCGGCGGTGAGATCGATCTGCAGACCGAGGTCGGTCACGGCACCAGCTTCACGGTGCTGTTTCCGGTGGCCCTGGGGGAGAACGACGCGGCGCCCGTCGCCGACGGCGTGGATGAACTCGCGGACGAACTGCCCAAGCTTCATGTGCTGGTCGCCGAGGACAATCCGGTCAATGCCCTGATCGTCCGTACCATGCTCGAGCGCGACGGGCATCGGGTCCGCCACGTCGAGACCGGCGGCGACGCGGTCGCGGCGGCCGGCGCGGAGGATTTCGACGTCGTCCTGATGGATCTCGCCATGCCGGGTCTCGACGGCACCAGTGCCTGCCGGCAGATCCGCGCCTGTGGCCATCCCACGCGGGCGGTGGTGCCTGTTCTGGCGGTTTCCGCCGGCGGCGCGTCGCCGGACGACATCGACGCCGGTTTCGACGGCCGGCTCGAAAAGCCGTTTCATCGCGAAGACCTGTTCTGCGCGCTTGCCGGGGCCATCGGCCTGCGATCGTCGCGGCGCGCAACACGGCGAGAGAGCCTGGGTGCGATCGGCGAGCAGGCGCGCGATCTCGGCGTCGACGGCGCCCGCAAGCTGGTCTCGCTTTATCTGTCGTCGCAGCCGCCGCTGCTGGCCGAGACCGTCGCGTCGGTGCGCCATGGCGATCACGACCAGGCGCGCTTACTCGCGCATCGCCTCAGGGGGGCCGCGGCGCATATCGGCGCCGACGATCTGGCCGCGGCCGCCGCGACGCTCGAACGCGCGGTGGCGGAAGACGGCGCCATCGTCACGGCCGCGGAGCGCCTTGCAACCCTCGGTCGAACGCATTTCGCGGCTTTCGCGGTCTATGCGGAGCACGAGCTTGCGTGCGTCGGGAGCAACGCGGTCGCCAAGGATCGCGCCGCAATCGATCGCGCCTATCAGGCGACCTTTTCGGCGAAGACGTAGCCGAGACCGTATTCTGTCACGATGATCTGCGGCTTGCCCGGGTCGGCCTCGATCTTGCGGCGCAGCCGGCCGACCAGCACATCGACCGTGCGATCGTTGGAATCCCACTCGCGGCTGCTCATCACATCGAGCAGATCGTTGCGGCTCATGATGCGCCCCGGGTGGCGGACCAGGGCCGCCAGCAGTTCGAACTCTGCCGAGGTCAGCCGCATCGACTCGCCGGCAGGCGAGGTCAGCCGGTGATTCTCGAGATCGAGACACCAGCCGGCGAACCGTCGCAATCGCTTGCCGCGCCCCGGATCGGTGACCGCGCGGGTCCGGCGCAGCACCGTCTTCACGCGGGCCAGCACTTCGCGCGGAGAAAACGGCTTGGTGACATAGTCGTCGGCACCGAGTTCGAGGCCGATGATGCGGTCGGCCTCTTCGGCGCGGCTGGTGATCAGGATGACCGGCACGTCGCTGTCGGCGCGGATCTCGCGCATCAGGGTGAGGCCGTCGCCATCGGGCAGCCGGATATCGAGCAGGATGAAGTCGATCTTTTCCCGCGCCATCAGCCGCCGCAGCTGGTCGGCCGTTTCGGCGCTGCGGACGGCGAAGCCGGCGTTCTGGAAATAGCTGACGAGGGTCGACTGGATCAGCGGTTCGTCATCGACGATTGCGATCACCACGTCGCTTGATTGCAGGGCGCCCTCGTTTCGCATTTCGCTGTTTTCAATTCGTTCACAATTGAGTTCGGGCCGTTCACGTTTCGCCCGGAGCTGGTTTACACCGCGCCGCTAGTTTTTCCGCACTAGGCAGATCCACAGATATCGACCGGTACGGAAATGGCAAACCCTTTCATCGCAGTCGTCCGATTCATGAAGAAGCCCGTCGCCCTCGGAGCCGCCGGCTTGATCGGCGTGATCGTCGGCGTGGTCGGATGGGGGGCCTTCAACACCGCCATGGAAGCGACCTCTAGTTTAGAGTTCTGTACGTCTTGTCACGAGATGAGAGACAATGTCTTTCAGGAGTACAAGAAGACGATCCATTACTCGAACCCCGCCGGCGTCCGCGCGGTCTGTTCGGACTGCCACGTGCCGAAAGATTGGACCCACAAGATCATTCGCAAGGTCCAGGCTTCCAAGGAGGTCTGGGGCAAGATCACCGGCGTGATTGATACGCCGGAAAAATTCGAGAGCAAGCGCCTCGAACTCGCCAAACACGAGTGGGCGCGCATGAAGGCGTCCGACAGCCGGGAGTGCCGCAACTGCCACTCCTTCGAGGCGATGGATTTCACCCATCAGCGGCCGAAAGCCTCCAAGCAAATGCAGAAGGCCTTCAAGGAAGGCGGCACTTGCATCGACTGTCACAAGGGCATCGCGCATAAGTTGCCGGATATGTCGGGCGGCTTCCGCTCCAAGATGAAGGACCTCAAAGCCGCGGGCCTGAAGGACGGCGGCAAAGCAGAGAAGAGCTTTGCGCTCACCACCTCGCCGGCCTGGGGCGATCTCGACAAGGCCGCCGCCGGCGGTTCGGGTGAAGGACGCATCCTGCCGGCCGCGCCCGTCACCGTGCTGAAGCTCTCGGGCGATCTGGCTCAAGTCCGCATCGATGGTTGGCAGCAGGCCGGCGCCGAGCGGCTGATCGTCGCGCTGCCCGGCAAGCGGATCATGCTCGCGGCGGTCTCTGCGGCGCTTGCTGAGACCGCGCAAGTGAAGTCGACCCGCCACGACGACGAGACCGACCTCGATTGGAAAGAGGCCTCGATCGTGCTGTGGATGCCGAAGGCCAATCTCACCGCCGACCAAAAAGCGCTGTGGGCCTACGGCGCGGAAATGTTCGACGCGTCCTGCGGCGCCTGTCATTCGCCGGCTCCTCCCGGCCATTTCCCGGCAAACCAGTGGGTCGGCATCGTCAACGATATGAAGGCCAACACCTCGCTCGAGGAAGACGAAGTGCGCTTCCTGCAGGCCTACCTTCAGAACCATGCCCAGGACGTGGCGGGCGGTCACTGACCGAAGTGTTGCCGCGTGGCGTGTTCGCCACGCGGCCAGGGGGCTCTCTCCCGGAGATCATTCGATGAAGTTCAAATCCGCCGATCCGTTTCAGTCCGCCGATTGCTTTGCCGAACTCGCCCGCCTGTTCGGCGCGCCGCTCGATGAGGTCGAGATCGCCGCGCTGTTCGAACGCGGACGCTTCGACGCGCTGCAGGCGCTGGACTGCGACCCGCGGCACGCGGTCGATCTGCGCGCCGCCATCGCTGCGGTGAAGTCGGCCGGCGATGCGGCGGCTGCGACGTCGCGGCTCAACAGCGTGTTCTGCCGGCTTTTCCTCGGCCTCGGCCCGACCCCGGAGACGCTGCCGATCGAATCGGCGCATCGCGGCGAGGGCCGACTGTTCCAGGAGCCGGCCGCGGTGATGAGCGAAATGCTGACCGCCCACGGGCTCTGCCTGACCGAAAACTGCGCCGAGCCGCCGGATCACCTCGCCGTCGAACTGTCGCTGCTCGAGCAGTTCATCCGGCTGGAGGCAAGCCTCGTCGATCTCGACGAGCGGCCCGCGATCGCGTCGCTGCGCCGACGCCTCGCCGAATGGACGCCGGGCTTCGCCGAGGCCGTAACCTTGCACGATCCGACCGGCTTCTACGCCGCGCTCGCCCGCATCCTGGTTCGTCTGCTCGATGACGTCGCCCTCGATACTGTTTCCGCCTGAGCCGGAGCTCATCATGACCGCGCTTTCCCGTTTCGCGCGCGACGCGCGGCGCCCCCCGAATTTGTTCGGCCGCACCTGACGGCCCGTTTCACTCCAAGGAGTTGCAAGATGTCCCAGCCTGCCACCCACGCTCTCTCCCGCCGTCGCTTCCTCACCGCGGCAAGTACGCTTGCCGCCTCGTCGGCGTTGTCGCCGCTGTTCGGCATCAACCTCGCGAGCGCTGCGACGCCCGATGGCGAGATTTTGAGTTGTTCGAATTTCGGTGCGTTCTGGGCCAAGGTGCAGGCCGGCCGGGTGGTCGGAGTGAGGCCGTGGGAGGGCGATCCCCACCCGATCGCGACCATCGAGGGCGCCGTCGACCTCGCTTATTCGCCCTCGCGCATCCGCTATCCGATGGTGCGGCGGTCGTGGCTCGAAAAAGGCCCCGGCGCCGAACCCGAGACCCGCGGCCGCGATGACTTCGTCCGGGTGTCCTGGGACAAGGCGCTCGACCTCGTCGCCGCCGAGATCAAGCGCTGCGCCGCGATGGGACCGTGGTCGATCTACACCGGCTCCTATGGCTGGGGCCATTTCGGCCGGCTGTTCAACTCGCAGACCGGCCTGCGCCGGCTCTTCAACCTGATGGGCGGTTCGGTCGGCTCGTCGTCGAACTACTCCAAGGCCGGCCTCGAGGCGATCATGCCCTACGTGCTCGGCCAGATCGACGCCGAGGGCCCGCAGACCTCGCACCAGACCATCCTCGAGAACACCGACCTCATCGTGTTCTGGGCCTGCGATCCGCTCAAGGACAATCACATCTCCACCAACGTGCCGGATCACGGCGAATACGGCTGGTTCGAGGCGATGAAGAAGGCCGGCAAGAAGGCGATCTTCATTGATCCGATTAAGACCGAGGGATGCAAACTCCTCAACGGCGAATGGCTGCCGGTGCGGCCGCATTCCGACGTGGCGCTCGCGCTCGGCATCGCCCATGTGCTGATCACCGAGAACCTCGCCGACAAGAAATTCCTCGCCGACTACACCACCGGCTGGGAGGTCTTTTTCGACTACGTGACCGGCAAGCCTGACGGCACGCCGAAGACGCCGGAATGGGCGGCGGAAAAGACCGAGATCCCGGCCGAGACCATCCGCGAGCTCGCCCGTCGCTTCGCCAAGGGCCGCACCATGCTGGTCTCCGGCTGGACGCCGCAGCGCCAGCAGCACGGCGAGCAGTTCCCGTGGGTCTTCGTCACGCTTGCGGCGATGATCGGCCAGATCGGCTTGCCCGGCGGCGGCTTCAGCCAGCGCTACCATCTCGACAATGCCGGCGCGCCGCAGGCCGATAGCCCGGCGCTGTCGACCACCATGCAGGCCGGCAAACGCAAGGAGACGATGCCCTGGCCGAAGGAGAAGGGCGCCGAGACGATTCCCGTCGCCCGCATCGTCGACATGCTGATGAACCCCGGCAAACCCTACGAGCACAACGGCAAGACCTTCATCTATCCCGACGTCAAGATGACCTATTGGGTGGGCGGCAATCCGCTGCATCACCATCAGGACCGCAACCGTCAGGTCGCGGCCTGGAAGAAGTTCGACACCGTCATCGTGCAGGACTTCCAGTGGACCGCCTCGGCGCGCTTCGCCGATATCGTGCTGCCGGCGGCGACCGGGCTCGAGCGCGAAGACATCGAGGGGCTCGGCGTCGTCACCCGCAAGGCGTACTTCGCCGTGCGCAAGGTGATCGAGCCGCTGTACGAGGCGAAGTCGGACTACGTCATCTTCCAGATGCTCGCCGAGAAGCTCGGCATTGAGCCGGAGTTTTCCGACGGCAAGACCGAACTGGACCGGGTCAAGCAGGTCTATGCCGCGGCCTTGGAGCAGGCCACGGCCAAGAAGATTCCGATGCCGGATTTCGATGCGTTCTGGAAAGCCGGCATCGTCGAATTCGCCACCCCGGAGAAGAACGTGCGGCGGACCAAGTACGCGCAATTCCGCGAGGATCCGCTGCTCAATCCATTGCCGACGCCGTCCGGCAAGATCGAGATCTTCTCCAAGACCATCGCGAAGTTCGGCTATGACGACTGCCCGCCGCACGCCACCTGGCTCGAGCCGGTCGAATGGCTCGGAGCCAAGGAGAAGAAGTACCCGCTGCACGTCAATTCGAACCATCCGGACTACCGGCTGCATTCGCAGTTGAACGGCACCAAGGTGCGGGCGATCTATGCCGCCGCGGGGCGCGAGCCTTGCACGATCAACACCCGCGACGCCGCCGCGCGCGGCATCAAGGCCGGCGATGTGGTGCGCGTGTTCAACGATCGCGGCCAGTGTCTCGCCGGGGCCGTCGTCTCCGACGATATCCGCCCCGGCGTGATCCAGCTGCAGGAAGGCGGCTGGTACGATCCGGTGAAGGCCAACGAGCCGAACGCGCTGTGCAAATACGGCGACGTCAACGTGCTGACGCTCGACATCCCGACCTCACGGCTCGCGATGGCCACCTCGGCGCATACCTGCATGGCCGACGTCGAGCTGTTCAAGGGCGAGCTGCCCAAGGTGTCGGTGTTCGACCAGCCGAAAAACGGTTGATCCCAATCTGTTTCCGGGAGCGGTTTGCCGCTCCCGGCCGCCCGATTGTGGAGGTGAGACCATGTCCATTGCCGGTCATCCCGGTTCGGTCCGGCTGAAGCGCTTGTTGGCTGTCGTGGTGCTCGGCTCGGCCCTTGGCCTCGCGGCCGTGCCTCCGGCCGAGGCGGCGCGGCTGCGGCTCCGGGCGACGATGGAGCGTTACTCCGGCAATCCGGCCTATCTCGCCGTCTATGTGACCGACGCCAAGGGGCACTTCATGGCGACGGTGCAGATCTTCGGCGACAAGGTTCAATACTATCCGCATCTGTCGCATTGGATGCGCGCGGTCGGTCCGCAGAGCGTGGCGCTCGACGGCATCACCGGGGCGTCCGTCGGCTCCGGACGCGGGCTCGACGTCAGCGTTGAAGTCGCCGACGCCCTGATCGGTGCCGGCCTTCAGCTCCGCGTCGATGCGGCGGCGGAGAACATCGCCGACGATCCCGCCGAAATCATCATCCCGCTCGAACCAGCCGCCGCCGGTCGCGATGCGACCGGACGCGGCCTCATCGCGCGGTTTCGCTTCGACATGTAACCCGGGGGATCGCAGATGCCGGCGCGTCGATATCACCTCTGGCTCGGCTGCCTCGCCGGTCCCTTTTTGGTGGTGCTCGCCGTCACCGGCGTCCTGCTTGCGGTCGATGCTCTGCGGGCGCACGCGACCCAACCAGCCGCGGCGCCCGCCGGGCTCAGCGTCGCCGACCTCGCTGCGGGCCTTGCACGCCACGGCACACTCGAACGGCTGGCGGTGACGCCCATGGGCACGATCGTCGCACAATTCGCGACGCCGCGCCGTCGCGCCACGATCGACCCGGCCGATCTCTCGCTTCGCCCGGTCGCCGAGGCGGGCGACACCATCCGGACCGTGACCGAGATCCACCGCACGCTGATGACCGGCGACCCCGGTCGCCTCATCCTGGCGCTCGCCACCTTCGCCGGCCTGCTGCTCGCCGCAACCGGCCTCGCACGGATCTGGCGTGGCGAACGCGGCGGCGGGGCGCTGCGGCGGCTGCATCGCAGCCTCGGCCTGACCTTCGCGCTGCCGTTTGTCGTGTCCGCGGCGACCGGGCTCGGGCTTGCCGCCGCCGCCATGTTTCCCGTCGACGGCGTGCGCCCGGCGTTTCCGTCCGCCTTCGCCGAGGGCGACCGGCTGCCGGTCGGCGCGGTCGCGGCGCTCGCGGCAGTGGCGGTCGGCGATCTCGAAGAACTGGTGCTGCCGCGCGCCGACGATGCCGATGACGGTTATTTTCTGGCGACCGCCGATCGCTTCGCCTGGATCGATCCGGTGAGCGGTCGTGTTGCGGCGGCGAGCGAGCGCCCGGTGATGCATCGGCTGACGGCCGCAATCCTGCGCTTGCACGCCGGGCGCAGCATGACGGCGCTGGCTATCATCTTCGGTCTCGCCGCCGCCGCAGTGGCGTTGCTCGGACTGACCGGCCTCGCTGCCGGCGGGATCGCGATCCGGCGACGACGGCCCGTCGTCAGCGGCGCCGCGGCCAAGGCTGATACTATCATTCTCGTCGGCAGCCAGGGCGGCACCACCTGGGGCTTCGCCGAGCGGCTGGCGGCGCGGCTGACCGAGGCCGGCCACCGCGTCGATCTCGCGGCGATGAACAGCCTTGCCTCGGACTATCCGACAGCCGAGCGGCTCATCGTGCTCACCGCGACCCACGGCGTCGGCGAGCCGCCGGGCTCCGCCGATCGGTTTCTCGCGCGGCTGCCGCAGGCGATCCTGCCACCGGCCTTCGCCGTGCTCGGATTTGGCGACCGCGAGGCCAAAGCCTTCTGCGGCTTTGCCGAAGCGGTCGACGCTGCATTGCTGGCCACGGGCGCCAAGCCGATGCTGCCGCTGGCGCGGATCCATCGCCGCTCCGAACCGGACTATGCCGCCTGGGTCGAGCGGCTGCTTGCCGCGCTCGGTCACGCGCGCGAGGCCGTTGCTCCGACCGATCGTCCGGTGCCGGCGCCGCTGGTCAGAGGATCGCTGACGCGCCGCGTCGTCTCCGGAAAGGCGATGGGCTCGCGGTGGTCGGTGACGCTTTGGGCGCCGGAGCATCGCGACTTGTCCGATCTTGTGGCGGGGCTTGCAGCCCGGATCGCCGCGATCGAAACATCGATGTCCCGCTTCCGCGACGACTCCGAGGTTTCTGCCTTCGACCGGGCGCCGTGCGATGCGTGGCAATCGGTGTCGCGCGATCTGGCTGAAGTCCTTGCCGTCGGTCTCGACATCGGGCGTCGCTCGGGCGGGGCGTTCGACGTCGGGCTCGCCGCCGAGGTAGCAGCCCGTGGTTTCGGCGCGGGATGGAGCGGCAGCGGCGTCGCGCGGGATCGGATCGTTCCAGCGCATGAGACGATCGAGCTCGATCTCGGCGCTCGGCGGATCCGCAAGCGCGCCGCCGTCTCGCTCGATCTCGCCGGCATCGCCAAGGGCTGGGCGGTCGACGAACTGTCCCGTCTCGTCGCCGAGGCCGGCTTTCCGTCGCATCTGGTGGCGCTCGACGGCGAACTTCGCGCCGGCGCCGTGCAGCCCGACGGCCGGCCGTGGGCGATCGGCCTCGAGGCGCCCGCGATCGGCCGCCGTGCCGTGATCGGCCACATCGACCTGATCGAGCGATCGGTCGCGACCTCCGGCAACAATCGCCGCTGCGATGCGAACGGCGGCCACACCATCGATCCGGCGACCGGGCGCTCCGTCGCCGCTGCGCCGGCCTCGGTGAGCGTGCTCGGCTCGACCTGCATCGTGGCCGACGCCTGGGCGACGGCGCTCATGG
Source organism: Rhodopseudomonas rhenobacensis (assembly GCF_014203125.1). Classification (GTDB taxonomy): domain Bacteria; phylum Pseudomonadota; class Alphaproteobacteria; order Rhizobiales; family Xanthobacteraceae; genus Rhodopseudomonas_A; species Rhodopseudomonas_A rhenobacensis. Next base: position 49,253 of record NZ_JACHIH010000019.1, read on the forward strand.
TGCGCGGCCGTGATGGCCTCGCCGCAGCGCGGGCCGCCGGCGTCGAAGCCCTGTTCGTGGCGCGTGAGCCGCTGGCGATGCCGCCGACGGCGCGTGCTGCGCGGTGGCTCGGCGCGCAGCTCTCAAATCACAGGAGGTGCCGCGACGCACAGCCATGATCGTCGGACCACGACGATCTTCGCGACAATCAGCCGGACGCGCCCGCGGGCATCATCCGGACCAGAGATGAACCACAGGCCTGGCCGGTCGAGCGACCGGCGGGCGACGAAAGGACCAGCAATGTCGATCACACGTAGTACGTTTATCCGCAGTATCATTCCCGGCGCGGTCGGACTGGCGATGTTTCCCCACCTCGCGCGCGGCGCCTCCGGCTCCGGCGGCGTCGTCGACGGCCGCGTGCTTGTGAACACCTCGATCGGCCCGATGTTCTTGGTGAAGAAGGGCGGCAAGGTCGTCGGCGTCGAGCAACTGAAGCAGGACGGCGAACCCTGGAAGCTGCTCGGCGACATGCCGGACCGGCTCTACAACAAGGCGCGCGTCAAGGCGCCGATGATCCGCCGCGAATTCCTGAAAAATCGCGAGAAGAGCGATCGGACCGACCGCGGCAGCCGCGACTTCGTCGAGGTGAGCTGGGACGACGCGTTGAAGATCGTCAGCGAGGAAATGCAGCGGATCAAGACCAAATTCGGCAACGCCTCGCTGCACCGCGGCAAGAGCTCCTGGGCCTCGAACCACGCGCATTTCTATCGCACCGAGGCGCTGCTGCAGCGCTTCCTCAACGGCTTCGGCGGGTCGTCGACCTTCTTCGGCAACTACTCGAACCAAGCCATCTCGGAGATCCTGCCGGCGGTTGCCTGGTCGAGTCCGGCCGCAGCGAGCGACTGGCCGGTGATCCATCAGAACGCCAAACTGATGGTGCTGTGGGGCTGCAATCCGGTGGCCACCACCCGCATCCTGTCCGGCCGCTACGCCACGCACGCCTGGTACGAGGCGAAGAAGCGCGGCATCGAGATCATCGCGATCGACCCGATGAAGTCGGAGACCGTGAAGGAGCTCGGCTGCGAATGGCTGCCGATCCGGCCCAACACCGACGTCGCGCTGGCGCTCGGCCTGATGCACACGCTGCTCACCGAGAACCTCCAAGACAAGGCGTTCATCGAGGGCTACACCAAGGGTTTCAAGGATTTCGAGCCCTATCTCACCGGCGCCAAGGACGGCACGCCGAAGACCGCCGAGTGGGCTTCGGGCATCACCGGCATTCCGGCCGACACGATCCGCGGTCTCGCCCGCAAGATGGCGGGCACCCGCACCACCATTGCCGGAGGCTGGTCGACCCAACGCCAGCATCACGGCGAGCAGGCCCCTTGGGCCTTGGTCGCGCTTGGCGCCATGCTCGGCCAGATGGGACTTCCCGGCGGCGGTGTGAGCTTCGGCCTGCACTATGCCGACGGCGGATATCCGCGGCCCACCATGCCGGTGGTCGGCGGCATCTCGCCCGGTACCAATGCGGTGCCGAATCCGTTCCCGATCGCCTGCCTGTCGGACGCTTACTTGAACCCGGGCAAGACCATCGAGTGCAAAGGGCGCAAGATCACCTATCCGGACATTCGTCTCGTCTATACTTCGGGCGGCAACCAGCTCACCCATCATCAAGACACCAATCGGGTGATCGAAGCCTTCCGCAAGCCGGAGGTGGTGATCGTCCAGGATCCCTGGTGGAGCCCGAGCGCCCGCTTCGCCGATATCGTGCTGCCGGCTTCGAGCGATCTGGAGCGCAACGACCTCGGCCAAACGCTCAACCTGATCACTGCCGCGCATGCGGCCGTCGATCCGCTGTTCAAGTCGCGTACCGACTACGACATCTTGACCGAACTCGCCGACCGGCTCGGCCACCGCCAGGCCTTCACCGAGGGACGCAGCGAGATGGAGTGGGTGCAGTTCTTCTATGACGCGGCCAAGGCGCAGTCGAAGGCGGTGAAGATGCCTGACTTCGACGAGTTCTGGGCCGGCGAGGGGATCGTCGAATTCCCTGCAGGCAAAGGCGAATTCGTGCATCTGGCCGACTTCCGCAACGATCCGCTGCTGCAGCCGCTGTCGACCGCCTCCGGCCTCATCGAGTTCGTCTCTCCTTACGTCGGCAAGCTCGGCTACGATGACTGCCCGGCGCATCCGACCTGGATCGAGCCGGTGGAATGGAAAGGCAGCAAAGGGGCGGACAAGTTCCCGCTGCAGCTGATCTCTCCCCACCCGCCGCTGCGTCTGCATTCGCAGATGTGCAACACCGAGACGCGCAAGAGCTACACCGTCGCCGACCGCGAACCCGTCGTCATCAACGCCGAGGACGCGGCGAAAAGGGGCATCAAGAGCGGCGATATCGTCCGGCTGTTCAACGACCGCGGCCAAACGCTTGCCGGTGCGATCGTTACGCCCGACATCCTCCAAGGCACGATCTGCCTGCACGAGGGCGGTTGGTACGACCCGGCCAAGCCAGGGGAAAAGGGAGCTCTCGACAAATACGGCTCGCCGAACCTGCTGACCCTCGACGTGCCGCTCTCCTCGCGCTTTGCCCAGGCAACGATTTCCGGCACGGCGATTTGCGACGTGGAGAAGTGGAAGGGCGAGGCCCTGCCGGTGACCGCGTTCGACGCCGTCGGCTGATCGGACCATCGCTACCGCGCCCTGGGGAGAACATCCCCAGGGCGTCGCGGCGGCGCTTGGTTAGCCCCGAGCGTAGCGGCATCGACCACGAATTGAGCTTGCGCCTGAGGCTCAGGCGCACGGGCGGCTTCACGATAGTGTCATAGCGCTCAATTACCGATCTCGCGAACTGGAGCGGCGCCGTCGTTTCAGGATGGATCGGGTCGCGCGGCGTCGTCGGCGGTCTTGTCCACGGAATCCGCGGGTTGTGGGATCCAGTCGCCTGTTCAGTTTCGTAGCGGGGAAGCGTGCGTGCAATCGGATCGGCTTGGCCGCAGGCGGTTCGCCTCCGGGGTTTCGCTGGCGATGGGGCTGACGGCGGCGCATTTTTCTCCTGCCTACGTCCAACAGGCTTCGGCGCAGCAACCGCGTCACGAGATCAGGTTCGATATCCCCTCGCAATCCCTCGCCGATGCGCTGGTGGTCTATGCCAGGAGCACCGGCCTGGAAATTCTGGCTGACGACGGCGTCGTCTCGGGCCGTCGGTCCACCGCGGTCAGCGGCGAGTTGAACCCGACGATCGCCTTGCGTCGGATGCTGGCCGAGACCGGGCTCGAGATTCACTATCTCGATCGCGGCGCCGTCACCCTGCTGCCGTCCCGCGGCCCCGGCGGCGAGCCGGGGGAGCGCGCAACAGATCGCTATGCGTCGTTTTCGGCGGCGCTGCAGGTCGCGCTGGTGCGGGCGATGTGCGGATATGACGGCGGCCGCGCCGCGGCCTCCCGCGTCGCCGCGCAGCTCTGGATCGCGCTTGACGGCAGCATCGAGCGGTCCTTGTTGCTCGACAGCACCGGCGATCGTCGGCGCGACGCGGCGATCTTGGCGCAACTCGAAACGCTCACGGTTGGTCAGGCGCGGCCCGCGGATTTGCCGCAGCCTGCGACCGTGATCCTGGCGTCGCGGTCGTCGCAGGACAATGCCGGCTGCAGGCCGGTCAGGCGCGCGGGCGTCGCGCCATGACCGAAACCAGTTGGGGAGCGCTGCGCGATCTGCTGGTCGATCGCTATGATGAGCTGAGGGCGCGGCTGGCGCGGCGGTTGCGTTCGGCGGATCTTGCCAACGACATCTTGCAGGAGACCTGGCTGCGGCTGGCGCGCGGCGGCAGCGCCGGCGTGCTGCGCAGTCCGGAGGCCTATCTGTTTCGAATGGCGCTCAACGTCGCCGCCAACGAGCGGGAGTCGCAGAAACGACGCCTGGCCTATTCGGAGGTCGATCCTCTGATGAAATTCGAAGACGACGAACTCGACCCGGAACGCTTCGCCGCGGCCCGCTCGGAGATTGGCGCATTGGCCCAGGCGCTCGACGAACTGCCGCCACGCCGGCGGGCGATTTTTATGATGGCCCGTATCGACGGGCTGCCGCATCGCGAAATCGGCGAGCGGACCGGCCTTTCGGTGCGCATGGTCGATCGGGAATTGCGCAAGGCACTGGCGCATTGCGGACAGCGGCTCGACCGGAAAGTCGTCAGAATTTTCGGTCCCAGAGAATTAGAAGAGTAGTCATGATCGCTCCTGTGCTGATTCGTAATCCGGGACGTCTCCGCTGATGAATGGAGATCTTGCCGAGACCGCCACCGCTGCGGACGCCGTTTCGCGTGAGGCGCAGGCGTGGGTCTCGCGGCTGACTTCGGGAGAGGCCACCACTGCAGACCTCGCGCAGTTCGAGCGCTGGCGCTCGTCAAGTGCTACGCATCGCCGGGCCTTTCGCGAAGCCAAGCTGTTGTGGAACGTGATGGGTCCGGCGGCCGAACTGTCGCGGGCCCGCTCCGCCGCCGCGGGCATCGCCAGCCATCGATCGCAAACCCTGCTCGGGCGCCGAGCCTTGCTCGGCGGTGCGATGGCGGCTTCGCTGGCCGGCGTCGCGATCGTGGTGGCGCAGCCGCCGCTCGGATTGTGGCCGTCTTTGACCGAAGCGATGTCCGACTATCGCACCGCCAAGGGTGAGATCCGCGAGATCCGCGTTGCCGACGTCGCGCTGGAATTGAACACCCAGACCAGCATCGCGCTGCGTCCGCCATCCGCGGACACCGACCTGATCGAACTGATTGCCGGCGAAGCGGCGGTGGCGACCGAGCGGAATTCGAGGCGCTACGTCTCGGTGCTCGCCGGTGGCGCGCGCGCGACCGCAAGGAATGCCGCGTTCAACGTCCGTCGCACCGCGGCGTCCGGATGCATCAGCTGCAAGACCGGAGAGGTCGTCGTCGCGCATGGCGGAGCCGAGGTGACGCTGCAGTCGCAACAGCAGGTCAGTTATGACGGACAGGGGCTGCAGCCGGTGGTCGCTACCGACCTCGCCGTCGTCACCGCATGGCAGCAGGGCATGCTGGTGTTTCGCAGCGATCCGTTGTCCCGGGTGATCGATGAAGTCAATCGCTACCGGCCGGGACGCATCGTGGTGATGAATGAAGAATTGGGGCGCCGCCAGGTGTTCGCCAATTTCCGCATCGACCGGCTCGACGAGGTGGTGCCGCGGCTGCAGGCGGCGTTCGGGATCCGGGTGCGGTCGCTGCCGGGCGGGATCGTTTTGCTGAGCTGAGTCCATGCGACAGCCGTGTGACATCGGACTACGCTAACGCTGAAATAAATCAACTTCCGACGTGTCAGTCTCGGGCCATCCCGTTGGTCAACTCAGTGAGACGGTGCCGTCGATCGTGGGCACGCGGCCCATGATCACCGCCGACAACTGATGCGTAGAGGTTCCTGATGTCCTTGCCCCTGACCGCTGTTCGCTCTGCAACGCGGTATTCCGCGCGCGGCCTTCGTCGCGCATCGCTGTTGGTGGGCGTCAGTGCCGCGGCGTTGCTGCTCGGCTTCATCGCCGGCGCGGAAGCGCGTAGTCTCGGGGGTGGCGGTTCGGCGACGACAACGGCCGCCACGGCCGCTGCCGCGGCGGCGCAGGCCAGTGCGCAGCAATCGGCGGCGACCGCGTCGCAGGCCATGATGCGTGCGTCGGCGGCGGTGCAGAGCCTGCGTGCGGCGCAGACCGCCGCGCGTGCGGCCGCGATGGCGGCGAGCAGCGCCGTGCCGAATGGTTTGACGCCGGGCGGCCTGGTGATGGCGCCGGGCGCGACGCCGAGCGTGACCGATGGCGGCGCGGGTCTGTGGCAAGGCGCCAACCTGCCGACGCAGGCGGTGTCCGGCGGCCGCACCCAGGTCGAGATCAAGCAGACCGAGGCCAAGGCGATCCTGACCTGGCAGAGCTTCAATGTCGGCCGCGACACCGATCTGTACTTCAACCAGAGCGCCGGCGGCGACAAGGTCGCGAACTGGATCGCGCTCAATCGCGTGCTCGATCCGAGCCTTGCGCCCAGCCGGATTCTCGGTCGCATCGGCGCGGAGGGACAGGTTTATGTCATCAACCGCAACGGCATCATTTTCGACGGCTCGAGTCAGGTCGACGTGCATACGCTGGTGGCGTCGTCGCTGAGTCTCAGCAATGCGCAGTTCATGGCGGGGATCAATAAGCCGCTCAGCATTCCGGATATCTATTCGTCCGGCGCCGACAATTCGATTCCGACATTCGGCGACGCTCCCACCAGCACGACCTTGACCGACGCGCCGGTGGCCTACGCGACGCCGCCGGGCGACGTGGTGGTTCGTGCCGGTGCGCTGATCGAAAGCCAGGTCGGCGGCAAGGCGATGCTGTTCGCGCCGCACGTGGTCAATGCCGGAACCATCTGGACCCCAGGCGGACAGGCGATTCTCGCCGCCGGCGAGAACGTCTGGCTGGCCGATCCGCTGATCACCGACCAGTCCAGCACGTTGCGCGGTCTCGACGTCGCGGCGTCGTCGCCGACCGGATTCCTGCTGCAATACTACGCCCTCTCAGGAGAGGTGATGGGGTGGAACAAGAATCCCGTCATGGCCAATGTGCTCGCGGCGATGGACGCCCGCGCCGCCAGCGTCGGCTACAGCGTCACCAACACCGGCGTGGTCGAAGCCGCCCGCGGCAACATCTCGGTGGTGGCGCGCGAGATCAACCAGAACGGCGCGCTGATCGCCTCGACCGCGCTCAACAACCAGGATGGCTCGATCATCCTGCACGCCTATTCTCAGGGCTTCTTCGGCTATGGCGACGGCCAGCGAATGTTCTCGTGGTCGAGCGGCACCGTGAACCTCGGTTCCGCCAGCGCGACCGTCGTGGGGCCGGATTTGACCGACACCAGCAGCATCGAGCAGACCAACATCGCCACCCGCTATCGCGCCGGCAGCGTCGATCTGCGCGGCGAGCTGATCGACATCGAGGCCGGCGCCACCGTCGTGGTGCCGTCCGGGACGATCACGGCGGTCGCCAGCAGCCTGCCGAAGTTCGGCGCCGTCCCGGCCTCCAGCGAAAAGGTGGTCGACGGCAGCCGGATCTATATCGGCGAAGGCGCGTTGCTCAGCGTCGCCGGCCTGCAGAACGTGTTGCTCAGCATGGAAAGCAATACCGTCACCGCCGAACTACGCATCAACGAATTGCGCGACAGCGTGCTTTATATCGACTCCTGGCTGCGCGGTGCGACGATCTATATCGACAAGCGCGTCAAGGGCACCTTCACCGATGGCCCGATGGCCGGGGTGCAGTGGATCCAGAACAAGGACGGCAGCTATCAGGTCGGCAATTGGGTCGGCACGCCGATCGGCGACGTCTCGGCCTGGATCGGCACCGGCACCACCACGCTGGCGGAGTTGTCCACCACGGGCGGTTCGATCACGCTGAAATCGGGCGGCGATATCATCACCCGCGCCGGTTCGGTGCTGGACGTCGCCGGCGGCTCGGTCCGCTATGCCTCGGGCTACGTCACCACCACGCAATTGCTGGGCGCCGACGGCAGGATCTACAACATCGGCAGCGCGATGCCCGATCAGGTCTATGTCGGCCTCGCCGGCGGGTTCACGCGCGATCATGCGCATTGGGGGATCAAGGAGACCTGGACCAGCATTCTGGGCCGCGGCAGCAAGAGCGTCCGGTTCGAGGAAGGCTACACCGACGGCCGCAACGCCGGCGGCATCGTCATCTACAATGGCGCGGGCCTGGTGATGGAAGGCGAGATCGACGGCCACGTCATCACCGGCGCGCGGCAGGCCACCGGCAGCAGCGTTGCGACCGCGGGTTCGCTGCAGCTCGGCGGCGGCAGCGATCCGGAGCGCAGCTGGCTGAGTTCCAACATCATTGTCAGTAACGATCCCGCCCGGCTGGCCGCCGGCTTCACCGTCGCCTCGGCGTTGTCGACCGCCTTCTTCGACACCTCCGTCGAACAGCCCTACCGCGCCAAGACGACCTATCTGGACGCCGACATGCTCAGCGAGTCGGGCATCGGCACGTTCAACCTGTTCTATAACAAGACCTTCGAGGTCGCGACGGGCACCGCGCTGGAATTGGCGCCGGGCGCCACGCTGAACATCTTTCAGAATTTGAGCCCGTCGGCCACCACGCAGACCAACGTGTCGATCGACGGCAGCATCCGCGTTGCCGGCGGCACCATCAAGGTCACATCCAATAACGGCATCTCGATTGGCGCCCATGCCACGCTGGATGTCAGCGGCCTGTGGTTCAACGAATTCACCAGCGGCACGGCGGCGGAGGCGCCGAAGGTCAACGGCGGCAGCATCACGCTCGATGTCAACGAAAACGCCACCAAGGTGGGAATCGTCGGGGGTGTCGAGATCGCCGCGACAGCGGTGCTGGATGTCTCCGGCGGCGGCTGGCTGCGCCAGGTCGGCGGCAAGCCGAAGCTGAAGGTCGGCGATGCCGGCGCGATCAAGATCGTCAGCCTGGTCACGACGGACCTCGCCGCGCTGGACCTGCGCGGCTATGCCGCCGGCTCCGGCGGCAGCATCTCCATCGTGATGCTCGGCGATATGCAGGTCGGCGGGACCAAGCCGGCCGATCCGGCGACGATCTATTTGCCGGCGATGCTGTGGGCGGACCGCGGGTTTCGCGCGGTGAACGTCGCCACCGACGGCGATGTCGAGATTCCGGATGGCGCCACGGTCAGTCAGCTGCCGGTCAACGTCGATATGCTCGGCGCGGACTATGCCTCGGTTGCCACCGGAATGCCGATCACCGCGGTGGGCAAGCTGCGCGTGCTCGATCTGGTCGATCGGCTGACGCGCAAATCGGCGTCGCTCACCATCAGCAGCCCGAAGACCATCACGCTGGGCAGCGGCGCGACGCTGGCGAGCGACGTCAAGGGCAGCATCACGCTGACCCAAGGCGAGGCGGTCAACACCGGCGCGGCGGTGATCAAGGGCAGCATCGACGCGCCGGCCGGCGTGATCACCATCAATGCCAATAAGCTCACCGTGGCGGGCGGGGCGAGGCTCACCGCGCGCGGCGTCGCGGCGATCGTCACCGATCCCGCCACGGGTCTGCGCACCGGCACGGTGCTGAATGGCGGCACCGTCAGCCTCACTGGCGCGATGGCGCTCGAGGCCAGCGTGCTGATCGACGTGTCCGGCACCGCCGGCGTGATCGACGACCCGCAGCGCGCACGCGGCAGCAATGCCACGGTACTGCTGGCGAGCGACGGCGGAACGATCTCTTTGACCGGCGGCACTTCGGCGGGGTCGACCATTGATGCAGGGCTGCTGGCCAAGGCGGGCGGCGCGGGTGCATCGGGCGGCACGCTGACGCTGACGAACGGCGCCGTGTTGGGCTCGGCACAAAATTCGATGCCGACCGCGACGACGACCTATATCGGCTACTTCAAGCTGGTCGGGGCCGGTGGCAAGTATTCGTACGATCCCGCGACCGGCGCCTACTACGCCAATGCGGCCAGCGGGACGTATAATTTTGTCGGCGGGACTGCTTTCGGGACTGCCGCCGCTGTGATCGATCTCGATCCCTACGACGAATACGGCACAACCGCCTACAAGCTGCCCGCGGCGATGCGTTCTGCGATCAATAATCTGAGCACTCTCACGGCTGCGTCGATGCAGATCGTAAATGGTCTGGCGGCGGATGCCCCGGCTCCGGATGGCATCAAACCTTGGGTGCAGAACACCGCGATCACCGAGAAGGCGGTGGTGCTGCTCAACAAGTACTTCTACGCCGCCATCCGATCCGGGCCGTCCAGCGCCTACGTCTACACACCGGGGACCAAGATCAAGATCGCGGATATTGCGGGTGCTTCGGTTTCGGTTTCCGCCAACGCCATCAACAATGGCGGCTTCGGCGCGGTCAATTTGCCTGGGGTGAAGCTCGGCAATGGTGTCAATTTGAACCTGCCGGGAGCGGCGCTCTCGATCGGAAGGCTGACCGCCCCTTCGGTCGGCGCCAGCGCGGAAATTAACGCCGCCTATATTGCGCTCGGTGGTAACGTCAACGCCAACACCGCGCCGGCCGGCGGCACGCTGACGCTGACTGCCGAACTGATCGACGTGACAGCGGGCGTGACGCGGGGCTATGGCGATACAAAGCTGATCGCCGGCGACATCCGCCTGGTCGGCAACGATTTCACCCCCAATCCTCTCCTCAATGTCGACGGCACGCTGACGCTGCAGGCGGCGCAGATCTATCCCGCGACGCAGACCATCGCCACGATCACCGCGGCCGACCGGATCGTGGTGCTGCCGAACGGCACCGCCGCCGCGCCGCTTTCCGCCGGCGGCAGTCTCACGTTAAGCGCACCCGACATCGACATCTACGGCACCGTCCGGGTGCCGTTCGGCAGCCTGACGCTGTCCGCGTCGCACGAGATCACGCTCGGCGCCGAAGCGGTTGTGTCGGTGTCCGGTGACGGACTGACTGTGCCTTACGGCGTGCTGCTCAACGGCGATACCTGGGCGCTGCAGACATCGGCCGGCGGCGTGCCGGTGACGATCGCGGCTCCGCCGCAGAAGAAGATCACGCTCGACGCGCCGTCGGTGACGATGGCCTCCGGCTCGACCACCGACATCCGCGGCGGCGGCGATCTCTATGCGTCGGAATTCGTCGTCGGCAGCGGCGGCTCGCACAACATCCTGACCATGGCCGGGGTCTATGCGATCCTGCCGGCCTCCGGATCGGTCACGGCGCCCAGCAGCGCGCTGGCGGTTGGCAGCCGGGTCTGGCTCGCCGGCGGCAACGGCCTTGCGGCCGGCTGGTACACGCTGCTGCCGGCGCAGTATGCGCTGCTGCCGGGCGCGATGGCGATCCAGATGGTCGCCGGCAGCAGCGGCAAATCGCTCCCCAAGCCGTTCACGATGAACGACGGCACCGTGCTGATGTCGGGCCGGCTCGGCAATGCGCTCGACGGTTCGACCGATGCGCTGAGCTCGAATTTCCGGGTGATGAGCGGCCGCGTGGTGCGGGCCTACAGCGAATACAACGAGGCCACCGCCAACGCCTTCTTCTCCTCCGACGCGTTCAGGCTGACGCAGTACCGGCTGACCGGGCTCGACGTCGTCACGCCGCAGCGGCCGATGGACGGCGGCTCGGTGGTGTTCAAGGCGATCAACCAATTGACCCTGGACGGCCAGCTGCAATCCGTCGCCGCCGATGGCGGCCGCGCCGGTCTGGTCGATATCGCCGCGGCCAAGATCGCGGTGCTCGGCGCCGGGCAGGACACGAGCGGCCTTGCCGGTTACCTGATCATCGACTCGTCGCGGCTGTCCGGCTTCGGCGCCGCCAGCCTGTTGCTGGGCGGCGTCCGCACCCAGACCGCGACCGGGCTGGCGGTCGAAGTGTTCGCCAATAGCATCGAGGTGCGCAACGACGGCGCCAGCGCGCTGGTCGGGCCGGAGATCATTCTGGCCGCATCGGACGGCATCACCATCGCCGCAGGCAGCGCGCTGCGCGCCGAGGGCAAGGTGTTCGGCGGCAGCGGCAATCTGATCATGAAGCCGCAGGTCGCCGAGGTGTGGAGCGACAACGGTACGTCCTGGGACCCCAAGGATGACTACATGGTCAGCCCCGCCCGCGACTACGGCGCGCTGATCCGGCTGTCGAACGGCGATGTGGTCGCGGTCAACCGCACCAATGCCGACGGCTCCAGCCATGGCAATGTCAGCATCGGCGCCGGTGCCGTGCTGTCCGGCGGCAAGGCCTTGCTGATCGACGCCACCCGCAGCGCGACGCTGGCGAGTTCGGCGGCGCTTTCGGCCGCCGACATCACGCTGTCCGGCAGCCGGATCGGCTTCGGCGGCGGCAGCAGCGGCCTGGTGTTCGATGCCGCCAGCCTGGCGCGTTTCAACGCCGCGCAGAACCTGACGTTGCGCAGCTATTCCAGCATCGACTTCTACACCGCGATCGATTTCGGCTCGGCCGGGCTGAAGTCGGTGACGCTCGACGCCACCGGCCTGGTCGGCCGCAGCGCTGCTGCCACGACCATCACCGGCGAGACCGTGGTGCTGCGCAACACCGTCGGCGCCTTCAGCGAGCCCGCCGTCGCCGATCAGGGCGCGCTCACGCTCGACACCAACCAGCTGGTGCTGGGCAGCGGCGCCAAGATTTTGCGCGGCTTCGGCGCAGTGACGCTGAATGCGGCCGGCCGTGTGGTCGGCCAGGGCGACGGCAGCCTCGATGCCGGCAGTGCCGCAATCCGGATCGTCACGCCGCTGATCACGGCACTGAACGGCGCCGGGCAGGCGGTGACCACCACCGGCGGTCTTGCCGTGGTCGGCGGCGTCGCGACGCAGGTCGCGCGCGATGCCGCAAGCCTCGGTTCGCGCTGGAGCTTCACCGCCGCCGCGATCGATTTCGGCGGCCGCGTCGACGCGCTCGGCGGCCGCGTGGCGCTGACCGCAGTCGGCGGCGACGTCGTGCTTGGCGGCGGCGCCAGCATCGACGTCGGCGGCTTCGACAAGACCTTCAACGACGTCACCGCCACCAGCAACGCCGGCACCATCAGCTTGACGTCGGTCGGCGGCAGCGTTCGCGCCAATGCCGGCTCGATGCTCAATCTTGCCGCCGCGGCCGGCGGCGGCGACGCCGGCACGCTGTCGGCGGTGGCCTCGGGCGGCGGCTCGGTCGATCTCGCCGGCACCATCGATGCGCATGCGAGCTCAGGCAAGGGCGGTGCGTTCACGCTCGACATCGGCGCGCTACCCGACTTCGACGGGTTCAGCCAGCGGCTCGAAGCCGCCGGCTTCACCCGGTCGCGTCAGTTCCGCATCCGCAGCGGCGACGTCGTGCTCGACGGCAATACTGTGGTCGAGGATTTCGTGCTCAGCGCCGACGCCGGCACCGTCACCATCATCGGCCGCATCGATGCCAGCGCGGCCTATGGCGGATCGATCGCGATCGCGGGCGGCAATGGCCTGGTGATGACGTCGTCGGCCAATCTGATGGCGCGCTCGACCACGGCGCTCGGCAGCGGCCGGGTCACGCTGGAGGCCTCTGGCGGCGCACTCGATATTTCCGGCGGCGTCATCGACGTCTCCGGCGGCGAGCGCGGCCGGGTACGCTTCCGCGCGCTGCAGAACAGCACGCATGACGGCGTCGCGGTGAGCAATCTGCAGGTCGATATCAGCGGCGCGCGTGCCGCGGTGCTGGAAGCGGTCGCGGTCTATGACAGCGCCGACGGCCGCGTCGAAACGCCATGGGCCGGCGCCGTCACCGACGCCGCGAGCTTCATGGCCGCAGCGCCCGGGATTGCGGCGACGATCTCCAGCGGGATCGCGGTGATGGCCGGCATCGAAATCCGCAGTGCCGGCGATCTGACGCTGAATGCGAGCCTCGATCTCGCCAGCACGTTCTCCGGTCATCAGGGCGGGCTGACGCTGCGCGCGGCCGGAAACCTCAACATCCTCGGCAATATCAGCGACGGCTTCAGCGATGCAACCAAGACGGGCGCGCTCCTGGCGCAGCAGTCCTGGGATCTCCGGCTGGTCGCCGGTGCTGATCTTTCCTCCGCCAATTCGCTCGCAGTGACACCAATTGCGGGGCTGGCAAGCAACAGCGGTTCGCTGGTGATCGGCGATGCCAGTAACGGCTATCTGGTCCGCACCGGCACCGGCGATCTCGCCGCCCGCGCCGGCCGCGACATCCGGCTCGCCAACTATCAATCGGTGATCTACACCGCGGGCAAGCAAGACACCACAGTCTACGCCGATTTCAGCACCGGATCGACCGGCGCGGTCTACGGCATCCAGGGCGGCAATCTCGGAATCGCTGCCGGGGGCAGCATCAGCAGCACGCTGCCGACCGACACCACCGACAACATGCTGTTCACCAACTGGTTGAAGAAAGCCGGAATGGTCAACAACGCCTTCGTCTTCACCGGGCAGCAGAGCACCTGGTGGATCGACTATTCCGGCTTCACCCAGGGCGTCGGCGCGCTCGGCGGCGGCAATGTCAACGTCCAGGCCGGCGGCGATCTCGACAATTTGCTGGTGGCGCTCGCCACCACCGGCCGCGTTCACGGCGGCACCGTCACCGCCGACGACAAGGTGCTGCAGGTCGACAATGGCGGCGCCATGACCGTGGTCGCGGGCGGGGCGGTGAAGGCCGGCAGCTACTACATCGCGCGCGGTGCCGCGACCATCGACGCCGGCACGTTCGAAAATGGCCGCCAGGTCACCAGCACGGTGACCGGAGGCAACGCGCCCGTCATCACGACTTACGACATTGCGCCGATGCTGGCGCTGGGCGACGCCACGTTGAATGTGCGCACGGCCGGCGATCTCAGGCTGCAGACGGTGCTCGATCCGCTGCTGGCCTATGACCCTCATGCGGGCATCTATAATCAGACATATTTGCTCGGCATCACTGGCAACAGCCAACTGAACCTGACGTCCGTCGGCGGCAATGTCACTCTGGTCAACCAGGCGCGCTATCTGTCGCAGGACGTCGAGACGGCGTCGTTCTGGCACGCAATTCAGCAGACCACGGTTCAATTTGCCAACCAGTATGCCGGCAATCTCTATCCGGCGCTCACCCACATCACGGCGCTGAACGGCTCGGTCAGCAATCTCGGCCAGCTCAGCACCTTGCCGGCGGCGCGCAGCGAGCTGACGATCCTGGCGGCGCAGGATATCGACCTCGGCAATATCCTGATGGCGCGCGCCACGCCCGACATGCTGCCGTCGCCGTTCCACCCGATCAGCGGCAGCGGCAGCGCCCTGCAATATTACGACCTCTCCGAGAGCAGCACCGACAAGTTCCTGGCGCTGCTCGAGAACCCCACGCCCGGCGCTTATGTTACCGCCAGCAACGAATTCGACCGCTATCTTAGGAGCGTCGGCAACCCCGGCATACTGCCAAACGCCGGCGATTATGAGCCCAGCCGGATCTATGCGCTGAACGGTAGCGTGCGCTCCGGCAAGCTGATCTCCAACGAGCAGACCTGGATCTCCGCCGGCGTCGATATCCGTAACGTCGGCATGAACCTGCGCAACCTGCACGGCACCGACGTGTCGTGGCTGAATGCCGGCAACGACGTGATCCAGCGCTACCTCGGGATCACATTCCCGCCTTTCATCACCATTCAGGGTCCCGGCGACCTGCTGGTCACCGCCGGCCGCGACATCTACGCCGATGAGTTGCGCATCATCAGCACCGGCAACCGCACCTACATCAACGGCAGCGGCGTCGATACCGCGGTGAAGGGGCTGTCGTCCTACGGTTCATCGATCGAACTGCTCGCCGGCCTGCATGGTCAGCAGCCGGACTACGCCGCGGTCGAGGCTGCTTACGTCGATCCGTCAAAGATCGGAACCATGCCGAGCTATCTGACCGTCATGATCAATGGCGAGTTGTGGCCGCTTTATTTGACCGAGAAGTTCGAGGTCAAGGATGGGGTGATCGTCAAGCAACTGCGATTCGGCCTGGCTTCATTCATCTACGATACCACTGGCCGGGTTTTCGAGTCGCAGGCGGACCTATGGGCCGCGTATCAGGCCTTGCCGGTGCTGACCCAGCAGCGTTTCCTGCGCCAAGTCTACATGCAGGAATTGCGCGAGGCCGGCCGCGATCACAACAACGGCTCGATCACCGGCGGCTATCAGCGCGGCTACGACGCCGTCGCGGCGCTGTTTCCCGGCGATGCCTGGAAGGGCGACGTGCAGAGCGGCAACGCGCTGATCCGCACCGGCTTCGGCGGCGACATTCGGGTGATGACGCCCGGCGGCGGGCTGCAGGTCGCCGCGCTCAATCAGGCGGTCGACGCCGGCTACGGACTGGTGACGCTCGGCTACGGCCGTATCGAGATCTTCGCCGATCAGGACGTGGTGGTGAACCGCTCCCGCATCCTCACCTTCACCGGCGGCGATATCATCATCTGGTCGACGCTCGGCGATATCGATGCCGGCAAGGGCGCCAAGACCACGCGGGTGCCCTCGGCGCCGCTGATCGCGACCGACGATGACGGCGTGACCCGGGTCACCGAGCGCACCGATATCAGCGGCTCCGGCATCGGCACCATCCTGGGCGTCGCCGGCGTCGAGGCCGGCGACGTCGATCTGATCGCGCCGGTGGGCACCGTCGACGCCGGCGACGCCGGCATCAGGGTCGCCGGCAACTTCAACGTCGCCGCGCTGTTCGTGCTCAACACCGACAACATCAAGGTCGGCGGTGAGATCAAGGGCGTGCCCAAGGCCGAAGCCCCGGCGGTCAGTCTGACCTTGGACACCAAGGACAAGGCCGCCGCCGACGCGGTGAAAGATGCGACGCAGCAGACCGCCAATGACCGGCCTTCGGTGATCATCGTCGAAGTGTTGGGCTATGGCGGAGGCGGCCCCGGTCCGGCGGACGACGAGCGCTCTCGCGACAAAGACAAAGACAAAGACAAGGACAAGGACGACCGGCATGGCCGGCTTCAGGACTCCAATGGCCCGGCGCACGTCGTCGGCTATGGCAGCCTCACCGAACAACAGAAGCGGCTGTTGACCGAAGCGGAAAAACGCAATCTCTGATCCGCCGGCAGCGCGGTGCTGTTCCGCAGCAGGCGGCGGCGACGATGACTGGCGCGCCGGCGCCGACTGATCGTCGTCGGCGACAGGTGGTCGGCATCGCGCTTTGCGACCTGCGCGGGTGGCTGCGGCTTCTATCGAAGCGTCGGGCCTCCTTGCCCGAAGCTTCCGATAAATTTCTGTCACACAACGAATCTAGAAGAGCCCGCCTAGGCGCGTCAGGTAGATTGCAGGCGATGACGGTCATTGAGACGCTTTTGCTCGGGTCGGACCGCCAGGTTGCGCTGCGGCAGGTCGCCATAAGATGCTGTGCTCCGACGCGTGCCGGCGTCTGGCGTGCCCCGTCTGCTTGCCGAAAATTGCTTGCGGCGACATTGGCGATGCTGGCGATCGCTTGCGCGGCCGCCGCCGAGGATCGCCAGACTGCCAGCAGCACCGACCCGATCGGATTCCACATCCCGGCCCAACCGCTGGCCAGCGCGCTGCAGGCCTATGGGCAGCGCGCCGGCGTCCAGGTCCTGTATGAGAGTCAGTCGGCCGCCGGCCGGCGGTCGGTCGCGGTCGAAGGGACGTTCGCGCCGGAAGCCGCTCTGCGCCTGATGCTGTCGGCGACCGATCTCAACGTGCAGTATATTCGTCCCGAGGCCATCACCATCTCGCCTCCGCGTGCCGCTGCCGCTGTGGCGCCCGCCGGCTTGTCCGGCGATGCCGATCTGTCGCTCGGGACCTTGCGGGTGCGCGGCGCTAGCCAAAGCGATGCCGCCCGGTTTCAAGACTATAGCGCGAGCGTGCAGGCCGACATTCAAAACGCGCTGCGGAGAAACCCAAAGACGCGCGACGGGGTCTATCGTGTGGTGCTGGATCTGTGGATCACCCCTTCTCGCACCGTCGCGCGAACCGAGTTGTTCCGATCGACCGGGGATGGCGAGCGCGACGCCGCGGTCGAGGCAACGCTGCGTGGCCTGATGATCAGCAAAGCCGCACCGGAAAAGGCACCGCAGCCAATTCGCGTGGCGATCATGGTGACGTCGGTGCAATGAGTTCTGACGAACCCATCGATCGGGGTTTGATCCGGGTGCCTCAGGCGACCGCGCATCACGATGACGATCCCGCCGCGTGGTCATCCGGCGAATGGCTGCGGCTGATCATCGCGCCGAGCCTGGCAACGTTGTTGTTGGTCGGCGGCGTCTATTGGGTCCGGCTGCAACTGCCGGCAGGACCGGCCGGCCAGCAACAGGCCGCGATCATGCAGGTGCAACTGCTGCCTCGTGCCGCCGCCCCGACGATTCCGATGCCCGCTTCGGCGCAATCGTCGGCGGACGAGGTGGTGGGCCGCGCCGATGTGACTGAGGCCGAACCGACGCCGACGAGCGCCGAGGTCGCGGCGCGGCCTGCGCGCATCCGCGCCTTCGAACCAGCCGAATTGCCGCCGCCGAGCATCTCGGCGATGCCGGCCAAGCTCAATGGCCCCGCGAACGTCGCGGCGATCAGATTCCAGCAAATCCTGCTGCAGCACGTCGCGCGATACCAGCGATACCCCAACGCCGGCATCGGTCAGAAGCTCGAAGGCAGGGTCGATGCGCAGTTTTCAATGGCAAGGGATGGCACGGTGCTCGGCATCTGGGTCAAAACCAGCTCAGGGCAGCAGCTGCTCGACAAGGAAGCGATCGAGACCATTCGACGGGCCCAGCCATTGCCGCCGATTCCTCCGGGACTTCCCGACAGGCTGAATATTCATGTCCAGCTCGTGTTCGAACCGGCGTGAGCGATGTCGGACGCGCCCGCCGGCCCGACAACAATCGGACGCGTGGCGACACCTTCATAAATGTGTCGCCTGGTAACGCTACCAACCTCACATTCTCGCCAGTGATGAAACAGTTGCGTGAGGCCCGCGAAACGTGGCGGATATCAATCGAGTGCGGTTGCATGGCCAGTTGGTCGAGAACTACGACGGGCTCGTCAAGAAACTAACACGACGGCTGGGATCGGCGGATTCCGCCCATGAGGCGCTGCACGAGACGTTCCTGCGCCTCGACGGGGTGACCGACGTCGTCCCGGTCCGCAGCCCCGCCGATTACATTTTTCGCATCGCGATCAATGTCGCCAAGGATCGGCAAAAGGCGGAAAATTACCGGGTCAGCCGCGCCGAGATCGATTCGCTTCTGGGCGTTTGCGACGAGGGGCCGGACCCCGCCCGGATTGTCGAGGCGCGCTCGGAAATCGAGGCGTTCGCGCGGGCATTGGCGGAATTGCCGCCGCGTCCGCGTGACGTTCTCAGAAGTATCACCATTGACGGGCAGTCGGCCGCCGCGGTCGCGGCCCGGTTGGGGGTCAGTGTCCGGACCGTGGAAAGCGATCTCAAGCTCGCACTTTGCCATTGTGCCAATTGCATGCACCATGCCTTGGTTCCCCGCGCGGGAGGGCCGCGTCCGCGGTCCTGACCGGCCCGGGGGACGGCCCCCTATTTGAGTTATTTTTCGGGATGGTCGGCGTTCAGTCGTCTATCGAGTAGAGGCATGGCGTTGACCTCAGTGATTGGGAGCGGCCCCCAAGGGTTGCGAGAACGGCGAACAGCTCGACCGGGCCGTCGATCTAACGCGCGTCTTGGAGCCGGTCGGCAAACTGCAAGCAGACGCGGCCGGGCAGATTCGGGCCGTCGCTCGAGCGGCACGGCCGGCCAATTATTGAAATGTCCGATTGCGAGAAAGGTTTGGATGACACAATCGGGTGGAGTAAGCCTGCGTATAATTCTCGTCTCGCGAATCGTTGGCTTGGCGAGGCAGATGGACAATAGACCGTGACCAGGCAGATCGATCGATCAGACCCTCCCGCGCCGGACGCGCTGATGGACGAGGCCCTTGATTGGGTCGTTCGATTGAAGACGGGCGCGCCGACCAGGGCCGATGTCGACGCTCTGCAGCGATGGCGGCAACAAAGCGACGCGCATGAACAGGCTTTCAAGAGCGCCGCACGGATCTTGCGCCATGCCGGTATCGCGGCGCAGCGGTTCTCCAGCGAGCCGCCGCCGCCGCCTTCGGCGGTGGTCGCCAGCCGCCCACGGGCGCTGGCGCGCCGCGCTTTTCTGGGCGGCGCCATTGCGGCCGCCGTCGGCGGCTACATGGTGGTTCGTCCGCCGCTCGATCTTTGGCCGTCGCTGGAGGAGCTGTCGGCGGATTATCGGACTGGAAAAGGCGAGCACCGCAAGATCGCGATCACCCCCGACGTGTTGTTGGAGATGAATACTCAGACCAGCATCGCGCAACGATCGGCGGCTGGTGATACCCAGATCGAATTGATTTCCGGCGAAGCCGCAGTCTCCTCGTCGTCAGGCTCAAAGCCGTTCGTGATGACGGCTGCAGATGGCCGGATCAGCGCGCGCCAGGCGGATTTCAACGCCCGCTGTCTCGACGGCATCGTCACGGTTGCTTGCCTCAGCGGCGACGTCGACGTCGAACAAGGCGGCAAGATCGTGCGGCTTCGCAAGGCCGAGCAGATTTCCTATTCGGTTGCGGGAATCGACCAATTGATCGCGGTCGATCCGCAACAGATCGCCGCCTGGCAGGCGGGGCAGTTGATTTTCCGCGACAAGCCGCTGGCGAGCGTGGTCAGCGAGATCAACCGCTATCGACCCGGCAAGATCATCATCACCAACGCCGACCTCAAGCGCCGCACGGTCAACGGAACCTTCCAGATCGACAAGCTCGGGGATTTCGTCGCCCAGGTCGAAAAATTGTTCGGCGCCCAGGCGACGTCGTTGCCGGGCGGCGTGGTGCTGCTGAGCTGAACCGCGCGACGGCATGGCCGCCACGGCGGGTGAGTCGGCCGGCTGCAGCACCAGACTTTTAAAGATCCGCTAACAGTTCCGCCCGCGCCGAAATAATTCTGCGGGTTATGTCCTGCCCAATCGTCTTTAGAGCGAGGGGTGTCATCGCGATGGTCAGTCGCGGTCGCGCGGCCCGTCTCTGGAGGCGAGCAGGTCATCGTGAAACGTGGAAGTGTGTGCAAGCATCGTCGGCCTTCGCCGACGTGCACGGCATTGTTTTATCAAACGGCATCGGTTTCGGCGCTGGCGTGTAGTCTGGCGGTGGCGTCGCCGGCGTGGGCGGCGAAGCCCGCCGCCGCGAGCGGCGCCGCGGCCGCGGCACAACCCGCCGATCCGTCGGCCGCGGCGCCGAAGCCGGCGACCGTGCAGCGTTTCGACATCGACGATTTCGCAATTCAGGGCGCCGACACCCTGCCGCAGATCGAGATCGAGGAGGCGGTGTATCCGTTTCTCGGGCCGAACCGCAGCGCCGATGACGTCGAGAAGGCTCGGGCGGCGCTCGAGAAGGCCTATCACGCCAAGGGTTTTCAGACCGTCAGCGTCTCCGTTCCACAGCAGAACGCGCAGGCCAAGGTGATCACCCTCAAGGTCACCGAGCTGAAGGTCGGACGGCTGCGGGTCAAGAACTCGCGTTACTACGACGTCGATCGCATCAAGAACGGCGCGCCGTCGTTGAAGGAAGGCGCGGTGCCGAATTTCGGCGAAGTCACCAAGGACATCGTCTCGCTCAATCAATGGCCGGACCGCCGGGTGACGCCTGCGCTGCGGGCCGGGGTGACGCCCGGCACCGTCGACGTCGACCTGACGGTCGAGGACAAGGCGCCGGTGCACGCCAGCGTCGAGGTCAACAACCGGCAATCGCCGAACACCACGGCGACGCGGCTCAACGCCACCGTGCGCTACGACAACCTCTGGCAGCTCGGACATTCGTTCAGCTTCAGCTACCAGGTGGCCCCGGATCGCACGTCGGACGCCGAGGTGTTTTCCGGCTCCTATCTGGCGCGCACCAATCTCGATTGGCTGAGCGTGCTCGCCTACGCGGTGAAGTCGAAGAGCGACGTCGCGACCATCGGCGGCACCAACGTCGTCGGTCCGGGAGAGATCTTGGGCACGCGCGCGGTGATCACGCTGCCGACCCGCGAGAATTTCTTCCACACCTTGTCGGTCGGGCTGGACTACAAGCATTTCGACCAGACCGTGCAGCAGGGCACCGGGCAATTCGAGTCGCCGGTCACTTACTATCCGCTGGTTGCGAGCTACGGGGCGACGCTGCAGACCGAACAGTTCACCACCCAGCTCAATGCCGCGGTGACCTACAATCTGCGCACCCCCAGCAGCGATTGGGTGGCGTTCGACAACAAGCGCTACTATGCCTCGCCGAGCTTCACGCACCTCAATGTCGATGTGGCTCATACCCAGGAAATCGGCGAGGGCTTTCAGCTCTATGGCAAGGTCCAGGGCCAGGTTGCCGACGGTCCTCTGGTGTCGAGCGAGCAGATCAGCCTCGGCGGCCTCGACACCGTGCGTGGCTACTTGGAGTCCGAGACGCTCGGCGACAATGGCGTGGTCGGCAATCTGGAACTGCGCAGCCCCAACGTCGGCGCGATGCTGCAGAGCCAAATGAAGGACGAGACCGGGCAGGGGCCGGCGCGCGTACTAATCTTCAACGAGTGGCGGTTCTTCGCCTTTGCCGACGCCGGCAGGGCGGTGGTGCTGAAGCCGCTTCCCGAGCAGCAATCGCAGTTCGACCTGTGGAGCTACGGCGTCGGGACGCGTTTCAAGATGCTCGATGGCTTCAACGGCATGGTCGTCTACTCGGTGCCGATGATCAGCCAGGCTTACACGCAAGAAAACAAATCGCGGGTGAATTTTCGGATCTGGGGTGAATTCTGATGACAAGCGAATGGGATCAAATGGGTGGAGTTCGCCGGCCGGCGTCGCGGCGATCGATCACGAGGATAGCGACGGGGCTGCTGGTCGGCGTGATCGGGATGCTGGCGGCGACGGCGCCGGCGAGCGCGTGGTGGAACGACGAATGGCAGCTGCGCAAGAAGATCACCATCGACGCCAGCGCCTCCGGAGCCGGGATCACCGATCCGATCGGCGCCACGCCGGTGCTGATCCGGCTGCATGTCGGCAACTTCCGTTTCGGCCTCGCCAAGGATGACGGCAGCGATCTGCGCTTCGTCGCCGGCGACGACAAGATGCCGCTGAAATATCATATCGAGAAGTTCGACTCGCTGCTCGCCGAGGCGCTGGTCTGGGTCGCGGTGCCGAACCTGCAGCCCGGCGCGAAGGCCGATATCTGGGCTTATTACGGCAACAAGAAAGCGGTGGCGACCAGCGATCCGAAGGGCAGCTACGACCCCGATACGATGCTGGTCTATCACTTCAACGAACGCGGCACGCCGGCGCTCGATGCGTCGGCCTGGATGAACAATGCCCAAAGCGTCGGCCAGCCCGCCGACGGCGCCATCATCGGCACCGGCTTGCGGCTCGATGGCCGCGCGGCGCTGACGCTGCCGGCCTCGCCCTCGCTGACGCTGCCGGCCAACGCCGCTTTGACATGGTCGGCTTGGATCAAGCCCGCCGCGATCCAGCCGAATGCCGCGATCTACAGCCGCCGCGATGCCACCGGCGGCGTGGTGATCGGTCTCGACAACGGCGCGCCGTTCGTCGAGGTGAACAACGCCGGCGTCGTTCAACGCAGCGGCGCCGGCGCCGCGATCGCGCCGAATGGTTGGCACCACCTCGCGGTGGTCGCCAATGCCGGTCAGCTGACGATCTACCTCGACGGCGTGTCCTATGCGTCGCTCACGGCGTCGCTGCCGGCCCTGAACACGATCGCTCTGCTTGGAAGCGAGACCCAGGCTCGGATCGTCCCCCCTGCCGCAGCAGCGGTTGACCCGTCCGCGACTGCGCAGCCAGCCCCCGCTGCGACGGCCGCTGACGGTGTCGCGGCGGCCACCGCCGCTCCGGACGCCGCAGCTGCTGCGGTCGAGGCTGCCCCGGCGCCGGCGCCGGCGATGGCCGGCTTCAGCGGCGACCTCGACGAACTACAGATCGCGAAGGTTGCGCGCAGCGCTGGCTTCATCAAGATTGCGGCGGTCGGGCAGGGCCCCGATCTCGCCAAGCTCGTGACCTTCAGCGCCGACGAGGAGACCGCAAGCTGGCTGTCGGGCTATTTCGCGGTGATCCTGAAGTCGGTGACCTTCGACGGCTGGGTGGTGATCGGCATCCTGATGATCATGGCGGCGATCAGCTGGGTCGTGATGTACGACCGGACCGCGTATCTGAACCGGCAGTCCAAGGCCAACGCCACCTTCATGAGTGGTTTTCGCCAGGTCGCGTCCGATCTGACCGCGCTGGACCTTGCCGTCGGAGCCGACGCCGCGTCGCACCGCCTCGGCGTCGGCGATGAGGATGCCAAGCTGATGCGGGCGTCCTCGCTGTATCGGATCTACCACATCGGTGCCGAGGAAATTCGCACCCGTTTCGCTCAGAACGGCAACCGCACCGCGGTGCTCGCCGCGACGTCGATCGCCGCGATCCGTGCTGCGCTCGACAGCGGCTACGTCAAGGAGACGCAGCGCCTGAACCGGATGATGGTGCTGCTGACCATCGCGATCTCCGGCGGGCCGTTCCTCGGCCTGCTCGGCACCGTGGTCGGCGTGATGATCACCTTCGCGGCGATCGCGCAGAGCGGCGACGTCAACGTCAACGCGATCGCACCAGGCATCGCCGCGGCGCTGGTCGCTACCGTCGCCGGCCTGTTCGTCGCCATCCCGGCGCTGTTCGGCTACAACTACCTGATCTCGCGGATCAAGGACCTGACCTCCGACATGCAGGTCTTCATCGACGAGTTCGTCACCAAGATGGCGGAATCCTACGCCGCCGATCGCGGTCGTCCGGATCCGTCTCGTCGCTACGCGGCGGCGGAGTAATCCCGATGATGGTGCAAAGCGACGCCAAGCCGTATGACGACATCAACATCACGCCGATGCTGGATCTCGCTTATGTGCTCCTGGTGATCTTCATCATCATGACCACGGCGACGGTGCAGGGCCAGAAGGTCAATCTCCCGAAAGCCTCTGCGGCGCCGAGTCTGGCGACGCAGACCACCAAGGCGATCACCGTCGCCAACGACGGCAAGATCTTCCTCGACACCATCCCGGTGACGCTGATCGAGCTGGAGCAGCGTCTGATCCAGCAAAAGGCGCTGACGCCGGAATTTCCCGTGGTGCTGCGCGGCGATGCGCAGGCGCAGTACCAAAGCGTGATGGACGTGCTCGACCTGCTCGGTCGGATCGGCCTGACGCAAGTCGGCCTCGCCACCAAGCCGCTCGTGAAGTGATGCATCGATGAATCGCATCATGGACATCCGCGAAGACACCAAGAGAGGCGCCAGGACGTTCTGGGCCTGGCTTCGCCGTGCGCCGGCGCCGGGCGCCGGGCGGCCGACGCCGCCATTCGACGCCGGGTCCGAGCGGATCAACGCGGCGCCGGGCGGACATCAGAGGTCGGCGCCGAGCGGCGTCGTGCTGCAGTTTCCGCTGCGCGGCGAGGCGCTGCTGGTCAGATTGGCCGAGGCGTTGCGCTGCAAGTTCGCCGGTCGCGGCCCGCAGCGGGATCCTCTGCTTCTGACGATCTCGCGTTGTCCCGGCTCGCGGCTGACCATCGACGGCGCCACCTTCGTCGAGTTCGACGCCGATCGCTCGGCCTATCACGTGGCGGTCGAAGCGGCGCCGGACACCTTGATCACGCTGCAGACCACCGACTTTGAGCTGGTGGTGGATTTTGTCGCACACTACGTCGCGGAGCGCGCCAGCGATCCAGCGACGCTGGAGGCTGCATCATGAGCTTGCCGGCAAGGCCGCAAGGCGGCGACGTGCAAATCCCCGACGACGATGCCGAGGACGACGCGTCGCAGCGCGGAAGTGCTGCGCCGCTGGCGCGCTACGGCGCGGCGCTGGCGGTGGTCGCGGCGATGTTCGCCGGGGCCTATCTGTTCCTGTTCACCGGCGACGACCTGCCGCCGCCGCGCCAGGTGCGGGAGTTGACGGTGGTCAACATCTTGCCGCCACCGCCGCCGCCGCCGCCGCAGCAGATGCCCGAGCCGCAGATGATCGAGCAGCCGAAGATGGCTGATCCGGAATTCAAGGAAGAAAAGCAGGTCGACCAGCCGAAGGACGAGCCGGTCCGGGATGCCAAGAACGAAGACCTGCCGGGTCCGCTGTCGCTCGATGCCAAGCCGGTCGGTCCCGGCGATCTGTTCAATCTCGGCGGCAAGCCGGGCGGCAGCGCCTATGGCGGCGGTGGCGGCGGCGGCAGTCGCTGGGGCTGGTACGCCTCGATCGTGCAGTCGCAGATCGAAGCGGCGCTGCGCGCCAACGGCAAGACCCGCAATTCCGTGATGCAACTGCAGATCCGGTTCTGGGCCGACGGAACCGGCCGGGTCAATCAGGTGCAATTGATGTCGTCCAGCGGCGACGCCGAACTCGACGCCACCATCCGCAACGAGGTGCTCGGCAAGTTGGTGCTTCGCGAGCCGCCGCCCAAAGACATGCCGATGCCGATGGTCACCCGCGTCACCGCGCGCCGACCGAGCTGAGAAACGAACTTGTTGAGTCATCCGACTGATAGAGGACTGGGGACAAATGTCTAAGAAGAAACTCGACGCACGCCGGCGGATGGTGCCGATCGCGATGTCGCTGTGTGCGCTGACCTGGACGGTTCCGGCGCTCGGGCAGAGTGGATCCGACCAGGGTGCGACGGCCGCCAAGAAGGGGGACGTCAAGCGCACCGGGGTGTCGCGCGCCAGTCCGGCGTCGCCGAATGCGACGATCAATCTGGTCAATCTGTTGGTCAAGCAGGGCGTGCTGAAAGAAGAGCAGGCGCAGGCGCTGATCAAGCAGGCCGACGACGAGGCCTATGTCTCGCGCCAGGCCGCCAAGGACGCCACCGTCAAGGCCGACGAGGCCGCGAAAGCCGCCAATGCCGCCAGCGCCGCGGCGCAGCCGCCCGGCACCCGCCACGTCACTTATGTTCCCGAGATTGTCAAACGCCAGTTACGCGAAGAGATTAGGCGTGACGTCATGGCCAAGGCGGAGAAAGAGAATTGGGCGTCGCCCGGCGCCTATCCGGAATGGGCGCAGCGGATTCGTTTCTCCGGCGATCTGCGGGCGCGCTATGAGGGCAGCTTCTTTCCCAGCGGAAACGGCCCGCTGCAGAATTTCAACGCCATCAACACCGGCTCGCCGTTCCTCGAGGACGCCGCCCTCAATCCGTATTACCCGCCGTCCTACAACACCAGCGAGGACCGCCAGCGGACCCGGCTCCGCGCCCGGCTTGGCATGGATGCCGATCTGTTCAACGGGTTTTCCGCGGGCCTGCGCATCGCGACCGGGGAGAACAACTCGCCGGTCTCGACCAATCAGACGTTCGGCTATAACGGCGGCGACTTCTCGAAATACGCGCTGTGGCTGGATCGCGGTTTCCTGAAATATCAGGCGTGGGGCGACGATCTCGTGATCTCCGCCGGCCGCTTCGACAATCCGTTCTGGTCGCCGACCGATCTGGTCTGGAACAAGGATTTGGGTTTCGACGGAGTCGCCGCGCAGGCCAAATATGAAATCCTGCCGGGCATAACACCGTTTGTCGTCGGTGGCGCGTTCCCGATCTACAACACCGATCTCAACGCCGGCGCCAATCTCTACACCGGAAATTCGACGCCGGTGAAGTTCAAGAGTGACGACAAATGGCTGTTCGGGGCTCAGGCGGGCTTTTCCGCACGGTTCGACGCCCAATCCGGTGTCCGCTTCGCCGGCGCCTATTACGACTTCAGCAACGTGCAGGGCAAGCTCTCCAGCGCCTGCATCGTGACCAGCACCACCGACATCTGCGACACCGATATGCGGCGGCCGTCATTTGCGCAGAAGGGCAATACGTACAGGCTGTTGCGCAACATCCCGACCTACTCCGGCGCGACCCAGCTGTCGCAGTATCAGTATTACGGCCTGGCGAGCGACTTCAAGCCGGTGGTGGCCAGCGGCCAGATCGACCTTGGCGATTTCCACCCGGTCCATGTGCTGCTCGACGGCGAATATGTCTGGAACAGCGCGTTCAAGAAGGGCGATGTCGCTGCGGTCGCCTACAACAACCTCGGGCCCGACGTCGTCACCGGCGTGCCCGGTCCGTTCAACGGCGGCAACCAAGGCTGGCTCGGCCGCGTCACGGTCGGCCACAAGGCGATCAAGCATCTGTGGGATTGGAACGTGCACGGCGGCTATAAGTACCTAGAATCGGATGCCACCATCGACGCCTTCGTCGATTCCGACTTCGGCCTCGGCGGCACCAACCTCAAGGGCTATTTCGTCGGCGGCAATCTCGGCCTCAGCGAAAACGTCTGGGCCTCGATGCGTTGGATGAGCGCCAACAACATCGCGGGCATGCCGTATGCCGTCGATATCATTCAAGTCGATCTGAATGCGAGGTTCTGATCATGCGGCTCGGTATTCCGAAAACCACGCTGCTGGTGATCGCGGGGCTGCTTGCAGCTGCGAGCGCCCATGCCGATCAGGACTCCGATCGGCTGCGCGAGGCGCTGCGCAGCGCCACCGCGCAGACCCGTGCGCTGGAAGATCAGCGCACCGCCTTGCAGGCCAAGGTTGCCGACGCCGATCGCGAGAAGGCGGCGATGAAGGCGCAGGTCGACGCCGCCAAGGACGAGGTGCGCCAGCTCAAGAAGGAAAATCGCGAGGCGGTCGATGAATTCAATCAGCGGCTGGCCGAACGTGACGAGACCTTGGACAAGTGGAAGTCCGCCTATGAAGAGGCCGCGACCGTCGCCCGCAGCAAGGACGCCGAACGCGCCAAATTCGAAGGCGAGGCGGCGACCTACAAGGCCAGTGCGAAAAGCTGCAAGGCCAAGAACACCGAATTGATCAAGGCCGGACGCGAAATTCTGGCGCGCTACCGGACCCTGACGGTGGGCGACAACTTCGTCGCCACCGAGCCGTTGACCGGGCTCGGACGCATCGAAGTGCAGACCTTCTTGCAGGACAGCACCGACAAGATCCTCGATCAGAAAGTGACCCCATGACCATGTCCCCGTTCACCACGTCGACAGTGGCGTGCGTCGCCGTCATCGCCGCGCTTGCCGGAGCGTCGGGAGGCTCAGCGCAAGCGCAGACGGCGCCCCCGGTCGCAAACGCGGCGCCGGCGCGGCCGGTGCCCGCCAAGCCGGTTGCCGCGGCGCAGCCTGCGGCGGCCGTTCAACAGCGTCCGCAGGCCGTGGCGGTCAAGCCTGTGGGCGTCAAGGCCGCGACCGACGTCGTCGCGCGGGTCGGCGACAATGAACTCACCGCCGATGATCTGCGCGCGCAAATCAGCGCGCTTGCGCCGAATGACCGCGCGGTGCTGGCGAAGGATCCGGGCCAGCTCAGCCAGGTGGTGCGGATGCTGCTCGCCAACCAGTTGGTGCTCGACGAGGTCGCCGATAAGAAGTGGGAGCAGCGGCCGGAGGTGGTCGCTCAGCTCAACCGGGTGCGCGAGAGCGCGCTGGTCGAGCTCTATCTGCAATCGGTCTCGGCGCCGCCGAGCAATTTTCCCACCGAGGATGAATTGCAGAAGGTCTACGACGCCAATCGCGGTCAGCTTGTGGTGCCGCGGCAATACCAATTGTCGCAGATCTTCATCGCCAGCGCGAAGGACGCCGACAAGGCGAGCGAAGACAGGGCCAGGAAGAAGCTCGACGATATCCAGAAGAAGCTGAAAGCCGCGGGTGCGGATTTCGCGGCGATCGCCGGTGACGACAGCGATGCCAAGGGGAGCGTCGATCTGGGCATGATTCCCGAGACGCAAATCATCCCCGAAATCCGCGCCCACATCGTCGGCCTCGCCAAGGGCGCGGTGTCCGATCCGGTTCGGCTCGACGACGGCTGGCACATCCTGAAGCTGACCGATACCAAGGCGTCCTACACCCGCACCTTGCTGGAAGTGCGCGAACAACTGGTCCAGCAACTGCGCAAGGAGCGCGCGGGCGTGATGCGGCGCGGCTATCTGGCGGAATTGCTGAAGCAACATCCGCCGGTGCTCAACGAACTCGCCTTGTCGAACCTGCTCGACAATTCCAGCAAATAATCCGCGCGGAGATCACGATGTCTGACCTGACGATGAAACTCACCCTCGATGTGCTGCGCGATGTTCTGCAGCAGGCGGGATACCGTGTTGAGACGCTGACCGATCCGGTCGCCAACGTCGCCTATGTGCGATCGGCCACCGGCGGGCTGGCCTTCGACATTCGTCCGGGCAATCGGCTTGCCGGCCCGGATCAGAGCTTTGTCGATGTCGCCTTCACCGCGGTGCTGCAAATCCAGGGCGAATTGCCGCTCGATGTGGTGAACCGCTGGAACGCCACGCGGCGGTTCGCCCGCCTGCAGCTCAGCCAGCCGTTCCTGGTGTTCTGCCTCGACGTCTCGGTGGCCGGCGGTGTGACGCAAGACTATCTGCGCGCGCAGATCGAGATCTGGGACCAGTTGGTGCAGCAACTGATCGCCTTTCTGCGCGATGAATTGAAGCAGTTGAGCGTCCGCGAAACCGCCGCCGCGGCTGCCGACCAGCAAGCCGCACTGCCGTCGGCGCCGGCGCACGACAAGGCGGCGCAAACGGCTACGCCGGCGCTGATCCAGTAGTTGGAACGCGGCGACGGTTGACAGCGGGAAGGACGAGCCAGAAGTGCCGAGAGTGATGCAGGAAGCGCGCCGGCGCCGGTCGGGCTGGTGGAGACGGCTGCTTTGGTCGCTGGGGGCCGGCTTTCTGACCGGGACGGCGGCAGAGCAGGCGGTTGTGGCGGCGCAGCCGAGCGACTATCGCGCTGCCGCGACGGCCCCTTTGGCCTGGCAGCAATTCTCGCAGCAGCTGCAGCTTCGCTTCGCGGATCTGCTCGCCGCCAACGGAAAACTGCCGCGGCATTTGCAGGATTATCTGGCCGCGCGCGGCACCGACGCGCCGCCGCTCAGCCTGACGCTGCGAAGCTGGATTTCGCCGGCCGGCAATATCGAGCGGGTTGAATTCGTCGATCTCGCCGACGACAAGGTCGCGGCCGATTTGCGCGGGCTGCTGAACGGCGGTCATGTCGGCGTGCCGCCGCCGGAGATGCCGCAGCCGGTCAATTTGCGACTCTCGCTACGGCCCCCCGAGCCGCCGCAAAAGGGGGACTAGATGGCTGTCGCGAACCGTATCGCCGCTCTGCCGCCGGCGATCGCCGGACGCCCGCGCGCGGTGTCCGTCGTCATCCTGGCCGCATCGTTTGCGCTCTCGGCGATCCCTGCGGCCGCGGAGCCGGCGCCATCGTCGTTTGTCACCCGTTTCGCCGCGGTCGAGGGCGAGCCGGCCAAAGATGATCTTCCGCCGGCGAGTTTGGCGGCTGCGCCGAAGCCATCCAACGTGGCCGCCGTGACGCCTGCGGTGTCCGGGGCCGCGCTGTATCGTCCGATCATTGAAAAAGAAGCGGCGCAAGCCGGGCTGGCGCCGGAAATCGCCGAGGCGGTGATGGGGGTGGAGAGCGGCTACAATCCCGCCGCGATCGGCGGCGTCGGCGAGATCGGCCTGATGCAGATCTTGCCGTCGACGGCACGGATGCTGGGCTTCGCCGGCACGCTGGCCGAACTCGCGGTGCCGGAAACCAACATCCATTACGGCGTCACCTATCTCGCGCAAGCCTGGCGGCGGGCCGGCGGCGATCTCTGCACTGCCGCGATGAAATACCGCGCCGGCCATGGCGAGACGAGGTTTTCCGTTCTGTCCGTCAATTACTGCCTGGCGGTGCGATCCAAGCTCGCAGCGCGCGGCTATCGCGTCACCGGCAGCGTTCCGGTGGCGACCTTCGGCGACCCCGGTTCGGGTCCCGGTCCGGGTCGCGGCTGCGGCCGCAAGTGCCTGGCGCTGTCGCGAACCGCAACCGTGAACATCGCCGCGCTCAATACCCAGCTCAGCGCCCTGGTTCTTCAGGTGCGGGCCAGGCGGTAGCAGGAAATCAGCATGCGCAATCCAGCCGTTGTCTTGATCGCCTTGACCGTATTGGTGTCCCCGGCCGTGGCCGAGGACGCGGTCCAGATGCTGCCCGAAATCGTCATCGGCGGCGCGGCGCCGGCGACGGCCGCGAGGTCGGAACGCTGCGTGGAAGTCGAGATCGGATCGAGCCGCGCCTTGAACTGTCTCAACCAGAAGCTGAAACGCGAGGTCGATCGCGTCAATCCCAATCCGATTCTGCCGCCGGTCGACGCCAAGTCGTCCGACCTCAAGGTCGGAACCGTCAACATCCCGGCGGTGCAGCAGCAATATGGCCGGAATTTCGGGGTGTCGGCGTTTCCCTATCGGCCGGCGGCGCCGGTGTTCACCGCGCCGCTGCATCGCTAGGCCGGCGGGCGGCTCCGCGCGCGCGGTCAACTTTCCGATTCGAGGCGTTTGCGTGGAAGGAATTTGCATCGCGCGCGACGTCCGCGACGGCTTCCTTCCAAATTGCAAAACCCGGTTTGTTAATGGTGTCACGCCGCGGGTTCCCTATGATATCAAGCCGACGATGGCGAGCCGACGCGCTCGCTCCAGTTGTTAGTTGTCGGCGCGCGGAGTTCGATCGCATCACCCACCGCCCGCCTTGCAAGACGGAGAGCATGGAAGATGTCACGCTGGTTCGAAGATAATGCGCAGTCGATCGGCCACACCCCGCTGATCCGTCTCAACCGCGTCACCGACGGCGCGTCGGCCACCGTGCTGGCCAAGATCGAAGGCCGCAACCCGGCCTATTCGGTGAAGTGCCGGATCGGCGCGGCGATGATCGAGGACGCCGAAAAGCGCGGCCTGCTCGGCCCCGGCAAGGAGATCGTCGAGCCGACCTCGGGCAACACCGGCATCGCGCTGGCGTTCGTCGCCGCCGCCAAGGGCATTCCGCTGACCCTGACCATGCCGGCGACGATGAGCCTGGAGCGGCGCAAGCTGTTGATCGCGTTCGGCGCCAAGCTGGTGCTGACCGAAGGCCCGAAGGGCATGGCCGGCGCGGTCGCCAAGGCGGAAGAAATCGTCGCCTCCGATCCGAACCGCTACGTGCTGCTGCAGCAGTTCAAGAACCCGGCCAACCCGGCGATCCACGAAACGACCACCGGCCCGGAAATCTGGAACGACACCGACGGCGCGGTCGACATCTTAGTCGCCGGCGTCGGCACCGGCGGCACCATCACCGGGGTGTCGCGCTACATCAAGACCACCCAGGGCAAGCCGATCCTGTCGGTCGCGGTGGAGCCTTCGGCGAGCCCGATCCTCAGCCAGAAAGTCGCCGGCGAGGCGCTGAAGCCCGGCCCGCACAAGATCCAGGGCATCGGCGCCGGCTTCGTGCCGGACGTGCTCGATCTGTCGCTGATCGATGCCATCGAGCAGGTCTCCAACGACGACGCGGTGGAGTATGCCCGCCGGCTGGCCAGCGAGGAGGGCATCCTGTCCGGCATCTCCAGCGGTGCGGCGGTCGCGGCCGCGGTGCGGCTCGCCAACAAGCCGGAGCACGCCGGCAAGACCATCGTGGTGATCCTGCCCGATTCCGGCGAGCGCTATTTGTCGTCGGTGTTGTTCGAAGGCCTGTTCGACGCCCAGGTTCTCGCTGCATGAACGCGCGGCCCGAACCGCGGATCGTCGCGGACAAAACCTGGGACCTCGACGGCATCGTCGCCGAGCTCGCGGGGCTTCGGGCGGTTTCACAGAAGCGGCGCTACCGGGGCCGGTCGCTCCCCGAACTGCCGTCGCGCGAGGCCATCGTCACCGTGGTCGATGGCCTCGTCGCCGCGTTGTATCCGCGGCATTTCGGCCCGGCGGGGTTGTCGCACGACGGCATCGACTGGTTCGTCGCCGACAGCCTCGACCAGGCGCTGCGCACGCTGCGCCAGCAGGTGCGCCGCGAGCTGCATCTCGGCGACCACGACGGCGCGCTCAGCCGCAGCGAGGTGGAATGCCGGGCGCTGCAGGTCGTCGCCGACTTCGCCCACGACCTGCCGCGAATCCGCGCGCTGCTCGACAGCGACATCCGCGCCGCGTTCGACGGCGATCCGGCGGCGAAGAGCCTCGACGAGGTGGTGTTCTGCTATCCCGGTATCGCCGCGATCATCCGCCACCGCATCGCGCATCGGTTGTATCTGCTCGGCGTGCCGATGCTGGCGCGGATCATCGGCGAACTGGCGCATGCGCAGACCGGCGTCGATATCCATCCGGGCGCCGAGATCGGCGAGAGCTTCTTCATCGATCACGGCACCGGCGTGGTGATCGGCGAGACCGCCAAGATCGGCCGCCGGGTGCGGCTGTATCAGGCAGTGACGCTGGGCGCCAAGCGCTTCGAGGTCGACGACAACGGCGCCATCGTCAAGGGCGGCGACCGTCACCCGATCGTCGAAGACGACGTGGTGATCTACGCCGGCGCCACCGTGCTCGGCCGCATCACCATCGGCCACGGCTCCTCGATCGGCGGCAGCGTCTGGCTGACCAAGAGCCTGCCGCCGGGCAGCGTGGTCACCCAGGCCAAGGCACGCAGCGAAAGCTTTGACGACGGCGCGGGGATTTGAGGCGGCGCACAACTACTAACACCGTCATCCCGGGGCACGAGCCGCGCCAGCGGCGAGTGAACCCGGGATCCAGTATCCCAGGGCGGTGAGTACTGGATTCCGGGTTCGCTCGGGCCTTCGCCCTCGCGCCCCGGAATGACAGCCTCGTTTTCTTGAACCGCTGCTACCCCACCCGCCCGCGCGGCGCGCCGCTTTGCAGCCGCTTCAGCGCCGCCACCAGCGCGTCGACGTCCTCGCAGGTGTTGTAGAACGCCAGCGACGGCCGCACCGTGGCCTCGAGCCCGAACCGCCGCAGGATCGGCTGCGCGCAATGATGCCCGGCGCGCACCGCGATGCCGTCCTGGTCGAGCGCCTTGCCGACGTCGACCGGGTCGTGGCCGTCGAGCACGAACGACAGCACGCTGGCCTTGTCCTTGGCGGTGCCGATCATCTTCAGCCCGGGCACGCCGAGCATCCGCTCGGTGGCGTAGCCGTGCAGCTCGTGCTCATAGCGCGAGATCACTTCCATGCCGATTCCTTGCAAATAATCGATCGCGGCACCCAAGCCGACCGCGTCGGCGATGTTGGCGGTGCCGGCCTCGAAGCGGTCGGGCGGGCCTTGATAGAGCGTCTTCTCGAAAGTGACGTCGGCGATCATGTTGCCGCCGCCCTGCCACGGCGGCATCTGCGCCAGCACGGACTCCTTGCCGTACACCGCGCCGATCCCGGTCGGCGCGAACAGCTTGTGGCCGGAGAACACGAAGAAATCGCAGCCGATCGCCTGCACGTCGACCGGCATATGCGACACCGACTGCGCGCCGTCGATCAAGACGCAAGCGCCGTGGCGATGCGCGATCGCGGTGATCTCGGTGACCGGGACGATGGTGCCGAGCGCGTTGGAGACTTGCGTCATCGACACCAGCTTGGTTCTCGGCCCGAGTAGCTTCTCATACTCTTCCAGGATGATCTGGCCGTGATCGTCGACCGGGGCGACGCGCAGCCGCGCGCCTTTCTCGGCGCAGAGCTGCTGCCACGGCACGATGTTGGCGTGGTGCTCGAGCCACGACACCACGATCTCGTCGCCTTCGCCGATGTTGCGGCGGCCCCAGGCCTGCGCCACCAGGTTGATGCCCTCGGTAGCGCCGCGCACGAAGATGATGTCGCGCGGCGAGGGCGCGCCGAGAAAGCGGCGGACTTTTTCGCGCGCCGCCTCAAAGGCGTCGGTGGAGCGCGCGGCGAGTTCATGCGCGGCGCGGTGGATGTTGGAATTCTCGTGCGTGTAGTACTGCGACAGCCGGTCGATCACCGCCTGCGGCTTCTGCGTGGTGGCGGCGTTGTCGAGCCAGACCAGCCGCTTGCCGTGCACCCGCGTCTGCAGGATCGGAAAGTCGCGCTTGATGGCGTGCGGATCGAACGGATGCGCGCCGCCGCCGAACGCCGGCGTCAGCACCGGGCGCAGGTTAGGTGCCATCACGGCGAAGTCTGCGCTCGGCTTGCCCACGTCAGGCCGCGGCGGCTGCGGCGTCGCGTCGGCATTGAGGAAGTAGTTCTGCGTCGGTACCGCGTCGAGCGGCGTCGGGTCGCCGCTGCCGGTCGGCGTTGCCGAAGGCGGCCGGGCCGACTGCGGCGTCGGTGGCTGCGGCGCGTGATGCGACGCGAACGGCGCCTCCGAGAGGAAGTAAGCGGCGGGCTCGTCGCCCGCTGCGCCGCGGCCCGGCGCGGCGTCGAGGGCGCGCCGGTCCGGCGGGGCGAAATACACCGCGTCGCCGAGGTTGAACTGCGGCGCGCCCTGCAGATCGATGGCCTGCAGATCGATCGCCTGCGGTCCGATTGCGCCGGGCGATGAGCCGGGCTGCGGCAGCTCGAGTCCCGGCGGCAGCGAGGATTGCGACGGCGGCTGCGGCGCGGTGACGCTCGGCGTCGGCACCACCGAGGGAATCGTGGTCGGCGGCAGGTCCGGCGGCCCCGCCGAGGGATTGCCCGGCACCCATGGTGCCGCGCTCGTCGTCACCGTCGGCGCCGGCGTGGTGATCGGGGTCTGCGGCGCCAACGGAATGCCCTGCGCGCCGAGCGGCGCGTTCGTCGAACTCGGCGGCGCCTGGTTCGGCGGCGCCTGGAACAACGCGTTGGCGAGCCGCGCGATCACGGCCGCGTCGGGCCAGGCGGCGCTGGTGGGATCTTGCGGCAACGCGGCGCCGCTGGCCGCGCGGGGCTCAGACATAGTTGAACGGATACTGGTGATACTTGCCGACCTCGACGTCATCGAGCACGGCGAGCGCGTCGTGGGTCAGGATCGCGGTCGAGCAATACAGCGAGATCAGATAGGAGGCGACCGCCTTGCGGTTGATGCCCATGAAGCGCACCGACAGGCTCGGCGCCACCTCGCCGGGGATGCCCGGCTGGAACAGCCCGACCACGCCCTGGCGCTTCTCGCCGGTGCGTAGCAAGAGAATCGAGGAGCGCCCGTTCTCGTCGATCGGCAGCTTGTCGGAGGGCACCAGCGGCAGTCCGCGCCAGGTCAGGAACGGCGAGCCGAACAGCGTCGCGGTGGGCGGCGGCACGCCGCGCCGCGTGCACTCGCGGCCGAACGCCGCGATCGCGCGCGGATGCGCCAGGAAGAACGCCGGCTCCTTCCACACCTTGGTGATCAGTTCGTCGAGATCATCCGGCGTCGGCGCGCCGCCCCGGGTCACGATCCGCTGCGACGGCGCGGCGTTGGAGATCAGGCCGTAGTCGCGGTTGTTGATGATTTCGCTCTCCTGCCGCTCCTTGACCTTCTCGATCAACAGCCGCAGCTGTTCCTGGATCTGGTCGTAAGGATGACTGTAGAGATCGGAGACGCGGGTCTGCACTTCCAGCACCGTGGTCACCGCATTGAGCGAGTATTCCCGCGGCGCGACTTCGTAGTCGACGAAAGTCTCCGGCAGGTCGGCGTCGCGATCGCGCACCGGGCTGCACTCGACGTCGGCATCGGACAGCGCGATCGCTTCCTTGACGCGGTTGAGCCGGTAGATACCGGCTTCGACCGGCGTCCATGGCAAGAACGAAACCAGCCAGCGCGGTGTAATGCCCGACCACTGCGCGCGGGTCTTGGTCGCGTTGGCAAGTTGACGCGCAGCGGATTCGCTTAAGGTGCGTCGGACGTCGGTATCTTCGGCCATGCCTATCTCCTGCGCGGCCGCGATCATGCGGCCGGACTGCTGTTGGCGTAGATGTTGTGTGATGATTGTAGTTGTGACGTTGAACGATGATTGCCTGCTGATTGCGTCGTATCGCCCGGAGTTCCAATGTTCAAGGCGAGAGTGCAGAACGGGCATTTCGAATTCAGCGCCGATTTGGAATGACGTACTAAGCGCGACGTGATCGTGCGAAAATCCGGCGTCGCACGATAAAAATCATCTACGGGCGCAAAGCTGCGCTCTGCGGCGAGGCGCGGAGCCACGCTTATCTGTGCGTCGAGGTGGGATGTCGCGCGGCGCTGGTCGGGCCGAGATCGCCCGCGCTAACCGATCAGTTCTCTTCGGCGCGCAGGCTGGTGGTCAGCGAGGTGTTGAACTTGCCGAGCAAGGTTGCGAATGCCTCGCGTTCGGCGGCGCTCCATCCCTTGAACAGGTTGTGCATGCGGCGCAGCCGCATCTCGCGCATCTTGAGGGCGTCGCGCGCCCCCGAGGCGGTCTCGCGGATCAGCATGCTGCGGCCGTCGGCCGGGTTGGCGTGGCGTTCGATCAGCCCGCGCTCCTCCATCACCGCGACCTGCCGGGTCACCGTGGAGCCGTCGAGCAGCAGCCGGTCGGCCAATGCCATCACGGTCTGCGGCCCGTGCGCCTGCACGATCAGCAGCAACAGATATTGCGCGCGGTCGAGCGGGTAGTCGCGGCGGCGCTGCGCCGCTTCCAGCCCGCGCGCCAGCCACGACATCTCCGCCTCGATCGCCGCGACGACGTCGGTGCGGCCGGCCGAGCTGGTTTTGGCGGGCGTGGAGCTCATGGCGATGGTCCCGGTGGACTCGGAGCGGGGAGGGCGGCGCGATTATAGGCCCGGATCCCAGCGCGGGTCACGGTTGCAGTTTTAGATGTATCATACATCTTGTTCTGCGGCGCTCGCCGATTTAGCTGTATGACACATCTAATTACCCGAGAGCATGCCATGTCCAGCGCCCCCGCCGGCGACGTCGGTTCGAGTTTCTTTCGCCAGCCCCGCGCCGTCTGGGCCACCGCCTTCGCGGCGGTGGTCGGCTTCATGGGCATCGGGCTGGTCGATCCGATCCTGACCTCGATCGCCGAGGGGCTGCAGGCGACGCCGAGCCAGGTGTCGCTGCTGTTCACCAGCTATTTCGCCGTGACCTCGGTGATGATGCTGGCGACCGGCTTCGTCTCCAGCCGGATCGGTGGGCGGCGGACGCTGCTGCTCGGCGCGGCGCTGATCGCCTGCTTCGCCGCACTCGCCGGCACCTCGCATTCGGTCACCGAACTGGTGCTGTATCGCGCGGGCTGGGGCCTCGGCAACGCGTTCTTCGTCGCCACCGCGCTGTCGGTGATCGTGGCGGCGGCGAGCGGCGGCACCGCTACCGCGATTCTGTTGTACGAGGCGGCGCTCGGGCTCGGCATTTCGGTCGGCCCGCTGCTTGGCGCCGCGCTCGGCAGTCTGTCGTGGCGCTATCCGTTCTTCGGCACCGCGGCCTTGATGACCATCGGCTTCGTCGCCATCGCGCTGTTTCTCGAGGCGCAGCCCAAGGCGGCGCGAAAAACCAGCCTGGTCGATCCGATCCGCGCGCTCGGCCATCGCGGGCTGCTGTCGGTGGCGGGCAGCGCGTTCTTCTACAACTACGCGTTCTTCACCGTGCTGGCCTTCGTGCCGTTCGTGCTGCAGGCCTCGGCGCACACCGTCGGCCTGATCTTCTTCGGCTGGGGCCTGGCGCTGGCGGTGTTCTCGGTGCTGGTGGCGCCGCGGCTGCAGATCCTGTTCAGCGCGCTGACGCTTGGCGTCGCCAATCTTGTGGCGCTGGCGGTGCTGCTGCTCGGCATGGCCTTCGGCTCGGTGCCGATCATCGTCGCCGCGGTGGTGCTGTCCGGTGCGGTGATGGGCATCAACAACACCGTGTTCACCGAAATGGCGCTGGAGATTTCGCCGTTTCCGCGCCCGGTGGCTTCCGCGGCCTATAATTTCGTGCGCTGGTTCGCCGGCGTGATCGCGCCCTATGCGGCGCCGAAGATCGCCGAGCATTTCGGCGCCTCGGCGTCGTTCGTGGTCGCCGCGGTGTCGGCGCTGGCCGCGGCCGCGGTGCTGCTGGCGATGCGCGGCAATCTTGGCCGCTTCACCGCGAAGCATCCCAAGCCCGACGTTGCGGCGGCAGCCGTTGTGCCGAGCGGCCCGATCCTGGTCGCCCTCGACGGCACCGCCAACGACCGCGCGATCCTGGCCCGCGCCGCCAAGGCCGCGGCGGCGGTCGGCGCGCCGGTGGAGGTGCTGCACATCTGTCCGCTGGAACTGGTCGAAGGCGAGGCCGCCGTGGCCGAGAGTTCCAGCGGCTCGGCCGGGATCGTGGACCTGGCGCTGGCGGAACTGCACGCCGCCGGCCTGCAGGCCGCCGGCGCAGTGCGGGAAGAGCTTGCCGCAAGTTTGCCACAAGCGATTCTCGACCATGCCGATGCTCTCGACGCCCGGCTGATCGTGCTCGGCGGCCGGCACCACGGCGACCCGACCGACCTCGTCCACGGCAGCGTCGCCGACATCGTCGGCCGCCGCGCCACTCGGCCGGTGATGCTGGTGCCGGAAGTGCGGGCGGACTGAATGCTGCCGTTGCGTCCGCAGCCGCGAGTCCGCCGCAAAATCGGTATTAGAACGCCGTTCCGGGGCAGTTTGGAGAGCTTCTAAGCTATTGATATTCTAATATAGATTGATTGACGCGAACGGTTCCCATTGGCAGGGTCTGGCCATCAGACGCGCCTGGGGCGCGATATCAGGGGACAGAAGAATGCGTCGTTTCGTTATGACTGCCGCGTTGGGAGCCGCCATGGCTCTCGTGGGTTCGGCCGCGATGGCCAAGGAATATCCGATCGGGAAGCCGCAAAACGTGGCCGATGCCGGTCTCGAGGTCGCCGCGGTTTATCTGCAGCCGATCGAGATGGAGCCGCCCGGCATGATGCGCGACGCCAAGGAGTCCGACATCCACATCGAAGCCGACATCAAGGCGCTGAAGGGCAACAAGAACGGCTACGCCCAGGGCGACTGGGTGGGTTATTTGCAGGTCACCTATGAATTGACCAAGGTCGGCGAGAAGGAAGGCCAGAAGGGCGACGCGATGGCGATGGTGGCCAGCGACGGCCCGCACTATGGCAACAACGTCAAGCTCCAGGGCCCGGGCAAATACACCTTGAAATTCAACGTCTCGCCGCCCGGCAGCGATCCGCATGGTAGCCATTTCGGCCGTCACGTCGATAAGGAAACCGGCGTCGCCCCGTGGTTCAAGCCGTTCACCGTGGAATACGAATTTACCTACGCGGGCACCGGCAAGAAGGGCGCCTACTGACGCAGATCAATGCGCTGCGCCGCAAAATCGCCGAGGCAGTTGCGACGCATTCGCTTTCTAAGGCGAATCCAGGTTGGTTAGGTTCTGAACGTATGAATCTTTTCTGCATGATCAGCCGGACGGCGCGCACGACGCGCCGTTCGGTGTTTTTGTTGGTGGCGGCCGTGGTGCTGCCGCTGATCGGCGTCTCGGCCGCGCGCGCCGACGACGAGCCATCGTTCCGCATCGAGTTTCGCGACGGCAAGGTGACGCCGTCCCGGCTCGAAGTGCCGGCCAATACCCGCTTCAAGCTGGAATTGCACAATCTCGGCCAGGAGCCGGCCGAGTTCGAGAGCAAGGAGCTGCGCAAGGAGAAGGTGTTGGCGCCGGGCGCCAGTTCGGTGCTGGTGATCCGCACGCTGGATCCCGGCGAATATGATTTCTTCGATGACTTTCATCTGGATGCGCCGCCGGCCGTCCTGGTCGCCAAGTAGCGAACGGAGAGGACTTTGGGCGGACAACTTGGCAACGTAGCCTTCGTGATCTGGCGGGAGAGCGTCGAAGCTCTGCTGGTGATCGGGATTCTCAATGCCTGGCTGTCCCGGCAGCAGGTCGATGCCGCGCGCGGCAAGGTCTATCTGTGGAGCGGCGTCGCCGCCGGGCTGTTGCTGTCGGTGCTGTTCGGCGTGGTGCTGGTGCTGTTCGGCGAGACGCTGCCCGACGAAGCGCAGCGCGCCTATCAGACCGGCGCGGTGCTGATCGCCGCCGCCTTGATCGTGCAGATGGTGTTCTGGATGCGCCGCCACGGCCGCACCCTGAAGCGCGACATCGAAACCTCGCTGCAAGGCGCCGCCGATCGCTCCAACTGGTGGGGCGTGTTCGTGTTGGCGCTGATCGCGGTGGCGCGAGAGGGCAGCGAGACCGTGGTGTTTCTCTACGGCACGCTGGCCGCGGCGCGCACCGGCGAGTTCATGGCGCCGTTGCTGGTGGCGATCGTCGGCTTCGTTCTGGCGATCGGGACCTACTATCTGCTGCAGGTCGGCAGCCGCATCATGTCCTGGAGAACCTTCTTCGGCATCACCGAGATCCTGCTGTTGTTCCTGGCGGCCTCGCTGCTGGTGACCGGGGTGGACAATCTGATCGATCTCGGCTTTCTGCCGACGCTGTCGCGCCGGCTGTGGGATTCTT
The DNA here is from genome assembly GCF_014203125.1 of Rhodopseudomonas rhenobacensis. Classification (GTDB taxonomy): domain Bacteria; phylum Pseudomonadota; class Alphaproteobacteria; order Rhizobiales; family Xanthobacteraceae; genus Rhodopseudomonas_A; species Rhodopseudomonas_A rhenobacensis. The sequence continues at coordinate 90,863 of NZ_JACHIH010000019.1, forward strand.
CGGCGATCCTCCCGGACTCCGGCCCGATCGGCGGGCTGGTCGGTGCGCTGACCGGCTATCGTGCCAGGCCCGACCTGATGCAGGTGCTGGTCTATGCCGTCTATTGGGGATTGATCTATTGGGCGTTGTTCTGGCCCCGACCGCAGGCGAAAACCGCATGAGGGAACCCGGCGACACCCTGGCCCTGGGCCGCTCCGAAGGCCGCATCGACGCGGCGCTGCACGAGATCGGCGATTGGCTGATGCGCAACCAGCGCGGTATCCGCACCGCGCAATGGGGCGTTGTCGTCGTTTATCTGGGGTTGCTGATCGTCCCGACGCTGCTGCCACTGCCGTCCGGCGCCGCGCATATCTGGACCAACCTGACGCTGTTCGCGCAATTCGTGTTCTGGGGCCTGTGGTGGCCGTTCGTGCTGCTCAGCACCGTGCTGGTCGGCCGGATGTGGTGCGGCGTGCTGTGCCCGGAAGGCTCGATGACCGAAGCGGTGAGCCGGCATAGCCGGGGCCTCGCGATTCCGCGCTGGGTGCGCTGGAAGGGCTGGCCGTTCGTCGCCTTCGCGGCGACCACGATCTACGGCCAGATGATCAGCGTCTATCAATATCCGAAGCCGGCCTTGGTGATTCTCGGCTTCTCGACGGTGGCGGCGATCGCCACCGCGGCGCTGTGGGGCCGCAACAAGCGGGTGTGGTGCCGCTTCCTGTGTCCGGTCAGCGGCGTGTTCGCGGTGCTCTCGAAGCTCGCGCCGGTGCATTTCCGCGTCGACAGTCAGGCCTGGGACGATTGGAAGAAGCCGCACTCCCGCGGCGCCGCGCAACTGGTCAATTGCGCCCCGCTGGTGCCGATCCGCACCATGAAGGGCGGCAGCGCCTGCCACATGTGCGGCCGTTGCAGCGGCTATCGCGGCGCGGTGACGCTGGCGCGGCGCTCGCCGAGCCACGAGATCGTCCACGTCGCAGGCGCCGAGCCGCGGCCGGTGGAAACCATGCTGATTCTGTTCGGGCTGCTCGGCGTCGCCGCCGCGGCGTTCCACTGGACCAGCAGCGCCTCCTTCATCGCCATCAAGCAGACCATCGCCGAGTTCCTGGTGGAGCACGGCGTGATGTGGCCGCTGGAAATGACCGCGCCGTGGTTCATCCTGACCAACTATCCGGACCTCAACGATTCGATGTCGCTGCTCGATGGCGCGGTGCTGGTCGGCTACCTGGTCGGCATGGCGGCCTGCGCCGGCGGCCTGGTGGCGGCTTGCGCGGCGCTGGCGACGCGGCTGCTCGGCACCTGGTCGACCGCGCGCTTCCACCACTTGGTGCAGAGCTTCATCCCGCTGGCCGCCTGTGGGGTGTTCCTCGGCCTGTCGATGACCACCGTGTCGCTGCTGCGCAACGACGGCATCGTGTTCGGCTTCGTCGGGCCGCTGCGCGCGGCGCTGCTGATCGGCGCGGCCTCGTGGTCTCTCTGGCTGGGCTGGCAGATCTCGGCTCTGTACAGTCGCGCAATGATTCGCCGGGTCGCGGCGATGCTGCCGCTCGGCGTCGCGGTCGTGACCAGCGGCGCGGTGTGGGCCACGTTGTTCTGGCATTTCTGACGTTAAGCATATCCGGCTGGTTGAGTGCTGCGCCGCTCCGACTGAAAAGGAGCGGTGACGACGACTTTCGTCGCGCGACTTTGTGTGCACCGCGGTGCGAAATTACCACCTAGAAGTTGTCTAATGGCGTTACTAATCAGTGGGTTAGCCTTTACGCAGCCGGGGCCGTCTGGTACCCGTCGATCATTGATTGGGGGACAGAATGAGCTACACGCGACACAGAAATTTCACCGCGCCGCGCGCTTGCGCCACTGCGCTGTTGGCGACCGGCTTGCTGGCCGGCGGCCTCGTTACCGCCAGCGCCCAGGAGAAGAGCCTGGAAGAGCGCGATAAGCTCACCGGCACCTGGGGTGGCGCCCGTACTGCCCTAGAGGATAAGGGCATCGAAATCGGCGTGGTCTACATCGGCGAGGTGCTCGGGATCTCCGGTGGCGTCAAGCCGACCGGCGGCACTTATGCCACCTATGAAGGCCGTCTCGACGTCACCATCAACACCGACCTGGAGAAGCTGGTCGGTTGGGCTGGCGCCAAGACCCATGTCCGTGCCTTTCAGATTCACAGCGCGCAGGGCCAGAACGCCGCGAACTATGTCGGCTCGATCGCGGATCCCAGCAACATCGACGCCTACGGCACCACGCGGCTGTTCACCGCCTGGTTCCAGCAGGAGTTCGGTACTTGGGGCTCGATCCGCCTCGGCCAACTCGCCGGCGACGACGAATTTCTGGTCAGCACCACCGCGGGCGGCCTGATCAACGGCACCTTCGGGTGGGCCGCGATCATGGCAGCGAACCTGCCGAGCGGCGGCCCGGCCTATCCGTTGGCCACCCCCGGGGTGCGGCTGCAGGTCAATCCGACCGAGAATATCTCCTTGCTCGGCGCGGTGTTTGCCGGCAATCCCGCCGGGAATTGCACCAGCGACAACCCGCAGCGCGATTGCAACCGCTACGGCACCACGTTCAGCCTTGATGGCGGCGCGTTCTGGCTCGGCGAGGCGCAGTACAACTTCAACCAGGCCAAGGATGCCACCGGGCTTGCCGGCTCCTATAAGCTCGGCACCTGGTATCACACCGGCGATCGCTTCCTTGACCAGTACTACCAGACCGACCGCAGCACCGACTGGGGCATGTACGGCGTGGTCGATCAGATGCTGTGGCGCGGCAAGGAGGCCAGCACCAGCATCTTCGTTCGCGGCGGCTGGACCCCATCCGACCGCAATTTGGTGTCGTGGTACATCGATGGCGGTGTCGGCTTCAAAGGCTTCGTTCCCGGCCGCGAGGCCGACACTCTGACCGTCGGCGTGGCGCATTCCAAGATCAGCAGGGAGGCGGTCGCTTACAGCTTCGACAACTCATCCTTGCAGCGCTCCGGCGAAACCGTGCTCGAGGTCAGCTACATCGCCCAGATCAATCCCTGGTGGACGCTGCAGCCCGACTTCCAATACATCTCCAAGCCGTTCGGCGGCGTCACCCGCGACGATGGGTCGTTTGTCGACGACGCTTATGTGTTCGGCGTCAGGACCACGATCACGTTCTGATCCATCATTCAGACGTCAAGATGCAGCGGCGGAGGGCAACCTCCGCCGCTTGCGTTTAGGGAGGCGGCGGTCGCGCAGATCGCGCGGCAAAGCCGCGAGAGAGCCCGGAACGATCATTGCGACCGGCGATTATGCCAGTCGGAGGTGATCATGGGAAAAGCCTATTACGATATCGTCGGCCAGGAGAAACACTGGGCGGTGTTGCACGACGGCGAGCCGGAGGGCGACTACGCCAGCAAGGAGGCGGCCTTCGAAGCCGCCTGTGTCGCGGCCTCGAACGCCATCAAATTCGGCCATGACGTGCGGGTCACGGTACCGGGACGCGAAGAAGCCGGCGGTTCGGCGCTCGGCGTCGCGAGCAATTAGCGCGGCTATCGTCTAACTGCGCACTTCACGTCTAGGGCGTTTACCCGAAAGCGATGCTGTCATTCCGGGGCGCGAGTTCGCAAGAGCGAGCGAACCCGAATCTCGCCGCGGATGCTTGGCCGAGCGTTTTGCAAGATTCCGGGTTCACTCGCAGCTTCGCTACTCGTGCCCCGGAATGACAGGTTGGGAGCTGACGGCTTTAAGCCGATACGACAACCAGGCCGGACTATTAAGCGGCCAAAGACAAAGGGCGAGCCGATGGCTCGCCGTTATCAATTCAGAGCTTCAATGCCCTCAGGCGACGCGCGACAACTGCTCGTCCTGGGTCACCTCATGGGTGATCACCTCGAACCTGACGAGCTGCGCGAATCCGAAGCTGGTCGAAATCGCCACGTCGGCGGCGTCGCGGCCGCGCGCGATCACAATGCGGCCGATCCGCGGATGGTTGTGGCGCGCATCGAAGGTGTACCAGTTGCCCTCGAGATAGACCTCGAACCAGGCACTGAAGTCCATCGGCGCGGGATCGGCCGGCACGCCGATGTCGCCGAGATAGCCGGTGCAGTAGCGCGCCGGAATATTCATGCAGCGGCACAGCGTCACCGCCAGATGCGCGAAGTCGCGGCAGACGCCGACTCGTTCCGCGTGGCCTTCCGACGCCGTGCGATCGGAGCGGGCGTGATGATAGCCGAACGAGATGTGATCGTGCACATAGTCGACGATCGCCTGCACCCGTTCCCAACCGGAGGTGATGCCGCCGAACAGCGACCAGGCCAGGTTGGACAGCTTGTCGGTGTCGCAATAGCGGCTGCCGAGCAGATAGATCAGCGCGTCGTCCGGCAATTCGGCGACCGGCAACTGACGAGCACCCGGCGCGACCTCGTCCGGCAGGCCGGAATCCTCGATCAGGAAATCGTTGCTGATCTCGATCTTGCCGGGCGGCGCCACGATGCGGGTGCAGACGTTGCCGAACATGTCGAGGATGTCGCGACTTTCAACCTGCGATGAAAACCGGATGCGATGCTCGCCGATGACGTGCTGCATGCGCGACGGATGCACGCTGAGCATCAGATTCATCGGCGTGTCTTGGAAGCAATGGAACGCGATGTTGTAGCCTGCCCGTATCAGCACTGAAATCTCCGTTCTTGCCCGGCAAAAAGGTTGCCGAACAAGCGCGAAGCCCGCCCGATGGTTCCGAGTTTGGCGTTGAAATGGCTGCCGAAATTATCGGCAGCCAAGATGTTACGCGCGGAGCGTGAACAGCAGCAGCGACCGTCCGGTCACCTGATACATGGCCCCGCACGGAAATTCCGCGCCCGGCGCGCCATCGGGAATGTTGCTGTCGATCAGCAGCGACCATTTGGTGCCAAGCGGCGTATCCGGCAGCGTGAAATCCACCACGCCGTCGAACGAGTTCATCACCAGCAGCACGGTTTCCTCCTCGCCGTGCTTGCGGATGCCGGTCTTCTGCGCGCGGCCGTCGAGCAACATGCCGAAGCTCTTCATGTTGGTGTCGTGCCACTGCTCGTCCTGCATCGGCGTGCCGTTGGCGTTGATCCACACCACGTCGCAGACGTCGAGTTCCGGATCGTGCTGGCCGGTGAGGAAGCGGCTGCGGCGCAGCGTCGGATAGGTCTTGCGCAGCTCGATCAGTCGCTTCGTGAAACTCAACAGATCCTTGGCGTCGTCGTTGAGCTCCCAGTGCACCCAGGAAATCTCGCTGTCCTGGCAATAGGCGTTGTTGTTGCCCTGCTGGGTGCGGCCGAACTCGTCGCCGGCCAGCAGCATCGGGGTGCCCTGCGACAGCACCAGCGTCGCCAGCATGTTGCGCTTCTGCCGTTCGCGCAGCGCCAAAATCGTCTCGTCGTCGGTCGGGCCTTCGACGCCGCAATTCCATGAGCGATTCGACGAGGAACCGTCGCGATTGTCCTCGCCATTGGCTTCGTTGTGCTTGTCGTTGTAGCTCGCCCAATCGTGCAGCGTGAAGCCGTCATGCGCGGTGACGAAGTTGACGCTGGCCCAGGCGCGGCGGCCCTGATGATTGAACAGATCGCCGGAGCCGGACAGCCGCGGCACGATCGCTGCGACGTCGGCTTCGCCGCGCCAATAGTCGCGCGCGGTGTCGCGGAACTTGTCGTTCCATTCCGCCCAGCCGGGCGGGAAGCCGCCGACCTGATAGCCGCCGGGGCCGATGTCCCAGGGCTCGGCGATCAGCTTGACCGAGGTCAGCACCGGGTCCTGATCGACCGCCTTGAGGAAACCGCTCTGCTCGTCGAAGCCGTAGACTTCGCGCGCCAGAATGGTGCCGAGGTCGAAGCGGAAGCCGTCGATGTGCATCTCGTTCGACCAGTAGCGCAAGCTATCGGCGACCATCTGGATCACCCGCGGATTCGACAGGTTGACGGTGTTGCCGGTGCCGGTGTCGTTGATGTAGTAGCGCTTCTTGTCCGGCAGCAGCCGATAGTAGCTGGCGTTGTCGATACCCTTGAACGATAGCGTCGGGCCGAGCTCGCTGCCCTCGGCGGTGTGGTTGTAGACCACGTCGAGGATCACTTCGAGCCCGCCGCTATGCAGCCGCGCCACCATCTCCTTGAATTCGCGCAGGCTGTTCGGCACGTCGGAGGCGTAGCGCGGGTCGGGGGCGAAGAACCCGATGGTGTTGTAGCCCCAATAATTGGTCAGCCCCTTGTCCAGCAGATTATCGTCGTTGATGAAGGTGTGGATCGGCAGCAGTTCGACCGCGCTGACGCCGAGCGCGGCGATATGGTCGATGATCGGCTGGCTGCCGAAGCCCGCATAGGTGCCGCGCAGATGCTCGGGCACGCCGGGATGCAGCTTGCTGAAGCCCTTGACGTGGGCCTCGTAGATCACGGTCTGATCCCACGGCGTATTGCGGCGGCCGGGTTCGCCCTTCCAGTCGTAATTCGGATCGACCACGACGCATTTCGGCACGAACGGCGCGCTGTCGCGGGTGTCGAAGGTGCGGTCGTCGCCGCTTTCCATCGTATAGCCGAACACCGCCGGATCCCATTTCATCTCGCCGGCATGGGCGCGGGCATAGGGGTCGAGCAACAGCTTGTTGGGGTTGAAGCGATGGCCGTTTTCCGGCTCGTAGGGGCCGTGGACGCGGTAGCCGTAGAAACACCCGGGGCCAACGTCGGGCAGATAGCCGTGGAAGATCTCGTCGGTGTATTCCGGCAGCTCGTAGCGGCGTTCCTGATCGCCGTCGAACAGGCAGATCTCCACCTTGGTGGCATGCGCCGAAAACAGTGCAAAATTCGTTCCGTTGCCGTCCCAGCTGGCACCCAACGGGAAGGGAAGGCCTTCCCCAACAGTCTGTTCGCTCACGTCGTCCTCGATTCGTCGATGTCACGCCCGATGATGCTACATCGGCGTCGTGACGCTGCTAAGTCTGATAAACGGTTCATCGCTTGTGGTCGATAGAAGGTCGCCGTCGAGCGTCGGCTCGACGGCGGCCTGCAGTCGGTTGATCGGGCGGCCGATCAGTTCATCTTGACCGTCGGTTCGCGCGCCCAGACCCGTAGTTGGCCGAGTTCGCCGACGAAGCCCGTGGCATCCTTGGCGCCGTCGAGCTTGATGCAGCCCTCGTCGAGGCTGTCGAGCACCGCGGCCTTGGCGAGCAGCGGTTCGGCGGCGGTGACGTAGCCGATGAACTTGCAATGCGCGAACGCATCGGCGACGAAGTCGCGTGCGGTTGATTCCTGCACCAGCGCATCGATCTCGGCCTCCGAGGGCAACAGCGCGACGGCGTCGTACAGCACCGAGGGGCCGCCGTCGATCATCTGGTCGGCCTCGACGAAGCTGCCGTCGCTCAAGGTGGCGCCGCCGACCTTCGGCGCGATCAGTTCGACCACCGCGCCGGCCTTGGTGACCGCGGCCTGCAGCGCCTTCAACACCGCGGCGTCGGTGCCGTCGGTGATCAGGATGCCGAGCTTGCGGCCTTCGAAGCGTTTCGGTCCGCGCTCGACGATCGACAGCGCAGGCGACGGCGGCAGATCCTGCCGGGTCGGCACCGCGGCGTCGGCCGGCTCAGGCATGGTCTTGATACCGAGCGCCGCCGCGACCCTGTTGGCCAGGCCTTCGTCGATGTTCAACAGATGCGACACCACGCGTTCGCGGATCACCGGCAGTTTGCACTTGCTGAGCTCGAAGGTGAGCGCGTTGGCGATGTGATGCTGCTCACCGCGGGTCTGGCTGATGAAGAACTGCCGTGCCTGACTGTAGTGATCGGCGAAGCTTTCGGCGCGGAAGCGGGCCTTGGCGCCTTCCTCGGCCTCGGGGAACGGCACGAAGCCGCGGCTCGGGGATTCCCGCGGACCCTCGCCGAACGAGTTCGGCTGGTAGTTGATGCGGCCGACCGGATTGCGCATCGCCATATGGCCGTCCTGTTGGAAATGCGCGAACGGGCATTTCGGCGCATTGATCGGCAGATGGGTGAAGTTCGGGCTGCCGAGCCGCTTCAGCTGGGTGTCGAGATAGGAGAAGTTGCGGCCCTGCAGCAACGGATCGTTGGAGAAGTCGATGCCGGGCGGCACGTTCTGGGTCATGAACGCGACCTGCTCGGTCTCGGCGAAGAAATTATCTGGCATGCGGTCGAGCACCAGCCGGCCGATCGCGATCGGTGGCAGGACTTCTTCCGGGATGATCTTGGTGGGATCCAGGATGTCGAAGTCGAAGCCGTCGGCAAATGCCTGGTCGAACAGCTGCACCTGCAGCTCCCATTCCGGGAAGTTGCCGGACTGGATCGCGGTCCACAGATCGCGGCGATGGAAATCCGGATCGGCGCCGTTGATCTTGACCGCTTCGTTCCACAGCACCGACTGCAGCCCGAGCTTCGGCTTCCAGTGGAATTTCACGAAGGTGGATTCGTTCTTGGCGTTGACCAGCCGGAAGGTGTGGACGCCGAAGCCTTCCATGAAGCGGAACGAACGCGGGATGGTGCGGTCCGACATCTGCCACATCACCATGTGCATGCTCTCGGGCGTCAGGCTGATGAAGTCCCAGAACGTGTCGTGCGCCGACTGCGCCTGCGGGAAGGCGCTGTCCGGATCTTCCTTGACGGCATGAATGACGTCGGGAAACTTGATGGCGTCCTGGATGAAGAACACCGGGATGTTGTTGCCGACCAGATCCCAATTGCCTTCCTTGGTGTAGATCTTCACCGCGAAGCCGCGGACGTCGCGGGCAAGATCGAACGAGCCCTTGCTGCCGGCGACGGTGGAGAACCGCACGAACGCCGGGGTGCGCTCGCCTTCGCGCTGAAACAGGTCGGCGCGGGTGTATTTCGACAGCGATTTGTAGGTCTCGAAGAAGCCGTGCGCGCCGTAGCCGCGGGCGTGCACCACGCGCTCCGGAATCCGTTCGTGGTCGAAGTGAAACATCTTTTCGCGAAAGTGGAAGTCTTCCATCAACACCGGGCCGCGCGGGCCGATCTTCAGCGAGTTCTGGTCGTCCGCCACCGGGCCGCCCTGCGCGGTGGTCATCACCTCGAGGCCGAGGTCCTCGGCGGTCTGATGCAACTCGCCGCCTTCGCCGCGCGTCAATTTCTGGTCGTGCACGGTCGAGGTATGTCCAGCGGAACGCTTCGAGGTTTTGGCCATGAGGCGGGAGTCCTGTTTGGGCAATGGGAAGGAAGAGCTGAGGGGGCCCAGCGGCATGGGCCGGCCGGGCACTTCACAACGAAACGGCCCGGCGTTGCTGGCAACGCCGGGCCGGGAGTAATTACTTCTTGCCGACGGTGGCGCTGGAGTTGGTGTCGTCGAGCTTCTGCGCCATCTCGAGATGATGCTTCAGCGCGGGCAGGGTCTTGCCGGCCCAATCCTTCAGCTCGGCGTTTTCGCCGCTCTTGGAATAGCGCTCGAACAGGTTCACCGCATCCTTGTGGGCGTCAACCTGCTGCGAGGCGTAGAGCGGGGCGAAATCCGCGCCGCGGGCCTGGTTCAGCTTGTCGAGCTTGCCCTGGTGCGCGCTGTCGAGCTGGCTCGGCACGTTAACCTTCAGCGCGCCGGTGGCGAGCTTCTTCAACTCCGCCGAGGTCTTGCCGTGATCCTCGATCATCTGATTGGCGAACGTCTTCTGGGCTGCGGTGCCGTTGGACAGCGCCAGCTTGGCGGAGCCGATTTCGAACAGGTCGCTGATCGCGGCTTGGGTGACGAAGTCCTGAGTGGTCGGCGCGATACCGAGCGTGGAATTCACGCCGGTTTTTTCGCCGACCGACTGCGCCAGCACCGGGGTGGCGAACAGCAGGCAGGCGGCGATAATCGTCAAACGCTTCATGTTGGTGATCCTTTTCAGCTTGCAGCTTTGCGGTTGACGCCCTTGCGGAGCGCCACGGTGTTGAGCTTGGTGTTGGCGGCCTTTTCCTCGTTCAGATTGGTGGTGAGGAATCGGACGATGTCGTCGTGGCCGAGTTCTTCGGCCCAGGCGATCAGCGTGCCGTAGCGGGCGATCTCGTAGTGTTCGACCGCTTGCGCGTTGGCGACGATGGCGGCGTCGAGCACCGACTTGTCGGCGATCTCGCCGGCGGTTTCGTTGGACTCTTTGATCAGGCCGTCGATCGCCGGACAGTCGGTCCCCGACGGCGTCTTGCCGAGCTTCTTGAACACCTGGTCCAACCGCTCGATCTGCTTGTGGGTTTCCTCGAGGTGGGCCTTCAGTCCCTGCGCGAGGTCACGATTGGTGGCCTGCTCGATCATGGTCGGCAGCGCCTTGGTGATCTGCTGCTCGGCGTAGTAGATGTCCTGCAGACCGTGCAGCAGCAGGTCGTCCATCGATTGAATGTCTTTGCTGAAGAATCCCATGGTGGTCTCCAGAAATTGCTGCCATGCGCCCGCGATGCACTCCAACGGAGTGATCCGGGTTAGGTTCCCGGGCTGCGACGGCGGCGTTGGGCAAAAAGATCGCGGGTTTTGAAGGCCAGCACGCTGGCGGCCAGGGTGGCTCCGACGCCGTTGGCGATGACGATGACGTAGTCGGATTTCAGCAGCCCATAGAGCGTCCACAGCACGAGACCTGCGGTAAGCACGATCAGCATGTGCAGCGACAGGTCCTTGGTCGATCCGCGCGTCCAGGCTTTGCGCACCTGAGGCACATAGGACAGCGAGGTCAGCGTCGCCGCCGCCATGCCGATCCAGGACAGATATTCACTCATCGGCAGTGAGCGCGAACGACTGAGCTGCGTCGGTCCGCAGCGGTCGCAAGCGCCGCGCACCGACGCGCGAACGGGTGTGCATGTCGAGGTCTCCGGTTGGGGCGGACCAATCGCACGATGTGACAAATGTTCCCGACGTTACGCCGAGCGATCGCCGAGGGGGGGCGGGGCGGGTGGCTCCCCGGTCATCGAAAGTCGCGCTCCCGGCGACGACGGCGCGGCGCGCCGCGGCGTGGACGATTTTCCCCAGTGCGGCGGCGCGGGGTGTTGAGGCGGCCCGGATGCCGTGTTAGGTCAACGCCCAATGCGGGTGTAGCTCAATGGTAGAGCAGCAGCCTTCCAAGCTGAATACGAGGGTTCGATTCCCTTCACCCGCTCCAACCGTTATCTTATTGTCTCTACAGATATATTCCGCATTTCGCTTTGCGGAAGGCGGTCGTCCACGCGGCGCGGTCCGAGCGCTTGTGGCGAAGCACGGATCTTGTGGATGGTAAGTAAATACCGTGCACGGGAGGGGCGTCATCCCTTGCGGTTGGCCGACGCGCGTTGAGGGACCTGTCGAGCGAGATTGAGGCGCTCCCCCCGAGATTCGGACGGCACTCGATTGCGCCCGAGGCGCCGATGCGGGCGATGGTGCTGCCGGCGTTTACCGCGACTGCGGTCTGTAGTCAGGGCGGCGACGGCCGGGCGACCGGCACCGCGCAGCGCGTGCAGGCGTTGGAACCGATGATCGCCAACGCGCGATCGAAATCGAAATACGTCTGATGGACGAAATCTTGCCGGAGCAGTGCACCGCTCCCACGCGCACGGCCCTCTACCAGCCGTGCAGCGAGTAGTCGACGCCTCGCGGCGTCTCGATCTCCACGTCGGGATCGAGCTTGCGATAGCGGCCGCGATAGAACAGCAGCGGCCGCGGACGCTCGCCCGACGTGGTGGTGTATGACGTGACGCGTCCGATCAGGATCAGATGATCGCCGCCGTCGTGGCGGGCATGACACTCGCACGAGAAACAGGCGTTCGCCAAAGGGATCAGCGGCGCGCTTTTGGGGTCGGCCGGCTCCGCGATGCCATCCCACTTGTCGGTGAGCGCGCGGGCGAAGCGGTTGGATACCTCGCTTTGCGATTCTGAGAGAATGTTGACGGCGAAATGCGACGCGCCGGCCCAGGCGTCGAACGCCTTGGCGCTGCGCGCGATGCTGAACAGGATCAACGGTGGATCGAGCGACACCGAGTTGAAGGAACTGACGGTCGCGCCGATCCGCTCGCCGTTGTTCGCCCGCATGGTGACGATCGCGACACCGGTCGGGAACAGACCCAGCGCATCACGAAACGCTCGAGGCTCGATGGTCATGATCGGTCTCCAAACATGCGAGGGGCCGCGGGGCAGGCCCGCTGGAAGGGATCGTGCGACGCGCGGGATCGCGGTGGAGCGTCGACGAACATCGCGCCGGACGTCGATCGAATTGCGGAATAAGCGAGGCGCCGCCGCCGATTTCCGGAATTGACATCTACGACATTTATGTACACACTGTATATATAAATCAATGGAGACGTCGGTGAACGTTCAAACGCCCGGGCCGCTTGCCCTCGAAACAAATGCTGGATTTCGCACCGGCGCTGATTTTCTCGCACACCTCGCGGCGACGCCGCGTGCGGTGTTCGTCGACGGCGAACGGGTGTCCGATCCGTCGCGGCATCCGGCGTTCCGTCAGGCGGCGAAGCAGCTCGCCTCGCTGTATGATTTCGCGTTCGCGCCCGAGAACCTCGAGATCATGACCTATCTGGAGCCGGAGACCGGCTTGCGTGCGTTGCGCTGCTACCAGATCCCGAAGACGGTGGCGGACCTCACCGCGAAGCGCATCGCCGCGGAAAAATGGGCCGAATTGTCGTTCGGCCTGATGGGACGCAGCCCCGACCACGTCGCGAATTTCTTCACCGGCTACGCCGCCAAGCCCTCGGTGTTCGCCAAATCCGGCGCGCAATATGCCGAACGCGTGGTCAATTTCTACAAACGTCTGCGCGACAAACATCTCTACGTGTCCTACGCGATCGTGCCGCCGCAGATCGATCGCAGCAAATCGGCGAGTAACCAGTCCGAGCCGGATCTCTATGCCGGCGTGGTTCGCGAGGTCGAGGGCGGCATCATCGTCAAGGGCGGCCAGCAGCTCGCCACCGGCGGGGTGTTCGCCGACTATCTGCATCTGTCCAGCATTCACCCGCTGCAGCCCGGCGACGAGAACTACGCGATCAGCGTTGCGATCCCGATGGACGCACCGGGCCTGCGGCTGCTGTCGCGGCGGGCGTTCGCCACCCAGGCGACCAGCTCCTACGACTATCCGCTGACCAGCCGGTTCGACGAAACCGACAGCTTCGTCGTGCTCGACGACGTGTTCGTGCCGTGGGATCACGTCTTCATCTATCGCGACATCGAGCTGTGCCGCGACCAGTGGTGGAAGACGCCGTCGCACACCTACGGCAACCACCAGGCGCAAGCGCGGTTTTCGACCAAGCTGCGGTTTCTGCTCGGCATGGCCAAGCGGATGAACGAGGCGACCGGCAACGACGGCGCGCCCCCGGTGATGGTGCAGATGGGCGAACTCGCCGCGTTGGCGTCGATCGTCGAAGGCATGCTGTTGTCGCAGGAGGCGCTCGCCACCGTCGACGACGAAGGGGTGCTGTGGCCGTCGAAGAGCATGCTTTACGCGGTGATGGCGTTGCAGGGCGAAATCAATCCGCGGATGATCGACATCGTGCGCGAGCTGACCGGTGCTGCGATGATCACCTTGCCGTCGTCGGTCAAGGATTTCGACAACCCGGAGACCGCCAAGGACATCGAGCGCTATTATCGGTCGTCGCAGATGGGTGCCCGCGATCGCGTGGCGTTGATGCGGATGGCGTGGGACTTCATCGGCACCGAATTCGGCAATCGCCATCAGTAGTACGAGAAGTTCTACGGCGGCGCGTCGTTCATCGTGAAGATGAACATGTTCCGCAGCTACGACTTCCAGCGCGCCGGCGCGCTGGTCGATCGCGCCCTGAACCTGCCCGCGGTCGACATCGAGTCGTCCTAACGCCGGCGTCGGGCTTGCCCCGGTGCGGCGGTCGCCGGAGAGGCTGACTCGAAATTCGTCGCCGCAACCGGCCGCCGGTTTGCGGCGGCAGCGGCCGAGCTGCCGCCGGTGCGCGGGCGGCTGCGCGGCGCCTGCTTGGCGTTCAGCAGCTCGAACGCCGCAATCGCCGAGAGGTGCGCATGCTCGACGTGTTTGACCGCGGCGCTGCGGGCGGCGGCGCCGTTCTTGGTTGCGACGGCCTGATAGATCGCCTTCATCTCCTGCAGGCTGTGCTTGGCGCGTCCCGGCTGCGACATCGACTGGGCGCGCAGGAAATTGATCCGCGCCAACAGCGTCGACAACGTTTCCTGCATGATCCGGTTGCCGCACAACCGCATGATGTGACCGTAAAACGCCGCCGTCGAGGCGATCTTGCCCGGCATGTCCGCGGTGCGGATCGCCCGGCCGAACGCGGCCAGCGAGGCCCGCATTTGTTTGAGATCGTCCGTGGTGGCGCGTTTGGCGGCGATGCAGGCGGCTTCGCCCTCGAGCAGGGCGCGCACCTGATAGATCTCGGCGGCGTGGTCCGCGGTCAGAACCGGAATTTGCGGTCCGCGATTCGGAATGATGACGATCAGGCGTTCGGCTTCCAGACTGCGCAGCGCCTCGCGGATCGAGGGCCGACTGACGCCGAGCATGTCGCAGAGCTCGGCCTCGATCAATCGATCGCCGGGCGCAAAAAACCCATCGGTGATCGCGGCGCGAAGTTTCTCGACGATCTGTTGTTGAACCGTCCTGGGAGATATCCGGAGATCGTGAGCCGTCATGCTGTCTTCTATCGTTGGCCGAGTTGCCGCTGCCCCCATCGATCGAACACGGCGTAGCTCGCTTGGAACCAGTCTTGCTCTGCAAGCCGCTTGCGCCATTCCGTCGCGCGGGCGTTTTCCCGCGCCGGCGACTGCAACGCTTTGGCATCCGCGAGGTAATGCAAGGCCATGTGGGTGTAGATCTCTGGAACGCCATCGGTAACCAGCATTCGGCGCACCATCAACCAATCGGGGCATTCCATCAACAGCGGAATATGCTCCGTCTCGTACCAGGAGTCGAACTCCGCGGCGGCCTCGGCGGGGACGTTGAAGCAGACGCTGTAGAGAATGGGGGCGTCCAGCGCCGCTGCAACGCCCGGAGCGGCGGGTTTCGCCGACGTCTCGCTGGCGAGATAGCGGGTGAATCCGGAGACGTTGGCCAGCATGAAGGCGGTGTCCTCGGACGGATTGCTCTTGATGACCTTGTAGGCATCGCTCGACAGCACGCCGACGTCGTCCATCTCGTACACCGCGAGATAACCCTCGCCGTCCTGACGCCGGTAGCGCTGCGCGCTGACGAAGCCGGGGCACGCCATCCGCACGGGAATATGGTGCGTATCATACCAGTTGTGAAATCGATCGGTCCATGCTGCCGCCGGAGCCATCTCGGAGAACAGGACCGCTTGACCTTTGCTCTGCATTTGCGTGCGCCTCGATTGACAGATTGTCAGACAAACTGGTATCCTTTTGCGAACGCCTGTCAAGCCTTGGAAAGTCACACCAGATGCAGCTGAACATCCGCCGGACCTATCTGTTGATCGAAGACAAGAGCGAAGCGGCCGGCCGGCGGGTCGATACGCCGGTTCGCAAGGTCGCCGCGGTCGTGGTGCTGGAGAATCCGTTCGTCGGTCGCTACGTCGCCGATCTCAGCCCGCTCATCGAGGCCAGCGTCGGGCTCGGCGCTATGATGGGGGATATGGCGGTCACCGCGCTCGGATCCTACCAAGTGCAAGGTTACGGCAAGGGCGCGCTGGTCGGATTGAACGGCGAGGCCGAGCACGCCAGCGCGCTGATCACCACCGCCTACGCCAATCCGCTGCGCGAGGCGATCGGCGGCGGCAAAGCCTGGATCTCGTCGATGGTGAAGATGGCGGCGCCGGGTTGCGCGATCGACGTTCCGATGAATCACAAGGACGACGTCTATGTGCGCTCGCACTACGACGGCATGACCATCGCGCTGCAGGACACCCCGATGGCCGACGAGATCGCGGTGGTCTTCTGCATGGCGAGCCACGGCCGCATCAATGCGCGGGTCGGCGGTTTGACTCACGATGAGGTGGTGCAGCGCAATGGCGCCAAGGCTTAGCGAATGAAAACGGCGATCGTCAACATCGGAACCATCGTCACCGGCGACCTGAAAGCGCCGTTCGCTGCGGGTGACGCCATCCTGATGCAGGAGGGCCGGATCAGTGCGGTCGGCACCTTGTCGTCCGAGCAGGTGTCGGGCGCCGACGTGGTGATCGACGCCGCCGGCACCACGGCGATCCCCGGGCTGATCGACAGCCACGTGCACATCACTTTCGGCGACTACACGCCGCGGCAGCGCGTGGTCGGTTATCTCGAAAGCTACGTGCACGGCGGCACCACCACTGCGATCACCGCCTCCGAGGTGCACACCCCGGGACGGCCGAAGGATCCGGCCGGCGTCAAGGCGTTGGCGCTGGCGGCGCGCGGCTGTTTTCTGGAGTATCGGCCGGGCGGCATGCGGGTGCATGCCGGCTCTGTCATTCTCGAGCCGGGCCTCACCGAGGCCGATCTCGATGAGTTGGTGAAAGCCGGCGTGTGGCTGGCCAAGGCCGGCTTCGGCGCCTTCGGCTCGCCGTTCGATTATGCGCCGCTGATGCTCGCGGCGCGCGAGCGCGGCATGGTGACGACCATGCACACCGGCGGCTCGTCGATTCCGGGCTCCTCGGGGATCTGGGCCGAGCACGTGCTGAAGTCGAACCCGACCGTCTCGTTCCACGTCAATGGCGGCCCGGTGGCGATGCCGGAACAGGGCTTTGCGCGGCTGGTGAACGAAAGCCGCATCGCGCTGCAGCTGTGTACGGCCGGCAATCTGCGCACCGCACTGCTGACCGCGAAGCTGCTCGACGAGGCCGGCCAGCCGGAGCGGCTGTTGATCGCCACCGATACGCCAACCGGCAGCGGCATCATGCCGCTCGGTATGCTGTACACCATCAGCCATCTGGCGAGCCTCGGCCACATGCCGCCCGAACAGGCGATCGCGGCGGCGACCGGAAACAATGCGACGACCTATCGGCTCAATAACGGCTTCCTGAAACCCGGCAAGGATGCCGACGTGGTGCTGATCGACGCCTGCGCCGGCGGTTCGCAGGACGACGCGCTGTCGGCGCTGCGCAACGGCGACGTGCCGGCGGTCGCCGCGGTGGTGAGCGACGGCGTGCCGCGGTTCGTCGGCCGCAGCCGCAACACGCCGGCCGGCATTCGCACCGTGCGGGTGGCGAACACCAAGTTGCCGCGGGACTTCTCCGGCGCGGCGACGCACTAGAGCGGGATGACGCTTGGCTGAATCGATGGGGGATTCCCAAATCAGGCGGTTTCTGATTCAAGCTTGATGCTGGAATTGGGAGGCCAGCAGG
>NZ_JACHIH010000020.1 GCF_014203125.1 Rhodopseudomonas rhenobacensis
CATCGGCTGCTCCATCCGAATCGGGAGCCTCCTTCAGAATCAATTTCCCTCCGCTTCGCAACAGCTTACAAATTCCCACATGCGATTCCCCTGCCTTGCGGGGAGGGGTCGGGGGTGGGGGGCTCCGAGCACGACGCTTGTCCCTCTGATGGATAGTTGGCTTGCCGACGCGATGCGACCGAACGCCGATTAGCGGGACCCGACCGCGCCCCCCCACCCCCAACCCCTCCCCGCAAGGGGGAGGGGAGCGCGCTGCCGGTGGCGCGGCGTTGCGATTCTACTCACTACCTTCGCCAGAACGACGGTGCATTACTTCCGCCAGCGCGGCGGCGCTTTCGCTGCGCTCGGATCGTCCACATAGCCGGGCGTGGCCGGCTGCGCCACCGGGGCGGCCGGCGGCGCCGCTTCGTCGTGATGCGTGTTGAGCAGCCGCTTGCCGAAGCGCCACGACAATTGCCCGATATCGTCCATCAGCATGAACATCGCCGGCACGAAGATCAGCGACAGCACCGTGGAGAACAACAGCCCGCCGATCACCGCCAGCGCCATCGGCGAGCGGAATTCGCCGCCGGCGCCGAACGCCAAAGCGCTCGGCATCATGCCGGCGACCATCGCCACCGTGGTCATCACGATCGGCCGCGCCCGCTTGATGCCGGCGTCGATCATCGCGGCTTCGCGCTGCTCGCCGTTACGGATCGATTCCACCGCGAACTCCACCAGCATGATGGCGTTCTTGGTGACGATGCCCATCAGCATCAAAATGCCGATCCACACCGGCGTGGTGAGTTGTTTGCCGGTGATCAAGAGCGCCGCGATGGCGCCGCCGATCGACAGCGGCAGCGAGAACAGGATGGTGATCGGCTGCAGGAAGGTGCCGAACAGCAGCACCAGCACCGCATAGACCATCATCAGCCCGGCCGAGATTGCGGTTGCGAAGCCGTCGGACAATTCGTTGAGGCTCTCGGCGTCGCCGGACTGCTTGACGCTGATAGTCTTCGGCAGCGTCTTCATCACCGGCAGATCGTAGATCTTCTTCAGCGCGTCGCCGAGCGCCGCGGTTCCGACCAGGTCGGCGGCGACGGTGGCCTGGCGCTCGCGGTCGTAGCGGTTGATGCTGGTCGGGCCCTGATCGAATTTGACGTCGGCCACCACCGATAAGGGAACTCCGCCGCGGCCGCCGCCGGTCGGCACCCGCAATTGCTCCAGCACCTGCAGATCGCCGCGGGCGCCGTCGGCGAGCTGCACCCTGATCGGCACCAGCCGATCTCCGGCGTCGAATTTCGCCAGCGCCGGGCCGACGTCGCCGATGGTAGCGACGCGGATGGTTTCCGACAGGCTCTCGGTGGAGACGCCGAGCCGTGCTGCGAGATCGGCGCGCGGCAGGATGCGCAATTCCGGGCGATCCAGCGAGGTTTCCGAGATCACATTGGCGATGGTCGGAATCCGCTTCATCTGGCTCGCAAGCTCCTGGGCGACGTTGCCGACGACGTTGCCGTCGAGCCCGGTGACCACCAGCGCGATGGCGCGCAGCCCATTCTCGTCGAGGAACCAGTAGCGGATGTCCGGCACCGCCTCGAGCTCCTTGCCGATCGACAGCTCGAGCTCGCGCTGGGTGATGGAGCGGTCGCCCTTCGGCGTGTAGTTGATGATCAGCGCGGCGCGGCGCACCTCGAAAATGCCGGGCGGCACCCGGCCGCCGTCGACGAACACGCTGCGCACTTCCGGGCGCTTGCGAAGGCGCGCCACGATGTCCTCGGTGGTCTGTTCGGTGAAGGCGAGCTGCGAGCCCGGCGGCAATTCCACCGCGAGCAGGGAGCGCGCGGAATCCTGCGCCGGCAGGAAGCCCTGCGGCAACAGCTGAATGCTGGCGATCGAGGCGGCGAACACGCCGACGCCGAGCAGCACGGTGATGAAATAATGCCGCACCGACCAGGTGACGAGTTTTGTGTAGGTGCGCAGCACTAGGCCGGGCGGCTTGTCGTCGTGCGGATGATCCTTCAAGAAATACGCCGCCAGCACCGGGGTGACGAACCGCGCCGCCAGCAGCGAGAAGAAAACCTGCACCGAGACGGTGATGCCGAACTGCTTGAAGAACTGCCCGGCGATGCCGGACATGAAACTGGCGGGCGCAAAGATCGCGATGATGGTGAGCGAGATCGCGATCACCGCGAGCCCGATTTCATCGGCGGCTTCGAGCGCCGCGCGATACGGCGATTTGCCCATCCGGATGTGGCGGACGATGTTTTCGATCTCGACGATGGCGTCGTCGACCAGGATGCCGGTCGATAGCGTGATCGCGAGGAAGCTCACCAGGTTCAGCGAGAAGCCGAGCAGGTCCATCGCCCAGAACGCCGGGAAGATCGACAGCGGCAGCGAGATCGCGGCGATCACGGTGGCGCGGAAATCGCGCAGGAACAAAAACACCACGATCACCGCCAGGATCGCGCCTTCGAACAGCGTCGAGATCGCGGCTTCGTAATTGCCCTTGGTGTAGTCCACCGACGTATCGATCAGCTTGAGGTCGACGTCGGGATACTGCGCCTTCAAGGCGTCGATGCGCTTCTGCACCGCGGCCGCCACCACGACGTCGCTGGCGCCCTTGGAGCGCTTGATGCCGAGCGCCACCACCGGCTCGCCGTTGAAGCGCGCGAAGGTGCGGCGGTCGGCGATGGTGTCGGTGACGGTGCCGAGGTCGTCGAGCCGGATCTCGCCGCCGGCCGGCAGACTGATCATGGTGCCGGCGAGGTCGTTCAGGGTCTTGGCACCGGCCAGCGTCCGGATCGCCTGGTCGTTGCTGCCGATTTCGGCGCGACCGCCGGCGAGGTCGACATTGCTGCCGCGCAGCCGATGGCTGACATCGACCGCGGTCAGTCCCGCGGCCTGCAGCCGGTCGGGATCGAGCGAGACCAGGATCTCGCGCTCGACGCCGCCGATCCGCTCGACCTGCGCGACGTTGCGCACGCCCTGCAGCGCGCGCTTCACCACGTCGTCGACGAACCACGACAATTGTTCGGGGGTCTTGCCGGGCGAGATCGCCGCATAGGTGACGATCGGCAGCCCGATCACGTCGACGCGCTGGATCAGCGGCTCGTTGACGTTCTGCGGCAGTTGGCTGCGCACCCGGGTGATGGCGTCCTTGACGTCGTTGAGCGCGCGGTCGGTGTTGGTTTCAAGGGCGAACTGGATGGTGGTCAGCGACAGCCCGTCGGTGATCGAGGAGGCGATATGGCGCACGCCTTCGACGCCGGAGACGCCGTCCTCGATGGTCTTGGTGACTTGCGCCTCGAGTTCGGCCGGTGCTGCGCCGAACTGCGACACCGACACCGAGATCACCGGAATGTCGGCGTTCGGCAGTCGGGTGATCGCGAGCTTGGTGAACGAGACCCAGCCCAGCGCCAACAGGATGATCGAGAACACGATCGAGGGCAGCGGGTGGCGGATCGACCAGGCCGAGATGTTCATGCGGGCCATCAGCGCACCCGCGTCCGCTCGAGGTCGTCGGCGAGCAGCGGCTTGATGGTGTCGCCGTCGTGCAGCGAAGTGCCGGCGTCGGCGACCACGAGGTCGCCCTCCTTGAGGCCTTCGAGAATTTCGATCGAACTGTCCGAGGTGAGCCCGACCCGCACCTTGCGGGTCTCCACGACGTTGCCCTTCACCACCTGCACGGCGAGACGATCGACCGCGGTGCGCGGGATCGCCACGCCGCAGCTGCGCCTGGCGTCGATAGTGGCGCGGGCGAAAGTGCCGACCTTGAGGTCTTGGGTGTTGGAGAGCGACAGCCGGACGTGGCCGAGCTGGGTGGCGCGGTCGAGCTGCGGCGCCGCCAGCCGCACCTTGCCGACCAGGTCAGCGCCGTCGTCGCGCGAGATCCGCGCCGGCGCGCCGGGCGAGAGCTTCAGCGCGTGAATGCCCGGCACCTCGACGTCGAGTTCGACCTCGCCTTTCACCGCGATCCGCAGCATGGGGCCCGCCTGCGGCGAGGCCGGCGCGCCGACCTGCGTGGCGATCTGGGTGACCAGGCCCGCGGCCGGCGCGCGCAGCGACTTTGCGCCGGTGAGCCGGATCAGCTCCTGGTTCTCGGTGACGCTGTCGCCCTCGCGCACCAGAATCTCGGTGACGCGCGATCCTTCTTGATCGGCAACGACGACGGCCTCGCGGCGCGGCACCACAAAGCCGGTGACCCGCACCATGTCGGAGAAGCAGGCGTTGCCGGCGCGGGCGACGATCACTTGGGCAGTGGCCGCAGGCTGGTCGGCCTGGGCGTTTGCGCGCGCGACTGCGGAGAGGCATAGCAAGGCGGACAGCATCGCGACTGCGATCGAGGATGGAAATCGGAACGCATGCTCACGCTCAGTCGCGGGCAGAGCGGGTCTCGGAACTGTCAGCATCGAAACCCCGTCAACAAGTCTGGCATGCGGCGGTGTGCGTCGGCAATCTACACAGCGGCCCAACACCGGCCAAGAGATGCCCGACAAAAAACGCCGGGTGGCGGTCGCCGGCGCGGTCGAACCGCGACGTATCAAATTGCTCAGCGCACGCCATAGCCGGCGAATTCCTGCACGATGTTGGGGTCCATCGCCTTGGCATTGGCGACGTCGAGATCGCCCTCGGCGGCCGCACCATTGCGCTGCTTGGCGAGGCCGCGGCCGTATAGCGACGAGGTCAGCCGCGGATCGATCTTCAGCGCGGCGTCGAAATCGGCGATCGCGTTCTTGGTCTGGCCGTTCTTCAGGTTGACCAGGCCGCGACTGTCGAGTGCATCGGCGAAATTCGGCCGCAGCCGCAGCGCCTCGTTGCAGTCCTTCAGCGCGGCGGTCAGGTCGCCGATCACGGTGCGCACCCAGCAGCGATTGTTGTAGGCCTCGACGTCGCGCGGGTTGAGCTTGATGGTGGCGTCGAAATCCTGCACCGCCAGCGCATAGGCGCCCTTGCTGGCGTAGACCTGGCCGCGGCGATACAGCGCGTTGGCGTCCTCCGGATTGTCGGCGAGCTTGTCGCTGAGCGCCTTGATGGTGGGGTCTTCGGCGAGCGCCAATTCGCTGCTGTTGCCGTCAGGCGCGGCCTGCGGTGCGGCGGCGGGCTGCTCCGGCGGTTTGGCGGCGGGCGGCGGCGCTGCGGGTTTGGCGATTTCGATCGGCGCAGGCTGCGCCGGCACCGCGGCGGGCGTCGGCGGTTCGATGCTCGGCGGCAGCGGCGGCGCGTTCAGCGCCACGGTGGGGCGCGGCGCCAGCGAGAATTCTTCGGTCAGCGACGACGACACCCACGGCACCTGTTCGCTTTTCGAAGCCCGATTGATGGCGAGCCTGGTGCGGTTCAGCGTGTCCTCGACGCTCGGCGCCGGCGCGCGCAGCGCCTTGAGCAATTCGGCCACGAACAGGCCGTGCTCGCCGCCATTGTCGCTGACCACCGAACTCAGCGCCGCCGAATACATCACCAGGCTGCCGTTCGGCGCGATCACCGGCGCAAGCCCGGCGGAAAAGCTGCGGAACCTGCGCTCGAACGGGTTGCGCCGCGACGCATCGAGCAGCGCCACCTTGATGCCGGCGCCGCGGCTGTGGATCTCGCCGAGCACGGTTTCGAGGCTGACGCCGTCGCGGCGCACGTCGGGCTCGGTCCAGATCTGCGCGTCGACCGGGATCAGGTAGCTCTGCCGATTGGACTGAATGCCGAAGCCGCTGAAGAACAACAGCGCCACCGAGCCCGGCTTGACCCGGTCGTACAGCCGATCGAAGGCGCGGCGCATCGCCTCGCCGCCCAGATTCTCGCCGACCTCGACGTCGAAGCCGGCGCGCTTCAATTCCTCGCCGAGCTCGCGGGCGTCGTTGATCGGTTCCTTGAGCGGCCGGTCGCTATCGGGATATTTCGCGTTGCCGATCACCAGCGCTACCCGCGCGCCCGGCTCCGCGGCCCAAGCTGTGAGTGGCGACATCGCCAGGGACAGGATCGCAACCAAAGCGAGGCCAATTCTCATTCGACGCGGGTCCAAACTGATGGGCGCCGAACGGCTTGCGGCGCGGTGAGCTTACGTGACGCAACCGGCATTATCAAACGGCGCCGCCCGGCGCCGTCAACCGCGCCGGCCGGCCGACGCCGCGGTTGCGTCGCGCGGCTTCTGCGGCCAAGATGCATCAAAACTAAGACCAACACAGGGTGGAAACTTCAATGACGGCGTTTGCGGTTCTGCAGCGCGAGCGGGCCTGAACGATGGCGCCGGCCGCGTTCGGCTATCGACGCCATCCCGATCAGGATCGGCATGATCCCGCGCGGCACCCCGTCGTGGTGGTCGGCGCGGGTCCGGTCGGGCTGTCGCTTTCGATCGATCTGGCGCAGCGCGGTCAATCCGTAGTGCTGCTCGACGACGCCGACCGGATCGGCGAGGGCTCGCGCGCGATCTGCTTTTCCAAACGCTCGCTGGAAGTCTGGGACCGGCTCGGCGTCGCCGACCGTATGCTCGACAAGGGCGTGATCTGGCAGGTCGGCAAGATCTTTTTGCGCGACGCCATGGTGTATCGGTTCGATCTATTGCCGGAGAGCGGCCACAAGATGCCGGCCTTCATCAACTTGCAGCAATACTACGCCGAGGCTTTCCTGCTCGACCGCGTGCAGCAGCTGCCGGCCATCGACCTGCGCTGGCGCAACAAGGTGACCGGGCTCGCGCAGCACAATGATCACGCGGTGCTGACCATCGCGACGCCGGACGGTGAGTACCGGCTGGCTGCGGACTATGTGGTGGCCTGCGACGGCGCGCGCTCGGCGCTGCGCGGCCTGGTCGGCGCCGAGTTCGAAGGCGAGGTGTTCGAGGATCAGTTCCTGATCGCCGACGTCAAGATGCAGGCCGAGTTTCCGACCGAGCGCTGGTTCTGGTTCGACCCGCCGTTCCATTCCGGGCAGTCGGCGCTGCTGCACCGCCAGCCGGACAATGTCTGGCGCATCGATCTGCAGATCGGCGCCGACGCCGATGCGGCGGTCGAACGCCAGCCGGAAAACGTCCGGCCGCGGATCGAGCGAATGCTCGGCCATGGCGACTTCTCGTTCGAATGGATCTCGGTCTACAAATTCCAATGCCGGCGGATGCAGCGGCTGTTGCACAGCAGGGTGATCTTCGCCGGCGACAGCGCGCATCAGGTGTCGCCGTTCGGCGCCCGGGGTGCCAATTCCGGGCTGGAGGACGGCGAGAATCTGGCCTGGAAGCTCGATCTGGTATTGCGCGGGAAGGCTGGCGCCGCGTTGCTTTCCAGCTACGACGTCGAGCGCGGCCAGGCCGCCGACGACAACATCCGCGCCTCCACCCGCTCGACCGATTTCATCGCACCGCACTCGGCGCAGGAACGAAGGCTGCGCGGCGCGGTGTTGCAGCTCGCCAAGGAGGCGGATTTCGCCAAGCGCATGGTCAATGCCGGACGGCTGTCGGTGCCGTCGGTCTATGATAGTCCGCTGTCGACGCCCGATGCCGAGGCGTGGGCCGGCGGGCCAAAGCCCGGCGCGTCTATGATCGACGCGCCGCTGGCGCGCACTGACGGCGCCGCCTGCTATCTCAGCGATGCGTTCGTTGCCGCCGGGCGCGGCTTCACGCTGCTGCACGCCGCCAACGGCGCGGCGTTGCCGGACGGCGTCGGCGAGATCCGGATCGGCCGCGACGCGCCCTTGCGCGATAACGCCGGGCATTTCGCGCAACGTTACGATGCGTCGCCGGGGGCCGCCTATCTGCTGCGCCCCGACGGTTACGTCGCCGCGCGCTTCAAACAACCGACGCCGGCCGCGCTCGACGCCGCGCTGGCGCGGGCGAGGGGACAAGCATGAGGAATTTGCTGCATCCTTTCGCGACATTGGTTCAGCCGCGCCGCGCGCGCGGCCTCACCTCTCCCCGCTCCGCGGGGAGAGGTCGATCCGGCGTAGCGTTAGCGAAGCCGGATCGGGTGAGGGGCCTGGCAGTGCGCCCGAGTGATCGTTGGACGATGCTGGTCAGCAGAGCCCCTCACCCCACCCCTCTCCCCGCAAGAGCGGGGCGAGGGAGCCGGCCGCAACCGTGGCGAAGGCCGTGCGCCAAGCTGGTCGTCCGAGCGAACGCCGAGAACGCGCGATGACGCTGTCGACCACGTCGAATTTCGCCGACCCCGATGCCGCCTATCGGCTGATCGTCGAGGCGCATCGCGGGCTCAGCGACGAGCAGAGCGCCGCACTCGACGCCGCCCTGGTGCTGACGCTCGCCAACCACATCGGCGATCTCGGCGTGCTACGCGAGGCGGTGGAGCTGGCGAAGCGCGGCGTGGTGGGGGAGGGATGAGGCTTCGATGAAGCAAGCTGCGTGGAAAAGCTGCTGTCCGAGCACCGCCTTCACCTCTCCCCGCGCGCGGGGAGAGGTCGACTTTGACGCGCGTCAGCGCGGCGAAGTCGGGTGAGGGGGCGCCAGAGTTCAAACGCGACGCCCCCTCACCCGACCCGGCTTCGCTCCGCTTCGCCGGGCCACCCTCTCCCCGCAAGCGGGGCGAGGGAAGAGCTGCCGCGCCGCAGCTATCAAATTCAACGTCGTAAAGGAATGACACCTGATGACCAAAGGTTTCGCATCCACCACCGACATGGCGGAGAAGGCCATCACGTTTTCGGAGATCGGCCCCGATCTCTACGCCTTCACCGCCGAGGGCGATCCGAACTCCGCGGTGATCGTCGGCGAGGACGGTTGCATCGTGTTCGACGCCCAGGCGACGCCGGCGATGGCGGGCAAGGTGATCGAGCGGGTCCGCGCCGTCACCGACCAGCCGATCAAATACGTCGTGCTGTCGCATTACCACGCGGTGCGCGTGCTCGGCGCCTCGGCCTATGACGCGCAGGGCATCGTCGCATCGCAAGAAACTCATCGGCTGATCGAAGAGCGCGGCCAGCAGGATTGGGATTCCGAATTCGGCCGGTTTCCGCGGCTGTTTCAGGACGCCGAGAGCATTCCCGGACTGACCTGGCCGACGCTGACCTTCGAGGGCGAGATGTCGATCTATCTCGGCAAGCGCGAGGTGCGGCTGCTGCAGCTCGGCGCCGGCCACACCTCCGGCGATATCGTCGCCTGGGTGCCGGACGCCGAGGTGATGTTTTCCGGCGACCTGATCGAATATCATTCGGCGTGCTATTGCGGCGACGCTTACTTGCGCGACTGGCCGAGCACGCTGAACGAAATCCGCGAATTCAACCCGAAGGCGATCGCGCCCGGCCGCGGCGCCGCGCTGACGGGCCTCGACACCACCCGCGAGGCGATCGCGATGACCCGCGACTTCGTCGGCTCGTTGTATGGCGCCGCCGAACTCGCGGTCGCCAAGGGCCGTCCGCTGAAGGACACCATGGCGGCGTGCCGCGAGGTGATGGATCCGAAGTTTTCCAGCTTTGCGATCTACGAACATTGCCTGCCGTTCAACGTCTCGCGCGCCTTCGACGAAGCCTCCGGCATCGAAGACCCGGTGATCTGGACCGCGGAGCGCGACCGCGAGATGTGGGCGGCGCTGCAAGGCGGATGATCCGCAAACCACACGGAGGATGCCATGAACATCACCACCGCTCCTGAGATCATCAATCGCGCCGCGCAGGGCATCACCCCGGGCTACATGTCGGGCTTCGGCAATTCGTTCGAAACCGAGGCGCTGCCCGGCGCGCTGCCGCTCGGGCGCAACTCGCCGCAGCGCGCGCCCTACGGGCTCTATGCCGAGCAATTGTCGGGCTCGCCGTTCACCGCGCCGCGCGGCAGTAACGAGCGCTCCTGGCTGTATCGGATCCGGCCCTCGGTGCAGCACTCCGGCCGCTTCGAGAAAGCCGAGGCCGGGCTGTGGCGCTCCGCGCCCTGCCATGAGCACGACATGCCGATCGCGCAATTGCGCTGGGACCCGCCGCCGCTGCCGCAAGCCGCGCAGACGTTTCTGCAAGGTGTCGAGACCATGACCACGGCGGGCGACGTCAATACGCAAGCCGGCATGGCCGCGCACATGTACTTGATCAGCGCGTCGATGGTGAACCAGCATTTCTACGACGCAGACGGCGAGTTGATGTTCGTGCTGCAGCAGGGCGGCCTGCGGCTTGTCACCGAATTCGGCGTGATTAGCGCACAGCCCGGCGAGAT
Source organism: Rhodopseudomonas rhenobacensis (assembly GCF_014203125.1). GTDB lineage: Bacteria > Pseudomonadota > Alphaproteobacteria > Rhizobiales > Xanthobacteraceae > Rhodopseudomonas_A > Rhodopseudomonas_A rhenobacensis. The sequence continues at coordinate 10,097 of NZ_JACHIH010000020.1, forward strand.
CGTGGTGATCCCGCGCGGCGTCAAATTCCGCGTCGAGCTGATCGACGGGCCGGCGCGCGGCTATCTGTGCGAGAATTACGGCGGCGCCTTCACGCTGCCGGAGCGCGGCCCGATCGGCGCCAATTGCCTGGCCAACGCGAGGGACTTCCTGACGCCGGTGGCGGCCTATGAAGATAGCGATCAACCCACCGAGCTGTTCGTCAAATGGGGCGGCGCGTTGTTCAAGACCAGCCTGCCGCATTCGCCGATCGACGTGGTGGCCTGGCACGGCAACTACGCGCCGTATAAATACGATTTGCGGACGTTTTCGCCGGTCGGCGCGATCGGCTTCGACCATCCCGATCCGTCGATCTTCACCGTGCTGACCTCGCCGTCGGAAACCCCCGGCACCGCCAATATCGACTTCGTGATCTTCCCGGAGCGTTGGATGGTGGCGGAGAATACGTTCCGCCCGCCGTGGTATCACATGAACATCATGTCGGAATTCATGGGGCTGATCTACGGCGTGTACGACGCCAAGCCGCAGGGCTTTCTGCCCGGCGGCGCGTCGCTGCACAACATGATGCTGCCGCACGGCCCGGACCGCGACGCATTCGATCATGCCTCGAACGGCGAGCTGAAGCCGGTGAAGCTCACCGGCACCTTGGCGTTCATGTTCGAGACCCGCTATCCGCAGCGCGTCACCGCGCACGCGGCGACCTCCGGCACGCTGCAGAGTGATTATTCCGAGTGCTGGCGCGGGCTGCAAAAGCGCTTCGATCCGACTCGGCCGTGATGCATCCCAACGATCCCAGTCTGCGTTCGTTCGTTACGGTCGATCCGCGCTCGGATTTTCCGATCCAGAACCTGCCCTACGGCGTGTTTTCGACGGCCTCGCAGCCGTCGCCGCGCATTGGTGTTGCGATCGGCGAGTTCGTGCTCGATCTCGCAGCGTTAGCGAGCGCGGGGCTACTCGACGTGCCGGGCGATGTGTTCGCGCAAGGCGCGATCAACGGCTTCATGGCGCTCGGGCTGGAGGCGTGGTCGGCGACGCGGGCGCGAATCAGCGAAGTGCTGCGCCATGACAATCCGGAACTGCGCGACGACGCCGCGCTGCGCGCCCGCGCAATCATTCCACAACGCGACGTGACGCTGCATCTGCCGCTGCAGGTCGCGGGCTTCACCGATTTCTATTCGTCGAAACAGCACGCGACAAATGTCGGGGCGCTGTTTCGCGACAAGGCCGATCCGTTGTTGCCGAACTGGCTGCACATCCCGATCGGCTACAACGGCCGCGCTTCGACGGTGGTGGTGTCCGGCACCGCGATCCGCCGGCCGCATGGGCAATTGAAAGACCTGGGCGACGCCGGCCCGCGCTTTGCGCCGAGCCGGCGGCTCGACTTCGAGCTCGAAATCGGCGTGGTGATCGGGCAAGCGTCCGAGCTCGGCGAGCGGCTCAGCGAGGCGCAGGCCGAAGCCATGATCTTCGGCTTCGTGCTGCTGAACGACTGGAGCGCGCGCGACATCCAGCAATGGGAATACGTGCCGCTCGGCCCGTTCCAGGGCAAGGCGTTCGCCACCTCGATCAGCCCGTGGATCGTGACCCGCGAGGCGCTGGAGCCGTTTCGGGTGCAGGGGCCGGCGCAGGAACCGGCGCCGCTGGACTATCTGGCGCAACGCGGGGCCAACAACTACGACCTCGCGCTGCAGGTTGATCTGCGCACGCCCGCGATGGCGGCGCCGGCCACGATCTGCGCTACGAATTTCAAATATATGTATTGGTCGTCGGTGCAGCAGCTGATGCACCATGCCTCAAGCGGCTGCGCGATGCGGGTCGGCGATCTGCTCGGCTCCGGCACCATCAGCGGCCCGGGGCCGCGGGAGCGCGGCAGCCTGTTGGAGATCAGCTCGAACGGCGCCGAGCCGCTGGCGTTGCCGGGCGGCGAGCGGCGTAGCTTTCTCGAGGACGGCGATTCGGTGTCCTTGCGCGGCTGGTGCGAACGCGACGGCCTGCGCATCGGCTTCGGCGCGGTGGAGGGCACGGTGCTGCCGGCGAAGTAATGCGTTCGAGCATACAACGCCGTCATTCCGGAGCGCGAGCAGCTTTAGCTGCGAGCGAGCCCGGAATCCATAATCACCGCAGGGAGTATGGATTCCGGACTTGCTCGTTCTTACGAACTCGCAATCCGGAATGACGGCTTACTTTGGTTTGGACGCTTGCGAACCGCCGGCCCGGCGTTAGCTCCAGCGCACGTCGTGCTTGGCGAGGATGCGGCGGACCTCGTCGACGAGGTCGGCTTCCGGCACCTTGCGCTGCGCCTCGGCCTGCTTTTGCAGATATTCCTCGCGGTCCTTTTCCAGCGACGCCAGTTCGGCGCCGAGCATGAGGTCCTTGACGATGATCTGCGCGCCGTCGGGATCGTTCTTCTCGTCCGAGCCCTGGATGATCACGCAAGGCGAATTGCGCTTGTCGGCGTATTTGAGCTGGTTGCCCATGTTCTTCGGATTGCCGAGATAGAGCTCGGCGCGGATGTTTTCCGCGCGAAGGCGCGCGACCATCTTCTGATAGTCCGCAACGCGGTCGCGGTCGAACACCGTGACCACCACGGGGCCGGGCTGCGGCCTGGTGTCGAGCTTGCCGAGCAGCGTCAATGCGGCCTGCAGGCGCGAGACGCCGATCGAGAAGCCGGTGGCCGGCACCGGCTCGCCGCGGAAGCGCGAGACGAGGCCGTCATAGCGCCCGCCGCCGCCGACCGAACCGAACCGCACCGGGCGGCCCTTCTCGTCCTTGGTGTCGAGCAAGAGTTCAACTTCGTAGACCGGGCCGGTGTAGTATTCGAGGCCGCGGACGACGGAGGGATCGATAATCACCCGATCACCATAGCCCGACTTATCGATGATATCATTTATTGCAACGAGATCTGCCACGCCTGCATCGACTAGAGGATGGCTTGGCAGGAGTAGTTTGAGATTCTCAATTGTATTGCTGTTGTCCGGATCACGGTACTCTGTCTGCCCGTTTTTGAGCAGTACAACAGTTTTCATTCTAATTTCGATCGCGCCGTTTGATTGCTCGACCGGAACAACCTGGGCCGGACGATACGTCAAGAAGATGGCGAAGCTAGCGATTTGCGCACGGCTTAATTCTGCACCTTTTGTGAAGTCGCCTTTCCCCTCTTCGCCGCCATCCCATCGGCCGACTCCGAGTAGCTTCTCAACTTCCGCAGCCGCAAACTTGTCCGCCTTATCGATCGCCCTTAACACCGTAAGCCTTCGCCCCGCATTCTCCTCGCCGCCGAGGCCAATGCTCTCCATCACCCCGTCGAGCACCTTCCGGTTATTCACCTTCACCACATAGCTGCCGCGCGGAATGCCCAGCGCTTCCATCGTGTCCGCAGCCATCATGCACATCTCGGCGTCGGCAGCCGCAGCCGAAGGTCCAGATTGCGCGGTGCCGATCGTGTCCGCATCAAATTGCATGAACTGGCGGAACCGGCCGGGGCCGGGCTTCTCGTTGCGATAGACGTAACCGAAGCGGTAGCTTCGATAGGGGAGAACGAGGTTCTCCGTGCCGTAGTTCTGCGCCACATAGCGCGCCAGCGGCGCGGTCAGGTCGTAGCGCAGCGAGATCCACTGCTCGTCGTCGTCCTGGAACGAGAACACGCCCTCGTTGGGGCGGTCCTGGTCGGGCAGGAACTTGCCGAGCGCGTCGGTGAATTCGAACGCCGGGGTCTCCACCGGCTCGAAGCCGTAGCGCTCATAGACCGCGCGGATGGTCTCGACCATGGCGCGGGTCGCCGCCAGTTCGGCCGGGCCGCGGTCGGCGAGGCCGCGGGGCAGCCGGGCGCGGAGTTTCTGGGGTTTTTTGGGTTTTTCAGCCATGGTCGCCTTCAATCTGAGGCCGGGTTGGTAGCAGCCGACCCCGCGCACAGCAAGCATGGGTTGTCTGATCCGGCGCAAATCCGCCGCGTTCGCAGCGGATATATGCCCCGCCGAAATAGATGGGCTGGCGGCGTTTCCGTGGGCCCGCGAAGCTGATAGCCTGTGCGTCGATCGCCGGCCTGCTTGGCCCGATGCGCCCCGCGCCCCCCATGAGGATCCCAATGCTCGACAAAAGCTCCGCGCCCGCCGTCAATGTGCCGAACGATCTGGCGGCCTTCTGGATGCCGTTCACCGCGAACCGCTCGTTCAAGCAGGCGCCGAAGATGATCGTCGGCGCCAAGGACATGCATTACGTCACCAGCGACGGCCGCAAGGTGATCGACGGCGCCTCCGGGATGTGGTGCAGCAACGCCGGCCACGGCCGCAAGGAAATTTCCGCTGCGATTGCCAAGCAGGCCGAGGAGCTGGATTTCTCGCCGCCGTTCCAGTTCGGCCAGCCGAAGGCGTTCGAGCTCGCCAGCCGGATCGTCGATCTGGCGCCCGCGGGGCTTGAGCAGGTGTTCTTCTGCAACTCGGGCTCCGAAGCCGCCGACACCGCGATGAAGATCGCCTTGGCCTATCACCAGATCCGCGGCGAGGGCGGGCGCACCCGCTTCATCGGCCGCGAGCGCGGCTATCACGGCGTCGGCTTCGGCGGCACCGCGGTCGGCGGCATCGGCGCCAACCGCAAGATGTTCGGCAGCCTGATCGCCGGTGTCGACCATCTTCCCGCCACCTATGACCGGGCCAAGCAGGCCTTCAGCATCGGCGAGCCGGAGTATGGCGCGCATTTCGCCGAGGCCCTCGAGGGTCTGGTGGCGCTGCACGGCGCCAATTCGATCGCCGCGGTGATCGTCGAGCCGATGTCGGGCTCCACCGGCGTGCTGCCGGCGCCGAAGGGCTATCTGAAGCGGCTGCGCGAGATCACCCAGAAGCACGGCATCCTGTTGATCTTCGACGAGGTGATCACCGGCTATGGCCGGCTCGGCTATGCCTTCGCCTCGGAGCGCTACGGGGTGACGCCGGATCTGTTGACCTTCGCCAAGGGCGTCACCAACGGCGCGGTGCCGATGGGCGGCGTGCTGGTGCGCGACGCCATCCACGACGCCTTCATGACCGGGCCGGAACACGCCTGCGAGCTGTACCATGGCTACACCTATTCGGCGCATCCGCTGGCCTGCGCCGCCGCCCTCGCCACGCTCGACATCTACCGCGATGAAAAGCTGTTCGAGCGATCGCTGAAGCTCGAGCCGGTCATGGCGCAGGCGATGATGTCGCTGAAGAACGAGCCGAATGTGGTGGACATCCGCACCGTGGGTCTCACAGCGGGCATCGACCTTGCGCCGCGCGCGGATGCGCCCGGCACCCGCGGCTATGACGCGCTGAACCGCGGCTTCCATGAGTTCGATCTGATGATGCGGATTTCCGGCGACACCCTGGCGCTGACGCCGCCGTTGATCGTCAGCGAGGAGCAGATCGGCGAAATCGCCGAGAAGCTGTCCAGGATCATTCGCGCGGTCGCCTGAAGCTCCTGTGGCCGGCGGACGAAAGCTGTGGACACGTCCGCCGAATCACCAATGATGGCGCAACAGTTGCGTCTGCTGCGCAGTCCGTAAGTGGAGGCCGGTTAACCACCGGAATGCGCGGCTTTTGTCATTTGGGGCATGGTTTGATGGCCAGCGTTCATCCACCTGGCCGGGCGATGCCTCGGAGAAACGTCCGCGTTCGATGATCCGTATTTCCACGATATTCATCGCCATCTGCATGGTGCTGGTCTCGGCCTCGCTCGGCATGGTGCTGTATTCGATGGCCCGGTTCAGCTTCGGCGAATCGGCGTTGGTGGCGATGACCACGCTGACCTTTCTGGTGCTGTACAACGCGGTGGCGATGCGGCTGCGCGACCGCAGCGACGTCTCCGGCCAGGTCGCCGATCTGTCGCGTGGCATCGCCGAGCTGGCGCGCCAGGTCGCCGAATTCAGCCGAAGGCTGTCGGCGCTGGAGGGCCGGGCGCCGGGCGCTCCCGCCGCTCACGGCCCGGACCAGATCCAGATCGTGCGCGACGAAATCAGCGAACTCGGCGCCATGGTCAAGCAGTTGGCCAACACCGTCGCCGGCCATGAGGATCTTTTGTCGGCCGCGCCGCCAGCGCCCGTCCGTGCGGAGCCGCCGGCGCCCCGACGAGAGGCGCCGCCGATCGTGGTGCCGCCGCGCGACGCCGAGCCGGTCGCCGCGCAGATCGCCCGCACCGTGATCGCCGAGCCGGCCGGCGAACCCGCCGCGGTGTCGCCGCCGGCGCCGCGCAGCGAGCCGCAGCTGGTCGCCGCGGTGAAGAACGCCATCGAGGCCAACCGCGTCGACATCTATCTGCAGCCGATCGTCTCGCTGCCGCAGCGCAAGGTGCGGTTCTACGAGGCGGTGACCCGGCTGCGCGACGACGCCGACAAGGTGCTGACCGCCGAGGAATTTTTGCCCGCCGCCGAGGCCGCGCAGCTGATGGGCAAGATCGATCACGCGCTGCTGCTGCGCTGCATGCAGGTGCTGCGAAGGCTGATGGTGCGCAACAAGGAGGTCGGCGTGTTCTGCAACATCGCCGCCTCGACGCTGGCCGACGCCGACACCTTCGGGCAATGCCTGGAGTTTCTCGAGGCCAACCGCGCGCAGGCCGGCTCCTTCATCATCGAGTTCAAGCAGGACGCGTTCCGCGCGCTGGGGCCGATGGAGATCGAACACGTCGCCGCCTTGGCGCAGCGCGGCTATCGCTTTTCGATCGATCACGTCACCGATCTGCGGTTCGATCCGCGCGACCTCGCCGACCGCGGCGTGCGCTTCATCAAGGTGCCGGCGGCGCTGATGCTGCAGAGCGAGACGCCGGCGGCGAACATCCATCCGGCGGATCTGTCCGACCTGCTCGGGCGGTTCGGCATCGATCTGATCGCCGAGCGGATCGAGGGCGAGCGCGCGGTGCTGGATCTGTTGGATTTCGACGTGCGGTTCGGGCAGGGCTTCCTGTTCGCGGCCCCGCGTCCGTTGCGGCCGGACGCCGCCACCGCCGGCCATGCGGCGACCGCGCCGGACCAGCAACAACGGGGCAGCAATGACATCGGCAAGGCCACGCGGACGGAGATCGGCCGCATCGAACCGAAGCGCGTCACCGGCAATGCCGCGCTGGTGCGCCGCGCCGCCGGCCCGAACTGAGCCGCGCAGCAGCCGATGACAACCTTGCGTTTTATCGAGCATCTCAGCGAGCTGGTGGCCGACGTCGACGTCGTGCTCAGCGACATCTGGGGCGTCGTGCACAACGGGCTGGAATCCTTCCCCGAGGCCTGCGCGGCGTTGAAGACCGCGCGCGCGGAGGGCCGCACGGTGATCCTGATTACCAACGCGCCGCGGCCCGCGGCTTCGGTGCAGCGGCAGCTGCGCAAGCTCGGCGTCGCCGACGACAGCTATGACGCGATCGTCTCGTCCGGCGATCTGACCCGCAATTTCGTCGCCGAACGCAGCGGCCAGTCGGTGTTCTGGCTCGGCCCACAGCGCGACAATTCGATCTATCGCGGGCTCGATCCGGTGTTCGCGCCGCTGGAGAGCGCCGACTATATCGTCTGCACCGGGCCGTTCGACGACGAGACCGAATCCGCCGAAGACTATCGGGTGATGATGGGGCAGGCGCTGCAGCGCAAGCTGACGCTGGTCTGCGCCAATCCCGACATCGTGGTGGAGCGCGGCGACCGGCTGGTGTATTGCGCCGGCGCGATCGCCGAACTGTATCGCGAGCTCGGCGGCGAGGTGATCTTCTACGGCAAGCCGCACCGGCCGATCTACGAGCGCACGCTGGCGATCGCGCAGGCGCTGCGCGGCGCGCCGGTGCCGTTGAACAGGGTGTTGGCGATCGGGGATTCGGTGCGCACCGATCTGGCCGGCGCGCAGGGCTTCGGCATCGACTGCCTGTTCGTGACCCGAGGCATTCACGCCGAGGCGTTCGAGGGGCTCGACGGGCTGGATGCGTTGCAGGTGCGCGAACTGTTCGGCCACCCGCCGCGGGCCTTGACCCGCGAATTGCGCTGGTAGGGTGGGGCCAAGCCACGCAGGCCCTACTTCCTCATGGGAGCCGGCTCTGCACCGGTGACGTTGCGAAAGTCACCGACCTCTCCGCGTCATGGCCGGGCTTGTCCCGGCCATCCACGGAAACAGGCAAGGCCTCCCGCGGGGGCGTGGATGGCCGCGACGAGCGCGGCCATGACGTGGTGAGCGAAGTGACGGACAGAATCGCCGCATTTGCGGCGAGCTTCCAGACTGTTACGCCGGCACGTGATCCGGGAATACGGCTTCGATCTTGGTCTTCAGCGTCGCGGCGTTGAACGGCTTGACGATGTAGTTGTTGACGCCGGCCTTCTTGGCGGCGATCACGTTCTCGGTCTTGGATTCCGCGGTGATCATGATGAACTTGGTCATCGCCAGATTGGGATCGGCGCGGACTTCCTTGAGCAGGTCGTAGCCGGTCATCGGCTCCATGTTCCAGTCCGAGATCACCAGGCCGTACTTCTTGGTGCGCATCTTGGCGAGCGCCGCCGAGCCGTCGCTGGCGTCGTCGATATCCTGGAAGCCCAGCTGCTTGAGCAGATTGCGAATGATGCGGATCATGGTGTTGTAGTCATCCACCACCAGAACCGGCATCGATAGGTCGACCGCCATCTTGAACTCCCACCGCGCACGACAGAGGTGCGTCGAAAATCAATGAACAACTGCCGGTTTGGCCGACACACCTGAAGACAAGACCGTGAGAACGACTTGCCTTCCTCAGAAGTCCAGAACTAGCACCGGCGGTTAAACAGCGCGTTAACCCCTCACGGCCGCCGCGCGGAGAACGAGCGCGGCGTCGCCCGGCGGCTGCGGAGCATGCGATCGGCGCGGCGTCCGCCGGGCCGGGGAGGCGGCGGAAACAGCCCTAACGGCCGGTTAAGCCGGCGCGTCTGGCGAGGCGGCGGCGCTGCCCACACCGTCCGGAGCCTGGAGAGCGGGCCGATGGCTGCAAAACCGGTTTCCCCGGTCGCCAAAACCGCGCTACTGCTTCGCGATGAATTACCGCCACGCCTTTCACGCCGGAAGTTTCGCCGATGTCATCAAGCACCTCGTGCTGGTGCGCATCCTCACCTATCTGCAGGACAAGCCCGCGCCGTTCCGGGTGATCGACAGCCATGCCGGCGCCGGGGTCTATGACCTGACCGGCGACGAGGCGAGCCGCAGCGGCGAATGGCTGACCGGGATCGCCCGGATCATGCAGGCGCGGTTCTCCGAGAAGGCGGCGCCGCTGGTGGCGCCATACCTCGACATCGTGCGCGCCTTCAACCCGCAGCGCGAGCTGACCGCTTATCCGGGTTCGCCGCTGATCGCCCGCGCGCTGCTGCGGCCGCAGGACAGCCTGGTGGCCTGCGAGGTCGAACTCACCGCGCGCAAGCGGCTGATCAAGGCGCTGCACCGCGACCCCCAGGCCAAGGTGGTGGATCTCGACGGCTGGGTCGGGCTGCCGGCCTTCGTGCCGCCGAAGGAGCGCCGCGGGCTGGTGCTGATCGACCCGCCCTACGAGCGCAAGGACGAGTTCGAGCGGGTCGCGGCGGGGTTTTCCGAAGCCTTCGCGAAATGGCCGAGCGGCTGCTACGTGATCTGGTACCCGGTGAAAAGCCGGCGGGCGACCGACGGGCTGGCGCGCCACGTCGCCGACCTCGCGAGCCGGGCGCCGACCCCGGGCAGCTGCCTGCGGCTGGAATTCAGCGTCGCGCCGCAAAGTCCCGAAGGCGGCCTGGTGTCGACCGGGCTGTTGATCGTCAACCCGCCCTGGACGCTCGCCGCCGAGCTGAAGATCATCTTGCCCGAGCTGGAAAAGCCGCTCGGCCAGGGCGGCGCCGGCCGCTTCAGGCTGGAAGTGGCCAAGCCTTAAGTGGCCAAGCCTTAAGCAGGTATCTCGGTCAGATGCGAAAAGTCGCAACTGACGGTAGGCAATCCGCAATGAACCGTATTATGCTTACGACTATTGGACTGGCTTGACGTTCCGCTTCCGCAAATGGGGGCGGCGGAGTGATACGGCCCGAGGGCGCCTTTGAACCGGCAGGCGACACGTCTGCCCCGCTCGCATGGCCCAGCTTTCCGACAAAGCGCAATGACCGGTCGAGCCGACGCGCGAGCGCGCGGCGGGGGAAGCAATGCGGGGGAAGGGAGTTTTCCCGATGGCGATGACGGGAACGGTCAAGTTCTTCAACGGCGAGCGCGGCTACGGATTCATCAAGCCGGACGACGGCGGTCGCGACGTGTTCGTGCACATCACCGCGGTGGAGCGCGCCGGGTTGAAGGATCTGATCGAAGGACAGCGGATTACTTTCGAAGTCGAGCCGGACAAGAAGGGCAAGGGCCCCAAGGCGGTCAATCTGGTAGTGTCCTGAACGGCTGAGCAGCCGCGCATAAATTCAATCAGGCGTGCTGCATCGGCGGCATCTCGGAGATCGACCACCTCTCCGCGTCGTGGCCGGGCTTGTCCCGGCCATCCACGGAAACAAGCAAGGCGTTGCTCGCGGGCGTAGATGGCCGGGTCAAGCCCGGCCATGACGGGGCGGGCGAAAGGCCTGATCATCTCCGCCCTCTTTGCAGAGGCTCGCCCGCTATCCCAACGCACGCCACAAAAAAATCCCGGCCGCAGAACGGCCGGGAGTTCGTTTCAGTTGAGTTTCTTGTAACGAAGGGTTGTCTTAGAAGTGGTAGTTGACGCCGACTCTGACGACGCCGAACTGATAGCTGTTGGGCACGCCGGTAATGCCGAAATTGCTGCTGCCGAGATCGACGTAGAGATATTCGACCTTGGCGCTCCAATTCTGGCTCAGGCCGAATTCGGCGCCGGCGCCAATGGTCCAGCCGGCATTGGTGTGGGACTCCGAGGCGCCGAAGCGCTCGCCTTTCAGTTCGCCGAAGGCGAGGCCGCCGGTGCCGTACACCAGCAGGTTGTCGAAGCTGTAGCCGACCCGGCCGCGCACCGTGCCGAACCACGGGTTGGAGAACTTCCACGACGCGAAGCGGTCGTCGGCGGCGCTGATCGCGATGTCGCCTTCGAGGCCGAACACGAACTGGCCGGATTGCCAATTGTAGCCGGCCTGCACGCCGCCGGCCACGCCCGACGGCTCGGTCGGGTTGTTCTGCACGCTGCCCCAGGCATAGCCGAGGTTGCCGCCGAGATAGGGGCCGGCCCAGCTATAGGCATTGAGCGGCTGGTAGACCGTATAGGGCGCGCGCGAGCCGCCATAGGGCAGATCCGCCGCCTGCGCCGAGGCCAGACCAGCGGCCAGCAGGGCCGCCGTCGCAACTGCGATCTTGCTCATCTCGACACTCCTTAACGCTGCGTCGGACTTGGGACAACCGACGGGCAAAAGAGGAACCGGATGGTTACGAAATCCTCTCTTTTACCGCTAAGATTTATCGAGAGTTTTAGGTTAAGCGGTTGTTAAAGCGCCCCGCGGCCTCGGTATCGACCAGTATTGATGTTTAAGAAGTCCTTACTTTTGCGATGAGGCGTTCACGCGAGTTCCGTGCGCGGCGGTGCGCTGGCGGTCGCAGCCGCGAAGGCTTAAATCTGGCGCGATGATTCAACACCCCATCGACACTCCCGAGGCTGCGGCCGACGCTACGCCGGAACCCGAGGTCGCGATCGGCCAGGCCTTGCCGCCGCCGGACGCGAACGCCGCCGAGGCTGCTCCCGACATCGATGCCGCCACCGAAAGCCTCGCCGCCGAGGACGACGACGAGCCGGTTCTGCCGCAGGTTCCCGACGACGCCTCCGACGAGGTGCCGGCGGGTCCGCTCGCGGTCGGCCGCTCGGCGATCGCGCAGGCGGTACGGCTGGCGCCGACTTCGCCCGGGGTCTACCGGATGCTGAACGCCGCCTCCGACGTGCTCTATGTCGGCAAGGCCAAGAACGTCAAAAAGCGGCTGGCGTCCTACGCGCGGCCGACCGGGCATGTGGTGCGGATCTCGCGGATGATCGCCGCCACCGTCAGCGTCGAGATCATCTCCACCGCCACCGAGACCGAAGCGCTGCTGCTCGAAGCCAATCTGATCAAGCAGCTGCGGCCGCGCTTCAACGTGCTGCTGCGCGACGACAAGTCGTTTCCCTACATCCTGATCACCGGCGACCATTGGGCGCCGCAGATCATCAAGCACCGCGGCGCGCAGTCGCGTCCCGGGCGCTATTTCGGGCCGTTCGCCTCGGTCGGCGCGGTCAACCGCACCATCACCGCGCTGCAGCGCGCGTTCCTGATGCGCTCCTGCACCGATGCGTTCTTCGAGAGCCGGACCCGGCCGTGCCTGCTGTATCAGATCAAGCGCTGCGCCGGCCCGTGCACCGGCGAGATCGATTTCCCCGGCTACACCGCATTGGTGCGCGAGGCGACTGACTTCCTGTCCGGCCGCAGCCGGCTGGTGAAGCAGGAACTCGCCGGCGAAATGGACAAGGCCGCGGTCGAGCTGGAATACGAGACCGCGGCGCTGTACCGCGATCGGCTCGCGGCGCTGTCGGCGATCCAGTCGCAGCAGGGCATCAATCCGCGCACCGTCGAGGAAGCCGACGTGTTCGCCATCCATCAGGAGGGCGGTTACTTCTGCGTCGAGGTGTTCTTCTTCCGCACCGGGCAGAACTGGGGCAACCGGGCGTATTTCCCGCGCGCCGAAAAGACGTTCACCGCCGAGGAGGTGCTGGCGGCGTTCCTGGCGCAGTTCTACGACGACAAGGCGCCGCCGAAGCAGATCCTGCTGTCGCACAAAATCGAGGAATGCGAATTGCTGGCCGAGGCGCTGTGCATCAAGTCCGGCCACAAGGTGGAAATCCTCACGCCGCAGCGCGGCGAGAAGAAGGACCTGGTCGGCCACGCGCTGACCAATGCGCGCGAGGCGCTGGGCCGCAAGCTCGCCGACACCGCGACGCAGACAAGGCTGCTGCAGGGCCTGGTCACCACGCTGAAGCTGCCGCACACCCCGAAGCGTATCGAGGTCTACGACAACAGCCACATCCAGGGCACCAACGCGGTCGGCGCGATGATCGTCGCCGGGCCGGACGGCTTCATCAAGAACCAGTACCGCAAGTTCAACATCCGCTCCGAAGGCATTACGCCTGGCGACGATTACGGCATGATGCGCGAGGTGCTGGAACGCCGCTTCAAGCGGCTATTGGCGCCGCCGCAGGAGGGCGAGGCGGCCAAGCCGAAAGACGACGAGGTGCCGCAATGGCCGGATCTCGTGATCATCGACGGCGGCCGCGGCCAGCTCAACGCGGTGCAGGAAATCTTTCAGGCGTTGGGGCTGTCGAACGTGACATTAATGGCGGTGGCCAAGGGGCCGGACCGCGACGCCGGGCGGGAAACCCTGTTCATGCCGGGCCGCGAGGCGATCAAGCTGGAGCCGCGCGATCCGGTGCTGTATTTCATCCAGCGGCTGCGCGACGAGGCGCATCGCTTCGTCATCGGGTCGCATCGCAAGCTGCGCAAGAAGGACATTCGCGAGGCCGGGCTGCAGGAGATCCCCGGCATTGGGCCGTCACGCAAACGTGCTTTGCTGCACCACTTCGGGACCCTGAAGGAAATCGAGCGCGCCTCGCTCGGCGATCTCGGCAAGGTCCCGGGCATCAGCGCCGAAAGTGCCAAACGGATTTTCGACTATTTCCACCCCCAGCCGGGCTAGGGATTGTGGCGGGATCGGATTAAAACCAGCGCGCGCCGGGTCTCACCTTTTGGATCGGCGAGTGGTTGACCTTGAAGCTTGGGCAGTATTGGTAAGGCGGATGAACAGCGTTTCCACCAGAACCACCGCGAAGCATACCTACTCGCTTCCGAACCTGTTGACCTTCGCCCGGATCGCCGCGATCCCGGTGGTAGTCGGGTGCGTTTTTGCGCAGTCGATCCAGGACGGCCCGCTGTGGTTGCGCTGGGTGGCGCTGGCGGTGTTCGTGATGGCCGCGGTCACCGATTTTCTCGACGGCTACTACGCGCGGATCTGGGATCAGCATTCGGCGTTCGGCCGCATGCTCGATCCGATCGCCGACAAGCTGTTGGTCGCCTCCTGCCTGTTGATGCTGGCGGCCGACGGCATCATCCACGGCTGGACGCTGTGGGCGGCGATCGTGATCCTGTGCCGCGAGATTCTGGTCTCCGGCCTGCGGGAATATCTCGCCGCGCTGCGGGTCAGCGTCCCGGTGACGCGGCTGGCGAAATGGAAGACCACGATCCAGCTGATCGCGATCGGCTTCCTGCTGGCCGGCGAGGCCGGCGACCAGGTGTTGCCGTTCAACACCCAGATCGGGCTGTTGCTGCTGTGGATCTCGGCGCTGATCACGATGTACACCGGCTACGACTATTTCCGCGCCGGGATTCATCATCTCATCGAAGAGGACGCGGCATGAAGCTGAAATATTTCGCCTGGGTGCGCGAGCGCATCGGCGTCGCCGAAGAAAACCTGGATCCGCCGGACAGCGTCCGCACCGTCGGCGAACTGATCGGCTGGCTCGCCGGTCGCGGCGAGACCTATGCTTACGCGTTCGAGAAGCCCGGCGTGATCCGCGCCGCGATCGACCAGACCCACGTCAAGCCGGACACGCTGATCGCCGGCGCCCATGAAGTGGCGCTGTTCCCGCCGATGACCGGCGGTTAGCCTTGCGATGAGCATCCCCGTCAGCATCCGGATTCAGCACGCCGATTTCGATCTGGCGCAGGAGATCGCCACGCTGACCGCCGGCCGCACCGACATCGGCGCGGTGGTGTCGTTCAGCGGCATCTGCCGCGGCGACGGCGGCCTCGCGGCGATGACGCTGGAGCATTACCCCGGCATGGCCGAGGCCGAGATCGAGCGCCACGCCCACGAGGCCTGCGCGCGCTGGCCGCTCACCGGCGTCACGGTGATCCACCGCGTCGGCCGGCTGACGCCGGGTGACAACATCATGATGGTGCTGGCCGCCTCGGCGCATCGCCAGGCCGCGTTCCAGGCCGCCGAATTCCTGATGGATTATCTGAAAGCCCACGCGCCGTTCTGGAAGCGCGAGGAAAACGCCGACGGCTCCACCTGGGTCGCCGCCCAACAACACGATGACGCGGCCGCAGCCCGCTGGGACAAAACTTGATGGCGAAGACGACAAAGGCCAAGGCAATCACCAAGGCAAAGACCAAGGCCGCTCCTAAGGCCAAGACCGCGAGCAAGACCGCAGCCAAGACCAAGCCGACCGCCAAAGCCAAGCCGGCGGTGACGCGCGCCGCCAAGCCGCTGTCGCAATTCGCCAAGGTCGCGCCGGGCGAGTTGCAGACGCTGTTCGATTACGTCCGCTATGCGCTCAGCCGCTTCGCCGAGGCCGATCTGGCGTTCGCGCACGGCACCACCGATCCGGTGGCGGAAGCCGCTTTCTTGGTCTGCGATACGCTGTATCTGCACCCTGAGCGTTTCGAGGAGTTCGCCGCCGCGCGGGTCACCGCGGCCGAGGGCCAGCAGATCCTCGAGGTGATCCATCGCCGGGTGACGACGCGGCTGCCCGCGGCCTATCTGGTCAACAAGGCCTACATGCTCGGCCTGCCGTTCTATGTCGACGAGCGGGTGATCGTGCCGCGCTCCTTCATCGGCGAACTGCTCGGCTCGCATTTCGACGGCGAGGACGGCTCGCTGATTGCCGATCCCGAGGCGGTGGAAAGCGTGCTCGATCTGTGCACCGGCTCCGGCTGCCTCGCGGTGCTGGCCAGCCAGCGCTTCCCCAATGCCCGGATCGACGCCGTCGACGTCTCGCCGGACGCATTGGAAGTCGCCGCCGAGAATATCGACATCTACGAACTCGAGGATCGGGTGACGCTGTATCAGGGCGACCTGTTCAAGCCGCTCGGCGATACCCGCTACGACCTGATCATCTCCAACCCGCCTTACGTCGACGCGCAGGGCATGGCCGATCTGCCGGACGAATGCCGGTTCGAGCCGGAACTGGCGTTTGACGGCGGCGCGGACGGGCTCGACATCGTGCGGCGGATTCTCGCCGAGGCCAAGCAGCACCTCACCCCGACGGGCGGGCTGTTGTGCGAGATCGGGCGCGGCCGCGACAATATCGACGCCGCGTTCCCCGATTTGCCGCTATTGTGGCTCGACACCGAAGAGTCCGAGGCCGAAGTGTTCTGGATCGCTGCGGCGGATCTGACTTAAGTTCCCCGGCGCTTCTTCACCTCTCCCCGCTTCGCGGGGAGAGGTCGGATCGCTCTTGCGATCCGGGTGAGGGGCCAGGCACGGCATCTCAGCATCTTCAACCCATGCTGGTCGGCAATCAGTTCATCATTGTTCTCAGTCTATGAGGGTCTGCATCGGCCCCTCACCCTACCCCTCTCCCCGCAAGAGCGGGGCGAGGGAGCGCGCTGCCGTCGCCGAGGCGCATCGGCCATCACCGCCATCGCAAGAAAAGTTGCAGGGATTACGCCCCGAACCGCAACAGCGTGAATTCGGTGTCGTCATAGGCGCGGCGTTCGAGTTCCTCGTAGCCGGCGGGGGCTACGAACGCAGCGTCCTTGGCCTCTTCGACCACCACCAGCGCGTCCGGCACGAGCCAGCCGCCGTCGCGCAATGACGTCAGTGCCTTCTCGGCGAGCTTCATCCGGTACGGCGGATCGCAGAACACCAGCGCGAACGGTTCGACCGGATGCGCGGGTCCGAGATTGCCGGCGTCGCGGCGATAGACTTTGGTGACGCCGCCCAGCCCCAGCGCCTCGACATTGTTGCGCAGCAGCGCGCGGGCTTCGGCGCCGTTGTCGACGAACAGCGCGAATTTGCCGCCGCGCGAGACCGCCTCGATGCCGAGCGCGCCGGTGCCGGCGAACAGGTCGAGCACGCGGGCGTCCAGCATCGGATTGCCGTAGGCGTGCATCAGGATGTTGAACAGCGACTCGCGCAGGCGGTCCTGCGTCGGCCGGATGTCGCGCGATGTCGGCGACGCGATGTTGCGGCCCTTCAGCCGTCCGCCCACCACGCGCATTAGAGGCAGGTCCCATTGCATTGAAGTTGAGCGGCGACGCTGCCGCGAGCAGGGCGCGCTCCCTCGCCCCGCTCTTGCGGGGAGAGGGGTGGGGTGAGGGGCGAGCGACCGGCGAATGCCGGCGTCGAATTGAAAGCCGTGCCAGGCCCCTCACCCGACCGGCTTCGCTGCGCTACGCCGGTCGACCTCTCCCCGCGAAGAGCGGGGAGAGGTGAAGCGGACTGCGTGGCAAACTGCAACGTCAAACTCACGCCCACTCTCACTCGTCGCGCGGCTTGAGGTCGCGTTTGCCCTTGTAGCCGCGGGTCGGACGGCGCGGCGGGCCGTAGCCGTTGGCTTCGGCCTCGTTGCGGGCGCGGGCTTCCTCGCTGCCGGTGCGTTGCACCAGGATGCGGCGGCCCTTGCGGTCTTCCACCGTGCCGCGCTTGAACACCGGCTTCTTCACCACCACCGGATCGAGATCGACGTCGCCCTTGCTGGGAATCTGGCGGCCGAAATCGGCGCCCGACGCAGCGGCGATCTTCTCGCCGAGCTGCTCGCGCAGCACCCGGGTCTTGACCTCCTCGACCTGGCCTTCTTCCAGCTCGCCGAGCTGGAACGGGCCGTAAGACACCCGGATCAGCCGGTTCACTTCGAGCCCGAGATGCGCCAGGACGTTGCGGACTTCGCGGTTCTTGCCTTCGCGGATCGCGAACACCAGCCAGACATTGGCGCCCTGATCGCGCTCCAGCGTGGCGTCGATCGAGCCGTATTTCACGCCGTCGACCTCGACGCCCTTCTTCAGCTCGTCGAGCTGGCCTTGCGTGACTTCGCCATGGGCGCGGACGCGGTAGCGCCGCAGCCAGCCGGTGTCGGGCAATTCCAGCGTGCGGGCGAGCCCGCCATCATTGGTGAGCAGCAGCAGGCCTTCGGTGTTGAAATCCAGCCGGCCGATCGAGATCAGCCGCGGCAGCCCGTCCGGCAGATGGTCGAACACGGTCGGCCGGCCTTCCGGATCGGCGTGCGTGGTCATCAGCCCGCGCGGCTTGTGATACATGAACAGCCGCGTGCGTTCCGGCAGCGGCAACGGCTTGCCGTCGACGGTGATGACGTCGCGCGTGGTGACGTCGAGCGCCGGCGAATTGATGATGCGGCCGTTGACCGCGACGCGGCCCTGGGTGACCCATTCCTCGGCGTCGCGGCGCGAGCAGAGCCCGGCGCGTGACACCACCTTGGCGATCCGCTCGCCGGCCTTCTTCGGCGCCGGCGGGCGCGGCGGACGGCGCTCTTCCGGCTTGCGCTCGCGAAACGCGCCGCGGC
The DNA here is from genome assembly GCF_014203125.1 of Rhodopseudomonas rhenobacensis. Classification (GTDB taxonomy): domain Bacteria; phylum Pseudomonadota; class Alphaproteobacteria; order Rhizobiales; family Xanthobacteraceae; genus Rhodopseudomonas_A; species Rhodopseudomonas_A rhenobacensis. Next base: position 28,311 of record NZ_JACHIH010000020.1, read on the forward strand.
CGCCGAACGCCGGGCGCTTGGCGAACACTTTGCTATCGTCTTCATTGTCGCGGCGCGGCCGCTCGGCGGCGCCGGGCTCGGAGCGCGGATGCTCCTGCCAGGCGCTGCGGCCGGGACGATCGCCACGATCCTCGCGCGGCCGGTCGAATTTCGGACGGTCTTCGCGCGGGCGGGAGAAGCGGGGACGCTCGGCGCCTTCCTCGCGCGGCCGATCGAACCGCGGCCTGTCGAAATCCGGTCTGTCGAAAGTCCTTGCGCCGTCGCGGGGCGGGCGGGCGTTGCGGCCGACATGATCGGGCGCCGAGGCGTCGCGCTTCTGCCACGGCTTGGCATCGCCGCGATCGGTGCCGCGATCCGGCCGGCTGCCGAACTCCTTGCGCGGACCGCGATCCGGCGCGCCGCGGCCGAACTTTTTCTCGCCGCCGAATTTGCGCTCGCCTTGCGGCCGCGCGCTGAACGGCCGATCGCCGTCGCGTGACGGCCGCGGGCTGTAGGGCCGCTTCTCGCCGGCGCCTTCGCGGGGCGTGTAGGGGCGCTTTTCGCCGGCACCCTCGCGGGGGGTGTAGGGACGTTTCTCGCCGAACTTCTTGTCGCCGAACTTTTTGTCGGCAAACCGCGCCGGGCGCGCATCACCCCGGTCGCCGCGATCCTGCCGCGGGCCGCGATCGTTGAAGTTCGACCGCTCGCCGCGCGGCGCATCGCCCCGCGGGGCGTAGGGGCGCTTCTCATAGCCGCCTTCGCGCGGCGGCCGCGGGCTGTACGGCCGCTTTTCGCCGCCGGCTTCGCCACGCGGCGTATAGGGACGTTTCTCGCCGCCTTCGCGCGGCGCATAAGCGCGCTTCTCGCCGAATTCCTTGCGCGGCCCGCTGCTGCGGGCGGGGCGGTCGTCCTTGTTGAAACGCGGACGCGGCGCATCGCCAAACTCACGGCGCGGCGCGCGATCGTCGTCGCGGCGCGGCGGCGGGCCTTCGCGCTTGCCGGCGTAGGGCTTGCCGGGACCGGCATAGGGCTTGCTGCCAAAGCTCTTCTTCTCGCCGCCGAACGCGCCATCGGTGGCGCCGGCGCGCTTGGCGAATTTCTTTTCCGGGCCGCGCGCGGCGCCGGAGCGGCCCTTGCCGCCGGAAGCGCCCTTGCCGCCGGCAGCGCCCTTGCCGCCGGAGGGGCGGTCGCGCCGGCCGCGCGCGGGGCCGTTGTTTTTGTCGTTATCGCGGGGCATGAAGGTCTCGTTTCGATATCCGGAATGGCGGGCAGCGACGTCAACGGGATCGCAGGAGCGCGCACTCTTTGTTCAAGGCGCAATCTCACGCAAAACCGGCATCCACTTTTGCTGAATGGTTGTTCCTAGCAGAGTTTTTCGGGCGAGACGAGGCATGACCGCAGCATCTTTCATGGATTTGGCGCTGAAAGCCGCCGAAACCGCCCAAAACGCCGGTGAAGTGCCGATCGGATGCGTCATCGTGCTTAACAACGCGGTGATCGCCAGCGCCGGAAACCGCACTCTGACCGACCGCGATCCGACCGCGCATGCCGAGATCCTGGCGATCCGCCAGGCTGCGGCCTCGCTCGGCAGCGAACGGCTGGTCGATTGCGACCTCTACGTCACGCTGGAGCCGTGCACGATGTGCGCCGGTGCAATCTCGTTCGCGCGGATCAGGCGGCTGTATTTCGGCGCCGCCGATCCGAAGGGCGGCGCGGTGGAATCCGGCGTGCGGTTTTTCGCGCAGCCGACCTGCCATCACGTGCCGGAGGTGTATTCGGCACTCGGCGAAACGCGTTCGGCGCAACTGCTGCGAAGTTTCTTTCAGGCGCGGCGTTAGCAGGCGCCGGCTCGCGTGTTCTCGCTTGGGCGAGGCACCCAACCCACACGCGGCCGTCATTCCGGATTGCGAGGTCGCAAGACCGAGCAAGTCCGGAATCCATATCCCCTGCAGGGGTTATGGATTCCGGGCTCGCTCGCAGCGTTGCTGCTCGCGCCCCGGAATGACAGCCTGGGAATTGGAAGCGCATCAATCCCGCGCGAAACGTCTTTAGAACAGCCAGCGCGGGGTCTGCTGCGAATAGTCGATCCAGTCGGCGCCGAAGCGCGCGGCGAGGTGGTGCTCCTCGCGGCGGATCGCCAGCCGGTCGACCAGCAGCGCCGACGCCAGGGCGCACAGCATGAACCAGTAATTGCCGACCGCGATGCCGATCCCGATCAGCAGGATGGTATTGGCGAGGTAGATCGGGTTGCGGCTGTAGCGGAACGGTCCCCAGGTCACCAAGAGATCGGCGGCGCGGGTCGGCAGGATGTTGGTATCGGCGCGCCGCATGGTGACGATCGCCCAGACGTCGAGCGCGATCCCGATCAGCACCACCGCGCCGCCGAGCCACACCGTCCAGGTCTCATGCAGCGCCGGCAGCGGCAGCGCGCCGCCGAGCAGGATCGACGCCACCGCGGCGCCGGCCAAGAGCATCGGCGGCCACGGCAACACGTTGGGGCGTAGGGTGTGTTTCGAACTCATCACTTATCGATAAAGCCGCGCCGGGCAGAACTCAATCAGTCCAAAGGTGATTTCGGCGGCGACGTTTCAGCGCACGGAATTTCGCAGGCGAGGTCGCGCTTGCCGGCGCGCTGAGCCGACGGCACAATCGACGCGACGGCGAATGCCGCGAAACCGCAGGAGCGAGCCTCATGAAAGCGTCCGCGTGACCGAGACTTTGACTCCGCCCGCGGCCGACGCGCCGCTTGAACGCCCGCCCGCCTCCGGCCCGCTGAGCGGGCTTCGCATCGTCGAATTCGCCGGTCTTGGCCCCGCGCCGTTCGCCGCGATGATGCTGGCCGACATGGGCGCCGATGTCGTCACGCTGAGCCGCGGCGAGCAGCAGATGGGGCTGCGCGGCACGGTGATGATGCGCGGCCGGCGCACCATCACAGCCGACCTCAAGGACAAGGCCTGTATCGCCGAGGTGCTGAAGCTTCTCGACGGCGCCGACGCGCTGATCGAGGGGTATCGGCCGGGCGTGATGGAGCGGCTCGGGCTCGGTCCCGACGTCGTCACCACCCGCAACAAGCGGCTGGTCTATGCGCGGATGACCGGCTGGGGCCAGAGCGGCCCGCTCAGCGGGGCCGCCGGTCACGACATCAACTACATCGCGCTCAGCGGTGCGCTGGCCGCGATCGGGGAGCGTGAGCGGCCGGTGCCGCCGCTCAATCTGGTCGGCGATTACGGCGGCGGCGCGCTGTATCTGGTGGTCGGGCTGCTCGCAGCATTGCTGGAGGCGAAGAAGTCGGGGCAGGGTCAGGTGGTGGATGTGGCGATGTGCGACGGCGCGGCGTCGCTGATGTCTTTGTTCTGCGAGCTCGCCGCCTCCGGGCGCTGGAAGGATACGCGCGAAAGTAATCTGTTGGACGGCGGCGCGCATTTCTACGGCACCTATCAATGCCGGGACGGCGCGTTCATCGCGTTGGGATCAATCGAGCCGCAGTTCTACGCCGAGCTGCGCCGGCTCGCCGGGCTCGACGATCCGGCGTTCGATCGGCAGATGAGCCCGAAGGATTGGCCTGTTCTAAGAGAGAAGATGGCCGAGGTGTTTCGCACAAAAACCCGCGTCGAATGGTGCGCGATCATGGAGGGCACCGACGTCTGCTTCGCGCCGGTGCTGTCGCTGTCGGAAGCGCCGAACCATCCGCATATGGCGGAGCGCGGCGCTTTCGTTTCGCACGACGGCGTGCTGCAGCCGGCGCCGGCGCCGCGATTTTCCCGCACGCCGTCGGCGATCCGCGCCGCCGTGCCGGACGATCTCGCCGCCGTGGCGCGGCAATGGCAGACGCGCTAATCCCATCCCAGCGCCGCAGCCGGTGCGCCCAACCACGGAGACTTCAATGCCCGAGATCACCATCAACATGGCCGTAGGCCGCAGCGACGAGCAGAAGGCCGCGATGATGCGCGACATCACCAAGGCGCTGGTGACGAATCTCGGCGTCGACGCCGACGCCGTGGTGATCCAGATCAACGAAGCGCCGCTGGCGCACAAGATGAAGGGCGGCAAGACCTTCGTCGAGCGCAAGGCGGCGGCGGGGAAGTAGGGCGAACTCATAATGTGGCGGAGCGCCGTCGCTACACGTCCGGTGCGTTCGCTTGTGCGCGCTCACCTTGCCGCGCGGCACCTCTCCCCGCTGCGCGGGGAGAGGTCGACCCGGCGGAGCGCAGCGGAGCCGGGGCGGGTGAGGGGCCTGGCACTGCGGTTGATCGAGCTTCACTCTTCAAGGGTCGGCAAGAGCCCCTCACCCCACCCCTCTCCCCGCAAGAGCGGGGCGAGGGAGCCTGCTGCCGTCGCGGCGATGCCGCGGCTCTGATCAGACCAAAGAGCGTTACTTCCCCTCGCGCAGCCAGGTCGCCGCGAAGGCGCCGAGCAGCAGCAGCAGGCCGATCAGTCCGGTGAAGATCGGCAGCACGCCGACGCCGGTGACCACGCTGGCGTCGCGCATCCGCACCCCCATCCAGCCGTCGCCGCGGAATACGCTTGCAGAATGCACCGGCACGATCCGCGGCATGTCGAGGCTGTCGCCATCAGTGACGCGGCGGGAATCGCCGCCGCTGGCCTGCGCCAGCGGCTTCAGCACCTCGGTGGTCGAGGTGACTTCGGAGAATTCCTTCGGATTGAGCGGCCCGACATTGATCAGCGCCTTCAGCGTGCCGTCGGTGGCCTGCCACAGGCCGAGTTCGTCGGCCGGCGTCAGGCCGCGCCAGGCGCCGGGATCGGAGGCCGCGAGCGAGAGTTCGCGGGTCTTGCCGGACGGCGAGGTCACCGTCACCGGGGTCACGGCGTCGGCCATGGTCTGCCGCGTCACCTGCAGATCCTTGCCCTGCAGCGATAGCCGCAGCGCCTCTTCGTCGAGATCCGGCTGCTTCATCAGCCAGTGCGACATCCGCCGCAATAGGTCGAGATGCGGCCCGCCGCCCTCATAGCCGCGTGCCCACAGCCAGATATGGTCTGATAACAGCAGCGCGACGCGGCCCTCGCCGTAGCGTTGCAGCAGCAACAGCGGCTTGCCGTCGGCGCCGGTCATCACCGGCGGCGTGGTGGCGTTGCGGGTGTCCACGGTGCGGAAGAACCTCGCCCAATGCGGCGGCTCGGAGCTTGAGCCTTCCAGCCCGCGGGTCACCGGATGGCGTTTGCCGGCGTCGGACAGATGCGCGTAGAACGGCTTCTCGGTGACGCCGACCGGCTCGGCCGGCAGCACGCTGTCGAGCGGCGTGCGCCAGATCGAGGTGGTGGATGCGTAGTCGGGGCCAGCCGAGACCAGCACCGCGCCGCCGTTGCGCACATAGCGTGCGATGTTGTCGAAGTAGGCGATCGGCAGCACGCCCTGGCGGGCGTAGCGGTCGAAGATGATCAGCTGAAATTCGTTGATCTTCTGCTGAAACAATTCGCGGGTCGGAAACGCGATCAGCGACAATTCGTTGATCGGGGTGCCGTCCTGCTTTTCCGGCGGCCGCAGAATGGTGAAGTGCACCAGATCGACGCTGGCGTCGGATTTCAACAGATTGCGCCAGGTTCGCTCGCCGGCATGCGGCTCGCCCGACACCAACAGCACACGCAGCTTGTCGCGCACGCCGTCGATCGCCACCACGGCGCGGTTGTTGACCAGGGTCAGTTCATTCTCGATCGGCGAGGCTTCGATCTCGACGATGTTGGGGCCGGCGTGCTTGATCTCGATATCGACGCTGACGGTCTGGCCCGAGAGCACGGTGCGCTCGCTCAGCGTCTCGCCGTCGCGGCGCACCGCGACGCGGGCGCGCTCATTGCTGATGCCCTGGTCGTCGAGCCGGTAGGTGATGGTCTGGACCTGGCCGACGATGCCGAACCGCGGCGCCGCGGTGATGGCGATGCGGCGGTCGCGCTCGTCGCGGCGGCCGGTGATCAGCGCGTGCACCGGGGCTGCGAAGCCGAGTGCCGCGGCATTGGCCGGCACGTCATGGACCCGGCCGTCGGTGATCAGGAAGGCGCCGGCGACGCGGTCGGTCGGCACGTCGGACAACGCGGTCGATAGCGCGCCGAACAATTTGGTGCCGTCGGTCTCGCCGTCGGCCTGTCCGGCCTCGACCACGCGGACTTCGAGCCCGGGAATCTGCTTCAAGCGATTGACCAGCGCCTCTTGCGCCTGCGCGGTCTGCTGGGTGCGGGTGCCGAAATTCTGGCTTGGGCTCTTGTCGATGACGACGGCCGCGACGCTCGACAGCGGTTCGCGCTCCTCGCGGGTGAACGACGGATTGGCCAGCGCCAGCACGATCAGCGCCAGCGCCGCGATCCGGATCACCGCGCCGCGGGTGCGGCCGATCAGCAGCAATGCCGCGATCAGCAGCGCCGCGCCGAGCGCGATCCACAGCACCAGCGTCGGGACGAGGGGTGCGAAGGCGATGCCGTATTGCATTAGGCGCTAGCTCCATCGTCATTGCGCGCTCGGCACCGGCCGTCGCCAGATCCGGCGGGATGGACCATTCGTTGCGAACCGCAGGTTTCGAAGTTGATAGGAGTAGCGCTACGATTTTTCCCTCTCCCCGCTTGCGGGGAGAGGGTGGCTCGAATGCGCGATAGCGCGTTCGAGTCGGGTGAGGGGGCGTCTCGTTTAAACTCAGGCGCCCCCTCACCCGACCCGGCTTCGCTTGCGCTACGCCGGGTCGACCTCTCCCCGCGCGCGGGGAGAGGTGAAATCAGTGCTCGCTGGATCGCTTCGATCATCATTGCCCCAGCCGTTCGATCAGCGCAGGGGCATGGACCTGGTCGGCCTTGTAGTTGCCGGTCAGCGTGTACATCACGATGTTGACGCCGGCGCGGAAGGCGAATTCGCGTTGCCGCGGCTCGCCGGGCGACAGCGGCAGCATCGGCTGGCCGTCCGAGCGCATCGCCCAGGCGCCGGCGAGATCGTTCGAGGTGATGATGATCGGCGACACGCCGTCGCCGCCGCGGGCCGGACGGGAGGCCGCATCGTCGTCCTCGTCGCGCGGCAGCGTCTCCACCCAGGTCTGTCCGGAATTGAAGCGGCCGGGGAAGTCGCGCAGCAGATAGAACGTCTTGGTCAGCACGTGCTCGCGCGGCACCGGCTCCAGTTCCGGCACATCCAGCGACGACAGGATGTTGCGCAACGTCAGCATGCCGGGGGTCTGGGATTCGCCGTTCGGCCCAGGCGGCGCTTCCAGTGCGTCGCGGGTGTCGAACAACACGGTGCCGCCCTGCTTCATATAGGCGTCGATGCGGTTGATGGCGTCCTGCGGCGGCTTCGGGGCGCCTGCGATCACCGGCCAGTAGATCAGCGGGAAGAACGCCAATTCGTCGCGGGCCGGGTCGATGCCGACCGGCTCGCCGGCTTCCAGCGCAGTGCGCTGCGCCAGGAACAGCGTCAGCCCGCTCATCCCGGCCTTGACGATGGAATCGACGTCCGCATTGCCGGTGACCACATAGGCGAGCCGGGTCTGGCTCACCGCCTTGATGGCGAAGTCGTCATTGCCGGGCGCGATGTCGGCGGGTTTTGGCGCCGGCTTGGCGCCCTGCGCGGCGGGTCTTGTGGTGGTCTGCGCCTGGCTCGGCGTCGGCATCAGCGCAACTGCGGCCAGGGCGGCGGCGAGCAGCAACGCCGCCGCAGCGGCGCGGCGGCGGCGGAAGATCGCGCCGAGGCTGCCGGCGAGCAGCGCCACGATCACCGCGTCGATCAGGAACAGCGCCAGCGCGGTCGACAACAGGATGCCGCGCAGATCGCTCGGCTCGGCGGTGCTGTAGCCGGCGCGGCGGGCGCGCAGACCAGAGGTGTCGAGCGCCGCGATGCGGTCGGCTGCCGCCAGCGCGTTGACCGCGAGCGGGCCGTCGGCCGGGCCGTAGAAGCCGGGCGGATGATCGAGCGTGGCGCGGTCGCGGAAATCCGCCGGCATCGGCTTGGCGGTCGAGGGCGGCGGGCCGAACGCGCCGAAGCCGTCGAGGGTGCGCAGCGGCGCCGCGTTGGCGACGTTGAGTTCGGCGGCGACACCGGCGCCGGGCGTTGCGGTATAGCCGGACAGATCGACGATCCGCCGCAGCATCTCGACGAACGTGCCGGACATCGGCAGGTCGGACCAGCGCATGTCGGCGCTGACGTGGAACAGCGCGACCAGCCCTTTGCCGCGATGGTCGCCGGTGACCAGCGGCGTGCCGTCGACCAGCGAGGCCCAGCTCTTGGTGGCGAGCACGGCGTCCGGCTCCGCCAAGACTTGACGATTGACGGTGACGTCGGCCGGCACCGCGAGGCCGGCGAACGGGCCGCCGGCGGCGAACGACGCCAGATGCTGCGGCTTCTCCCAGGTGAGACTGCCGCCGAGGCTGCGGCCGCCACGGCGCAACTTCACCGGCACCAGGTCGTCATCGGCCTGCGCCAGATGCGGCCCGGCGAACCGCACCAGCACGCCGCCGGCCTCGATCCAGGCGTTGATGCGGTCGCGGATCTCCGGCGCCAGCGCGCCGACGTCGGCCAACACGATCATCGGCAGCTTCTGATCGAGAAACTGCGCGATCGCCAGCTGCGGCGCGCCGCGTTCGCCGACCCGGACGTCGGCGAATGGCGCCAACGCGCGGGTCAGATAAAACGTCGAGGCCAGCAGCGGCTGCGCGGTGTCGCTGCTGGCGCCTGAGACGATGCCGATGGCGCGGCGTCGCCAGCGCTTGTCGAGGAGTTGCACGGCGCCGGCCGAGCGCTCGCCGGCGATCTCCAGCCTTGCGATGTCGTTGCGCAATTCCACCGGCAGTTCGAACGCGGCTTCGGTGTCGCTGTCCTGCGGCGCGAACGTAAAGCGCGCGTCGCCGATCGGCGCGCCCTTGGCGTCGAGCGCCCGCACCGTGCCGGCCTCGGGGCTGCCGGGGCCGGCGCGCAGCACCTTGACGGTCATTTTCGCCGCGGCGTTCTCCGCCGCCGCCAGCGCGTGCGGCGACGCCGCGCCTTCGAAGATCGTCAGCGTGCGATCGCCGATCGTCTTGGCGAGGCCCGCGGTGAAGTCAGGCCCGCGCCCGGTGTCGACGCCGTCGGTCAGCCAGGCGATTTCGGCATCGCCGGTGCTTTTGAGGAAGCGCTCCAGCGTCGGCAAAGTGTCGACCCGCTCCACCGCATAGGGTTTCGGTGCGATCTGGCGCAGCGCGACGCGCGCGGTGCCGGCCGGCAGCAGCGTCGGATCGCGGTTAGTTTCGGAGAGCGCCACCAAAGCCACGCCGCGGCGCGCGCTTTCGGCGCTCGCGATCAATTCGTCGGCGGCCTTCAGCCGCGCGTCCCAGCTCGCCGCCGCACTCCAGCCGTCGTCGAGCAGGATCACCAGCGGCACGCTGGAGCCGGCGGCGCCGGCGGGCGGATTCCAGGTCGGCCCGGCGGCGGCGAAGATCACCAGGGCGGCGGCGAGCAGCCGCAGCGCGGTCAGCCACCACGGCGTGCGCGACGGCGTCTCTTCCTTCGGCGCGATCTCGAACAAAAGGCGCGTCGGCGGGAAACTGACGCGGCGCGGCCGCGGCGGCATCACCCGCAGCAGCCACCACAGCGCCGGCAGCGCGACCAGGCCGAGCAGCAGCAGCGGTTCGGCGAAGGACAGCGGCAGAAAACCCATCATGCGCTGCGCCCCACTTTGACGCCCGGAGCGCTGTTCTTGGTCACCGTCATGCCGGCGTGCAGGAACAGCAGCAGTTCGGCGGCGGAGCGGCTGGTGGTGTGTGTGGAGAACAGCCAGTCCAGCTTGTTGGTTTCGGCGCGGATCTGGTCGCGATGCGCGGCGACGCGCGCCACATAGTCGCTCGCCCATTTCTCGGCGCGGCCGGCGGTGATCATCTCGCCGCCCTCGGGGTCGACGAATTCGACGCGGCCGGAATAGGGAAAGCTCTCTTCGGCCGGATCCACCACCTGCACCAGCGTGCCATGCGCGCCGGACGCCGACAGTCCCGCCAGCATGGTCCTGATCTCGGCGATCGGCGACCACAAGTCCGACAGCACGACGATCTCGGCCAGCGCCGCCGGCACGAAGGACGGCGGCAGGCTGGCGCGGGTGCCGGTGTCGTGCAGCATCGCCTGCGCCATCTTGTCGATCACATTGCTGTTCGAGGTCGGGTTCATCAGTCCGGGCACGCCGACCCGTTCGCCGCCGGCGACCAACAGTTGCGCCAGCGCGAAGCTGACGATCAGCGCGCGTTCGAGCTTCGAGTCGCGCGCGCCTTTGGAGGCGAACGCCATCGACAGCGAGCGGTCCGGCCACAGCCACACAGTGTGCGCGGCTTCCCATTCCTGTTCGCGGACGTACAAATGATCGTCGCGCGCCGAGCGGCGCCAGTCGACATTCTGCGACGGCTCGCCGGAGACGAAGCGGCGATATTGCCAGAAGCTTTCGCCGGCGCCGGCGCGTCGCCGGCCGTGGACGCCGTGGATCACATTGGCGGCGATCCGGCGGGCTTCCAGCATCAGCCGCGGCAACGACGCGGCGAGACTCCGGCTTTCGCCGTCGGCGCGTCGAAGGGCGAGGACTTCCGGTGGATCGCGCTCGGCGGCGTCTGCCATCAACCGATCCGCGACTTCAGCTGACGGATCACCTCGGGGATGGTGGTGCCTTCGGCGCGCGCCGCGAAGGTCAGCGCCATGCGGTGCTTCAAGATCGGTTCAGCAAGATCGAGTACGTCGTCGATCGACGGCGCGAGGCGACCGTCGAGCAGCGCGCGGGCGCGCACCGCCAGCATCAAGGACTGGCTGGCGCGCGGGCCCGGGCCCCAGGCGATCAGCTTGTCGGTGGCGCCGCCGTCGGGGCCGGGACGCGCGGATCTGACGAGAGTGAGGATCGCTTCGACCACGGAATCGCCGACCGGCAAGCGGCGCACCAGCCGCTGTGCGGTGATCAGCGTCTCGGCGCTCATCGCCGCTTTGGCCAGCGTCTCGTCGGCGCCAGTGGTCTCGAACAGAATGCGGCGCTCGGCGTCGCGATCCGGATAGTCGACGTCGATTTCCATCAGGAAGCGGTCGAGCTGGGCTTCCGGCAGCGGATAGGTGCCTTCCTGCTCCAGCGGGTTCTGCGTCGCCAGCACGTGGAACGGCTTCGGCAGATCGTGGCGGGCGCCGGCGACCGTGATGTGCTGCTCCTGCATTGCCTGCAGCAATGCGGATTGGGTGCGCGGGCTGGCGCGGTTGATCTCGTCGGCCATCAGCAACTGCGCGAACACTGGGCCGGAGATGAAGCGGAACGAGCGCTTGCCGGTGACGCTCTCGTCCAGCACCTCGGCACCGAGAATATCGGACGGCATCAGATCGGGGGTGAACTGGATCCGCTTGGCGTCCAGCCCGAGCGTGGTGCCGAGGGTTTCCACCAGCTTGGTCTTGGCGAGGCCGGGGACGCCGATCAACAGCGCATGGCCGCCGGACAGGATGGTGACCAAAGTGTTTTCCACCACCTTGTCCTGGCCGAAGATCACCGTGGCGATGGCGTCGCGGGCGATGCGGATTTCGCCCGAGACTTGCTCGGCCGAGCGCACGATCACGTCTTCCAGCTTCTCGACAGTCTCTGCGCCAGCCATCCGTCACTCCCTGCGTGCGGCGCAGCCTCTGCGCCGTGCCACCTTCGTCTGCCTCGTAGAGACACGAAGGCCATGTATTCGTTGAGATAAACTTTCACCGCATTATGCGGCTTCAAAGCCGCGAACCGCATCACGATATGGAGAGTTAGACAACCCTAGAGCGTTTCGATCTTTGCACCAATCGTGCCAAACTCGAACAGCAGGTCAGGTAACCATGGCGAAGCAAGGGCAGAGCCCGATTCAAAATCTCGACGGCCTCGCCGCGGCGGCGACCACCGCCAGCAAGCCGGGCAAGGGTCTGCCGCCGGTGCATCTGTGGAACCCGCCGTTCTGCGGCGATCTGGACATGCGAATCGCCAGCGACGGCACCTGGTTCTATCTCGGCACGCCGATCGGTCGGCCGGCGCTGGTGCGACTGTTCTCGACGATTCTGAAGCGCGAGGACGGCAAGCACTTTCTCGTGACGCCGGTGGAAAAGGTCGGCATCACCGTCGACGACGCGCCGTTTCTCGCCGTCGAGATGGTCCGCGAGGTCCAAGCCGACGCACCGCTGCTGCGGTTTCGCACCAATGTCGACGACTGGGTGACCTGCGATGCCGAGCATCGGCTGCGGTTCGAGGTCGCAGCCGACGGCGGGCTGATGCCGTATCTGCACGTTCGCGCCGAACTGTGGGCCAAGGTGACGCGGGCGCTGTATTACGATCTGGTTGACATTGGTGAGGAGCGGGTGGTCGATGGCCGTGCGATGTTTGGCATTGCTTCCGGCGGCGCGTATTTTGCGATGGCCGACGCGGAGCAGGTGAGGGGAGCGCTTTGAACGAGCCTGTGCTGGAGACCGGTCCTGGCGTCGTCGGGATCGACTCGGAGGAATTCTTCGGCCGCGCCCGGCAACGGCTGGGGTTCGACGTTCCGCCCGCGCTCACCGATCCGACCCTGGTGCCCGCCAGCGGCGATGCCGGCACCGACCGGATGTGGCAGATCATCGCGCAGGAGCGGCCGGTCCGTCCCGCCGCGGTGCTGATCGCGGTGGTCGACCATGCCGAGCCGACCGTGCTGCTGACGATGCGCGCGGCGCATCTCACCGACCATGCCGGCCAGATCGCATTTCCCGGCGGCAAGATCGACGCCATCGATGCCTCGCCGCGCGACGCCGCGCTGCGCGAGGCCTGGGAGGAGATCGGGCTCGACCGCGGCTATGTCGATCCGATCGGCTATCTCGATCTCTACGCCACCGGCTATGGCTTTCGCATCCTGCCCTTGGTGGCGCGGGTCAGGCCGGGCTTCGAATTGCGCGTCAACAAGGCCGAGGTCGACGACGCCTTCGAGGTGCCGCTGTCGTTCCTGATGAACCCGGCCAATCATCAGCTGCACAGCAAGGAATTTCGCGGCGCCGAGCGTAGCTACTACGCGATGCCGTTCGCCGAACGTTACATCTGGGGCGCCACCGCAGGAATTCTGCGGGTGCTGTACGAGCGGGTTTATCTGCCATGATTCGTCCGGTGCTCACCGAAATCGGGATCTTCCTGATCCCGTTCGCGATCTACGCGCTCTATCTGCTGGCGAGCCGCTCCGGCGTGCTGAAGCAATCCTCGTGGCCTTTGCATGTGTTGGGCAAGCTGGCGTTGGGCGCGCTGGTCCTGACCATCGTCAGCCTGCTGCTGCTGGCGCATTACTCCGGGGCGCCGCCGAATGCGACCTACGTTCCCGCGCATATTGAAAACGGCCGGCTGGTGCCGGGCTACGAGAAGTGACGGAGGCGGGACGTGAGTTCGGTGCGAAGGCTTGACGATGCGCCGTGGAATTGCGGCCCCGCGGCACGGGTGCTGGCGTTGCTCAACCAGGATGGCGCCGAGGCGCGCGTGGTCGGCGGCGCGGTACGCAACCTGCTGATCGGGCTGCCGACCGGCGATATCGACATCGCCACCACGGCGCTCCCCGATGAAGTGATGCGCCGCGCCGACGCGGCCGGCTTCAAGAGCGTGCCGACCGGCATCGAGCACGGCACCGTGACGCTGGTCGCCGACGGCGAGCCGTTCGAAATCACCACGCTGCGCGAGGACGTCGAGACCTTCGGCCGCAAGGCCAAGGTGGCGTTCGGCGACGATTGGGCCGCCGACGCGCAGCGCCGCGACTTCACCATGAACGCGCTGTCGGTGTCGCTCGACGGCACGCTGCACGATTACGTCGGCGGGCTCGACGACGTCGAGGCCCGGCGGGTGCGTTTCATCGGCGATCCGGACCAGCGCATCGCCGAGGACTATCTGCGGATCCTGCGGTTCTTCCGGATTCACGCCGCCTATGGCGCGGGCGCGCCGGACCGCGACGGTTACCTCTCCTGCATCCGCGGCCGTGACGGGCTGGCTGAGCTATCGGCCGAGCGGGTGCGGATGGAGATGCTGAAGCTGATGGTGGCGCCCGGCGCCTGCGCGGCGGTGGCGGCGATGGGCGAGGCCGGCTTGCTGCTGCGGGTGTTCGGCGGCGTCGCGTTTCACGGTCCGTTCGCCGCGATGATCGCCGCGGAGCGCAGGCTGGATCTGGCGCCCGACGCGATCCGCCGGCTCGGCGCGCTGGCGGTCGCGGTGACCGAGGATGCGCGGCGGCTGACGCAGCGGCTGCGGCTGTCGAACGCCGAGTGCAAGCGGCTGGATTCGATGGGCCACCGCTGGTGGCGGCTGCGCGGCATGGAGGAGACGCTCGCCAAGCGGCGGCTGTATCGGCTGGGCGAAGCCCGCTATCACGATCGCATGATGCTGGCCTGGGCGCGCGCCGGGCAGGGCGCCGATCCGGTGCCGTGGCTCGATCTGGTGACGCTGCCGCAGCGCTGGCAGGCGCCGGCGTTTCCGCTGAAGGCCGCGGATTTCATCGCCCGCGGCGTGGTGCAGGGCCCGGCGCTGGGCCAAATCATCGCGCTCGCCGAAGACGCCTGGCTGGCCTCGGATTTCGCGCTCGACGAATCGACGCTGACCCACATCGCCGATCAGACGGTGGCGCGGTTCACCCGCGACCACCGATTATAGTTGAACTGACCTCAAGGTCGCTGAACGCGGGTCGCTGAATGCCGAGTCGCTACGCGGGTCGCTGAACGCAGAGTCATGCCACGGACGCAGGGCAGCGCGCCGCTCTTACGGCGTGGTGCGCTGCAGATCCGGGGCCGTTACGGATGCTGCCTTCGTAACGGTCCCGGTTCTGCGGAGCAGCGCTGCGCGCTGCACCGCGCCCGGGACACGGCCTTGTCTGATGCGCGACAGCAGCCGGCCGCGCGGGCCGGCGTCGTCGCGGCGCGACGTCAGTTGCGGTTAGGCGACCTTGCTGTGGTCCTGCGCGTCGTCTTCGTCCTCGGTCTCGTCTTCGTTCTCGTCGGACGGCTCGTCGTCGCCGTCATCGTCTTCCGCGGCCAGCAGGTCGGCGCGTTCCAGCACCGCGCGCGGCAGCGTCTCGCGGAACAGATCGCCTTCCTCACCCATCCAGACGCACACCACCGCGTCATCCTTGACCTCGGCCACCGTCAAGGGATGGCCGCCCGACTTCAGCATCACGACGTCGCCCGGTGATAGTTCCATGAGCCTCTCCTCGCGTTGGTTGTTGACGCGAGCTCAAGGTAGCGATTCGTCATGACAAGCCGAACACGGCGGCGTCACATCCAGGCTTGCCGCCCTCAGCGTGCACGCGCATGTCGCCCTCAATGAGAAAGACATCGTCATTCCGGGGCGCGAGGCCGAAAGGCCGAGCGAACCCGGAATCTCGCTGCGGTTGCGAGCGCCGGACCGTTGCGAGATTCCGGGTTCGCGCGAGCTGTCGCTCGCGCGCCCCGGAATGACGGTGCGGAGTTGGTGGCGCCACGGAATTGCGCCCTCGAAGAGCCGCTACCTGATGCCGAGCGTCTTGTGGGTCTGCAGGCTGAGCCGCCATTGCGGATGCGCCAGGCAATAATCGATCGCGCTTGCGGTGTTGGCGGCGGCGTCCGGGCCGTCCATCGGCTGCAGCGAAAATCGTTCGAAGCCGAGACCTTCGAATCGCTCGGGTAAGGCGCCCGGCTGCGGATACACCAGTTTGAGTTCCTGGCCCTGGCGCAGCACCAGTTCGGCGCCGGCCTTCGGGCTGACGCAGAGCCAGTCGATGCCGTCGGGCGGCTGCAACGTGCCGTTGGTTTCCACGCCGATGCTGAAACCGCGGGCGTGCAGCGCAGCGATCAGCGCGGCATCGAGCTGCAGCAGCGGTTCGCCGCCGGTTAATACCACGTAGCGGAATTTGTCGTCGCCGCTCCATTGCCCGGCGATAGCATCGGCGAGCGCGTCGGCCGAGGCGTAGCGGCCGCCCAGCGTGCCGTCGGTTCCGACGAAATCGGTGTCGCAGAATCGGCAGGTCGCGGCGCCGCGATCCTGTTCCCGCCCGCTCCACAGATTGCAGCCGGCGAACCGGCAAAACACCGACGCCCGGCCGGCATGGGCGCCTTCGCCTTGCAATGTGAGGAAGATTTCCTTGACGGCGTAGCTCACGAAACCTCGCTGCCCGGTGTGGTCTGCCGCAGCGCTTCGCCGAGCACCATCGCCGCCGCCATCGCGACGTTGAGCGAACGCAGCCCCGGCTGCACCGGAATCACCAGCCGCGCATCGGCCGCCGCGGCGACGTCGTCCGGCACGCCGACGGATTCCCGCCCCAGCAACAGCACATCGGACGCAGAATAGCGGTATTCCAGATAGGGCGTTAGTCCTTTGGTCGTAAGCAACACCAGCCGGCATCCTGTTGCAGCGCGCCACTGCTCGAAATTCGACCAGCAATCGTGCCGTATGATTGTCACCTGATCGAGATAGTCCATGCCGGCGCGGCGGAAGTGACGATCGGAAATTGGAAACCCGGCGGGCTCGATAATATGGGCTTCGACATCAAGGCAGGCGCAGAGCCGCAGGATCGTTCCGGTATTCTGCGGAATGTCGGGTTGGAAGAGTGCAATCCGCATTCCGTGCTGCGCCTTCATCGTCAGCCACGAAAGCTGAGACCAATCATTGGGCTGCGTAGTTTTCGGGCAAGCTATTTGGACTAGGTCGATAGCGGGCTTGCGCTCCCCGGGCAAGGGTGCCAATAGAACGATTCTGGACCGCTGTGCCAAAGGCCGTTGCGGTTCAATAGGTCGTTTTGCCGCTCCCCTCGGGGATGCGGATGTCGTAGCCGCTCCCGGGCGCACTGATCATGCGAACCGGCTGGGCGGTTTGACCGGTTTGAGACGAGAAAGGGCTTTTTATCGTGACCACAGAGGCTTCGTCGGACCCGACACGCCGTGATTTTCTTTACATCGCCACCGGCGCGGTTGCCGCCGTAGGTGCAGCGGCCACGGTGTGGCCGCTGGTTGCGCAGATGAACCCGGATGCCTCGACGATCGCCGCCGGCGCGCCGATCCAGGTCGATCTGGCGCCGATCGCCTCCGGTCAGGACATCAAGGTGTTCTGGCGCGGCAAGCCGATCTACATCATGAACCGCACCGCCAAGCAGGTCGAAGAGGCCCGCGCCGTCGAGCTGTCGAGCCTGCCCGATCCGGCGACCGACCAGGACCGCACCAAAGAGGGTCACGAGCAGTGGCTGGTGGTGATCGGCATCTGCACCCATCTCGGCTGCATTCCGATCGCGCACGAAGGCAAGTATGACGGCTTCTTCTGCCCGTGCCACGGTTCGCAATACGACTCCTCCGGTCGCATTCGTCAGGGGCCGGCCCCGGCCAACCTGCCCGTCCCGCCCTATCAGTTCGTCTCCGACAGCAAGATTCAAATCGGCTGACGCTGCCCTTCCCTCAGCCTCTCTGCAATAATTCCAGGATCGCCCCAATGAGTGGACCTTCGACCTATCAGCCACGACCCGGCGTCATGAAGTGGCTGGAAGACCGCCTGCCGATCGTCGGCCTCGTTCATTCCTCCTTCATTGCCTTTCCGACGCCGCGCAACCTGAACTACTGGTGGACGTTCGGCGTCATCCTGTCGATGATGCTGGTGATCCAGATCATCACCGGCGTGGTGCTGGCGATGCACTACACCCCGCACGTCGACTTCGCCTTCACCTCGGTCGAGGCGCTGGTGCGCGACGTCAATTTCGGCTGGTTGCTGCGCAACACCCACGCCGCCGGCGCCTCGATGTTCTTCATCGCGGTCTACATCCACATGTTCCGCGGCCTGTATTACGGGTCGTACAAGGAACCGCGCGAAGTGCTGTGGATCCTCGGCGTGATCATCTACCTGTTGATGATGGCGACCGGCTTCATGGGCTACGTGCTGCCCTGGGGTCAGATGAGCTTCTGGGGCGCCACCGTGATCACCAACCTGTTCTCGGCGATCCCGATCGTCGGCGACAGCATCGTGACGCTGTTGTGGGGCGGCTATTCGGTCGGCAACCCGACGCTGAACCGGTTCTACTCGCTGCACTATCTGCTGCCGTTCCTGATCGTCGGCGTGGTCATCCTGCACGTCTGGGCAGTCCACGTCACCGGCCAGAACAACCCGGCCGGCGTCGAGCCGAAGACCGAAAAGGACATGGTGCCGTTCACTCCCTACGCGACCATGAAGGACCTGTTCGCCGCCTCGGTGTTCCTGATCTTCTTCTCGTGGTTCATCTTCTACATGCCGAACTATCTCGGCGACGCGGAAAACTACGTTCAGGCCAATCCCGGCGTGACCCCGCCGCACATCGTTCCGGAATGGTACTACCTGCCGTTCTACGCGATCCTGCGCTCGATCCCCAATAAGCTGCTCGGCGTCGTCGCGATGTTCGGCGCCATCATCGTGCTGCTGTTCCTGCCCTGGCTGGACAGCATGAAGGTGCGCTCGTCGCGCTATCGCCCGCTCGGCAAGCGCTTCTTCTGGGCCTTCGTCGTCGTCTGCATCCTGCTCGGCTGGCTCGGCGGCAAGCCCGCGGAAGGCATCTACACCATCCTGGCACGCTTCCTGACCGCGGCCTACTTCGCCTACTTCCTGATCGTGCTGCCGTTGCTGTCGCGGATGGAGAAGACGTTGCCGCTGCCGAACTCGATCTCCGACGACGTGCTGTCGAAATCCGACAGCAGCCTCGGCAAGACCGTGGCGTCGATCGCCGTGGTGCTGGGATTGGCCGGCACCCTGGTGATGGGCGGCCTGCAGAACGCCAAGGCCGCGACCGAGGAGAACATCCCGGCGTCGCAGCAGTGGTCGTTCGCGGGCCCGTTCGGCAAGTATGACCGGGCGCAGTTGCAGCGCGGCTTCAAGATCTACAAGGAAGTCTGCTCGGCCTGCCACTCGCTGAAGCTGTTGGCCTACCGCAACCTCGCCGATCCGGGTGGACCGTCGTTCACGCCGGAGCAGGCCGCCGCGGTCGCCGCCGAAGCCACCGTGAAGGATGGCCCGAACGACGCCGGCGACATGTTCGACCGTCCCGGCCGGGTCGCCGACCGCTTCGTGTCGCCGTTCCCGAACGAGATGGCCGCGCGTGCCGCCAATGGCGGCGCCGCCCCGCCGGATCTGTCGCTGATGGCGAAGGCTCGCTCCTACGAGCGCGGCTTCCCGCAGTTCGTGTTCGACTTCTTCACCCAGTTCCAGGAGCAGGGCCCGAACTACATCGCCGCGCTGCTGCAGGGCTTCGAAGACACCCCGCCGGAAGGCTTCACGCTGCCCGACGGCTCCTATTACAACAAGTACTTCCCAGGCCATTCGATCAAGATGCCGCCGCCGTTGTCGGAGGGGCAGGTCACGTTCGACGACGGTTCGCCGCAGACGCTGGCGCAATACGCCAACGACGTCTCTGCGTTCCTGATGTGGGCCGCGGAGCCGCATCTCGAGGCCCGCAAGCGGCTCGGCCTGCAGGTGATGATCTTCCTGCTGATCCTGTCCGGCCTGTTGTACTTCACCAAGCAGCGGATCTGGGCCGACGCCCACTAAGCGCCGCTCACTGCAAAAACGGAAAAGCCCCTGCGGGGGCTTTTTTGTTGCCCGAAATCCGGCATTGCGATTTCGGCAGCGCTCCTGACCCTGGCCCTGAGCCTGACCGACCCGGTTGGATGAGCGGTTCGCGCTGATTGTGTCGAACTCGATCCGAGCGGCGCGGCGTCGGCCCCTCGCCCCGCTTGCGGGGAGAGGGTGGCGTGACAAGCGAAGCTTGTCGCGCCGGGTGAGGGGGCGCCTCGTTATGTTGAGGCGCCCCCTCACCCGACCCGGCTTCGCTTTCGCTCCGCCAGGTCGACCTCTCCCCGCAAGCGGGGAGAGGTTAAGTAGTGCGGCGCTAGCCGGCGCTCGGCCACGCATCGACACGCCATCGCGCCTCAGTGGCGATTGCATCCGGCGGCCGCAGCGGTCAAAATCGCACTCAAGCAAATCGCTTTGCAAAACATCTTCGGAGGACCCCATGGGCACCCACATCACCTTCAAGCGTCCCGACGGCAAGGAAGCCCACGGCTATCTCGCCAACGCCGCGCAGGGCAACGCGCCCGGCGTGGTGGTGATCCAGGAATGGTGGGGGCTGTCGGAGCAGATCAAGGGGCTCACCGATCGCTTCGCGCTGGCCGGCTTCGATGCGCTGGCGCCCGATCTCTACAACGGCGTGGTGGTGCCGTATCACGACACCGAGGCCGCCAACAAAGAGATGGGCTCGCTCGACTTCATCGATGCCACCACCCAGACGGTGCGCGGCGCGGCGCAATATCTCGGCCGCAACGGCGCCAAGGTGGGGCTGACCGGGTTCTGCCTCGGCGGCGCGGTCACCATCATCGGCGCCTGCAAGATTCCCGAACTCGGCGCCGCGGTGGCGTTCTACGGCATCCCGCCGGAGCAGGCGGCGAAGCCCGCCGACGTCCGGGTGCCGCTGCAGGGCCACTTCGCGACGCGCGACGATTGGTGCACGCCGCAACTGGTCGACGCCTTCGAGAGCGCGATGAAGGCCGCGGGAAAGACCGCCGAATTTTATCGCTACGAAGCCGACCACGCCTTCGTCAACGAACAGCGCGCCGCGGTGCACGATCGCGAAGCCGCCGAGCTGGCCTGGGGCCGCGCCGCGGAGTTTTTCCACAAACATCTCGGATAGGTGCGTAGCAGGCGCTTAGTACCCGCATCGCGTGCGACCGAAGCGTTGTCGGCAACGGTAAAATTTGAGCGTTCGACTGAACAATTGACAGAACTGTTGCTGCGATAAAGCTGCCTCAAGAGCGAGGACAGCCATGGTTGAGAAAGTAACAACGCGCGCGCAGAATGTCGTCGATTTCGTCGGCTACCAACTGCGTCGATCCGGGGCGGCGATCCGCATCCGCGCTTGCCGCCATTGCGGTGCAGCGCTCGGCGAAGGCGAATCCGACGACGACTGTTCGACCGTGATGTTGTGCGAGCAGCCGACCCGGATCCGCCGCCCGCGCCAGTCGTAACCAGGCGACGGCAGCGCCGAAGGCCCGGACCGGACGTCCGCGACGATTGATCGATTGGCTGCGGGATGAGGTTTCGAAGAAGCGCGATCCCGCTGCAATGTGCAACGCCGCCTCGGCCGAACAGGGCGGGGCGGCGTTACACCGACACCGCGTAGAGTTCGTATTCGTCGCGCGCCAGATCGATATGGGCGCGCATCGCCGCGGCGGCGCCGTTGCGGTCGCCGCGCAGGATCGCCAGCACGATGCGGTCGTGCTCGGCGTGGGATTTCGCCAGCCGGCCGAGATTGCGGAACTGGGCGCGGCGGAACGGCTGCACCCGCACCCGGGTCGCCAGCGTCATTTCGGCGATGTAGTCGTTCTGCGCCCCGGCATAGATCGCGTTGTGAAACCGCTCGTTGACCTCGTGGAAGCGATCCGGATCGCCGGCCTGGCTGACGAGCCGCGCCTCCTCGTGGGTGGCCTGCAGCGCCTG
Source organism: Rhodopseudomonas rhenobacensis (assembly GCF_014203125.1). Taxonomy (GTDB): domain Bacteria; phylum Pseudomonadota; class Alphaproteobacteria; order Rhizobiales; family Xanthobacteraceae; genus Rhodopseudomonas_A; species Rhodopseudomonas_A rhenobacensis. Next base: position 49,685 of record NZ_JACHIH010000020.1, read on the forward strand.
GCGCTCAATCGGCGGCATCCGCTCGGCGGCGAAACCGGCGCACAGCGCTTCCAGCTCGGCCATCGCTTCAAACATTCCGGCCAGCCGTTGCGCCGAGGGCTGCGCCACCACCGCGCCGCGGTGTGCGCGCGACTCCACGAGGCCGGAGGCCGCGAGCTGCCGCAACGCCTCGCGCACCGGGGTGCGCGATACCTTGAAGCGCTGCGCGATCTCGGTCTCGTCGAGCGCCGATCCCGGCGGCAGCGTGCCGCGCACGATGTCGTCGGCGAGTTGCCGGCGCAGGTCCTCGGCGCGGGTCAGCTTGCCGACGTTCATGGAGAGGCTTTCGGCCGCGGCGCCAACGCCACGCCGGCCTGTTGCAACGCCGTCGGGCAGGGGGAATTCGTTTCGACCAGCCGCGCCAATTTCAGCGTAATCTCGAGATTGGCGCGCACCGCGGGCTTCCAGGCGGGCTTGATCGGCAGCGCCAGCGCGGCGCCGACGGCGTCGATATAGGCGTCGAGAGGGTCAGGCAGGCGCATCGGTCACTCACGATCTCGTAAGTTAAGAGGGCGGCGCTCTCGCCGCGCGCGGCCGTTGAGGCCCTCGGGTGAATCGCGGACGCCGGCCGCGCCACGGATTTTTTCAGCGAACGATTGGCAAACATCGTGCCAGGGTCAGCCAAGACTGATCAGGCGGCAATCGTGGAATTCTATCAGCCGCCGACTCGCTCGCCCCATGCCGTGCCTGGTGTTTGCATACAAAGGCAGCGTTGATGCCCATTGACGGTGCAATGGAACCTCTCCTGTTCAACGGGCGGCCGGCGGTGATATGGCGCCGATGCTCGATTGCGCCAGCGCAAGAAAATCCCCTCGGAAGATGCCATGCTGCGAAAGTCGGATTCGCTTGCCCCTAGAAGATGTTTAATAGATCAGACATCATGTTAATTGCATCATGAGCCGGTTCTTGACCAGGATGGCCGACGCGCGTGCGCCGCTATGGGCGAACGCATGCGGTGCTGCGCCTGGACGGTCGGAGCGTGCCCGGCGCCTTGCGAGGACGCTCTGGTGCTGACCGCAGTGGCCGCGCAACTTGTCTGCGTCGCGGCCCTGCTGGGGATCGCCGTGCTCGCCGTGGCGCTGAGCCGCGCCAAAGCCGCCACCGCGCTGGTTTATGGCGCCACCCTGATCGTCTGTGCGCTGGCTTTGATCGGCGCGCTGCGCGCCCTGCTCGCGGGCACGGGCGCCGACGAGATCGTGCTGCCGATCGGCCTGCCGTGGCTCGGCGCGCATTTCCGGCTCGATGCACTGGCGGCGTTCTTCCTCGCCGTGGTCAATCTCGGCGGCGCGATCGCCAGCCTCTATGCGCTGGGCTACGGCCGGCACGAGCACGCGCCGCAGCGGGTGCTGCCGTTCTTTCCGGCGTTCCTGGCCGGGATGAATCTGGTGGTGCTGGCCGACGACGCGTTCTCCTATCTCTTGTGCTGGGAGTTCATGTCGCTGGCGTCGTGGGCGCTGGTGATGACGCATCATCGCGAACCCGGCAACGCCCGCGCCGGCTATGTCTATCTGTTGATGGCGAGCTTCGGCACGCTGGCGCTGCTGCTGGCATTCGGCCTGCTGGCGGGTCCCGCCGGCGACTACGGCTTCGCGGCGATCCGCGCCATGCCGCATGCGCCGGGCGAAGCCACAATGGTGCTGATCCTGATGCTGCTCGGCGCCGGCTCCAAAGCGGGCTTAGTGCCCTTGCACGTCTGGCTGCCGCTGGCGCATCCCGCGGCGCCGAGCCACGTCTCCGCGTTGATGAGCGGGGTGATGACCAAGGTCGCGGTCTATGGCTTCATCCGCGTGGTGTTCGATCTGTTGGGACCGCCGAACTGGACCGCCAGCGTGCTGGTGCTGTCGCTCGGCGGCGTCACCGCGGTGATGGGCATTCTCTACGCGCTGTTGGAAAAGGACCTGAAGCGCCTGTTGGCCTATTCGACGATCGAGAACATCGGCATCATCTTCGTCTGCCTTGGGCTGGCGCTGGCGTTTCAGGCCAACAACCAGACGCTGGCCGCATCGCTGGCCCTCACCGCGGCGCTGTTTCACGTCTTCAACCATTCGCTGTTCAAGAGCCTGCTGTTCTTCGGCGCCGGCGCCGTGCTGGTGTCGACCGGGGCGCGCGACATGGACAAGCTCGGCGGGCTGATCCACCGCATGCCGGTGACCAGCGTGGTTTTCCTGATCGGCTGCGTGGCGATCGCAGCGCTGCCGCCGTTCAACGGCTTCGTCTCGGAATGGCTGATGTTTCAGGCCGTGCTGCTCAGCCCGAGCCTGCCGCAATGGGGCCTGAAGATCATGGTGCCGGCGATCGGCGCGCTGCTGGCGCTTGCCGCGGCGCTGGCGGCGGCGTGTTTCGTCAAGGCCTATGGGGTCAGCTTCCTCAGCCGGCCGCGCAGCGAGGCGGCGGCGAACGCCCAGGAGGTCGACCACTTTTCGCTGGCCGCGATGGTGATCCTGGCGTCGCTGTGCCTGTTCGCCGGCATCTTCCCGGGCCTAGTGATCGACGCGCTGTCGCCGGTGACGCAGCAGATCCTCGACAGCCGGCTCGGCGCGCAATCGCACTTACCGTGGCTCTCGATCATCCCGATCGCCGAGCGCCGCGGCTCCTATAATGGCCTCTTGGTGCTGGTGTTCATCGCGATCTCGGCGTCGCTCGGCTATCTGGCGATCCGGCGGTTCTCCTCGCACGCGGTACGCCGCGGCCCGGCCTGGGGCTGCGGCTTTTCCGATGCGGTGCCGCAGGCGCAATATTCGCCGGACAGTTTCGCGCAGCCGCTGCGCCGGGTATTCGGCACGCTATTGTTCGCCGCCCGCGAGCACGTCGAGATGCCGCCGCCGGGCAGCGTGAAGCCTGCGCGGTTCTCGGTCGAGATCCACGATCTGGTCTGGGAAACGCTGTACGGGCGCATCGCCGGCGCGGTCGACACCGCGTCGAAAAGGCTCGATCGCTGGCAGCTGTTGACGATCCGCGGCTATCTCAGCCTGGTGTTCGCCACCCTGGTCACGCTGTTGCTGGTGCTCGCGATATGGTCGTGATCTCCGACATCCTGGTGCAGGGCATCCAGATGCTCCTGGTGTTCCTGCTGGCGCCGCTGCTCACCGGCTTCATCCGCAAGGTCAAGGCGCGGCTGATGCGCCGCAAGGGGCCGTCGATCTTGCAGCCCTATCGCGACCTGTTGCGGCTGCTGCGCAAGGAAGTGGTGCTGGCCGACAACGCCTCCTGGCTGTTCCGCGCCACGCCCTATCTCACCTTCGCGGCGATCTGGGTCGCTGCCGCCTTGGTGCCGACCTTCGCCACCGGGCTGCTGTTCAACTGGACCGCCGACCTCATCGTGATCGTGGCGCTGCTCGGCACCGCGCGGTTCTTCCTGGCGCTGGCCGGCATGGACGTCGGCACCGCGTTCGGCGGCCTCGGCTCATCGCGCGAAGTGATGATCGCGGCCTTGGCTGAACCTGCGATGCTGTTGATCGTGTTCTGCGTGGCGCTGGTGGCGGGCTCGACGCAGCTCTCCACGGTGGCGAATTTCATCGCCTCGTCGCAGGTCGGCCTCCGCGTCTCGCTCGGCATGGCGATGATCGCGCTGGTGATCGTGGCGCTGGCGGAAAACGCCCGCATCCCGGTCGACAATCCCTCGACCCACCTCGAGCTCACCATGGTGCACGAGGCGATGATCCTGGAATATTCCGGCCGGCATCTGGCGCTGATCGAGTTCGGCGCCTTCCTCAAGCTTTTGTTGTATATCTCGCTGATCGCCTGTTTGTTTTTCCCGTGGGAAATTGCGGTGTTCGGCGCCGGGCCGCTGTCCTATGTGATCGGCGCCGCGATGTATCTCTTGAAAGTCACCATCGCCGGCTTCCTGCTGGCGGTGTTCGAGACCGCGACCGCGAAAATGCGGGTGTTCCGCGTTCCGCAATTCCTCGGCGCAGCTTTGATGCTCGGCCTGCTCGGCACGCTGCTCCTGTTCGTATCGAAAAGCTTGTGATGCACAGTCTCGATTTCGATATCTCACACTCGCTGGCCGGCGGCCTGGTGCTGATCAGCTTCATGATGCTGTATCAGGATCGCCTCTATTCGCTGCTCAACGTGTTCGCGCTGCACGCGGTGACGCTGTCGCTGGCGGTGACCTGGCAGGCCTTCATCCAGGACGCGCCGCATCTCTACGTCACCGCGGCGATCGCGCTGGTGTTCAAGGCGATCATCATCCCGGTGGCGCTGCATCGCATCATCCGCCAGCTCGGCATTCACCGCGACATCGAGACCGCGGTCGGCATCGGCCCGACCATGCTGGCCGGCATGGGGCTGGTGGCGCTGTCGATGGTGTTGATGCTGCGGGTCACCGCCGAGGCCGACGCGCTGGCACGCGAAGACCTCGCCTTCGCGCTGTCGGTGGTGCTGCTCGGGTTGCTGGTGATGGTGACGCGACGCAACGCGGTCTCCCAGGTGGTCGGCTTCATGTCGCTGGAGAACGGCTTGGTGCTGGCCGCCACCGGCGCCAAGGGCATGCCGCTGGTGGTCGAAATCTCGGTCGCGTTCTCGATCCTGATCGCCTTCATCGTGATCGGCATCTTCCTGTTCCGGATCCGCGAACGCTTCGATTCGGTCGACGTCGCCGCACTCGACGAATCCCGCGGAGAACGCCGATGAATTTCGCGGCGTTCAACCCGGTGCTCGGCGTAGTGCTGATCCCGATCTTCGCCGCAGCATTGCTGGCGGCCTTGCCGGGCTATCGGCTGACTGCGCGGCTCAACGTTCTGGCGAGCCTCGCCACCTTCGTCTGCGCGGTGCTGCTGTTGATCCTGCCGCGCCCGACGCCCGGGCCCTATGTGCTGGTCGACGACCTCAACATCGTCTTCATCGTGCTGAACACCTTTGTCGGCTTCACCACCAGCGTGTTCAGCGCCAGCTACATCGCCCACGAACTCGAGACCGGCCGGCTGACCCCGGCCTATCTGCGGTTCTACCACGCGATGTACCAGACCATGATGTTCGGCATGAATCTGGCGTTCGTGTCGAACAATATCGGGCTGATGTGGGTGGCGGTCGAAGTGGCGACGCTGACCACGGTGCTGATGGTCGGCATCTATCGCACCGAGGCGGCGCTGGAAGCCGCGTGGAAATATTTCATCCTCGGCAGCGTCGGCATCGCCTTCGCGCTGTTCGGCACCATCCTGGTCTATATGGCGGCGCGGCCGATCATCGGCGAAGGCCAGGACGCCATGATCTGGACGCTGCTGATCGAGCGCGCCTCGCAGTTCGACGCCGCCCTGCTCAACGTCGCCTTCGTGTTCCTGTTTCTCGGCTACGGCACCAAGGTTGGCCTGGCGCCGCTGCACGCCTGGCTGCCCGACGCCCATGCCGAGGGCCCGACGCCGATCTCGGCGGTGCTGTCCGGGCTGTTGTTGAACGTGGCGCTGTACGCGCTGTTGCGCTTCAAGATGCTGATGACCGCCAATCCCGGCGCCATGGCGCCGGGCACGCTGATGGTGACGATGGGGCTTACGTCGCTGATCTTCGCCGCCTTCATGCTGTATCGAAGGCGCGACATCAAACGGCTGTTCGCCTATTCGTCGATCGAGCACATGGGCATCATCGTGTTCGCGTTCGGGATGGGCGGGCCGCTGGCGAATTTCGCTGGTCTCCTGCACATGGTGATGCACAGCCTGACCAAGTCGGCGATCTTCTTCGCGGTCGGCCACATCGTGCAGATCAAGGGCACCCAGACGCTCGACGAGATCCGCGGCATCACCGAGACCCATCCGGCGCTCGGCTGGGGTTTCGTCGCCGGCGTGGTGGCGATCGCGGGCCTGCCGCCGCTCGGCATCTTCATGAGTGAATTTCTGGTGGTCAGCTCGACCTTCGCGCGGCAGCCGCTGCTGGCGTTGCTGCTGGTGTTCGGCCTGTTGGTGGCGTTCGGCGCGCTGACGCTGCGGCTAACCGGCGTCGCCTTCGGCGAGCCGCGCGGTCCGACCCGGCCGGCGGAAGCGTCCTATCTGCCGATGTTCGCGCATCTCGCATTGGTGCTGGTCGCCGGCGTTTACCTGCCGGCGCCGATCGTGGTCTGGTTTCAGCATGTCGCCCACCTCCTTGGATAGCGCGAGGACCCCATGCCGTCGCTGAGCGACCTGAAGCGGGAAGGCCTCCTCGCGCCGCAGCAGCGGCCATGGCCGCGCATCATCGTCGACGAAGTGCTGTGGAGCGGCGCTGCCACCTCGGTCGCGGAGCGCCGGATGACGCTGCTGGCGCTGTGGGGCGAGGCGGGCGCGGTGCACATGGCGCTGCTGGAACAGGCCACCGCCGAGGTCGCGGTGATCAGCCTGAATTGTCCGAGCGGGCGGTTTCCCTCGGTCGGCGCGCAGCATCCGCCGGCGCTGCGGCTGGAACGCAGCCTCCACGATCTGTTCGGCCTCGAGCCGGTCGGCTCGCCGGATTCAAGGCCGTGGCTCGATCACGGGCAATGGGGCGTCACCGCGCCGCTCGGCGCCAATACGCCGTCGACGCCGCAGCCGCCGTATCCGTTCCTGCCGGTCGATGGCGCGGGGCTGCACCAGGTCGCGGTCGGCCCGGTGCATGCCGGCATCATCGAGCCCGGGCATTTCCGCTTCACCGCCTCGGGCGAAACCGTGGTGCGGCTCGAGCAGCGGCTCGGCTATGTCCACAAGGGCATCGAAGGGCTGATGAGCGGCGCTTCGCTGCAGCAGGGCGTTAAGCTCGCCGGCCGGGTGTCGGGCGACAGCACCGTGGCTTATTCCTATGCGTTCTCGCTGGCCGCCGAGGCCGCGCTTGAACTCGCCGTGCCGCCGCGCGCGGTGTGGCTGCGCGCGCTGCTGGCCGAATTGGAGCGGCTCGCCAATCACCTCGGCGACATCGGCGCGATCTGCAACGACGCGGCGTTTGCGCTGATGCTGGCGCATTGCGGCGTGCTGCGCGAGAACGTGCTGCGCGCCGCCGCCATCGCCTTCGGCCATCGCCTGATGCGCGATCTCATCGTGCCGGGCGGGGTGCGGCGCGATCTCGGCGCCGACGGCCGCAAAGCCATCGAAGCCGCGCTGGTGTCGATCCGCCAGCAGCTCCCCGCGCTGGTCGAACTCTACGACGAGACCGCCTCGCTGCAGGACCGCACCGTCGGCACCGGCGTGGTGAGTGCGGAGCTGGTCGCGCAATATGGCGCCGGCGGCTTCGTCGGCCGCGGCTCCGGCCGCGCCTTCGATGCCCGGCGGCAGCTGTGCTATCCGCCCTACGATCAGTTGCGCTTCGAGGTGCCGGTGTTGACCGAGGGCGACGTCAACGCCCGGGTCTGGGTGCGGATTCGCGAGGTCGAACAGAGCATGGCGCTGATCGACCAGTTGCTCGACAATCTGCCCGCCGGCGAATTGCTCGCGCCGCTGCCGGCGATCGCCGCAGACGGCGAGGGCATCGCGGTGGTCGAAGGGTTTCGCGGCGATATCTTGGTGTGGCTGCGGCTCGCCGCTGGTGCGATCGCGCGCTGCCATCTGCGCGATCCGTCGTGGTTCCAATGGCCGCTGCTGGAGGCCGCGATCGAGGGCAACATCGTCGCCGACTTTCCGCTCTGCAACAAATCGTTCAACTGCTCCTATTCCGGGCCGGATCTGTGAGGGGACGCCAGGATGCGTGATCTGTTGTTTCAGGGCCTGTTCCGCCGGCCGCATACCGAGCCCGCGCCGGCGCTGGATCCGGTCGCGGTCGAGCAACTCGCGACCTCGCTCGGCGAGCTGGCGCGGCAAAGGCTCGGCCGCAGCCTGTCGATCCGCGAGGTCGATGCCGGCTCCTGCAACGGCTGCGAGTTGGAAATCCACGCGCTCAGTAACGCCTATTACGACGTCGAGCGCTTCGGCATCCGCTTCGTCGCCTCGCCGCGCCATGCCGACGTGCTGCTGGTCACCGGGCCGGTGACCAAGAACATGCGCGACGCTTTGAAGGCGACCTATGAGGCGACGCCTTCGCCGAAATGGGTGGTGGCGCTGGGCGATTGCGCCCGCGACGGCGGCTGCTTCGCCGGCAGCTACGCGGTGGAGGGCGGGGTGGCCGCGGTGATCCCGGTCGACCTGCATATTCCTGGATGCCCGCCGCCGCCGCTGCAGATCCTGCAGGGGCTGTTGGCGCTGCTCGCGCGCGCCGACGCCAAGGCTTGATCGGCGCTCCGGCCGATCAAGCCGGTTAGTGCATTTCGTTGAGATTGAAGCATCCAACCCAAACGCGGCCGTCATTCCGGATTGCGAGTTCGAAGAACGAGCAAGTCCGGAATCCATAACCCCTGCGGTGGTTATGGATTACGGGCTCGCTCGCAGCTGACGCTGCTCGCGCCCCGGAATGACAGCGGGGGAAATCTTGAAGCGCATCAATCCAACTCGAAAAGTCTTTAGAATAGATCGAAATGACGGAAGCGCGCCCCGGACGCAGGGCACTACGCCGCTTGCGGCGTGGTGCGCTGCAGAGCCGGGGCCGTACCAGAACGCAGCGCTTGGAACGGTCCCGGCTCACGGCGCAGCGCCAAGGCGCTGCTCCGTGTCCGGGACACAAGTTCGTTCGCGTACAATTTTGTGGGGCACGCTTCCCTGCGTGCGCGGGAGGCCTTGATGGCGATTGGCGACGCGTGTCGCCTCAGCGCCGGCGCTTCGGCAGATCGACCCTGGCCTCGACGAATTCCGGCGGGCCTTCGGTGAGCCGGTGGATGCGGCGATCGCGCTCCTCGGAGGGCGCTTCCGGGTCGATCAGCTTATCGATCTGGCTGGCGGCGAGTTCGATCGCCCGGGCGTTGCGGATCGCCTTGCCGGGCTTGCCGGGCGAGCCGACGGACAGCCCGAGCTGCACCAGCCGCTGCACCGCCTCTTGGCGGGACACCTGATTGTGCGCCGCCCATTCGTCGAGCGCCGCCAGGGTCTGCGGCTGCAATTGCGCCGGGATTGTCTCGCAGGATTTCGTTGTAGCCGGCCGCTCGCCTGATTTCCCCTGCTTCGCGTCGGTTTGCTTGATCATAAATAAGTGTGTACCTGAAAAACCACTCGGGTGAAAGTTGAACTTGTGTTTCCGGGCTGTTCATCACCATGAAGAAGCCGGTATTCTTGCTGAGTTTTCAACCGTCGTCGTCGCGTCCCGCTCGGGGCCTTCGCCTTCGCTGTCCCTCTCGCCGCAGTCACTGGATTCCATCGCATGAGATTTGTTCACGAGCCGTCGGCCGACCGCACTGAGTTCCGGCCGCGGACGACCCGGCGGCTGCGCAGCGCCGGTACTGCGTTGTTGGCGCTGGCACTGACCGGCCTGCCGACGTTGGCGCTGGCCGCCGTCGATGTCGCCGCACTGCCGCGCAACCTGTCGCCCTGGGGAATGTTTCAGAACGCCGACATCGTCGTGAAGGTGGTGATGGTCGGGCTGGCGCTGGCGTCGCTGGCGACCTGGACGGTGTGGCTGTCGAAGACCCTCGAATTGCGCCGCGAACGCGCGCTGGCGCTGCAGCGCATCACGCAGCTCGAGAGCGACACCGCGCTGCCCGACATCGAACAGGACTGCGCCGGCGCCGAGGACGCGGTGGCGCAGCTGATCCAGTCGGCGGCGCGCGAGGCCAGCCTGTCGGGCGGGGTGTTCGACGACGCCTTCAAGGAGCGCGTGGCGTTGCGGCTGGAACGCGTCGAGGGCGCGATGTCGCGGCGGATCGCCCGCGGCACCGGCATCCTGGCGACGATCGGCGCCACCTCGCCGTTCATCGGGCTGTTCGGCACGGTGTGGGGCATCATGAACGCCTTCATCGGCATCTCGGAGGCGCACACCACCAACCTCGCGGTGGTGGCGCCGGGCATCGCCGAGGCGCTGCTGGCCACCGCGCTCGGCCTGGTCGCCGCGATCCCCGCGGTGGTGATCTACAATCATCTGGCGCGGGTGATCGCGTCCTATCGGGCGCTGCTCGGCGACGCCTCGGCGCAGCTGTTGCTGCTGCTCAGCCGCGACAAGGGCCGCCGCGGCGCGCGGCTCGGACGGGCATAGTGATCATGGGCGCAGCATCATGGGCGTGAGGCTCGGCGGCGGCAGGCGCGGCGGCGACGACGACGACCTCGTCGAAGCCCACGAAATCAACGTCACGCCGTTCATAGACGTGATGCTGGTGCTGCTGATCATCTTCATGGTGGCGGCGCCGCTCGCCACCGTCGATCTCGGCGTCGATCTGCCGGCCTCCACCGTCGAGCCGCAGCCGCGGCCCGAGCAGCCGGTGTTCGTCACCTTGAAGCCGGATCTGTCGGTCGCGGTCGGCGAAGATATCATCGCCCGCGAGGCGTTGCCGGGCACGCTCGACGCCGCCACCAAGGGCCAGAAGGACGAGCGGATCTTTCTGCGCGCCGACAAGGCGGTGAGCTACGGCGAGCTGATGGCGGTGATGAACCTGTTGCGCGACGCCGGCTATCTGAAGATCGCGCTGGTGGGCCTCGATGGCCGAAGCGAGTGAGTTGAACGCGTTCACGCTGCATACTGCGGAGGATCGCTCCGGCCTGCGGCGCTGGGCGCTGTCGGCGCTCGTCGTGGTCGCGCTGCATGTCGGGCTGATCGCGGCGGCGATCGCGTGGTACACGGCGTCGCCGCCGCCGGGCGCGATAATCCCGGCGATCATGGTCGACATGGCGCCGTCCTCCGCGGCGCCGCAGCTGCAGCCGCTCGACCTGCCGCCGGGACCGCAGATGCAGGAGGCCGAAGCGCCGCCGCCTCCGCCGCCCGAGCCGGAGCCGGTGGCGCCGCCGCCCCCCGAGCAGGCGCTGCCGCCGACGCCGGTGCAGGAGAAGCCCGACGTCGCGGCGCCGCAGGAGCCGAAGGCCGAGCCGGCGCCGCCAAAGCCCGCGCCGACGCAGATCGTGCGCGAGCAGCCTCAGCGTGAGCCGAAGAAACCCAAACGCGAGCCGCGGGTGGCGAAGAAGCCGGCGGAGACGCCGGCGCCGCAGACCAGCGCGCCGCCGGCCGCCGCGCGTCAGGCGCGCGCCGCCGCGGCGGCCACCGCCGGCGCTGCGGCCGCCGCGGCGCTGCCGTCGTATCGCGACCGGCTCGCCGCGCATCTGCAGCGCTTCAAGCAATATCCGTCGGAGGCGCGCTCGGCCGGCGTGCAGGGCACCGCGATGCTGAGCTTCACCGTCGGCCGCGGCGGCCAGGTGCTCGGCGCCAGGCTCGCTCGATCATCGGGCTCCGCGTCGCTCGACGCCGAGACCATGGCGATGATCCGCCGCGCCCAGCCGCTGCCGGCGTTTCCGCCGGAGATGCCGCAGCGATCGCTGAGCTTCACGGTTCCGGTGCGGTTCTCGATCCGCTGACGTTCGTTCGGTTGGGATTGAGCATCCAATCGAAGTCCCGTCGTCATTCCGGATTGCGAGTCGAAGAACGAGCAAGTCCGGAATCCATATCCCCTGCAGGGGTTATGGATTCCGGGCTCGTTCGCAGTTGACGCTGCTCGCGCCCCGGAATGACGCTTGGGGATGTTGTAGCGCAGCGATCGAAGAATGTTCTAACGCAGCGTCGCGACTTCGTGTTGCTACGCGCGAACTAACAACTCGTTTTCATCAAGGAGATTTGACAGGTCGCTTTGGCGCCGTCCGCTGCGCCGTCGCCGCGTGTTTGGCGCGCATCCAACGGGCTCGCGAGCCGCGGGGCGGTGGCATCCGCGTTGCCAGGAGGCGGCAACGCCCCCGTGCGGCTTAACCTTTCGACAACTTTCGTCTTCATCACTTGATAAGCAAGGTTAATAGTCGGTGCCGGCGCGCCCTGATCTTGGCCACGTAGCGTCGCCGTAACGAGATTCAAATTGCTGTGTGACGCTTAGGCAAATTTTAAGTCGCTGGGGGTATTCTGGTTTTCAGAGTTGAGTGGTTGAGAGTTTGTGAGTACGCCATGACAGAGCCCCATCGCCCGAGGGTCAAGTATGTCATCGGGCCTGACGGCAGTCCGCTTACGATTGCGGATCTGCCCGCGCCCGGGACAAAACGGTGGGTCATCCGCCGTAAAGCCGAAGTGGTCGCCGCCGTTCGCGGTGGCCTCTTGTCCCTCGAAGAAGCCTGCAGCCGTTATACGCTGACCGTCGACGAATTCCTGTCCTGGCAGTTTTCCATTGACCAGCATGGTCTCGCCGGGCTGCGCACCACCCGGATCCAGCAATACCGGCAATAAATTCAACCCTAGATCGTCGCGTTCTCTGACAACCGGGCTCCCGCGAGGGACGCCCGGTTTGCTGCGTCTGGATTTCTTTACCGGCGTTAAGGATCGTTAACGATATTGAAACCATCCCATAGGCAAGATTTGCCTAGTCGGCTGCGATCGTGCCGAAGCTGAGGGGCTGGTTGGTGCAAGGTCTGGTGAGCTTTCTGAAAGGTCTGGGCGCCGCCCGGCTGATGGCGATGATCGCCGTCACCGCTGCGCTGATCGGATTCTTCGCCTTTGTGATCATGCGCGTCACCACGCCGCAGATGACGACGCTGTTCACCGACCTCAGCGTCGAGGATTCCTCCGGCATCATCAAGGACCTGGAGCGCCAGGGCATCCCGTTCGAGCTGCGCAACGAAGGCAGCGTGATCATGGTGCCGAAGGACAAGGTCACCCGGCTGCGGATGAAGCTCGCCGAGGGCGGGCTGCCGAAGGGCGGCGGCGTCGGCTACGAGATCTTCGACAAGTCGGATGCGCTGGGCTCCACCAGCTTCGTGCAGAACATCAACCATCTGCGCGCGCTGGAAGGCGAACTCGCCCGCACCATCCGCGCCATCGACCGCATCCAGGCGGCCCGCGTCCATCTGGTGCTGCCGGAGCGGCCGCTGTTCTCGCGCGAGACCCCGGAGCCGTCGGCCTCGATCGTGCTGCGGGTGCGCGGCGCGCTGGAGCCGCAGCAGGTCCGCGCCATCCGCCACGTGGTGGCCTCGGCGGTCAACGGGCTGAAGCCGCAGCGGGTGTCGATCGTCGACGAGGCCGGGCAGCTGCTCGCCGACGGCGCCGCCGGCGATCCGGCGAGCGACGGCGCCACCGGCGACGAGCGCCGCGCCGGTTTCGAGAAACGGATGCGTAACCAGGTCGAGGCGATTGTTTCCTCGGTGGTAGGCAGCGGCCGGGCGCGGGTCCAGCTCACCGCCGACTTCGACTACAACAAGGTCACGCAGACCTCCGACAAGTTCGATCCCGAAGGAAGGGTGCTGCGCTCCAGCCAGTCGCGCGAGGAATCCTCGGCGACCGCCGGTGCCAGCGACGGTCAGGTCACGGTCAACAACGAACTGCCCGGCAATCAGCAGGGCGGCGGCGCGGTGGCCCGCGATCAGACCAAGAAGAGCGAAGAAACCAACAATTATGAGATTTCGCGCGTCACCAAGACCGAGATCACCGAGGCCGGGCGGGTCAACCGAATCTCCGTCGCGGTGCTGGTCGACGGCATCTACGCCAAGAACGACAAGGGCGAGCTGGTCTATCAGGAGCGCAGCAAGGAGCAGCTCGACCGCATCGCGGCGCTGGTGCGCTCCTCGATCGGCTTCGATCAGAAGCGCGGCGACCAGGTCGAGGTCGTCAACCTGCGGTTCGCCGAGGCTCCGAGCGTGCCGCCGGTCGCCGAGCCGGGCGGCCTGCTCGGCATGGTGCAGTTCACGAAGGATGATGTGATGTATGTCATCGAGCTCGCGGTGATGATGCTGCTCGGCCTGGTGGTGATGTTCATGGTGATCCGGCCGTTGGTGCGCCGGATCCTGGCGGCCGATGCCGCCGCCCTCGGCTCGGTGCCGGCGTTGACCGACGCCAGCGGCAACGTGGTCGGCCCCGACGGCCAGGCCCTGCCGGCGCCGGGCCCCAGCATGATCGACATCGCCCAGGTGCAAGGCCAGGTCCACGCCCAGTCGGTGCACCGCGTCGGCGAACTGGCCGACCGCAACCCCAACGAAACCGCCGCCATTGTTCGCCAGTGGCTTCAGGAGCCAGCGTGACCTGACATGGCCGTTCCGCAGACCGTCAACGCCAGCAACCAAGACATCGCCAGCGTGGTCGCCAATCTGGCGATGCGCCAGGGCAATCGTCCCGCCAGCAAGCCGATGAGCGGCCCGAAGCGCGCCGCGATGCTGATGCTGGCGCTCGGCGAGCAATATGGCGGCAAGGTCTGGGCGTTGCTCGACGACGACGAGGTGCGCGAACTGTCGTCGGTGATGTCGTCGCTCGGCACCATCGAGCCGGAGGTGGTCGAGGACCTGCTGCTGGAATTCGTGTCGCGGATGTCGGCGTCCGGGGCGCTGATGGGCAATTTCGACGCTACCGAGCGGCTGCTGCAGAAGTATCTGCCGTCCGACCGGGTCAGCGGCATCATGGAAGAAATCCGCGGCCCGGCCGGCCGCAACATGTGGGAAAAGCTCTCCAACGTTCAGGAGGAGGTGCTCGCCAACTACCTGAAGAACGAATACCCGCAGACCACCGCGGTGGTGCTGTCGAAGCTGAAGTCCGAACACGCCGCCAAGGTGCTGTCGATTCTGCCGGAAGACATGGCGCTCGACGTCATCGGCCGGATGCTGAAAATGGAAGCGGTGCAGAAGGAAGTGATCGAGAGCGTCGAGAAGACGCTGCGGGTCGAGTTCATGTCCAACCTGTCGCAGACCAGGCGCCGCGACGCCCACGAGGTGATGGCGGAAATCTTCAACAATTTCGACCGCCAGACCGAGACCCGCTTCCTCACCTCGCTGGAAGAAGACAACCGCGAAGCCGCCGAACGCATCAAGGCGCTGATGTTCACCTTCGACGATCTCGTGAAGCTCGACGCCGGCTCGGCGCAGACGCTGATGCGCAACGTCGACAAGGACAAGCTCGGCATCGCGCTGAAGAGCGCCAACGAAGAGGTGCGCTCGTTCTTCCTCGGCAACATGTCGTCCCGCGCCGGCAAGATGCTGCTCGACGACATGGCGGCGCTCGGCCCGGTGCGGCTGCGCGACGTCGACGAGGCGCAGGCGCTGCTCGTCAACCTTGCCAAAGACCTCGCCGCCAAGGGCGAGATCGTGCTGACCAAGAACCGCGCCGACGACGAACTGGTGTATTGATGGCTGCTCCTGCAAAATTTCTGTTCGATGTTGATTTCGGCGCGCCCGACGCGGCGCGCGAAAAGGCCGCGACGCCCGCCGAGATCGCCGCGCAGGTCGCGGCCGCGGAGGCCGCGGCCTATCGCGCCGGCTACGACGCCGGCCAGCAGGAGGCCAAGGCCGAGAGCGACCGCCGCGTGGCGCTGGCGCTGGAGGAAATCGCCATCTCGATCCGCGGCATCGCGGGGCGGTTCTCCGGCGTCGAGATGCGGCTGCAAACCGAGGCGGTCGACGTCGCGGTGGCGGTGGCGCGCAAATTGTGCGGCGACCTGATCGCGGCCGAGCCGCTCACCGAAGTCACCGCGCTGATCGGCGATTGCTTCCGGCAGTTGGTGTCGACGCCGCACATCGTGATCCGGATCAACGACATGCTGTACGACGCAGCCCACGAGCGGATCGAACGGCTCGCCAAGCAGAGCGGCTTCGAGGGCCGCCTGGTGATCATGGCGGAGCCCGAGATCGCCAGCGGCGATTGCAAGATCGAATGGGCCGACGGCGGCGTGCTCTTGGAGCGCGCGGCCACCGAGGCAAAAATCAGCGAACTGGTCGGACGCTACATGGCGTCGCGCAACGATCCCCCCGGACAATGAGGACTTGAACGATGGCCGACAATGACAGCCAGGTGCCGTTGCCCGATCTCAATTCCACCGACGCGCCGCCGCTCGGCGACGTCGGCTACAGCGACGACGAACAGGTCTCGCGGATCGCCGCCGATCTCGAAGCGGTGTTCGACGTGCCGGTGCAGGTCTCGGCCGTGCTCGGCCGTTCCAAGATGGACGTCGGCGAATTGCTGAAGCTCGGGCCCGGCACCGTGCTCGAACTCGACCGCAAGGTCGGCGAAGCGATCGACATCTACGTCAACAACCGCCTGGTGGCGCGCGGCGAGGTGGTGCTGGTCGAGGACAAGCTCGGCGTCACCATGACGGAAATCATCAAGGCCGAGCGCGCCTAACGGAAATGAACCGGCCGGGCGCGACGGGCGCGGCAGACTGACAGGAGACATCCATGCGGCTTCTCATCGTTGGCACGTTAAAGGGTCAGCTCACGACCGCCACCAAGATCGCCATGGACAACGGCGCCTCGGTGACGCATTCGGAAAACAACGAGCAGGCGATGCGGGTGCTGCGCGGCGGCAAGGGCGCCGACCTGCTGCTGGTCGACGTCGCGCTCGACATCCGCGACCTGGTGATGCGGCTCGAGGCCGAACACATCCACGTGCCGATCGTGGCCTGCGGCATCGCCAACGACGCCCGCGCCGCGGTCGCCGCGATCCACGCCGGCGCCAAGGAATACATCCCGCTGCCGCCGG
Source organism: Rhodopseudomonas rhenobacensis (assembly GCF_014203125.1). GTDB lineage: Bacteria > Pseudomonadota > Alphaproteobacteria > Rhizobiales > Xanthobacteraceae > Rhodopseudomonas_A > Rhodopseudomonas_A rhenobacensis. The sequence goes on from NZ_JACHIH010000020.1 coordinate 66,092, forward strand.
ATCCGGAACTGATCGCCGCGGTCTTGGCCGCGGTGGCCAATGATTCCCGCGAGCTGATCTATCGCGACGAGGCGATGGCCAAGGTGATCAAGCTGGCGCAGCAGATCGCCGGCTCCGACGCCTCGGTGATGATCACCGGCGAGAGCGGCACCGGCAAGGAGGTGCTGGCGCGCTACGTGCACAGCCGCTCCAACCGCGCCAAGAAGCCGTTCATCAGCATCAATTGCGCGGCGATCCCCGAGCATCTGTTGGAATCCGAACTGTTCGGCCACGAGAAGGGCGCCTTCACGGGTGCTGTGGCGCGGCGCATCGGCAAGTTCGAAGAGGCCACCGGCGGCACGCTGTTGCTCGACGAAATCTCCGAGATGGATGTCCGGCTGCAATCGAAATTGCTGCGCGCGATTCAGGAGCGGGTGATCGACCGCGTCGGCGGCACCCGCCCGGTGCCGATCGACATCCGCATCATCGCCACCTCGAACCGCAATCTCGCCGACGTGGTGCGCGAGGGCACGTTCCGCGAGGATCTGCTGTTCCGGCTCAACGTCGTCAATCTGAAGATCCCGCCGTTGCGCGAACGGCCCGCCGACATTCTCGAATTGGCGCAGCATTTCGCCAAGAAATACGCCGCCGCCAATGGCGTGCCGCTGCGGCCGATCTCCGCGGATGCGCGCCGCGTGCTGAGCAGCAACCGCTGGCAGGGCAACGTCCGCGAATTGGAAAACACCATTCACCGCGCGGTGCTGATGGCGCAGGGCGACGAGATCGGCCCGGAGGCGATCATTTCGCCGGACGGCGATCGGCTGGATCTCGCCAAGACGCCGCCGGCGGTGGCGCACGCGACGCTCGCGGCCGAACAGGTCACCCGCGCGCTGGTCGGCCGCACCGTCGCCGACGTCGAGCGCGATCTGATTTTGGAGACGCTGAAGCATTGCCTCGGCAACCGCACCCACGCGGCGAACATTCTCGGCATCTCGATCCGCACCCTGCGCAACAAGCTGAACGAATACGCCGACGGCGGCCTGCCGGTGACGCCGGCCGGCTCCGGCGAATTCCGGGCTTTCGTGGCGACGGCGTAACGGCGCGGGAGCGGCTCGCAGAGTCAGACTTTATGGTGCACCGGATGCAGCGCATTCGATGGCTCGGTGCGTCCGTCCAAAAGAAGCCGTCATCCCGGGGCGCGAGTTCGCAAGAACGAGCGAACCCGGGATCCAGTATTCCAGGGCGGTGAATACTGGATCCCGGGTTCACTCGCAGCTAAAGCTGCTCGCGCCCCGGGACGACGATGTCTGGTTTGTCAGGCGCATCGGCTCAATGGAAAGAGGCATTGCCATCGGCAACGAGCCGGCCTCACGAATAATCCGGCGCATTCGGATTGCGGAAGATCCGGATCGGCTCGCCCGGCGTCAGCTTCGGCGCGGTCAGCACGGCGTAGGCGTACAGCGCCAGATAGACAATCGCGAGCGCGCCGATCGCGTAGAACAGCCAGGTCGCGACGCGTTTCATCAAGCACTCCGCAAATTCACAAATGCGGTCGCCCTTATAGCCCCGCGACGCCTGGCGTCCCAGCGCAAATCCGCCGCGCGGGGCTGCGCGCTACTTGCGGACGTCGATGCTGCGCAGAATGATCCCGGCGGGATGGCCTTCGAGTTCGGATTTGGAAAACTTCTGCGCCGCCAGCGCCTCGATGCTGGCGCGCAGCCGCATGAACTGCGGCTCGCGTTGGTTCGCGGGCGTGCGCGCCGCGCCGTCGAGCGCGTCCATCGCGGTGGTGGACACCGCGCAATCGATCTCGGTGGCTTCGTCCATCATCGAAAACAGCACGACCGAGCGGTCGCAATCGTAACTGCGGAACTTGCCGCTGGTAAGCGCCATCGGAATCTCCTTGGGGGTGGTCGAGCAAAAGCCGCAGGGCGTCGCCGCGTGAGCCCGGCGGCGGCGCCTGTTATCGCTTCTTCTTGGCCGGCGGCGGGTCGATCTCGTCGATCCGGGTGCGGCAGGCGGCTTCGGTCGGGTGCGGGCCGGAGACGAAGGTGCCGCTGACCTTGGTGCTGTACCAGCCGGCTTCAACGCCGAGCCGCAGCGATTCCTCGGTGCGGACATGGCGCGGAGAGAGATTCTGCATGGTACGGGCCTTTCGATGAGCGTCGAGCGCGACGCGGGACAGCTTCAGTGTTGAAGGCGGAGCGTCACGTCGGCTGCGCCACCGCGTCGAGGCGGCGCGCCTCGGCGAGATCGCCGGCGGCGATCGCGATCAGTTCCAGCGACGAGCGATGCGGTGGCGCGCCCGGGACGGTGATCATGGTGGCGACGCGGCGGAACACCGGAAACGACAGGCCTTCGATCATCTCGTCGTCGGTGACGACCTCGTAGGCGCCGGCCGGCAGCACGCGGTCGATCCCCGCGAGCTGGAACGGATTGCGGAACGTAATGGTTTCGCGGCGCGATCGCATGGTCATGAAGACCTTCCTGCATGCCGGAGGCAGCGTGATCGCAAGCGCAACGGAGCGGATGTCGCCCGGCGATCATGCGCCGTTTCCCCCGCAATAGCCATGGCTATGTTGTGAACCGCACTTTGCCGCCGCAAAAGCCTTGCTTTTGAATCCTGTTATCGCCATTTGTTGAAGATACTCAACGCGAAATGGCGGTTTCGATCGGCGCGGCTGATACTCGGTGCGCTTGATCCGGGGTCGGGCGCGCGGCCGCCGGTCGTCACCGCCCCTTGTCACGCAGGATAGTCATCATGAAGCTTCGCGTCGGTTACGAGATGATCTACGATTTTCAGCAGCCGACCCCGATGATCATGGTGCTCGGCGTGCACTTCACCCGCGCCTCCGACGTGATCGTGCCGGATTTTCTCACCGTGACGCCGGCGGTGCCGATCACGCCCTATCGCGACATGTTCGGCAATTGGTGCAGCCGCATCGTCGCGCCGCCCGGACGGCTGCGGCTTTTCGCCGACGGCATCGTCCGCGACCTCGGCGTTACCGATCCGCTGGTTCCCGACGCGATCCAGCACGCCGTCGAAGACCTGCCGCCGGACACCTTGGTGTATCTGCTCGGCAGCCGCTATTGCGAGACCGACCGCTTGTCGGACATCGCCTGGAAACTGTTCGAAAAGACCCCGCCCGGCTGGGCGCGGGTGCAGGCGATCTGCGATTTCGTGCACCACCACATCGCCTTCAACTATCAGCACGCCCGCGCCACCCGCACCGCCTATGAGGCGTATGAGGAAGGCCGCGGCGTCTGCCGCGACTACGCGCATCTGGCGCTGACCTTGTGCCGCTGCATGAACATCCCGGCGCGTTACTGCACCGGCTATCTCGGCGACATGGGCACGCCGCAGCCGTGGGGCGTCGGCGACTTCGCCGGCTGGTTCGAAGCCTATCTCGGCGGCAAGTGGCACACCTTCGATCCGCGCAACAACGTGCCGCGGCTCGGCCGCGTGCTGATCGCGCAGGGCCGCGACGCCGCCGACGTGCCGATCACCCAGACCTTCGGGCCGAATCATCTGGTCAGCTTCAAGGTGTGGACCGACGAGATCGTCGAACCGGCCGAAGAGGCGGTCGCCGCCGCGCGCTAACCTCCGAGGCGTCGCCGGGCAGCGATCACAGCGATCCGGCAATGGCTCTCAACGGGTCGTCCCTGCGTACGCAGGGACCCATCACCCCTGGCGTCCGTGGTGAAAAACTAACCTCCGCTCCGCTGTAAATGAGAGTCCGCGCCGTAGGGGTCCCTGCTTGTGCAGGGACGACGCGTTGAAATGCAGCGGCCATTCGTGGTCGCAGTGCATGAGGCTCAGTGCTTGATCCTCCGTGCTCTGGGCTCTGTGCTGCGTGTTCAGGGCGCCGCGTTGTACGTTGTGCGCTGTCGTTGTCGCAGCGCAAGCTCGCGCCGTTATTGTTCGGCGTCGTCGACGAGTTCCCGTTCGCCTGATGGCATCATTTCAGCATGATCACCTCGGTGCCGACCGAGTTGTTAGCGGATTTGATTTGGATCAAGCTCGCCGGGGGCAATTTCTGGGCATTGTCCCCGCGGGCGCGGCCCTGAAGCCGTAATCATTCACATTTCAATCGAGATCACCCATGTCGGCTGTTGGCCATGACAAGGGCACCCACCTGCGTCGTCGACGCATGGAGGTGTTCGCCTTCTTTCTGCTCGTCGCTGTGTTGATGCCCGCGCTCGCGGTCGCGACCGTCGGCAGCTACGGGCTCACCGTGTGGATCTATCAGTCGATCGCCGGTCCGCCGACCAAGTGACGCCCGCCCTGCCAACGGAGGTTCCCGTGCCAAATAATCCCGTCCTCGATCGCCGCGCGCTGTTCTCCGGCCGCTTCAAGAATCCGAACGCCGTGGTGCGACCGCCCGGCGGCGAGATCGCCAGCATCCTGGTGCAGGCTCGTCCGGAACGGCTCGACGAGGTCGCCGCCGCGATCGTAGCCTTCGCCGGCTGCGAAGTGTTCGCCCGCGATCCGCAAGGCAAGCTGGTGGTGGTGATCGACGCCGAGGATTCCGGCGTGATCGGCTCGACGCTCAACGCCATCGCGGCGCTGCCCAACGTGTATTCCGCCGCCTTGGTGTTCCACGCCATCGAAGCCGGCTAGGCGCACTTCCTCTTCCAACAATCAGCTCACCCTCTGCTGCGGCAAGGAAACGTCATGACAACTCCGAAACTCGATCGCCGTCAGGTGCTGAAACTTGAAGCCGCCGCAATGGCGGCGCTGGCCGGCGGCGTCGCGATGCCGGCGGGCGCGGCCAATCTCGTCACCGAACGCGCGGTCTCCGAACTGAAATGGGACAAGGCGGCGTGCCGCTTCTGCGGCACCGGCTGCAGCGTGATGGTCGCCACCAAGGAGAACCGCGTGGTCGCCACCCACGGCGACACCAAGTCCGAGGTCAATCGCGGGCTCAATTGCGTCAAGGGCTACTTCCTCTCCAAGATCATGTACGGCCATGACCGGCTGACCCAGCCGATGCTGCGCAAGACCGATGGCCGCTACGACAAGAACGGCGAGTTCGAGCCGGTGTCGTGGGACGAAGCCTTCGACATCATGGCGGAGAAGTTCAAGGCGGCGCTGAAGAAGCGCGGCCCGAGCGGCGTCGGCATGTTCGGCTCCGGGCAATGGACGGTGTGGGAAGGCTACGCCGCCTCAAAGCTGTTCAAGGCCGGTTTCCGCTCCAACAACATCGATCCCAACGCGCGGCACTGCATGGCCTCGGCGGTCGCCGGCTTCATGCGCACCTTCGGCATCGACGAGCCGATGGGCTGCTACGACGACATCGAGGCCGCCGACGTGTTCGTGCTGTGGGGCTCCAACATGGCGGAGATGCATCCGTTGTTGTGGACCCGGGTCACCGACCGCCGGCTGTCGGCGCCGCACGTCAAGGTCGCGGTGCTGTCGACCTTCGAGCATCGCTCGTTCGACCTCGCCGATCTCGGCCTGGTGTTCAAGCCGCAGAGCGATCTGGCGATCCTCAACGCCATCGCCAACCACATCATCAAGACCGGCCGGGTCAACAAGGAGTTCGTCGCCAAGCACACCACCTTCAAGCGCGGCCAGACCGACATCGGCTACGGCTTGCGCCCGGAGCATCCGTTGCAGAAGGCGGCCACCGGCGCCGCCAAGGCCAACGACGCCACCGACATGAGCTTCGAGGAATACGCCGCCTTCGTCGCCGACTACACCATCGAGAAGGCGTCGCAGATTTCCGGCGTGCCCGCCGCCAAGATCGAAGCGCTGGCCGAGCTCTATGCCGATCCGAACACCAAGGTCACCAGCTTCTGGACCATGGGTTTCAACCAGCACACCCGCGGCGTCTGGGCCAATAACCTCGCCTACAACCTGCATCTGTTGACCGGAAAAATCTCCGAGCCCGGCAACAGCCCGTTCTCGCTGACCGGGCAGCCTTCGGCCTGCGGCACCGCGCGCGAAGTCGGCACCTTCTCGCACCGCCTGCCGGCCGACATGGTGGTCACCAACAAGAAGCACCGCGACATCGCCGAAAAGATCTGGAAACTGCCCGAAGGCACTATCCCCGATAAGCCCGGCTATCACGCCGTGCTGCAAAGCCGGATGCTGAAGGACGGCCTGCTCAACGCCTATTGGGTTCAGGTCAACAACAACCTGCAGGCCGGCGCCAACGCCAACGAGGAAACCTATCCGGGCTTCCGCAATCCGGACAATTTCATCGTCGTCTCCGACGCCTATCCGTCGGTGACGGCACTCGCCGCCGACCTGATCCTGCCGACCGCGATGTGGGTGGAGAAGGAAGGCGCCTATGGCAATGCCGAGCGCCGCACCCAGTTCTGGCATCAGCTGGTCGCAGCACCCGGCCAGGCCCGCTCCGATCTGTGGCAGCTGATGGAATTCGCCAAGCGCTTCAAGATCGAGGAGGTGTGGACCGAAGAGCTGCTGGCGAAGAAGCCGGAGCTTCGCGGCAAGACCATGTACGACGTGTTGTACAGGAACGGCCAGGTCGACAAGTATCCCGCGTCCGACATCGAGGCCGGCTATCTCAACGACGAATCCAAGGCGTTCGGCTACTATGTGCAGAAGGGGCTGTTCGAGGAATACGCCTCGTTCGGCCGCGGCCACGGCCACGACCTGGCGCCGTTCGACGATTATCACCGCGAGCGCGGCCTGCGCTGGCCGGTGGTGAACGGCCAGGAAACCCGCTGGCGATTCCGCGAGGGCTCGGATCCTTACGTCAAGCAGGGCGCCGGGGTGCAGTTCTACGGCTTCCCCGACGGCCGCGCGCGGATCTTCGCGCTTCCGTATGAGCCCGCGGCAGAGGCCCCCGATGCCGACTTCCCGTTCTGGCTCTCCACCGGACGCGTACTCGAGCATTGGCACTCCGGCACCATGACGCGGCGGGTCCCCGAACTCTACAAGGCGTTCCCCGAAGCCGTCTGCTTCATGCATCCCGACGACGCCGCCGATCTCAAGCTGCGCCGCGGCGACGAGATCAAGGTGCAGTCGCGCCGCGGCTTCATCCGCACCCGGGTCGAGACCCGCGGCCGCAACAAGCCGCCGCGCGGGCTGGTGTTCGTGCCGTGGTTCGACGAAGCGCAACTGATCAACAAGGTGACGCTCGACGCCACCGATCCGATTTCACTGCAGACCGACTACAAGAAATGCGCGGTGCGCATCGAACGGGTGACCGCGTCATGATCCGAAAATCCTTCCTGCTCGCTGTGGTCGTCGTGATGGCGGCGGCCTCCACCTCGCTGTTGGCGCAGAATGTTTCGTCCGGGCTGCGCGGCGACACCCCGCTCAACGAAGAAGGCCCGGCGGCTCTGATGACGCCGCAGCGCAATTCGTCGGAACGCGAAACCCGCAACTATCCGGAACAGCCGCCGGTGATTCCGCATACCACCGAGGGCTATCAGATCGACGTCAACGGCAACAAATGCCTGTCGTGCCACGCCCGCGCCCGCACCACGGAATCCAAGGCGCCGATGGTCAGCATCACCCACTTCATGGATCGCGACGGGCAATTTTTGGCCTCGGTGTCGCCGCGGCGTTACTTCTGCACGCAGTGCCACGTGCCGCAGCACACCGCCAAGCCGCCGGTCGGCAACGACTTCACCGACATTGATTCTGTGCTGAGCCACGTGGCGCCCGGGGGCCGGCGATGACTGCGATCGACCCTTCGGCGCCGCGCCGCTCGTTGCTGGCGCGGGCCTGGCAGTTCATCAAGGATCTGTGGCAGGTGCTGTTGCGGCCGAGCTCGGTGTTCGGACTCGGCGCGCTGGTGCTGGCGGGATTCGTCGCCGGCATCGTGTTCTGGGGCGGCTTCAACACCGTGCTGGAAGCCACCAACACCGAAAAGTTCTGCACCGGCTGCCACGAGATGCGCGACAACGTGTTCGCCGAGTTGAAGCCGACCATCCACTTCTCGAACCGCTCCGGCGTGCGCGCCAGCTGCCCGGATTGTCACGTCCCGCACAACTGGACCGACAAGATCGCGCGCAAGATGCAGGCCTCCAAAGAGGTCTGGGGCCATCTGTTCGGCTCGATCGACACCCCGGACAAATTCCGCGAAAATCGTTTGGAGCTGGCGATGCACGAATGGTCGCGGTTCAAGGCCAATGATTCGCTGGAATGCCGCAACTGCCACAGCGCGGCGTCGATGGACATCACCAAGCAGTCGCCGCGCGCCTCCGTCGCGCATCAGCGTTACCTGTTCACCGGGGAAAAGACCTGCATCGATTGCCACAAGGGCATCGCCCACCATCTGCCCGACATGCGCGGCGTGCCCGGCTGGCAGTAAGAGTCCATCCCTCAGCCTCGTGTCCCGGGCGCGGTGCCGCGCGCAGCGCTGCTCCGCAGAACCGGGACCGTCACGAGCACCTGCGTTCGTAACGACCCCGGATCAGCAGCGCACCACGCCGCAAACTGCGGCGCGCTGCGCTGCATCCGGGGAACGGTCGTTGTGCCGATCGGCGGCTTGCGCTGCCCGCCTGAATGGTTAGCTTGCGGGAGTCGAATCGCGGCAGTTCCCTGCCGGGATCGCATCCCCGAGACCGCATGCCCACATTCACGCCGCATCAGGACTCCGCGCTGAAGGCCGTCGCCGATTGGCTGAAGGCCAAGCCCGGTCGCGGCTCGACGCCGCCGGTATTCCGGCTGTTCGGCTATGCCGGCACCGGCAAGACCACGCTGGCGCGCCACATCGCCGACGGCGTCAACGGCGAGGTGAAATTCGCCGCCTTCACCGGCAAGGCCGCCTTGGTGATGCGCAACAAGGGCTGCGACAACGCCTCCACCATCCATTCCTTGATCTACCGCACCCGCGAGAGCGGCGTCGAACAGCCGAGCTTTGAATTGTGGGACGACGCCCCGGCCTCCAAGGCCAAGCTGATCGTGATCGACGAATGCTCGATGGTGGACGAGGAGTTGGGCCGCGACCTGATGTCGTTCGATTGCCCGCTGTTGGTGCTGGGCGATCCGGCGCAGCTGCCGCCGATCCAGGGCGGCGGCTTCTTCACCGATTGCGAGCCCGACGTGATGCTGACCGAGGTGCATCGCCAGGCCCAGGACGATCCGATCGTGCGGCTGTCGATGGACGTGCGCGAAGGCCGCGACCTCGACATCGGCCGCTACGGCGAGAGCGAGGTGATCTCGCGCACCGAGCTCGATCCGCAGCGGGTGATGAACGCCGATCAGGTGTTGGTCGGGCGCAACAACACGCGCCGCGCCTACAACACAAGGTTTCGGCTGCGGCTCGACATCGAGGATCCGTTGCCGGTGGCCGGCGACAAGCTGGTCTGTCTGCGCAACAACCGCAAGAAGGCGCTGTTCAACGGCGGGCTATGGCGGGTCAAGGCGCGCGCGGCGTCGAAATCGAAAATCATCACCATGCGGTTGTCGCCCGACGAAGACTTCGGCGGCCGCGTCACCAAGGTGTCGGTGCGCGGCGATTGCTTCGGCGGCGCGATCGAGCAGATCCCGTGGGAGCAGCGCAAGCCCTATGACGAGTTCGATTACGGCTACGTGCTGACGGTGCACAAGAGCCAAGGCTCGCAATGGGACGACGTGGTGCTGTTCGACGAAAGCTTCGCATTCCAGGAAAGCCGCGCCCGCTGGCTCTACACCGGCATCACCCGCGCCGCGAAGCGGCTCAGCATCGTGATTTGAGTCATCTGACAATCACAAGCCGTCATCCCGGGGCTCGAGCAGCGAAGCTGCGAGAGAGCCCGGGATCCTTAACCCCTGCAGGGAATATATGGATTCCGGACTTGCTCGTTCTAACGAACTCGCAATCCGGAATGACGGACGCGTTGTGTATGAGCCGTCCCCAACCGGACTGAATCTATCCCGGCTTCCTCGCCACAAACGTCATCCGCGACGGATTGTGCCCGATATTCTGCGCCGCGCGGGAGGCGGCAAAGCCCGCGGCGGTGAGCTTGCCGATCATCTCGGCCTCGCTGTAGCGCCGCAGCCCGATCTTGCTGCGCAATTCGCGGTAGTCGGATAGCGCGGTGCGCGCCAGGCCCCACAGCGCGTCGGCGAGAAAGCCGTGCGCCAGCGCGAAGCGCAACAGCGCGATGACGTCCTGCGCCATGCCGACGTCGGGCTGCAGAATGTCGCCGAGCACCAACTGCCCGCCTGGCTTCAGCAACCGGCCGACCACGGTGAGTGCGGTGTCGAGCTCCTGCGGCGTCATGTATTGCGCCACCGAATTCATCACCGCCAGATCGAGGGAATTCTCTTCCATGTTGCGCAAATCGTCCAGCGAGCGCACCCGGATCTTCACATTCGGCGCGAAGCGGGCGATCAGCCGGCCGCGCACCCCGGGCGCCGGCTCCGCCAGGATCAGCCGGCCGCAGGCGTCGGCGACCCGGCCGGCCGACAGCGCTTCGCCGCAGGAATAATCCAGCACGGTGGCGTCGGGGGAGGGGATATAACCCGCGATGTCCTCGGCGATCTGACGGAAATGCACGTCCCGGTGCAGTTTGCTGACGTAGATCGTGTGGGTGGAGTCGTAATAGTCGATCCAGTCATCCATCATGCCTGCCCGTTTAAAAAGTGCCGCGGGAATCTTGTTCCATTCACGGAACTCACTATGTCCTGGCACGTTGAGGTCTAGAGCGTTTCGACGCCTTGTGAAAGCGTCGGCTTGCTCTGAGAAATTTGACGCAATAGCTCGGTCGGGTGACGGCGAGATCAGCCGCGCTCGCCGAATGTTCCGTTTTGTACCATGTCAATAGGAAGGTAACTCGTGACCAAATCCAAATCATCCGATATCGCCGCTGAACTCGACACCCCCTCCGACCTGCCGCAGCCCGCGGTCGACAAGATTTCCGCGGCGCTCAACGTGCTGCTCGCCGACGCCTTCGCGCTGTATCTGAAGACCAAGAATTTCCATTGGCATGTCAGCGGCCGGCATTTCCGCGACTATCACCTGATGCTCGACGAGCAGTCCGACCAGGTGTTGGCGACCACCGATCTCTTGGCAGAACGGGTTCGCAAGATCGGCGGCACCACGCTGCGCTCGATCGGTCACATCGCCAAGTTGCAGACCCTGCAGGATAACAACGACGGCTATGTGCCGCCGCAGCAGATGCTGGTTGAATTGATGAACGACAACAAGAAAGTCGCCGCGGCGATGCGCGCCGCCCACAAGATCATCGACGAACTCGAGGATGTCGCCTCGGCCAGCCTGTTGGAAAACTTCATCGACGAGACCGAGCGGCGCACCTGGTTCCTGTTCGAAGCTAGCCGTCAGGAGGGCGGCAACGAGGGGTAAGGACGCGTCCTTCCGCCTGATCTAACGACAACAACAATCGTCAGGCGTCACTTCTCTGACGATGCCCGGGCTGGTCCCGGGCATCGTTGCGTATGGGCGCGGGAAAGCGACATCGGCCGGAATGCTGCGGCTCAGCGCCACAGCCGCATCAGTGGGCCGCTCTCACCGAGCAGCGGATCGCTGGCGGGGCGTTGCACCTGCGGGATCGTCTGCTTCGCCCGGCGATGATTGTCCGGCGTCGGCCGCGTGATCTGCATGGTGTCGCCCGGCGGATAGGCGCCGACCACCTGAAAATCATGGCTGGCGAACAGGCATTTGTGGCCGGTGCCGGCGGGCAGGATGGCGACGTCGCCGACGCCGAGCTGCACCGCTTCGCCGCGCTCGCCGCCGAACAGCACCAGCGCGTGGCCGCGCGCCACGCCCAGCGCCTCATGCACCGTGGCGTGGTAGTGCTGGAAATCGTAGATGCCGTCGCGCCAGCGCTGGCCCCAGCCGTTGCGCTCGAACACGTCCTCGATCGACTGCGCCGGATCGGCGCGCGTCACCTCGATCGCGCGCTTGTAGATCACCAGCGGCAGTACGTTGTTGGGAACCAGCCCGTCGTCCTCGAAGACGAAGGTCTGCGGCTTGATATGGTCGCGGGTCTCGCTCATCTGGGCTCCGGTCAGTCTCAATGGACTAACCTCAGGCGCCGCTGGGCGTTCCCGTTGGAAGCGGAAACACCAGGCATGTCGTGGTGGCGTGCGCCAGCAGCCGGCCCTGCGCATCGGTGATGCGGGCTTCCGCGGTGGCGGTGCGACGGCCGACATTGAGCGTGCGGCCCTCGGTCTTCACCGCGCCGCTGTCCTTGGTCATGCCCTTGATGAAGCTGACCTTGAATTCCAGCGTGGTGTAGCCCTGGCCCGGCGGAAGCATCGAATGCACCGCGAGCCCCATCGCGGAATCCAGCAAGGTCGCGGCGTAGCCGCCATGCACCGAGCCGATCGGATTGTAGTGCCGGAACGCGGGGGTGCTGTGGATCACCACCACGCCCGGCTCGGCGCTGCAGTCGAACGGCTCGATATGCTGCATGATCGGCGGCGACGGCAGCCGGCCGTCGAACATCGCGCGGACGAACGCGACCCCCGGCATCGCCGCCATGATGTGGGGCGGGGTGACGTCGTAGCTGACAGGCGAGGGGCGGTCGTCCATGGCGTGCTCCCGAGGTTTGTTATGATGGCGATCTGGTATGATGATGGTCATCATACAAAATGGCGGGCCATGGCGCCAGCGAATTTGGCGAGGAGGAGTGTCGGTGGCCCAGCTGGGCGCCTCGACATCAACGGCGTCATCCTGAGGCGCCGCGTGGACGACGCGAAGCGCCGTCCACGCGGCCTCGAAGGATGCGCTGCGGGCACTCGTGGCCGGTCATCCTTCGAGACGCCCGGCTTCGCTCTTCGAGCTCAGCCGGGCTCCTCAGGATGACGACTCGCGATGACAAAAAGCTCGTGCAAGGGCGGCGGCGCATCGTGCGATCAGCACGGCGGGTGATCTAACAAGGCCGTCATTCCGGGGCGCGAGCCGTCAGGCGAGCGAACCCGGAATCTTGCTGCTGGGAATGCTTGCGCTTGCCGCGAGATTCCGGGTTCGCTCGAGCTTCGCTCTCGCGCCCCGGAATGACGGTCGTTATTGGGGCGGCGCCGCGGCGACGGCGGCGCCGCAGTCAGCCGAAACGCCTACGCGCTCTTCTTCGCCCGCATCAGCTCGGCAAACCGCTTGAACAGATAGTGCGAGTCGCGCGGGCCGGGCGAGGCTTCGGGGTGGTACTGCACCGAGAACACCGGCTTGTCGGCCAGCGCGATGCCGCAATTCGAGTCATCGAACAGCGAGACGTGGGTCTGCTGCACATTGCCCGGCAGCGTGGTCTTGTCGACCGCGAAGCCGTGGTTCATCGAGGTGATCTCCACCTTGCCGGTGGTGATGTCCTTGACCGGATGGTTGGCGCCGTGATGGCCCTGGTGCATCTTCACGGTCTTGCCGCCGAGGGCCAGCCCGAGCATCTGGTGGCCGAGACAAATCCCGAAGGTCGGCACGCCCGACGCGATCACGTCCTTGATCACCGGCACGGCGTATTGGCCGGTCGCCGCCGGATCGCCGGGGCCGTTCGACAGGAACACGCCGTCGGGATTCATCGCCAGAATATCTTCCGACGAGGTGGTCGCCGGCACCACGGTGACCTTGCAGCCTTCGCCGGCGAGCAACCGCAAAATGTTGCGCTTGATGCCGTAATCGATCGCCACCACGTTGAATTCAGGCGCGGTCTGCCGGCCAAAGCCTTCGTTCCAGATCCACGGCGTCTCGTCCCAGGTGAAGCGCTGGCCGGAGGTGACCATCGGCACCAGGTCCATGCCCTCGAGGCCGGGCCATTCGCGGGCTTCCTCCTTCAGCGCGTGCAGCTCGAATTCGCCGCTGCGGGAATGCGCGATCACCGCGTTGGGCATGCCCTTGCCGCGGATCAGCGCGGTCAGCGCCCGGGTGTCGATGCCGCTGAGGCCGATGATGCCGCGGGCCTTCAGCCAGGCGTCGAGATGCCGCGAGGAGCGATAATTCGACGGATCGGTGATCGCCGCGCGCAGGATCACCCCGCGGGCGCCCGGCGTCGCCGCCATGTTCACCGTCTCGATGTCGTCGTCGTTGGTGCCGACATTGCCGATATGCGGGAAGGTGAAGGTGATCAGCTGCCCGGCATAGGACGGATCGGTGAGGATCTCCTCATAGCCGGTCATCGCGGTGTTGAAGCAGACTTCGCCGACCGCGTGGCCCTCCGCGCCGAGGCCGAAGCCCTCGAACACGGTGCCGTCGGCAAGCACGAGGAGCGCGGTCGGTTTGTGGTCCGGCCAGGCTTTGTTGGTTTCTGAGGTTGTCATGAGCCCATTACATAGAGCCCGGCCCCGCGCCCGTCAAAGCCGGAAGCCGGGGATTTCCCGGTTTCGGCGAGATTTGACAGGGGAGCGTTGCCCTCTAGGCTGCCCCGCCGGGCGACCCGGCGGATTCGCCGAAAGTTCGCCGGTGCGGGAGGCCAAATGGACAATCCGATGCCGATTCTGCTCGTTCCGGGGCTCGGCGGCTCGCCGCGGATCTACGCCCCGGTGGTCCCGCAGCTGTGGCGCCACGGCCCGGTGACGGTCGCCAACCATCTCCGCGACGACTCCATCGGGGCGATCGCGCGGCGGATTCTCGCCGAGGCGCCGCCGCGCTTCGCGCTGGCCGGGCATTCGATGGGCGGCTACATCGCCTTGGAGATCATGCGGCAGGCGCCGGAGCGGGTGGCGAAGCTCGCCCTGCTCAACACCCAGGCGCGGCCGGACAGCGACGAAGCCAAAGAACGCCGCCGCCGCCAGATCGAAGGCATCAACGCCGGCCGCTATAGCGAGGCGGTGGGCGCGCTGTTTCCGGGCTTCGTGCATCCGTCGCGGCATGACGACGCCGAGTTGCTGGCCGAGGTCGAGGCGATGGCCGCCGACGTCGGGCCCGAGGCGTTCGCCCGCCAGCTCACCGCGATCATGGGACGCGCGGATTCCCGCGCCACGCTGGCCAAGATCGGCTGCCCGACGCTTGTGCTGACCGGGGACCAGGACAACACCATCCCGAACGCGCTGTCGGTGGAAATGGCCGAGGGCATTTCAGGCGCCAAGCTGGTGACGATCGCCAATTGCGGGCATCTGCCGCAGCTGGAGCGGCCGCAGGAGACTGCCGCGGCGCTCTTGGACTGGTTGCGGATCTGAGTTGTCACACTTCGCCGGACGGCCTAAATCAGCCGCAACACGGCGCGGATGCGCTGCCAGAGGAGTTTTTCATGTTGCGTGAGAATATCAACAATGCCGTCAAGGACGCGATGCGGGCCAAGGATGAGCGCAAGCTGTCGACGCTGCGGATGGTCAATTCGACCATCAAGAACGCCGACATCGAGGCGCGCGGCCAGGGCAAGCCGCCGCTCACCGACGGCGAATTGCTCAGCGTGCTGCAGAAGATGATCAAGCAGCGCCAGGAATCCGTCGAGCTCTACGACAAGGGCGGCCGCGCCGAACTCGCCGACGCCGAGCGCGCCGAAATCGCCGTGATCTCCGGCTATCTGCCGCAGCAGATGTCGGACGACGAGGTCAAGGCGGCGATCGCCGCGACCATCACCGAGCAAGGCGCCGCCGGCATCAAGGACATGGGCAAGGTGATCGGCGCGCTGAAGGCGAAATACGCCGGCCAAATGGATTTCGGCAAGGCCAGCGGCCTGGTGAAGGCCGCGCTGACCGGCGGCTAGCCGGCGGCGCGAGAGCGGCGGGCGGCTCTGTTTGAAGCCCGTCATTCCGGGGCGCGAGCCGTTAGGCGAGCGAACCCGGAATCTCGCGACAGTCGAATCTCGCCGACATTGCGCGTGCCATCGGCGCAAGATTCCGGGTTCGCGCGCGGCTCACGCTGCCCGCGCCCCGGAATGACGGCTGAACGCGCGGCACAAGCCGCGCGCAGAAACAGAAGTCTCTGGGAGGCCCCGATGCTCGCCGAAACCTCGGACTACGAGACGTTGTATCGCGACTTCCGCTGGCAAATTCCGCCGCGCTTCAATATCGCCACCGCCGCCTGCGACCGCCACGCCGACGGCTCCGGCCGGCTCGCGCTGATCTATGTCGACGAGGACGGCGCCACCACGCGGCTGTCGTTCGACGAGATCGCCGACGCCTCGCGGCGCTTCGCCACTGTGCTGCAGCAAGCCGGGCTTGTCCGTGGCGACCGCGTCGCGATCTTCCTGTCGCAGTCGATCGAGCTGCCGATCGCGCATCTGGCGGCGTTCCGCTCTGGGCTCGTTTCCGTGCCGCTGTTCACGCTGTTCGGCGAGGACGCGCTGGAGTTTCGCCTCGCCAATTCCGGCGCCAAGGCGATCGTCACCGACGCCGGCGGCTATGCCAAGCTGCAAAAAATCCGCGACCGGCTGCCGGAGCTGCGCCACATCTACGTCACCAGCGATGGTGCAACCGGCGCCACCGCGTTCTGGCCGGCGCTGCGCGACGCCTCGGCCGCGTTCGCCACGCTCGACACCGCCGCCGATGACCCCGCAATCAACATCTACACCTCGGGCACCACCGGCAATCCGAAGGGCGCGCTGCACGCGCACCGCGTATTGCTCGGCCATCTGCCGAATATCGAGATGGTGCATGACTTCTTCCCGAAGCCCGGCGACGTGTATTGGACCCCGGCGGACTGGGCCTGGATCGGCGGGCTGTTCGACGCGCTGTTTCCGGCCTGGTACCACGGCGTCCCGGTGGTCGGGCATCGCGCCAAGAAGTTCGAGCCGCAGGCCGCGATGCGGCTGATGGCCGAACACGCGGTGCGCTGCGTGTTCCTGCCGCCGACCGCGTTGAAACTGATGCGGCAGGCCGGCGTCAGCCATCCCGGCGTCGAGCTGCGCAGCATCCTGAGCGGCGGCGAATCGCTCGGCGGCGAATTGCTGGCGTGGGTCCGCGCCACGTTCGGCATCGACGCGCACGAGATCTACGGCCAGACCGAATGCAATCTGGTGGTCGGCAACAACGCGCGATTATTCCCGATCCGGCCGGGCTCGATGGGCAAGCCGACGCCCGGCTTCGACGTCCGCATCGTCAGTCTAAGCGGCGAGGAGCTGCCGCGCGGCGAGCGCGGCATCATCGGCGTGCGGCAGCCCAATCCCTGCACCATGCTGGGCTACTGGAACAACCCCGAAGCGACCGCGGCGAAATATGCCGGCGAGTTCCTGCTGACCGGCGATCTCGGCGTGCAGGATGAAGACGGCTACTTCTGGTACGTCAGCCGTGAGGACGACGTCATCACCTCGGCCGGCTATCGCATCGGCCCCTCCGAGATCGAGCACACGCTGCTGAAACATCCCGCAGTCGCCTTCGCCGCGGTGGTCGGGGTGCCCGATCCGATCCGCACCGAGGCGATCAAGGCCTGGATCGTGCTGCGCCCGGGCTTTTCCCCGAGCGACGCGCTGGCGCGAACCATCCAGGATTTCGTCAAGGTGCAGCTCGCCGCGCATGAATATCCGCGGCTGATCGAATTCGCCGAGCAGTTGCCGATGACCGCGACCGGCAAGGTGCTGCGCCGGGAACTTCGCGCCCGGGACTGATTGCCTCGCACCGCGGTGCAGCAACACGCATTTGCGATCAGCATGTGATTGACGCAGCGCGGCGTCCGGCGAACAATCGCGACTAACAACAAGACTAATCAGGGAGGAATCGATGTCCTCGATCTCCGGCAAAGTCGATCCCGTTGTGCGGCGCATCACGGTCGCCGACGTCGCGGAAGCACTGAGCCGCGGCTTGCGCGATTTCCAGGCCGCGCCGCTCTACGGCCTCGGCTTCGGCGCGATTTACGCGCTCGGCGGCATCATCATCACCCTCAGCGTCACCGCCTTCGGCATGGTCTATCTGACCTATCCGCTGGCGGCGGGCTTCGCGCTGATCGGGCCGTTCGTCGCGGTCGGGCTCTACGAAGTCAGTCGCCGCCGCGAGGCCGGCGAGCGGCTGTCGTTGCGGGCGATCTGGTCGACGGTGCGCAGTCGCGGCGAGGTCGGCTGGATGGCGTTCGTCACGCTGTTCGTGTTCATCGTCTGGATGTACCAGGTGCGGCTTCTGATCGCGCTGATCCTCGGGCTCAACGCCTCGTTCGGCAGCCTGAGCGAATTCCTCACCGTGCTGCTGACCACCAATGAGGGACTGCTGTTTCTGGCAGTCGGCAATTGCGTCGGCGCAGCATTGGCGCTGGTGCTGTTCTCGCTCACCGTGGTGTCGTTTCCGCTGCTGCTGGAGCGCGACGTCGATTTCGTCACCGCGATGGTCACCAGCGTGCGCGCGGTGGTGACCAGCCCCGGCCCGATGATCGGCTGGGCCGCGGTCATCGTCTTGCTGCTGGCGATCTCCGCGTTGCCGTATTTCCTCGGCCTCCTGGTGACGCTGCCGGTGCTCGGCCATGCCACCTGGCATCTGTATCGCCGCATCGTCGAGCCGGTGGCCGCGGTCGTGGCGCCGGCAGAAACGGAGCCCGTGGCGCGGCAACCCGGCCAAAGCGGCGGGACCGTGATCGCGATGCCGCGCCCGGCGGAGCCTGCGCCGCGCGGCGACGGCGACCCGGTTCGCTCCGGCGGGTCGGCCTGACAGGGTCGCGCGCGCGACGTTTGTGCCCCGGACGCAGTGCAGCGCGCCGCATTTGCGGCGTGGTCCGCTGCAGATCCGGGGCCGTAACGGACCACAGCGCTTGGAACGGTCCCGGTTCTGCGGAGCAACGCGAAGGGTGTTGCTCCGCAGAACCGGGACACCAAGCCTTGCGCAGTGGCACATAACCTCAGCGTTGGTTCGCCCTGCGCAATCCGCGGTTTTCATTGCCGCCGCGGCCATGCATAATCGCGGCTCGATCCCCCGCATCCGAGCTTCCCATGTCGCTGCAAGTCTATCTCGCCTTCGTCGCCGCCTGCGTCGGGCTGGCGCTGTTGCCCGGTCCGATGGTGACGCTGGTGATCGCCAACGGGCTGCGCCACGGCACCCGCCCGGCGCTGACCAACGTCGCCGGCGCGCAGCTGGGCTTCACCATCGTGATCGGCATCGTCGCGGTCGGGCTGACCTCGCTGATGGCGACGATGGGCTACTGGTTCGACTGGGTGCGGCTGGCCGGCGCCGCCTATCTGATCTGGCTCGGCATCGCGCTGATCCGCGCCCCGGCGCACGCGCTCGAGGCCGACACGCCGCCGCCGCCGCCGCGCGGCGGGTTCTTCCTGCAGGGGCTGCTGGTGCTGCTCAGCAATCCGAAGGTGCTGGTGTTCTTCGGCGCCTTCATCCCGCAATTCGTCGACATGGAAAAGGATCACTTCCCGCAGGTGGCGCTGCTCGGTGCCACCTTCATGGTGATCGCCGGCGTCACCGACGGCATCTACGCGGTGCTGGCGGGGCGTGCCCGGCATTTCTTCTCGGCGCGCCGCACCAGGCTGCTGTCGCGGATTTCCGGCGGCTTCATGATCGGCGGCGGGCTGTGGCTGGCGCTGTCGCGGGCAAGGTGAATCGCAGTCGGCTCGTTCGTCTTTAACCACACCAGCCGTCATTCCGGGGCGCGAGGCCGCAGGGCGAGCGAACCCGGAATCCAGTATTCCAGGGCGGTGATTACTGGATCCCGGGTTCATTTCGCAGCTTCGCTGCTCATGCCCCGGGATGACAGGCGCGTTGTGACGAACCGCATCGACCAGATGCGCGGTACATCCCCTCGCGGATCGATCAACTAGCCGATCAGCCCGCGCGCACGCAGCGCAGCCTCGATCTCAGTCAACGCCCGCGCCAGCCGCTCCGCCCATTGCCGCTGGCCTTGCTCGCTCTCGATCAAATCCTGGCGAATCTCGAGGCCGCTGTTGATCAGCCCGCGCTGCTCGCCATGAACCGGAATCGTGTAGTCGGTGGCATCATCGACGCCGTAGGGTTCGTTGTCGCCGACCACCAGCCCCGGCTCTTCGCGCAGCGCCGCCAGCAGCAGCGGCGGCAGCACGGTGTCGCGGTGGTACAGCGTGCCGATGTGCCAGGGCCGGGCGACGCCCGCATAGCTCGGCGTGAACGAGTGCAGCGACACCAGCACGGTGGCGTGGCCCGCGGCGAGCCGTGCGTCGATCGCCTCACCGATGCGCTGGTGATAGGGATCGAAGATCGACTGCCGGCGCTCCGCGGCCTGATCCTGCGTCAGCCCCTGATTGCCGGGGATGAAGGTCGCCTCGCTGACCAGCGGAATCGAACTCGCCGCGCGTGGCGGCCGGTTGCAGTCGATCACCAGCCGCGAATAGCGCTGCGCGATCAGATGCGCATCGAGCGCCGCCGACAATCGCTCGGCGACGCCGGCGATGCCGATGTCCCAGGCGATGTGGCGCGTCAGTTCGCTGGCCGCGACGCCGAGATTGTCGAGTTGCGGCGGAATCAGCCGGCCATAGTGATCGCAGGTCAAAAGAAACGGCGAGCCGCCATTCGGATTTTTCTCGATCACCGGAACATCCGCGGTTCCGAAACGTAGAACTGGCATACGCGCATTGTCCTGGATGATGGGCTTAACGATGCCTGTCGAAGCAGCAGATCGGCTTGCGATTAAGCAGGCATCGGTACAGATTTGAGGGCATAAAGTCACGAGATGATTGCTTCAAAGATGCCGCTGCTGACCATTCATCACAAGACCGAATATCGTTATTCGCAGCCCGTTGCGTTCGGCGAGCACCGCATCATGCTGCGGCCGCGCGACGGCCACGATCTGCGGGTGCTGAAAGGCCAGTTGGATATTACGCCGCCGCCGATGGCGCTGCGCTGGATCCACGACGTGTTCGGCAACAGCGTCGCCATCGCCACCTTCGACGAGCGCTCGACCACGCTGACCTTCAACTCGGTGGCCACCGTCGAGCACGAGCCGACCGACGAATTCGCGCTGACGCCGGACGACGCCGCTTATTTCTATCCGTTCCGCTACGACGACGAAGAATTTCCCGACCTGGTGCAGTTCGTGCGTCCGCAATATGGCGACCCCGATGGCGAATTGTCGGCCTGGGCGCGCAATTACTTGGACCCCGACGGACCGACGCCGACCTTCAAGATCTTGAGCGAGATGACCCACGGCATCCGCGCCTCGTTCAGCTATCGCAAGCGGCACGAGCGCGGCACCCAGCATCCGCTCGATACGCTGCAGACCGGCTCCGGCACCTGCCGCGATTTCGCGCTGCTGATGATCGAGGCGCTGCGAAGGCTCGGCATCGCGGCGCGCTTCGTCTCCGGCTATCTGTTCGTGCACGGCGATCGCGCGCACGGCTATGTCGGCGGCGGTTCGACGCATGCCTGGGTGCAGGTCTATCTGCCGAGCGCCGGCTGGATCGAGTTCGATCCGACCAACGGCATCATCGGCAGCCGCGATCTGGTGCGCGTCGCGGTGGCGCGCGATCCCAGCCAGGCGATCCCGCTGCACGGCAGCTATCTCGGCGGTGCCGACGAATTCATCGGGATGGATGTCACCATCCGCGTGGTCTCAGCCGGCGAGCCGGAGAGGGAGTAGCAATGGAAATCAAGGTCGGGTTCGAAATCAGCTACGCGGCGATCAATCCGACGCCGATGGTGATCATGCTCAGCATTCACCCGTCGCGGTTTGCCGACATCGTCGGCACCGAGACCATCGTCACGCAGCCCAACGTGCCGATCGGGTTCTATCGCGACGGTTTCGGCAATGTCTGCGGCCGGCTGGTGGCGCCGGCCGGCGGCATCACCTTCTACGGCAACGCCTTGGTGCGCGACTCAGGATTGCCCGACGCGATGGTGCCGACCGCCGAGCAGGTGCCGATCGAGCAATTGCCCGACGAGATGCTGCAATATCTGATGCCGAGCCGCTATTGCGAGACCGACAAGCTCACCGACATCGCCTGGTCGCTGTTCGGCAACACGCCGCCCGGCTTCGCCCGCGTCAAGGCGATCACCGACTTCGTGCACAACCACGTCACCTTCGGCTATCAGCACGCCCATCACATGAAATCGGCGCATGACGTGTATCAAGAGGGCGCCGGCGTCTGCCGCGACTTCGCCCATCTGGCGCTGACGTTCTGCCGCTGCATGAACATCCCGGCGCGCTATTGCACCGGCTATCTCGGCGACATCGGCGTGCCGCGCGATCCAGCGCCGATGGATTTCTCCGGCTGGTTTCAGGCCTATCTATCCGGCCAGTGGCACACCTTCGACGCCCGCCACAACCATCCGCGGATCGGCCGCATCCTGATGGGCACCGGCCGCGACGCCGCCGACGTGGCGCTGACCACCAGCTTCGGCCGCATGGACCTCGTCAAATTCGTCGTGGTGACCGACGAGGTGGTGCCGGCGTGAGCGAGGCGCCTGAGGCGCAGCCTCACGCCGAGCGCGCGCGGCTATGACGACAGCGGGAAGTTTCGCTTGGTGACCATCAGTCGCACGGAGCGGGGAGCCGAGGAGCCCTGACGGCGGTGCGGTCCCCCTGTGTATATCCGGGACAAGTCCGCCGCCCTTCGCTTTCGTGGCGCAAACCCTATATCCATGATCGGTTGGCGACAGCCCGCCATGCCCCGCGAGCCGAAAAACCCTGATGCGCTTCACCCCGCAATTTCTCGACGAACTGCGCGCCCGGCTTCCGGTTTCGGAAGTGGTGGGCCGCCGCGTGAAATTGAAGAAGGCGGGGCGGGAGTGGAAGGGCTTGTCGCCGTTCCAGCAGGAGAAATCGCCGTCGTTCACGGTCAACGACCAGAAGGGATTTTATCACGACTTCTCGTCCGGCAAGCACGGCGACATCATCAGCTTCGTGATGGAGACCGACGGCTGCGGCTTCACCGAGGCGGTGGAGCGGCTGGCGCAGATGGCGGGCGTCCCGCTGCCGGCGGTGACGCCGGACGCCGCGCGGCAGGAGCAACGCCGCAAATCGCTCTACGACGTGATGGATCTGGCGGCGAAGTTCTTCGCCGACACCTTGGCCTCAAGGCTGGGCGCCCGCGCCCGCGGCTATCTCGCCGACCGCGCGATGTCGCCGGCCACGCAGTTGAAATTCCGCCTCGGCTATGCGCCCGGCGAACGCTTCGCGCTGAAGGAGCATTTGGGCAAGCTCGGCATTCCGGTCGACGACATGGTCGAGGCCGGGCTGCTGATCGCAGGCGAAGACATCCCGGTGCCGTTCGATCGGTTCCGCGACCGGGTGATGTTTCCGATCACCGACGTGCGCGGCCGGGTGATCGCGTTCGGCGGCCGCGCGCTGGAAAAGGACGTTCCGGCGAAGTATTTGAACTCGCCGGAAACCCCGCTGTTTCACAAGGGCGACAATCTCTACAACCTCGCGGTGGCGCGCGCCGCCGCACATGACGGCGCGCCGCTGATCGTGGTGGAAGGCTATGTCGACGTCATCGCCATGGTCGGCGCCGGTTATGCCGCCACGGTGGCGCCGCTCGGCACCGCGCTCACCGAAAACCAGCTGCAGCTCTTATGGAAGATGGCCGACGAGCCGATCCTGTGCTTCGACGGCGACAAGGCCGGGCAGAAGGCGGCGTGGCGCGCCGCCGACATGGCGCTGCCGCATCTCGCTCCGGGCAAGAGCCTGCGCTTTGCGCTGCTGCCGGAAGGCCAGGACCCCGACGATCTGGCGCGCTCCGGCGGCCGCGCCGCGATCGAGGAGGTGATCGGTTCGGCCCGCGGCCTCGCCGACGTGCTGTGGACCCGCGAGATCCAGAGCGGCAGCTTCGCCACCCCGGAACGCCGCGCCGCCCTCGAGGCGCGGATCAACGAGCTCACCAACGGCATCCGCGACGAGGTGCTGCGGCGCTATTATCGCCAGGACATGGCGGAGCGGCTGCGCGCGGCGTTCGCGCCGCAGGGCGGCTTCGGCGGTCGCGGCGGCTATGCCGCTCGCGGCGGGCCGCGGGCCGGCGGCTTCGGCGGCGAATCAGGCCGCGGCTTTCCGCAGCGGTCCGCCTTTACCCCGGGCGCCGCCGGCCGGATTCAGCCGCGCTTCGGCCGCGGCGCGGCGTCGGCCGGCAGCCAGACCATCAACCGCAGCCCCTACCAGGTGGCGAGCCCCGACCTCGCTTCCAGCCCGATCATGCGCGGCCAGCGCAGCGCGATCTCGCGCCGCGAGGCGCTGATTTTGTTAACCCTGATCAATCATCCCTGGCTGCTGGACGACCGGCTGGAGGAGGTGGCGGCGCTGGAACTGGCGCATCCGGAAGCGCATCGGTTGCGCGCCGGTATCATAGCAGCCTTCGCCAACGACCATCATCATACCGCCGCGCCCGGCGAGCCCAGCGCGAAACTCCGCGCCGATCTCGCGGCCGCAGGATTGTCCGAGCAACTTCAACGCGTTGAACGCGCGATCACGACCAACGATGTGTGGGCCGCGGCGCCCGGCGCGGCGCCGGAAGACGTTCTTTCGACGTGGCATCAATTGGTTGCCTTGCATCGGCAGTGGCACTCATTACTTAGGGAATTGAAGGACGCCGAGCTGGCGCTGGGCGACCAGCAGAGCGAAGCGAATTTTGGCTGGCTGCGCGACGTCAAGGCCCGGCTGGCGGAGGTTGACGGCACCGAAGCGCTGATCGAGGGCTTCGGCGAGTCCTCGGGCCGATTCCAGCGCAGCGTCTGATTCGCAGCTTGACGGCGGCCCCCGGAACCGGAAAAAGACTCGCCAAATCCGGGATTTGGCTGCAGAAACAGGGTTAAGCGAGAGTTAAACACTTCCGGCTAGGTGAGAGATCCGGCGAACGGCGGGAAAAATTCTCAACGTGCGACATCGGCGAGATTGATTTCGGGGTGGCGCGGTCGGGCGCCGCCCTTTCCGCGTCAAGGCGGAGTGTAATTCATAGCGGGGTGGGCGACGCCCCCGGCGTGAGCGCGTTTCAGGAGCATTGAATGGCCACCAAGGCAAAGACGCTGCAGACCAAGGATTCCAAGGACGACAAGGTCGTCGACGCGCCGGAGAAGGACGCCCCGGACGCGCCGTCGCCGTTGCTCGACCTCTCCGACGCTGCCGTCAAGAAGATGATCAAGCAGGCCAAGAAGCGCGGCTTCGTGACCTTCGATCAGCTCAATGAAGTGCTGCCCTCCGACACCACCTCGCCCGAACAGATCGAGGACATCATGTCGATGCTCTCCGACATGGGCATCAACGTGTCCGAGGCCGACGACGCCGACAGCGACGAGGACGACTCCAAGGAAGAGGCCGAGGAAGAGCCCGATAACGAACTGGTCGAGGTGACGCAAAAGGCCGTCACCGAAACCAAGAAGTCCGAGCCCGGCGAGCGCACCGACGATCCCGTCCGCATGTACTTGCGCGAAATGGGCACCGTCGAGCTGTTGTCGCGCGAGGGCGAAATCGCCATCGCCAAGCGGATCGAGGCCGGCCGCGAGGCGATGATCGCAGGGCTGTGCGAAAGCCCGCTGACGTTCCAGGCCATCATCATCTGGCGCGATGAATTGAACGAAGGAAAGATCTTCCTGCGCGACATCATCGATCTTGAAGCCACCTATGCGGGTCCGGACGCCAAGAACAACATGAACCCGGCGCTGATCGCAGCCCCGGCCGCCGCCGACGGCGAAGCCGCCGATGGGCCGGAGGCGGTCGCAGCACCGCCGGCCGCGCCGCCGCAGCCGACCCCGTTCCGCGCCGCGCCGCCGCGCGCCGCGGCCGCCGCCGACGAAACCAAGGACGGCGCGGAATCCGCCGATGGCGATGCCGACGACGACGAGTTCGAAAACCAGATGTCGCTCGCCGCGATCGAGGCCGAGCTGAAACCGAAGGTGGTGGAGACCTTCGACAAGATCGCCGAGAACTACAAGAAGCTGCGCCGCCTGCAGGAACAGGACATCTCCAACCAGCTGCAGAACGAGACGCTGTCGCCGGCGCAGGAGCGCAAGTACAAGAAGCTGAAGGACGAGATCATCGTCGAGGTGAAGTCGCTGCGGCTGAACCAGGCGCGTATCGATTCGCTGGTCGAGCAGCTCTACGACATCAACAAGAAGCTGGTGTCGTTCGAAGGCAGGCTGCTGCGGCTCGGCGACAGCCACGGCGTCGCCCGCGAAGACTTTCTGCGCAACTACCAGGGCTCGGAGCTCGATCCGCGCTGGCTCAACCGGGTGTCGAAACTGTCCGCCAAAGGCTGGAAGAATTTCGTCGCCCACGAGAAGGACCGCATCAAGGAATTGCGCGGCGAGATCCAGTCGCTGGCGGCGCTCACCGGGCTCGAGATCGGCGAATTCCGCAAGATCGTGCACGGCGTGCAGAAGGGCGAGCGCGAGGCGCGCCAGGCCAAGAAGGAAATGGTCGAGGCGAATTTGCGTCTGGTGATTTCGATCGCGAAAAAATACACCAACCGCGGCCTGCAATTCCTCGATCTCATTCAAGAGGGCAACATTGGTCTGATGAAGGCGGTCGATAAGTTCGAATATCGCCGCGGCTACAAGTTCTCGACCTACGCCACCTGGTGGATCCGGCAGGCGATCACCCGCAGCATTGCGGACCAGGCCCGCACGATTCGTATTCCCGTGCACATGATCGAGACCATCAACAAGATCGTGCGCACCTCGCGGCAGATGCTGAACGAAATCGGCCGCGAACCCACTCCCGAGGAATTGGCCGAAAAGCTCGGTATGCCGCTGGAGAAGGTGCGCAAGGTTCTGAAGATCGCCAAAGAACCGTTGTCGCTGGAGACCCCGGTCGGCGACGAGGAGGATTCGCATCTCGGCGACTTCATCGAGGACAAGAACGCGATCCTGCCGATCGACGCCGCGATCCAAAGCAACCTGCGCGAAACCACCACGCGGGTGCTGGCCTCGCTCACCCCGCGCGAAGAGCGCGTGCTGCGCATGCGCTTCGGCATCGGCATGAACACCGACCACACGCTGGAAGAAGTCGGCCAGCAGTTCTCGGTGACCCGCGAACGCATCCGGCAGATCGAAGCCAAGGCGCTGCGGAAGCTGAAGCATCCGTCGAGGAGCAGGAAGCTCAGGAGCTTTTTGGATAACTGAGACGATCAATCAATACTGACTGTCATGGCCGGGCTTGCCCCGGCCATCCATCCAAAAACGGCGGGCCAAGGCCCGCCGATTTTGCGTTACGGTCACTCCCACTCGCGCTTGTCGCAGCCCTGTAGCCCGGATGAGCGAAGCGACATCCGGGGCCCCGGCCCCGCATATCGCTGCGCTCATTCGGGCTACGTTTGCTGCGCTTGCTAGTCAAACCGTTCAGCGGCGTCACCCCGTAGCGAGACAGCGATAATGATTCCATTAGCCCCACCCTTGTTCAGAAGGCTAGTTAGTACGGCTGAATGAGCCCCGATAGTCTCCAGGATCTCGTTTGCTAGAAATCGCATCTCTTCAAGCTGGTATCCAGAGTCGGGGAGATGAACGAACATCGATCCACGAGCTGCCCTTTCAATTAGAACTAGGAGGGCGCTTATGGAGAATCTGAATTGTTTCTTTGGGTGTTGATATTTCACACAAGACGACAGAACTGAAGCGCGTAAGGCTTCAATGTCGGCTTGATAAAATTCAATTGGCTGCGAGCTCTCCAAATAATTTCTGATTTTATGGTGCGAAATGCCAGTAATAGCACTGGCTAGTATAGCTTTCACAAGTGTTGTTCTGCCGGAAATCCGGGTCTCGTTTGCAATGCAATTGTAGGTCGCGAGAACGGAATTCAATGTAATTGAGTCGCTAAGGCGTGCCAGTAGGTATGGCTCTGTGTCTAATCCATTCTTTCGTAGATAAAAATAGTGTGCGTAGATATTGCTTTGATGTCGGTTTCCTCTTCTGGTGTCGCCGACCTCTGAAGCGATCTTCTTATCTTTGGCGCAAACTTCTAATATGCGCGCGTCCACTACGCCCAAGTCGTGCATTAATCCTTCCCGAAGATTACTAATTCCGCCTCCAGGGCCTTCTTCGATGAAAGAAAGAATCTCAGCATTCACGTTCGACATAAAATCCCGATAGTCGTCGCGTCTGAATCTTGCATTTTCAAAATAATCTGCAACGAGGAATTCAAGATAGCTTTTGTGAGGAAAGTAATAGAAGCGCTTGGCCTTGTTGTTCAGTACGCCAGATTGATTTACAGGCTCGATGACTGATCCGACTAGCGCTTCTCTGATTGCTGCATTGTTGTTCTGTTTCACTCGCATTCCGGCTGGGATTATTTCGATGGGGATTTCCTCAGCGTAAAACCGATTCTCTTTCTTGGTGTTTAGCAGCCACCATGCCATCCATTGCATGAAGGTCATTCGATCGTCGCGCAGACTCTTGCTGTTGAGTACTTCCGCAGGAGGTTGCCTTGCCCATTTTCTGGACTCTCTTACAATGAAGCCATAAATAAACTTTCTGTATAGCTCATATCTGGTTAGGGGCGCGTCTAGATCTAGAAGCTCGTCAATTATCGATGTGAACATCTTCAGTTGAACAGGTCGAAGAAGGATGTTCGCGTCAGAATCGGGAAGTTGCCGGAGAAGCGAAGTGTATTTAGCGTGTTGCTCCTTGGACAGTGGTGGCTTCTTTTTGGAGAGAAAGTTGCCGAGATATGCCTCGGTCTCCTGGCCATTGAAGAATGCTACGTCCACGGTCTGTAGTCGCTTTTGTCTTTCGGAATCGCCGTCAAAGAGAGAAGATAAGATCTTTTCCTCTTCTTGGTTTGAGAGGAAGGAGTCCGGGCGCCCTAAAATTATCACTTTCGCCTTCCCGGAAAAAAGGGGCTTCATTTGTTCGAACGTATAAACAAAGTCCTCTAGATCCATTGCATGGCGCATCTCGTCGAAGCCGTCTAGAATCAACAAATATTGTCCCTGCTGGCTCATCTCCAGAAACATTGTGTAAGAAAAATCTTTGACTGAAACGCCACTCTCGGCTCCGCTTAGAGCTGAGCAGATAAGAGCGACCACGTCTTGCTTGGAGTACATCCCTCCTAGTGGGATTCTAATGGGAATTCGATCGAATGTGCCGTCCAGGTATCGTTTTGAAAGTATGCTTGCTACGTAGAGGCTGAAGGTGGTTTTTCCAAGTCCATATCCGCCGAATACGACTAAGCCAGATCGATTGAGCTCCATCCATTTCATTACATAGTCAAATAGCTTTTTGTCGCTATTCCGAACTCGTGTATCGACGAAGAATTTTGATGCATCGCTTTGTTCAAAAGCAAGAATGTTATGATTTAGTAGTGCGGTAAAATTCATCAGTGACGCTCGAAATTCCTCGAACGTCGAATATTGCACGTTGGTAAGAGATGCCACGGATGCTCGGGGGGATCCGGAAAGCTGGTGTTTGCCGATGATCCAAAGATTGTCGATCGTCCGCTGTGACAATGCGGGTGCATAGAGGGTGTGGATTGAGGCAATATCGGCGCTCGTGAGCCCTTTGCTCCAATCTTTAGCTTCGACCGCTATCCGGCGAGGAAATATCGGGCTCGTATCATCAACAAAGAACACATCCGCTGTTGTTGTGTTTAGCCGCTTTTCGACTTCTACCGTTTGAAATTTCACTCGTAGCAGGCCGGCGACGCGATCTCTTAAATGATCCCCAGCTAACTTAGGCATCTTGAACTCCGCTCATAAACGGCCCGCCCATGGCGGTCTGTAGCGATTCGCGTCGGTGCGTGACCGTCGTTTGTAGAACTAGACGACCAGAGAGAAAAATCGAGAAAAGTCCCATTGACTAAGTGTCTAGCGATGCTTATATTCCTATTCATTCCGGTCCACTTAACGATGGGCGGCTCGCGATCGTCACTCCTCCCGGCCGGGTGCGGTGGACGCGGCAGCCTCGGCGCGGAGGGTGGCGGCAGGGGGCTTTCAGGCAGCGAGTCCGCAAGGCGCGGCCTTAAGGCCTAGCGGCCGCCGAACCGAGCGCATGACGATACCGCCGTGCGGTATGGGCGGACGGCGATGCACGACTTGTATCCCCTCTGCATGCGCTCCACTTGCATCGCCTTGAGATGCGCCTCACTTGCGTCGCCGCGGCCGCCGTCTGCTCCCGACGCGGCTCACGCCTTGGCCACCGCCTCCTTCGGCGTGACGTTGCGCGACAGCCAGGAATTCAGCAGCGTCGGCACCAGGCCGACCAGCCCGTACAGCACGAACTGCTTGACGCCGCTATCGGCGCCGCGGCCGCCATACATCAGCGCGGTGGCGACGAAGCCGATGGCGCCGCCGATCGCCATCCGCAGCGGCAGCTGCAGCCCCTTGACATGCGCCAGGATGTCGTCGATCGCCGCCATCATCAGCGACGGCAACAGCCCGAACAGGTAGCTGTATTGCAGCGTCGAGAACAGGATCACGAACAGCTTGCCGACTTCGGACAGCGAGGTCTTGTCCCAATAGCCCGACATCACCGTGGTCGCGATCAGCAGCAGGAAGCCGCCGAGCGACGGGCCGATCAACGCGAAAATCACATAGCGCTTCATCTCGCCTCCGCACCAATCCACGCCGATGTTGTGGCAAGTTTTCGCGGCTTTGGATAGCCGGATGTCGGCGGCGGCGGCCGCCCGCCGCGCGGAAAATGCCGGTCGCCGTGCTGCGGCGCGGCAGGGCGACCGCCTGCGCCGCGGCGATCGCCGTGCTAACAAGGGGGCTGAACCGAGGAGCGCGGATGATCGTCAAAGACCTGCTCGACCCATTGCCGCCACCGGGGCCGGACGAAAGCCTGGAGACGTTGCTGAGCCGCGGCGACGTCCGCTTCGAGCGCATCGTCTCGACCGGGCAGGCGAGCCCGCCGGGGTTCTGGTACGACCAGGCCGAGACCGAAGTCGTGGTGCTGCTGGCGGGCGCGGCGACGCTGCGCTTTGCGGACGGCGACCGGCTGATCGCGCTGCGCGCCGGCGCTCTGGTGGAAATCCCCGCGCACGCCCGCCACCGCGTCGAGGCGACGCAAGCCGATCCGCCGACGGTGTGGCTGGCCGTGTTCTTCCCGTGAGAATGTAGAATGGAGGGTGGGGAAGGCGCACTTGCGCCGTGCTCCCCATTGCGAGGCCGTGCAACCGAGGTGGGCACTTCTCATTAATGGCCGTGCCGTCGAGGCACTTCGCTCACCACGTCATGGCCGGGCTTGTCCCGGCCATCCACGCCCACACGCGATGCCGTGCCCGTTTCCGTGGATGGCCGGGACAAGCCCGGCCATGACGGGGAGAGGGCGCCCCTAACGGCGCTGAAGTGACGTCCGTCGCCGTCCCGCGCAGCCGGCTCTCGCCGCTGAGGTTGTGCCAGCACAAAGAGCCGGCGGCTTGCGCGCCTATAACCGCATCCGCAACCCCGGCCGGCCCCGCAAGCCCCCATAACCCTCTGGCGCGATTGCGTTTCTAGCAGTCCCCGCACCCATGGAATGCCCGATGTATTGTATCCAATGTGAACACACCATTCGCGCGCCGAAAGGCAATGGCTGCAGCTATCAACGCGGGATGTGCGGCAAGACCGCCGAGATCTCCGACCTGCAGGACATGCTGGTGCGGCTGTTGCAGAGCGTGTCGATGTACGCCAAGGCGGCGCGCAGCGTCGGCGTCGTCGACGACGAGGTCGACGGCTATGTGCCGCAGGGCTTCTTCGCCACGCTGACCAACGTCAATTTCGACGCCGCGCGCATCATCGCGTTCAGCCGCCGCGCCGTCGCGTTGCGCGACCGGCTGCGCAGCCGTTATCTCGCCGCCTGCGCCGAGCAGGGCGTGACGCCGCAGGTGCTGCCGCTCGCCGCCGATTACGAGCTGCCCGAGGAGCGCGCGGCGATCCTGTCGCAGGCCGGCCGCGTCGCGCTGAACGCCGACAAGGCGTCGATCGGCGAGGACGCGCTGGGCTTGCGGCTACTCTGCCTCTACGGCCTGAAGGGCGCCGCCGCCTATATGGAGCACGCCCGCGTGCTCGGGCAGACCGACGTCGAGGTCTATGCGCGCTTCCATGACTTCATGGCGTATCTCGGCGAAGATCCCGGCGAGATCGACGCGCTGTTCAAATGCGCGATGGACATCGGCCATCTCAACTACCGCATCATGGAAATGCTCGACGAAGGTGGCACCAAAACCTTCGGCCACCCGGAGCCGACCCGCGTCAACCTGAAGGCCGTCAAGGGCAAGGCCATTCTGGTCTCCGGCCACGACATGCACGATCTCGAACTGATCCTGCAGCAGACCGAAGGCCGCGGCATCAACGTCTACACCAACGGCGAAATGCTGCCGGCGCACGCCTATCCCGAACTGAAGAAATATCCGCACCTGGTCGGCAATTACGGCACCGCCTGGCAGAACCAGCAGAAGGAGTTCGCGAACTTCCCCGGCGCCATCGTGATGACCTCGAACTGCCTGATCGATCCCAATGTCGGGCAGTATGGCGACCGCATCTACACCCGCTCGATCGTCGGCTGGCCCGGCGTGCAGCACATCGAAGGCAGCGACTTCTCCGTCGCGATCGACAAGGCGCTGGCGCTGCAGGGCTTCGCCGCCGACGAGCCTGCGCACTACACCACCACGGGCTTTGCCCGCAACGCCTTGATGCAGGCGGCGCCGGCGGTGATCGATCAGGTCAAGGCCGGCAACATCAAGCACTTCTTCCTGATCGGCGGCTGCGACGGCGACAAGATGGAGCGCTCCTACTACAAGGAGCTCGCGCAATCGGTGCCGCAGGACAGCCTCATCCTGACGCTTGCCTGCGGCAAGTTCCGCTTCAATTCGCTGGAGTTCGGCGACATCAACGGCATTCCGCGGCTGCTCGACGTCGGGCAGTGCAACGACGCCTATTCGGCGATCCAGCTGGCGCTGGCTTTGGCGGATGCGTTCGGCTGCGGCGTCAACGAACTGCCGCTGTCGCTGGTGCTGTCGTGGTTCGAGCAGAAGGCGATCGTGATCCTGCTGACGCTGCTGGCGCTCGGCATCAAGGACATCCGCGTCGGCCCCACCGCGCCGGGCTTTCTCACGCCGAACCTGGTCGGCATCCTCAATCAGCAGTTCGGATTGAAGCTGATCACTTCGCCGGAGCAGGATCTGAAAGACATGCTGGCGGCGTAAGCCGACGGCTACGGTCGCTCCTGTAGCCCGGATCAGCGCAGCGATATCCAGGGTGGCCAAGGCCCCGGATGTCGCTTCGCTTAGCCGGGCTACGTTTGCTTAACGGGCTACGTTTGCTTAAGTTCGTCATTGCGAGGATCCCTCCAAAGCTGTCATCCCGGGGCATGAGCAGCGAAGCTGCGAATGAACCCGGGATCCAGTACTCACCGCCCTGCAATACTGGATTCCGGGTTCGCTCGAGCTATCGCTCTCGCGCCCCGGAATGACAGCCTGATTTGGATCTTGCGCTCACTCCACCATCGCCGTCATCCTGAGTAACCCCGGCGCAGCCCGCAGGGCGAAGCCGGGTGTCTCGAAGGATGGGCTGCGAGCACACAAGCCGCCCTACCACGTCGTACTGACCTGCTGCGGAGGCACTTCGGTCAACACGTCATGGCCGGGCTTTGTCCCGGCCATCCACGCTCCCAAGCGATGCCGTGCCGGTTTCCGTGGGTGGCCGGGACAAGCCCGGCCATGACGGAGAGAAGTTGCGTGCTTGTTCGAGACTGATCGCTGCCCGCCGCGTCGAGGTCCTCGCCCTTGGACGCCATCACCGCGATGACGGTCGTTGAC
Source organism: Rhodopseudomonas rhenobacensis (assembly GCF_014203125.1). Taxonomy (GTDB): domain Bacteria; phylum Pseudomonadota; class Alphaproteobacteria; order Rhizobiales; family Xanthobacteraceae; genus Rhodopseudomonas_A; species Rhodopseudomonas_A rhenobacensis. The sequence goes on from NZ_JACHIH010000020.1 coordinate 99,481, forward strand.
CGGCACGTCCTGCGTGCTTTCCTGCGTGCCTTCCGGCATTGAGCACAGCACAGCACCCATCCACCTCCGGCCGTCATTCCGGGGCGCGAGGCCGCAGGCCGAGCGAACCCGGAATCTCGCTGCGGATGCAAGCGCCGGGCGTGCTGCAAGATTCCGGGTTCGCTCGAGCTATCGCTCTCGCGCCCCGGAATGACGGTCTGTTTTGATCTTGCGCTCCACGCTATCGTGCTCGTTGTCACGCGATCGCTACCCCCGCTTGCCCTGCGCACGCCGCCGTCACCCCGCTTGACTCCCTCCCCCACCAAGATTATATTCCTAGTCGTCCCGCCCCGAATGCGAGGGGCGTTCGCGATCGTCACGACCGCGGGGCGGGATGCGATGGACGCGGCAGCGTCAGGCGGGGACGACGGCACC
>NZ_JACHIH010000021.1 GCF_014203125.1 Rhodopseudomonas rhenobacensis
CATCGCCGCGCGCGTTGGCCGGTGGCCACCGGCCAACGCGCTAAGCCGCTTCCATCGCACATTTTGCTCAATGGGCAGATACAAGGGGGCGTCTCCGCATAACGCGACGCCCCCTCACCCGACTCGAACGCGCTACGCGCATTCGAGCCACCCTCTCCCCGCAAGCGGGGCGAGGGGAGCGATGCCGAAGCGCCTCGATCAATCTCCACCGCCCCTCTCTGATCAACCTCGATCATCGTGCAGCGGTCGCTCGCGCTCACGGCGTCCGTGCTTTGCGTCCGCAGGTAAACGCCTTGCGAAAGCCCTCGGCCTGGGCGTCTTGTTCCGAGCAGAACCAGCGGTTCGGCTTGGCGAGCGTGGCGTAGCTGCGTAGCAAGATTCCGGGTTCGCTCGGCCTTTCGGCCTCGCGCCCCGGAATGACGAGGCCCCGCTCATCTCACGCGATGCTGAACGCCGCCCTGACCCGCGAACCGCAATTATTCAGCGCCTGACAACCAGCGCTTAACCATTTCGGCAGACCTTGAATTTTCAAGCCGGTGTGCGGCGGCGGAGTGTGCAGTGCGTAGAGTGACGGTTCTGGCTGCGGCCGGCGGCGGTGTCTTGGCGATCGTGATCGGCGCCACGGCCAGCCACATGATTTTCAGCAAATCCTCCACGACGGCCGAGGCCCAGGCCGAGCTGACCACCGGCACGGTGGCCGGGCGGTGGCCGACGCCGCGCGCCGACGCCATCGAACCCGCGGCGACCGCGGCAGCACCGGGCGTGCAACCGCCGGCGACCCAGCGCGCCGCCGAGGCGGTGAAGCCCGGCGCGAGCTGCAACCATCCGGGCGCGCTCGGCGTCTCGCGCACCGTGCAGATCGATACCACCGGCGGCCCCGGCTTCGGCATGCTGCAATATCGCGACTATGATTTTCTGCAGCCCGGCGAAGTGGTGCTGTCGTTCGACGACGGCCCCTGGCCGGTCAACACCCCGGCGGTGTTGGCGGCGCTGGAGGCCGAATGCCTCAAGGCGGTGTTCTTCCCGATCGGCAAACATGCGAGCTGGCATCCGGCGATCCTCAAAGAGGTGATGGCGCAGGGCCACACCATCGGCTCGCACACCTGGTCGCACGTCAATCTCGGCAAGAAATCCACGCAGGAAGCCAAGGACGAGATCGAGAAGGGGTTCAGCGCGATTGCGATCGCGATCGGCCGGCCGCCGTCGCCGTTCTTCCGCTTTCCGCAGCTGCGGCAGACCCCCGAGCTCAAGACCTATCTGGGCGAGCGCAACATCGCGGCGTTCTCGATCGACGTCGACTCCAAGGATTTTGCGATCCGCGAGCCCGACGCGGTGGTGACCTCGATCATGACCAAGCTGCAGAAGGCCGGCAAGGGCATCATCCTGATGCACGACTTCCAGCACAGCACCGCGCTGGCGCTGCCGCAGGTGCTGCAGCAGCTGAAGGCCGGCGGCTACAAGGTGGTGCACGTCACCGCCAAGGATGCCGTGGTGACGCTGCCGCAGTATGATTCCGCGGTCGCCGCCTTGATGCCGCAGGCCCCGGCGGTCAACGCCCGCGCCACCGCCGGCGTGGTCCGCACGGTGTCTGGCGCAACGAATTAGTTGCGGCGTTGCGCGCGACGCGTGCAGAAACAAATAGCGCCGTCATTCCGGGGCGCGAGGCCGAAAGGCCGAGCGAACCCGGAATCTTGCTACGGGTGATGACCCGGGCGCGTGGCGAGATTCCGGGTTCTCTCGCAGCTTGCGCTGCTCGAGCCCCGGAATGACGGCGTTGTTCTGAAGCGCATCACGCCGTGAAGCGCATCACCCCGCGGACAAAACGGTCGGCGAGATTTCGCGAGCTTGATCGATCAGCTTCCGACACAGCCGCGCCCTTCACGCCCCCGCCGCCACGCTGCGCAACACCGCGAGCCTTGCGATCGATTGCGCCGCGAGCTGCTGCGCCAATTCGAGGCCGGCCTGATCGGTCGCGCGATCGGCGTCCGTGAGATAGAGCGTCGCCAATTGTTCGGCGCGGCGCAGCGCCCGGCTGGTGATCTCGTCGCGCGAGCCTTCGACGGCGAGCGGATCGTGCGGTTGGTCGCCCGGCGGCAGCGGCGACGGCGCTAAGCCTGCCAGCACCGCTCGCTCGCCGGACGAAAGCTGTTGCGACCATGCCATGATGTCTTTCAGCAGCAGACTTTCCAGCAGCGCCGCCGAGGCCGGCTCGCCGGCGGACGGTCGCTCCTCGGTTGCATCGTGGCGCAACGAGCGCCAGGCGGCGCGGCGTTCGCGGCGCAGCGCGTCGCCGTCGTGCAGCGCCTCGCGGGCAAAGCCCTCGGCGGCAGCGCGCACCGCGGCGTCGCCGGCCAACGCCGCCACATAGGTCCAGAACATAAACGCCCGCTCGCGATGCCGCACCGCGAGCGCCCAGGCGTCGTAGGCGGTGCCGAGCGAGGAGTCGCCGACCTCGGAGACTTCCTGCGCCGGCACCAGATCACTCGGCGGCCAACGCAAATCCGCGGCATCGGGCGGCTTGTTCAACGCCGCGATCGCGCCTAGGATGATCGCATCGACACGCTCGCGTTCACGCTGCATCAACACTTCGAACACAGAGTGCACCGACGACGCGTCACCTGATCTCGCATGTCGTGCATAACGGGCTGCCGCGGACTCCGCCTGCGTCAGTGCAATGGCGTAAAGTTCCGTCAGGCTCTGCACCGAAGCAGACGGCGCCACTGTCAAGATCGGTTGACTCCGCATTGCAGGACTCCCACTCACGACAAGTTCGCTCGATAGAGTTCCGTAAAGCTTGCTCTAGCGCAAAGTAGCGTCGAGCGCGACTGCTATACGGCCTCCGATCCACCTCACGCGATCCAGAACAACGGCGTTCTGTCGAACCTGGAACCCGCCGTGCGAAAACTCGCCTTTATTCCCATCGTTGTCAGTGTTTTGCTCGCCGCGTGCTGTTGGCTCGGCAGTGTCGCGCCGTCCGCTGCCGCCGGCGTGCTCGGCGATTATCTCGCCAAATCACAACCCGGCGAATTGATCCCCGGCGCCGACCGCTTCGGAGCGCCGCAGGGCGAACCGGCGATCGTGCCGGTGTATAAGACTGATCAGTTGCAGGGCTTCGTCTATCTGAATTCCGACTTCACCAATTCCACCGGCTATTCCGGCAAGCCGATCGAAATGCTGGTCGGCATCGACCCCAAGGGCGTGCTGACCGGGTTCAAACTGGTCGAGCACAAAGAGCCGATCATCCTGCTCGGGATTCCGGAAAAGCGCATCCTCGACGTGGTCAACAAGCTGATCGGCGTCGACATGACGGTGGTGGCGCGCGGCGGCGCCAAGCCGCCGCGGGTCGATATCGTCAGCGGCGCCACCGTCACCGTGCTGGTGATCGGCGACAGCATCGTTCGCTCGGCGATCAAAGTGATCCGCTCCGGCCGGCTTGCCGACGGCGGCCCCGTCGCGGCGGCGGCCACAGCGCCGGTCGACGCCGGCAAGATCATCGACATGGACAAGAGCGAGATCCGCGACTGGCAGGGCCTGCTCGCCGACGGCGCGGTGCGCCGGCTGCAGCTCAGCGTCGGCGACGTCAACCAGGCGTTCGAGAAATCCGGCAACGCCGCCGCCGCGGCGCGACCGGAAGACGGCGAGCCGGACGCGAGCTTCATCGATCTCTACGCCGCCGACGTCGCGGTGCCGACCATCGGCCGCAGCCTGCTCGGCGACGACGGCTATCAGCGGCTCAAAGCGCGGCTGAAGCCGGGCCAGCAGGCGCTGCTGGTTGCAGGCTCCGGAAAATACTCGTTCAAGGGCTCGGGTTATGTGCGCGGCGGCATCTTCGACCGCATCGAACTGATCCAGGACAACAACAGCATCCGCTTCCGCGACCGCGACCACACAAGGCTCGGCAGCGTCGCCGCCGCCGGCGCGCCGGATTTTCCGGAGATCGCGCTGTTCCTGGTGCCGGCCGATTTCGCCTTCGATCCGGCGGCGCCGTGGGCGTTGCAGCTGGTGGTGCAGCGCGTGCTCGACGTCCGCGACAAGGCGGCGCTGACCTTCGACCTCGGCTATGCGCTGCCGGATAGTTTGCTGAAGCGCGCAGCGCCGGCGCCGGCGCCCGCCGCCGCGAAACCTTCCTCGACGCCGGCCGCCTCTAATGCGGCGCCGCGGGTCGGCGAAGGCCAGGGCAGCGACGAGGATCCGCTGTGGATGCGGATCTGGCGCGGCGATCTGGTCAAGATCGGCATCGGCGCGGCGGCGCTCGGCGTGCTGACGTTGATTTTCTTTTTCCAGAACGCGCTGGTGCGACGGCCGCTGCTCTACACCTGGGTGCGGCGCGGCTATCTGCTGTTCATTCTGGTGTGGCTCGGCTGGTACGCCAACGCGCAGCTCTCGGTGGTCAACGTGCTGACCTTCGTCAACTCGCTGATGACCGGGTTCAGCTGGCAGTACTTCCTCTCCGCGCCGCTGATCTTCATGATGTGGGCGGCGACCGCGGCGGCGCTCTTGTTCTGGGGCCGCGGTCCGTTCTGCGGCTGGCTGTGCCCGTTCGGCGCGCTGCAGGAACTCACCAACAACATCGCGCAGGCGCTGAAAGTGCCGCAATATCGCCTGCCCTGGGGCCTGCACGAACGGCTGTGGCCGATCAAATACATCATCTTCCTCGGGCTGTTCGGGATGTCGCTGTACTCCACCGCGCTGGCCGAGCAGCTCGCCGAAGTCGAGCCGTTCAAGACCTCGATCGTGCTGAAATTCGCCCGCGACTGGCCCTATGTGGTCTATGCGCTGACGCTGCTCACCGCGGGGCTGTTCGTCGAGCGGTTCTTCTGCCGCTATATGTGTCCGCTCGGCGCGGCGCTCGCCATCCCCGGCCGGATCCGGATGTTCGAATGGCTGCGGCGCTGGAAGGAATGCGGCTCGCCGTGCCAGCGCTGCGGCAACGAATGCCCGGTGCAGGCGATCCATCCCGAAGGCCACATCAACGTCAACGAGTGCATCTACTGCATGCACTGCCAGGAACTGTATTTCGACGACCACCGTTGCCCGCACATGATCCAGGTGCGGCTGAAGCGCGAAAAGCGCGACGTGATGTCGTCGCCATCGATGCGAACCGGCAAGGGTCCGGCCACGCTGATCACCGCAGCCGGCCGGCCGATTCCCGGATTGTCTGCCGATCCTCTCCCACCACCCGCAACCTAAAGCCCAGGAGGCTTATGATGACCGACCACAACAAGGACAGTAAGGGCGTCAGCCGGCGTACACTGCTCGGGACCACCGCGGCTGCGGCCGGCGTCGGTCTCGCGGGCGGGATCGCGCTGACCGGCGACGGCACGGGGCTGATCGCCACCGCCGAGGCCCAGACCAAGGCGGCGCCGACGCTGCCGGCGCGTCCGGCGATCCAGAAGGCCGAGGTCGCCCCGGGCGAACTCGACGAATACTACACGTTCTTCTCCAGCGGCCAGACCGGCGAATTGCGCATCGTCGGGCTGCCGTCGATGCGCGAATTGATGCGCGTGCCGGTGTTCAACCGCTGCAGCGCCACCGGCTGGGGCCTGACCAATGAGAGCCTGAAGATCCTGACCGAAGGCCTGCTGCCGGAATCCCGCGAATTCCTCAAGACCCGCGGCGGCACCTATATGAACGGCGACCTTCACCATCCGCATCTGTCGTTCACCGAGGGCACCTATGACGGCCGCTACGCCTTCATGAACGACAAGGCCAACACCCGCGTCGCCCGCGTCCGGCTCGACGTGATGAAATGCGACAAGATCATCCAGCTGCCGAACCAGCACACCGTGCACGGCCTGCGGGTGCAGAAATATCCGCGCACCGGCTACGTGTTCTGCAACGGCGAAGACCGCGTGCCGCTGCCCAACGACGGCAGCAATCTCGACAAGACCAAGGATTATCACGCGATCTTCACCGCGGTGGACGGCGACACCATGAAGGTGGCCTGGCAGGTGATGGTCGACGGCAACCTCGACAATGTCGACGCCGACTACCAGGGCAAATACGCCTTCGCCACCTGCTACAACTCCGAAGAAGGCGTCAACGCCGCCGAGATGACCGCCAACGAGCAGGATTGGGTGGTGATCTTCAACATCAAGCGCATCGAAGAAGCGGTGAAGAAGGGCGACTTCAAGGAAATGGGCGGCGTGCCGGTGATCGACGGCCGCCACGGCTCGCGCTACACCCGCTACGTGCCGGTCTCCAACAGCCCGCACGGCATGAACACCGCGCCGGACGGCATCCACATCGTCGCCAACGGCAAGCTGTCGCCGACCGTCACGGTGATGGACGTGCGCAAGTTCGACGACCTGTTCGACGACAAGATCAAGCCGCGCGACGTCGTGGTCGCCGAACCGCAGCTCGGCCTCGGCCCGTTGCACACCGCCTATGACGGCCGCGGCAACGCCTACACCACGCTGTTCCTCGACAGCCAGATCTGCAAGTGGAACATCGATCTCGCCAAGCGCGCCTTCAAGGGCGAGAAGGTCGACCCGATCATCGACAAGATCGACGTGCACTATCAGCCCGGCCACAACCACTCCTCGATGGGCCAGACCAAAGAGGCGGACGGAAAATGGCTGATCTCGCTGAACAAGTTCTCCAAGGACCGCTTCCTCAATGTCGGCCCGTTGAAGCCAGAGAACGATCAGCTGATCGACATCTCCGGCGAGAAAATGAAGCTGATCCACGACGGCCCGAGCTTCGCCGAGCCGCATGACGCCACCATCGTTCACCGCTCCAAGATCAACCCGATCTCGATCTGGAACCGGGCCGATCCGATGTTCGAGGACGCGGTGAAGCAGGCCAAGCTCGACGGCGTCAAGCTGGAGAGCGACTCCAAGGTGATCCGCGACGGCGACAAGGTGCGGGTCTACATGACGTCGCAGGCGCCGGCGTTCAGCCTGGAGAAATTCCAGGTCAAGCAGGGCGACAAGGTCACCGTCTACGTCACCAACATCGACGACGTCGAGGATCTCACCCACGGCTTCTCGATCGTGAACTACGGCATCCAGATGGAAGTGGCGCCGCAGGCCACCGCCTCGGTGACGTTCTCGGCCGATCGCGCCGGGGTGTATTGGTACTACTGCTCGTGGTTCTGCCACGCCATGCACATGGAGATGAAGGGCCGCATGCTGGTCGAACCGAAGACGGTGTGAGGGCGCTGACTTAGCAGCGTCGCAAATCGCCGACGAAGCGGCTGATGCGACAAGTTGCTGCCAATTCCGGCTCCGAGCACGGACTGCACCTCTCCCCGCTTGCGGGGAGAGGTCGACCCGGCGGAGCGTGAGCGAAGCCGGGTCGGGTGAGGGGACGCCTCGACATCACGCAGCGCCCCCTCACCCGACTCGAACGCGCTACGCGCATTCGAGCCACCCTCTCCCCGCAAGCGGGGCGAGGGAGCTGTGCCGCACGGCTTCGATCAATTTCGACACTGAAGTCAGCGGAGATCGTTTCAACCATCCGCGTCGACTTTCGGGCCGGCGCGCACTCGCGATAACGAACCGATACGCTCGATCTTGTTGAACGCCTTTCGCATCGAACTCCGAGGACCACACGTGTCGCTCTGGTTGCGTCTCATTCCCGCGGCGATAATTGCCGCCGCCGCTAGCTCCGCCGTCGCGGAGACCATCGGCGTGGCGCCGGGAGAGCCGCTGCAGGCGGTGCTGGACCGTGCGCAGGACGGCGACGTCATTGCGGTTGCGGCCGGCGAGCATCCGGGCGCGATCAGCGTCAACCGGCGGCTGACGCTTGCCGGCGCGCCCGGCGCGGTGCTGACCGGCAACGGCGCCGGCACGGTGATCAGGATCACCGCGCCCAACGTCGTCGTTCGCGGCCTCACCATCATGGGCTCCGGCCGCGACCTGCAGACCATGGATTCCGGCATCTTCCTCGAACAGAGCGCCGAGCGCGCGCTGGTCGAGAACAATCGGCTGCAAGGCAATCTGTTCGGCGTCTATGTCCACGGCGCCAGCGGATCGCGCGTGCAAGGCAATGTGATCGAGGGCTTGCGCGATATCCGGCTCAATGAGGCCGGCAACGGGGTCTCGGTGTGGAACGCGCCCGAGGTGACGATCGCCGACAATACGTTCCGCTATGGCCGCGACGGCATCTTCACCATCACCAGCAAGAACGATCGCTTCATCAACAACCGCTTCGAGAACGTCCGCTTCGCGGTGCACTACATGTACACCAACGACAGCGAGGTCTCCGGCAACGTCTCGATCGGCAATCACGCCGGCTTCGCCATCATGTATTCCAACCGGCTGACCATCCGCGGCAACGTCTCGGATCGCGACCGCGACTACGGCCTGCTGTTCAACTACGCCAATTACGCCGCGATCGAGGGCAACCGCGTCACCGGCGGCTCGCGCGCCACTATCGGCAACGGCCGCGACGAAGGCGCCGACGACGAGAAGGGCATGCTGCCCGAGCCGAAGCCCGCGCAGGCCGGATCGCCGCAGGACGGCCCGGAGAAATGCGTGTTCATCTACAACGCCAACCACAACAAGTTTCGCGACAACTGGTTCGAGCGCTGCGGCATCGGCATCCACTTCACCGCGGGCTCGGAGGGCAACGAGATCACCGGCAACGCCTTCATCGGCAACCGCAATCAGGTGAAATATGTCGGCACCCGCAACCTCGACTGGTCGAAGGGCGGCCGCGGCAATTACTGGAGCGACAACCCGGCGTTCGATCTTAACGGCGACGGCATCGCCGACACCGCCTATCGGCCCAACGACCTGGTCGACCGCGTGCTGTGGACCGCGCCGTCGGCGAAAGTGCTGATCAACAGCCCGGCGGTGCAGGTGCTGCGCTGGGCGCAGAACCAGTTTCCGGCGCTGTATCCCGGCGGCGTGATCGACACCCGCCCGCTGATCGCGCCGCCGCCGAAGCCGTCCGCGACGCGGGGGCAGCCATGACCGCGACCGTCACCGTCTCCCATGTCGAGAAGCGCTATCGCGCGGTGCGGGCGTTGCGCGACGTCTCGTTCGAGCTCTTGCCCGGCCGCCTCAGCGCGCTGGTCGGCCACAACGGCGCCGGCAAGACCACGCTGATCAAGCTGATGCTGGGTCTGATCCGCGCCGAGCACGGCGACATCCGGGTGCTCGGCGAAGACCCCGCCGCGGGCGAATTTTCCGCGCGCCGGCTGCTCGGCTATCTGCCGGAGAACGTCGCCTTCAATGCGGCGCTGACCGGGCGCGAGACGCTGGCGTTCTACGCGCGGCTGAAGCAGATCGCCCCCGCCACCGCTTGGCCATTGCTGGAGCGCGTTGGTCTCGCCCCCGCCGCCGACCGCAAGGTCGGCACCTATTCCAAGGGGATGCGGCAGCGGCTTGGCCTCGCGCAAGCCTTGCTCGGTCGCCCGCGCGTGCTGCTGTTGGACGAGCCGACCACCGGGCTCGATCCGGCGCTGCGGCAGACCTTCTACGAAATCCTCGACGAATTGCGCGACGACGGCGCCACCGTGCTGATCTCCTCGCACGCGCTGAACGAACTCGAAGACCGCGCCGAACACGTGCTGATCATGAACCGCGGCGTGCTGGCGGCGCAGGGCACCATGAGCGAGCTGCGCAAGATCTCGCAGCTGCCGATCCGGGTCGCGATCGAGCTTGCGGATAGCGGTCCTGTGCCGGACTGGATGAACGGGCCGCACGATCCCGCCGCGCCAGGCCATGTGCTGCTGGTGGCCGACGACGCGCAGAAGATGATGCTGCTGCGCACCGCAGCCGACGATCCGCGGGTGCGCAATATCGAGATCGCAGCCCCGACGCTGGACGAGCTCTACGCGCATTTCCTGAATCTGCAGGAGCCGGCCGCATGAGAACCATCGCCATCATCGCCGCCAAGGAAATCCAGGAGGGACTGCGCAACCGCTGGGTGCTGGCGACCACGCTGCTGCTCGCCGCTCTCGCGCTGTCGCTGACCTTCCTCGGCAGCGCGCCGACCGGCAATGTCGGCGCCGGCGCGCTCGACGTCGTCGTGGTGTCGCTCTCCAGCCTGACCATCTTCCTGCTGCCGCTGATCGCGCTGCTGATCTCGCACGACGCCGTGGTCGGCGAGATGGAGCGCGGCACGATGATCTTGCTGCTCAGCTATCCGGTCGGCCGCGGCCAGGTGATCTTGGGCAAGTTCGTCGGCCACGTGCTGATTCTGGCCTTCGCCACCGTGATCGGCTACGGCGCTGCCGGCCTCGCCTTGATGCTGACTGGTGTGTCGTCGCTGGCGGCGAGCTGGTACGCGTTCGGCGCCATGCTCGGCAGTTCGGTGATGCTCGGCGCGGTGTTCGTGGCGATCGGCTATCTGATCTCGAGTCTCGTGCGCGACCGCGGCACCGCGGCGGGGCTGTCGATCGGGGTCTGGCTCATGATGGTGCTGGTGTTCGACATGGCGCTGCTCGGCATTCTCGTCGTCGACCAGGGCCGCATCATTTCCGGACCGATCCTGAATGCGCTGTTGTTTCTCAACCCCACGGACCTCTACCGGCTGACCAATCTGACCGGCTTCAACGTCAGCCAGTTTTCCGGGATGGCCGGACTCGCCGGCAGCACCAATCCGGGACTGTGGCCCTTGCTGCTCGGGCTCGGCGTGTGGATCGCGGTGCCGCTCGGGCTGTCGATGCTGTCGTTTGCGCGGAGGGAATTATGAAACTGCGTCTGATCCTGGCGCTCGCCGCCGTCGTCGCCCTTGCAGGCTGTAAAGAGAACACCGCCGCCACCATGCCGCCGGCGGTGGCGCTGAACGCCGACGCCATGGGGGTGTTCTGCGGCATGAACCTGATGGAGCATCCGGGGCCCAAGGGCCAGATCATCACCGCGAGCCGGATCGATCCCTACTGGTTTTCCTCGGCACGCGACGCGGTCGCCTTCACGCTGATGCCGGACCAGCCGCGCGACATCCGCGCCATCTACGTCTCCGACATGGGCCGGGCGCCGAGCTGGGACGCGCCCGGCGAAACCAACTGGATCGACGCCAAGACAGCGCTGTTCGTGATCGGCAGCCGCAAGCAGGGCGGCATGGGCGCCGCCGAAGCGGTGCCGTTCGGCGAACGCGCCGCCGCCGAGGCCTTCGTGGCGGCGAACGGCGGGCAAGTGGTGACGTTCGACAAGATCCCCGCCGACTACGTGCTCGGCAGCGAGCCGCCGGCAGCCGCCAACGAGCTCGAGCATTCCGACGTGCGGACCAACTGATTGAACGAGGAGCGGCCGATGCCGACGCCATCTCTGACACGCCGTCGCCTGATCACCATCGCGGCGACCGCCGCCGGCGCCGGGCTGCTCGGCCGTGCGGGGATCGCCCGCGCCGCCACCGAGCCGCTGCGCTGGCACGGCCAGGCGCTCGGCGCCCAGGTGTCGCTGGAGATCTATCACCCGGATCACGACGCGGCGGCGCGGCTGGTGGCGCTGTCGCTCGCCGAAGTGCGGCGGCTGGAACGGCAGTTCAGCCTGTACCAGGCCGATTCGGCGATCTGCGAGCTGAACCGCCGCGGCGTGCTGGTGGCGCCGGACCCCGACATGGTGGCGCTGCTGCAGGCCTCGCTGAAATTCGCCGCGCTGACCGGCGGCGCGTTCGATCCGACCGTGCAGCCGCTGTGGCGGCTCTACGAACAACACTTCTCCGCCGAACGCCCCGATCCCGCCGGGCCGTCGGCCGATGCCTTGGCGGAGGTCTTGGCGCGGGTCGGCCATGACGGGCTGTTGGTGACGCCGGACCGCATCGCGCTTGCGAAGCGCGGCGCCGGCATCACGCTGAACGGCATCGCGCAGGGCTACGCCACCGACAAGGTGGTGGCGCTGTTGCGCGGCGCGGGGCTGTCGACCACGCTGGTCGACATGGGCGAGATCCGCGCGATCGGCGCGCGGCCGGATGGCGCGCCGTGGCGCGTCGGGCTCGCCGATCCGGACCAGGTCGACGCGATCACCGAGACCATCGAGATCGCCGACCGCGCGGTGGCGACAAGCGCCGGCGCCGGCTTCCGCTTCGAGCCGAGCGGCCGTTTCACCCATCTGTTCGATCCCGCGACCGGGCGCAGTCCTTCGCGCTACCGCAGCGTCAGCGTGCTGGCGCCGACCGCCACCGAAGCCGACGCGCTGTCGACCGCGTTCAGCCTATTGCCGCGCGAAAAAATCGAAACGATCGTCGCCGCGCGGCCGGGCCTGCAGGCGCGGATGATGGATCTCGACGGCCGCTTGAGCTGCTGCGGGGCGTGAGAGCTTGGCCGAAAATAAAGCATTGAAATAATCAGAGTGGATCCGTCATTTCGATGTTCTATTTTCGGCAAGGCTCTGAGGTCGCTCGGCTGGAATTATTATCGCGAAACGCCAAGCTGCTGGCGGCGCGCGGTTGCGTGAGACCCAGAAGCCGTTAAGGTCTATTCGCAACTGGCAGCCGCGGCGTTCGCGGCGCGCCGCTCTTCCGATCCGCCGACACCGCTCAGACTGCCGACATAAAAGCGCTCGCAAGCTTGTGGCCGTCTCTTGAAACTGAAGCGGTCCGCCCGAGCCGGATCTGAAGCGAGTCGCATGGCCCCCTCCAAATCCGCTGTCGGATGCCTCGTCGCGACAGCTCTGGCCATGATGCCCGTTGTGGCGTCGGCGCAGACGGCCTCGCAGATCACCCCGCCGAGCTTTCGGCCGAACCTGGAGCGTCCGGGCGGCTTCGCGCTGCCGGGCGTGGCGGGCCTGGCGACGCCGCAGGGCGCGGACAAGCTGTTCGTCCGGCTGTCCGGCGTCTCCGTTCAAGGCGGCCTGGCGGAGCTCGCGGCCGCGAGCGCCGAACTCGAACGCCGGCTGGTCGGGCGCCCGGTGTCGGGCGCCGAAGTGTTCGCCGCGGCGCGCGATCTGGAAGCCGCCTATGTGCAGGCCGGTTACATCCTGGTCCGCGTGGTGCTGCCGCCGCAGAAGCTGATCAACGGCGCGCCGCTCAAGCTCACCGTGGTCGACGGCTTCATCGAGCGCGTCGAACTGAAAGACGTGCCGGAGCAGCTGCGCGGGCGCATCGCGCATCTCCTGCAGCCGATCGTCGGACGCCGCGGCCTCACTTTGCGCGACCTCGAACGCCGCGTGCTGCTCGCCGGCGACACGCCGGGCGGCATCTTGCGCTCGACCATCGCGGCGGGGCAAGCCGACGGCGCCTCGGTGCTGATCATCGAGGCGAAATATCAGCCGGTCAGCGCGGTGCTGAGTGTCGACAATACGCTGTCGTCGGCGCTCGGCCGCACCACCCTCGGCACCGGCGTCGACCTCAACAGCGTCGCCGGGTTCGGCGAACTGATCTATCTGCGCGGCAGCGGCCATCCGGCCGACGGCGACAACGGCCTGCTCGGCCGCTATCCGACCAACCGGCTGCTGGCGGCGGGCGTGGTGCTGCCGCTGTGGATCGACGGCCTGACCTTCAACACCGAGTTCACCGACGCGCGGACCACGCCGGCGGCGCGGTTCGGCGTGCAGACCACCGACGAGTTCCAACGGTTGTCGCTGCGCATGCGCTACGCGATTCAGCGCGGCCGGATCGCCAACTGGTCGAGCGAAATCGGCTTCGATGCCGAGGAAGAAACCCAAAGCCTGCTGCTCGGCGCGATTCCGGTGCCGCTGGCGCAGGATCGGCTGCGCGTCGTCCGCTGGAGCAATGACGGCGACGTCCTGCTGCCCTGGGGCGCCGCGCTCTCCGGCCGGGTGACGGCGTCGTTCGGCCTCGACGGGCTCGGCGCGCGGTCCGCCGACGACGCCTCGCCGAGCCTGCCCTTGTCGCGGCAAGGCGCCGGGGCGTCGTTCCAGAAGCTCGACCTCACGCTCGGCTACGCGCAGAGCCTGCTCGACCATCTGGCGGTCAACGTCGCGTTTCGCGGCCAGACCTCGTTCGGCCAGGCGCTGCTGCGTGCCGAACAGTTCGGCATCGCCAACACCTCGGGGCTATCGAGCTTCGACGCCGGCAGCATCGTCGGCGACGAAGGCTACGTCGCCCGGGGCGAATTGTCCTCGCCGTGGTCGGTGGCCGTTCCGGACCTGCCGAACGGCGTCGTCGCCGCGCCTTACCTGTTCGCGGCGCGCGGCGAAGTGTTTCTGCGCCGACCGACCGCGCTCGAGCCGGCGCGGATCGGCGCTTCGGCGTTCGGCGGCGGTTTGCGCCTGAGCGGTTTCCAGCCCGGCGCGCTGTCGAACGGTACGCTCGTTCTGGAATACGGCCGCGCCACCCGCGACGACGGCGTTGCGGCGAGCCATCGCTTCACCGTCGTGACCGCGATCCGATTTTGAGTCCTGCGACGCGATATTCACCAGAGGTTTTGACGATGCGACGAGCCAGCCCCTGTCCCGCGTCGAACTCCGCCCCCGGCGTCGAGCGGCTTCGCGCCGCGCCGCCCTATTCGGAGTTCGACGTCCGGCGCCGTCTGACCCTGGCGATCCTGCTGGCGAGCACCGCGCTGACGACGTCCTTCGTGCCGGGTCAGGCGCGCGCGCAAAACCTGCCGGTCGGCGGCAGCGTCGCGGCGGGCGGCGCCGCGATCGCCACGCCGTCGGCGACCCAGCTCAACATCACCCAGACCACCCCGAGCGCGGTGATCAACTGGCAGAGCTTTTCGGTCGGTCAAGGCTCCGCGGTCGCCATCCAGCAGCCCAATGCGGCGTCGGCGCTGCTCAACCGCGTCACCGGCGCGACGCCCTCGACCATCGCCGGTTCGATCACCGCCAACGGTCAGGTTTATCTGGTCAATCCCAACGGCATCGCGATCACCCGCAGCGGCACCGTCGACACCGGCGGCGGCTTCGTCGCCTCGACGCTCGGCATCTCGGATGCGGATTTCCAGAGCGGCAAGCGCGGCTTCACCGGCAACGGCGCGTCCGCGGCGGTGAGTAACGCCGGCGCCATCCGGGTCGGCCGCGGCGGCTTCGCGGCGCTGCTCGGCGGCACGGTGTCGAATGCCGGCAGCATCGACGTGCCGCTCGGCAAGGTCGGGCTCGGCTCCGGCGAAAGTGCCACGCTGGATTTCTCCGGCGACGGCTTCCTGCAGGTTGCGGTGCCGACGACGGCGGGCGGCAAGGCGGCGCTGATCCGCAGTTCCGGCAGCATCAAGGCCGACGGCGGCAGCGTCATCATCAGCGCCGCCACCGCGCGCGAGGCCGCGCGCAACGCGGTGAATATTTCCGGGCTGGTGCAGGCGCGTTCGATCGGCGGCCACAACGGCGCCATCGTGATCGGCGGCGGCGCCGGCGGCCGGGTGAAGATCTCCGGCCGGCTCGACGCCTCGTCGCACCGCCACAACGGCGGCGCCATCGTCGTCACCGGCAAGGACATCAAGCTCAAGGGCGCCAGCGTCGACGCCTCGGGCAGGACCGGCGGCGGCAGCATCAATATCGGCGGCGGCCGGCAGGGCCAGGGCGCGCTGCAGCGCGCCGAGACGGTGAGCATCGACGCGGGCAGCGCGATCAACGCCAATGCGGGGACCACCGGCAACGGCGGCAACGTCACGGTGTGGTCGGACCGGCTGACCAGCTTCGCCGGCACCATCAGCGCCAAGGGCGGCGCGCAGAGCGGCCATGGCGGCGAGGCCGAGGTCTCCGGCAAGGCCGTGCTCGACTACACCGGCTTCACCGACCTCTCGGCGGCGCAGGGCGCGTTCGGCACGCTGCTGCTCGATCCTTACAACGTCACCATCTCGACCGGCAGCAACAACACCGGCGGCGGCTTCATCGGCAGCGTCGACGACAGCATCATCAACGCCGCCACGCTGCAGACCGCGCTGGGGGCCGCCCACGTCGCGGTGACCACCGGCAGCGGCGGCGCGCAGGCCGGCCACATCACGGTGGCGTCGCCGCTGAGCTGGTCGGCGGGAACGACGCTGACGCTGACGGCCGCGGGCGGCATCGTCATCAACGCGCCGATCTCCATCACCGGCGCCGGCGGCCTGGTGCTCACCGCGACCGCGCAGGCCGGCATCTCGTCGACCGGGCTGTCGTTCGGCGGCGGCGCCTCGGTGAGTTACGGCGCGACCGACAATGGCGGCAGCTTCAGCCTCAACGGCACGGTCTACAAGCTGGTCTACACGATGGCGCAGCTCGACGCGATCGACGGCGTCAACGCCGTCAATGGCGGCGCGCTGACCACCTACGGCACCGGCGTCACCGGCAGCTACGCGCTCGCCAACGATCTGATCGCCACCGGCACCACCTACACCATGGCGCTGATCGGCACCAACAGCAGCGACTCCAGCGCCAGCCGGTTCCGCGGCAATCTCGATGGCCTCGGCCACAGCATCACCGGGCTCACCATCGATGCGCCCGGCAGCGACTATGTCGGGCTGATCGGCTACAAGGTGGGCCGCAACGTCTCGAACATCGGCCTCGTCGACGCCAGCGTCAGCGGCTACGACCGCGTCGGCGCGCTGATCGGCTACGACGATTCCGCCTCGGTGCAGGGCAGCTCCGTCACCGGCACGGTCAGCGGCCACGAGAATGTCGGCGGCCTGGTCGGCCTGTCCTTCACCTCGCCGGTGCAGTCGAGCTATTCCACCGCCACCGTGACCGGCGTCAACAACACCGGCGGCCTGGTCGGCCAGACCAATTTCGGCAGCCGGCTGATCAACGCTTACGCCACCGGCGCGGTGACCGGCACCGGCGACAACACCGGCGGCCTGGTCGGCAACAATTCCGGCGGCACCACCGACACCAGCTACGCGACCGGCACGGTGTCGGGCTTGAACAACACCGGCGGCCTCGCCGGCTACAACAACCAGATCATCCAGAACAGCCACGCCTCCGGCAACGTCACCGGCGGCGACTCCACGGGCGGCCTGGTCGGCTTGAACGCCGGCACCCTGACCGCGACCTATGCGAGCGGCACGGTCGGCGGCGACGGCAACACCGGCGGGCTGGTCGGATACAACCAGCTGACGGTGCAGGACAGCTACGCCACCGGCGCCGTCACTGGCAACACCCGGACCGGCGGCCTGATCGGCGCCGACAATTTCGGCGCGCTCAGCATCCTCAACAGCTACGCCACCGGCGCCGTGACCGGCACCGGCGATGCCACCGGCGGTCTGATCGGCGATCACTCCAGCGGCACCGTCGACGGCAGCTACGCCACCGGCGCGGTGTCCGGGGTCAACAAGGTCGGCGGCCTGGTCGGCTACAGCACCCAGACCATTCAGAACAGTCATGCCAGCGGCACGGTGACCGGCGCGGACAACACCGGCGGCCTGGTCGGCAACAACGAAGGCACCGTCGATGGCAGCTTCGCCAGCGGCGCGATCACCGGCACCGACAGCACCGGCGGCTTGGTCGGGTATAGTAACAACACGTCGATCGTGCAGAACAGCTACGCCACCGGCACGGTGTCCGGCGTCAACAACACCGGCGGACTGATCGGCGCGACCAATTTCGGCACCCCGACGGTGCAGAACAGCTACGCGACCGGCGCCGTCACCGGCAGCGGCGACAACACCGGCGGGCTGGTCGGCGGCGCCGGCGGCGGCACCATCGACGGCAGTCACGCCACCGGCGCGGTGTCGGGCGCCAACTATGTCGGCGGACTGGTCGGCAACAGCACCGAGGCGATTACCGATAGCTACGCCACCGGCTCCGTCACCGGCACGGCCGACAATGTCGGCGGTCTCGTCGGGTACAATGACGGTGGCAGCATCGACGCGAGCAACGCCTCGGGAGTCGTGATCGGAATCAACAGCGTCGGCGGGCTTGTCGGCGCCAGCAATGCTTCAATTCAGAACAGCTCCGCCACCGGCGCGGTGTCGGGCGCCAACTCCATCGGCGGACTGGTCGGCAACAACAGCGGGGCCGTGACCAACAGCTTCGCTGCAGGCGCCGTGACCGCGACGGGCGACAATACCGGCGGGCTGATCGGATACAACGACGTCGGCACCATCGACAGAAGCTACGCCTCGGGAATCGTGGTTGGAGTGAACAACGTCGGCGGGCTTGTGGGCTATGGCAATGCGTTGATCCAGAGCAGCTACGCCACCGGCGCCGTCACCGGGACCGGCGACAATACCGGCGGGCTGATCGGCAACAACGAAGGCACCGTCGACGCCAGCTACGCCACCGGCGTGACAATCGGTTTGAACAGCACCGGCGGTCTGGTCGGCATCAGCACCGCGGCCTCGGTGGTCCAGAACAGTCACGCCACCGGCGCGGTGTTCGGCGCCAACAATACCGGGGGACTGATCGGCGCGACCAATTTCGGCACCCCGACGGTGCAGAACAGCTACGCCACCGGCACCGTCACCGGCAGCGCCGACAACACCGGCGGTTTGGTCGGCGGCGCCAGCGGCGGCACCATCGTCGACAGCCACGCCTCGGGCGCGGTGGTCGGCGTCAATTTTGTCGGCGGCCTGGTGGGTCAAAACAACCAGACGATCCAGACCAGCTACGCCACCGGGACGGTGTCGGGGAGCTTTGCGACCGGCGGTCTGGCCGGTTACAACAACGGCACGATCGATGGCGGCTACGCCTCCGGCGCGGTGACCGGCGGTGATGTGACGGGCGGTCTGGTCGGTTACAACGACAACCCAGGCACGGTCCAGAACAGCTACGCGGTGGGTGCGGTGCTGGGCAACGACACCGCCGGCGGACTGATCGGCACGAATAATTACGGCGCCACCGTGCGGACCAGCTACGCCACCGGCGCGGTCAGCGCCGGCGCCAATGCCGGCGGCGTGGTCGGGTTCAACGATGGCAGCGTCACCGACACGTTTTGGGACACCCTCACCAGCGGCCGGTCCGTCGGGATCGCCGCCGGCGGCGACCTGACCGGCGTCACCGGCCTCACCACCGCGCAGTTGCAGGGCACGACGACCGCGACGCTCGGCGCGGCCTTCTCCGGCGGCGCCGCCAGCGGCACCGCGGGTCTCTATCCCTATCTGGTGAGCCTGTTCCCCGGCGGCGTGCAGGCGATCTCGGGCATCGCCTATCAGGATGCCGGCAGCACCGTGGCGGCCTCCGGCGCCAATGGCGCCGTGCAGGTGGGGCTGACGGTCGGCGGCGTGGCACAGGCCCCGGTCACCACCGGCGCCAACGGCTATTACTACTTCGCGGTGCCGATGGGATCGATCTCATCCGCAGGAACGCTGGTGCTGACGACCACCGCGGCAGACGTCGCCACCGGCGCGCAGAACGGCGCCGCGATCGCCCGGGCGACCGGCACCACCACCGGCCTCGATATCCTCGGCGGCAGCAGCAATTTCGTGACGTCGGCTCTGACCTATTCGGCCGCCGGTTTCGCCTCGGTGCTGGGTTTCGCCTCGACCCCGGCCTTCGTCGCGACGCTGCCGGCGATGCTGTCGGCCACCGGCGTCAGCTTCACGCTGGATCAGCCGCTGACCATTACCTCCGCGCTGACGGTGCGGACCACCGCGAGCAATGCCGCGCTGATCGTCAGCGCGCCGATCACGCTCGCCGGCGCCAACAGCTTGACGCTGGCCGCGGCCGGCGCCTTGACCATCAACGCGCCGATCAGCGTCACCGGCGCGGGCGCCGTGGTGCTGACCGCGGCGGCGCAGGCCGGCCTCACGACGACCGGGCTCTCTTTCGGCAATGGCGCGTCGATCGACTACGGCGCGACCGACAATGGCGGCACGTTCATGCTGAACGGCGCTGCCTACACGCTGGCCTATACGATGGCGCAGCTTGATGCGATCGACGGCCGCAATGCGGTCAACGGCACGGCCCTGACGGTCTACGGCGCCGGGGTCACCGGCAATTATGCCCTGGCGACCAATCTGATCGCCACCGGCACCACCTATACACGGGCGGTGATCGCCGACTTCCCGACGTTCAACGTTGCCAATGCCTACAGCGGCAAGCTCGACGGACTCGGCCACACCGTCACCGGGCTCACCATCAATGCGGGCTCCCGGGATCAGGTCGGATTGGTCGGCTTCCTGCTCGACGGCACCGTATCGAATATCGGCCTGGTCGGCGGCTCGATATCCGGCCGCAGCAATATCGGTGGGGTGGTGGGCAACGTGAGCACCGCCATTTCCACGCTGCAAGGCAGCTACTCGACCGGCTCGGTCGCCAGCACGGGGTCCGGCAACTCCACCGGCGGCGTGGCCGGAGGGAACAACGGCGTCGTGCAATCGAGTTACGCCACGGGCGCGGTATCGGGAAAGCTCTATGTCGGCGGGCTGGTCGGATACAATCTCAACACCATCACCAGCAGCTTCGCCACCGGACAGGTGACCGGCACGGTCAACACCGGCGGGCTGGTCGGCCTGAGTACCGGAACGATTACCGACAGCTATGCCACCGGCACGGTCCGCGGCGGCGACCAGGTCGGCGGCCTGCTCGGCACCAACAGTCTCGGCGGCGCGGTGCAGACCAGCTATTCCACCGGCATGGTCTCCGGCACCAGCAATGTCGGAGGACTGATCGGCTCCAACTACAGCAGCGTGACGTCGTCGTATTGGGACGCCGACACCAGCGGCCGGTCGAACGGCATGGGCTCCGACAGCCAGAACCAGTCCGCCAATGTCACGGGCCTGACCACGGCGCAGTTGCAGAGCGGCAGCCTGCCGGCGGGCTTCGGCTCGGTCTGGCGCACCGGCGCCGGTCTGTATCCCTATCTCTCCTGGCAATTCGTCGCCGGCAGCTCGCCGCAGGCGGTGTCCGGCATGGCGTATCAGGCGGGCGGCGCGGCGCTGGCCGGCGCGTTGGTCGGCGGCACCGTCAACGGCGCCGCGTTCGCCGGCGGCGCCGTCAGCACCGGCGCCAACGGCTATTACTACGCGGTGATGCCGCAGGGCGCGATCGCCGCGGGCAGCGACGTCTTCACTTACGTCGCCGGCAACACCGTCAAGGCCAACGCCTTCGTGCAGGGCGCCACCGGCGCGGTGCAGAATCTGGATTTGCGCGGAGGCACGCTCTCGGTGGCGACCGATGCCAGCACGCTGTCGGCGGTCGCCGCCGGCCTGGCCGGCGCGGTCGGCGCCACCGCGACAGGCGATCTGGTGTTCGGCACGCCGGGCGGAGTGTTGACCCCGAACGCCGCCACAGAACTTTCGATCGCCGCCTCCGGCGCGTTCAGCATCGATCAGCTGCTCACCGTATCCAACACCCTGCTGATCACGTCCGCGGGCAGCCTCGGCATCGCGTCGGGCGGAAAAGTGAGTTCGTCGAACGGCGACGCCACGCTGGTGGCGGGCACCAGCTTCGTCAACAGCCGCGGCGCCGACGCGCTGTCCGCCGCGACCGGGCGGTGGCTGGTGTATTCCGGCGATCCCGGAGCGGATGACCGCGGCGGGCTCGCCTACGACTTCAAGCAATATGCGGCGAGCTACGGCGTGACGGCGGTGGCGCAGGCGACCGGCAACGGCTTCCTCTACAGCGTGGCGCCGGTGTTGACCGCGGCTCTGACCGGCAGCGTGACCAAGACCTATGACGGCAATCTCACCGCGACGCTGGCGTCGTCGAACCTGACCGCGACCGGCCTGATCGACGGCGACATCGTCACCTACAGCTCGCCCGGAACCGCCGGCTACACCACCCCAAATGCCGGGACCGGGCTCACCGTGACGACCACCGGACTGGGCGTCGCATCGATCAGCAACGGCAGCGCCGCGGTCTATGGCTACGTCCTGCCCGGCACCACGGCGTCCGGCAATGTCGGAACCATCGCGGCGCGCGCCGTCACGCTGTCCGGCACACAAACTTATAGCGGCACCACCGCGGCGCCGGCAGCCGGTCTCACCGTCGACAACCTGGTCATGGGCGACAATGCCGGGCTGTCCGGCGTCGGCACCATGGCGTCGGCGAATGCCGGCGCGCAGGTGCTGACCTCGGCGGGCGGTGCGCTTGCCGGCCTCAGCGTCAGCAACGCCAATTACACCGTGACCGGCGGCAGCGGCATCGTGACCGTGACCCCGGCCGACATCACGGTGACGGCGCTCGGCGGCAGTTCGGTCTATGGCACGTCGCCCGCCAATCCGGGTCTCGCGGCCAGCGGCCTGCAGAACGGCGAGTCGGTCGCGGTGCTGGGCGGGCTGTTCAACTCGTTCGGCATCACCAACACCTCGGGCGTGGCCTCGAGCCCCTACACGCTCACGGTCGCCGGGACCTCGAGCAACGCCAACTACACCATCGTCGCCCGCAACAGCGGGATCTGGACCGTGACCCCCGCCGCCGTCACGGTGACGGCGCTCGGCGGCAGTTCGGTGTATGGCACGTCGCCCGCCAATCCGGGCCTCGCGGCCAGCGGCCTGCAGAACGGCGAGTCGATCGCGGTGCTCGGCGGGCTGTTCAACTCGTTCGGCATCACCAGCACCTCGAGCGTCGCCCAGAGCCCCTACACGCTCACGGTCGCCGGGGCGCTGAGCAATCCGAACTACACGCTTGCGGCGCGGATCGACGGCAGCTGGATCGTCACCGCGGCGGACGCGCCCTCGCCGCCCGCACCCCCGCCGCCATCCCCGCCATCGCCTTCGCCCGTCCTGTCCTCCGACCCTGCCCCGTTCGCCAGCACGCTCGGCAACGGCAACCCTCCCTGGCCGGCCACGGGCTTCGATGTCGGCGTCCGCACGCTGGGCTCCGGCGACGCGACGGCCGAGCCGTGCACTCCTCCCTCGTCCTCGCGATCGGTCCCGCCGGGCTGCCGCGTGTTCTACGCCGACAAGCGCTTTGGCCGGTGAGAGCTCGGCGCATTTGAAAGAGTTTCGATGATCAACAGACCAGGCCAGGCGCTTTGGATTTTCGCGCTGCTGTCCGCTGCGGGGCTGACCCCGGCCGATGCGCAACAACCGCCCGCGGTGCAAAGCCCACCGGCGCCGCAGCGAACCACCGCGACCTATCAGGATTGGACCGTGCAGTGCGAGATCGCCGCGCCCTCGCAGCAGAAGATCTGCGAGATGGCGCAGGCGACGCAGGCGCCGGGGCAGGCCAATCCGGTGACCAAGATCGCGATCGGCCGGCCGACCAAGACCGCGCCGATGAAAGTCGTGGTGCAGGTCCCGATCAATGTCTGGCTGCCGGCCGGCGTGAAATTCACGGCGGACGCCAGGGAGCCCGGCGTCGAGACCGTCTATACGCGCTGCGTGCCGACCGCCTGCTTCGCCGAGTTCGCCCTCAAGGAGGAGAGCCTGCAGAAATTGCGCACCCTGACCGCCAACGGCACGCTTTCGCTGAAAGACGCCGCGCAGCAGGACGTCGCCATCCCGGTGTCGTTCAAGGGATTCGCGCAGGCCTATGACGCGTTGCGCAAGGAGTCATTGTAGCTCGGACGGGCGCAGCCCGCGTTGCGTGACGCGCCGGTGCGCCCTCGCCTCAACGAGGGTGTGGATGTTCGGCCGGAGCTTCGCGGCGAATCGGCGGCGTGCAGGCGGTGATTCGCCGGTCGGCGGGGATGCATGGCCGGACGCCGAACAGGCACGCGATCGTGCGTCCAGGGACGTGCCTCTGCACGATCATGCGGCGCACGCTCCATCGACCAGAGCCTCGGCCACAACCCCTGCGATGCCGGGAGTTCAGCAATCTCAGCGACATCTATCGCGAGTGGTGCCCAGGAAAGGACTCGAACCTTCACGGCCGTGAAGCCACTGGCACCTGAAGCCAGCGCGTCTACCAATTCCGCCACCTGGGCCCGGGCGGGTTAGTACGGATCGGGGGGGCGCTTGTCAAATCGGAAATGCCGAAGCGGCCGCTCGTGCACCGTTTGGTTGACGACGCAGCGCGAAAACGCCAAAACCGCATTGCTGCAAAGCCGATGCAAGAGCGCTCTCGAAGCCGCCGCATCGATGTCCCGTGATAGGATCCCCGCCATGGCCTCGAATTTGGACACCCTCGTCACGGTTTTCGGCGGCTCGGGGTTTCTCGGCCGCCACGTCATCGGCGCGCTGGCCAAGCGCGACTACCGGATCCGGGTCGCGGTGCGGCGGCCGGAATTGACCGGGCACCTGCAGCCGCTCGGCAAGGTCGGCCAGATCCACGCGGTGCAGGCCAATCTGCGCTATCCCGATTCGGTCAAGGCCGCGGTGCGCGACGCCGGCATCGTGGTCAATCTGGTCGGCATCCTGGCCGAGGGCGGGCGGCAGAAATTCCAGGCGGTGCAGGCGCAGGGCGCCGGCGCCATTGCGGAGGCCGCAGCCGCGGTCGGCGCCCGCATGGTGCATGTCTCGGCGATCGGCGCCGACGAGCACTCAGCGTCGCTCTATGCCCGCTCCAAGGCCGCCGGAGAAAAGGCCGTGCTCGCCGCGGTGCCGCAGGCTGTGATTTTCAGGCCCTCGGTGGTGTTCGGCCCCGAGGACCAGTTCACCAACCGATTCGCAGCATTGGCGCGGATGTCGGCGGTGGTGCCGCTGATCGGCGGCGGCGCCACCCGGCTGCAGCCGGTCTATGTCGGCGACGTCGCCACCGCGGTGGCGGAGGCGGTCGACGGCCGTGCCCGCGCCGGCGCCACCTACGAGCTCGGCGGCCCGGAAGTGCTGACCATGCGGCAGGTCATCGAGATCATCCTCGACGTGATCCAGCGCCGCCGCATCCTGCTGTCGCTGCCGTTCGGGCTGGCGCGGATGCAGGCGAAGCTGCTGCAATTCGCCCCCGGGGCGCTGAAACTGACGCCCGACCAGGTCGCGCTGCTGCAGGTCGACAATGTGGTGTCGGAGGCGGCGAAGGCCGCCGGGCTGACGCTGAACGGACTCGGCATCGCGGCGGATTCGCTGCAGGCGATCGCGCCGTCCTATCTGTGGCGGTTCCGCGCCACCGGCCAGTTCCAGCGCAAGGTCGTCGAGCCGAAGAGCTCCTGAGCGCTTGGCTGGCTGACGACCGACTCAGTGTCGATGAATTGAGAAAAAACCTGCCCCGGACGCTGCGCTCCGCGCCGCGTCTGCGGCGTGGGGCGCTGCGAGCCGGGGCCGTTACGGAACGCGATGTTTGGAATGGTCCCGGCTCATGAAGCCGCGCAAGGGCGCTGCTTCACGTCCGGGACACCAGGCCTTGATCGGTGCCGCTCAGCCTATTTGCCGAGCGCCAGCGCGATCAGGCCGAGCGTGCCGACGATCACCCGCCACCACGCGAACAGCGCGAAGCCGTGCCGGGTGACGTAAGTCAGGAAGGTTTTCACCACGATAATGGCGGTGACGAACGACACCGCAAAGCCGATCGCCACGATCACCGAGTGATCCATCGTCATGTCGGCGCGATTCTTATAGAGATCGTACACGAAGGCGCCGACCATGGTGGGAATCGCCAGGAAGAACGAAAATTCCGCCGCGGCGCGCTTGTCGGCGCCGAGCAGCATGGCGCCGACGATGGTGGCGCCGGAACGCGACACCCCGGGGATCATCGCCAGGCATTGCGCGCAACCGATGTAAAGATACATCGGCAGCGGAAACGCCATCGCGTCGTGCTCATGCGGCTCGAGGTCGAGCTGATCGACCCAGAGCAGAATGGCGCCGCCGACGATCAGCGAGAAGCACACCACCCACGGGTTGAACAGGTAGCTTTTGATATACCCCCCGGCGATGGCGCCGATCACCGCGGCGGGCAGGAACGCCACCAGCACGCCGATGACGAAGCGCTGCGCCGCGGGATCCGAGAACATCCCCAGCGCCACGCGCCACAACCGGGCGAAATACAGCGCGAGGATCGCAAGGATCGCGCCGAGCTGGATCAGGATCGCAAAACTCTTCCAGAAGTTGGTCTCGCCGAGATCGAAAAACCGTTCGGCGAGAAGCAGATGGCCGGTCGAGGAGACGGGCAGGAACTCGGTGACACCCTCGACGACGCCGAGGATGACCGCCCTTAAGACATCGGAAAGCATGAAATGGCCTGGGTTATGGTGCGGATCGGCCCGGAAAAAAGCCGGGTTCTTCTCGCCTATTCGCCCTTTGGCCGCAACGCCAAAGATGCCGACCCCGTCCGGCTCGCGTCAGCCGCGGATTTTGCCGGCTTGGAAAAGCCGGTTGGAGAGGATTTGTTAAGCATCCGATCCCTATCAAGGTTGTCATGTACACGTTGTTTCACCACCCGTTCTGCCCGCTGTCGCGGTTCGTCCGCCTGGCCCTGGGAGAACACGGCCTGGATTTGCGGCTGGTGGAGGAGCGCCCATGGGAGCGGCGCGCCGCGTTCCTGGCGCTCAACCCGGCCGGAACCACGCCGGTGCTGATCGCCGACGCCCGCCCGGCGATTCCCGGCGCCGGGGTGATCTGCGAGTTCCTCGACGAAAGCCACGGTCCGAGCTTGGGCGACCGCAGGCTGCTGCCGACCGTGATGGACGACCGCATCGAGGTGCGGCGGCTGGTGTCGTGGTTCAACGAAAAGTTCTTCGAGGAGGCCAGCGGCCCCTTGGTGACCGAGCGGATCTACAAGCGCTTCATGAGCGAGGAGGACGGCGGCGGCCCGCCGGCGATGGACGTGATCCGCGCCGCGACCGCCAATGTGCGCTATCATCTAGCCTATATCGGCTGGCTGGCGCGCACCCGCAACTTTCTCGCCGGCGATCAATTGAGCTACGCAGACCTTGCCGCCGCGGCGCATCTGTCGGCGATCGACTATCTGGGCGACGTGCCATGGACCGAGGACGAAGCCGCAAAGGCGTGGTACGCGCGGGTGAAATCCCGGCCGTCGTTCCGCCCGCTGCTGAGCGAATGGCTGGCCGGCGTGCCGGCCTCGCGCACCTACGTCGATCTGGATTTCTGAACGCGCCGGGCAATCGTCGCAGGGCGACCGCATCAGCGGCACCTTCGACTGCCTCGTCATGAGCGAGAGCCTGAGCGATTCGCTACGCGCGCAAGCCGGCGCGCTCGGCTTCGACGCTGTCGGGGTCTGCGGCGTCGATGCGATCGAAGGAATTAGCAAAAGGCTCGACGCGTTTCTCGACGCCGGCCTGCATGGCGACATGGACTGGCTGGCGAACCATCGCGACCGCCGTGCCGATCCGCGGGTGCTTTGGCCGCAGGCGCGCTCGGTGATCATGCTGGGGATGAATTACGGCCCCGACGCCGATCCGCGGGCGATCCTCGGGGCGCACGGGCAAGGCGCGATTTCGGTCTATGCGCAGGGCGACGATTATCACGAACTGATCAAGCCGCGGCTGAAGCAGCTGGCGCGCTGGCTGATCGCGCAGGCCGGCGGCGACGTCAAAGTGTTCGTCGACACCGCGCCGGTGATGGAGAAGCCGCTGGCTGCGGCCGCCGGGCTCGGCTGGCAGGGCAAGCATAGCAATCTCGTGTCGCGCGAACTCGGCTCCTGGCTGTTTCTCGGCGCGATTTTTTCCACGCTGGAGTTGCCGCGCGACACGCCCGAGATCGATCATTGCGGCTCCTGCCGGGCCTGCCTCGATGCCTGCCCGACCGACGCGTTCGTCGCGCCGTACCGGCTCGATGCGCGGCGCTGCATCTCCTATCTGACGATCGAGAACAAGGCTGCGATCCCGCGCGAATTCCGCCGTGCGATCGGCAACCGCATTTACGGCTGCGACGATTGTCTCGCGGTCTGCCCGTGGAACAAGTTCGCCGCGGTCGGCCGCGAGACCAAGCTCGCCGCCCGCGAGGCGCTGCGGGCGCCGTCGCTGGCGGATTTGGCGCGGCTCGACGACGCGGCGTTTCGCGCGCTGTTTGCCAAATCGCCGATCAAACGCATCGGCCGCGACCGCTTCCTCCGCAACGTGCTGATCGCGATCGGCAATTCAGGTGACGCCAGCCTTGTGGCCGAGGCCGAGCGGCTCGCGAGCGACGACAACCCGCTGGTCCGCGGCGCCGCGGTGTGGGCGCTCTCGCAATTGCTGGCAGCGGAGCGGTTCACCTCACTCGCGACCCATCACCTCGCCCACGAACACGACGACGCTGTGCGCGCTGAGTGGCAACACAACTAACTGTCATCCCGGGGCACGAGCAGCGAAGCTGCGAGTGAACCCGGGATCCAGTACTCACCGCCCTGGAATACTGGATTCCGGGTTCGCTCGTGGCTCACGCCACTCGCGCCCCGGAATGACAGCTTTGTTTTTGGTTCGACGCAGCCATTCCAGTAGCCATTCCACGGAAGGCCGATCAAGCGGTGTTGCGAGGGCCAGCGTGATCCGTCAGCCGTGACCATGGTGCCAAAGCCCTAATAAATCCGCCCTCACGCCACCGGCAGATCAGTCCGCCGCGGCACGTCGATCAGCTCCGGCCGTGGGCCGCTCAGGCGCTTATGCATGTGCACCATGAACGCCATGCCGAAAAGCGGCGTCGCCAGGTTGACGATCGGGATCGATACGAAGGCGGCAATCACCAGACCGGCCATAAACACTGTGGTGCCGTATTCCTTGCGCATCGCCTTGGCCTCGGCCACCGGGCGAAACCGCATCGCCGCGAGCTCGAAATATTCCCGGCCGAGCAGCCAGGCGGTGGCGATGAAGAACGCGATGAAGCCCGCGCCGGCGACGAACACGAACGGCAGCGCCAACAGATAGACCAGAATGGTCAGCAGCGCGGCCTTGGTGCTTTCGGTGATCGCGCGGCCGAACGGCAGCGCGACGCCGGGCCGCTCGTCGGGATAGTATTCGCGCTCGACGTGTTCGGCGACGTCGTCGACGAAGAAGCCGGCCACCAGCGAGGTCACCGCCGGCATCAGGAACACCGCGCCGAGCACCACGCCGAGGCCTGCGGCGATCGACAGGATCCAGGCCAGGATGTTGAGCGGGGCGTGGAAGCTGGAGCCGAGCGCGGTCTCCGCCCAGACCTCGCCGGATTCCGCGAACCAGCTCAGCGCGCGCTGCAGCCCGATCGCCATCACGGTGATCAGCACCAGGGCGAAGCCGATCGAGCGGTACAGGATGGCGCGCATCGGCGGCGCCAGGATCTGGGTCAGGGCCTTGATGGCGGCGTCGAGCATGATCGCGAGGTCCTCTGTGGAAATCCTCGCCAGAGGTAGCCATGTCGATCGGCTTCGACAAGAGGCGCCGCCGCCGCGCTAGGCGACGCGCTCGCGGCGCGGCAGCTGCGCCGGGACATAATCGACCACGGTGAAATGCTCGGTGACGCGGACGCGTTCGACGAGGGCTGCGTCTGGGGCCTGCCGCGGCGGCGGGTCAACCGCCTCGGCGGCGTGCTGCGGCGGCGGCTCGATCGCGCCGTGAAACGGATCGGCCGGGTCCGGCACCTCGCTCAGCGGCTTCTGTTTGTCGGCCCAATGCAGCGCGGTGTAGTCGAAGCCGCTGACGATGGTCGGCTTGACGATGTTGAAATACGGCGAGATGTCGAAGTCGCGCGGCATGTACAGCGACGAATCGCGGATCTGCAAGATCTCGCGGCGCGCGGCGCGGGAGCCGGCGCGGGTGACCTTCGGCAGGATCGGGTAGCGCACCGAATCGAACGCCTGCGCGATCAGCGCCGAACAGATGATTTTCGTCGGATCGCCGGAGCCGAGCGCAATCAGCCGCCGCCGCCAGCGCTGCGGCACCGGCAACGGAAACAGATAGCGCATCAGGTCGAGGATGTTCTTGGTGTCGTAACCGAAGCCGATCCGGTTGATGGCGTAGCGGCACACCGTGTTGCGGTCCTCATGCGACAGCCCGACCGGGCGGCACAGCCTTGTGTGATAGGGAAAGTAGCGCGACAACGGCGAGGTCTCGACGCCTTCGCCGATATTGGCCTCGATCAGCACATGCGGCTCGCCGTCGGGCTCCGCGGCGCCGTCGATCGGGCCGACATAGAGGGCGGCGTGCGACCAGGTCGACTGCGTCAGATATTTGATGATGCCGGAGACCCGGTTGTTGCCTTCGACCAAGAGCACGTCGCCGGGCTGCATGCTGGCGCGCAGATGGTCGGGATCGCTCGGGGTGAACGGCTCATAGCCCGGCACCTCCTTCTGAAGGTAATCCGCGATCAACTTGCCGATTCGATCCAACACGACGCCCATGAGCGCTGTCTCCGGCTGCCTGCCTGCCAGCCCGGAGCATGGGCACAAGCCGTTGCAATTTGGTTCATTTGCCTCAGCATCGCCTGAACCATTGCGTAACCATGTTGCTGGCCAAGCCGCGATGCGGCAAGTTCGCTGCGATCACCCTCGAACGTCAAGTTGCGGAAACCCCTGATGACGATGTCTCGCCGCGAGTTCCTGTCGGCGTCGGCGGCCCTGGCGCTGACTCCCGCGCTGCGCGGCATCGCCTTCGCCGCGCCGTTGCCGCGCGAGGCCGACGTGGTGGTGATCGGCGCTGGCGCCGCCGGCATCGCCGCGGCGCGCCGCATCGTTGCCGCCAATCGCAAGGTGATCGTGATCGAAGCCGGGACGCAGATCGGCGGCCGCTGCCTCACCGACAACGCCAGCTTCGAGGTTCCGTTCGATCGCGGCGCGCGCTGGCTGCACAATCCCGACAGCAACCCGATGATCAAGCTCGGCCGCAGCGTCGGGCTCGACGTCGCGCCGGCGCCGCCCGGGCAGCGGCTGCGGATCGGCCGCCGCAACGCCCGCCCGGGCGAGACCGAGGATCTCTTGGCCACCCTGGTGCGCGCCAACCGCGCCATCGACGACGCCGCCCGCAAGGCCGATCTGTCCTGCGCCGCGGCGCTGCCGAAGGACCTCGGCGACTGGGCGGCAACCGTCGAGTTTCTGCTCGGACCCTACGCCTCCGGCAAGGACCTGAAAGACCTCTCGGCGCTCGATCAGTTCCGCGCGCAGGATCGCAACGCCATGGTGGCGTGCCGCCAGGGGCTCGGCACCATGATCGCCAAGCTCGGCGAGGGGTTGCCGGTGGCGCTGTCGGCGCCGGCGACGCGAATCACCTGGAGCGGCCGCGACGTCGGCGTCGAGACCGCGGCCGGGCGCATTGCAGCCCGCGCGGTGATCGTCACGGTCTCGAGCAACGTGCTGGCGTCCGGCGCCATCAAGTTCAGCCCGGAGCTGCCGAAGCGGCAGCTCGACGCCGCCGCCAAGCTGACGCTCGGCAGCTACGATCACGTGGCGCTGTTGTTGTCCGGCAATCCGCTCGGATTGCCCAAGGACGAGATCATGATCGAGCAGAGTAGCGACGCCCGCACCGCCTTCCTGGCCGCCAATATCGGCGGCAGCTCGCTGTGTACGGTCGACGTCGCGGGCGGCTTCGGCCGTGACCTCGCGGCGCAGGGCGAGGCGGCGATGATCGATTTTGCCAAGGAATGGCTGAGCAAGCTATTCGGCAGCGATGCGGTGGCCGATGTCAAGAAGGCGGTTGCGACGCGCTGGAATGCGCAGCCCTTGGTGCAGGGCGCGATGTCGGCGGCGGTGCCGGGCGGGCAGTCGTCCCGTCGGGTTTTGAGCGAACCGATCGGGCCGTTGTTTTTAGCCGGCGAAGCCACCCACGAGACGCTGTGGGGCACCGTGGACGGCGCCTGGGACAGTGGCGAACGCGCCGCCGACGCCGCGCTGAAGCGGCTCGGCGGGGTGAAGACCGATCAGCCGGCGCAGCCGGCGGCGCGCAAGCCGAAGCAGCGCCGCGAGCGGGGTGCCACGGGCGCCAATGCCGGCGAGCTCGGCTGGCCGGGGAGGCGCTGATCGGGTTGCGGACGGCGCGCCGCTCAGAGCCTGCTGAACCTGCTGTCGAGCCGATCGGGCACTTGGCCACCACGTCATGGCCGCGCTCGTCGCGGCCATCCACGCCCACTGGCGAGGCTTCTGATGTTTCCGTGGGTGGCCGGGACAAGCCCGGCCATGACGCGGAGAGGGCGCGGGGATCCAGAATCTCTCCCCGCGTAGCAAGCCGGATCGTGCGCGTCCCGTCGCGCCTCGGGATGACGGGCCCAACTCAGCCCCGCAGCACGCCGCCGGTCTTCTTGGTGACTTCGGCGACGATCTTGCCGCCGATCGCGTCGATTTCCTGATCGGTCAGGGTCTTGTCGCGCGGCTGAATCGTCACCGCGATGCCGACCGACTTTTTCGCCTCGTCGATGCCCTTGCCTTCATAGACGTCGAATACCGCGACGCCGGTGATCAGCTTCTTGTCGACGCCCTGCGCGGCGCGGACGATGTCGCCGGCGCGAACAGAGCGATCGACGATGAAGGCGAAGTCGCGCGACACCGGATGGAATGCCGACAACTCCAGCGTCGGCTTGGCACGCGTGGCCTTCTGCTTGCCCTCGGGAATCCGATCGAGAATCACCTCGAAGGCGAGCAGCGGGCCGTCGGCGTGCAGGGCTTCCAGCGCGCGCGGATGCAGCTCGCCGAAATAGCCGAGCACGTTCTGCGGGCCGATCTGGATCGCGCCGGAGCGTCCCGGATGCAGCCAGCCCGGCAACGCCTTGCCGGTGACGATCTGCAGCGCCTGCATCGGACAGCCGGCGGCGGCCAAGACCGCGAACGCATCGGCCTTGGCGTCGAATGCGTCGGCCGGCGCCGCGCCCGACCAATGCCGGCCGAGCCCCTTCGACGAGGCAAAGCCGTGGCGCACGCCGGAGGCGGCGACGAATTGATCCTGCGGCTGGTCGCCCTTGAACACTTGCCCGACCTCGAACAGCGCCAGATCGGAGTTGCCGCGATCGGCATTGGCCTGCGCCGCGGCGATCAGCCCCGGCAGCAGGCTCGGCCGCATGTCGGAAAGATCGGACGCAATCGGATTGGCCAGCGCCAGTTCGGGCTGCCCGCCGCCGAACAACGCGGCCTGCGGCTTGGAGATGAACGACCAGTTGACCGCCTCGACCAGGCCGCGCGCCGCCAGCGCACGCTTGGCGCGGCGGGTGCGCAGCTGGATCGGGGTCAGCACCGGCTTGCGCGGGTTCTCGCCGCGCTCGAACGGCGTCAGCGGCACCTTGTCGACGCCGACGATGCGGACGATTTCCTCGACCAGATCGGCCTTGCCGTGGACGTCGCTGCGCCACGACGGAATCGCCACCTTCACGGTCTGGCCGGAGCCCGCAACCATGAAGCCGAGCCGGCTGAGGATGCGACGGGCTTCCGGCAGCGCCACGTCGATGCCGGCCAGCCGCTTCACTTCGGCGAGCGGGAAGTCGATCAACCGATCGTCGCCGAACGGGTTGCCGACCACGACGATCTCCGATGGCGTGCCGCCGCAGAACTCCAGCACCAGTTTGGTGGCGAGCTCCAGCCCCGGCACCATGAAGGCCGGATCGACGCCGCGCTCGAAGCGATAGCGCGCGTCCGAATTGATGCCGAGCCGGCGCCCGGTCTGCGCGATGTTGATCTCGTTCCACAACGCCGATTCGATCAGCACGTCGGTGGTCTCGGCCGAGCAGCCCGAGGCCTCGCCGCCCATGATGCCGGCCAGCGATTCGACGCCGGTCTCGTCGGCGATGACGCAGACCTTGGGATCGAGCGTGTAGGTCTTGCCGTCGAGCGCCAGCAGGGTTTCGCCGTCGCGGGCGGCGCGCACGGTGAGGTCGCCCTTGACCTTGGCGGCGTCGAACACATGCAGCGGCCGCGAACGGTCGAAGGTGAGGTAGTTGGTGATGTCGACCAGCGCGTTGATCGGCCGCAGCCCGATCGAGGTGAGCCGCTGCTGCAGCCACTCCGGCGACGGGCCGTTTTTCACGCCACGCACCAGCCGCATCGCGAAGCCGGGACAGAGCTTGTCGTCTTCCACGGCGACTTTCACCGGGCAGGGGAATTCGCCCCGGATCGGCTTGATGGCGTGATCGATCAACCTGCCCATGTCGGCGGCGGCGAGATCGCGGGCGATGCCGCGCACGCCGGCGCAGTCCTGCCGGTTCGGCGTGAGGTTGATGTCGAGCACCGGGTCGCCGAGCTTGGCCCATTCCGCGTAGGAGACGCCGACCGGGGCGTCCGCCGGCAATTCGATGATGCCGTCGATGCCGTCGGGCAATGCCAGTTCGCCGGCCGAGCACATCATGCCC
Source organism: Rhodopseudomonas rhenobacensis (assembly GCF_014203125.1). Lineage (GTDB taxonomy): Bacteria > Pseudomonadota > Alphaproteobacteria > Rhizobiales > Xanthobacteraceae > Rhodopseudomonas_A > Rhodopseudomonas_A rhenobacensis. The sequence goes on from NZ_JACHIH010000021.1 coordinate 33,761, forward strand.
TGGCTCTCGACGCCGCGGATGGTGCCGACGCTGATGGTGAAATCCTTCGCCGGAATATAGGTGCCAGGTGCTGCGAACACCGTCTTCAATCCGGCGCGGGCATTCGGCGCGCCGCACACCACCTGCAACGGCTCACCAGCTCCAGTATCGACCTTGCAGACCCGCAGCCGGTCGGCGTTGGGATGCTGCTCGGCCGAGATGATCTGCGCGATCGAGAACGGCTTCAGCAGCTTGGCCTTGTCCTCGATGCCTTCGACCTCGAGCCCGATCATGGTGAGCTTGTCGGCGAGCCGCTCCAGCGATTCGTCGGTGTCGAGATGGTCCTTCAACCAGGAGAGCGAGAATTTCATGATGCTCGGTTCTTGAATAGGAGGTGGGCCGCCAGGGTTCGGCGATCGTCGGATGAAAGTTGTTCGATCGCCGCGGCGACGTCGCGGGCCTGATCGACGAGTTCGCGTGCGCGTTTAACGGTAAAGACGCCTTTGGTGGGAGGCAGATAGTCGGCCTTGTGCCGCTCGCTTTGCAGCAGAATCACGGTCGTTCCGATTTCCCGAAGGTTGTCGCGGTCCTTCAACGGGCCGGTCGCGAAGGCGCTCTTCAGCGGCCCGTGGTCCAAAGCGCGATACACCCGGACATATTCTTCGGCTGCATCGTCAGACAGCAACGCCCCAGCGCTCGATTTAGCAAGGCTGTGGAAGACCGCATAATACGCCGTGCTCACCGCCCGCCGCCGAAACGCGCCGCTGCGGCCGCCGCGCTCCAGCAGCAACTCCGCGGCGTCGAGCAATCGCGATACCATCGTCGGCGAGGCCATGATCTAGTTCACGTCCTCGTCGATTTGCTGGTCGCCGAGGTATTCGCCCTCGAGCAGCACGAACCGCTGCTCGCCTTCGCGCAACAGCGCGGTGCGGATTTCGTGCATCGACTTGCTGATCGCTTTGGTCGGCGCGTTCGCATCGGTGTAACGAGCCTTGATGCGGACGACGGGACTGCCGTCGAAGTCGATTTCAGAGCGTACTTCTGAACCTTGAAATCCGAACGCACCAAGATTGTCTCTTAGGATCCGTGACGCAATCTGTTCGATGTCATTGTCGTTCATGGGATCACTCCGCCGTGGTCAGCAGCATACCACAGACAATCACGGGTTGCTCAATCCCCCGGCCAGCGTCGGCACGTCGAGCGGTTTGAAGCCGTAGTGATTGAGGAAGCGGACGTCGCCTTCGAACAATTGCCGCAAATCGCTCATGCCGTATTTCAGCATCGCGATGCGGTCGATGCCCATGCCCCAGGCGAAGCCCTGATAGACTTCCGGATCGATGCCGCAGGCGGTCAGCACGTTGGGGTGCACCATGCCGCAGCCGAGAATCTCCAGCCAGTCCTCGCCCTCGCCGAAGCGGATCTCGCCCTTGTCGCGGCGGCACTGGATATCGACTTCCAGCGACGGCTCGGTGAACGGGAAGAACGACGGCCGGAACCGCATGTTGATGTTGTCGACCTCGAAGAACGCCTTGCAGAACTCGTGCAAAATCCATTTCAGGTGGCCGAGATGCGAGCCCTTGTCGATGACGAGGCCCTCGACCTGGTGAAACATCGGTGTGTGGGTCTGGTCACTGTCGCTGCGATAGGTGCGACCCGGACAGATCACCCGGATCGGCGGCTTCTGCGACAACATGGTACGCACCTGCACCGGCGAAGTGTGGGTGCGCAGCAAGAGGCGCGAGCCGTCCGGCTTCGGGTTGAAGTAGAAGGTGTCGTGCATCTCGCGCGCGGGATGGCCTTCCGGGAAATTCAGCTTGGTGAAGTTGTAGTCGTCGGTCTCGATGTCCGGGCCTTCGGCGATCGCAAAGCCCATGTCGGCGAAGATCGTGGTGAGTTCGTCCATCACCTGGCTGAGCGGATGAATCCGGCCCTGCTCGGCGGGCGTCTCGCGCAGCGGCAGCGTGACGTCGATGGTCTCCGAGGCCAGCCGGGCGTCCAGTGCTGCGTTCTTCAGAATGTCGCGCCGCGCGGCGAGCGCATCGCTGACCACGGTTTTGGCGAGGTTGATTGCAGCGCCCTCGGTCTTGCGCTCCTCCGGCGACATCTTGCCGAGCGTGGCAAGCAATGCGGAGATCGAGCCCTTCTTGCCGAGGGCCGCGACGCGCACGGCTTCGAGCGCGGCTTCGTCGGAAGCCTCGGCGACGGCGGCGAGAATTTGCGATTGCAGGTTTTCGAGAGTCGACATTGGCGAGCGCCCCGGTCTCCCAGCTCCCCTGGAGGGGAGGTCGATCCGCTCAAACGGACCGGTGGGGATGATGAAAATCGGGGGCGCGTGCGGATCGGCAGGACACCCCACCCCGAACGTCACACAGCGACGCTTTGAGCATCGCTGTGCCATTCGCACCCTCCCCTGGAGGGGAGGGTCAACAGGGTAACGCCGCGAGAGCGGCGCTAAACCTTTACGCCGCGAGCGCGGCCTTGGCCTTCTCGGCGATCGCCAGGAACGCCGCCGGTTCGGTGATCGCCAGATCCGACAGCACCTTGCGGTCGACCATCACGCCGGACTTGGCGAGGCCGTTGATGAACACGCTGTAGGTCATGCCGAGCGGACGGACCGCGGCGTTGATGCGCTGGATCCACAACGCGCGGAACGTGCGCTTCTTGCGCTTGCGATCGCGGAACGCATACTGGCCGGCCTTGTCGACGGCGGCCTTGGCGGTGCGGATGGTGTTCTTGCGCCGGCCGCGGAAACCCTTGGCGAGCTTGTAGACTTTCTTATGCTTGGCGTGAGCCGTCACACCGCGTTTGACGCGAGCCATGACTGATCTCCTTCATCTGAAATTGGTGGAATGACCGCGCGGACGCGGCCTGATGAGGTCGCCGCTCACAGAGCGGCTTGAACGGTCAGGCGTTCGGCAGGAAATACTTCTTGATGTTTTCGCCGTCGGTCTTGAACAGAATGCGCGTGCCGCGCAGCTGACGAATCTGCTTCTTCGTCCGCTTGATCATGCCGTGGCGTTTGCCGGCATGGGCCGACACAACTTTGCCGGTGCCGGTTACTTTGAAGCGCTTTTTGGCGCCCGATTTGGTCTTCAGCTTGGGCATTTGGCTCTCCTATTCCGACGCGCAAGAGTCGCCCGCGAGGGCGGCTGGCCGGCTAAAATGCTCGTTAGAGCGTTGAAAGTGCTCAGTTAAAGTCCTATCGGACGCAACCGGCACGGACATCGACACGGCAGCCCTTGATCAGCCGGGCGATGAAGGTTGCGCTTATGGCAGAGCGGCGTCAGATTGGCAACGATTAACGCCAACGATATGGCAGGGGCCGCTCGCCTCACCACGGGCGATGCCCCCTTTGCAGGGAGCCCGACGCCGATGCTGACGCGACCGCTCACTCATTCTGCCGAATTTGCACGGTCTGCCGCGGCGCCGTGGCTGCTGACAGCGGCGCTTGTGGTCGCGGTGATAGGCGCGGCCGGCGACGCCGAAGCAAAGCACGCCCGGCGCGCGCCGGCCGGGCTCTATGACGGGATCTGGAACGTGGAATTCGCCACAGAGGCCGGTAATTGCAGCTCGGGCTACCGGGTGCCGTTCACCGTCCGCGGCCGCCTTGTGTCATCGGCCGGCGGCGGCAAGGTCACCGGCGGCATCGGCCGCGGCGGCGCGGTGTCGGTGCGGGTCTCGGTCGGCGCTTCGGTCGCCAGCGGCAACGGCCGGCTCGCCGGCAATGTCGGCGCCGGGCGCTGGAGCGGGCTGATTTCCGGCGATCGCTGCAGCGGCGCCTGGCAGGCCACGCGCGGTTAGCTTTCAGCCCGTGTCCCGGACGCGGTGCGGCGCACTTGCGCCGCTCCGCAGATCCGGGACCGTTACGAATGCCGGCATCGCGGCCAAGCTGGCGGGGAGTTGCGCTTTCGACGTCACGGCCCCGGCTCGTGACTAACCACGCCGAAAGCGGCGCGGTCAGTCACGTCCGGGGTACGGTGAACTTAAGCGGCGCGTTGCGCTGCGTCCGGGCACGAAGCTGAGCCCCACAAGAAAACGGCCCGCCAGAAATCTGACGAGCCTGAATTCTGTCGGTGATGTCGGACCGAAACCGCGATCAGCGCGGCGCCAGGACCATGACGACCTGACGGCCTTCGAAACGCGCGTCCTGCTCGACCTTGGCGTATTCGGCAACGTCGTTCTTGACCTTGTCGAGCAGCTTGGTGCCGATCTCCTGATGCGCCATTTCGCGGCCGCGGTAGCGCAGGGTGATCTTCACCTTGTCGCCTTCTTCGAAGAACCGCTGCATCGCCCGCATCTTCACTTCGTAGTCGTGATCGTCGATCATCGGGCGGAGCTTGATCTCCTTGATCTCGACGATCTTCTGCTTCTTGCGGGCTTCGGCAGCCTTCTTCTGCGCCGAGTATTTGAACTTCCCGTAGTCCATGATCTTGCATACGGGAGGATTGGTATTGGGCGAAATCTCAACCAGATCCATGCCCGCCTCGGCGGCCATCTTGATCGCGGCGATCGTTTCGATGGTGCCATGATTCAGGCCCGTCTGATCGATCAGCTGGATCTCGTGGTTGCGGATTTCATCATTGGTGCGCGGCCCGTCTTTGGTTGCGGCGGGCGGGGCTCTGTTGGGACGGCGAATGGGTGGCTCTCCAATGTTGTGAACGAAGGCGGCGGATGATCAACCAGGTGTTAGCGGCTTGTTCGATCAGTCATGCGCTGTAACATAGTTACGAGCGGGATCGGACGCAAAAAAGCGCAGTCCACGGGGCTGATCGGCCGACAGTGTGAAGGAAACCGCAACCGCGGGCAAGCGACCAGACGCGGAATAGCGGCAAAACCATCGTCTAAGAGGCTTTTTGGCAATGCGGACGGTCCGTTGTCCGCGTGCGGTCGGGAACTTTTCCCGGCAGGGGACGTCCCCGCGCCCGTGGCCCAGGGCGGCTGCGTTGACGAAGCCGCGGCGCTGCAGCAAACAACGAAAAACGAGGTGAGTGATGAGCGGTGCAGCCATTGATCTAGCGATCGCCATGCCGTCGTCGATCGAGGTCGGCGAAGGACGCGAACAACGCCGGATCGCGGTCCGCGCCCGCGCGGCGACGGGCGGCGGGCCGGGGATTTTCTGGCTCGGCGGCTTTCACTCCGACATGACCGGCACCAAGGCGGTGGCGCTCGACGGCTTTGCCGCCGAGACCGGCCGGGCCTGCGTGCGGTTCGATTATTCCGGCCATGGCGAATCCGGCGGCGCCTTCACCGAGGGCAGCATCAGCCGCTGGCTCGAGGAAAGCCTCGCGGTGTTCGGGCAGTTCTGCGACGGCCCGCAGATCGTGGTCGGCTCCTCGATGGGCGGCTGGCTGGCGCTGCTGCTGGCAAGGCTGCTCGCCGGACAGCCGGCATCCCGTGCGGGCATCGCCGCGCTGGTGCTGATCGCGCCGGCGGCGGATTTCACCGAGGCGTTGATGTGGAACGGGTTTTCGCCGGAGATTCGCGCCCAGATCGAGACTACAGGCTCATGGCTGCGGCCGTCGGAGTATGGCGAACCCTATCCGATCACCCGCACGCTGATCGAGGACGGCCGCAAGCACCTGCTGCTCGGCAGCGCGATCGAGCTCGGCTGCCCGGTGCGCATCCTGCAGGGCCGGCAGGACCCCGACGTGCCGTGGCGCCACGCGTTTACGCTCGCCGAGCGGCTGCCCTGCGACGACGTGGTGCTGACCATGATCCCGGACGGCGACCACCGATTAAGCCGCCCGCAGGACATCGAACGGCTGATCACCACGGTGAAGGAATTCGTCTGAGGTCAGCCGGCCGAGGCCGTCACACGGTCTTTTCCGGCCAGCGGCACAGGTCGTTGATCAGGCAGACCTCGCAGCGCGGTTTTCGTGCCAAGCAGGTGTAGCGCCCGTGTAAAATCAGCCAGTGATGCGCGTGCAGCATGAACTCGGGGGGAATCACCTTCTCCAGCCCGAGTTCGACCGCGAGCGGGGTGTCGCCGGGAGCGAGGCCGGTGCGGTTGGCGACGCGAAACACGTGGGTGTCGACCGCCATGGTGCGCTCGCCGAACGCCATGTTGAGCACCACATTGGCGGTCTTGCGGCCGGCGCCGGGCAGCGTCTCGAGTTCGGCGCGGCTGCGCGGCACCTCGCCGCCGAACTCCGCGATCAGCTTCTGCGACAGCGCGATCACGTTCCTCGCCTTGTTGCGGTAGAGCCCGATGGTCTTGATGTAGTCGCGCACCGCGTCTTCACCGAGATCGAGCATCTTCTGCGGCGTATCCGCGACCGCGAACAGCGCCCGCGTCGCCTTGTTGACGCCGGCGTCGGTGGCCTGCGCCGACAGCACCACGGCCACCAGCAGCGTGAACGGATTGAGATGTTCGAGCTCGCCCTTCGGCTCGGGATTGGCCTTGGCAAAACGGCTGAACGCCTCGCGCACCTCGGCCGCGGACCAGGGTTTTGATCTCGTTTTGGATTTGGCTTGGGGAGCGGGCTTCGCCGCCTTGGCGGCAATCGCCTGTTGGGGGCTGCGGACCGCTTTCGCAACGGGCTTCATCCCGACCTTGGGCTTGGCCGGTGGTTTGGTCAGGGTCTTTGCCATTCGCTCCTCAATAGATGACGTGGCGCGTGCGTCCCGCCGCAAGGCCGGTATAATGATCCGTCATGACCTCGCTTGGCGAACCCACGACCCAGCTGTTCTCGGCGATGCTGACGCCGCACAGGTCGTTGAGCAATACCGGGTTTTGGGCGCTGATGGTTTTCCTCAGCGTGGTGAGTTTCAGTGCCGGGATGGCGTTCTGGCTGCTGGGGGCCTGGCCGGTGATGGGGTTTTTCGGCCTCGATATTCTGGCGGTGTATTGGGCGTTCAAACTGAATTTCCGCAGCGCGCGGGCCAGCGAGGAAATCTCGGTGACGGCGTCGGAATTGCGGGTTCGGCGCATCGGCCACCGCGGTCATGTCGTCGACTGGGTGGCGAACCCGCTCTGGGTGCGGATCGAGCAGAAGGTCGACGCCGGCTACGGCGTCGAAAAGCTCTATCTGGTGACGCGCGGCCGCCGGCTCGGCGTCGCGAGTTTTTTGGGGCCGGCCGAAAAGGCCAGCTTCGCCAAGGCGCTCGCCGGCGCGCTGGAGGCCGCGCGGCGCGGCCTGCTGCATAATCCGTGATTGCGGAATCGACATCGCTGCGATCGGGATTCGGGTGGCCGCGGCCATCGTCCCCGCCTACATCAGAACCATGATGAACCTCGCCGTCACCGATCCCCGCCTCGCCAAGCCCGGCCCGCACGACGCGGGCCTGCAGGATTATGACTGTGTGCGCCGCGCCATCGGCTTCATCTCCGAGCGCTGGCGCGAGCAGCCGGCGATCGAATCCATTGCGGAGGCCGCCGGGGTCACGCCCGACGAACTGCACCTGCTGTTCCGGCGCTGGGCCGGGCTGACGCCGAAGGCCTTCATGCAGGCGCTGACGCTCGACCACGCGAAAAGCCTGCTACGCGATTCCGCCAGCGTGCTCGATGCGGCGCTGGAGAGCGGCTTGTCGGGGCCGGGGCGGCTGCACGATCTGTTCGTGACCCATGAGGCGATGTCGCCCGGCGAATGGAAAAGCGGCGGCGCCGGCATGGTGCTGCGCTATGGCTTGCATCCCTCGCCGTTCGGCACCGCGGTGGTGATCGCCAGCGAACGCGGACTTGCGGGTCTGGCCTTCGCCGATGCTGGCGAAGAGCCCGCGGCGCTCGCCGACATGCAGCGGCGCTGGCCGCGCGCGAGCTACGTCGAAGATGCCGCCGGCACCGCGGCGCTGGCGCAGCGGGTGTTCGACACCAGGCAGTGGCGCGCCGACCAGCCGCTGCGCGTGGTGCTGATCGGCACCGATTTCGAGGTGCGGGTGTGGGAGACGCTGCTGAAGATCCCGATGGGACGGGCGGTGTGCTACTCGGATATCGCGAGCTGCATCGACCTGCCGAAAGCCTCGCGCGCGGTCGGCGCCGCGGTCGGCAAAAATCCGGTGTCATTCGTGGTGCCGTGCCATCGCGCGCTCGGCAAGAGCGGCGCACTCACCGGCTATCACTGGGGCCTCACCCGCAAACGCGCGATGCTGGGCTGGGAAGCCGGGCAGGTCGGGATGGAATGAGTCTTGTGTCCCGGACGCGAGCAGCGCGCTTGCGCTGCGACGCGAGCCGGGACCGTCTCAAGCGCTGCCATCGTAACGACCCCGGATCTGCAGCGCACCACGCCGCAAGAGCGGCGCGCTGCGCTGTGTCCGGGGCTCGCCGAACTTGAGGGCAGTGCCGAATTACTCCGCCAGATCCAGCTTCGAAGCCACGGTGGAATCGGCGTTGAGCCGGTAGACCACCGGCGCGCCGGTGCCGAGTTCGCGTTTCAGGATGCCTTCCGGGGTCAGCTTCTCCAGCACCATGATCAAGGCGCGCAGCGAATTGCCGTGCGCCGCCACCAAAGTGCGCTCGCCGCGCAGCACGCAGGGCAGGATTTCCTGCACGTAGTACGGCAGGGTGCGCGCCAAGGTGTCCTTCAGGCTTTCGCCGCCGGGCGGCGGCACGTCGTAGGAGCGGCGCCAGACGTGGACCTGCTCCTCGCCCCATTTCTTGCGGGCGTCGTCCTTGTTCAGCCCCGACAGATCGCCGTAATCGCGCTCGTTGAGCGCCAGATTCTTCTGCGTCGGCAGCCCGGTCTGGCCGAGCTCATTGAGCATCAGGTCGAGCGTGGTCTGCGCCCGCGTCAGCACCGAGGTGAAGGCCACGTCGAACACCAGCCCCTGGGCTTTCAGCTTCTGCCCGGCGGCCTTGGCTTCGGAAATTCCCTTTTCGGTCAGGCCGGGGTCCTTCCAGCCGGTGAAAAGATTCTTCAAATTCCATTCGCTCTGGCCGTGGCGCACGAGCACGAGAAGACGATCGCTCATTTGGCTGATTTCCAGTTCTGATCAGATGTCGCTGAGGCCGAGCACGTCGGCCATTGAATACAGGCCGGGCCCCTGATCGCGCGCCCACAGCGCGGCCTTCAGCGCGCCATGGGCGAAGATCATGCGGTCCTCGGCCTTGTGGGTGAGCTCGATGCGCTCATAGGGACCGGCGAAGATCACGGTGTGATCGCCGGTGACGGTGCCGCCGCGCAACGACGCAAAGCCGATGTCGCCCGACTTGCGCGCGCCGGTGACGCCATCGCGGCCGCGCGCGGAATGTGTGGCGAGCTCGATGCCGCGGCCGGCCGCAGCCGCTTCGCCGAGCAAGAGCGCGGTGCCGGACGGCGCGTCGACCTTGGCCTTGTGATGCATCTCGACGATCTCGATGTCGAAGCCGGCATCGAGCGAGCGCGCCACCCGCTTGACCAGCGCCGCCAGCAGGTTGACGCCGAGACTCATGTTGCCGGACTTCACCACGATGGCGCGCGAGGTGACGCTCTTGATCACCGCTTCATCCGAGGCGGTGAGGCCGGTGGTGCCGATGACATGGACCAGGCCGCGCTGCGCGGCGATCGCCACATTGGCGATGGTGGCTTCCGGCACGGTGAAATCGACGATGCCGTCGGCCTCGGCCGACAGCGCCCACAGATCCGGCGACAGCTTGACGCCGGAGGGCGGCAGCCCGGCCAGCGTGCCGGCGTCCTGGCCGAGCAGCGGCGAGGTCGGCGCTTCCAGCGCGCCGGCGACCACCGCGCCGGGGGTTTCGGTGATGGCGCGGATCAACGCGCGGCCCATCCGGCCGCCGGCTCCCGCAACGATCAGACGCATGTCGGACATGTTTCGCGGCCCTCGAACTTCAGGCGCGGTATAGCCGGGGCGGGGCGGCCGGGCAACCGAGGCTCTTGATCTTGCTATCGAGGCTTCGGGTGAATTGCCGAGTCCAAGCCATCGGAAACGCTCTCCCCTCCCCCTTGCGGGGAGGGGTCGGGGGTGGGGGTCAACGAGCACGGCGGATTGATTTGTTCGATCGATGTTCAGGTTGGCTGCACGCTGTCGGTCCCGGCCATACTCGCAACGATCGTGACGAAAGAACCCCCACCCCCAACCCCTCCCCGCAAGGGGGAGGGGAGCGCGCTGCCGTCGTGATGAACGCAGTGATTACGTCGCAAGGCTTTGGACGACGTTCCAGCTACGGCTGCGGGCCGTCATAGCCTTCGACGATGACGAGGTCGTTCTCGCCATGCGGTTTGCGGATTGCGACCAGGCGCTGATACTCTTCCGAGTGGTAGCAGGCCAAGGCGGTCTCGTAGTCCTTGAACTCCAGCACCACGTTGCGCGAGCGCGACGAGCCTTCCGGATTCTCGTATTTGCCGGCGCGGACCAGAAACTTGGCGCCGAATTTGTTGAACACCGCGCCGTTCTGCGCGACGTACTCCTTGTAACCGTCCATGTTGGCGACTTCGACGCGCGCGATCCAATAACCCTTGGCCATTATTCCCCCATCAAACCGTTGCGGTTGCGATTTCTTGCACGATGGCGTCCGCCGCGGCCTTGGGATCGGCGGCCTCGACGATCGGCCGGCCGACCACCAGATAATCCGCTCCCGCCATGATGGCCCGCGCGGGCGTCATGATCCGCTTCTGGTCGCCCACCGCGGCGCCCGCCGGGCGGATCCCCGGCGTCACCAAAGCGATGGACGGCCCGACGATGCCGCGCAGATGCGCCGCCTCTTCGGGCGAGCAGACCAGGCCGTCGATACCGATGTCTTGCGCCTGGTGGGCGCGCTGCTCGACCAGTTCGCGCACGCCCAACCGATAGCCGGCCTCTTGCAGATCGGCGTCGTCATAGGAGGTCAGCACGGTGACGGCGAGAATCTTCAAACCCGAATCGCCGCGGGCCGCCACCGCGGCCTTCATGGTCTGCGGATAGGCGTGCACGGTGAGAAAGGTCGCGCCGAGCGCGCTCAGGCTTTCAACGCCGCGTGCGACGGTGTTGCCGATGTCGTGCAGCTTGAGATCGACGAACACCTTCTTGCCGGCGTCGGCGAGCCGGCGCACCATCGGCAGCCCGCCCGCATAAGCGAGCTGGTAGCCGATCTTGTAGAAACTGGCGCTGTCGCCGAGTTTGGCGATCATCGCTTCGGCGGCGTCCACGCTCGGCAGATCCAGCGCCACGATCATGCGGTCGCGCGCGGCAAGCTTCTCACTCATCGGGCTCACTTTGGGGGACTCACTTCTGGGGTCTCACTTCATCTGCTGGGCGAAGTCGATCAACTGCCGCACCATGGCGCGCAGCGCTTCGATATCGGCGGGATGTTTCAGCCGGTCGGTCTCGTTGTAGGCCTGATCGGCGAACGACAGCGCCAGTTGATTCGGAATCACCGTGGCGCGGCAGCCGGTGAGGATCAGCCGCAGCGCCGCCAGACAGCGGCTGCCGCCGAGCCGGCCGGCCGAGGCGGAGGCCAGCGCGAAGGCGCGCTCGCGAAACACCTGGCCCTGGGTCTCGTGCGGGTCCTGCACCCGGGACACCCAGTCGATGGCGTTCTTCAGCAATGGCGGCGGCGCGGAATTGTATTCGGGACTGACCAACAGCACGCCGCGGTGCGCGCCGAGCATCCGCTTCAAATTGATCGCGTTGGCCGGCACGCCGGATTTGGCTTCGAGGTCGGCGTCATAGATCGGCAAGGGATAATCGGCGAGCGAGAGCCGGGTGACCTCGACATCGGCGCGAACCAATTCGTCGATCGCGGCCGCCGCCAGCCGCACATTGAGCGAGCCGGTGCGTAGCGAGCCGGGAATGACGAGGATCTTGACCGCCGACATGGTTCTGATCGCGACTTTGAGGGCCGGAGCCGATGCAGGCTCCTCATTGAGCACGATCCTATCCGAAAACCGGGATCACGCGCGAGATCAGCCCTTGCGATAAACCCAAACCCGGGCCGGCGGAATGTTCATCCAGATCCGCTCCGACGCTTCGGTGGAAACCCCCGGCAGCGATTTCGGAATCGGCGGCGCCACCGAATAGGTGAACTGCACGAAGGGGGCGCCCGGCGTCAGCATCGCGAACGCATCGCGAATCAGGCGCAGCCTCGTCAGCATCGGCTTGGTGACCAGCGGCAACCCGGACACCACCGCCGCGGCCGGCGCGGCGAGGATCTTCCACAGCGAGTCGCGCAGCCGATAGGCATCGCCCTGCACTACGGTGGCTTGCGGATAACGGTCGCGCAGCAGCGCGCAAAAACTCGGATTGTATTCGACCAGCACCAGCCGCTTCTGGTCGACGCCGTGCGCGATCAGCGCGTGGGTGATGGCGCCGGTGCCCGGCCCCAATTCGATCACCGGGGCGTCGGAATCGATCTCGACATAATTCGCCATGGTGCGCGCCAGCACTTTGCCGGACGGCATCACCGCGCCCATGTGGAGGGGTTTTTCGATCCATGAGCGGAGAAAACGGACCTCGTCGTCGAGACGAGGCGGCTTTTTCACCGCACGCACGGAAGATTGCAGAGCCATTTTGGCTACCAGGCGGGCCGGTTCAAGAAGTGTCAAATTTCTGTTACAAGACGTATAGGTAGCGTCCCTAGCGGTCAAGCCAAACGGTCAGCTAGCTGCTCCGCGCGTACCGAAGAAGTCCTTGACCTTGGTAAAGAAACCAGCGGCTTCCGGTTGCGTGGCGCCGGAGGATAATTTTTCGAACTCGGCGAGCAACTCCTGTTGCCGCTTGGTCAGGTTCTGCGGCGTCTCGACCACCACCTGGACGTACATGTCGCCCATCTGCCGGGAGCGTAGTACCGGCATGCCCTTCGCCGCGATGCGGAAGCGCCGGCCGGACTGGGTGCCGGACGGCACCTTTACCTTTGATTTACCCTTGTCGATGGTCGGCACTTCGATCTCGCCGCCGAGCGCGGCCGCGACCATCGAAATCGGCACCCGGCAATGCAGATCGGCGCCGTCGCGCTGGAAGAATTCGTGGTTGGCCAGCGACAGGAAAATGTACAGGTCGCCCGGAGGGCCGCCGCGCAGACCGGCCTCGCCCTCGCCGGCGAGCCGGATTCGGGTGCCGTCCTCGACGCCCTGCGGAATGTTCACCGACAACGTGCGCTCGCGCTCGATGCGGCCGGCGCCCGAGCAGGTCGGGCAGGGATCCTCGATCATCTGGCCGCGGCCCTGGCAGCCGGGGCAGGTGCGCTCCAGCGTGAAGAAGCCCTGCGCCTGACGCACCCGTCCGGCGCCGCCGCACATCGAACAGGTCTTCGGCTTGGTGCCGGCCTTGGCGCCGATGCCCGAACAATCCTCGCAGGTCACCGAGACCGGAATCTCGATCTGCGCGGTCTTGCCGACGAAGGCGTCCTCGAGGGTGATTTCCATGTTGTAGCGCAGATCGGCGCCGCGCTCGCGGCCGGTGCCGCGGCCACCGCGCTGCCCGGCCATGCCGAACAGGTCTTCGAAAATATCCGAGAACGACGAAGCGAAGCCGGCGCCGAAGCCGGGGCCGCCGGCGCCGCCCTGCTCGAAGGCGGCGTGGCCGTAGCGGTCGTAGGCGGCGCGCTTGTCGCCGTCCTTCAACACTTCATAGGCTTCGTTGATTTCCTTGAAGCGGGTCTCGCTGGTGGCATCGCCGGGATTGCGGTCCGGGTGCCATTTCATCGCCAGCTTGCGAAACGCCGCCTTCAGGCTGGGCTCGTCGGCGGTCCGCTCGACTTCGAGGGTTTCATAGTAGCAGCGTTTGGTGGTGGACATCCGTCAAATCCGCCTGAAGTTTGTCCCGATCCCGAGAGCATTCCGAGGAACGCGTCGTCAAAGGATGCAACGCAAAACATAAAATCCGCCGGCACAGTCCACCGGCCCCGAAAGAAAATGGCCCCCGACCGTTCAGACGCGCTACGCGCTTCCGAGGGTGGGGGCCACGTTCATGGCAGCATCACGCCGACTTCTTCGGCTTGTCGTCGTCGACTTCGGTGAATTCGGCGTCGACCACGTCGTCCTTGGCGGCATCCTTGGCGGCGTCGGCCTCGGCCTGCTGCTTGTACATCGCCTCGCCGAGCTTCATCGAAGCCTGCGCCAGCGTATTGGACTTGGTCTTGATCGCCTCGGCGTCGTCGCCCTTCAAGGCTTCGCGCAGGTCGCCCAGCGCGTCCTCGATGGCGCGGCGTTCGCCCTCCTCGACCTTGGAGCCGTGTTCGGCCAAAGCCTTTTCGGTGGTGTGAACCAGCGCGTCGGCGTGGTTCTTGGCGTCCACCGCCTCGCGGCGCTTCTTATCTTCGGCGGCGTTGATCTCGGCGTCCTTGACCATCTTGTTGATGTCGGCTTCGGACAGACCGCCCGAGGCCTGGATCCGGATCTGCTGTTCCTTGCCGGTCGCCTTGTCCTTGGCCGAGACGTTGACGATGCCATTGGCGTCGATGTCGAAGGTGACCTCGATCTGCGGCATGCCGCGCGGCGACGGCGGAATCCCCATCAGGTCGAACTGGCCCAAGATCTTATTATCGGCGGCCATTTCGCGCTCGCCCTGGAATACCCGGATGGTGACCGCATTCTGGTTGTCTTCGGCGGTCGAGAACACCTGGCTCTTCTTGGTCGGGATCGTGGTGTTGCGCTCGATGATGCGGGTGAACACGCCGCCCAGCGTCTCGATGCCGAGCGAAAGGGGCGTGACGTCGAGCAGCAGCACGTCCTTGACGTCGCCCTGCAGCACGCCGGCCTGGATCGCGGCGCCGATGGCGACGACTTCGTCCGGGTTGACGCCCTTGTGCGGCTCCTTGCCGAACAGCTGCTTCACGACTTCCTGCACCTTCGGCATGCGGGTCATGCCGCCGACCAGCACCACTTCGCCGATTTCACCAGCGGTGAGGCCGGCGTCCTTCAGCGCCTTGCGGCACGGCTCGATGGTCTTCTGCACCAGGTCGTCGACCAGCGCTTCGAACTTGGCGCGGGTCAGCTTCATGGTCAGATGCTTCGGACCGGACTGGTCCGCGGTGATGAACGGCAGGTTGATTTCGGTCTGGGTGGTCGACGACAATTCGATCTTGGCCTTTTCGGCGGCTTCCTTCAGCCGCTGCAGCGCCAGCTTGTCGTTGCGCAGGTTGATGCCCTGCTCCTTCTGGAATTCGTCGGCGAGGTAGCTGACCAGCCGCATGTCGAAGTCTTCGCCGCCCAAGAACGTGTCGCCGTTGGTCGACTTCACTTCGAACACGCCGTCGCCGATCTCCAGGATCGAGACGTCGAAGGTGCCGCCGCCGAGGTCGTACACCGCGATGGTGCCGGCCTTCGCCTTGTCGAGGCCATAGGCCAGCGCGGCCGCGGTCGGCTCGTTGATGATGCGCAGCACTTCAAGCCCGGCGATCTTGCCGGCATCCTTGGTGGCCTGACGTTGCGCGTCGTTGAAATAGGCCGGCACGGTGATCACCGCCTGATCGACCTTGGCGCCGAGATGGGCTTCCGCGGTCTCCTTCATCTTCTGCAGAATGAAGGCCGAGACCTGCGAGGGCGAATAGGTCTTGGTGTCGGCTTCGACCCAGGCGTCGCCGTTACCGGCTTTGACGATCTTGTAGGGGACGAGCTTCTTGTCCTTCTCGACCATCGGGTCGTCATAGCGGCGGCCGACCAGGCGCTTCACCGCAAAGAAAGTGCGCTCGGGATTGGTGACCGCCTGGCGCTTCGCCGGCTGACCGACCAGCCGCTCGCCGTCATCGCTGAACGCGACGATCGAGGGGGTCGTACGCATGCCCTCGGCATTCTCGATGACTTTCGGCGCCTTGCCGTCCATGACGGCGACGCACGAATTGGTTGTGCCGAGATCGATCCCAATGACCTTTCCCATGGTCCTCATATCCTTCTTTTTGCGGCAGGTTGGCTGGGCCCTGACGGCGCACCAATCCGAACCCCCAAATATTGAATTGCTCGCGATATTGCGGCGGTACGCCTCATATAGGAGGGGGGGTCGGGGCTGCAAGGACCGGACGCAACCTTGGCTTACGAAAACCCTATGCTTTGAAAGATCGTGTCGCCGCGCCGGGCCGACGGGCTCTGCAACGCCGGCAATTAGCCCGCGCGGCTCATTATAAAGTCCGGCGGCGATCCGCGTCGGACAGGCTCCGTGAGGGTTGCGCAAACTGCCGCAGCGCCCCCTGCCGTCGGCGAAATCGGTTGATCCCCCGCGCCGGATGATCGACATTGCGCAGCCGTTAGCGCAGCGCACAACGGCGGTCCTTTCGACCATCGAACGGCCTCAATGCAACCGCAGTAGATTTGCCATGATGCTCATTCGCCGACTGTGTGCCGCCGTCCTGCTAACCGCTGTCAGCAGCTGGGCCGTTGCGCCCGCCAGCGCCGCCGATGCGGTCTATCCGCGCGGGATCCGAGTCGGGATCGTTCCGCTCGACGGCCTGACCCAGTCGCCGAGCTTCGTCGGCTTCGAGTCGGCCGATCACGGCGTCAAGGTGCTGCTCGCGGAGCTGCCGCCGGCGGCCTATGGCGAGGTCGAATCCGCCTTCAAGGCGACGCCCGAGGGCGTCGGCGGCGTCAAGCCGGAGAACCTGGAGACCACCGCCGGCAAGGGCTACTACACCATCGAGAAGGCCAAGGACGGCGCCGACGCCGTGCGGCGCTACTCGCTGATCGTGCCGGGCAGCGGCTTTTCCGGCTACATCGCCGTGCAGGTCGCGGAAGCCAGCGCCAAGTCCGTGTCGGACGACGACGTGCGCCGGATGTTCAGCTCGGTGACGGTGCGCAAAGAGGTGCCGGTCGACGAGCAACTGGCGCTGATGCCGTTCAAACTCGGCGACCTCAGCGCCTTCAAGATGGTGCGCACGCTGGCGCCCGGCGCGGCGCTGCTGCTCGCCGACGCCTCGGACGACGCCGGCATCGAGGCCGCGCCGTTCATGGTGATCGGACTGATCGGCTCGGCGCCGGAGAAGCCCGACGACCGCAGCCGCTTCGCCCAGCAGGCCGCCGGCATCATTCCCGGCTTGCGCGACGGTCGCATCACCATGTCGGAGCCGGTGCGGATCGACGGCGCGCCGGGCTATGAGACCAGGATCGACGCCGTCTCCGGCAAGGCCAACACCCCGGTGACGGTGGTGCAGTGGCTGCGGTTCGGCTCAGGCACTGTGGCGATGCGGATCATCGCCAGCGCGCCGCGCGAAGAATGGCCGAAGGCGTTTCCGCGCTTCCGCGCGGTGCGCGACGGCATGCAGTCGCGCTGAAACGCGGCCGTCATTCCGGATTGCGAGTTCGAAGAACGAGCAAGTCCGGAATCCATAACCCCTGCAGGGGTTATGGATCCCGGGCTCGTTCGCAGCTAAAGCTGCTCACGCCCCGGGATGACGACCCTGATATTTTCGAAGCGGATCAGTCCGACGAGGCGCTGTCGTTAGTGGACGAATTGGCCTTGGCGCCGCCCTTCGACACCGCGACCAGCGCCGGGCGCAACACGCGCTCGCCGAGCGTGAAGCCGGCCTGCACCACCTGCACCACGGTGCCGGCGGCAACCGAGGAATCCGGCACTTCGTACATCGCCTGCTGGAAATTCGGGTCGAACTTCTCGCCGATCGGATCGAACTTCTTGACGCCGTTCTTCTCCAGCGCGTTGAGCATCGAACGCTCGGTCAATTCGACGCCTTCGATCAGCGCCTTGAGGCCCGGCTCGGCGGCGGCGCGGGCATCGGCCGGCACCGCATCGAGCGCGCGCTGCAGATTATCCGCAATGTCGAGCACGTCACGGGCGAAGCCGGCGATGCCGTAGGTCCGGGCGTCGGCCACTTCGCGCGCCGTGCGCTTCCGCAGGTTTTCCATTTCCGCCAGCGTCCGCAACATCTTGTCGCGGGATTCCGCGGCCTCCTTGGCGAGCGCCTCGGTCGATCCCACCTCGGGATCGTCGGGCATGATGTAGGGCTTGGAAACCACCGGTTCGGCGGCTTGCGCCGGCTGCGCCGGAGTGTCCTTCGGTCCGTTGGGATCGGTCATCATGCTGCCTTCTGTCAAGTCGTCTTGGAAGTGTGGGATTGGGCTGCGCGGGATATCGTGGTTTGCGGCGTGAAAATCAAGCGTAACCGCAGTCTCGGACCCGGTGCTAGCCGCCCAGCATCTGGCTGACCACGCGCGCCGCGTAGTCCACCATCGGGATCACCCTCGCATAATTCAGCCGCGTCGGCCCGATCACGCCGAGCACGCCGACGATATGGCCGGCGCCGTCGCTGTAGGGCGCGATGATGGTCGAGGAGCCCGACAGCGAGAACAGCTTGTTCTCCGAGCCGATGAAGATCCGCACCCCTTCGGCGCTTTCGGCACGGCCGAGCAGGTCGATGACGCCGCGTTTGGTTTCCAGATCGTCGAACAACAGCCGCACCCGCTCGAGGTCGTCGAGCGCGTGCAGGTCTTCCAGCAGATTGGCGTGGCCGCGCACGATCAGCTGGCGGTCGTCATTGGCGCCGCCGGACCAGCTGGCGATCCCCGCCGAAATGACTTTTTGCGTCAGCTGGTCGAGCTCGGCGCGATCCTGGCTCAGCGCCGTTTCCAGCTCCAGCCGCGCCTCGGCCAGCGTGCGGCCGCGGATCCGGGCGTTGAGGAAATTCGACGCCTCGACCAGCGCCGAGGACGGCACCCCGGCCGCCAGCGTCAGCACCCGATTCTCGACCTGGCCGTCTTCGGCGACCAGCACCACCAGCGCCCGCTCGGGCTCCAGGCGGACGAATTCGATATGTTTCAGCCGCGCATTGGATTTCGCCGTCAGCACCACCGCGGCGGCGCGGGTCAGGCCGGATAGCCTTGTCAAAGCTTCGCCGAGCGCGGCCTCGACCGACTGGGCGCGGCCGACGGAAGCGAGCTGGGCCTGGATCGACTGCCGTTCCGGTTCGGTCAGATCGCCGACCTGCATCAGGGCGTCGACGAAGAACCGCAGTCCCAATTCGGTCGGCAGCCGGCCGGCCGAAGTGTGCGGCGCGTAGATCAGCCCGAGCTGCTCCAGGTCCGACATCACGTTGCGCACCGAGGCCGGCGACAGCGGCACCGTGATCAGCCGCGAGATGTTGCGCGAGCCCACCGGCTCGCCGGTCGCAAGGTAACTCTCGACGATCTGGCGGAAAATCTCCCGCGAGCGCTCGTTGAGCTGGGCCAGGCCCGCATTGGGGGCGATCAGGCCGATCGGATCGTGGTGAGCCAAAGAAGTCCTCCTCGAGCCCTCTAATTTGTCGATGCCGGGGGCCGGTTACAAGCGGCATCCGCGGCCAATGCCCTTGCCGCTGCGGCCCGCCGCCCCTAAAAGCACGCCGAGCAGCCATTTCCTGAATTTGTTGGAGGATTTCCCATGCGGCCAAGCCGTCGTGCGCCCGATGAACTGCGCGCCGTGTCGCTGGAGCGCGGCGTGGTCAAATATGCCGAAGGCTCCTGCATGGTGAAATTCGGCGACACCCACGTGCTGGTCACCGCCACGCTGGAAGACCGCCTGCCGCCATGGCTGAAGGGCCAGGGCCGCGGCTGGGTCACCGCCGAATACGGCATGCTGCCGCGCGCCACGCTGGAGCGCACCCGCCGCGAGGCCTCCGCCGGCAAGCAGAACGGCCGCACCGTGGAAATTCAGCGGCTGATCGGCCGCTCGCTGCGCGCCACCGTCGACCTGCAGGCGCTCGGCGAGCGCCAGATCACCGTCGACTGCGACGTGATCCAGGCCGACGGCGGCACCCGCACCGCCTCGATCACCGGCGCCTGGGTGGCGCTCGCCGACTGCATCGGCTGGATGAAGACCCGCAACATGTTCAAGGGCACCGCCCCGGTGCTGCGCGACAACGTGGCGGCGATTTCCTGCGGCATTTATAATGGCACGCCGGTGCTCGACCTGGATTACGCCGAGGATTCCGAAGCCGACACCGACGCCAATTTCGTCATGACCGGCGACGGCCGCATCATCGAGGTGCAGGGCACCGCGGAGAAGACCCCGTTCTCGCAGGACGAGTTCCTGGCGTTGATGGAGCTGGCGAAAAAGGGCGTCGCCCGGCTGGTCGACCTGCAGAAAATGGCGGTGGCGTGAACAATCTCCCGCAACGCCCGCGTCTGGCGTAGATTCTCGCGATGCACCGTCGAATCACCGGCCAACTCGTGATCGCGACCCACAATCCCGGCAAGCTCGCCGAGATGCGCGAACTCTTGGCGCCTTACGGCATCGCGGCGGTGGCGGCGGGCGAACTCGGCCTGGGCGAGCCCGACGAGACCGGCGACAGCTTTCAGGCCAACGCCCGAATCAAGGCGATCGCCGCCGCCAACGCCGCGCAACTGCCGGCGTTTGCGGACGATTCCGGGCTGGTGGTGGAGGCGCTCGACGGCGCTCCGGGGATTTTTTCTGCGCGCTGGGCCGGCGAGGGCAAGGATTTCACCTCGGCAATGACCCGAATCGAGCGGCTGCTGCAGGAGCGCGGCGCCACCACCGCCGACCAGCGCAAGGCGCATTTCGTCTCGGCCTTGTGCGTGGCCTGGCCGGACGGCCATCTCGAAGAGGTCGAAGCGCGGGCAGACGGCACGCTGGTCTGGCCGCCGCGCGGCACCGCCGGGTTCGGCTACGACCCGGCGTTCCTGCCCGAGGGCCATGTCCGCACCTTCGGCGAAATGACCAGCGTCGAGAAACACGGGCTGCCGCCGCTTGGCCTCGGGCTGTCGCATCGCGCCCGCGCCTTCGTCAAACTCGCGGAGATCTGCCTTGACCCGCAATGACGGCGATCCGGCGTTCGGCGTCTATATCCACTGGCCGTTCTGCCTGTCGAAATGCCCGTATTGCGACTTCAACAGCCATGTCCGCCATGTCGCGATCGACCAGGAGCGCTATTTGCGCGCCTTCGTGCGCGAGATCGAGACCACCGCGGCACGCACCCCGGGCCGCGAGGTCACCTCGATCTTTCTCGGCGGCGGCACCCCGTCGTTGATGCAGCCGTCCACCGTCGGCGGCATTCTGGATGCGATCGGCAAGCATTGGAGCATCGCCGCCGACGTCGAAGTCTCGATGGAGGCCAATCCGACCAGCGTCGAGGCCACTCGGTTTCGCGGCTATCGGGCGGCGGGCGTGAATAGGGTGTCGCTCGGCGTGCAGGCGCTCGACGATCTGTCGCTGAAAGCGCTCGGCCGGTTGCACACCGCGCAGGAAGCGATGGAGGCCGTCGCCATCGCGCGCTCGATCTTCGATCGCTATTCGTTCGATCTGATTTACGCCCGGCCGCACCAGACCCCGGCGATGTGGCAGGCGGAATTGCAATTGGCGATTGCGCAGGCCGCCGAGCATCTGTCGCTTTATCAGCTGACCATCGAGGCCGACACGCCGTTCTTCGGGCTGCACGCCGCCGGCAAATTGCAGACCCCCGACGAGGCGACCGCGCGCGCGTTGTACGACGTGACCCAAGAGGTCTGCGCCGCGCAGGGGTTGCCGTCCTACGAGATTTCCAACCACGCCCGGCCCGGCGCCGAATGCCGGCACAATCTGTTGTATTGGCGCGGCCAGGAATATGCCGGGATCGGCCCCGGTGCCCATGGCCGGCTCGACATCAACGGCATCCGCCACGCGGTTGCGACCGAGAAACGGCCGGAAGCCTGGCTGATGCGGGTCGAGGCCTGCGGCCACGGCGTGGTGGTCGACGACCGGCTCAACAGCGAAGAACGCGCCGACGAATTTTTGCTGATGGGGCTGCGGCTCGCCGAAGGCATCGATCCGACGCGCTACCAGGCTTTGTCCGGCCGCGCGCTCGATCCGCTGCGGATCGCGATGCTGCGCGAGGAGGGCGCCATCATGGTCGACCCCAACGGCCGGCTGCGCGTCACGCAATCCGGCTTTCCGCTGCTCGACGCCGTGGTGGCGGATCTGGCGGCGTAGCGAGTATTTCAAGGTCATTCCGGGGCGCGCGCCCGCAGGGCAAGCGAACCCGGAATCTTGCCGCGAGCACGGCTGCGGCGGGCACCGTGTCCCGGACGCGAGCAGCGCGCTTGCGCTGCGACGCGAGCCGGGACCGTCTCGAGCGCTGCCGTCGTAACGGCCCCGGCTCTGCAGCGCACCACGCCGCAAGTGCGGCGCGTTGCACTGCGTCCGGGGCACGGTTCCATCGATTCTCAAAAAGACCCCGCGCCTTACGCCCCAAAACTCTTCGGCGAACCGGCCGCCGGCTGGCTGCCGCCGGAGCCGACCCGCATCACCGCGAGGCCGCGCTCGTTGCTGCCGTCGGCGCGAAACCGAAACAGCCCGTCGATGCCGGCGAAGCCCGACGGATTGGTCAGCACCTCGGGCGAGAACCGCTGCGCGCCCTGGGTCCGCGCCAGCGCGGCCACCAGCGCCACCGCGTCATAGGCCAGCGTCGCGGTGCGCACCGGATCGGCGCCGTATTTGGTGCGGTAGCGTCCGGAGAAGGCGCGGAAGCCGGACGGATCCGGCGCGGCATAGAGCCCGCCCTGCAGCGCCGCGCTGCCGAACACCCTCGGATTGTCCCACAGCCCGGTGCCGAGCAGCTGCACGCGCTTGAGATCGGCGCCAGCCGCGATCAGCGCATCGGCAATGCCGACCAGGGCCTCGCCGTCATCGGCCAAAAACAATGCGTCGGCGCTGCCCAAAGCCGTGGCGATGGTACGCGCCGGCGTGGCGCGGTCGGCGCCGTATTTCTCGAAGGCGACGATGCGGCCGCCCTTGCGGGCGACCGCCTGCTTGAAGGCGGCCTCGACCACGTTGCCGTAGGCGTTTTCCGGCAGAAGTGCTGCGAACGACTTCTTGCCGGTGGAGGCGGCGTAATCGACGATCCGGATCACGTCGGATTCCGGCAGGAAGCTCAACAGATAGACGCCGCGGCCGGCGACGCTGGAATCGGTGGAGAATGCGATCACCGAGACGCCGCGGGCCCGCGCCAATTGCGCGGTGGCCGGCACCGCCAGCGCGAACAACGGCCCAAGAATGATTTCCGCGCCCTCGTCGAGCGCCTGCTGGGTGCCGGCCTGGGCGCCCTGCGGATTGCCGGCGTCGTCCTTGATCAACAGCTGGATGTTGGGATTCTGGAATTCGGCCAGCGCCAGTTCGGCGGCGTTCTTCATCGATTGCGCGGCGACGCCGGCATTGCCGGGCGCCGACAGCGGCAGGATCAGCCCGACCTTGACCTGGCCGGTGCCAGCCGCGGCCGGCGGCTGCGCGGGACCCGGTTCCGGCTGCGGCGCCGATGAGGAAAACGGTCCGGTGATCGATTGCTGCACGCCGGCGCAGGCCGACAGCAGCGGCGCGCCGAGAATCAGCCCGACCGCGGCGCGTCGGGTGTGTCCCGGCTTGGATGAATCGAGCGGTCCCGGCATAGCATTTCTTCCACTGACCGACTTCGTCGGCCCGGACGAACTCCGGACGCAGGACGGATTCAGTCATATTGTCAGCGAATGGTTAAGTAAAACAAAAGGTTTATGTTGAGGCGGAGCGCCGCGCAATTCCCTGTGCGCTTTTGCCGAAATCCTCCTAGATTGCCGCCATGCACGCCACCCCAGGTTCCTCAGATACCCTGCCCGATCCCACCGCACCGAGGCAGCGCAGCTTCGCCATCGCCGGCCAATTGCTGAGCGCGCCGCGCGCGGTGCCGGGGTTGCATCTGGTCGCCACCCCGATCGGCAATCTCGGCGACATCACGCTGCGGGCGCTGGAAACCCTGGCCGGCGTCGACATCATCGCCTGCGAGGACACCCGAATCACCCGGCGGCTGACCGAGCGCTACAATATCCATGCCTCGCTGAAACAATATCACGAGCACAACGCCGCGCAGGCGCGGCCGAAGATTCTGGAGAAACTGGCGCAAGGCTGTTCGATCGCGCTGGTGTCGGACGCCGGCACCCCCTTGATCTCCGACCCCGGCTTCAAGCTGGTGCGCGAGGTCACTGCCGCGGGCTTCAGCGTGTTCGCGCTGCCCGGCCCGTCCTCGGTGCTGACCGCGCTGGCGGTGGCGGCGTTGCCGACCGACAGGTTCTTCTTCGAAGGGTTTCTGCCGTCGAAGCAGATGGCGCGCCGCGCGCGGCTCGCTGAACTGGCGCGAATCGACGCCACGCTGGTGCTGTTCGAATCCGGCAACCGCATCGAGGACACCTTGCAGGACATGGCTTTGGTGATGGGCACGCGCGACGCCGCGATCTGCCGCGAACTCACCAAGCTGCACGAAGAGGTGCGCCGCGCCCCGGTTTCGGAGTTGGCGCAAAGCGCCGGCGCGCTGGAGACCCGTGGCGAATTCGTGCTGGTGATCGGCCCGCCGGCCGCCGACGCGCAGGTGATGGCGGCGCAGGATCTCGACGATCTGTTGCGCGGCGCGTTGCAGCAGGGCAGCAGCGTCAAGGACGCCGTCGCACAAGCGGTCGAGGTCTCCGGCCGGCACCGCCGCGAAATCTATGCGCGGGCGCTCGAATTGGCCAAGCAGGGCGAAGCCGACCATGGCGAAGAGTAGCGACGCGCCGTCGCCGCCGCACGTCGCAGCCCCCGAGCGGGTCGCGGCGTTCCGTACTGGGCTATCGGCTGAGGCGCGCGCGGCGGCCTATCTGACCGAGGCCGGCTACGCCATCGAGGCGCAGCGCTTCCGCACGCCCTATGGCGAGATCGACATCGTGGCGAGGCTGCGCAATCTCGTCGCCTTCGTCGAAGTCAAAGCCCGCGCAAAACTCGACGACGCCGCCTATGCGGTGACGCCGAAACAGCAACGCCGCATCATCGCCGCGGCGCAAGCCTGGCTGATGGCGCATCCCGAACACGCCGACTTCGAGCTGCGCTTCGATGCCGTGCTGATCGCACCGCGCGCGCTGCCGCGGCATCTGCCGGCGGCGTTCGACGCCAGCCCCTAACGACCTCCCCTCCCGAAACCGGATTCCGCCCATGACCTTGAACGTCGCCGTCCAGATGGACCCGATCGACCGCATCAACATCCGCGGCGATTCCACTTTCGCGCTGTTGCTGGAGGCGCAAAAGCGCGGCCACCGGCTGAGCTACTACACGCCGGACAGGCTGTCGCTGCGCGGCAACGATCTGGTCGGCAGGGTGCAGTCACTCAGCGTGCGCGATCAGTCCGGCGATCACTTCACGCTCGGCGAGCCCACCCGCGTCGCCATGACCTCGTTCGACGTGGTGCTGCTGCGGCAGGATCCGCCGTTCGACCTCGCCTACATCAGCAACACGCATTTCCTCGAGCGCATCCATCCCGACACGCTGGTGGTCAACGATCCGTCGAGCGTGCGCAACGCGCCGGAAAAGCTGTTCGTGATGGACTTTGCCGACCTGATGCCGCCGACGCTGATTTCGCGCAATCTCGAGGAGATCAATTCGTTTCGCGCCGAGCACGGCGCGGTGGTGATGAAGCCGCTGCACGGCCATGGCGGCGCCGCGGTGTTTCGCGTGTTGCCGCAGGACATGAATTTCGGCTCGCTGTTCGACATGTTCTCGGTGACGTTCCGCGAGCCCTGGGTGATCCAGCGCTTCCTCCCCGAAGTGAAGCACGGCGACAAGCGCATCATCCTGGTCGACGGCGAATTCGCCGGCGCGGTGAACCGTGTGCCGGCCGAGGACGATTTGCGCTCCAACATGGTGCGCGGCGGCGCCGCGGCGGCCACCGACCTGACCGAACGCGAACGCGAGATCTGCGAGCGGCTCGGGCCGCATCTGCGGCAGCGCGGGCTGTTGTTCGTCGGCATCGACGTGATCGACGGCCATCTCACCGAGATCAACGTCACCTCGCCCACGGGGATTCGCGCGATCGCCAAGCTCGGCGGCCCCGACGTCGCAGCCAAAATCTGGGACGTCATCGAGGCCAAGCGGCGGTAGGCCGCCGCGGCGATTCGTTCCTCGAATGTTCTTGTCGGATTGCGTGTCCTGCGCTAGCTTTGCACGCGAAGGGCAGGGCCATGGTGCAGCGAGTATCCACCGTCGCATTTGAGGGGATCGAGGCGAGAGCGGTCGACGTGCAGGTGCAGGTCGCGCCCGGGCTGCCGGCGTTCTATCTGGTCGGGCTGCCCGACAAGGCGGTGTCGGAAGCCCGCGAGCGGGTGCGCTCGGCGCTGATCGCCTCAGGCCTGGCGCTGCCGGCGCGGCGCATCACCGTCAACCTGGCGCCGGCCGATCTGCCCAAGGAAGGCAGCCATTACGATCTGCCGATCGCGCTGGGATTGATGGCGGCGATCGGCGCGATCCCGGCCGATGCTTTGGCGGGCTTCACCGTGCTCGGCGAATTGGGTCTCGACGGCTCGATCGCCCCGGTGGCGGGCGTGCTGCCGGCAGCGATCGGCGCCAATTCCCGCGATGAAGGGCTGATCTGTCCCGCCGCCTGCGGCTCCGAGGCGGCCTGGGCCAGCCCCGACATCCAGATCATCGCGGCCAACTCGCTGATCCAGATCGCCAATCATTTCAAAGGTACGCAGCTCCTGAGCCGGCCGCAGCCGAAGGTGCACGAGGCGCCGGCCTCGCTGCTCGACCTGCGCGACATCAAGGGCCAGGAAAGCGCCAAGCGGGCGCTGGAGATCGCCGCGGCCGGCGGGCACCACCTTCTGATGATCGGCGCGCCCGGCGCCGGCAAGTCGATGCTGGCGGCACGGTTGCCGTCGATCCTGCCGCCGCTGTCGCCCTCCGAGCTATTGGAAGTCTCGATGATCGCCTCGGTGGCGGGCGAGATCCGCGACGGCGCCTTGACGGCGCGGCGGCCGTTCCGCGCGCCGCATCATTCCGCCTCGATGGCGGCACTGACCGGCGGCGGCCTTCGCGCCAAGCCCGGCGAAATCTCGCTGGCGCATCAGGGCGTGCTGTTCCTCGACGAACTGCCGGAATTCGAGGCTCGCGTGCTGGATTCGCTGCGCGCGCCGATGGAGAACGGCGAGGTCGCGGTGTCGCGCGCCAATCACCGCGTCACCTATCCGGCGCGCTTCATGCTGGTCGGCGCGATGAACCCGTGCCGCTGCGGCCACGCTTACGACCCGGGGTTTGCCTGCAAGCGCGGCCGGCTGGAGCGCTGCACCGCGGACTATCAATCGCGGATTTCCGGGCCGCTGATGGACCGCATCGACCTGCGCATCGAGGTGCCGGCGGTGACCGCCGCCGACCTGATCCTGCCGCCGCCGAGCGAAGGCTCGGCAGAAGTCGCAGCCCGCGTCGCCGCCGCCCGCGACGTCCAGCGCCAGCGCTACGCCGCCGCCGGGCTGCCGCAGGTCCGCACCAATGCCGAGGCGCCGGCCGCGGTGCTGGAAAAGATCGCGCGGCCGGATACGGCCGGCGCCGCGTTGCTACGCGACGCCGCCGAGACCATGCAGCTGTCGGCGCGCGGCTATCACCGCGTGCTGCGGGTCGCCCGCACGCTGGCCGACCTCGACGGCGCCGACACCATCGGCCGGCTGCATCTCGCCGAAGCCTTGTCGTATCGGGCGCTGGCCGAGGATCTGCGCCGCGCCGCGTGAGCGGCGCGCGGGAGCCCGTGCGGCGCGCTGGGCATGTGATGCGCTGGCCTATGGGCCGCGGCGCGGGTGAGTCGTCGCCGGGACGGTCCCGGCTCGTGTCGCAGCGCAATTGCGCTGCTCGCGTCCGGGACACAGGACGAAGGAGGTGAGGACCTGCGTGCTGTCTTTCGGTCGAGCCCCCCCGAACCACGAGCGTCATTCCGGGGCGCGAGCCCATGGGCGAGCGAACCCGGAATCTTGCCGCGCACGCCTGCCACACGACCCGCCGCGAAGCCTGGCATGCAATGGCCGAGCCTTGTTGCGAGATTCCGGGTTCGCTCGAGCTGACGCTCTCGCGCCCCGGAATGACGGCTTTGGTTTCGGTTTGGCGAGCCGGTAGCTGATCCGACATCCTGTCCTATTGGGGCGGCTGCGCTGCTCTGATCATCGGCCACTCTTCAACCAGGCGTCCAACTAACAAGACCACAGCCCGGTCCTACGCCTGCCACGCGGCTCAGTTGCAAATCACCGCCGCCGTCAATCCCCTGGTAACGACTTTCGTTTACGCTTCGCGAACCATAGCCACAGTTTGTCGGCTGCCGAGCGAGTGCGTATCATGTTGCGTTTCGGAATTCTCGCCTCCACCCTGCCGTTGCTGCTGCTCGGCGTGTTCGCCGGCGGCGAAGCCAGCACCGCCCCGCGGCCCTGCATCGCGCTCGGCGACGGCGCCGCCGAGCTGGCGCCCTCGCCCTGGCAGGCCGGTTTGCATGTCAGCTTCACCGACGACGCGACCCGCGCCAATGTGCGGGTGCAGCTCGTCGATACGGCGGATCAGGCCGATTTCACCGTGGTCGACGACATCGACGCCGCCGAGCCCGCCGGCTGCGACGGCGGCGGCGGACCGGCGCGGCTGATCGCGATCACGCCGACGCCGTCCGGCGCCGACCCGGTGATCCTGCTGTCGCGCGACGGCGATGCCGACTACCGGATCTTCGTTCGCTCCCGGCGCATCACCGCGCGTGAGGCGGCCGCCTTGATCGTCGGCGCCCACGGCAAGCCGCCGCATGTCGTTGCGTCCTTGGACGGCCGTTCTTAAGCCACGGTCAACCCTGTTCGCAGCGGCGCGCGTCGCGGCGTGGCATCGCAAGCTCTTTGCAACGTTGTCCCGGCATCTTGCCAGCCAAGCTGGGCGTGAGCGGTCCGTCCCGGCTCAGAACGACGACGCATGACGAGGTTGCCGGTGAGTGGAGATTTCGAACTGTTGCCGCTGCGCGGTAATCCGCAGGACGCAGGCTGGGTGAGCCTCGTGCTGCGCTGGCTGATGATCGCGACCGCCGGGGCCGGCGCCGGCATCGGTCTTGTCATCGCCGGCCGCGCCGAGATGGTGGGCGATCTGCGCGGCTTTGCGCTCGGAACCGGCTTGCTGGCCGCGATCGGCTGCGTCGGCCTTGTCGTTCTCGCCCACAAATGGCGCGCCGCCGGATTCGAATTGCGCCGTCTTGCCCTGCACAATAACGCGCTCGCCTACCGCAACTGGGAACTGCAGGAGGCCGAGTACCGCGCGCGCAGCCTGCTGGAGTCGCAGGGCGATCTGATCGTGTTGCGCGACGCCGAGGGCAAAATCAGTTTCGCCAACGATGCCTATTGCGAGATGGCGGGGTCGTCGCCTGCATTATTGATCGGCACTGATGACGCGCTCGAGGTGCTCGAGCAAAGCGACGTGACCATCGACCGCAGCGGCACCCGGCTGTACGACCAGAAAGTCGCGACGGTGCACGGTCCACGCTGGATCGCCTGGCGCGAAGGTTTTGTGCGCAACGACGCCGACCGGCCCGCGGAAATCCAATGCATCGGCCGCGACGTCACCGATCGCGCCGCCACCGAACGCGCGCTCGCCGAAGCCCGCGACATCGCCGACACCGCCAACCGCGCCAAATCGCGCTTCCTGGCGATGGCGTCGCACGAAATCCGCACCCCGCTGAACGGCATCATCGGCATGAGCGGCCTGCTGCTCGACACGCCGCTCAGCCCCGAACAGACGACCTACGCCCGCGCGGTGAAGACCTCCGGCGACGCTTTGGCCTCGCTGATCGAGGAGCTGCTGGACTACTCGAAGATCGAGGCCGGCAAGATCGACCTCGACAACCAGCCGTTCGCGCTGTCCGCGCTGATCGAGGGCATCACCGAATTGCTGGCGCCCCGCGCCCAGGCGCGGCAGCTCGAAATCGCCGCCGACATCGACGAAACGCTGCCGGCCGAGCTGATCGGCGACGCCGCGCGGCTGCGCCAGGTGCTGCTCAATCTCGCCGGCAACGCCATCAAATTCACGCAAGCCGGCGGCGTCGCGCTGATCGTCGAGCCCGGCGATCGCGACGGCGAGATCCGCTTCGTGGTGCGCGACACCGGCATCGGCATCGCGCCGGAGGCGCAGGCGCGGATCTTCCGCGAGTTCGAGCAGGCCGACGACCACATCGCCCGCAACTACGGCGGCACTGGGCTGGGGCTCTCGATCAGCGAGCGCATCGTGCGGCGGATGGGCGGACAGATCGCGCTGCACAGCACGCCGGGCCAGGGCGCGACCTTCGCGTTTTCCATTCCGCTTTCCGCGGTCGCCGCATCGGCGGATGCCACGCCCGGCTTCGCCGCGCCGGACCTCTCCGGCCAGGCGATCATGCTGGTGGCGCCGCACAGCATCGCCGCCTCGCTGATCGCGCGGCGGCTGCAGCGCTGGGGCGCGCAGACCTGCGTGCTCGCCGATGGCAAGGTGGCCGAGGCGCTGTTGCCGGAGCGCGCCTGGCAGGCGATCCTGATCGACCGCGCGCTCGGCGCCGAGGACGTCGCCTCGCTGGCTGCGGCGGCGCAGCCCTACGCCGCGCAGCGCATCGTGATGCTGACGCCCGCCGAGCGGCCTGAACTGCACAACGCCGCGGCCTCCGGTCTCACTGGCTACCTGGTGAAGCCGCTGCGCGCCGCCTCGCTGGCAGCGCGGCTGAGCCTGCCGGACATCGCTTCGCCCGGCATCGCCGATAGCGACTTCGCCGAGCCGCCGCAGCATATTGCGACTGAAAGCCCGAGCGCCGCGCCCGAGCCGGCGCTCGCC
The DNA here is from genome assembly GCF_014203125.1 of Rhodopseudomonas rhenobacensis. Lineage (GTDB taxonomy): Bacteria > Pseudomonadota > Alphaproteobacteria > Rhizobiales > Xanthobacteraceae > Rhodopseudomonas_A > Rhodopseudomonas_A rhenobacensis. The sequence continues at coordinate 64,130 of NZ_JACHIH010000021.1, forward strand.
GGGCTGTCGATCCTGGTCGCCGAAGACAACGAGATCAACGCGTTGCTGATGCGCTCGCTGTTGAGCAAACTCGGCCACCGCGCCGTGATCACCAGCGACGGCGAACAGGCGCTGGAATCCTGGCTCGCTGCCGACTCCGCCCATGCGCCGTTCGATCTGGTGCTGATGGACATTCAGATGCCGAAACTCGACGGCATCGAAACCACCAAGCGGATCCGCGCCCACGAGGCCGGCCACCGCGCCCGACGCACGCCGATCCTGGCGCTCACCGCCAATACGCTGGTGGAAGACCGCTACGCCTGCTTCGAGGCCGGGATGGACGGCTTCCTGGTGAAGCCGCTGGATCGCGACAAGCTGACCGAAGCGCTGGCCAGTATGCAGGCCTCGCGGTATCTGGCGGCCTGACGCGTCTTATCACTTCGTCACCGCGGGCCCGCCCGGTCGCGGTTAGTCGCGCTGTCACACGCCGGCAATCGCCGCGTCACATCCCTGTTGAATGCGCGTGTTTGGTAATCGTCGAAGACTGCACACGATTCGTTGGATGCGGTCGCGAGGATACCATGCACGGCGACGATCTGGCCCGTTCGACACAACGTTTCATCAAGCTGCTGCGGCCGGAGAATGCCGGCGCGATGGCCGCCACCGCGATCACCTGGCTGAAAGCGCCGCCTTATTTGCCGCAGCCGCGCAAGGCGTTGCGGCCGTTCCCGGCGGCGCCCGCCAGCCTCGGCCGGATGGGCGCGCTCGAGGTCAGGCTCGCCACCGAGAAGCGCGACGTCCGGCACGCGCAGAAACTGCGCTACCGGGTGTTCTACAAGAACGGCACCGCGGTGGCCGACGCCGCCACCATGCTGGCCCGTCGCGACAAGGACGGCTACGACAAGATCTGCGATCACCTGCTGGTGGTCGACCACGCCGCCAAGCCGACGCTGAGCGGCAAGCAGCCGGTGGTCGGCACCTATCGGCTGTTGCGCCAGGAATTGGCCGACCGCCACGGCGGCTTCTACACCGATAACGAATTCGATCTGTCCGGCATGATCGCGCAGCATCCCGGGATGCGCTTCCTCGAGCTCGGCCGCTCCTGCGTGCTGCCGCGCTACCGCAACAAGCGCACCGTCGAATTGCTGTGGCAGGGCATCTGGAACTACGTCCGCCAATACGACGTCGACGTGATGATCGGCTGCGCCAGCTTCGAGGGCACCGATCCGGACCGGCTGGCGCTGCCGCTGTCGTTCCTGCATCACCACGCCGCGGCGCCGGAGGAATGGCGCGCCCGGGCGCATTCGTCGCGCCGCATCGAGATGAACCGGATGGCCAAGGACGCCATCGACCCGAAGGCGGCGTTGCGCGAACTGCCGCCGCTGATCAAGGGCTACCTGCGGGTCGGCGCCATGGTCGGCGACGGCGCGGTGATCGACTATCAATTCGGCACCACCGACGTGCTGATCGTGATGCCGGTGGCGGCGATCAAGGGCCGCTACATCGAGCATTTCGGCGGCAGCGACGCCCCGCGCCACGCGGCGTAATTATCGATGCAGTAGCACCGCAGTGGTGCAACATCGGCAGCGAACTCCCTCGCCCCGCTCTTGCGGGGAGAGGGGTGGGGTGAGGGGCACTCCCGACCCGCGAATGCCGAAGACGAGGTGAGCGCAGTGCCAGGCCCCTCACCCGATCCGACTTCGCTGCGCTCAGCCGGATCGACCTCTCCCCGCAAGAGCGGGGCGAGGTAAGGGTTCATAGCCGCCGCAGCGCCACGGTTTCGACGACGTGGTCGGCGCCCTTCTTCATGATCAGCGTGGCGCGCGGCCGGGTCGGCAGGATGTTGTCCTCGAGATTGGCGAGGTTGGTGCGCTCCCAGATCGCCAGCGCGGTCGCGGTGGCCTCTTCGTCGGACAACGGCGCGTAGCGGTGGAAATACGACCGCGGATCGTGGAACGCGGTGTCGCGCAACGCCAGAAACCGCTGCACGTACCATTCGCGCAGCACCGGCTCGTCGGCGTCGATATAGACCGAGAAGTCGAAGAAGTCGGACACCACCGGCACCGCCTTGCCGTCGCGCGGCAGCCGGCCGGTCTGCAGCACGTTGACGCCTTCGACGATCAGGATGTCGGGGCGATCCACCGTGACATACTCGTTGGGCACGATGTCGTAGGTGAGATGCGAATAGATCGGCGCCCGCACCCGGCGGCGTCCGGCCTTGATGTCGCTGAGAAACGACAATAGCCGCGGCAGATCGTAGCTCTCCGGAAAGCCCTTCTTCTGCATCAGGGCCTGGCGTTCCAGCACGGCGTTGGAATACAGGAAGCCGTCGGTGGTGATGAGGTCGACCTTGGGCCGCGGCGACCAGCGCGCCAGCAAGGCCTGTAGCACCCGCGCGGTGGTGGATTTGCCGACCGCCACCGAGCCGGCGACGCCGATGATGTAGGGCATCTTGCGATCGACGATGCCGAGAAACCGGCGCTGCGAGAAGTACAGCTGCTGGGTCGCCGCGACGTAGATCGACAACAGCCGCGACAGCGGCAGGTAGATCTCCTCGACCTCCTTGAGGTCGAGCCGGTCGTACATCGATCGCAACGCCGCGATCTCCTCGGCGTCCAGCGTCATCGGGGTATCGTCGCGCAGCTTCGCCCACTGCGCCCGGGTGAACACCCGATACGGATTGTAGATCTGCTCCGCGCGCGCATCCATACAGTCGTTCCTCGTCGGCTGGCGCGTCGTTGGCGCGCAATCTTGTTCTTGAGCGGGTCGTGAGCGCCGTCAGCCGAGGCTGCCGGAAATTTGCCGGATCAGTCGCGCTTGCGCGAGGCCTTTTCTTCGAGCCCCGACATCGTGGTGCGCTGCGCCAGCGCCGCCTCGACCTCGTCGAGCCGGACGCCGCGCGACTTCAACAGCACCAACAGGTGAAACAGCACGTCGGCGCTTTCCGCGATCAGATGCGCGCGGTCGTTCTCGACCGCGGCGATCACCGTCTCGACGGCCTCCTCACCGAATTTCTTGGCGCAATGCTCCGGACCCTTGTCGAGCAGCTTGCGGGTGTAGGAGCCTTCGCCGCCGGACGCCGCCCGGGCGTCGACGGTGGCGGCCAGATCGTGGATCGTGAAACGGGCCATCGCGGGCTCCAGCTTTCTGTTGTGCGGCAGCGCGCCGACGCTGACCAAGCAGGCCGATCGCTACGGATCGAGCCGCATCGGCAGTCCGGCGCGCACCATGTGGTCCTTGGCCTGGCGAATGGTGAATTCGCCGAAATGAAAGATCGAGGCTGCCAGCACCGCGGTGGCGTGGCCGCCCCGGATGCCGTCGACCAGATGATCGAGATTGCCGACGCCGCCCGAGGCGATCACCGGCACGGGCACGCTGTCGGCGATCGCGCTGGTCAGCGGGATGTCGAAGCCCTGCCTTGTGCCGTCGCGGTCCATCGAGGTCAGCAAAATTTCGCCGGCGCCGAGCGAGACGACTTCCTGGGCGTATTCGATGGCGTCGATGCCGGTCGAATTGCGCCCACCATGGGTGAAGATCTCCCAGCGTTCGCCACCGCCGGCGCGCTTGACGCGCTTGGCGTCGATCGCCACCACGATGCACTGGTCGCCGAATTTTTCCGCGGCCTCTTTGACGAATTCGCGGCGCGACACCGCGGCGGAATTGATCGAGACCTTGTCGGCGCCGGATCGCAGCAGCACCTTGATGTCGTCCACGGTGCGCACGCCGCCGCCGACGGTCAGCGGCATGAAGCAGGCCTCCGCGGTGCGCTTGACGACATCCAGCATGATGCCGCGTTTCTCGTGGGTCGCGGTGATATCGAGGAAGCACAGCTCATCCGCGCCGGCGGCGTCATAGGCGATCGCGGCTTCCACCGGATCGCCGGCGTCGCGCAGGTCGACGAAGTTGATGCCCTTGACGACGCGGCCGTCCTTGACGTCGAGGCAGGGGATGACGCGAACTTTGAACATCTATTCTGCTGCCGAGGCGAGAGACTTGTTCTTGATGAAATCCCAATAGACGCCCGGCATCCGACCGCCAAACTCACTGGATGGGATTTCTGTAATGAAGAACAGCCGCGAACCGGCGAACGGAATGAAGCGGTTCGACAACTCGGAGACGGACAGCCCGCTGCGTACAAAGCACACGTGAGCATCGAGTTCGATCATCTCGGCATTCTCGTCGAGACTGTCCACGAATGCGCGCAGATCGAGGTCGGCTCCGTTGCCGTCATCAAATACCAGAAGGCGGGTTTCCATCTTTTCCTCCGTGATCGTGCTCGATGCTGCCGATCTCGTTCGTCGAGGTGACAATGACGGGCTTACGACCCTTCCTGTACCGAAACTTCAGCTCCTGGAGACGCACTCTGTACTCCTCGGATTGAAGCCGGTCAGGATCGCGAAACAATAATATAAAATAAGCGACGATCGCTGGAAAACAAAACGCTGCCGCCAATGCGATCGCGATCAGCTGGGAAAGCCCGTCGGTCAGCACCGCCGTGAGAAGAAACATCGGCGCCGCAAAACCGGCCAGCCACAGCATCGGATTGACCGCCGTACGCACCACGCGGATCGTATCGATCCGCGATAGTCCGGCACGAACGATCTGATCGAGCTTCAACATCAGTCTTCCTAGGCCGCCGCCGCGCGGCGCATCAATGCCAATGCCTCGGCCGGATCGAGCCTTCCGTCGTACAGCGCGCGGCCGACGATGGCGCCTTCGAGCTTTGTCGCGCGGGGCTGCAACAAGGCTTTCACATCCTCGATCGAGCCGAACCCGCCCGAGGCGATCACCGGAATCGAGATCGCTTCGGCGAGCTCGATGGTGGCGTCGAGATTGAGACCCTTCAACAGACCGTCGCGGGCGATGTCGGTGAAGATGATCGCGGCAACGCCGGCGTCCTCGAAGCGCTGCGCGATCTCCAGCGCACTCACCGTCGAGGTCTCGGCCCAGCCTTGCACCGCAACCTTGCCGTCGCGCGCATCCAGCCCGACCGCGACGCGGCCGGGGAATTTTTTAGCCGCGTCTTTGACCAGCGCCGGATCGCGCACCGCCGCGGTGCCGATAATGACGCGGCTGACGCCCTTGCCGAGCCAGGCTTCGATGGTTTTGAGATCGCGGATGCCGCCGCCGAGCTGCACCGGCATGGTCACCACCTGCAGCATGGATTCCACGGCCTGCGCGTTCATCGGCTTGCCGGCAAACGCGCCGTCGAGATCGACCACGTGCAGATAGTCGAAGCCCTGCGCCGCGAAGCTTTTGGCTTGGGCGGCGGGATCGAGGTTGAACACGGTGGCGCGGTCCATGTCGCCCTGCTCAAGGCGGACGCACTGGCCGTTCTTCAGGTCGATAGCGGGAAACAGGATCACGATGTTGCTTCGCTTTTCAGTTTCAGTTTTGGCCAGCGATTGTATCCAATGGCCGGATCATTCGCCTGGAGTTGCCTAATCCAATGAATTTCTTGCGCATTGACCTCAGCATCTGACGCGTCTTCGGACTCCCAGAGAATTTCACGTCGGATCGTAAAATCGCGGCGCTGTTCTCGAGTGAAATCCGCCGCAATAATGGCGTGCGCAGCACTTCCGAAGTAGTTGATGCTGTCCGTCAAATCTTTACCGACGTAGATCTTGCCATTGGGATAAGTGATTTTGTAGATCACTTTCATCTCACGGCTTCCACTTCAAGAAATTCGAAATCAGCGCCAGGCCGAAGCGCTGGCTCTTTTCCGGGTGAAACTGGGTGCCGAACATGGTGTCGCGGCCGACGATCGCGGTGACCGGCCCGCCATATTCGGCGCGCGCCAGCACGTCGGATTCGTTGACGGCGGCGAGATGAAACGAATGCACGAAGTAAGCGTGGCGGCCGTTCGGCCCGAGCGGCAGCCGCTCCAGCACCGGATGCTCGCGCAGCATCTCCAGCGTATTCCAGCCCATATGCGGGATCTTCAGATTCTCCTGGCGCGGCGTGATCTTCACCACGTCGCCGGGAATCCAGCCGAGCCCGTCACTGGTGACGTGCTCCTTGCCGTGGGTCGCCATCAGCTGCATGCCGACGCAGATGCCGAAGAACGGCCGCGCCTTGTCGCGCACCGCTTCGGTCATCGCCTGCACCATGCCGTCGACCGCATCGAGGCCCTTGCGGCAATCCGCGAAGGCGCCGACGCCCGGCAGCACCACGCGATCGGCGCGGTACACCACTTCGGGATCGCTCGTCACCACGATCTTGTCCGGCACGTCCATGCCGCGCGCGGCGCGTTCGAAGGCTTTGGCGGCGGAGTGCAGGTTGCCGGAGCCGTAGTCGATAATCGCTACGCTCATCGCGACGACCCCGGACGCGGAAACAGCCCGAAAATGTCCTGCTGCACCGAACTCGGCGACGCCGAGCGGGTCGGCGGCGGCGCGCCGCGCTCCACCGGCGGCCGATAGTCGTCGCTCGGCCGCGCCGCGTTCCAGCGGTCGAAGAACCGCCGCTCGGCGGCGTCCGCGTCGGCGGCCACCACCAGATCGATCTGCCGCCAGCCGCGGCGCGACAGCGTCCAGCGCCGCAAGGTGGCGGCTTCCAGCCCCATCAACAGCGCGATCAACAGCATCACGGCGAAACGGCTGCCGGCGCCGGCATGCGCGGCGCTCATGATTACGGTCGCCACCACGTTCAGCGCGACATAGCCGAAGAGCGCCAGCCACAGCCGGTGATAGAGCAGCCAGAACGGCCCGGCGAGAAACGCCCAGACATGAAACCCGTCGCGCACGAACACGAAACGCTCGGCCGAACTCGGGCGGTTGGTCGGCGCCGCGACCGGCGCATGCACTGTGTAAACCGACATCACGGTTCTCCAACCGATAGGCGATCAGCCGCCGAGCTGACCCTTGGTGGACGGCACTTCGCCGGCCGCGGCGGGATCGATCGCCACCGCGGCGCGCAGCACCCGCGCCAGACCCTTGAAGCAGGATTCGGCGATGTGGTGGCTGTTCTCGCCATATAGGGTCTCGACGTGCAGAGTCACACCCGCATTCATCGCGAAGGCGTTGAACCATTCGCGCACCAGCTCGGTGTCGAATTCGCCGATCTTGTCGCGCGGAAACTCGGCCTTGAACACCAGCGTCGGGCGGCCGGAAATGTCGATCACCACGCGGGTCAGGGTCTCGTCCATCGGCAGATGGATGCCGGCATAGCGGGTGATCCCGGCCATGTTGCCGAGCGCCTGCTTGACCGCCTGGCCGAGCGCGATGCCGACGTCCTCGGTGGTGTGGTGATAGTCGATATGCAGATCGCCGACCGCCTTGACGGTCATGTCGATCCGCGAATGCCGGGCCAGCAGATCCAGCATATGGTCGAAGAACCCGATCCCGGTCGCGATATTCGACACGCCGGTGCCGTCGAGGTCGACCGTGACCTCGATCGCGGTTTCCTTGGTCTTGCGCTTGATCGTCGCCGTGCGCATGAAGCGGGCTCTCCGGGGCTGAAAACGCGGCCCTTTTAACAGGACGATGACGGCTTCGCTACAGCCGAACGGGCGGCCACGCCCCGTCTTGCGGCTATGGTGAGCGAAAACCGCGCGCCAGCCGCGATTTGCATCCGGCGCGGCGCGTGCCTAGATCAGCGCTCTCACGAGGATTCCCATGACCCCACATTTTTCGGCCTCCGGCGAAGGATCGTCGCCCCAGGTTTGGCACGGCACCACCATTCTGACCGTCCGCAAGGGCGGCCGCGTGGTGATCGGCGGCGACGGCCAGGTCTCGATCGGCCAGACCGTGATCAAATCCAACGCCCGCAAGGTGCGCAAACTCGGCAAGGGCGACGTCATCGGCGGCTTCGCCGGCGCCACCGCCGACGCCTTCACGCTGTTCGAGCGGCTCGAGGCCAAGCTCGAGCAATATCCCGGGCAATTGACCCGCGCCGCGGTCGAACTCGCCAAGGACTGGCGCACCGACCGCTATCTGCGACGGCTCGAGGCGATGATGATCGTCGCCGACAAGGAGGTTTCGCTGGTGTTGACCGGCACCGGCGACGTGCTGGAGCCGGAAGCCGGCGTGATGGCGATCGGCTCCGGCGGCAATTACGCGCTGGCCGCGGCGCGCGCGCTGATCGACAGCGACAAGGACGCCGAGGCGATCGTCCGCCGCTCGCTGGATATCGCCGCCGACATCTGCGTCTACACCAACCGCAACGTCACCGTGGAAACGCTGAGCGCGTGATCGCGATCTTTTTCCCCTCACCCGGCACGGACGTCGTCCGCGCTACCCTCTTCGCTGAGAGAAGAGGGAAAGAAGCAGAGACATGACCGACTTTTCCCCCCGCGAAATCGTTTCCGAACTCGACCGTTTCATCGTCGGCCAGCACGACGCCAAGCGCGCGGTGTCGATCGCGCTGCGCAACCGCTGGCGGCGGCTGCAGCTCGAAGGCAGCTTGCGCGAGGAAGTGTTGCCGAAGAACATTCTGATGATCGGGCCGACCGGGGTCGGCAAGACCGAGATCGCACGGCGGCTGGCGAAGCTCGCCGGCGCGCCGTTCATCAAGGTCGAGGCCACCAAATTCACCGAGGTCGGCTATGTCGGCCGCGACGTCGAACAGATCATCCGCGATCTGCTCGAGGTGGCGATCGCCCAGATCCGCGAGAAGAAGCGCAAGGACGTCGAGGCCCGCGCCCAGATCGCCGCCGAAGAGCGCGTGCTCGACGCGCTGGTCGGCGCCAATTCGAGCGCGGCGACGCGGGATTCGTTTCGCAAGAAGCTGCGCGCCGGCGAACTCAACGACAAGGAGATCGAGGTCGAGACCCAATCCACCGGCGGCGGGCCGTCGATGTTCGAAATTCCCGGCATGCCGGGCGCCCAGATGGGCGCGATCTCGCTCGGCGACATCTTCGGCAAGATGGGCGGCCGCACCAAGACCAGGCGGCTGACGGTTGCGGACTCCCACGAGCTGCTGGTCAACGAGGAAGCCGACAAGCTTCTGGACAGCGATCAGCTGGTGCAGGAAGCGATCAATGCGGTCGAGAACAACGGCATCGTGTTTCTCGACGAGATCGACAAGATCTGCGTCCGCGACGGCCGCTCGGGCGGCGAGGTGTCGCGCGAGGGCGTGCAGCGCGACCTGTTGCCCTTGATCGAAGGCACCACGGTGTCGACCAAGCACGGCGCGGTGAAGACCGACCACATCCTGTTCATCGCCTCGGGCGCCTTCCACATCGCCAAGCCCTCCGACCTGTTGCCGGAATTGCAGGGCCGGCTGCCGATCCGGGTCGAACTCAACGCGCTGACCCGCGATGACATGCGGCGGATTCTCACCGAGCCGGAAGCCTCGCTGATCAAGCAATATGTCGCGCTGCTGCAGACCGAGGGCGTCACGCTCGAGATCACCAATGAGGCGATCGACGCGCTGGCCGACGTCGCGGTGGCGGTCAATTCCAGCGTCGAGAACATCGGCGCGCGGCGGCTGCAGACGGTGATGGAGCGGGTGCTCGACGAGGTGTCGTTCACAGCACCCGACCGCAGCGGCGAGACCATCCAGGTCGACGCCGCCTATGTGCAGAAGCACGTCGGCGATCTCGCCAAGAACGCGGATCTGAGCCGGTTTATTTTGTGAGGATTGGCGTTTTGTAAGTCGATCGGCGGGCGCGTTGCTTTGCGCGACTCCGCAAGCACAGCGGTCATCGCCCGGCTTGACCGGGCGACCCAGTATTCCAGAGCGTTGAGATTGAACATCCGCGCTCTGCAATACTGGATCCCCGCTTTCGTGGGGATGACGGCCCAGGGTGGAGCAGCGCCGTGCGCCACCGACGAGCGCACTGCGTCCGGGGCACGGCGCTCTGCCGCTATCTGACCCGCCGCACCCGCACATACAGCGCGCCTTCGCCGCCGTGGCCGATGTGGGCTTCCTCGAATCCGACCACCAGCGTGCGGAATTCCGGCAGGCCAAGCCAATGCGGCACTTGGCGGCGCAGGATGCCGCGTTCGGATTCCGGACCGACGGTGCGGCCCTTGCCGGTGATCACCAGCACGAAGGTCATGCCCTCAAGGCTGGCGCGATGCAGGAACGACAACAGCGCGCCATGCGCCCTGGTCTGCGTCATGCCGTGCAGGTCGATGCGGCCGTCGATGCTCTTTTTGCCGCGCGACAGATGCGCGCGCTCGCGCCGGCCGATCGGCGCCAGCGGCGGCGCCGGGCGCGGCGCATCGAGCTTCGGCGGCGGCTTGATCTTGAGCGGAGCGATCGGTTTGACCGCCGCGAGTTTCACGGCCGATTTCAAAGCGCCGACCGCCGATTCGGGCGCTGCCGCCGCGGTCGCGGTCGGTTTGGCGACGCGGTGCTTCTTGCGCAGCGGCTTGACCTGTTTGGCGACGCTTTCCCACAGCTCGCGCTCCGGCTCGCTGAGCGCGCGGCGACGGCGGGACGGAACGACAGGGTCGGAGAGCTGCGGCGGCTTCTTGCTCATCGCACCCCGTGCCAGCGGCGATGATGCCGCCACGGCCGATGCTGCCGGCTCCGCGCCGGCCGGATCTCGGGAGCGGCCGCCGGTCGCGCCTCCGGCAGCGGCACCGCCGCGGTGGCCGCCGCCGCACCTGGCTTATTGGCTGACTCTGCCGCCGACGGCGCGGCGGCCGATGGCGCAGACTTGGCCGCCTCCACGCTTGGTGCTGTGGCGCTTGGCGCTACGACGCTTGCCGGCTCGGCGGGCTTTTGATCGCCGGTCGACTTCGGCTGCTGCAGGTGCGGAAACAGCTTTGCTATTTTCGCGGACGGCCGCGCTTCCGGCAGCGGCATGGTGCGCGCCCGTGCCATGGGATCGAGGCTGTTCGGCAGCAGCATGACGAAGCGGGCGCCGTGGCGCAGCCGGCCGGACACCCTCCCGGCCTCGGCCCCGGCGCCGAAATACAGGTCGGCGCGGGCCGGGCCGACGATCGCCGAGCCGGTGTCCTGCGCCACCATCAGGCGCCGATACGGCGTCTTCGATTGCTCGGACTCGATCGGCAGATCGGCCTCGATGAAAAACGGCGTGCCGTAGACGTGCAGCGCCTTGTCGACCGCGATCGAGCGTCCCGGCGTCAGCGGCACGCCCTGCGCGCCGACCGCCTCGTCCTTGTCGGACAGATCGACCGCGCGGAAGAACACGTAGGAACGGTTCTGCCGGCGCAGCTCATTGGCGCCGTCGGGATTGTCCTCCATCCACTGCCGGATCCGCTGCATCGACATCTGCTCTTTCGGAATGATGTTGCGCTCGATCAGGATGCGGCCGACCGGGGTGTAGGGATAACCGTTATGCGCGTCGTAATTGATTCGCAGCGTGGTGCCGTCGTCGAAACGCACCCGCGCCGAGCCCTGGATCTGGGTGAACAACAGATCGGTCTGGCTCTTCAGCCAGCACAATTCCAACCCGCGGCCGGCGATGACGCCGTCCTCGATCGCGCCGCGATCGTAATACGGCACCAGCTTGCGGCGGCCGATTTTGCGAAACACCTCGCCCTTGTTGGGCAAGCCGCTGGCGCCCTGGCTGACGCCGCGGACGAACAGATTGGACGGCCGCCGATACACCGGCACGGTGTAGACGTCGGTCTGGGTGCGCGAGCCGTCCAGCACCGGCTCGTAATAGCCGGTGACGAAACCGTCGGTCTCGCCGAGTTTGGAAATCCGCACCGGCCGAAAATGCCGTTCGAAAAACCCCCGGGCCTCCGCCGGCTCGCTGATGTCGGTGGCGCGGGCGATGCGGCAGGGTTCGCGGAGCGAGCCGCCGAGCGGCTTGGTCTCGTTGGGCGGGCCGCGCTGCGCCGCGATCGGCTTGCAGCTGGCGCGAAACGCCTTGAAGGCGGCGAGCTGATCGTCGTCGCGCCAGCCGGCGACGTCGTCCCAGCCGACCGGCACATATTGGCCGTTCGGAATTTCCAGCGGCCAGACCGCCGCGTGGCGATGCCGCGGCAGGTGATGCCGGGCGTCGGCCGGAGCCGGCGCGAACCCGCACGCGGCCGCAAGCGCCGCGCAGACCGCGGCGCGGCAGCCGCGCTTAATGGACGCTGCCGGTGCCGACCAGCTTCCAGTTCGGATCGCGCGATCCGACGTCTCGGGCAAATGTCCAAACATCGGTGATATCGGCGACCTTGTCCGGGTTTCCATCGACAATCGCACCCGTCTTGTCGCGGGTCACGGTGATCATCTGCGACACGAATCGCACGGTCAACTGCGCGGCATGGTCGCGCGCGTCGGCCGACACCAGTTCGGCCTTGTCGATCGAGACGAACCGGGTTTCGGTCTTCTGATCGTGTTTTTCGCGCTCGCGGATCACCGTCTCGAAGCTGTCATAGACCTCGGTGGACAACAGATCCTTCAGCGCGCGGCGGTCGCCATTGGCGAACGCCAGCACGATCATCTCATAGGCGCCGCGGGCGCCGGTGAGGAAATGCTGCGGATCGAACGAGGAATCCTGCGCCGCGATGGCGTTGAGTCCCTGCGCCAGCGGCGTGCCGGGTTCGGCCACGCCTTTCCAGCGATCGGTCGGCGGCACCACGTCGGCGGAGGGCGTCATCGGCGCCGGATCGATCGGCGAGCCTGGCAGCGGCACGACATTGTCCGGCGCGCGCACCACGTCGCGGGCGGCGCGATCGAACGGCGGCCGTTCATTGCCGGTTTTCTGGCCCAGCACATTGCGGAGACGCAGGAAGATAAACACCGCGAGGGCCAAGAAGATGATGGTGTAAATATCCACGTCGCATTCGCTTTCTGGTCATCGCCGGAGAGGTCCGGCGTCAATGCATCCCGAGGGAAGTCGGAGGTGTTGAAGTCGAAGGTTCAGCTCTTAGCATGTAGGCATGAACCGAGCCCAGCCAATGGCGGGATTTGGCACAAAGCAGCTTGTCGGCGAAGGTATCCTCATGCTGACCCTCGATTTGGCTGCAAGTGTAGCGCGTTTTGCGATTCAGGGGAAACCCGATGGTCTAGCAAGAACTGTCGTGACGTCAAAGCCTTAGCGAGATTCCGCGGTGCGACCGAAGGTCCATCGGGAGATCGGATCGAATTTTCAGCTCTTCCAGCTGGCTCGGCCGGCGCCGCGCGCATCCGTCCTTGTAGAACGCCGCGGGGCTATGATAGCCACTCGCCCCGACAACACCTTCTCGCAATCGCGCGACATCGCAGCCAACGGCCCGTCCGTTCGGCGACGCTTTCAGGAGAATATTGATGACCAACGGCAACGGCGCGCCTCCGGAAGCGGCCCAGGCTCCGCAGCTCAACGTGCTGGCGCAGTACACCAAGGATCTGTCGTTCGAAAATCCGAACGCGCCGGCTTCGCTCGCCCCGCAGGCGCAGCAGCCGTCGATCAACATCCAGATCAACGTCACCGCCAACACGCTCGCCGAGAGCGAGTTCGAGGTGACGCTGTCGATCGAGGGCAAGGCCGACAACGCCGGCGCGCTGATCTTCAGCTTCGAACTGCAATATGCCGGCGTGTTCCGCATCCTCAACGTGCCGAAGGAAAACCTGCATCCGTTGGTGATGATCGAATGCCCGCGGCTGTTGTTCCCGTTCGCCCGCGAAATCATCGCCAGCGCGGTGCGCGATGGCGGCTTCCCGCCTTTGATGCTCGATCCGGTGGATTTCGTCGGGCTGTATCGGCAGAACATGGAGCGCCAGGCCGCCGCAGCCGCGGCCGCCGACGAGGCCAAGCCGAGCTGATCGGCGACGCTTCTGCAGACGTCACAAGGTTGGATTTCAACAAGCCGGGTTTTCAAAGCCCGGCTTGTTTCGTTTGTGGCTGATGTTCGGCTTGGCTTGCTGCGCCGGCCACATATCAAGCCGTCATTCCGGGGCGCGAGAGCGTAGCTCGAGCGAACCCGGAATCTTGCCGCGCATGCTGGAATCTATCGTTGTTGCGAGATTCCGGGTTCGCTCACAGCTGACGCTGTTCGCGCCCCGGAATGACTCGTTGTTGGTCGGAATCGAGTTGTTGGTCGGATCGAGCCAGATCGACGACGCCGCTCACGCCTCGCCGAAATACTCGTTCCAGATCGGCTTGTCGCCGAGCGTGGCGACGAATTCGCGATGCGCGATGCGGTCGGCGTCGGTGACCCGCGCGACCAACGGCGTCTCGCGCTGCCGCCGCGGCGCGTCGCCGGGACGGCTCGAGCGCGACGGCGCGGCTTCCGCCAGGATCAGTTGCGACTGCCGCGCCCCGATCAGGTCGATATAGACCTCGGCCAGCAATTCGGCGTCGAGCAGCGCGCCGTGCTTGGTGCGGCGCGAATTGTCGATCGCATAGCGCGAGCACAGATCGTCGAGCCGGTTGGAGACGCCGGGATGCTTGCGCCGCGCCAACAACAGCGTGTCGACCAGCCGGTCGCGCGGAATCGGCTGCCGCGCGATCTTGCCGAGTTCGGCGTTGATGAAGCCGATATCGAACGAGGCGTTGTGAATCACCAAGGGCGCGTCGGCGATGAACTCGAGGAACTCGTCGACCACTTCGGCGAACAGCGGCTTGGTCGACAGAAACTCGGCGGACAGGCCGTGCACCGCAAAGGCTTCCTGCGGCATGTCGCGCTCGGGATTGATGTAGACGTGAAAGGTCTGGCCGGTCGGCATCCGGTTGAAGATCTCGACGCAGCCGATCTCGACCAGCCGATCGCCGCGCAGCGGATCGAGGCCGGTGGTTTCGGTGTCGAGGACGATCTCACGCATCAGAGCAACTTTCAGTCCGGTTTCTTGATTCGACCAGGCACCTCGCGTCGTCATTCCGGGGCGCTCCGCCGTAAGGCGGAGCGAACCCGGAATCTTGCGGCGAGGCCGAGCGCTTCGCTTGTCGCGAGATTCCGGGTTCGCTTGCGGCTATCGCCGCTTCGCGCCCCGGAATGACGGCCTCTGGCGACGAATCAGGCGCGCCGCTGCGGCATCCTAGCAGTCGCGGCGAGGATATCCTGGATCTGCGCCCGCACCGGCTCCAAACCATTCGAGGTATCCACCACGAAATCGGCGCGCTTGCGCTTTTCGGCATCCGGCAGCTGCCGCTTCAGCAGCGCATCCAGCTTTTCGTCGGTCATGCCCTCGCGGGCGAGAATCCGCGCGCGCTGCTCTTCATGCGAGGTGGTGACCACGACCACGGCGTCGACCCGGGCGTCGCCGCCGGTCTCGAACAACAGCGGCACGTCGACCACCGCGACCGGCGCGCCGGATTGTTCGGCTGCGGCGAGGAATTGCGCGTGATGGGCGCGCAGCATCGGATGCACGATCGCTTCCAGCCGCTGCATCGCCGCGGGATCGTGCAGCACTTTCGCCGACAACCGCGCGCGGTCGACCTTGCCGTCCACCGTGGTGCCAGGAAACGCCGCTTCGACAGCGGGCGCGGCTTCGCCGGCATAGATCTGATGCACGGTGGCGTCGGCGTCGTAGACCGGCACGCCGGCCTCGGCGAACAGCCGCGCCGTGGTCGACTTGCCCATCCCGATCGAGCCGGTCAGTCCGATGATCCGCATGATGTGCGCCGCCGCTCTCAGAACGCCAACAGGCGCTGCTGCCGCAGATAGTTCAATAACGGCACCAGCGGCAGGCCGAGAATGGTGAAGTGATCGCCATGGATGCCATCGAACAGATGCACGCCGAGCCCCTCGATCTGGTAGGCGCCGACGCTGGAGGTGGCGGCGTCGCCGGCTTCGTTGAGATAGGCCTCGATCTCTAGCTCGGTGAGCTGCCGCATGGTCATCCGCGCCACCGAGGTTTCGGCGAACACCGTCTTGCCGTTGCGCACCAGCGCGACCGCCGAATGCAACTCATGGCGGCGACCCGACAGCGTGCGCAATTGCGCGGTGGCCTTGGCGCGGTCGGCCGGCTTGGTGAAGGTGCGCTCGCCGAGCGCCAGCGTTTGGTCGGCGCCGAGCACCAGCCGACCGGGCAGCCGCTGCGACACCACCATGGCTTTTTCTTCCGCGAGCCGTGCTGCGATCTCGGCCGGCGAAGTCAGGCCGGAGGCTTGTTGAATGCCGCGTTCGTCGATGCCGGCCGGGATTGCCTCGAACGGAATCCCGGCGTTCTGCAGCAACAGCTGTCGCGCATAGCTTTGCGACGCCAGAACCAGCGGTTGTGAGCCGAGCCAGATCGTCATTCAGGCAATCGCTGGCGTTGCCGGTCGGCCAGCAGCTTCATCACCGCGGCCGCGGTTTCCTCGATCGAACGCCGCGTCACTTCGAGCAACGGCCAGCCATATTTGGCGCTGAGCCGGCGCGCGAACGAGACTTCGTCGTTGACCGACTGCCGGTCGATGTAATCCTCATTGCCGACCGTGGCGCCCATCGAGAGCAGCCGGTTCTGCCGGACCTGAATCAGACGTTCCGGCGTGGCGTGCAGGCTGACCACCAAGGGTTTGCTCAGGGTTTCGAGCTGGTGCGGAATTGCGATGCCGGGCACCAGCGGCACGTTGGCGGTGCGGATGCCGCGGTTGGCGAGATAGATCGAGGTCGGGGTCTTCGAGGTGCGCGACACCCCGACCAGCACCACATCGGCCTCCTCCAAGCCTTCGACGTGCTGGCCATCGTCGTGGATCATCGAATAATTCAGTGCGTCGATGCGCTTGAAATAGTCGGCATTCAGCGTGTGCTGGGCGCCGACGCGACCAGTGGTGGAGGAGCCGAGATAGGCCTGGAACAGCTGCATCACCGGGCCGATGATCGACAGGCTCGGAATGTTGATTTCCTCGCACTTCGCCTCGAGCCGTTCCACCAGATCCTTCTCCAGCAGCGTGAACAGCACGATGCCGGGGGCTTCCTCGATCTCGGTCAGCACCCGGTCGAGCTGCTTCTGGCTGCGCACCAAGGGATAGACGTGTTCGACCGGGCTGACATTGGCGTATTGCGCCGCGACCGCGCGCGACACCGTGATCAGCGTCTCGCCGGTCGAATCGGACACCAGATGGAGATGAAAATAGCTGCCGTCGGTGGGCATCATAAGCCTGTATATCCTGTGAATCGCTGTGGGGCGTTCGGGCGCGGGCGGCCGCGCTGGCGCGGCACCCGGGATAAGCCGGAATCTTCTACACAGGACTCCTCGCGGGGATCTGATCGGGGGTCGGTCGGGATGGTAGCGGGGTTATGTTGGCTTGTCTCTTGATAAGACAGCCAAGACGGCCGGCAAGTCGCTGAGTTTGGGGGGACTCTGGCGGGCTGTGGACGGCCGGGAAAACTCGCAGCCATTGTGCACAAGCCCGGGACAATTCCGGATTGTGTTGCGTGGGCCTAATCCACTGCCACTTAGACTCTAACCTAAGATTCTATAACTATTGTTTTAGAAAAGGATGGCTTGCGGAGAACTCGTTCTTCGAGCATTTCGATACTGCCCGTGTTAGGCATCGCGTTCCGAGCAGCTGGACGAAATCCGATGTCTCGGCACCGCAGTGAGAGCGTTTATGGCCGAACTGATTTACCCATGGGTTAAGGCGCTGCACGTCATCGCGGTGATTTCCTGGATGGCCGGAATGCTCTACATGCCGCGGCTGTTCGTCTATCATTGCGGCGCCACGGTCGGATCGAAACAATCCGAAACCTTCAAGATCATGGAACGCCGGCTCTACAAGGCGATCATGAATCCGGCGATGATGGTGGCCTGGGTGCTCGGGCTCTACATCGCCTGGGACCGCGGTTTCCTGATGGACGGCTGGTTTCACTTCAAGCTCGCCGCTGTGGTGCTGATGACCGTGATCCACGTCATGCTGGGCCGCTACGTGCGCGATTTCGCCGCCGACCGGAACACGCGCAGCCATAAATTCTATCGCGTTATCAACGAGATTCCGACGCTGCTGATGATCGCCGCGGTGATCCTGGTGGTGGTCAAGCCGTAGGCCGCGGGTCGGCTTTGCGGCCCGGTGGGGAATTTCTTGCGTCCCGGCGTTCGATTTTCTATATTGCGGCCATCCCACCCACGCAGGCGGATGCAGGCGCACTCCGGTTTGGTTGTTTGACCGGCCGCCTCTTTAGGTTTGAAGCCCCCTCCCGGCACCTTCCTTTGGTCGAAACTTCCTGCCTCAAGACCTGCGGACTTTCCTGATCTTTCCGGCGTTCGCGTGTTGAACTCCCTCGCCATTCCTCTCCGTTTTTCCACAGGATCCTCCCAATGCGGGAAATGAAGCTTCAAGACCTCAAGGCGAAGACGCCGGCCGAACTGGTGTCGTTCGCGGAAGAGCTCGGGGTCGAAAACGCCAGCACGATGCGCAAGCAGGAGCTGATGTTTGCCAGCCTCAAGCAGTTGGCGATCAAGGAAACCGACATCATCGGCGAAGGCGTTGTCGAGGTGCTCTCCGACGGCTTCGGATTTCTCCGTTCACCGGATGCGAATTATCTGCCCGGGCCTGATGATATCTACGTTTCGCCATCGCAGATCCGACGCTTCGGCCTGCGCACCGGCGACACCATCGAGGGCCACATCCGCAGCCCGAAGGAAGGCGAACGCTACTTCGCGCTGCTCAAGGTCAACACGCTGAATTTCGAGGACCCGGAAAAGTCCAAGCACAAGGTCAATTTCGACAATCTGACGCCGCTGTTTCCGGACCAGCGCTTCCGGCTCGAGCTGGAAGACTCCAGCCGCAAGGATCTGTCGGCCCGCGTCATCGATATCGTGGCGCCGATCGGCAAGGGCCAGCGCGCGCTGATCGTCGCGCCGCCGCGCACCGGCAAGACCGTGCTGATGCAGAACATCGCGCATTCGATCACTGCCAATCATCCGGAATGCTACCTGATCGTGCTGCTGATCGACGAGCGGCCCGAAGAAGTCACCGACATGCAGCGCTCGGTGAAGGGCGAGGTCGTTTCATCGACCTTCGACGAGCCGGCGGTGCGCCACGTGCAAGTTGCCGAGATGGTGATCGAGAAGGCCAAGCGCCTGGTCGAACACGGCCGCGACGTGGTGATCCTGCTCGATTCGATTACTCGCCTCGGCCGCGCTTACAACACCGTCGTGCCGTCGTCCGGCAAGGTGCTGACCGGCGGCGTCGACGCCAATGCGCTGCAGCGGCCGAAGCGTTTCTTCGGTGCTGCGCGTAACATCGAAGAGGGCGGTTCGCTGACCATCATCGCCACCGCGTTGGTCGACACCGGCTCGCGCATGGACGAAGTGATCTTCGAAGAGTTCAAGGGCACCGGCAACTCCGAACTCATTCTCGACCGCAAGGTCTCCGACAAGCGTACCTTCCCGGCGATCGACATCTCGCGCTCCGGCACCCGCAAGGAAGAGCTGATCACCGATCCGCAGCTCTTGAAGAAAATGTACGTGCTGCGCCGCATCCTCAATCCGATGGGAACGATGGACGCCATCGACTTCCTGCTCGACAAGCTGCGCAACACCAAGAACAACGCCGAGTTCTTCGAATCGATGAACACCTGATCAGGTGGATGCGTTCGGCGGATCGTTAGCGCGGTCCGCCGGCGCAGTTTTTTGACGCCGCAAACCGCGCCGAAAATGTTGCGGCAAACCTGGGGCAGTGGACGGATCGCGGCGATCGGGCCGTCATCTGCTACCGCCATTATCGGTAAATAACTGACGATATTGATGAAATCGGCGTTTTCGCCGATTTTTTCATGCCCGGACCGGACTGCGCGGCATTTTCGTTGCGTGATCATCGAGGCGCGGCCAAATAGGCGATGCATACGCGCGAGCAGACCATCTTCGCTTTGTCCTCGGGTCGACCGCCGGCGGCGCTCGCGATCGTTCGGGTTTCTGGGCCTCAGGCCGCGACCGTGCTGGAGCGAATCGCCGGGCAACGGCCGCAACCCCGCGCGGCGACGCGCGCGCTGTTGAAGGATCCGAGCGGGCAGCCGATCGACGACGCCATCGTGCTGTGGTTTCCGGCACCGCGCAGCGCCACCGGCGAGGACGTCGCCGAGTTTCACATCCATGGCGGCCGCGCGGTGCTGCAGGCGCTGATCGCGGCGATCGGTGCTGTGGAGAATTTGCGCGCGGCGGAGCCGGGCGAATTCACCAGGCGGGCGTTCGAGAACGGCAAGCTCGATCTCACCGAGGCCGAAGGGCTCGACGATCTGATCCACGCCGACACCGAGCGGCAGCGCCGCCAGGCGCTGCGGCAGTTGAAGGGCCTGCTCGGCGACAAGGCCCGCGACTGGCGGGGGCAGATCATCGCGGCCTCGGCATTGGTCGAAGCCGCGATCGATTTTTCCGACGAGGGCGACGTGCCGGACGAGCTGATCGCGCCGGCCAAGGCCAAGATCGAAATTCTGCTCGACGAGATCGAGGACGTCTTGGCGCAGGAGGGCCGCAGCGAGCGGCTTCGCGACGGGCTGGTGGTGGCGATCACCGGGCCGCCCAATGTCGGCAAGTCCACGCTGATGAACCAGCTGGCGCGGCGCGAGGTCGCGATCGTGTCGCCGCACGCCGGCACCACCCGCGACGTCATCGAGGTGCATCTCGATCTCGACGGCTATCCGGTGACGGTGATCGACACCGCCGGGATCCGCGAGGCGATCGATCCGGTGGAGCAGGAGGGCGTGCGCCGGGCGCGGAGCCGCGCCGCCGAGGCAGACTTGCGATTGTGGCTGGTCGATACGCAGGCCGCGGGCGACGGCGAGGACGAGTTGCGAGCGTGGATTGCGGAGGGGCAGCACGGCTTCTGGGTGGTTCGCAACAAGCTCGATGAGCCGGAAGCGGTGACGCCGGATTTGTCGGCGAGCGGCTGGCCGTGCTTTTCGATTTCGGCGGCGAACGGCCGCGGCGTGCCGGAGTTGATCGGGGCGCTGACGCGGTACGCCGCGGCGTATTTCGACGAGGGTTCAGCGCTGATCACCCGGGCACGGCACCGCGAGCTGCTGCGGCAGAGCGCCGATGCACTCGGCCGCGCGATCGATCTGCCGGAAGCGGCCGAGTTGATCGCCGAGGAATTGCGGCTCGCGGCGCATCGGCTCGGGCAATTGCTCGGCCGGGTCGATGTCGAGGACATTCTGGATGTGATCTTTCGCGAGTTTTGTGTCGGCAAGTAATATTTCTTTGTTTATTTCTTGATAGGGTGAATTATGATTCGATATATGGGACTGTCGATCTCGTGTTTCACGTGAAACAGTTCGCGGGTAAACCCTGTTTCACGTGAAACAAGTCGGTCCCTCGATCCGAAATCCTGCTTCCCGGTTTTCCACAGCCGAGATACAACCCCGGCCATGCAAAGCTCATTCGACGTCATCGTGATCGGCGGCGGCCACGCCGGTTGTGAGGCCGCGGCGGCCGCGGCGCGGCTCGGCGCCACGACGGCGCTGGTCACCCATCGCTTCGCCACCGTGGGCGCGATGTCGTGCAATCCGGCGATCGGCGGGCTCGGCAAGGGCCATCTGGTCCGCGAGGTCGACGCGCTGGACGGCTTGATGGGCCGCGTCGCCGACCAAGGCGGCATCCAGTTTCGCATGCTGAACCGCCGCAAGGGCCCGGCGGTGCGCGGGCCGCGGGCGCAGGCCGATCGCAAGCTCTACGCCGCGGCGATGCAGGCGGCGATCGTCGCGACGCCCAATCTCAGCGTGATCGAGGCCGAGGCCGACGAGCTTTTGACCGCGGAGGGCCGCATCACCGGGATTCGCCTGTCCGATGGCCGCGAACTCGGCGCCGGCGCCGTGGTGATCACCACCGGCACCTTCTTGCGCGGGCTGATCCATCTCGGCGAACAAAGCTGGCCGGCTGGGCGGATCGACGAGGCCCCGGCGCTCGGCCTCTCGACATCCTTCGAACGGCTCGGCTTCGCGTTGGGCCGGCTGAAGACCGGCACCCCGCCGCGGCTCGACGGCCGCAGCATCGACTGGGGGGCGGTCGAAATGCAGCCGGGCGACGATCCGGCCGAACCGTTCTCGGTCCTGACCGATAAAATAGCCAATCCGCAGATCGAATGCGGCATCACCCGGACGCTGCCGGCGACCCACGCGGTGATCCGCGCCAATGTGCATCGCTCGCCGATGTATTCCGGGCAGATCCAGTCGTCCGGGCCGCGCTATTGCCCGTCGATCGAGGACAAGATCGTCCGCTTCGGCGATCGCGACGGCCATCAGATCTTTCTGGAGCCGGAAGGGCTCGACGATCCGACGGTTTACCCCAACGGCATCTCCACCTCGCTGCCGGAGGAGGTGCAACGCGCCATCCTGGCGACCATTCCGGGGCTGGAGCGGGTGCAGATGCTGCGCCCGGGCTATGCGATCGAATACGACCACGTCGATCCGCGCGAACTTGAGCCGACGCTGCAGGCCAAGCGGCTGAAGGGGCTGTTTCTCGCCGGGCAGATCAACGGCACCACCGGCTATGAAGAGGCCGCGGCGCAGGGCCTGGTTGCCGGGCTGAACGCGGCGCTGCTGGCGTCGGGCGGCGGCGAGATCGTGTTCGACCGCGCCGACGGCTATCTGGGCGTGATGATCGACGATCTGGTCACCCGCGGCATCACCGAGCCGTACCGGATGTTCACCTCGCGCGCCGAATATCGGCTGACGCTGCGCGCCGACAATGCCGATCAGCGGCTGACCGGCAAGGGCATTGCGCTCGGCTGTGTCGGGGCGGAGCGGGCGGCTTTCCATAAGGATAAGATGGCGGCGCTGGCCGACGCCAAGGCGCAGGCGCAGGCGCTTTCGATCACGCCGACCGAAGCCCCCAAGCACGGTTTGGCGCTGAACCGCGACGGGGTGCGGCGCTCGGCGTTCGAGCTGCTGGCCTATCCGGAGGTCGGTTGGGCGCAGGTGCAGGCGATCTGGCCGGAATTGGCGGCGATTGCGCCCCAGATCGCGGTGCATCTGGAGATCGACGCCACTTACGACGTCTATCTGAAGCGGCAGACCGCCGATGTGGCCGGCTTTCGCCGCGACGAGGGGCTGCTGCTGACCGATATCGACTACGCGCTGGTGCCCGGGCTCTCCAACGAGGCCCGCGGCAAACTGGAAAAGTCCCGGCCCCGGACCGTGGGCCAGGCGGGACGGCTCGACGGGCTGACGCCGGCGGCGCTGGGGATCTTGGCGGCCTATCTGCGGCGCGAACAGCGGAAGACGCGGGATTCGGCGGCGGGGTAGGGCGCAGCGTCGGTTCGGCCTCAACCACGACGCTTCCCGGCCTCAATGGGCGGGTGGACACCGTTTCACGTGAAACAACGTCGACCGTACGTGTCCCGCCGGGTCTCTCCTGCAAGACCTGCAGCGCGTCAGGTCGAAGCCATTCATTGCCCAGACAGGTCCCACCACTCAGCCGTAGCGCGATCCTTGATCTCGCGAAGTCAGAGAAGCGCTTTTCCCCTCATGGTGAGGAGCGCCTTAGCGCGTCTCGGACCATGAGGCCGATAACTCGAGACGCCCGAGCGGCTCCAGAATCCGTGGCCTAACACCCTGCGGATGCGGGATAGATGTGGCCGCCTCTTGGTTCGAGACGCGCGCCGAAGCCGGCGCGCTCCTCACCATGAGGCTTAGACTAGCCTTAGGCTTCACTCTCGCCGTCATCCTGAGGAACCCGCGAAGCCCGAAGGGCGAAGCCGGGTGTCTCGAAGGATGGCCACGGGTTCCTTGGGAGCCGCAGAGACTCATGCGTGCGCTAAGCGGGTCCAGTCGATTCACTCGGAGCCGCATCCTCGAAGCCCTCGCTCTGCTCGGGCACCGCACGATGACGGAGTTTTTCCTGATTACGCCGCGGCGGCTATCCCCCAGGACGCCGCACCGCGCTGCTCCTGAAGATGTGGCCGAAGCGCCTGGTACGCCAGAAAACTCGCACAGCAACGGCGTGCGCTCAGCAAAACGATGGATGTCGTGGGCGGCCAGGGGTATGAAACGAGCTGAGGGCGTGGACGATTCTGTCTTGCAGCGATCGACCGATCATTGCGACGCTGGCTCGAAGCGCGTGCGGCGATAATATCGTTGGGGTCGTCGTACCCACGCCTTGCCCCGCGTCCGCCATAACCCTTCGCCACCCAGGATTTCTCCGGCCGATGGCCCAACGCTCGCAAAAACCGCCGCCGCCTCCCGATCTCGTTGCCGACAAGGCGGCGGCGATGAAGCTCACCCCTGTTTCATGTGAAACAGAGGTGCGGTTAGAGGCCTATGTGGCGCTGCTGCTGCAGTGGCAGGCCAAGACCAACCTGATTTCGCCGGCGACGCTGCCGCAACTGTGGACCCGGCACGTCGCCGATTCGCTGCAGCTGTTGCGGCTGGCGCCGGACGCCAAATCCTGGCTCGACATCGGCAGCGGCGGCGGCTTTCCCGGCATGGTGCTGGCTTGCGCGCTGGCAGATATTCCCGGCGGCTCGGTGCAGCTGGTCGAGCGCAACGCCAAGAAGGCGGCGTTTTTGCGCGAAGCTTTGCGGGTGTCGGGCGGCGCCGGGCAAGTTATCCTCGCGGATATCGGGGATAGTGTGGATAGAATCGTTCCGCGTATCGATTGTGTCACCGCGCGCGCGGTGGCTCCGCTACACCAGCTTATCGGTTTCGCCGAACCCTTGATCAGCCGAGGCGCCAAAGCCTTGTTCCTCAAGGGTCAAGATGTAGAAGCGGAATTGACCGAAGCTACTAGATACTGGAAGCTGAACCCTCGCCTGCATCCCAGCCTCACCGGCGGACAGGGCTGGATTGTCGAACTCGACGCCGTCGAGCGGCAGCATCAGTCCGCCCCAACTCCCAATGGCGCCTCGGCATGACCGTAATTGATGAGATATATCAAGGTGATAGGCGGAAGGCCGGAGCCGCGCATCCGCGCATCATCGCGCTCGCCAACCAGAAGGGCGGGGTCGGCAAGACTACGACCGCAATCAATCTCGGCACCGCGCTGGCGGCGATCGGCGAGCGCGTGCTGATCGTCGACCTCGATCCGCAGGGCAACGCCTCCACCGGCCTCGGCATCGACCGCCGCAACCGCAACTGCTCGACCTACGACGTCTTGATCGGCGAGGCGCCGCTGCGCGACGCCGTGGTGCCGACCGCGGTGCCGCGGCTGCACATCGCGCCCTCGACCATGGATCTGTCCGGCCTCGAACTCGAGCTCGGCGCGATGCGCGACCGCGCGTTCCGGCTGCGCGACGCCATCGCGCTGCTCAACAAGGACATCGATCCGCCGCTCGACTACACCTATGTGCTGATCGACTGCCCGCCGTCGCTCAACCTGCTCACCGTCAACGCGATGGCGGCGTCGGACGCGATCCTGGTGCCGTTGCAATGCGAGTTCTTCGCGCTGGAGGGTCTGTCGCAGCTGCTGCAGACCGTCGAGCAGGTGCGTAGTACGCTCAACCCGAACCTGTCGATCCACGGCATCGTGCTGACGATGTTCGACAGCCGCAACAACCTGTCCAACCAGGTGGTCGCCGACGTCCGGCAGTTCATGGGCAAGAAGGTCTACGACACCATGATCCCGCGCAACGTGCGGATCTCCGAGGCGCCGAGCTACGGCAAGCCGGTGCTGGTTTACGATCTGAAATGCGCCGGCAGTGAAGCCTATCTGAAGCTCGCCACCGAAGTGATCCAGCGCGAGCGGGAGCTACGCGCGGCGCATTGAGGTGTGGGTTCGGCGCCGTGCGCAGTCATCCTTCGAGACGCCCGGCTTCGTCCTTCGGACTTCGCCGGTCTCCTCAGGATGACGGGGACGATGTGCAGCTTCTCGAGAAGTTGCAACGAGCAAAGCGTCATCCTGAGGTGCGAGCCGTCTTCGGCGAGCCTCGAAGGATGCGACACGAGTGACGAACGACACCACCCGGCGCACCGCGCCGTTATTCGTACAAGTAGCAACGCGGAGATGCGACGTGAATCCAAGGGAGCTCTTGATGGCCGACGAGCAGCGTTCGCGATTGGGTCGCGGTCTGGCGAGCCTGATCGGCGATGTCGGCGGCGAGGCCGCACATCTGGAGCGGCCGCGCGCGCAGCGCAAGGTGCCGATCGAATTTCTCAAGGCCAATCCGCGCAATCCGCGCCGGGCGTTTTCCGACGCCGAACTAGGCGAACTCAGCGACTCGATCAAGCAGCACGGCGTGATCCAGCCGATCGTGGTGCGGCCGGTGAAGGGCGCGCAGGACCGCTACGAGATCATCGCCGGCGAACGGCGCTGGCGCGCCTCGCAGCTCGCCGGCCTGCACGAAGTGCCGATCGTGCCGATCGACGTCAGCGACGCGGTGGCGCTGGAAATCGCCATCATCGAGAACGTGCAGCGCGAGGACCTCAACGCGCTGGAAGAAGCGCAGGGCTATCACGCGCTCGCCGAGGAATTCAAACACAGCCAGGAGGACATCGCCAAGATCGTCGGCAAGAGCCGCAGCCACGTCGCCAACATGATGCGGTTGATGAAGTTGCCCGCCGACGTGCAGGCGCTGATCGCCGCCGGCAAACTTTCCGCCGGTCACGCCCGCGCGCTGATCGGCGTGCCGGATGCCTCGAGTGCGGCGAAGCGGATCGTCGAGGAGGGGCTGAACGTGCGGCAGGCCGAAGCGCTGGCGCACGAGGAGGGCGTGCCGGAGCGCGCGCCGCAAAAGGCCCGCGCCGGCAAGGCGGCGAAGGATCCCGACACGCTGGCGCTGGAAAAAAGAATCAGCGACGCGCTCGGCATGAAGATCAGCATCGACGACCGCGGCGGCGCCGGCGCGGTGCAGATCAAATATCGCGACCTCGATCAGCTCGACGACATCGTGCGCCGGCTGGAGGCGGGGGGTTAGTTGGCGGCGGGGGCGAGGCGAACGCCAATGCTTGTTCTCGATTTTCTGCTCGACATCATCGGCTACGGCACGGCGCGGATGCTGCTTCCTCTGTTGACGTTCGGCCGCATTCGGGTCGAAGCGGTGAAGTCGCGCGATGCCGGTTTCAATAGTCTTGGCTTCAAGCGGCTTCCCGGCGGCGAACTGTTGTGCGCGTCGGATCTCGCCGGATGGGTCGGCGTGCTGATCTGGGCGCTGCTGCTGGTGGTGATCGCCCTCGCGATCTGAGCGACGAGTAGCCGGCGCCATCGACACAAGGACTGCGTCATCCTGAGAGCCTGTGAAGCTATTCGATTGGCGGCTCTCGGCGATATGATGTGTCGCGATCGCTGCGCAGGAGTGCGGTTGGTGGGGTGCGGTCGGTGGCTGATCGGCTACGCCGCGGCGCTGTGGGTGAGGCGATGGCCTTGCAGGATGTTGTTGGCGAGGG
>NZ_JACHIH010000022.1 GCF_014203125.1 Rhodopseudomonas rhenobacensis
TCGACCCCCGCATGGCCAAAATGGCCTGCGGCGTCCACCGCCTCAACGGCCAGCTGATGGTCGTCCTCGACGTCGACCGCGTCCTCGAAATCGGTCCCGACCGAATCGCCGCGTAAGTTGCGAGTTGCGTGCCTTGATGAGTTGAAAATGCCCATCCGGGCGCCAGAGAGAACACAGAGGCTGAAATGAAAACATGTTTGGTCGTCGATGATTCAAGCGTTATTCGCAAGGTCGCGCGCCGGATTCTGGAAGGTCTCGATTTTCAGATCGTCGAAGCCGAGGACGGCGAGAAGGCCCTGGAAATCTGCAAGCGCAGCCTGCCCGAAGCGGTGCTGCTCGACTGGAACATGCCGGTGATGGACGGCTACGAATTCCTGCGCAATCTGCGAAGGATGCCGGGCGGCGACCAGCCCAAGGTGGTGTTCTGCACCACCGAGAACGACGTCGCCCACATCGCGCGCGCGCTGCACGCCGGCGCCAACGAGTACATCATGAAGCCGTTCGACAAGGACATCGTGATGGCGAAATTTCACGAAGTCGGCCTGATCTAATCCGGGCGCCGCCGCGGGGCGATCCCCGGCGGCTGCCGCGCTTGCCCTTGTACGTGTTCAGTCTGGTAGTGTCATGAGTATCGCAGTGGCGAGTGCTTCGAGTCCGGACCCGGTGCGGTACGAACCGCTGCGGGTGATGGTGGTTGACGATTCGGTGGTGATCCGCGGACTGATTTCGCGCTGGATCGACGCCGAACCCGACATGGTGGTGGCGGCGTCGCTGCGCACCGGGCTCGACGCGGTCAACCAGGTCGAGCGCGTCAAGCCCGACGTCGCCTTGCTGGATATCGAAATGCCGGAGCTCGACGGCATTTCGGCGCTGCCGCAACTGCTCGCCAAGCAGCGCAACCTGATCATCATCATGGCTTCGACGCTGACCCGCCGCAACGCCGAGATCAGCTTCAAGGCGCTGTCGCTCGGCGCCGCCGACTACATCCCGAAGCCGGAGAGCACCCGCGAAGCCTCCGCCGCCGAAATTTTCCGTCACGACCTGTTGCAAAAGGTGCGTAGCCTCGGCGCCCGGGTCCGCCGCAGAGTGCAGACCGCGCCGGGCGCAGTCGCGGCGCCCGCAGTCGTGCGCGCCCGCGAGCCGGCGCCCTCCATCGTGCCAAGTCACGCGCCCGCGACGCCGTTGCTGCGCCGCGCGCTCGGCCTCACCGCGCCGCGCGTGCTGCTGATCGGCTCCTCGACCGGCGGCCCGCAGGCGCTGATGACGCTGGTCGCCGAGATCGGCCCGGTGATCGACCGCTTCCCGGTCCTGATCACCCAGCACATGCCGCCGACCTTCACCACGATTCTCGCCGAGCATCTCGGCCGCGCCAGCCGCCGTCCCGCCCATGAGGGCATCGACGGCGAGATCATCAAGCCCGGCCAGATCTATCTGGCGCCGGGCGGCAAGCACATGCGGGTGGCGCGGCAGGGCGCCAACACGGTGATCGCGCTCGACGACGGCCCGGCGGTGAATTTCTGCAAGCCCGCGGTCGATCCGTTGTTCATCTCGGCGATCGAGGTCTGGCAAAGCGCCATCATGGCGGTGATCCTGACCGGCATGGGCTCCGACGGCATGCGCGGCGGCAAGGATGTGGTCGCCGCCGGCGGCAGCGTGATCGCCCAGGACGAAGCTTCCAGCGTGGTGTGGGGGATGCCCGGCGCCGCGGCCAATGCGGGGATCTGCGCGGCGATCCTGCCGCTCAACCAGATCGGCCAGAAACTGGTCCGCGTGTTCGCGGGGGACCGCTCGTGACCCCGTTGGATTATGAGTTTCTCTGCAAACTCTTGAAGGAGCGCTCCGGGCTCGATCTGTCGGCCGACAAGCGCTACCTGGTCGAAAGCCGCCTGCTGCCGCTGGCGCGGCGCCACGATCTGCCGGGCATCAGCGAACTGGTGCAAAAAATCCGCGCCGGCGCCGAGGCGATCACCGCCGAAGTGGTCGAGGCGATGACCACCAACGAGACGTTCTTCTTCCGCGACAAGCTGCCGTTCGATCATCTTGGCGAAGAGATTATTCCGGCGCTGCTGCAGGCCCGCGCCGGCCGCCGCGCCTTGCGGATCTGGTGCGCCGCGGGCTCCACCGGCCAGGAGCCGTATTCGATCGCGATGGTGCTGAAGGAGATGGGCGCAGCACTCTCCGGCTGGCGGGTCGAGATCGTCGCCACCGATCTCAACCAGGCGGTGCTGGAGAAGTCGAAGTCCGGGCTGTACAGCCAGTTCGAGGTGCAACGCGGCCTGCCGATCCAGCTGTTGGTGAAGTACTTCAAGCAGACCGGCGAGATGTGGCAGCTCGATCCCGCGATCCGCGCCATGGTGCAGCACCGCCAGCTCAATCTGTTGCACGACTTCTCCCACCTCGGCACGTTCGACGTGGTGTTCTGCCGCAACGTGCTGATCTATTTCGATCAGGACACCAAGATCTCGATCTTCAACCGCATCGCCAAGATGCTGGAGCCCGACGGCTATCTGGCGCTCGGCGCCGCCGAGACGGTGGTGGGGTTGACCGACGCGTTCAAGCCGCACGCCACCCGCCGCGGCATCTATCGGCCGAACGCCGACCGCCGCGCGCCGTCGATCGTGCCGAGCGCGATGCCGGCGCTGAGGCTGGTCGCGGCGAGATAGTACGCGCTGCCCGTTGTCTCAACATCGCGGATCGCGATCGGCGCGAAGCCCGTTTCGAGGATCTGCCACATCCGTGTCCCGGACGTCGAGCAGCGCCATTGCGCTGCGAGGCGAGCCGGGACCGTACCAAAGACAGCATCCGTAACGGCCCCGGATCTGCAGCGCACCACGCCGCAACAGCGGCGCGCTGCGCCGCGTCCGCGGCACGCTCATGTTGGTGTCATGCCGGCTGTTTGGTCGCGCTCGGCCGCACAAGGAGCTCGGCGGGGATTTTCCAGCCCTCACTGATCGCGCGGATCATCTCCACCGTCAGCGCTCGCCGCCGGTTCAGGACCTCGGAGGCGCGCGGCCGCGAGCCGAGCAGTTCTGCAAGTTCAGCCTGGGTGTGCCCGAGGTCTGAAATCGCGAAGTGCAAGAGATCGATCGGATCAGCGGTATCGAGCATCGGCCAGCGGGACTCCTCGTACTTCTCGACCAGGGTCGCAAGGATGTCGAGCTTGTCGCCGTCATCGCTGCCGGCCGGCGCGCCCCACAGCCTTTCGATCTCGGCGAGTGCCGCGGCATGATCGTCGTCGTTTCGGATCGGGCGGATGTTCATGGTGTGCACTCCCTCAGAAACGCGAAACTGTCAGGGCGTTGATCTTGTCGTAGTCGCCGTGGGTGCCGATGAATTTCACGAAAGCGATCTGCCGGCCGAAATCGATGGCGACGATCAGTCGATAGTTTCCGCCGGCGATCTCGAACTTCACGCGTTCGGCGTTGAGGATCGTCGCGCTCGGCGCCGCGCGTCGGACGTCATCCATTGACGCCCAATGCGCGGCCCTGAGCAAAGTTCTCCACCGCATCAGCGGCACCGCGGTCTCCGGATGGCTTTCCGCGTAGGCTGCGAGCGTGCTCCAGGCGATTATCCGCATGGTTAGAGTATGTTCCCATATTGGGAACAAGTCAACCGGCGCTGCGCAAAGCCGTGTCCCGGACGCAGAGCAGCGCCCTGGCGATGCGAGGCGAGCCGGGACCGTTCCAAGCGCAACGTTCCGTAACGGCCCCGGATCTGCAGTGCACCACGCCGCAAGCGCGGCGCGCTGCGCCGCGTCCGGGGCACGCTCTCATCCCATCTATTCAGCGCTCGCCGCCGAACACCCGGTCGGCTTCGGCGACGGCAAACACCACATGGTACAGCGTCGACGCCGGCACGTAGTCCAGCAGCGGCCGGCCGTCGCCGTCGATGCGGTCGATCCAACCGCCGTCGAACGGCCCCGACAGGAAACATATGCGCAAGGCCCGCAGCAGCGCGGTGGCGCGGCTTGTCGCGAGCGCAGGGTCGCGGCCGGATTCGTAATCGCTGGCGACCGCCTTCAGCGCCTCGCAGGTCGCCCAGCAGCGGCGGCTTTCCGCCCGCGCAGGTCCTTCGATCGCAATCGATTCCACGATCGCGCCGCCGCCGCCGATGCCCTCGGCGAACGCCCGCTGCTGCAACTTGCCGATAAGCGCTGCGGTCGGCCGTCCGGTCGCCCGCGAGACGCGGTCGAGCAGCCAGATCCATTCGAAATGGTGGCCCGGCTCGAAAACGGCGTGGGGCAGGTCGGCGATCTGCCAATTGTCGTCGTAGAGTTCGGCGAGTGCGAGGTGGCGGTGCGAGAACAACCGGGTCTCGAACAGCGTGACGATGTCGTCGCAGAGCTGCCGCGCCTCGGCGTCGGCGAAGGCGCCGGCGGCTTCCAGCGCCGCTTCCAACAGATGCATCTGCGGGTTCTGCCGCGAGAAGCCGTCGCGGCGCGGTGCCGCGTCGACCACGCCGAGCCCGGAGCCATGCGCCAGATCGTTGCGCAAGACCGCGATCAGCTGTGCCACGCTCGCCGCATCGACCCGCGGTCCCAACAGCCGGCGCGCCCAGGCCAGAGCGAACAGCAGAAACGCATAGCCGTAGCTGTCGGCGGTGGCGTCGCCGATGCTGCCGTCGGGATCGACCGAGAACGCCCACGGCGCGCGCGGCTGCCCGTTGGCAAATTTCGCCAAGGTGGAGCGCAGCGCGCGGTCGACGAGGTCGCGGCCGTCGAACCAGCCGAGCAGGGTGGCTTGCGAAAACACCGCGATCTGCCGGGCCTGCACCATCAGCCGGCGCGGCACCTCGAGCGGGCGGCCGGAGAAATCGACCCGCTCGACGAACAGATCGAGATCGCGGTCGAAGCCCGGGCCGGACCAGAACGGCAGCGCCGCTTGGGTGATCCAGGCTTTGGCCGACCCGAGTTCGGCTTGGAGGAGGTCCGGCAATGCAATGTCCCGCGCTTCGCCGCTCCTCTTATCGCAAGCCGCCGCCGCGATCCATCGCGGCGATCCGCTGTGGGCTTTTCTCGGTCGGGCACATCCGCTAAGGCTGCCGCCCTGCCGAGATCGTTCCCCGCGAGGCCATCAATGTTTCCGACCCCGAAGCCGCTGCTGCGCCCGAACAGCTACGAATTCGAATCCGAGCCGATGGTGAAGCCGACCGGGTTTCGCGAATATGACGCGCGCTGGCTGTTCGGCTCCGAGATCAACCTGATGGGAGTGCAGGCGCTGGGCATGGGGCTGGGCTGTCTGATCGCCGAACTCGGGCAGCCCCAGGAAATCGTCACCGGGCACGATTTCCGCAGCTATTCGGCGTCGATCAAATACGCGCTGATCTCCGGATTGCAGGCCGCGGGCTGCAAGGTGCACGACATCGGGCTGTGCATGACGCCGATGGCTTACTTCGCGCAGTTCGAGCTCGACGTGCCGTGCGTCGCAATGGTCACCGCCTCGCATAACGACAATGGCTGGACCGGCGTCAAGATGGGCGCCAACCGGCCGCTGACGTTCGGGCCTGACGAGATGACGCGGCTGAAGGAGATCGTGCTGAACGCCGATTTCAACAACAAGGTCGGCGGCTGCTATCATTTCCACGAAAATTTTCCGGCGCGCTACATCGCCGACCTCACCAGGCGGGCGAAGCTGAAGCGCAAATTGAAGGTGGTGGTGGCCTGCGGCAACGGCACCGCCGGCGCGTTTGCGCCGCAGGTGATGCAGGCGATCGGCTGCGAGGTGATCCCGCTCGACACCGAACTCGACTACACCTTCCCGAAATACAATCCGAATCCGGAAGACATGGAGATGCTGCACGCGATCCGCGACGCAGTGCTCGAGCACGACGCCGATCTCGGCTTCGGCTTCGACGGCGACGGCGACCGCTGCGGCGTGGTCGACAACACCGGCGAGGAGATCTTCGCCGACAAGGTCGGCGTGATGCTCGCGCGCGACATGTCGGCGATCACGCCGAACGCGCAGTTTGTGGTCGACGTCAAATCGACCGGGCTTTTCGCGACCGATCCGGTGCTGCAGGCGCACGGCGCCAGGACCGAATATTGGAAGACCGGGCATTCCTACATGAAGCGGCGCACCCATGAATTGCAGGCGCTGGCCGGCTTCGAGAAATCCGGCCATTTCTTCTTCAACGCGCCGCTCGGCCGCGGCTATGACGACGGGCTGATCTCGGCGATCGCGATCTGCGAGATGCTGGACCGCGCGCCGGACAAGTCGATGGCGGATCTGAAAAACGCGCTGCCGAAAACCTGGTCGTCGCCGACGATGTCGCCGCACTGCGCGGATGAGGCCAAATACGGCGTGGTCGCCGCGGTGATCGCGCATTTCGAGGCGGCGCAGACCAACGGCGACAAGGTCGCCGGCCAGCCGATCCGCGATCTCGTCACCGTCAACGGCGTCCGCGTTACCTGCGAGGACGGCAGCTGGGGCCTGGTGCGGGCCTCGTCGAACAAGCCGGAACTGGTGGTGGTGGTCGAAAGCCCGGTGTCGGAGCAGCGGATGCACGACATGTTCGCCGCGATCAACGCCGTGCTCGGCACCCACGCAGAGGTCGGCGCCTACAACCAGACCATCTAGCGGACATCGGCGGAACCGGCCCGCTCTGGCCCGGCCCCGCCATCTGGGTTATCCTTGCGGCGTTCTTCGAATGGGCGTGTGCTCGCGTTCGAGGCGTCACCGCAACCCGTTCGAACCGAGTTCTGCCATGAAGTCATTGCTGGATCGCCTGGTTGCCGCCTGGCATCGCCGCGACATGCGGTTGAAGGCGATCAGCTTCGCGCTGGTCGGCGTGGTCAATACGCTGATCGATCTCGGCGCGTTCCTGGCGTTCTACCATTGGTTCGGGCTGCCGCTGGTGGCCTGCAACGTGCTCGCCTGGGCGATCGCGGTGTCGTTTTCCTACGCCATGAACAGCTTCACGACGTTCGGCCCGGAATCCGGGCACCAGCTTCGGCTGCGCGATTACCTGACCTTCGTGGCGTCCGGGATCGCCGGCGTGATCGCCGCGACCGCGACGCTGCTGCTGCTGTCGCTGTATCTGCCGGTGCTGAGCGCCAAGCTGCTGTCGATCCTGGTCAGCTTCGTGGTGAATTTCTCGCTGTCGCATTTCGTGGTGTTCCGCCGCGCGCGGGACCACGACGTCGCTGGCTAGATTGCCCATCATTCTGAGACATCGATCCCGTTTTCCGACAACATCGCGCTCGAACAAAACGATCAAAAGCCGCGGGCTCTTGCAATGGTTCCGCGGGTGGGACACAAAAGCGGCGGCCTCTGCTCAACCGGAAGGTTAGTTCGATCTGATGCCCAACCTGATCATTCCCCTCATCATGTGCGGTGGCGCCGGGACCCGATTGTGGCCGGCGTCGCGCGAGGTGCGTCCGAAGCAGTTTCTGCCGCTGTTCGGGCCGCGCTCGACGTTCCAGGACACATTGCTGCGGGTGTCCGATGCTTCGCTGTTCGGGCGCGCCATCGTCATCACCAATCTCGCCTACCGCTTCATGGTGCTCGAACAATTGGCTGAGATCGGGCTCGAGGCCGACGTCCTGCTGGAGCCGGCGCGACGGGATTCCGGCCCGGCGATCGCCGCGGGCGCCGCCTTCGCCCAGATCCGCGACCCCGACGCCGTCGTGCTGGCATTGGCGGCCGACCATGTGGTGACCGATAAGCCTGCCTTCGTTGCCGCCTGCCGGGAAGGCTTGGTGGCCGCCGAGGCCGGCAGCATCGTGACCTTTGGTGTGGCGCCGAGCCGCGCCGCCACCGAATACGGCTATATCCGCCCGGGCGACATCGTGGCCGGTGCGGTCCGCGCCGTGCAGAGCTTCGTCGAGAAGCCGGACCAGGCGACCGCGCAGGCCTACGTCCAGGACGGCTATCTGTGGAACAGCGGCAACTTCATGTTCCGCGCCGCCGTGCTGCTCGACGAATATCGTCTGGTCGACGCCGACAGCGTGCAGACCGTCGTCGATGCGGTGAGCAAGGCCGGGCGCGATCTCGGCTTTGTCACGCTCGATCCTTCGTCATTCGCGGCGGCGAAACCGATCTCGATCGACTACGCGGTGATGGAAAAGACCAGCCGCGCCGCGGTGGTGCCGGTGTCCTGCGGCTGGTCCGATGTCGGCTCCTGGCACGCGGTCTGGGAGCTCTCCAGCAAGGACGCGCAGGGCAATGCCGCGCAGGGCCAGGCGGTGTTCGAGGATTCCCGCAACTGCAACGTGGCCACCGACAAGACGCTGGTGGCGCTGGAAGGCGTCGACGATCTCGTGGTGGTGGCGACGCAGGACGCCATCCTGGTGTCGCGGCAGAAGGACCCCAACGGCCTGAAGCGGCTGGTGGCGCGCCTGAAAACCGAAGCGCCGCGGGTCACCG
Organism: Rhodopseudomonas rhenobacensis; assembly: GCF_014203125.1. GTDB lineage: Bacteria > Pseudomonadota > Alphaproteobacteria > Rhizobiales > Xanthobacteraceae > Rhodopseudomonas_A > Rhodopseudomonas_A rhenobacensis. Next base: position 8,364 of record NZ_JACHIH010000022.1, read on the forward strand.
AAGACCATATCAACGTGCACCGGCCGTGGGGCTCCTACCAGTCGCTGGACAATGGCGATCGCCACCAGGTCAAGCGTATCGTGGTGAAGTCCGGCGGCCGGCTGTCGCTGCAACTGCACCACCATCGCTCCGAGCACTGGATCGTGGTGCGCGGCACCGCGCGGGTCACCATCAACGACCTGATCAAGATCGTGCACGAAAACGAGTCGATCTACATCCCGATCGGCGCCACCCACCGGCTGGAAAATCCCGGCAAGATTCCGCTGGAATTGATCGAGGTGCAGACCGGCAGCTATCTCGGCGAGGACGACATCGTCCGCCTCGAGGACGACTACAAGCGGAACTGATCCGTTCTCGTTGGGCTTCCGCAGCGATCCGTCGGCCGCGTCACGGCTTCTGCAGGCAGGCCCCGGGCCGCCCATTCAATGCCCAAACAAAAACCCCGTCCTTGCGGGCGGGGTTTTGTAAATGGCGAGAGCTGAGCCAGCTCTCTTGAAATCGTTGCAGCTTGAAACCGGCTCAGGCCGGGATGCGGGCTTCTTCTTCGTGCGGCTCGCGCAGCACGTAGCCGCGGCCCCACACGGTTTCGATGAAGTTGCGGCCGTCGGAGGCGTTGGCGAGCTTCTTGCGCAGCTTGCAGATGAAGACGTCGATGATCTTCAATTCGGGTTCGTCCATGCCGCCATAGAGATGGTTGAGGAACATTTCCTTGGTCAGCGTGGTGCCCTTGCGGAGCGAGAGCAGCTCCAGCATCTGATATTCCTTGCCGGTCAGATGCACGCGCTGGCCGCCGACTTCGACGGTCTTGGTGTCGAGATTGACGACGAGGTCGCCGGTCTGGATCACCGATTGGGCGTGGCCCTTGGAGCGGCGGACGATGGCATGGATGCGGGCGACCAGCTCGTCCTTGTGGAACGGCTTGGTCATGTAGTCGTCGGCGCCGACGCCGAGACCCTTGACCTTGTCTTCGATGCCGGCGAGGCCGGAAAGAATGAGAATCGGCGTCTTGATCTTGGAGACACGCAGCTGCTTGAGAACGTCGTATCCGGACATGTCCGGCAGGTTCAGATCAAGCAGGATGATGTCGTAATCGTAGAGCTTGCCGAGATCGACGCCTTCTTCCCCGAGATCGGTTGTATAGACATTGAAGCTCTCGGATTTGAGCATCAGTTCGATCGACTGCGCAGTCGCGCTGTCATCTTCAATCAGCAATACGCGCATGCCAGTCCCCTTTAAGCGCCGCAACGGGCGTCAGGCGTCCGCACTACCTGCGGCACTGGAAACGCCTTTGAACAACTGATTCGGATCCTGACGTCATATGGTTAACAAAACCTGATTCGTGTTCGCAAGCTCTATCCGTGCAATTTTTATCGAATCGACGTAAGATCTTGTGAGCAAGCAGTTTTTTGTATCCGTACCAGTTCAAGTTCCACATTAAGAGCCGGGTGTAACCGACTCTCGCGATTCGTCCTTCGTTCTGCCGGACGAGCGCCTTCAGCCAGCCAAAGACAGTGTGCTAATGATTAACGATGCGGGTAAACAGCAGGTTAAGGATCCGGCTGCGATCCGCGGAAACTTAAGGCTTTCGCAATGAAGGCACTGGCGGAGCAGATCGGCGATCTCGACGCCGTCTTGATGTACGGCCGGGTGGTCGGCGTCCGCGGTCTGATGGTGGAGATCGCCGGTCCGATCCACGCCATGTCGGTCGGCGCCCGCATCGTGGTGGAAACTGGTGGCAGCCGGTTCATTCCTTGCGAGGTGATCGGCTTCAACGGCAACAACGCGGTGGTGATGCCGTTCGCCGGGCTGGAAGGCGTGCGCCGCGGCTGCCGCGCGGTGATCGCCAATGCCGCCGCGCAAGTGCGGCCGTCGCCGTCCTGGCTCGGCCGGGTGCTCAATGCGATGGGCGAGCCGATCGACGGCAAGGGGCCGCTCGACCAGGGCACCTCGCCGATGACGTTCCGCAATTCGCCGCCGCCGGCGCATTCCCGCAAACGGGTCGGCGCGCCGCTCGACCTCGGCGTCCGCGCGCTCAACACCTTTCTGACCTGCTGCCGCGGCCAACGGCTCGGCATCTTCGCCGGTTCCGGCGTCGGCAAGTCGGTGCTGCTGTCGATGCTGGCGCGCAACGTCGACGCCGACGTCTCGGTGATCGGTCTGGTCGGCGAACGCGGCCGCGAGGTGCAGGAGTTTCTGCAGGACGACCTCGGCGACGAAGGTCTCGCCCGCTCGGTGGTGGTGGTGGCGACCTCCGACGAGCCGGCCCTGATGCGGCGGCAGGCCGCCTACCTGACGCTGGCGATCGCGGAATATTTCCGCGACGAGGGCAAGGACGTCATGTGCATGATGGATTCGGTGACGCGCTTTGCGATGGCGCAGCGCGAAATCGGGCTGTCGGCCGGCGAGCCGCCGACCGCCAAGGGCTATACGCCGACCGTGTTCACCGAGCTGCCGAAACTGCTGGAACGCGCCGGCCCGGGGCTCAACGAAGGCACCATCACCGGGATCTTCACCGTTCTGGTCGACGGCGACGACCATAACGAGCCGGTCGCCGACGCGGTGCGCGGCATTCTCGACGGTCACATCGTGATGGAGCGCGCGATCGCCGAGCGCGGCCGCTATCCGGCGATCAACATTCTGAAATCGGTGTCGCGCACCATGCCGAAATCCGCCGATCCGGCCTATCTGCCGATGATCCGCCGGGCGCGGCAGATCATGGGCACCTATGCGGACATGGAAGAGCTGATCCGGCTCGGCGCCTATCGCCCCGGCTCCAGCCCCGAAGTTGACGAGGCGATCCGGCTGCACCAGCCGCTCGAGGACTTCCTGCGCCAGGGCAAGGAGGAGGCCACCGCGCTGCATGCGGGTTACGCCCAATTGGAGCAAATCCTCGGCAATTTAGAAACGGAACGCTAACTTTGTCACGCCATCATGCTGAAGAAGCACTTGCGTTGCCGGTGAGGCCCGTTTCGGGAATGCCGGCTCGTCCCGCGTCAGCTTGGGACTTCTGGGGAGTATTCAGTCGATGAAGTCACGCGAAACCCTGATCCGCCTGAAGAAATTTCAGGTCGACGAGAAGCGCCGAAGGGTCGCGCAGATCGAAGGCATGATCGCCGATTTCCAGCGCATGTCGGTCGATCTCGAACGTGAGATCCAGTCCGAACAGGACCGCGCCGGGATCAACGACCCGACGCATTTCGCCTATCCGACCTATGCCAAGGCCGCGATCCAGCGCCGCGAAAATCTGACCCGCTCGGCCGACGAACTGCGCATCCAGCTCGAGGACGCGAGAAGCCAGCTCAACGAAGCCTTCGACGAACTGAAGAAGGTCGAACTGTTGGACGAGCGCGACCAGGCCCGCGAACGCGCCGAGGAAAGCGCCCGCGAACAGGCCGACCTCGACAGCATCGGCCTGATGCGCGCCCGGCTCGGCGTCGTCGCCTGATTGTTTCTCCGGCGCAGCATCGCCGGACGATCGCACTTCGCAGAAACGCAAACCAAGCACCCGGGTCGCAAGGCCCGGGTGTTTGCGTTGGGGGGATGGGAGATGACACGCTTCGCCGTCGCTCATCGAGCGACGGCGAAGCGTGCCCACCCTACGCGTGCTTCGCCCTCGACCGTTCTAAGGACCCCACATGACCGACATCGAATCCTTCATCCGCGGCCTGCCCAAGACGGATCTCCACATGCACATCGAGGGCAGCATCGAGCCGCAGCTGATGCTGGACCTCGCCGCCCGCAATGGCATGAAGCTCCGCTGGGACACCGCCGAGGCGCTACGCGGGGCCTACCAGTTCGATAACCTGCAGTCCTTCCTCGATCTCTACTTCGAGGGTTGTAAGGTGCTGGTCACCGAGGGCGACTTCCGCGACGTGACCCGCGCCTACCTGCGCCGGGCCCATGAGGACGGCGTGGTCCGCGCCGAACTCTTCATCGGCCCGCAGAGCTTCATTGAACGTGGCACTCCACTCGAGGCGCTGATGTCCGGCGTGCTCGGCGCGATGCAGGAGGCTCGCCGCGAGCACGGACTAAGCGTCGGCCTGATGATCAGCGTCCACCGCCACCGCACCGAGGCGGACGCGATGGTCATGCTGGATCAGATCATGCCCTGGAAAGACCAGATCATCGCCATCGGCATGGGCGGCGCCGAGATCGGCAACCCGCCCGCCAAGTTCGCCCGCTTCTTCAAAGCTGCCCGCGACCGCGGCTTCCGCACCACCGTCCATGCCGGGGAGGAAGGCCCCGCCGCCTACGTGCGTGAGGCGCTGGACCTGCTGCAGGTCGATCGCATCGACCACGGCAACGCCTGCCTCGCCGATCCCGATCTGGTACGAGAACTGGCCATGCGACGTATCCCGCTGACCGTCTGTCCGCTCTCCAATCTGCGGCTGCAGGGGGTGACGGAGATGGCGCGGCATCCGCTGAAGACCATGATGGCGCAGGGCCTGCACGTCACCGTCAACTCCGACGACCCGCCTTACTTCGGCGGCTACGTGACCGAGAACCTGTTGGCCTGCCGCGACGCTCTCGACCTGTCGCTGCAAGAGATCGTCCGCCTCGTCCGCAACGGGCTGGAGGCCGCCTTCGTGACCACGGAGGAGCGCGAAATGCTGCTCGGACAGTTGGATGACTATCTTGCACGGCATGCCGGGGCATCAATGTCGTAGCAGCGGTGGCGTAGGGTGGGCAAAGCGCGCGACGTCGCTGGAAGAGCGACGGCGAAGCGTGCCCACCATCATGGCGTGAAGCGGCGTCGCGATTGAGACGAGGTGGGCACGGCGCCGGGAGCGGCTTTGCCCACCCTACGCTTGCTGTCGCTAGCGGCCCAAAGTACAGTTCAGAGCTGGATTTAAGAGATGACGTCTTTTGTGCAAAGACTTGGCGCTGAGTTCGTCGGTTCTTGTATCCTGCCCATCTACCAGACATCCCCAAATCGTTTTTCATTGGTTCCTAGCATGGTCCCCTTGCCGCCTACGTCCGCGCCTCGCCTCGAGCACGACATCTTTAATGATCTCGTCTCATTGTGTTCAAGCGCCGGCTACATCCACGCAATCGCTCATTTTTGCTTTCGAGATCACGTTGTCGGCTTCGGCGACGAGCTACAGGGGGAGGATTACGCGAAGCTGTTCTCCTTCGATCGGCTCATCCGTACTGAAATCGCGACGCTCATCGGCTTGATGCTAAGAGCTCCTCGCGACATTACGCTGCCGGACCAGAAGCTGCTTGCGCAGTACATTGAACGCACAGAAGCGCTCCTTAAGGAAATGCATGCAGCGTTGAATGAGCTCGGTAAGGCGACACTGACGGCGGCGATGGCTGATCCGACGAGATCAGCCAATCCTTTTACTAGTGCGGCGATGCTGCGCGAGCCAATCTTCTATGGCGCGGAATCTGCTTATACGTCCCAGTACCGCGATCTGTCTGTACTGAAGTATGGCCGAGATGATGCTTGGTTGACGAAGAACAAGGGATTCTCCGTTGCGGAAGCCAAGAGAGTGGTGGCTGCAATCTGTGATTTCCTCAATGAAAACATGGTTACGACGCTCAAGAACCTAAAGGGGGTGCCGCCCACGCAGCGGACGATGCTTGGTGGCTTCGAATTTTCGGTCGCGGACATCGTGACCAAATCCGGCCTGAGTGTCGACAAGGTCAACGCAGTGGTCACTGCCTTCAGTTTTCCTGATAACGGCAACCCCACCTTCACCGCGCTTCATGAGTTTAATGCTGCCAACGCCTTTCCTATCCTCAAGGGAGAGGACCAGAAGTACATCCTTTTTCTCTATGCAAGTCTGACCGAAGCGCTCTACGAAACGCCGTTCTACTGGATGGGCGCCGATGAAGCTTATGAGGCGACGGCGATGGCAAATCGCGGTCTCTTTGCCGAGGAATTTGTGGCTGATCGGATGACCAAGGTATTCGGAGTCGCCAATGTCTTTCGGAACGTTGACTTGTGGGAGACGAAGGCACGCAAGAAGACGATCAGCGAGATTGACACCCTCGTGCTTTTCGGAGATCGCGCCATTGCGGTGCAGGCGAAGTCGAAGAAGCTGACGCTAGCGGCACGCAAAGGAAACGATCTTCAGTTGCAGGCTGACTTCAAGGGCGCGGTGCAGGACGCCTGCGACCAGGCAATGCTATGCAGCGAGAATCTGCTCAATAGGTCTGCGACCTTCACTGATGCCACCGGAAACGAAATTGCTATTCCTTCAGTTAAACAGGTTTACCCTATCTGCGTGGGCACGGACCATTATCCCGCTTTAAGTTTTCAAGCGCGACAGTTCCTTGAGTTTAAGGCAACGGATTTCATCAATGCGCCGCTCGTCTGCGACGTATTTTTCATCGATGTCGTGACCGAATTTCTCGACACGCCCTTGCGTTTTCTGAGTTATCTCGAATTGCGTGCGCGAGCTGGCGAAAACATCTTGCTCTCTCACGAGACTACGGCGCTTGGCTACCATCTTAAAGGCAATCTGTGGCTCAACGAAAATGACCTCCTTTTGCTGGGAGATGATCTTGGCGTTGATGTCGACATTGCGATGGCTGCTCGCCGCGATGGTGTGCCAGGCGAAAAAGTACCACATGGTATTTTGACGGCCCTCAAAGGAACCGCGGTTGGCCGCATCATCGAACAAATCGAGCGACGGTCGGAAGCTGGTGCCATCGGTGTCGGTCTCGAATTGCTCAAGTTGAGTGGAGAAAGTGCCGATAATCTAAGCCGTGGAATTGATGCGATCGTTGCTACGGCCGCAAAAGACGGCAAGCCTCATGATATCACCGTTGCGAGCTCCAAAGCCGCAAGTGGGCTCACCGTTCATTGCAACAGACTGGCCGAGAGCGTTGCTGGCCCAAAGCTTCGATGGCACTGCGAACTGCGCAAATACAGTGTGAAGGCGACGAAGTGGGCTGGGCTAGTCGTAGAGCCGGGGACCGGGGCTTTACGTTTTGCGGGCCTAATAGATTTCCCGTGGAAAAAGGACGCCGAGATGGACGCCGCTACGGCACATATGGCTCCCCCGCAGCCGATCAAGGCCCTGCAGGCATTCATAAGACGCGGTAGGATAAAGCGACCGAAGCCGGGCCGCAATGATCAGTGCCCATGCGGTAGCGGCAAGAAATACAAGAGGTGTCATCTGTCCATGGGCGGGTGGCCACCGGCTGGATGATCCAGGCGGTCCGAGCCGAGCGTCTGAAATCGGGTACGGTGATCGGCGTTTCCTGCAAGCCTGCGCTCTCGGCGCGCCGAATATGTCTTGGCGGTGCTCAGCGGAAGGCCGCCGCCCAAGCCCCGGGGCTCTGCAACTCCGCCTATCCACACCCCTTCTCCCCCGATGGTTGGTGGATGCCAGGGTCGCAGTTTATGATAAGAAGCGGCGCCGCCGATCGGCGTGCAGAGGGCGATGGGGTATCGCCGTGGGGGACGTTGAATGCTGACGCCGGCTGAGTTGGTCTGGCTGCTTGCCGCTGTGTCCAAGGGCGACGAACTCGCCTTCGAGCGGCTCTATGCGGCGACGCGCGCGAAACTGTTCGGCGTGGTGCTGCGTATCTTGCGGCGTCAGGACCTCGCGGAAGAGGTCATTCAGGAAGCCTACGTCAAGATCTGGAACAGCGCCGGGCAGTTCAACCCCGCCGTCGCGTCCCCCATCACCTGGATGGTCTCGATCGCGCGCAACCGGGCGATCGACGTGGTGCGCAAGCGCGGCGAGGTCTCGATCGAGGAGGAGCCGGCGGCGCTGGATGTGGCGGCCGATACGCCGGATCCGTTGGCGCGCCGCGAGATGACCGAGGAGTTGACGCGGCTGTTGGAATGCGTCGGCCGGCTGGAGCCGGACCGGCAGAAGCTGGTGCTATTGGCCTATTACAACGGCTGGAGCCGGGACCAATTGGCGGCGAAGTTCGAGACGCCGGTGAACACGGTGAAGACCTGGCTGCGCCGCAGCCTGTTGGACGTCCGCGAGTGTCTGGGATTGGCATGATGGAGTACAGCGAAGACCATATCGCGCTCGCAGCGGAATACGCGCTGGGCACCCTCGATGCCGAGGAGCGCGCCCAGGTGCAGTCGATGATGGCGGTGGACAAGGACTTCGCCGCGATGGTCGAGGCCTGGGAGCGCCGGCTCGGCGCGCTCAACCAGATGGTCGACGCGGTCGAGCCGCCGGCGGAATTGTGGGATCGCATCAAGCTGGCCGCCGGCCTGTCCGGCGCGCAGCAGGCGTTGCAAATTCCGCCGTTGCCGATGGCGGCCACCGCGGCGCCGGCGCACGCCGAACCGGCGGCCGCGACGGCTGAACCGCCGGCCCCCACCGGGCTCAGCCCGGAATCCAAGCGCGTGGTGCATTTCGCCTTCCGCGCCAAGATGTGGCAGTGGGGCGCGATGGGCGTCGGCGCGATCGCGGCCTCGCTGTTCGCGATCATCGTCGCGCAACTGGCCTATCCGGACATCCTGCCGAACGAGTTGCGGCCCGCGGTCCGCACCCAGGTGGTGCAGGTCGCAGGCCCGCCGCCGCCGATCCCGGCGCAATACGTTGCCTTGCTGCAGAAGGACGCCAATTCGCCGGCGTTCATTCTCACGGTGAATGCCGCGACCAAAGACTTCACCGTGCGCAAGGTCGGCGCCGAGCAGGAGCCCGGCAAGAGCTACGAATTGTGGCTGGTGTCCGACAAATTGCAGCGGCCGCGCTCGCTCGGCGTGATCGGCGGCGACGAGTTCACCATCCGCGCGGCGCTCGCGGCGTTCGACAGCGACACCGTCAACAAGGCGACCTATGCGGTGACCGTGGAGCCGGAGGGCGGCTCGCCGACCGGCGTCGCCACCGGGCCGATCGTGTTCACCGGCAAGCTGATCGAGACCGTGCCGCCGGCCGCGCCGGCCCATTAGGCTGCCTGAAGTTTGCCGCAAGATTTTTTGAGGTGGTTTTCGCTTGCTGGACTCAAAAGAAAACGCCCGTGGGGCGCGGGCGTTTTCCGTCTGAGGTCCACTTGGGGGAGTGGATTTTCCTAGACATCACACGGCGCCTGGGGCTGGAAAGCTCCGCGTGAATTCCAAAAACTCCAATAAGATCAATCCTTAGCGAACCACCGAGGTGCCCGAACTGGTCACCGTCACCGGCTGCCCGGCCTTGATCACGCGCGCGGTCTGGCTGTACGATTCATCCGAATTGACGCGCGCCGAGATGCCAAATCCCGCCACCGCGATGCCGGCCACAAGCGCGACCACCACGATCTTCAGATGAGTGGTCCGATCGGCGCTGTAAATCGAATGATTCATGTGAGCCTCCTGCGTCTTCTCCGCCTTTCCGATGTGTCTTGGCCATCAAAAGGTCGGTTCAACGTCTCGCGGTAGAAACGTAAGATTCCTGCGTTTCGTTCCGAAGAGGCAATCACAAGGCGGTGAAAACTGTTGATCGGCCGCGATCGGGCGGCGTAGCCGACGCGCCGTCACCGTAAATTATCTCATCGATTCAATGGATTGATTTGATCCGACCGCCGCCCCCTGGACGGGGCGGCGACCAGGGTCAAGCCGGCGTTTGCGGCGAAAGCGCTTGGCTGTGGCGGAAATGCCGCGCCGCTTACACGCTGCCGACGGTCTTCAGCCGGGCGCGCGGATGGATTTCCGCCTGCGACAGCACCGTGGTCTGCGCCCGGAAGCGCTCGACCAGCGAGCGCACGAACGGCCGGATCGACGCCGAAGTGACCAGCACCGGGGACTCGCCCTCGCGCGCGGCTTGCTCGAACTTGTCGCGCACCACGGTCATGAACTCCGAGAGTTTCGACGGCTGCATCGCCAGGCTGCGATCCTCGCCCTGGCCGATGATGGATTCGGCGAACGCCTGCTCCCACTTCGCCGACAGCGCGATCAGCGGCAGATAGCCGTTGTACGAGGTGTTCTGCGCGCAGATCTGCCGCGCCAGCCGGGCGCGGACGTGCTCGACGATGGTCGACGGGTTGCGCGAGATGCCGAGCGCATCGGCGATGCCTTCGAGAATGGTCGAGAGGTCGCGGATCGAGATCCGCTCCGCCAACAGCAGCTGCAGCACGCGCTGGATGCCCGACACGGTGATCTGTCCCGGCACGATGTCCTTGACCAGTTCGCCCTGTTCTTTCGGAAGTTCCTTCAACAGCTTCTGGGTTTCGCCATAGGACAACAGGTCGGACATGTTGTTCTTCAACAGCTCGGTCAGATGGGTCGAGAGCACGGTGGCGGCGTCGACCACGGTGTAGCCCTTCATCGTCGCCTCTTCCTTGAGGCTGGCGTCGACCCAGGTCGCCGGCAGCCCGAAGGTCGGCTCGGTGGTGTGGATGCCGGGCACCGCGACCTGGTTGCCGGCGGGATCCATGACCATGTACTGGTTCGGCCAGATCCGGCCGGTGCCGGCGTCGACCTCCTTGATCTTGATGACGTAGCTGTTGGCCTCGAGCTGCACGTTGTCGAGGATCCGCACCGACGGCATCACGAAACCCATCTCCACCGCCAGCGAGCGGCGCAGCGCCTTGATCTGCTCGGTGAGGCGATCGGTGCCGTCCGGGCCGTTGACCAGCGGCAGCAGCGCGTAGCCGAGTTCGATCTTGAGGTCGTCGATCTTCAGCGATGCCTGGATCGGCTCTTCCTCCGCGGCGCTGGCGGCTGCGGCCGCCACGGCGGGCGCGCTGGCTTCGCGTTCTTCGGCGACTTTGGTAGCGCGGTTGCGCTTGCCGGCCGACACCGCGAGCCACGCCGCGCCGCCGCCGAGCATCAGGAACGGCAGCATCGGAATGCCGGGCAGCGTCGCCAGCACCAGCATCACGCCGGCCGACATGCCGAGCGCCTGCGGATAGCCGGACAATTGCTTCATCAGAGCCTTGTCGGCGGCGCCGGAGACGCCGGCCTTCGACACCAACAGGCCGGCCGCGGTCGAGACGATCAGCGCCGGCACCTGGGTGACCAGGCCGTCGCCGACGGTCAATAGCGTGTAGGTGCGCGCGGCTTCGCTGAAGGAGAGGCCCTGCTGGGCGACGCCGATGATGATGCCGCCGATGACGTTGATGAACACCACCAAGAGGCCGGCGACGGCGTCGCCGCGGACGAATTTGGAGGCGCCGTCCATCGCACCGAAGAAGCCGCTTTCGTCTTCGAGGTCCTTGCGTCGTGCCTTGGCGGTCTTTTCGTCAATCAAGCCGGCCGACAGATCGGCGTCGATCGCCATCTGCTTGCCGGGCATCGAATCCAATTGGAAGCGCGCGGCGACTTCGGCGATACGGCCCGAACCCTTGGTGATGACCACGAAATTCACGATCACCAGGATCGCGAACACGATGATGCCGATGACGAAATTGCCGCCCATCACGAAATTGCCGAACGCCTCGATGACGTGGCCGGCGGCGGCGGTGCCTTCATGGCCGTGCGACAGGATCAGCCGTGTCGACGCCATGTTGAGCGACAGCCGCAACATCGTGGAAATCAGCAGGATGGTCGGAAACGAGGAGAATTCCAGCGGCGCCTGGATGAACAGCGCGGTCATCAGGATCAGGATCGACAGCGTGATCGAGATCGCCAGAAACAGGTCGAGCACGATCGCCGGCAGCGGCATGATCAGCACGACCAGGATGGTCAAGACGCCGAACGCCAGTGCCAGATCGCCGCGCTTCAGCATGGTGCCGAGTTCGCCGAGGCTCGGGATCTGCATCCCCTTGGCGCCGCCGCCCTGACCCGCCGCTACATCCGACATCGTTGCCGCTTCCCCCCGCGATTGTCGCCCGCGGGTGCCAAACGCCTGCGCGACGGCCGAAGGGCCGCCGCCTTGAAGGTGAGGCACCGCACCAGCGTCCACGGGCAACCCCGGATCACGCGACCGACGACACTCAGTTCACTAGGCAATTTTTGCCCTGTGCATGGTTAGGAAAGGGTTAACGTTGGTCGCGTCGGCTGTGGTTCTGGGGGGCCCTGGTCGGCCTGCGGACTTTTGCGAACGTCTCTTGACGCCCGCTGGCAGGGCAGGGAAGTTGCAGCGTGGAAACGCCTTCAAAAAGAGCCGGACACCCGGCGAAATTCGCCCCCGATTCACGCCAAGCCTGGATCAGGTTGGCCGTTGCGCTGGCGATCGGCTCGATCGGCAGCGTCGGCATGTGGTCGGTGGTGGTGGTGCTGCCGGTGGTGCAGGCCGAATACCACACCAGCCGGGGCGCCGCGTCGCTCGCCTTCACCTTGGCAATGCTGGGATTTGGGCTCGGCGGCGTGCTGACCGGCAAGCTGACCGACCGCTTCGGCATCGTGCCGGCGATCGGTCTTGGCATCCTCGCGTTAGGGCTGGGCTATCTCGGGGCAGGGCTCTCCACCAGCCTGTGGCAATTCGTGCTGTTGCATCTGGTGATCGGGGTGGGCGCCTCGGCGACCTTCGGGCCGTTGATGGCGGAAGCCTCGCACTGGTTCGAGCGTTACCGCGGTCTCGCGGTCGCGATCGCCGCCAGCGGCAACTATATCGCCGGCACGATCTGGCCGCCGCTGGTGAACTGGGGCACCCAATCGTTCGGCTGGCGGCCGACCCATATCGCCATCGGGCTGTTCTGCGTGCTGACGATGACCGCGCTGACATGGCTGCTGCGGGCGCGGATGGGGCGGCACGAGGCGCACCGCCACCTCAACGCGCCGCCGCCGCGGATCGATCTGCGGTTGCCGACCAACACGCTGACGGCGCTGCTCTGCGTCGCCAGCGTCGCCTGCTGCGTGGCGATGGCGATGCCGCAGGTGCATATCGTCGCGTATTGCGGCGACCTCGGCTATGGGCCTGCGCGCGGCGCCGAGATGCTGTCGCTGATGCTCGGCTTCGGCATTATCAGCCGGATCGGCTCCGGCTTCCTCGCCGACAAGATCGGCGGCATCCGCACTTTGCTGCTCGGCTCGGTGGCGCAGGGCTTTGCGCTGCTGTTCTACCTGTTCTTCGACAGCCTCGGCTCGCTGTACGTCATCTCGGCGATGTTCGGCCTGTTCCAGGGCGGCATCGTGCCGAGTTACGCGATCATCGTGCGCGAGGCGATGCCGGCGCGCGAGGCCGCCACCCGGGTCGGCTTGGTGATCCTCGCCTCGGTGGTCGGGATGTCGCTGGGCGGCTGGATCTCCGGCGCGATCTTCGACGCCACCGGCTCCTACGCCGCCGCCTTCCTCAACGGCATGGGCTGGAATGCGCTCAATGTCTCGATCATGGTGGCGTTGCTGCTGCGGGCGCGGCAGAGGTCCGCGCTGGCCTGAGCGGACAGGCTCGGTGGCCTGAGCGCGAACGCCGGAGGGTCCAAAGCCGTAGGGCCTGGCGAAACGAACGCCGAGCGCCGCGCAGGCCCGTTGACGCGCGGGCCGCTCAATCGCACGCGGCCCGCGGGCCGCTCAGTCGCACGTGGCAATTGCCGCGACCGGATGGGCATTGTAAGGGGTATCGGCACCGTCGGCCGCGCCGCCCACGGGGGCCTGTAGCTCAATGGTTAGAGCCGACCGCTCATAACGGTCTGGTTGCAGGTTCGAGTCCTGCCGGGCCCACCATATTGGATGCGGAGGCGAATTTACGCCTCCGCACCCGCCACCCGGACTTGGTGCGGAGCCAATTGTAGCAATCATTTCAAACGGTTGCCGAAACTCTACCGTTAGCTGCCCATTCTTCCACGAGCAGTTCGATAGTGCGAAATTCATGAGCCGTCTTTTGCCGTTTTGTTCGGTTTCTTTAAATGTCGAGGCGGCTTCGTTAACGAGACGAAGCAAAGAGATTCCGTCTTCGAGATACGAGCCATCAGCGGTTTTGTGAAAGTGAATCTCCCGCAGATAGTCGTCTTGTTCCTCACGCCACTTCGCAGCCGTCAGATCAAAGAACGCAGCGTCGATTCGTCCGTCCAGCTTGTCGACATACATCGCCTGCAAACGGCCCTGGATGCGGTCGTACTCGGCTTGCAGTCGAGCGACTGCCGCAGCGTGCTCTTTCGTGTGATCCACGGTCACTATGCGAAGTGCATCCGTAAGCCAGCTTAGGAGCCTGTCCCCTAGGCGCAGCCGCCCCATGGCTAATGAAAGCTCTTCGGCAATCACCTCTTCCCGAACGTAGCGCTCGTTACATTTTCCCTTGAAGCCGGTGCAGTGATAGTAGACGTAGCGGCCCTTTTTCAGCTCGGCGACCATCGCACATCCGCAATGACCGCACTTGATAATGCCGGAGAACGTAAAGTCGTGCTTTGAGCGACGAATTCTTCTTTCATTTCGGCTTTCGAGCATCTCTTGCACGCGTATCCATAGTTCGTGCGAGACAAGCGGCTGATGGGTTCCTTTGTAGACGTGGCCCGTCCACACAAACTCTCCCATGTAAATCGGATTGTGAAGAATGTGGGCTATCGCGCTCCGACCGATAGGACCCCCACTCAACCGATTGACGAGCCCGGCGGCTTTCGCTCGATCGGCCAGTTCCAACAATGAGAGATCGCCGGCGGCGTACCAGCCGAACATTTGCGAGACTATCGGACCAAGCACCGGATCAATCTCGATAACGCGTTTCCCGTGAGGGCCTGCAACGTTGAGATATCCGAGGGGAGCTGAGGAAGGCCAAATACCTTGCTCTGCCTTTTCCTGCATGCCCTTGCGGGCTTCCTCGGAGAGATTGTCGATGTAGTTTTTGGCCATCAGCACGCGGATTCCGTGCATGAACTTGGCCGATGAGGACGACCCGCGCGACAACACTTCCCCCTCTTTCGGAAAGTGGAGGTCGACGTCCAACTCGCTAAGCGTAACCCAGTCCTTGATGTTGCGGTAAAGACGATCAGTCTTTTCGACGAGGATCGCCCGAACGTCCGGGTGTGCCTTGAGGTAGCGCACCATCGCTACGAAGTTTGTGCGCCCGGCCACCTTTGCCGTTTCCACATCAACGAACTCCTGGACGATATTTAATCCCTCGCTCGCCGCATAGTTGCGCAGAAGCTTTTGTTGGGCTGGTATCGAGAACCCCTCATTGTCCTGTTCTTTTGAGGACACGCGGGCGTACGCCACCGCCTTAGTGGTTACGGGTACTTCTCGGCGTTTCTGGCGTTTGCGGTCCACGGCAAATTCTCGGGGCAATCTAGTCCCCCTGAGTCTGCTGGGCTTGCGACTCCAGTTCAACAGAATTCTTCGCGCCAAGGCAATGTGCATCACCAGAAAGAGCAGCGCGCCGTTTCGCCTCTGATAATTCGCGTAACACCGTGAAAAACCCCGTCATGTTCTCGATGATCTCACGCGCGTCTTCCCGCGTTAACGGTCGGGTCGTAAGCGGCTGCCAAACGGAGATTGTCTCATCGAGGAAGTCATCCCCAAAGAGGTCTGGCCGAGGTCGAAACGGCAGTGGATGTGCCCCATCCCGCCGCCGACTAGGTTGCCGCTTGTCGAGCTTGTCGCTTTTCGAAGGCATCGTTGCTCCGCCAGAGGGACGGATGGGTTCCTTTGTGCGCCACCCCTGTCATTCGTTATTATCGCAAATGGTGCTTGCCTCGCCAGTGTCATTCGTTATAATAACAAATGATGAAATCGAACGGAGCATAAGGCGCGCAATGGCGACCCCTGGACAACTGATGGAAGTAGTCGGCGAGTGTCTCGGGATGTCCGTGGCAAGCGTCGTGGGGTACGACCGCTATCTGGCCGATGCGGGGCTTCGGACGAAGGGCGGGCGAGGCAAAAGCGCTGTGCAAGTTACAGCCCGGGACGCCGCACATCTCCTCGTGGCCATATTAGGCGGCGGGCAGGTCAAGGACGCTGTAGCGACGGTTCAGCGCTATGCGCAAACAGTGCCTCATTCAGAAACCTCAAGTAAACGAGGGTTCAAGCCACTGCGGTTTGATGAATTGGCGTCTCTTCCGGACAGCCACAGCTTCATTGATGCCTTGGAGGCAATCATCACAGCCGCCACCAATGGATCTTTGCGGGCAGCGGCCCAGTCACAGCAGAAGGGCCGTGCCGAACCAGCAGCGAAGGCTCCGCTCATCGAACTCGCGGCCCTGACGCCCGGTACCGTAGGCAATGTGCGGGTGTCCGACGGCCACGGAAAGAGTGCCGAAATCCGGTACGCGCTCTTGAATCCATTTTCTTCGAACTCAAAGGCATCACGGAAGGAGATGACAGCATGGCAATCACGCATCAAAGTTCGAACCCAAAGCGATCTGGAGCAGTTTCGGAAAGTGTCCGAACGGACGGTATGGGCGATCGGCCGCGCGCTGGCGGCCTCCTAAGCATGACCGTTGCGGAGCTGCGGGCGCTTCTCGACGAGAGCTCCAGCCGCAACGACGAATGGCTGGGTGACGCCGCTCAGATCGCGGACTTCATCTGGGGGAAACCCGAATTGCGCACCCGGATATACGGGATGGTTCGCAAGAACACGGACGCACCCTTGATTAAATTGAACAATGGCCCAATCACCGCGCGTAAGTCAGCGATTGTCGCGTGGATTCTGGAAAAAGAGAAACGAAAGACGAAATAGACGACCATTCCAATGAATCGACGCCCTGTTCCAATTAGTCTTCTTGAGCCGGGTCGCAGGTAGGGTAGCGGACGCCTTCAGATGAATCCGCGCTGCGGCGACCAGTGGCGTGCATCCGGCGCGGGAGATCGTGGCAGCCTGCTGAGCAATGCCAACCCATCCCGAAACTGTGCAACAGGATAACGCGCGTCTTCGTCACGATATCCTCGGTCCAGGTCCGGCGAAAATCCAAATGGTTCGATGTCCGGTAAATCGAGCGCCAAAGGAACCTGGTCCCTGCCGCCGCGTATCATGGCCGATAAGGCGAGAAGGAAAGACTTGGCCGCCCATTCGTCCATCGCAAAGACGTTAGCCAAACCACCCCGCAGCCGATGTCGCCACCGTTCGAATTCCTCCCATGGCCATGGCACACGCGGAAATTCCAGTTCTTCGAAGAGAAAACGTGAGCGGGCATAGGGAAAGAAGTGCTCTGCAGCGGCCAGAAACCGGCGGCCCGAAACCTCGATGGTGAAGAAGGTTGTCACGTAATCTTCGGCGGGTTGATCGCCAGTTCCACGCAGCCAATCGATCCAAGCCACGACTTGCGTTGCCCCCATCAGCAGGAAATTCGACCGATGCGCTGCCAGTGCAAGTGAGGTCGGAACAGCGCCGGCGCCTCGCGGCTCCGCTTGAGGGGCCAGAGGGTTTGGCTTTCCTTTGTCCTTGGAAATTCTCGTCTCCGCGACATGAAGATAGGTGTCGAGGCTCGACGGGTTCGAGCCAAACGCGACCGAATACCCATGGATCACGTCGCCATGCTCGCAAGTAGTTGCGATATGAGGCTTTACCTGTCGCACGTACTTGTGGCGAGCCTCGCCGCTCATCCGGGTACCGTTGACGCTTTGCGCAAACGAGCCGTGCGCCTCTGCCAAAACGACACCATGTGCGGCAACCGCGCCACCGCCATAAATGAAGTCCGCGTGGGAGATGGTGGGGCTCAGCACAGACGAAGCGTTGTCACGCCATGTGTAGCCGAGAGCACACATTACTATATCGGTTATGCCCGCGCCCGCGCGCCCAGCAAACGCAGTTCGCTCCGCGTCAGCCAGCGCCGTGATGAATTGTGTGAGCGAGAAGGCGACCCCATCGGCCACCAAGAATTCGATCTCGACGAGTGCGCTGCGCGCCCAATGCACAAGCAGCTCGTTTGGCGCGGTTCTCAATGTGACGGTGCGTGCGATTGATGCAGCTAACGCGATCGGCAGAAACCGAAGGCTCCTCGCTATCGTAGGTGCCACGAACCCTGGTGACACGGGACTAGGCCTTTGCGGATGCAGGCTGTGTCCCGAAAGGAAGACCGTCTTTTCAGCGCGCCAGAGAACCGGCGCCGATGCCACCAATGTCACTGTAGCCCCCCCGAAGGCATGACGAATCCGATCATCATACCGCCTCCGGGAGAACACAACGGCCTTTATCTATCTATGGCCGCAGCGGCCGCGCTTTCGGCTCCCGCGGGCTCGTCGCCGCGAAGCCTTCCGCTCGGCGGCCAGCAGCAGCTTTCGCACCTCGCGGTCGAGCGCCCGGCTGAGATCCATCACCTCATAGGCCCGCAAAGCGCGATCCATTGCGGTACGTTCTTCGGCTGACCAGTGGTCCGGCCGGGTGCACTCCTGCGGGCGCGAGGGCGCCAGCGCTGCACGCCTCCCCGCATGCCGAGTCCGCCCCGTATGGCGGACCTCCCCGGCCGGTTTGCTGCTTCCCTTTCCGGAAGGTTTTTGTGAACGGCGTTGCATTAGAGGTCGCGCGCCAGCCGTCTTGCCCGGCCCAAGCACAGGCCGCGGCTGTGCACGGAGGCGCTTTTGCGCTCAGCATGCGGGGGTGTGGTGGCCTCGCCATTCATTTCCGCAAGCACGTCTTCCGGTGCGCATAGAAGCAGCTTGCCTCGGTCGTTTCCGCGATGGTCCCTCCATGTAATATTTGTCACCAGCGATCTCCTTTAAAGCGAAAATGGGAACGCTGAGAAAAGCGCAGCTCAAATGAATTCACAACAAAACGGTTTGTTATAAAGAAATTATTTCACGGAGGAAGCGCGCGTGAATACGTGCGCAATCGCTTCAACACGGCCTTGTTCAACAAACTCTTAGTCGGAGCCGGTAACGGCTATCGCCGCGGCCTTCTGGTGGTTGCGCCGCAGCGATAAATCCTCAGACCGGCTTGCAGTGCAGAAACTGCGGCACGCCCTCGGGGTTCACGCGCGCCCAATAGAGGTGCTCCTCCTTGGTGAGCATGATCGCGTCGTCGTGAGGCGGCGCTCGCAACGGGCCATAGAGGGAATACAAGGGATAGGGCAGTTGGCAGACGTGTTTCCGGAAGAGATGTAACGCCAGTTGGTCGCGGTTGATCGCTTCCTTTGGACACGAAAAGATCACGTCCTGGCCGTCGGTCAGAAACTTTGCCAAGGCGTAGCGCGCTGGCGTCGACATGCCAAAACGGCCGTCAGCGGTGATAAATCCCGGCACATGGCGCGGGTCGCCGACACCCTGGCAGTAGTGCCCGTCTCGATACCGCGCCCGGATCAATGCCATCGCCTCCGGTCCGAAGAACGCTTCAAGATCGAGCGCGGGAGGTGGCGTTGCCGATGTACTGCCCGGCAGCGCCGCTGTGGCAGCGACGGCGACGGTGCTTTGAATCAGGGCGCGGCGAGAGAATTCCGGGGCCATGCGAGCATCCTCCAGCATGGCGGAGTCTGAATCATCGGAAGTGCTTGCGCAATCCTTTTCATAGACGCCGGGGAACCGCGAACCTTCTCGAAGAACGTTATCCGGCGGCCGATTCTGTGATCGTCGAGCGGCTTCGACGCGGAGGCATACTACAAATCCCGAATTCGACCAAGCGTGACCTGTCGCACCATCTATCATCTCGCCGTGGGCAAGCGCATTCCGCATCGGCACGATCATCTGCGCGCGAAAATCCGTCTTGCTCGCCTGGATCGTCGGGCAGGAAGCGGCATGTTGGGCGGCTGAACAGCCATCGCAGGCCGGGCGATAGACCTTACCTTCCGATTGAAGCGTGGCAGGCCCCACACTGCATTTACGAATTTTAACCAGCTAACCCCGCGATCCGGAACGGTCCTCACCGTCATTAAGCGTTCTTCACCTTTCACCCGGTATTCTCGAAGGGATATTGGCGGGCCTGTTTGAGCGGCGCCTGCGTTTTGACAATGAAATTATTGCGCGAGCCATCTGATGACGACGCATTCGCTACGTCCACCGAACGTTGACGAGACCCTTTACGCCGACCTTGTCGCCATGACGGCCAAGATGGCGCAGGAAAAGAACGTGCAGCTCACCGACACGATCGGCGCGCAGGCCGTGTGCAACGTCGCTGTTGAATCACTCGGCCCTCAGGCGCTGCAACGCGTTCGGAAAAACGATCCCGCCGCCACTATCTTGGCAGCGAAGGCGATTGATCGCGCGCTCGATCTCTGCGCCGCGACAGACGTGATGCTCCTCATGAACGCCAAGGCGGGTGTCGGCTTCGGCTATTGGAACAACGACCAGTACCGGATCGAGGCCTTTGTCGGGTGCCCGCCCGCGAACGACGAAGGACAGCGCCGCCATCGCTGGCCCGCACGGCTTGCGGATATCGTCGAGCGCTACGACGCGGCACGTTGGTCGCGCCCCATCTGCATCACACTGCCTCAAGGTCGCGCACGCACAAGCTATTTTCTCGACCGCGCGGCGCTTCAATCCGGTATCGCCGCCGCGCCTTCCTGGCCGCACCTTTGGCGTCTGATCCCGCCCGACGCCATGATCCCCACCTCCAGGCGCGACACCGCTTATGGCCCAGTGATTGAAACGCTGAACGACGGCACGGTCATCACCAGCTACTGGTATAACGGCATGTTGCACCGTGATCCCACAGAAGGCCCCGCCTGGCGTCTCAAAGGCGCGGGTCGCGAGCGGTCCGAATACCGCGTGGACGGGCGGCTGCATCGCCCTCATGCCGAGGGCCCCGCCGTGATCGACCGTGATGCTGCTCGCGGCATCGCCGCCGAGCATTACTATGCCGATGGCGAACTACACCGCCCAGCCAGCGAAGGCCCAGCGCAAATTGAAACCAATGCGGAAGGCGAACGCGTTCTTGAAGCCTACATCGAGCGCGGCCGGATGCATCGTGATCCCGGGGTGGGCCCTGCTCTCTATAGGCGCGATTTCGTCGCTCAGCGCTGGGAGTATTACGTCGATGGACAGCAGCACCGTCCCTCAGGCGAGGGACCCGCTGTCACCCATATCGATCTTTCCGGCCGCCTCGTTCATGAAGTCTACATGGAATATGGATTTTATCATCGCGAGGCGTCCGAGGGGCCAGCCTATTACACGCGCGACGGCGGCAAGGAGCATTGGACTTACGCCGAGAATGGGTGGTGGCATCGCGACGAGAACGCTGGCCCGGCTTTCATTACGCGTGATGCCGCGACGGGCTGCGTGCTGCGCGACGAATATTATTTCTGCGGCAAAGCGCATCGCAGTCATGGCCCGGCTGCGATCGAGTACGCCGAGAATGGCGCGATGCTCCTCCAAAGCTGGTTTTGCGAAGGTTGGTGTCATCGCGATCCCGTCGAGGGCGCCGCGGTTATCAGGCACGACGTCGAAGGCCGCATCATCGAGAGGCAGTACTGGATTGAAGGCATGCAGGTCCCGCCGCTCAAGCGGGTCCGCGCAGTCGTGGCGCAGGGCGACACCGTCGACACCCGCAAGGAGGCGGTAACGCGCACGATGGGCGACACCATGCGCGCCTCGCCCGTAGGTGATGGAGAGCCCGCCCATGGCTGAAACGCCGCAGGCATATTCTTCCGGTACTGTCCCGCGGGGCGTTTTGGCAGGCGCGCCGCCCGTGGAAAAATATACCCAATCGCAGGTCGCCGAGGCTCTGATGAGCATCGCGAGCAGCATTCTTCGTAAGGACGTCGATCGGACGACAGCACTAAACATGGCTGGCGTCCTATCGGTTTATGTCAACAATCCCGCCAACAAGGACTTTGCGCCGGGAGGCAATCTCACGGGCAATAGCGCGTTCACGGCTCTGGTCACGGAGAAGGTGCCGCTGCTTGCCTTGGCGGAGAAAGACCCGGCAGCGGCCATGGCCGCCGCAAAGGCCGAGCTAGCACGGGCGAATGTTTCCGGCGCGCCGCTGTCGGAGGCAACGCGTGCGGCACTGGGGCTTAGCCGCATCGCGGATGGAAGGGGAAATGCGAATGGGACAGGCGGCTCGGGCGAACGCGTATCGTCCGCCGGTTATACGCGCGAGCTTTCAGGAACAGCCTACACCGAGAAGATTGGCGTTTCAGCACGCGACGTGGAAGGCCTTGAGAAGCGCTTCGGCCATGACGCCGTGGCGCTCGCCACGCAGCAGATTCAGGATATGGGTCTGCGCGGTCGCCAGAACCTTGCTTACGCCGCCGAGTTCAAGGACGTGGCGGGTGCATTGCACGACGGCGACATTGCGCGCGCCCGGAGCATCGCGGCGCAGGAACCCGATCCACAGAAGAAACAGCGCGCCGAGCAATTCATCAAGAATTGGGAAGAAGCGCAGGCGAAACGGATTGATAGCGCAACGAAGGGCATGCCGAAAGCCGAGGCCGATGAGTTCAAGAAGGTCTATCGCGAACACGAAAACCATCCGGCAAATCCGGAGATTCAAAAGAAGTTCGACGCGATGAAGGAGAAGTACAAGGACAATCCGAAAATCATGCGTGAGCTAACGCGTCATGACCATGACGAAGCGCAGGTGACAGCAATCAAGAACAATAAGAGCTCTGAGAGTACAGCGCCGCAAGATCGGAATACGCATGAGAAGCAGGAAAATGCCAAGACTGCTGCACGCGTTGAGGACAAGTCGAAGATTGCCGCGGCAACGCAGGCGCAGGTGCAGAAGAAGAAAGCGGCTGCCTTAGCGGCGCTGGACTAGTGATATGCTTAAGCGCGGTCGCACTGCGCGATACGAGCCTTGAAGGCCTCTTTCATGGCGGGCGAGAGCGGTCCCTTGGCCTTCGCGGCGTTTATTTCCTGTGTAACCGCGTCCATGCACTTGCCTGCGCTAGCATCGCCTTGGATTTGACGATCCAACACCTGCTCTTGCTTCTTCAACCCTAGCCCTTTGAGCTGCTCGCGAAGAAGCGTGTTCCGTTGTTCGAGTGCCTCAACAAGCGGAAACATGTCCCCTTCCTTTTTCAGCGGCACATCCACGAAAGCGTTTTTAATTCCCAATTGTTTTCCAAGCATCTCATTTACCTGGACAAGACACATTGCCTTCGTGCCGAGACCGACATTTTCGCCCTTTTGAATTTTATCGTGGGTGAATTGGGTGCAGTCGGTGTTTGCGGTGATTTCCTGCGCGGCGCTCGTGCGGGGCGCAAACGAGAGGCCGACCATCGCAGCGGCGGTGAGCGCGAAGGCAGTCTTACGGAAAGATGATGGTCTGTAGAGCATGGTTTAGTCCGTGTTTTTATATAACACAAAACTGGCTAGGCGGGTTTAGTTACTTTACTTTCACTGCAACACTCTGGCCCATAACGTTGCACTCCTGCATTTTTTGCTGTAAAAGCGGGGGTGCGCAGGGTTAACTTTGCCGGATGACCAGCGACGCTCTGCCAGAAGTCTTTGAATCTTCTTCCCGATCGCCCTGTAACAATCTGGGCCAGAAGGTTTCATGCAAAGCGAAGGCGGCGCGATGGGCCTCCAGCGAGGCCGCGCTCTACGATCCAAAGGGTGAGCGGAAATATCTCAACCGCGATGAGCGCGCCCGTGTCCTCAACGTCATGGACACGCTCGATCCCGCCAAATCGCTGTTCGCTCTCGTGCTGGCATGGACGGGAGCCCGTGTGAGTGAAGTGCTCGCGCTCACCCCGGCATCTTTCCAGCTCGACAGCAGCGTGGTGACGATCGTCACGCTCAAGCGGCGCAAGCCGAGTATTCGTGAAGTGCCCATCCCGCCCAGCCTCATGGCGAAGCTGGAACGCGTCTTCGCGCTCCGGCGCATGCAGCAATCGGGCGTGGTCGTGCAACGGCTTTGGCCATGGTGCCGCGTGACGGCATGGCGGCTGATCAAGAAGGTGATGGCGCTGGCGCAGGTGACCGGGCGCGGTGCGTGCCCGCGCGGCCTGCGCCACGGGTTCGGTGTCGGCACGCTTCAGTCCGGCGTGCCGTTGAATCTCATCCAGCGCTGGCTCGGGCACGCGCGCCTGACAACCACCGCCATCTATGCCGCCGCGTGCGGGCCAGAGGAGTTAGCCTTCGCCCGTCAGTTCTGGCGCAGTATTCCAGCATCCAAGCCGGCACCACCAACCCTGCGGCCTCAGCCATGCGCATGATGCGCAAAGCCTCACCCGTCGATCTCGTCATCGGCGCGAATATTCAGTTTCACCGGCTGAGGCGCCGGTTGTCGCGGCAGGCTCTTGGCCAAGCGGTTGGAACGAGCGCCCAGCAGATCGAAAAATACGAGATCGGCAAGAACCGCGTCTCGGCCAGCCGTCTGTATGATATCGCGCAAGTGCTCGGCCTGACCTTCGACATGTTCTTTCAGGCTCCCGCGCTCAATGCACGGCGGGCCCGGTCGTCTACTTAAATTCACCCCCCTCGGCCAAGGCGCCTTCCCGGTGGCCGCCGGGTGACGGACGAAGCGTGCTCGTGGGCTATGCCGGGTACGGGGCGGTTGCGGTTAACTACCGCAAATATAACAAGCTTTGCGGGGGATCATTCCAGTTGAACAACCCTCCAAAATCCGCGACCATCGTGGCGGCTGGGAACTTCTTCTTGGATCGCCTTTGACCATCACTGACGACGATACTGCCCAAGATCGCTTGGCGGCACAGCGGCTTACGGGCCTCCTCGACTATGTCGAGGCGCTCGTTAAGCTCGACGAGCGCGTCGCCACGAGGCTATCGCAGCACAAATTGGCCGACGGCTCGCAATTCATACTCCACCAACACGAACTCGCCGGCCTGCCGGGCATCAAGAGCGACTTTGCCGACAACGATGGGCCGATCTGGCTGCGCGTTCAGCGGCTCCAGCGCTCCACGCCGCCCGAAGTCGGACAAGACTGCGCCGAATGGATCGATATTTCCAACGATCCCACCCGAGCGCCGGAAATCCGCGAAACCGTGCATCACCGGCTTCCCGAAGCGGAGCAGCAGCGTCTTGTGGCGGAAGGCAAGGCGCGCGCGGAGGACTGCATCCGCTCGCTGAAGATCGCCAAGTCCGATCCACAGCACGAGATTTTTTTTGATGTGATGTTACGGCTCGAAGACCGGCCGGAGTTACGGGCGACGCTGGAATCCTATTGCGCAGGGCCGTGGGCGCGCTGGTCCGAACAGGAGAAGCCGCGGCGGCGCTCGATCGCCATTTACCAGCGTCTCTTTGAAATCGCGCAGCGTTTGCTCCAATCCGGGGGAGCGGAGTCGACCGAACTTGTCTGGGGCATCGGGCTATCCCGCTGGAACCGGGCGGGTGAGCTTATCGACCTGCCGATGATCGAATGCGGCGTCGAAATTGAGATCGCCGAGACCGGCAACGCGGAAATCACAGTGCGGCCGCGCAGCGGGGTATCCCGCGTCGAACTCCGGCCTTTCGAAAAGCTCGCGGGCCCGCGATTTGTGCTCGCAGAAGACGCCGCACGGCGTTGTATCCGCTTGCTTGAAGGCCCGGATAGCGAGGGCATTTCCCCGTTCCGGCAGGAGAGCTTTGAGCCGATCTTGAAGACCTGCGGCAACCAGCTTGATCCGGAAGGCCGTTACCTTCCCGACCACAAGTCGCTCCCGGCGGCCGATCCCGTCCCGGAAGCCGAAGGAGAATTCCTTAACGTCAGTGACCGCTACGTCCTCTATGCCCGCAGACGTTCCAGCAACTCAGTTCTCCGCGACATCGATCAGTTGAAGGACGCGGTTGCCGCTGAAGGGGAGGAGCCCGCCAAGATAGAAGGCTCGACCCGGACGCTCGTCCTGGGCCCGTCGGACGGCATCGATGACACGTTCGCACCGCTCGGCGACCGGCTCGGCGCTGCCGATGGGCTGCCGGTCGATAGCGACGAGGAGCCGGTGGATGCCGATCACGGCGATCTCTTCTTCCCCAAGGCCTTCAACGACGAGCAGGTCGAGATCATCCGCCGCCTGGAAAAGTCCGAAGGCCTTGTGGTGCAGGGGCCACCCGGCACCGGAAAAACGCATACCATCGCCAATATCATCAGCCACATGCTTGCGACCGGACGCCGCGTGCTGGTGGTCTCCCACGGCGAGACCGCGCTGCGCGTCATTCAGGAGCAGCTTCCGGAAGGTGTGCGCGATCTTGCGATCAGCGTCACGACATCCGAACGTGAGGGTCTAAAGCAGGTCGAGAAGGCGATCGGGCTCATGCTCGGGATCGTCAACACGATCGACACGAACCGCAGCCGTCAGGTCAAACTAATCCGCGATCTTGAATCCGGTATCGCCGCCAACCGGAAACGGCTCGCCGAGATTGATGAGCAACTCGCCGCGCTCGCCGCACCGCACATGTCTTCCGTGCCGGGCTCCAAGCAGTCCCCTTATGAGGCCGCCAAGCGCCTCGTGGAAAACCGCGACCGTCATGCGTGGTTCACGGACCGGCCCAGCCGGCCGCCTAGCGATGGGGGTGTGAGCCGCGCCGACATGGACGCGCTTTTCGGCGCGCGCAAGTCCGTCAAGGATTGTCTTAAGTACCTTGGCGAACGCTTGCCCAGTCCTGCCAATCTGCCTGATCCCGAGACCGTGCGCGGCTGGCACCAGGACCTGATCGCGGCCAAAGACCTCACGGCGGACACGGAAGCGCTGGAACCCCTGACCCGGCGCGCGATTGCGAAACTCGGCCTTGAGGGGGCTGATAAGCTTGCAAGCGGCCTCAAGGGCCTCGCCTCCCGGATGGAGGCGCTCAAGCGCCACGCATGGGCATGGGAGTTGGCGGAAGATCTCAGGGCCGATGCCGCGGCGGCGCATCGCCTTGACCCGCTCGCACGGTCATTTCTTGCCGATGCGCAAGACTTGATTGCGCGGCGCGCGGCTTTTCTCGCGCGGCCGGTTGAGCTGCCGAAGGAATTGCCACCGGAAAAGCAGCTCGCGCAAATTCTGGATACCCTCATTGCAGGCAAGAACCCGTTCGGGATGTTGGCATTCGCAACGAAAGCCCATCAGCCTACCTTTGAGGCCATCCGGGTGGCGGGGGTCAGGGCGGCCGTGCCGCATGATTGGCAGCATGTGCGCGTGTTTATTGGCTTCTGCACCGAGGTGGAGAGCCTTTCGGCACGCTGGGATGCCTTGCGCCCCGAATTGTCGGCTCCCGCCGAGATCACGTTCGGGCTTCCGGCCCTTTCATCGCTCGCGCATCTCGCCGATACGCTGAACGCAGCACTTATTGCCGTCCCAACGGAACTCAAGAATCTCTCACGGCAACTCGCGGTAGCGCTCGCCAACGACGCGGAAGCGAACGCGGTCCTGCAACACCCCGCGGCGATCACTTCGTTTGCGGATGGCTTATCGCGGCACGTATCCTCGGTGCGGCTTTCCGCCGTGACCCGGAACGTCGCGGAAACGGCTGCGCAGTTTGACGACAGCGGAAGCGACATTGCCGGCTACGCCAAACAAATTCTCAACGAATTGATTGGAACGCCTACACTCGACGCCGGGCAACTGACGCAGGTCTGGCATAGCCTGCGTGCCCGGCTCGCGCATGTACGATCGTTGGAGCCGCTCTACGACCGCATCACGGCGACGACGCGCGCGATCGCGCTGGCCGGCGCGCCGGTCTGGGCCGAGCGTCTCCGTACCGAAGCCGCCCAGGACGACGGCGATCCGGCGGCACCGGCGGACTGGGCGGACGCGTGGGAATGGGCCACCCAGCTCACCTATCTTGAGAGGATCGGCGCCACGGCTGATCTCGCCCATCTTCACCGCGAGCGTATCGAAACGGAGAAAGCTTTACGCGAGAGCTTTGCCACGCTCGTCAAGGAGCGGACCTTCTACAATCTTGCCGCCACCATGAAGGGCTCCGCCAAATCTGCGTTGCAGGGCTTTGCCAACATCATTCGTAGGCTTGGCCCCGGCACTGGTACCGGACAGCGCGCCGTTCTGCACCGGCAGAATGCACGGCAGGCGATGCAGGGATGCTATGACGCCGTGCCCTGCTGGATCATGCCCGCTTGGCGAGTCTCGGAGCAGCTTCCGGCAAAGCTCGGCAGCTTCGATCTCGTGATTCTGGACGAAGCTTCGCAATCGGACGCCCGGGAGCTGCCCGCCTTGCTTCGCGGCAAGAAGATCCTCGTCGTCGGTGACGACCGGCAGGTGAGCCCAAGCTCAGCATTCCTCTCGATCGCCAATATCGCGCGGTTGCGCCACAACTTCCTCAGCGAATTCCCATTCAGGGCGGAGGTCGAGCCGGGTGCGTCCATCTATGACCTTGCGCGCGTCATGTTCCCCGCAAAGTTTGTGATGTTGAAAGAACACTTCCGCTGCGTCGAGCCGATCATCCGCTTCTCGATGCAGTTCTATAACGAAAATCTGATTCCGCTCCGCGTGCCCAAGCCGAGCGAAAGGCTCGATCCACCCCTGATCGACATCTATGTCGAAGACGGGCAGCGCCGCGGCAAGTCTAAGGTCAATCCGGCCGAAGCCGAGGTCATCGTTTCCGAAATCGAGAAGATCGTCGAGGCAACGCCGCCCGCGGCCGACGGAGTCTCGCCGCCCGCTCGATCGATCGGCGTCATCTCGCTGATCGGGGCCGACCAGGCCCTCCACATTCAGAAACTGCTCATGGAGCGCATCGGCGAAGCCGCCATGGTGCGGCACCGTGTCGTATGCGGCGACAGCGCGACCTTGCAGGGCGACGAGCGCGACATCGTATTTGTTTCGATGGTCGCAGACCGCACGCGCAAACAGTCGCAGACCTCGATCCAGTACCAGCAGCGCTTCAACGTGGCCCTCTCGCGCGCGCGCGACCGCATGGTCCTGGTGCGCTCGGTCCGCGAGGAGGATTTAAACCCCAAGGATCTCAAGGCGAGGGTCATTGCTCATTTCCGCGCCCCGATGCCGAAGACGGAAAGCCCAACCGCCGAGCTGATCGATCTTTGTCAGTCGGAATTCGAAAAAGCGATCTTCCGGCCGCTCGTCGAGCGGGGCTACTACGTGACGCCGCAAGTCGGGTCCGTCGGCTTTTCGATCGACATGGTCGTGGAAGGAGAGGGCGGAAGGCGGCTTGCGATCGAGTGCGACGGCGACCGCTATCACGGTCCGGATCGGTGGGCCGACGACATGCGCCGTCAGCGAATTCTGGAGCGGGTGGGCTGGACGTTCTGGCGCTGCTTCGGATCGAATTTTAGCCTCGATCCCGAGGGGGTGCTCCAAGACCTTTTCGCCACGCTTGAGCGGATGAAGATCACTCCGGTCGAACATGAAGCCGTGGGGCGTGGCTTCTCCGAACACCGCACCGAGAGGGCCAAACCCGCCGAAGCGTCTCCCGGCACATCCTCATCCGGCAGCGACGTCATTGCACCGTTGGTATTGCCGGGCGATCAAGAAGATGCGGAAGCGCAGGAGCCGGAGACCCAGCTCCGAGAAGGCGACCGCGTTGTCATTCGCTACCTGGACGTCGAGCCGTCGCGGCCCGAATTTTACACGATCAGCAATACGCATGATGACCGGATCAACGGGTTTCTGCTTGTAACATCCCCGCTTGGACAGGCGCTCGCCGCGGGAAGCGCCGGGGACGAACTCACATTCCTTGAGGCCGGGAAGGAGCGCGCATTCCTTTTTGTCTCGCTGGAATCGGCCTCCGCGCAAGCCGCCTGATTGCCATGGGCCTCTTCGGTTCACTCTTCGGGAAAAAGGACGCCGGTGCAGAGGCCGCGTCGGATGCCGCCGACGGTAGCTTTCTTTCCGACTTCATCAACATTCCGTCGCGTGACTTCTTCGGGCCTTTCGCCAAATCGCCCAACGGGCGCTACACCCTTGCATGGTGTGACGGCGGGCCCGACCAGTCGCGCAAGGGGCGTTATTTCCTCCTCGACCGCGGACGCATCGTCGTCGAGGGCGGCATGCCGCGTCCGAACGGTGGTCACATCGTCGATAGCGGCGTCTTCATCCTCAACGACTGGGGTTCGATTGAAACGCTGAGCGGGACCTTTACGGCGTTCGATCCGGACGGCACCGTGCGTTTCAGACGATCCCTCCACGCCAACCTCTTCAACAACGGCCTCTCGAATGACGGGCGCCTTGCAGTCTGCCAAATGGCGAACGCGCCGCATGAGGACGGAGGTAAGCTGTTTGTGTTCGACCTTGCGGCTGGCGCGCAGATCGCTTCCTGGTATCCGGAATCCGGTTGGGCCAACTCCTATGAATTTCCGGAGGACGGCCAGACCATCCGGCTCGTCTACCGCGACCGTGGCGCGTTCGCCTATGGCGTCGATGGCACTTTCATCGATCGTATGAGGTGGCTGGCCGTAGGCCTGCAGGTTGGCGACCTCGGCATCGTGCAGACGTTGCTCGCGGAAACCAACAACCAACCGACGCTCGCTCTCGTCGAGCAGCTTCTCGGCGGCATTGACGTTGCGCTCGCATCGTCCACCTATAACACTCCAAAATGGCGGGCGATTGCGTTCAAACTTCGCGGCTTATGCCTTGAGGCCATCGCGGAGGTGGGACAAGCGCTGGTCGCTTACGATCAAGCCCTCGCGCTCGATCCCAAGGTCGGCGTCAAACGAAAGGCCGACCAGCTCAGGAAGGTCGTTCCGTAAGACGCGGTGTGACTTCAAGGCGAACAAGTCGCTCGCGGCTTACGCCAGCCGAACATTTACTCGTCGGCATGAATACCGACCTGCTTCCCCTATTTATATCAGGGGGGAGGAGCTTATATTCATTGTTTGTAGGGTCAGCGTTCCGCGCGGCAGGCGTTGGATAATGCAGACTGCTGTGCGCCGGCCGAACATGATTATTCCCCTCGCCGCCTCAGCCGTTAAGATAGCGGGCGACGCCCACCCGCATGAATTCGAGCAGACTGTTCCGGCGGCAAAACTGCCCGGCGGTGTCGTTGAAGCCACTTGAACTGCGCGCGTAACGCGGGGGATATCCCGGTTCGCTACATCGGGCTTTGACGTAATCCGTGACGCCTGGCGTGCGTTGGAGCAGCGCGATCTCAGAGGAGTTGAGGAAATACATGTCGTCCGGATCGGTGGCGAACATGCGGTTGATGATGAACGGCGCGACACCCTTGCGCCACAAGAATTCAGATAACTTTCGCTGGTCACGCAGATATTGGCTATTCGTTTGCGAAACAGAATAAGGCACGCCGCGGGCATCCACATAGGTAAAGCGATGAATGCCAATTGTGTTGCCATCACGCGTGAACCCGCTGACCCAGATGAAGAAGCAGGCGCTTGCACAGGTGCATTCGTCGCCGTCAGGATCGGTGGTGTCGGCCCCGGCGCCCGGCTGAACGATGTCGCGTGACACCTGGGTGAACCCGCATATGGGCGCGCTGCCGCCCTGCGGAAGCGTCGGACTGCGCACCTGCGCCCGCAACACATAGATCTGTTCGCCGATATCGACCGCGTCGTCGACCGCGCCACCGGGCGAGGAGATCGTCACGCGATATAGCACAAGCCCAGCGCGCAGGGCCGGCGTGACGAGCCGCCGGAATTTCTGCGCGTCGCCTTCATCGATGTGACCCCAGAGACTGACGTAAGCGAGGCCTTGCTGTGGATCGGTCTGCAATTTCATGGAGAGGCCGAACGCTGCGCCGTTGGTTGCCAGCACGATAGCGGCGATGGATAGAAGTAAACGAAGCATGCGAGCACCTTGTTGCATTCAAGGCCTCACTAGAATGCTTGCGCGTCCTGCCCGCAAACCTACGCATTGGCGTTCCTTGCCATGCCTTATTCATCATTATTACGAATGCATGGGTGGTATATTTCATCGTGCACGTGCGCACCGCTTAACACATCGTTCGCCGGGACATGCGCGGCCTAGCGCGCAAAGATGCACCTAGCCGCAGAGCAACATGATGCCTGGCGCGGCTACGTCGATGCGCGTCAGTTCGAGAATTTCTTTTCAACCAAAATGCGGCCTTACGCGGCCACCGGAACCTGTGATGTTCTTTGCCTCCAAACGAAAAGGAGAACCACCATGTCCAGTTTCATTATTGTTGGAAAACGGCTCTTGCCACGCGAGCAAATCGCGCTCGTGGAGAGCTATGCGCCAAGCGAGACAACCACCTTGCAGACAACGCGCACTTTTCAGTCGCGCGTCATCATGATCAATCGGGACAGTGTGCTCCTGGAAGAAGCACCGGAACTGTTCGCACAAGCGAGCGGATTTCGCATGCTCGATGGCGACCGCGTGGCGTTCAATCCGGTCGTCCGATTCAACGTCGAGACGTTCGCGCCGGTGAGCGGATTCACGCCGACCAAGCCGTATGTCACCCGGCTGCGATGGCGGGATCTCGACGGCAACGATCAGAGCAAATTACTCGTTACTTCTCCGGACGCGGTCTTATCCGCGGTCATGGGGGACGGGCCTGCCGCCAGACTGCCGCCCGGACGTGGCAATGGCACGCGGCCACGCCGCGCCCGTCAAACCAGTCGCCTCAAGCCGTCGTTGACACAATCCTGATGGTTGCTCTGCGAGCCTGTTCAACCCGCAGAGACGCCAAACCAGCCGGGAGGGCCGCCGACCAAGGCGAACCTTCCCGGCGTCGGGGGAGGCGTGGCGCACGCCCCTCGGCGCCCGCAAACCTGCGCCCGGCCGGACCCGTTTTCTGCGCGAGAACGCGCGGCCATGGATCGTGCCTTGAAAGCGTATGAGATGCTGGATTTCAACAGGGAGTTGGATAGGGCAGTTTGGTGGATGGTGATAGAGGGTACACGGCGCCTACCATCGAAAGCCAACGACGCCAACCGATCCCAACTCGCCCCCAACGGCAAAAAGCATCTCCGCGCCGGATGTTTGCGGACACAAAGAGATTGACCTTGGGGTGTCCTCGATCGTGACAGACCGGATAAGTCGACCCGTTACGCCGCTCCAAAGCTTCATTGTTCCGTTAGCGCCGTAGCTTAGAATCGCCGGCGCTCTTCCCGAAATCTCAATCCATATGGCGCCAATCAACCACGCACCATGATCAATCGGGTCAAAGGCGGGTTGATTAACGGACAAATCCCAGACAAATATCGTTCCGTCGTGGCGCCAACCAAAAACACGGCTCGTCTGCGACAACCACTTAACGCCCGAGAGGTCCTTACCGTCAAATAGTGTGGATGACGCGCGATAGTATTCTTTCGCTTGGCTGTCGAATACCCGTATCAAGCCATTGCCGCACGCCATAAGGTTGGCTGTACCGCGCTCATTGCACAAGACACCAAGCACGGATCTATCGTATGTTTCGAATAGCGACGCTTTGAGAATTCCGGTCCGAGCATCGCTAAATTTGATCACACCGTCGCGCGAAAATGTCACAAGCGTCGACCCAGCAGGGCTATCGAGCAATTTGACGGCGCGGATGTCGTCATCGTGCTGAATTGGTTCAAACCAGTATCTACAATCCTCCACACCACAACAGGTTACGCTTCGATCGCTACGCACGATTAAACCGCTGCCCCGTCCGCTATCGTGGATACGACCTTCGTAGCAAATCCAAGAATCAAACTCAAGAGATTGAGAAAATTGCTGCCCGCTCAGAGTCCATCCTTTAATTAAGCCGTCGCTACCTCCGGTTAAGACCCCAGACGACCCGTCGATCAGTTCAACGGGCAACGCGAACCAAATCTCGCCCTCATGCGCGTTTTGTCGAATAACTTCGCGGCCGGTTCCAACATCCCAGATGGACCACGATCCTCCATGGGTCCAGCTCAGGATTCCGTGTGTCGTGGGAATTGCATCCACCAAGCCTTCAGAATGCTCTATCGGGGAAAATCTCAGGTCGCCAGTGCTCGCATTCATAAGCCGCATCGTTGAGTCTCGCGATAGAATCAGAATTGAAGGCTCACTGTGATCGCGCCCGATTACCCAATCGACTTTGATTATGCGCTTCGTATGCCGCGGTACCGCTTGAATGCCTTTGGCTTTTACATCGAAGACGCGAACGCCACCATCGGATGAGCTCGTTATGATAGCGGGCGTTCCGCGTTCGAAAGGAGCCCACCGTGCCCTCCTGATATGGTGATGCTGGGGGGCGAGATGCCATTGCATCTTGCCATCCTTTGCATCGTGAAGCGAAACTTCATCATCGACATTAAAAAGAATGAACGAAGAACAATGCCCCGCACTTTCGATTGGTGTGATGGATATGACACCACCTTCATCATGTATCGTAAGCTCCTCACCGGTGTTCACGGTGATGAGCGTTATGGTTCCATCCAGATACCACACAAGGAGTCGTGGCTCTCCGTGGGTGTCTCGTATCCACAACGCATACGAGACCGGCGGTTGGCATCGCTGCCACGCCTTTACGGACTTGCCGGTTTCCGCATCCAAAATGGTGATCCGCTCACCCGCGCTGGCTGTAGCAAGGATTACAGCCCGATCGCAATAATCGTGAACCCATTCCGCGTGAGTGATTCCGCCCGGTACGCAGAATATCCGAAGGCTCTTGCCCGTGTCGCGATGCCAGATTCCAGTAACGCAGTCACCAAATTGAGCAAAAATGGACGGGCCGGCTTTTGGATCATTTACCCACTTGGCGAATGAGACATCACATTCGTAGTGGACTGGATCGAACGCCGTCACTCCTGCTTTTACATGCCAGAGAAATAGTGAACTGCGCGCATCGTCGGGCTGGTGGGGCGTGGGTGGTTCCGCCCATTCCTCGTCGACAAAGAGGCCGTGGGCTTGACTGATTGACCTCGATCTGCGTCTCCGCCACTCGGGTTGGCTTTCGGACCAACTGAGGATCAATGGTTCAGCCGTGTCGCCTTCTATCCACTCCGCATGCTGGACTGGCCCATCGTGGATCAGCGGTTCGACTAAGGGTTTCCCGTCGATCGCCGACCACACACGCACCGTCCAATCGGCGCTCCAACTCACGATAACGGGGCCCGAGGTTTGCGAGTGTATGAACGTCGCGCCGCGCAATGAACCGGCGTGTTTCAGCGCCTCGAAGCGCAAGTGGCCGGTTTGCGCGCTTGAAAACATAACAGTACCATCAAGCGACCAACTTAAGATCGATGATCCTTGAGGTGCGCGTTCAATCCACTCAGCCCCACCGACGTAACCGCGATGAGTAATGGCCTCTATGAGTGGCAATCCGCTCGATGCGTCCCAAAGCTGCACGGAGCCATCCTCCGCCCAGCTTAAAATAGTGGGTGTCGCATTCTCGCACGCGATGAGTGTTGCATCCGATACCGAAGCCCGGTGGAAGGATGTAATACGAAGGCTTGAGAATTTCTCCAGGAGGAAGGGAAATTGCGCGAAGAAGTAGCCATGATCCTGACGACGGATCGTCGATGAAACGAGTTGATCCCACATTGCATCGTTGTCTGGCGGCGCGCGAGCTGTAATCTGGAAACCAAGCTGGCTGCGATCAACCGACAGAATACCGACCGTTTTTCGGAGGTGGCCTAGATACGGCTCTGATACCAGTCCGTCTGCCTCGACAAGCTGGCTCCAGAACAAAGTAACGTTTCCTTGCTCTGGCCGTTCGAGCTTGTCCGGAACGTCGAGGGCAGCCCGAAGCACCCTAAAATCACTTAGCCATTGTGACAGTAGTCGCGTTCCTAACTCTTGATCTGAAATGCGAACGAAATGGAAGGTGGCGCGGCGGATCAAATAGTCGCCGAGGTGGCCCAGTTCATCCGGATCTTTATCGTACCATTCCAATTTCGGAATCAAACGAAGACGGGCGTCTTCTTCCACAAACTCAATTTTTCCGTCCAAATCTCCATCAATCGATCCGGTAAGCAGCCCCATTGCTCGCAGAAATTCGCGGTGGCGATCGCCTAGCGTCTCTCCGCCCAGCTTCTTACCGAGAAGTTCACGGATCAGGATCCGATATAGATCGTGAAGCGTGTAACGGCCGGGCTCGTTGGTGGGCCTGAGTAGGGAGTTACGCGCAAAAATGTGAAAAGGCCGCTTATGAGCGGCCATCGCAGCTGGTAGTGGGGGGCAATTTGGCCGCTCGCCATACTGCCAGAAGACATCGAAGACCTGCTCGTCCAAAGAGTCGCCAGGATGGGCAATCGCCAAGTCTAGATAACGTTCCTGTAGCTCGGAAGTTAGCGTGGACCATGCAAAGGCGAGCGCGTTCAGGACATCGCGTTGGCGATGCGGGACGACTGTTGTGAGGTCGGCTTGAGGATCGAAAGATAGAATGTCTGTTGGACGCGAGGCGATCGTATCCGTGGCGCGATCCCAGAACCGCGTGAGATTGCGGATGTCCTGCCTAGAAGCCGAAGCAACCGCAGCCAGTGCAAGCGGATGACCTTGGAGAAATGAAATGGCCTTCTCAATGGCGCACTTTACTTTGGCGTCTTTTTCGATTTCGTCCTCTCGAAATTTTTGGATCGCCTCAACTGCCGCAGAAGACGTCAGCTCATCGTAAGCGTCAACCGACCACGCAGCGACAATGTCGAGACACAATGAGGGGCTGTAAGGCCGATCATTGCCGCCGAGTTCATAGTCGAGTTCTTTGCCGAGAAAAGACAGCGAATTCGTTTGCGACGACGTGATAATGAACTTGGATCGCGCAGCAGGAATTTCGTTCGGAAGCAGCTTGAAGAGCGGTTCAATGACGGCGAATGCAAGATGGAAGTCCAGCACGTCGTCGATGGCGATAACGATGTTGGAGAGTCCAAAGCGAAGGATCGATGCGACCCTCGACAAGGTGGGCATATCGGGAATCGAATGCCCGCAATTCTGCACTACCGACAGGAAATAGTCCCAGCTAACGTCTTCTGCGAAGTTGTTGAGGAAGCTCTCTCGATTACGATCAACTCCGTCGGCGTATTCAGATTTCCGGCGTCCAAAATGCGCTTTGATAAGATCGCTCGCGGCCTGTTTTTTGCTGTCGCCGAGACCGTTTCCTATAGCAAGCGATGCAAGTGTAAAAATCAGTGTTGAGCATAATCCCACATAGTCGCTAGTTTGTAGCGACCTGTTTCGGCTCACGGCTGCTTCAAGAAACGGGCGTGCGTCGATTTCCAACACACGCCGTTCGCTATCTCGCAGTTGCGCCAGGACCTGTCGGAGCAGCAGGCTCTTTCCGCTGCCTGACATTCCGCAAATGCTTACCGCACTAACTTGATTGAGCCGTGCGATTACCTCATCAACTTCTGAATCGCGGCGAACAATCCGCCACTCTGGATCAGAGAGCAAAGCCTCACTCTTCGGAAAAGCTCCCCCCGTCTCGTCTATCGGAAGGGAAGCTTGCACAATCGTCTGTTCAAGAAACGCCTTCCACGTCGAAGTATTCGCGTCCTTAGGCCAATCGTCCTTGGAGCAGATGCCAAGCTGCACAAGAGCAGGAAGCATGCCTTCGAGCCAGTCCGGCGTGACTCTTCCGCGCACACCGAGGAGTTGGCGCGCGCCCCCAAGGTTTAGAGCCAGATGCCAAGCGGCGCTTTTGGTAGGGTCAATCCTTTGCGGCACGGGCTGACTTGTCCGAGAAATCAGCCTCTTAAGGGTATCCACTGCTGCGGGAACATTGTCGCTTGCCCGCTCGACAAGGGCGGCGATGAGGCTTTTCGTTAGATCGGCCAGCTCGGGGTCGCCCTTCACTGCCTTTACATCCTTCAGCTTAACGCAGCTAATGGGTTCCGACTTTGGATCGCCGTCCCACGCCGCCACTCCGATGAAAGTAATTTCGGGCTTGCAGAGCCGCGAAGTCAAAATGTAGTTTTCGGCTAACGGTATCTAGATACTGGATCATCCCCGATGAGTTTATGTGCGCGTCCGTACTACCGAAACCAATCTCGACAACGGCATTGCCGTCCGTGACGCCTACCGCTTGAACGGGCGGCTTCACCGTGACCCCAGCGAGGGGCCCGCGTTTGTGTTGCGTGACGAATACGATGGTTCAGTCATATTCCTGGAATATCGCTGGCATGGGCGGCTCCACCGCGTGGGCGCTCCCGCTTTTATATTGTATGTCGGCAGATTTCGGAGTGGGACGCAGGCTATACGAGAAGAGTATTATGTGTCGGGGAGGCTTCATCGCGATCCCGCCGAAGGCCCTGCGGTGATCGAGCGAAACGGTGCAACGGGCACCGTTGTCGACGAGGCCTATTATGTCAAGAATGCCCTGCACCGCGATCCGACAGACGGCCCCGCTGAAATCTATCGGAATGACCTGACAGGCCGCATCACGAATGCCAGTTACTACGTCAACGGCAAGCTGCACAGAGATCCGGCGGAAGGTCCTGCAGTGACGAAATGGGACGATGTCACCGGCGAAGTCACTGTGGAGGAATACAGGGTCGAAGGGGAGATTGTTACCGCTCCTGCTCGGCCCGCCAAGGGTCGCCGCGATCCAGGCCCCAGTAGCGATCCAAAGCGCTAAAGCCTGCGTCACGCGGTCCGGCTTCGGACATTTTCCAAATTATGCCGGTGAAACGGCTGTTACACTTCCCCCGCGTGTTGTGACACTTTTACTGTTACAGGATCAGCTCGGATAACCGCTCCATCGTCCACTTCCGGACGCGATGGAGCGTAACGATGGATGTCCCTACACAGCCAATTTTACCAGTCGCAGCGACACCGCACAACCCGCGCCTCCAGCATCTCTCACTTGCCGGCCTCACTCTGCGCCGCAGCGGCCCGGTGGAACGCGCGGCGACGAGACACCTTAGCGTCGAATCGGCCCATGTTGATCTCATCGGCCGGATCAAGCAAACGGACGACGGGAAGAATATCTTTCGCTGCACCATCGAGAATATCGTTGCTTTGCAGGGCGTCGACCGCATTCTCAGCGATGAATCCCGTGGTTTTGCTGTCGCGCGCGCCGGCTTCTATACGACCCGCGAGGCCAGCGGACACATCATGATCCGCGGCATGGGGGTCGATCCAGCGTTTCGTCACCGCGGACTCATGCGTACCTTTCTCGCCTTCGAAATGCACCTTATGGGCGAGCAAGAACCGGATGTCGTGTTCGATGCCTATGTGCGGGTTGGGGTCCATGGTGTGAACCAAAGCGCCTATATGACCTTCCTTTCGCTGCTCTTCGACAATTGTGACACCAACCGCTTTAAGTCCTCGGCCGATGATCCGGACATTAACGATGGAGAGGCCGACCCAGGCCATTACCGTGCGTGCCTCATGCGCACCACCTCCGGCTGGCGGGAGCGGGTTCGCGCCGTCGTGCTGAAATCTGGATGGCTGCCATGATCACCCCATCATTCCTCATCGAGGCCATTGGCTTTCTCGCGGGGTCGCTGGCTGCGCTCTCAGGCCTGCCGCGTCTCAGGGAGGCGATGGCGAGCAGTGCGGTCGCGCGCGGAGAGAATACCACGCGTAACGCGATGCTGGTCGCGGCCAACCTCCTGTGGATCGTCGTCGGTTCGGCGCAGGGTTTGCCCAGTCTCACCATCATGTGCGCCGTCTCAGCGGCGTTGAACGGAACGGTGTTGATCCTCGCGTTGCGCGCCAAACGCTTGCCAGAGTCGCCGTCATGAAGCGCTCGGGAAAATCACGAGTGAAAAGTCGAACAGGCCGGACGCCGTCGCGCGCGGAATGGCTGGAACTGACGGCACCGTTCCGCATGGGTGGAGCGTTGCGTGTCATGCGCTACTTCAGCGCGCGTGTGGCCGCAGCAAAGTCAGCCAAATTGAAGAGGTAGCCGCCATGTCCATGCTCGATGGATTGCTGGATCGCCCGACGCACCGTCTCACCGCATGGCAACGCTTCCAGGCGAAAATGGTCGGTATGGATACCGATCTGCTGGAGCGCTCGCCCGAGCGGGACGTGCACGAGGGCTCGCGTTGCTTCTGGCTTTTGATTCTGGTCGCGGCATATCAATGTGTTGTGTTTGCCAGTCTCGCCCACGTTCTTCTCGCCGAACCTGGAAAGCTGCATCCGGAATTCTTCCTGCTTGCCGCCCTACCTGCGATTCTCGTCGGCGTGCTTGAGGCTGCGCTTGTTATCGCGCCATCGTATTTGAGCAGCGGCATTCATACGCTGTCCCAAGCAGGGCTGGAGATGCCCAATCCATGGGGCCGCCGCGCGAAGAAGGCGATGGCGATCACGTTGCGTCTCACCTTTGCGCTCGCCTGCGCGCAGTTAGGTTCGATCGCAATCACGCTGCCGCTGCTGGGAAAGGACACGACCGCGGCCCTCGACCAGGCCTATCGGCAGAGCAATGCCATCTTGTTTGAGCAAGCGGATGCGCGGCACACCGAGACGTTACGGCGAAACAACGAAGAACTCGACCAGCTTCATGCGCAACTGTCGGACCTCAAGACCGAGGAAGAGCGCTGGCGCCGGGCCAGTATCGATCCGACCACCAGCGATCCAGAACTCGTGGCGCTGCTGGCGCGCGTCGAGCAGTTGCGGTCCGTCAAGGGCGCGGCGGATCAGGAGCTTGCCGCAGCGGAGCAGTTTGCCAACGACGAGTTAATGGGAAAGCAATCTGCGCCCGGCAATAGTGGGCGAATGGGCTACGGGCCGGTCCGCCGCGCCGCCGACGAAGCGGTGGCGAACGCCAGGCGAAAAGTCGAAGCGGCGGCCAGTGATTTGCGCGAAGCCGAAGCGCGCCTTGCGCCGCTGCGCGAGAGACTGGCGGCGTCCGCGCAGGGCAAATCCAGCGGTGCGGAAACGCGCCTCGCCGAAGTCACGCGCGAGCGGGATGCGTTGGACGAGCGGGCGGCGGTACTGGACGAACGCGTGCGCACGCTTATTGGCGACCGCGAGCGCCTGATCCGCGAGGCAGTTGAAGCCGATCCGGGCCATGTGAAAAAGGAAGACGGCATCCTGGCGCGCGTCCACGCCGTGCGCAACATCGTGGAGTCCGACAGTGCGGCGTTCGTGATCGTGCTGCTGTTCGATGTTGTATTGTTCTTCATCGAGGTCGCCGTGCTTCTCTCGAAGTCATTAGCAGCGCCGACAACCTATGCCACGTTGCTGGCCTATGCGCATGTCGTCGGCGCTCATAAAATCGTGCAGGAGATCGCCAGGACGTTGAACGATGTCGAAGCGGCCCCCGAGAAAGAGGAGCCTCCATCGCCGGCCATCCAGGAGGATCGGAAGGAAAATCCCGTCCCCCTCGAAAATGGTGAGACGAAACCGGCGGAAGAAGCCGATCTCGGTGTCGGTCCGGCGCACGGCGGCACCAAACCGCCTGAAGCCGATCTGCCCAAGCGTGGCCGGGGGCGGCCTCCGGGCTCTCCCAATCGCCCTCGCGCCGCAGACCTTCCATCCGAAACGGCCGAGGGCGAGAAAACGCCGCCGTGAGGCAGGCTTCACGCCTTTGGCGTAGGCCTGCAGTGCCCGGGTGAAGCGGCCTTTCCGGCTGTCAATAGGACTGCGAATCACCCGAACTTCTCCTATTATTGTCCGTTCACTCCTTTTGCCCCCCCCTTTATTATGCATCCATTGCTGCATGCCGGCGCTCACCGTCGGCACGGAAATGGAAGGTGTCGCGACACGAGGCGGCCATGTACATCGATTGCCTTCGCCTGCAACGGTTCCGCTCATGCGCGGATGTCACGGTGCGTTTTCACCGCGAACTGACGGTCCTTGTCGGCGAGAACAATGGCGGCAAATCAAACATCGTCGACGCGCTGCGGCTCCTGATCCTGCCGCTCAGCGGCCGCCGGGACCGTTATCCGGAGGACGATGATTTGCGGCGCGGCAGCGCCGATACGCACTATGCACTCGAAGGCCGGTTCGCCGGGCTGGGCGACACCATGAAGGGATTGCTTATCTCTGCCGTGCCGGACCCAACCGCCGACGTGGCGGTATTCGGAATGCGCTACCAGACGCGGATCGCCGGCACGCTCCGGGGGCGCGCGTCGTCTTGGGCAGGGAAATTCGAGACGGCCGAGCCCGAAAGCGGTTCTACCGACCTTATTCGCCATGTCTATTTGCCGCCCCTGCGCGATGCCAAGCAGGCGCTGGGCACTGGCAGCGCGACGCGCATTGCGGCGCTGCTGCAGCACTTTTTGCAGACCGGCGAGGAGCAGCAATTCCTTACGCACGTCCAGCGCACCGGCGCCCCGCATCGCGTGTTGACGGCGATCAATACGGATATCGAGACCGCGCTCGGTGATCTAACACGCGGCGCGCGGCCGCAGACCGCCTCGCTTGCCTTCACCGCCGAGGCGCTCACGGACGTAGCGCGCGATCTTCGCTTCCGGCTCGCCGACCTCGGCCTACCTCCAGAGGACATAAAATCGTCGGGCTTGGGATATGCGAATCTCCTTTATATGGCGACTGTTGTGGTCGAACTCGCCAAGGCACGGGAGGCGGACTTAACGCTCTTCCTCGTCGAGGAGCCAGAGGCGCACCTTCATCCGCAATTGCAGATGCTGGTGCTGGATTTCTTGCTCGATCAGGCAAAAAAATCGCTTACGCAAGAGATCACGCCCGGCCAACCGGAAGGCCGCATCCAGGTCATCGTCACTACGCACTCTCCCAATCTCACAGCGTGGGTCTCGCCCGAGCACCTCGTGGTCATACGTTCGGCTCAGGAGACCGGCGTGACGCCGCCGGTCATGCAGACTGTTTCCATCCCGATCAGCGGCTTGGGTCTCGATCCCCGGATGGTTCAGAAGGTGAGCCGCTATCTCGATGTCACGCGCTCGGCGCTACTGTTCGGCAACCGCGCCTTGCTCGTCGAGGGGATCGCCGAAGCGCTTCTGATGCCGGTCATCGCCCGGCATTGCGTTCTCAACACCAATCCCCACGCGTTGCAGCGATTTCGCGGCGCGGTGGTAGTGGCGATCGACGGCGTGGATTTCGCGCCTTATGTCCATATCCTCCTTCATCCTTGCGAGGGCGCGACGATTGCCGACCGCGTTGTCGTCGTCACCGACACCGATCCGCACTCACCGGGAAACCGCAAGGCCGATCTCGATGCGCGTGCGGCGGAATGGGGGGTGGCCGAACGGCTGAACGTTCTTACCAATGCCGTCACGCTCGAACACGAGCTGTTTAGCGCGGGCAACGGCGCCTTACTGCGCGAGGTGTTCCTCGCTCTGCACCCCTTGTCGGAAGCCCGCTGGGTTGCGGAGGTGGATGGCGTTGCGGCTGAGGCGCGACCCGCGGCATTCGTGCAGCTTCTCAAAGGGACCACCACGCGGAAGGGCGACTTTGCCCAACAGCTTGCCGAACGCATCGTCGCCGGTTCGGCTTTCACGGTGCCGGCGTATTTGCGCGATGCCATCCTTGCGGTGGCAGGATGAGCGAGCCTACTCCGGAACAACGCGCCTTCGCCGAACACCCATGCGAGGCGTTCGTGCAGGCCTGTCCCGGCGGGGGAAAAACACGCACCATCGTTCAGCGCGTGCAGAAGCTGGCCCCCGGCCTGCCGCCGCGAAAGGGCATCGCCGTCCTGTCGTTCACCAATTCGGCTATCGATGAATTTCTCGCCAAGTGCCGGACACTTGGCCTTGATGCGATCGCGCGCCATCCGAATTTCGTTGGCACCTTCGACGCGTTCCTGCGCCAGTTTTTCATATCGCCCTATGGCCTTGCAGGCGTTGCCGTCCGGCCCACCGTCGTGGATAGCTGGAACACGCTCGGCGTTGAAGTCCGGCTGCGCGGGCGGGCCGCCTTTCGCGGGCCCGGCGTGTCCCTCGATCGCTTCGATCCGACGACCAACACGATCAATCCCGCGCTCATCGGACATAACGGCTTGCGTGCGCATGTTGTGGCAAACCGTGCCGCTTACCAGCAGATTGCCCAGCAGGCGCGGGCTGCGTTCCGGCGAAAGGGATACCTGAGCGCGGCCGATGCGCGGGTCGAAGCCCTGGCCCGGCTGCAAAATCCCCAATGGTCCGCAAGCCTTGGCCGCGCCATCGCGGCGCGCTTCCACGAGGTGATCGTAGACGAAGCGCAGGACTGCAACCCGCTCGACCTCCAGCTCCTGACCTGGCTGCGTGGGCACGGGCTACGCGTTACCACCGTCTCCGATGCCGACCAGGCCATCTACGGATTCCGTCAAGGCGATCCCACCGCCTTGGCCACGTTCGCGCAAGCCTACGGTGCCGACAATAATCTCGGCTTCTCCGGAAACTTCCGCAGCAGCCCTGCGATCTGCCGCTGCGCGGCCACGCTGCGCAGCCGTGCCGAACCCGACGAGGCGCTTGGTGAAAATGCCAACATCCTGCTGCCGGTCTATATCCTCAAATACGAAGGCAACGCGCCGCCGGCATCCATCCATCTACAGTTCAATAACCTGTGCCAACAGGCTGAGATTGCTGTACCGGCACGGATGGTGCTTGCGCATGCCCGCACCTCGGCACGCAACGCCTGCGGCCTTCGGGCGGATACGGAAGGCGGCGATTCCAAAGTGGCCCGGTTGGCACGAGCCACCGGCACCTATCATGCCAAGGCAACGTCCGGGCGCGCCCGTGAGGCGTGCCTCGTCGTCGCCGAGCAGGCGTTGCTCGACCT
Source organism: Rhodopseudomonas rhenobacensis (assembly GCF_014203125.1). Taxonomy (GTDB): domain Bacteria; phylum Pseudomonadota; class Alphaproteobacteria; order Rhizobiales; family Xanthobacteraceae; genus Rhodopseudomonas_A; species Rhodopseudomonas_A rhenobacensis. The sequence continues at coordinate 52,383 of NZ_JACHIH010000022.1, forward strand.
GATGGGAAAATTCGAGGAGCAAAGCAGCGTCGTGCGTCTCGCCGAACAGCACGGGATTGATCGCCGCTGGCTACGCCGAATGGCGTTGCGCCTGATAAGCCAGCTTCCGCCAACCTGCGTAAACTCCGATGAAGCCCGCAGCGGCTGGGTGCTCGCGCTACAAACCGCTGTCACGGCCCTTGGTCTTGCCTATGGCCAAGGCATCACCGTGACAAATTACTTCCGTAGGCCGCCGAATGGTGAATGGAGCCAGTTTCTGCAGCCCCGCGCCGATCTAGCCGCCGTTGCATGGGCGACGATCCACGAAGCCAAGGGCAGCGAACACAACGGTGTTTGTGTCGTCATCCCCAACGGCGACTATACCGAAGAGCTGATCGCCGCGTGGGAGACCCGCACGGATTTCGAGCCCAAGCGCGTGATCTATGTTGGCGTAACCCGCGCCGAGAAACTCCTTGCAATCGCCGTGCCCGCGCCATTCTTGGAGCGCATCGCAGCTATTCTGCGCGCCGGCGAGGTCCCGTTCGAGGTTCATGATCTTTCCGTTGCCGCGGGCGCCGGTGTTCTATGATGTCCGTTGCGACTGAGAGCCGACGAGATCCAGCCTTCCTTGGTCGTCGATTTCGATCGACTTGGACCAGACGTCCGGCAGCCGTCGATCGGTTTCTCTTCGTGAGAACGAACCAGTTGGCTTAGGCGCGGCTCTTGGACCTGCGCATCTCCTCGCGGCGGTCGGGCCGTTCGGGTAGCAGATCGTCGAAGATAACTGCGCGGAAGCAGCGCGCCGCGATCAACTCGATGTCAATGATCGGATCGTCACCATAGGTCTCGTAATAGCGGTGATACTTATCGGAGTCATGCACATCAGGGGCGCCACCATGGATGACCGTGGCGCGCAGGCCGAGCAGCAGTTTGAGCCGCTCATAGGGAAACGCAAATCCCCCGTGCTTGGTGACGGCCTCGATCACCGCCTGGGTGGCCTGGCTCGAATCTCCGAAGATCGAATCCATCCCCATGAATAGGTGCGAGAAGCTCTCATTAGGGTCGAGCGGCCATGCCCTGTAAAAGTATTCAAGCGCGCGGCAGTGCCGTTTGTCGGTGTTGTCGCCAGACAGGAGCTTCGCGGCCAGCACGGCCATCCACGGATGATCCTGCGCTTCCACCACAGCATCGTGCATCAGCGGCGGCACATTGGTTTCGCCGAAAGATTCCGTGGCGCCGCGCGCCGAGACCGTGCAGCGGCCACCATAGGTGTGTCTGCCGCTGAACATCTTACGTTCGTGGCGCGGCAGGGTAAGTGCCAGCGCGCCCAGGACCGCCGCTTTTCGCTTTTCAGCGATCGCAAAGGTCGGCGCGCTGACACCGAGCCAGGACAGGACGTCCTCCTTGCGGCCGCGTTCGTTGAATGGCGGGAACTTGTCCGGAAAAAGAGTGTTGCGCGGATGAATGCCAAGGCGTGCAGGCGTGAGCGCGGAAGGTTGTATGAAACAGAAGGTGCCGGATTCAAAATCCTGATCGACCCGTACCGCCACCAGCGGGTAGAGTGTCAGTTCCGTCGGCGGCTTGAATATGAGGGATTCCGCAAGAGCCGCCGCCAGCACGTCCTTGGTTTGCGGCGAAACACAGCCGGAAAACGCCCCCTCGACCTGAGTGAACATCGTCTCGTCGGCCAAATACCCGAAGTTCTCCGAGACGAACGTCGTCAGCATACTCTGGATATCTTGCACCGCCATCTGCCGCAGATGCGATGGCCCGTTGGCGCGCACGTAGAGCACGGCGGCAAGGATCTTCTTGCGGCTATAGAATATCTCGATGCCGAGGTTCCGGGCGAAAAGCGGGGCGCCCGGCTTTCCGAACAGGAAGGCAGCGCGGAGGCCGTCTTCGCCCCTCGCTTTCGACATCGACGCAAGCAGGCGCTCAATCGCTTCACGGCAGACCGGGTCGACGGGCAATTTCGTTTGCGGCTCACTCATGACCGCTATTCTTGATGATTCAAGCCCGCCTGCATAGGGCGCGTCCGCTAAAACGGACCGGGGCTCTCGTGAACCGAGCCGCGTGCCGCGTCTCGGCCTTCGGCTTCGATCCCACTCGCGCAAGGACAGATATAAGGTGCCGCTCGCCGGGGGCAGTCGGTCCCGCATCCCGCCGCCGCTGCGCGGCGCCGGCGCTATGCTGATGCTCCTGCGGCTGCCCTTTTAGTCCGGTCTCACGGCTGCCGAATGGCCTGCGCTACGCTCCGGACCATACGGCCATTTTCTTTTAGGTAAGGGCTAAGAGGCTCTGCCTCTCGCGCGCGCAAGGCATCCCAACACGACCCGCCGCATCCACCCGTCTCCCGCACGCGGGAGCCCTCGGGCGGAGCCTCGGCGTGTCGCGTTCGGAGCCTCCTTGCGCTTGCTACCTCCGCTCTTCGCCAGAGGGTCAGGGGTTATGCGGGGCGCTTCGCTTCGCAACAACCCCTGACACAACGGAGAACTAAAATGACCAAGAGAAAAAACGAACAAGCCTTCCCCGAAAACGGCAGCGTCCTTTTCATCCCGCTCAACAAGCTCAAAAAATCCCCGCGCAACGCCCGCAAGACGCCGCATCCCAAGGCGGATATCGAAGGACTCGCCGCCAGCATCGCCAGCAACGGCATGCTGCAAGCGCCCGTGGTTGAGCCGGAAGTGACGGAGGGCAAGGCATCCGGCTTCTACCTCGTGACCATCGGCGAAGGCCGCCGTCAGGCGCAGTTGCTTCGCGCCAAGCGCAAGGAGATCGCCAAGTCCGAACCGATCCGTTGCCTCGTCGATACCGAGCATAACGCCCTCGAAATCTCGCTTGCGGAAAACGCTATTCGCTCCGAGATGCATCCCGCCGACCAGTTCGATGCGTTCCTTGAACTGCACCGCGACCACGGATTGAACGCCGAAGACATCGCCGCGCGGTTCGGCGTTACGCCTGCCGTCGTCAAGCAGCGTCTCAAGCTTGCCGTCATCAGCCCGGTGTTGATGAAGGCGTACCGCGACGAGGAGTTGAACCTCGACCAGTTGACAGCCTTCGCCTTCACCGACGATCACGCCAAGCAGGAGCAGGTGTTCGAGGCGCTCGGCGAAGATGCCGACCGCGAGGATATTCTCTCCGCCTTGAACGAGGAGCACCTTCCCGCCACCGACCCGCGCGCGGTGTTCGTCGGCCTCGATGCCTATCAGGCGGCAGGCGGCGCAATCCTCCGCGACCTGTTCGACGATGAGATCGAAGGCTTCCTTACCGATCCCGTGTTGCTGCACCGCCTTGCGGAAGCCAAGCTGCAGGGCATTGCCGATGCGGTGAAGGCCGAGGGCTGGAAATGGGTCGAAATCATGCCTCGCCTCGATCACAGCATGACTTCCGGCATGCGGCGTATCTATGCCGGAGCGCCGACACCATCCGCAGAAGCGCAAGCCCAGATCGATGCGCTTCAGTCGCAATACGACGCGCTTTGCGACGAACGCGGCGAGTCCGAGGAAACCGAGGCCGAGCTAAACCGCCTTGAACAAGAAATCGCCGATCTTGAGGGCGAGGACGTATTCGATCCTGCCGAGGTCAGCCGCGCGGGCGTGATCGTGTCGATCTCGCGCGAGGGCGAGGCCCATATCGCGCGCGGCTATGTCCGCCGTGAAGATGAAGACCGCAAGGCAACGAGGGAGAAGGGGCCGAGGCAGCCGACGGACGGCCCCGCGCCATTGTCCGATAAGCTCATCGCGGAATTGACCGCGCACCGGACGATGGCAATCCGCAACGCGCTGGGGCAGAACCCCGGCGTCGCGCTGGTGGCCGTGGTGCATGCCTTTGCGGGCGTGACCTTCTATTCCCATGCGGATCGTGCCTCCTGCTTGGAGATCAGGGCGATCAGCGCCCATCTCGGTTCGCACGCGCCCGGCGTCGACGAGACCGCCGCCGCGCAGGACATCGAACAGCGCCACGAGAGATGGGCCAAGCATCTGCCGGACGAACCCGGTACTTTGTGGGACTTCGTGCTCGAATTGGAATCCGGCCAGCTCCTTGAACTGCTCGCACATTGCGTGTCGGCTACGGTCGATGCGGTCCGCACGCCGCGCAGCAGCGAGGACGCCAAGCTCGACCATGCCGACCAACTGGCGAGGGCTGTCCATCTCGACATGCGGACGCAATGGACACCCACGGCAGAGAGCTATTTCGGGCGGGTGAGCAAGGAACGCATCCTTGAAGCCGTGCGCGAAGGCGTTTCCAAGGAAGCCGCCGACAACCTCGCCAGCATGAAAAAGCAGGCGATGGCCGAGCAGGCCGAGAAGCGCCTGCAAGGCCGGGGCTGGTTGCCGCCGATCCTGCGCATGCCCGAGCCGGAAACATCGGAGCCCATGGCCATGGCCGCCGAATAGCGGGGTGCCGGAGCCGCCATGGTGGCGGCTCCGGCCTCGCCTTCAATTCACAACAACAAGAAGGAGAAATCCCATGACCAACTACCTTGTTAAATTCATCACTGATGCGGGATCGGCCATTCATGAAGTAGCCGGAGACACGCCCGCCCACGCGCTCACCGCGGCACGAAAGCGCGCCGCGACCGACCCGGACGAATTGTATTTCGAGCCATACACAAGGCAGGACATCGATGAGATCATCGTCATGGACGACAACGGAGACCCCGAATGTACGTGGCAGAGCGATGCTCTACGCCTGCGCCTTGCGGCATCCGACCTATTGATTGCCGCGCGCGAAGTGGTGGCCTCATGGGAAGGCGGCCATCTTGCGGAGGCCGTGCGCAATCTGGCGGCGGCCATCGCGGAAGCAGAGCCGCTTCCCGATGGGGCCGCAGCGGAAGCGCAATCACAGGGGGATGCAGCATGACGGCGGGCAGAAACTCAGGCGATGGGGGCAGCGCCCTCATCGCCATCCGCCGTCCATCGCTGCGCGAGGCGCGCGACGGCGCGGAGATCGTGTTCGTCCGCCTTCACGACCGGCAGCGCGTGAAGATATTCGCCGCAACCTGCTACGAGAGCTGGCAGCAATGGGGCGCTCCCAGAACGCTGCTCTCGCAGAACGTGGAACTGGTCGAGTTGTGGCGGCGCGGAGGCTTGCACGGTTTTTCACCGCGAGCCGAAGCCGGGGACGACGCCTAGCCCCGTCGTCCCTATTGTTGATACCGCAGACGGCGCAAGAAGGCCCGCGCGGTCACGAGGATGATGTGCAGGCGGAATGTGCTGTGATCCTCATCGGACAGGCCGGGATGCGATCCATCTGTATGGAGCATCTTGAATAGCCCGTTGATATAATTCTTCCCGTCTTGAGTCCACTCGTTGCGGTCTTCGGCCAGAAAATTGATCTTGGCGAGCAGTGCGCGGCGGTTCTCCGATGTCAGGTGCGCCGTCTTGTCGGCACCCTCGCAATGCCGCGCGATGTCGTCAAAAAGCCCCTCAAGGAAGGTGCGAAATTGCGCATTCGCCGCCGCCCAGTCGCCCCGCGCATGCGCTTCGATGCCTTGACCGAGATGACCGAGTGGCTCGGAGAAGCCAAAGTGCTTGAGCAATTCATGCACTTCGTCGTCCACCGCAGGCAGCCCAAGTTCCTCGGGCAACGCCACCCGCAATGCCGGGCGATCCCGTTCGTCGAACGAAACCACGTAGCCATCTCGCGCCAGTCCCCGCGCGAATGCGATTTCCGATTCCTGCCCGGGCTCCGGACGCATCAATTGGACGGCTTCACGAATAAACGCCTCCGCCAGCGACATGCTGCCTTCCAGCGTATCGACTTGATCCCCCGGCCGCTGCACGACGATGCGGCCCAGCGTATCGGCTTTCTTCGACACGCTGATGCCGGTGTCGGAGGTGATTTCGTTCTCAAGGCCGAGACGAAGCACCATGTGATTGAATGGCGCGTGGTGCTTCAGGTTCGCATCGAGAAACGCGACGGCGGCAATGATCGTCGGGCGGGTGAAGGGAACGGCGCTCATGTCAGGCCGGACGTTTCTTGAGTTGATCGGCGAGCGCTTGCAGCGCGCCTATCGCAGTGTTGAAATCAGGCCCGCCGCCATAAACCATGTCGCGCTGGAAATTCGCGTAGCCGTCCGCGAACACCTTGTCCTTGGGAATACCCGCGATGGCGCGAAGCGTTTCGCCGAGCGGGTCTTTCTGCCACGCCGGGAATTTGTCGCCGCGCGTTGCGGCATCGGCGAGCATGACCTCGTGCGCCAAGGTGGCGACTTCCGCCGGATCATAGTGTTCGCGGATGGCGTGAAGGTCGTAGATATGCCGCACCAGCGTGGGATCACGGTCTTTCCGCAATCCCGCAAGCTCGGAACCCGCGCGCCACGTCAGCGCCACGAGCTTTTCGGCGGCGGTCTCGAGAACGGACGAACAGGCGATCTTCGGCAATTCCGGTTCGCGGCCATAGGCCTCGGCGATGAACGAGGTCACGGGCATGTCCACGGCCTCGCGCCGCAATGGCCATACCGAGGTTTCTATCTGAATCTCGGGCCGCAGGATGCCCTTGCCTTCGGCAACGGCGGTGTAGGGCAATTGGTACTTGGTATAATGCCCCTTGTACATGGAGACGCGGTGTTGCTCGTTCTCCGGATCAAACGCGAAGCCCGCCGCAAGCAGCGCGTCGGTGATGTCGCCGCGCAGTTTGCGGAGTTCGCCGCGCGATGGGTTCTTCTCGCTGACGATCTTGAGATCGACATCCTCGGACATGCGCCGCGTCAGGCGATGCGCACGGCTCAGCGCCGTGCCGCCGCCGAACACAAGGCGAAACTCGCCCGTATCGACGGCGGCAATCGCGGCCAGCGCCTTGACGACGTACCAATCCTTCTCGACGAGCGCAGGCCCCGGCAGGCCAAAATGCTCCTGGACTTCAAGCAGCTCATCGAGGGTGGGCTTATCGCTCAAGCACCAGCTCCGTGTTGCGGTACCGCAGTTGACGCGAGAAACGACCCTTCACCTTGACGACCGGATTAACCGGCACTTGCGTGGAGCGGCCTTCGTTATAGGCGCGTTCGGCCTCGGTCGGCTCCCATTGCACGCCGAGCTTGTCGAGCGCTTGGCGCGCGACACCGGCAAAGCCGTCGCGGCTATACAGCATAGGCTTGCCGCTGAGGCGTGAGATCGTCGCGCGGCCATACACGCCATAACCGAGGCGCACCAAGCGGCCATCATCCACCAGCTTGCGCAAGGCGCGCAGCACCTGATCTTCGCCGCCAAGCGCTTTGAATTCGCGCGTCAGGAATACGTCATCGCCCTTCTTGCGGGCAATCCGCTGTTCAATCTTCTCACGCAATGTCTGTTTGCGAGGCATGGTGGGCCTCCTTTGCAAAAACCCGACACTCAATATAGGCAAAAACCCGACATCTTTCAATGAAAATCACTGAAATTTCAATATCATAAGACATATCAATCGCTTAGTCTAATCGAGCGTTCCGATCTTAGCACGGGAAGCCATCGGGTTTCTTGCAACATCGCATTCAGCCGCGGCTTGAGACCCGGCTACCGGCCCCGGGCGAACGCTTGCGCCGGGATCGTCTGCAAACGATAATTGGAGGCGGCGCAGCCATTGTAGTGCATCGGCCCGCGCCTCGATTGCTGTTGCATCGATAAATTGTGAGCGCGGCATGTTTTATTCCAAAGAAAGCATGGAAGAGCTCGCGCGAAGCTTTGAGGGACTTGGCAAGCAGAGCACCGATCTGCTTGAGCGCTATCTCACGCTCGATTTGAAGAATGCGCGCGCACGGGAGTTCGCAACACAGGGTTTTCCCCGCAGGCTGCAAACGATGGTTCGCTGCATCAACCACGTCTTCACCCTGATCCCGCCGGAGCGCAACACGGTGCCGACCGGAGACGAACTGGCCGACGCGACAATCCATATTCAATGCTTTGTGTTCAATGTGTTCGGCAGCCTCGACAATCTCGCGTGGATTTGGGTATGCGAGACTGGGCAGAAGCGGTCAGACGCCACTCCGATTAAAGACCGGCAGGTTGGCCTCGGTCCGGGGTTCGATACTGTTCGGGAAACGCTTCCCCAAGGATTGAAGGAACATCTTGAGAGTCTGAAGGGATGGTTCGATCACACTACGAATCTGCGTCATGCGTTGGCGCATCGTATCCCGCTGTACATCCCGCCTTACGTCATCAAGAAGGAAGACGAAGCCGCGTATCATGCGTACCAGACGAACATGGCGGCGGCCATTCACGTCCACGACTTCGCAGAATACGACCGGCTGTCCGCTGAGCAATTGCAGCTCGGCCGGTTCATGCCATGGGTGAAGCACTCCTTCGAAGAGAACGCCCATCCCGTCGTCTTCCATCCCCAGATGCTGGCTGACTTCAACACCGTCGAGGAGCTTGGTCGCAAGATGCTCGATGCGCTTGCAGCATAACGACCGTTCGCGGTCGGGCGCGCGCCTTCGGCTTACGTCCGATAGCGCCCTCGTAAGTCTTGCGCATTGATCCACCCCGAACACCGTTGGCGCATCTGCGTTGGACGCGAATGGGATTGTGGGCCCGTCCGCGATGTCCCCGGCGGGCGGCGCATGAGGGAGCCTTCCCCGTTCCCTTTCAGACGTGCCCGAACAATAGCGGCTTCTTACCGTGGGGGATCACGCCGGAGCGCGCGCCGGATTCAAGGCCGCTCGCTTCCGCGCCGAGGCTTCGCCGTCGGCTTGTGCAGCTCCGCGCCGCCCATGGGGCGGTGCGCTGCGCACAGCCTTTGAACCCGCCGCTCATCCGCTCCGGCCAGTTGACCCCACGAAGCCGCACATCGTGTGCGGTCTCGAACAACTGAAAGGAAAACATCATGAGCAAGAAACCAAAACTCATCGCCTACACCGTCAAGGAACGCGGCAACGGCCAATCGGCAATCTGGACCCGCATCGGTGCCGCCTGGCCGCATGCCAACGGCAGCACGGGGTTCTCCATCGAACTCCAGGCCTTTCCAGTCGATGGCCGCCTCGTCCTGATCGAACCGAAGGCGGGCGAAGAAACCGCCGAGAACGGAGGCGCTGCATGAAGCTCCTCACAGATGCGCAACGCGCGCAACTGCTCGAAAACGGCCGCCGTCAGGCGGCCGTTAAGGGCACCTCGGCGGAAATTGACTTCAAGCCGGTCGTTAAACTGTTCAACCCGTGCGGAGGCGGGACTTGGCTGCTCACCGAGATCGATCCGGACGACGAAACCGTCGCGTGGGGCTTGTGCGACCTCGGCATGGGCTTTCCGGAATTCGGCACCGTCAGCCTGACGGAGCTTGTCGAATATCGGGGGCCGCTTGCGCTCGGCATCGAACGCGATCTCTACTTCGAAGCGGAGAAGCCGATCTCGGCGTATTGCGACGAAGCCGCAGAGCGAGGATACGTCAAGGCATGACCGCAGCCACGCACCGCGCCGGTTAACCCGGCGCGGTGCGTTTGCGTTCGTTCGACTTCGTTGTCTCCGAAACGGATAACATGACGCGTAAAATGGTGCCGCGAGGTGCACCATGATCCGCGTCAAGACGGCCCCGGCTTTCCGGCCCGTTGTCCTCAACGTCAAGCCGCAACAGGCCGTGGTGAGCGTCAGGCCGCGCAGGATCACGACCCGCCCCGTGACCATCCGCCAACCGGCGACTGCCACACGCATAGCGGTACGTGCGCCGCGCGTCGCACCGTCCCGCATGGCGGCGTCTCCCATGTTCGGCGATGCGACGCCGGAGGTCCGGATCAACCCTTATGTGGAATTTTCAGGACGTTTCACCGTCGCGGGCGGCATCGAAATCACCTACCGCGACTTGGACACGCGCTTCCTGCGAAAATTCCTGCACTTTCTTCTTTGGGCGACCTGCACCGCCGCCACCGGATGGTGGCTGTTTGAACGCTCGCAATTTACGCCGGTCTGGCAATGGGGCCTGTTCGCAGCGGTCGCCATCACGTTGGGCTACCTGTTGTCTCGCCCCAAAGAGATCGCCCGCACCATCGAAATCCGCGCCGACTGCATGATCCTCGATGGGGCCGACGTGTTCTGGCTCGACCGCATGGAGCTGGGCTGGCCGCAGTTCCTCCCCGATCAGGACAACAACCTCGTGCTGCAGGGCGTCTATGGAACGCGCTTCGTCGAATTCTTCACCGTTCGCCGCTTCGATGAACGCGACCGTGGCCCGGAAGTGCTGCAGGCCCATTTGCAAGGGGCGATGCGGCAGCTCTGGGCGTTCCCCAACCGCGACACCTGACCGGGAAACTATTCGGCATCCGCCAGCACGCGCGCGCGCAGCGCTGCCACGTCATGATGTTCAAGGCGGATGACCGCCGCCGGCGGCCGCCCATCCAGCATCAGGAGTTGCGCAAAACTCTCGCGGTGAAACGATGTGCGCAGCTCGAACGGCAGGATCAGGTTCTCGGTGCGCCGCGCAATGTAGTCGAGCGTCGCTTGATCCGCATTGGAGAAGCACTGGACCACCGAGGCGTTGCCGATAAATGTCTCCCAGCTCGCCGGGTAGTGACGGCGCAATTGCGTAATGTCCTGCAACACCGCCCACAGCTTCACGCCGAAGCCGGGAAAATACGCCGCCGCCGATTCCATCAATTGCATGTGGCCCAGAACCGGGAATTCTTCGAGCAAGAAGAGGATGGGCGTCTTGCCGACCGGCCATGTTCCCCGCCGCTCCAGCGTCGTGCAGGCCTGCCGGATGATCATGCGAAGCCAGCGGAAATGCGTTTCCATCCGCCCGGCGGGAAGACAGAGATAGATCGTGGTTGGCCGGTCACCCGCCAGCGCCTCAAGCTGAAAGTCGCTGGAGCGCGAAATCGCCCGCATCGGCAGGCTGTCGAGGAAATCTGTCTGCGCCGCCGCCGTCGAGAAGATGCTCCCCCGTTCATTGACCGGCGTGTTGGCAAACCGCTTGCCGATGGCGCAGAGAATCCCGCCAAACGCGTCGGTCTTCGCCGCCATCGCCATGGTCAATGTCTCCACCGCCGCGAGGCGTTCAATCTCCGCCTCGCTGTGGCGCCGCCGCTTGGCGCGGTGTTGCGCGTTGGCGCGCGCGGTCCTCACCGCGTCCAGCAGAGCCGGATGGGTCAGGGTGAGCAGTTGCCGTACGGCAATCAGATTGCGTTCGGCTTCGGGCAGCGTCAGCGCGAACAGGATCAACCCTTTCAGGAGTTCGCGCGAGCTGTCGTTCCAGTGGCGCGAACTGGCATTTGGATCTTCCACGATGATCGCCTGCGTGATCTCGGCCACGTCATCGATGATCGTCATCGAGGCCGGGTCGAGCTCCGCCATCAGATTGAACGACGCCGTTTTTAATCCCGATTGTCCGAACGGGTCGAGCACATGCACTCTGTGCCCGCAGGCCCGGCGGACCTCCGCCGTCTTCTTGGCCAGTTCGCCCTTGGGATCGAGCACCAGCATCGAGCCGGGATAGAGGTAGAGATTGGGCTCCAGCACCGTTGAGGTCTTGCCCGCCCGCGCGCCCGCAATCGTCACCAGCGGCCGGTCATCCATGTAGCCAATCGGTTGCCCGGCAATCTTCCCGAGTATGATTTGTCCGGGCTGGTAGGCGAATTCGAACAAGTCGCTGGGCCGCATCCAGTGATTGACCGGCGGGCGCTGCGGCACCGCGCGCGGCAGCAGCACTCCACGCGGCAAGGACGTGTCGTAGAGTTTGCGCGCATGCTGATCGAGCGCGGGCAAACCGAGGTGGGCCACTGGGCGCACCAGCGGCAATGGCGAAGCCCATTTCTCGCGCTCGCTCTTCTCAAACCATCCAAACATGGCCGTGCTCCCGCATCAGGTGCGCAAGAGCATCATCGCAGATCAAGGGCAGCGCATGTCAGGCGTGACGCTGCACGATGCCGAATGAGGAACGACGACGAACGCGAACGCGCGAGGAAACAGGCGAAGCAAATGGAATGGTGCATGACGGGTGAAATTGGTTGGCGGGGTGAATCTATTGTTGGGTGAAAGTTGGAAATGATAAATTGGGGGAAAGGGAAGCGAGATGTCTTTTGGCTAGGCCAAAAGAAAGCACTCGTATAAGGGCCGGATTATCTGTCCCTTATATATCCCCGGACGCTTGCGCTCTGCGGTAAATAAAATGGGAAGGCCGGTAAAAAATAATCCGCGCGATCGGCAATTGAATTTCAGCCTGACCGCGGAGGAACTTGCCACGCTGCAAGCCCGCGCGGACGCCGTCGGCATGCGCCTGGTGGATTACGGCCGCGGTGTTTTATTGAAGACCCGGCGTTCTGCAAGCAGTGCAAACAATTCGGTCCGGCCACCGTCGAAGCTGGAGCGGCTCAACAATATTCAGCTTCGCCGTGTCGGGAACAATCTCAATCAGCTCGTCCATTGGCATCACCGCTACCGCCAGCCGCTGCCCGCACGGCTGGAGCCGTTACTGGCGGAAATCCGCCAACTCATTCAGCAGGCCGGACCGTGATCATCCGGATTCTGTCGGGAAAATCGTTCAAGGGACTGGGGGAGTACCTCGTTAACGACCCCAAACGCGTCGGTTGGACCGAGACACGCAACCTCGCCAATGACGGTCACATGCCCTCCGTGATCAGTGAAATGTACGGCACCTATCTGGATGCCGAACTCCTGAAGGAGGAAGCCGGCATTCGGGGCGGTGGCCGCCCGCTTGAGAAATCCGTGAAACACATCTCGCTCAACTGGAGCCCGGACGAGCACCCGACCCGCGAGCAGATCGCCGAGGCCGCCGATGATTTCCTTAAGCACATGAAGTGGGACGAGCATCAGGTCGCCTTGGTCTCGCATAACGACAAGCCGCACGCGCATGTCCACCTCATGATCAACGCGGTCCATCCCGAGACCGGCATGAAGCTCGACGATTTTTTGGAGAGGAGGCGAGCGCAGCAATGGGCGCTCGACTATGAGCGCGAGAACGGGAACATTCTCTGCCAGCAACGCCTGCTCGATGCCGACGAACGGGAGCCATCGCCTACCCGCGAAACCTGGCTCAAATTGAAGGAGTCGGAGAAGGAACATGGAGAGGCGGAGCAGGCCCGCCGCCGTTACGACCCCGACTACATGAACAAGGAGGAAAACCGCAAGACCATCGAAAGCAACGAGTGGGAAATCCTCAAGGACTATCAGCGTGAACGGCGTGAAGCGTTCTTTGCGGAAGGAAAGGAAGTCTTCCGCGAGCGTCGCAACGAAATCTTCCAAGCGGTCCGTGAGGAGTTCAAACCCGAGTGGCGCGAGTATTTCGCCGCCAAGAAAGACGGCATGGATGAGGAACGTCTGTCGGACATGAAGACAGACATTCTTGCACGCCAGAACGCGGCACTTGATGAACGCCGCTCATGTGGTTTGGGGAGCTTACGGGAGCATCGTGACGACGAGTATGCCCTGATCCTTTCCGGCCAAAAGGAGATGCGCGACGAGTTGAGAGACCGCCAGGCGCAGGGATTGCGTTCGCCTGATCTGCTTTACCTCAATCACGACCCGGACATTGTGCTGGAGCGTTATAGACAAGAGGCCCAGGAAGAGACGGTCCGTGCGGATGACGTCAGAAGTGACTTCCGGCAGAGCGCAGAGGAGGTCTGCGGGCGGGAGGATACGCAGGGCGATGAGCACGCGCCCTTCGCTACCTTCGCGGAAAATCCCCGCGTTCGTGGCGGGGTAGATGCGTTCGGAGATCTCGGCATGGGGGCGATCGGCGGGCTTGCCACCATCGGCGAGCGGTTGTTCGACGGCTTCCTCGGGAGCCCGACGCCGCAGCGCGAGTCCGCCAAGCCGGCACCCGAGCCATCCCAGGAACGCCCCCGCGAGAATCCGTTCCTTCGGGTTGCTGATGCCGCCCGAAAGAACGCCGAGGCGATGGAGGAGCAGCAGCGCAATCGCGCTTACTGGGAAGACCGGGGCCGCGACCGAGGGCGATGGGACTGAAACGGGATTTGGGCCCAAAGGGGTGTCGCTCAAGTCCCACGAAAGCCAAATACCCCGATACCGTCGTGTGCGTCGCGCTGGCAGAAGTCTCTTGGACCGAAAGATCAGAAGCCCGCTCCGAAGTGCTCTGGTCGACGCCCAAGCGGACCTGCTTCGGCAGTTTGCCGTCCGGCTGGCCGCCGTCGAGATTTCGACGCCGCCGCCGGCGCGCGATGCCGCGATCCAGGCGATCCTGCGCGACCGGGATGCTGCGCTCTATGTATTGGCGGCGACCATGGCCGAGGAGCGGCGGGCGCACCGACTATCCGGAACAGGCCCTGACCCTGACCAGCGTCCTTGCGCCCCTGGGGCAATTCGGCTTGAGCCGAAGAGGCCGCGTTGGCCGGCGTTACAATCGAAGAGTCTGGCCTTCGAGCTGCAAACAAATTTGCGTGCTAGTCGCGCACTATATTGCGGTCGACGAAACTCGTCTTGCCTCGATGCCGGATGAAGAGTGTGCGTTCAGTTACGCGCCCGCCGCCGTCCATGAGTCCAGCAATAAACTTCATTTGAAACCCAAGAATAATCAGCGCGAGGTTATTCTCCTTCAAGAACCGATTCATATAATCCGCGCGGCAAATGAGAGCGGCGGGTTCCTCCGACCACCACCGTGGGTCCTGAACTTGGACCTGGCCATACGAGTCTTGCCAACCACCACGGTGATCCCACTGAAGGTTGCTTGCTTGCACCAGCGCCGTGGAGGGCGTTAGGAGCGTCTTTGATTCGCCAATTTGACTGTAGTCACGTTCCCATTCCCTGCCGCGTAGCTGGCGTAGTGCAAGATGATGAAAGGTAACACCACTATCTTCGCCACCGAAGGTGATTGGATCTTCCGAACGGTGTGTATAGGGCCACCGGCGCGGGTATTCGCCGAGATAGCCGCGGTAATCGTGCGGTCCGTGATTAAAATGATCGAGAGGGGCTTTGGCGAACGCCTTCGCCACTTTCTTGGTATCCGCGGCATCGCATGTTGCCGCGCGTACGCTTCGGGTCACATGGCGGTAGGTGTTGTAACGTCGGGAACCTGTCCGCTTCCCGTTCCAAGATTCATCCATATCGAGAATATGCCAAACCGCGCCCTCTGGATCGGTCAGTTCTAATGCCTGAGCTATATCCGTGAGATCGTCCTCACCGACCCAACCGGCGTCCTCTGCTGGGATATCGCGTCCGCGAAACACATAGGGGGCGGGCTTCAGCCAAGTATCATCGCTGGTCGGCGGAGGCAAGAATTGGCGGATGTCGGTCGGATCGATATCGCGCAGGTTGAGGCCCTGTAGCTCGGCCGAAGGCGGAAGGGTCGCGGACCAGGTCTTCCGGTCGGCATGATCGGCCATTTGACCCACGAGCTGGCGTAAAAATATCCAGTAATACTTCTTTCCGAGACGTTCGGCCCAGCCCGGCTTCCCACGGCCGCCGCCAAATTCGCTCAGCAGAGCACGATCAAAATGAGCGCATTGATCGCTGGGCCCGGGATAACCGAACTCTACGGCCTCCTTAAGAAACCACCGAAAGACCCCTAGTTTGTCCAGCCCGGCTTTCTCGATATCGAAGGCGCTTGTCACGCGCGGCTCGACAACGTAGCGCGCGAAGTCCGTCCCTGTGGCGAGGCCAATCTTCTGCACGAGGCTCATCTGAGGAAAGCGTTCTCGATCTTCGGCATAGGCTCTTACGCTTTCCTCGGAGGGAAGCGCGATCGGCCAAGCGCTTCTGTAGGGCGGACGATACAGCGTTGCATCCACCCCGTCAGGTGCAACGCCTCGCTCAGCGGACAATTCGATGATAAGCCGCCCGTGATCACGCAAGCTTGCATTACGCGGCGGATTGCCCTCCGCGAAGTAGAAGTCATAAACGACACTGGCCGCATCGCGGAGGTCAGGCACTTCCTCATTGAGAAGCAGCGCGCCATAGGCGGCTACAAGAACGCGCTCGATGATATACTCATCATCGCTCGCCAAAAAACGCTGCAGCAGAGGGGCGATGCAGCCCGGTCGTGCACGAAAGATGCTCACCATGGCCATAGTAGCTTGATCACGGATACGGC
Source organism: Rhodopseudomonas rhenobacensis (assembly GCF_014203125.1). Classification (GTDB taxonomy): domain Bacteria; phylum Pseudomonadota; class Alphaproteobacteria; order Rhizobiales; family Xanthobacteraceae; genus Rhodopseudomonas_A; species Rhodopseudomonas_A rhenobacensis. The sequence goes on from NZ_JACHIH010000022.1 coordinate 68,325, forward strand.
GGTCTGGTGACGCGCAAAACCAGGCGAGCATGATGGCCCAAAGCGCCCCGACGGCATCGGGAAGATTGTTGAGATTGCCGCGGCGCGCGGTTTCGATGAGCCGGTGTACGCCACTCCTAGGACGCACCGTATCACTCCAGCCCGAGAACGAATCTTCTAACCGATAGGCCCAGAACGGATCGCGCGCGAGCAAGGGGGCGCCTCTGAGCATTCGATCCAGAAATCGCGCATTCAGAGGATGATCAGGCCTGGCGGCAACGCCAAGCAGGACTTCGAATATTGCCGCAACGGTCTGGCTCGAACTTAGCCCTTCGCGAACAAGCTGCACGGTGCGATCCACAACAAATTGCGGGTCCCGCCATTGTAGACCAGCAATGAACGGGCTCCACAAAAGAGCCTGCTCAACACCCTCCAGAGCATCTATGAGTTCGACCCCGTGCGCTTCGGGCAATTGGATCGAAAGCGCTTCCAGCACCCCGGCATTGGCCCCGACCGCATCATTGCTTGCGGCGAGGAAATGAAGCGTGCCTCCGGGAGAAAACGCAGCTGGCACGTTTGTGATTCCAGCCAATAGATTTTCTGCAATGAGATGGTCACCGATACGCTCGAAAGTGAAACGGACGGAATACGAAGCTTCGGCGCCAAGGCCCAAGCCCGGATGTTCGATGATCGAAACAAGCGATTCCGATTCGAGTACTGCGAAGAGTGATTGCGATTGGGTAGCCGAAGGTCCGTCGACCAACGACCGCACATCCGCTAGCGGCAGCGTTCTGCTGCCAGCCGCCGCCATTGTTCCGGCAATGCGTAGCATGACGTCGTTCACCCGATTCTCACGATGGTCGTAATCGCAAGCCACCGCGGCACGTTCATTCTTGGCGCGGAGCAGCAGATTGATAATTGCACGGATACCCTCACGGCCCGCCGGAATGGCTTGGGTGTCGCTGTCACGCAGGGCTTCGCATAGCAAGCGCAGGAAGAGCGGGTTGGCGAACTCTTCCTGTAAGAGAGGCTCTGCCGGTACACCAAGTCCATAATGCTGAAAGAACGCGAACAACGCCTCATATTCCCGACCGAGAAACCCATTATGCTCGATGGTAGGAATATCGAGCCCGGGTGGCATCACTTCGCGCACATAGATTTCACGGCAGCTCACGCACAGCTTGAGAAACGGTCGGCGCTTGATCTGTTCAAGCATTGGCGGCAGCCAGCTTTGCCACTTCCGGCGATCGGGCTGAGTCTCATTTAGGGCATCGATAAAAATGATCAGCGGAAATCCTGTGGATTCACCGGCCGCGTTCAATGCGTCAAGGACGGCATCGCGGCCAAGTCCATTTCCGAGCCCGAGCTTTGCAATGGCTGTTTGCCAAGGGTCATTCCCCGTTACGTCCTCGCCAAACAGCACAAGCGACAGGAGACCGGACGCGTGACGTCGAACCGCAGCGTCGAGAATACCGTGGGTTTTACCGATGCCGGCTTCGCCGCGCAGCAGCATGCCGGTTGCGGCTGGAAGTTGGCCTTCGGGTTGATTGGCAAGAACCTCAACTTCACGAAGGAGTACCAGGAGGTCCCGCAAATGATCGAGCGGTGCCATCGGGAAATCGGCCATGTATTCCGCACTCCATTGGCGGAATCCAGGACTGTCCGCATCTTCTCCATGTTTTGCGAGAAGAGCTTCTTTGACCTTAGGTTCTAGTGCAGTGCCGCGCGCAAGAGACAGCCGGACGGCGTCCCGGAATGCGGGAAGCGTCAATAGCTGAGGATTCTCACTTGCGCCGCTTAGACTTTGCTCCAGCGGTTCAGCTGCCTCAAGAACTGCCTTGGCTTCATCCGTCAGTTCTTTGGGCGAACTGCTAAGAGCTTCAATCTTGCCTTCTGCGGTCTTGCGCCACCAATCAAGCTTGTCGGCGTAATTGTTGGCAAGCTGCTCTATCTTCTTGGTCCAAAGTTCGGATTTTCCAAACGCTTGCAGGGCCTCGTCCAGAGGCGTCGCGACGGTCAATTCGGGGCTGTAACGCGGTCCTGCCTGCGCCTTCGCTTCGGTAAGCCTCTCGGCGAACCAGCCCGGGGTCAAGGCCTCCTGATCGAACCAGTAGCGTTCAAGGCCACCAGTTGTATCGGCAGCCGCCAAGCGTCCGAGCAGTTCGCTTTCATCCCAGATGTCAAATTCGATTGTCCGCCCTCCGGCAGCAAGTTCCAAATTCCATTCCGTAATCCATTCGGAGATTTTCTCGTGCTGTCCGCTTTTGGGCTTTCCGGCCTTGGCGCCAGTCTTGGCAGTGAGGTTAAATGGGAGACAAATCGTGTAGCTCGTGAGGCTGGGATAATTTGCCGCCGCCTGCCGCACAGACTCTGTCAGCTGGGTCTTCTGCTTCGCGCCGAGTGTATCGAAGAACTTGGCCTGAAGCCCCCAAACCTCGCCCGTCAGCATTGTCCAAAATGCCTCGACCCCGCCATCGCCGCCATCTCCGCGCACGCGCCGGTACCGGCTATTGCCAGTGACTTCCGGAGCGCGCCGAAACAGTTGGCAGCAAAACTCCTCGAACGCGCCACGCACTCCCGTCGTGTCGAGCCGCAAGTCAGCCATTCGTGGTGTTGTATTGGGCATGCGGTGGCGAGTAGCTAGGAATTTCCAGGACTGAATAAGGATCTGATACCGGCGGCACCAGCGCGCAACCGGATTTCCGCATTGGAGGCATCCGATCGGAAAACGATGGCGATGATGGTATACCGAATCAGAACACTAACAGGCTTTTTGGTTTGTGGGATGCCAAACAAGAAAGCGCCGATATGGGCTTGGTCGGAAGGACAAAATGGTTGTGTTGTTTTAGCTCGTGGTCGTGAAGCACGAAGACAGGGAAAAGGTCCTATTTCGCTGTCACTTCGGGGGCAGCAGCCAATGCTCCCAGAGGATTCCGGTATTGAACGTACGAGGGGGGATGTAGCGCTCCGCGGATTATGAAGGGCTATCAAGTCCACGCCTGCGCCGCCTGCGGGCTATTGATGGGACTTTCGCTTCGTCCGGCCGGGATGCATTGGCCCCCCACGAATGTCTGAATTCTTCGAAGACAGCACGGACCTCCGGGGGTGGTGAGAGGCATATAGTTCGATACGTGTCCAAGAAGGCCCACCATCGGCCATAGATCGATCGGCAGCCGCAACGCCAGCCTGTAACGCCGTCAAACGTCCTCGCTCCTGCCGAAACGTGCGGCGGAGCCACACCGCGTGGGCATCGCCTTGGCGACCCAACGACCGAGCCGAACGGCGGCGACCGGCGATCAGGCGTAGCCGTACAGCTGCAGTGCCGCTTTGGCGTGGTTTGTCCAGTTCTCCGCTTCCTCCTCCGACATGTAGTTCTTGTACGATCCGATGGCGTCGCCGGAGATCTTGCTGGTGATCCGCGAATGCGCGGCAACGTGGTCGTAGCGGGTGTCGCGTCGGGTTTCCTCCAGCATCTCGGGCTCGAAATCGAACTCGAGAAATTTGCAGAGCCGCTCGCACCACGGCCTCGGATCGGTGGCGAAGTCCTCGTAGCGCAGGAAGAAATAGTTGGGGTCGCCCTGCATGGCCTGGCTCAGCTTGAGGTTGGTGTTCTGCCAATTTCGGGCGTGAAATTCCTTCAGAACGCGTTCGTCGACCCAGCCGAGCCGCAACACCGAGGCGCCGGAATCCCGCACATCGCGCACGATATGAATGACTTTGGGATTGGCCTTGAACATGCCGTTGGCCTGCAGCAGCGGAAAAAGCGGCAAGTCGTTCGGAGATTTGTCGCCGGCCAGCGTCTTGCCGGCCCGTTGCGCCAGCAACCCGTACAGCTCGGCGAACAGCTCGCCGAGGTCGTCGCTGCCGTTGAGGATCAGCGCCTTGGCCTCGGCGCGCGACATGTAGCGGCCCAGGCTGTCGTCGAACAGCGACGTGTTGGGGATCAGGTCCGCCAGCAGCGCACGTCGTACCCCCGCATCCCGGACCCGCTGGTAGATGTAGTTGGCCGGCACGATGAAATCGGTTTCCGCCGGAACGATCAGCTTGGAATGGGCGGACAACACCTGGGCCAGAAGCGTGGTGCCTGATCTGGCCGATCCGAAGATGAAGAACATGTTCAATTCCTGTGAACGGGAGTCGATCCTAGAAGCACTGCGACCGCCGTTCAACGGCTGTCGGCCGATGGTCGTCGGAGCGCGCGCGGCGTCTCACTCCGGCGTCAGCGCGACGATCGAGGCTTGGCGGGTCCAGCCGAATTGCGCAGAGACGCACACCAGCGCGCGGTCGCTGCAGCCGTCCGTTGCCCGATACCTGGCACGGGCGGGATTGGCGGACGGCATCGCCAGATGTGAGACGTAGCTGCCAAGGTCGACCTGGCCGACCAGGCCGCGCGCGCTGATCTCATCGGCGAGCGCTGCCGCAACCCGCCCGGTTGCCACCTGATTGACGGCGACCAAGGCGTTGAGCAGCACGAACGTCGCCACGGTGGCGGCGATCAGCCGGGTCGACACCGCGGTTTGGACCAGCTGGACGTAGTAGAACGGCAAGATCAGCAACAGATAGCGCTGCGACGGCCGGCTGATCGAGAGGCACAGCACGAACAGCAGGATGGCCGCCGACACCGCATGGCGCCGGCTCAGCATCGCGCTGCGGGGATCGATCAAACTGATCAGAAACAGCGCGCAGCAACCTGCCAGGGCGCCGCGGCCGAATTCGGGACTGATCCAGCGGTCGAACGGACCGAACGACATTTCGCCGTTGGCCGCCAGCAGCCAATAGCCGGCGGCAAAAGCCGCGCCGAGCCCCACCGCCGACGCCACGGTTCGCGACCATGACCACGGCAGCAGCGCCCGGGTGAATGAAAGCGGCGCCGCCAGGATCGCGAGGTAGCCGCCATACTGCGTGAGATTGGACAGCATCAAAGACAGCGCCGGCGCGTGGGCGATTTGAAACGCCGGCGGCGTCAGCCAGAAGCCGAACCGGGCGTGCACCGCGGCATTGTAGATCAGCAGCGCGACGGCGCTCAGCATGGTGGTAGCGCCCAGCCAGACCGCACGCGATCCGAGGCTCTGCGGCCGGGGGCTGAGAGCCACCAGCGGCAGCAGCAGAACGGCATGATATTTGGCGATCACGGCCAACGCGAACAGCACGACGCCGCCAAGCCTCGCGGCCGCTGCGGGGTGCCAGAGCAGGGCGATGGCGCACATGGCCGCCGCCGCCGGAAAGAAATCCGCGGTGCCGCGACCGGAGAACGTCCATACCAAGGGATTGAGCAGCAACAGCAGCGCGAGCGCAATCGTCCGCGCGCGGCCGAGGCCTGAGGAAAGCGCCGGCAACGCCAGCGCCACCAGCGCCACGCCGAGAATGGAAAGCAGCCGGCAGCCGAGATCGACGGAGATCCCGAGGATCTTGGCGACGCCGGCGCCCAGCGCCGGGACCACCAGGCTGTTGGCTTCGACCTCGAAGTAGCGCTCGGCCAGCGCTCGATCACCAGTGGCGACGAAGTTGGCCGCGGCGTTAAAGGCCCATTCGAAATTGACGAACGGCAATTGCAGCAACGCCAGATGGCAGGCGATCACCATCGCCGCGATCGCAGCGACGTCGCCAAGGCCATGGCGGTGGTGGGGGCCGCTGTCGGAAGGAATTCGCATGGTGAGGATGACACTCTCCGCTGTCGGCCGAGAAGGACTGCGCCGGTCATGGTGGGATCGAGGCGACGAGGCCGCGACAGAACGATCGCGCGGCCTGGGACGTAGCGCTGCCAAGCCGGCGTGCCGCTGTCAACCGACGATCGGGCTTCCGCGATGCCATGCACGACAGCATCGGGAGGCGGCGGCCGGCGCCGGGTCCGGCTGCGAATTTGGCCACAATGTCCGATCAGCTTGCACAGTGTAGACCCGGTTTTCTGATTGTGCGCGAGCGGACGCAGGGGAGGCGACAGAGCTTTGGCAGCATCTCAGCGGATCGCAGCGGTGGCGCTGGCAGCACTGGCCGCGGTTGCCCTCGCCAAAAGGGTTTCGGCGGAGTCGGGGCAACCACGCCCCCACGCGCCCACCACGCAGTCGCCTTCCTTGCCTGTCCCGCCGCCTGACGCAACCGCTCCGACCCGACCGCCGCCGGGCGACCGCTCACCGCTGGCCCCATTGCCTGGCGACCGCCCGACCAATAAGCTTCCGCAAGTGCCGGGAATGCCGCCTGGAGCGCCGTACCGATAGGGCGACGATCCGGACGGATGCATCAAATGGCGGGACATGGGACAGCGACTTCTCATCGCGGCGGCGGTGCTGACCGCAACGCTCACAGTCTCCTCGGCCGCGCATGTCGAGGAGCGTCCCGAAGTCGACTGGCACGGCGCCGGCTGGCTGGGATCGGGCTGGGGGCGCCACTGGTCGCGGGATCCGATCGTGGGGGTCTATGGTCCGGTCTATCGGTATGATCCCTATGCGTCCTATCGAAACGACAATGGCTGCTACCGGATGCTTCCGGTGCTGACCGCTATTGGTCCGCAGCTACGTCGGGTATTTGTCTGTGATTTCTGACTGATCGGGTACGTCGTTAAGTTCGCACGCCGGGAGGCGTTGCCGCGACGCGGTGCCGTCGGCCTGCTCATCCCAAAGGAATCATGGGGGGTGAGCGGGGCGTCGATGTGTAGCAGCGCGGCTCTTTGATCTGATCTGGCGACCGCCGGCGTCGATTTGTCCCGGCGGATAGTGGGGCTCCGCTCATGCGTTTGGCGCGGGCGGTGCGGTCAGAAACGATTATTTATGGAAAAATTAACCATAATCCGGTTAGTAATTTGGTATTTCCAGATACTGATTGCGAGGTTTTCAATGAGCACGCTTCTTTCTTCTGTCGGACAGCTATCATCGCTGCTCGATTTTACCGCGCAGAAGGGCGGTGCCAAGACCAGTAGCTCGGTCGCCTTTGTCTTGCCGGCCGATGATACCATCAGTACGACGCCGGATCCGTCGGCGCCATCGGCGCCGGTTTCCGTCCCGCCCGGGCCGGGTAACACGACAGGTGGACTTGGCGCCGGCAAGGCCGGCCTCGACACCGGCATCTACGACTATGCAGGCATCACGCTGTTGATCCCCGGCGGTTCCGTGGACGACCTGAGCAGCCCGATCGCGAGCGATCCCACGGCGGCGACCGCGGCTACGACCTCCGGGTCGGCCGGGACCACCGCGGTCACCGACGCGCAGCCGCCGATCAGCAATGGCCTGACGCCGATCAGCTCCGCTCCGAGCCCCATCACGGCGGCGCCGAGCCCAATCGCCAGCGCACCGGCGCCGATCACCACGACGCCGTCTCCGATCAGTAGCGTTCTCGAAAGGGTGGCCATGAACTACAGTGCCGTCGGCGCCAACATCAGCGGACTGTCCTCGTCCCTGGAGGTGAATTCCTGATCCGTCGGCACCCGCCAACGCCGCTCCGCCGCGGTGACGCGGCGGTCGTCGCCCCCGCGATTGGGGCCGCAACGATCGTTGGCGCGGAGCGCTGAAAAGTGGCTTCCCATCGCGAGGCGCTTCCTTAGAATGATGGCTTGCAGCGCGGGCGGGGCGAGGTGAGGCGGAATGACCATCACGACAAGGATCGGGCCGTCGTCGCGCGCGAGGGCCATTTTGACTGCCATGCTCACAGCGGGCGCCATCGTCGGCGGCTTGCTGACCGTCTCCGGCGCGACCGCGGGGCCGCTGCAACGCGCCCAGGCCGCGTTCGCGCGCGAGGACTTCACGGCGGCGGCCCGCACCTTCATTCCGCTGGCGCAGGGTGGCAACCCGGTGGCGCAGGCCTATCTCGGCTTCATGTTCGAGTATGGCCGGGGAGTTCCGCAGAGCTACTCCGAGGCGTCGTATTGGTATCGGCGCGCGGCCGAGCAGGGCAATGGCACGGCGCAGTATTCGTTGGGTCTGCTGTACGACAAGGGCTTCGGGGTGAGGCAGGATCTTGTCGAGGCCGACAAGTGGCTGAACCTCTCGGCCGCCAGCGCGTCCAAGGGGTCACGCGAGTATCGCACGCGTCTGCGCGACGCGGTCGCCAGCAAGATGACGCGCGGCCAGATCGCGGAATCCCGGCGCCGTGCGCTGGAATGGTATCCGCAGCCGGAACTGCCGACGACGCGGGTGGCCCGGTGATCGTCGTCCTTACGGCTCATATCAGCGTCTGATAGAGCCAGCCCAGCCAGATCGCCGGCGCGAGGAAGAGTCCGAACGGAATCTCTGTATTTGCCGTCAACGGTCGCCGTCCGAACAGCCCGGACGACAGATGGACGATGATGGCGGAGAGCGCTGCCGCCTCCACCACCAGCACGATGGTGAACCAGTCGAGAAACAGCCCGGCCACCGCGGCGAGCTTGACGTCGCCGAAGCCCAGCCCGTCGCGGCCGCGCAGCCGCCGGAACCCGGCGCTGAGCAGCCAGAACAGCAGCAGGATGGTAGCCGCGCGGATCACCCCGGCGCCGACGGCGTGCAGCCCGGCGTCCGGGGCCAGCCATGCCTCATGGACCAGCGCCAGAATCGCGGTGATCGCGGTCAGTTCGTTGGGAATGATGCGGCTGCGGGCGTCGATGGCGGCGATTGCAAGCATCACGGCGGCGAGCGTCGCCCCGAAGGCGCCCTCGACCGATGGCGCCGCCAGCAGGCTGCCCAGCACCCCGGCGACCGCGAGGGTCGCCGCGACGGCCGACTGGGTCGCGATGCTCGGCAGCGGCCGCACCGCTTACTGGCGGCGAACGAAGGGGGCGGGCTGCACCGGGACCGGGATGCTGCTGCCGATCATTCGGCCATTCATCTTGCTGCGCAGCTCTTCGGCGACCAGATGCGCATCGAAGGCGTCGCGAACCACCGTCGGCCGGATGAACAGGATCAGCTCGATGCGTCTCTTGCTGATGTTCTGGTGCGAGAAGCTGTCGCCGATGACCCCGGGGATCTGGTCGAGCAGCGGGATGCCCTTGCGCGTCTTGTCTTCCTGATCGCTGATCAGCCCCGCCAGCAGCACGGTCTGTCCGCTCGCAACGGAAATCGAGCTCTTCACCTTCCGCTGGGAAATCGTCGGGGTCAGCGTATTCGGATCGGTCGATCCGACATTGCTGATCTCCTGCTCGATGTCGAGCACGATATTGCCGTTGGCGTTGCTGCGCGGCAGCACCCGCAGAATGATGCCGGTGTTGCGATAATCGATGGTGTTGACGATGGTGTTGTTCGAGGTCAGCACCGTGGCGCTGCCGGTGGAGACCGGAATCTGATCGCCGACCTGAAGCGTCGCGACCTGATTGTCCAGCACCACCAGCGAGGGATTCGAAAGCACCTTGACGTCGGTGACGCCGTGCAGCGCATCGAGCACCAGCTTCGGTTGATCGGAGGGCCCGACCAACAGGTTGAAGCCTGGTAGCACGCGGCTCAGCGCGGCGTTGCCCAGCGTATTGACGATCGAGCCGTTGTTGCCGCTCTTCAGGAAGAACTGCACGCCATAGGTCAAACTATCATTCAACGTCACTTCCGCAATCGTGGCGTCGATCGCCACCTGGCGCTGCGGACGGTCGATCTGCCGCAGCGTCTGCTCGATGATGCGGTGGGCTTCCTGATTGGCGTAGACCAGGATGGTGTTGTTGGTCACGTCGGCGGTGATGCGGACATTCTGCAGCGCACTGCCGGCATTGTTGCTCGGCGTGCTGTTGGCGCTGCCGAACAGGCCGAGATTGTCGCCGACCCGTGCGGTTTGCGGCGGCGTCGCGGAGCGGGCGCCTGCGGGGCCGCCGGCAGCGGTCTGCCCCGACCCCTGCCCGGAGTTGTCGGTCGAGCCGGGAGGAGGGCCGGCGCCCAACCGCCGCTCGACATCCGCCGCCGAGGATGACGAGGACACCGACAGGCCGGAGCCCGGCGCCACCTGGCCGGCCGCAGTATCCGTGGTGCTGCCCGACCCGTTGGCGCCGCGCCCCGAAATGATCTCGTTGAGCAACGCGGTGACCTGACGCGAATTGCCGTAGCGCAGCGAGTAGACTTTCAGGTTGGTTCCTTCGGTGTCCGACCGATCCAGCCGCGCGATCCATACGCCGACCCGCTTCAGCAATTCGGGCTTGTGGGTGACCACCAGGATCGCGTTCATCCGGCTGATCAACTGCAGCTTGACCATGTTTTGGCCGAGGCCGCCCTCGCCGGAATCCATGATCTTTTCCAGTTCGCTGATCAGCGGTTCCGGACTGCTATTGGTGATCGGGAAGACGCCGACGGATTGTCCCTTCATCCAGTCGGCGTCGAAATTCAGAATGGTGTCGATTGCCGCGCTGCGTTCCGGTCCGGTGCCCTGCACCAGGATCAGGTTCCTCCTCTGGTCGGCGCGGATCGACGTCGGCTTGACGCCGAAGGTGTCGAGCAACTTGAACACAGTCTGCGCAGACACGTAGCGCAACGGCACGACGCTGATGCCATAGCCTGGCTGCGTGCTGGTTTCGCGATCGACGCCGCCAAACCCCACGGCGTCCGGCGCCGGCATGATCCGATAGCCCGCCTTGTCCTTCACCAGCGCCACGTTGGACATCCGGAGGACGTTTTCCAGCACGAACAGCGCGTCGGTCTTGGAAATCGGTCGACCCGAGGCCAGCGTCACCGTTCCGAGCACGCGCGGATCGATCGTGTAGCCGGTGCGCAGAATATCACCGAGGATCACCTTGGCGACCGTGGTGATCGGCGCGTTCTCGAAATTGAGGTCGAAGCCCTCGTCGCCGGACGCGCTGTCGCGGCCGCGCGGCGTGTCGCCCGCCGCGGCGGTCGCCGTATAGATCTCCGGGACCGCGGCGCGGGGCGCGCCGATGCTGCCGTTCGCCTCGTTGCGCGGCGCACGCGGCGACAGGTCCAGCCCCTTGATCCTGTCGACGACGTCCTGCGCGCGCGGGTCGCCAGGATCACTCTCGATCGACTGGTCCGACGTTAGTATGCAGGACGCAAGCCAAAGACCCGCCACACACGCCAGTGCCAGTCGCAAGGCCGAACTCGTAAGCCGTGTCTGAAACACAATCCACTCGCTGACACCGACAGTCAGTAAGAACAAAGTCCAGGTACGACGTCATGGCCACACTACCCGGACGCAATTTCGGGGCGCGATGCTGTCAGGAACCATTGCCCCCAATCAAAAAAAAGGCTTAACTATTAGGTATTGGATACAAAAAGAGTCAAGGCCTTAGAAAGGACGCTCGCCAGTCTCTCGAGCGTGGAGAGCGGGTGATGGCAGAGCTTTCGCCGGACGGGTTCAAGCGCAGCCTCGCAGAACGATACCCACTTTCGCCGCGTCCGACCGGCCAACCTGGTAACACGGTTAATTCGGTTGGCGGCTCGGCGCTGAAAGAACTTTGGGAGCTAACCGATCTTACCGCTGCGGAATTTGCCGACGAAGTAGCATCGCATTGGAAATTGCAGCGGCTCAATCTGCAGCAGCTACTTGCTTGCGGCGTGATCCTTGAGGGATTTTCGCCGCGTTTTCTCCGCGAATCCAAGATCATTCCGTTTCGCGACGCCGGCGGACGCTATCATGTGGCGTTGGCGGATCCTTGCGAGCGGGCGGCCATTCGCGCCGCCGAGCTGGTGTTTGGCGAGCCGGTCGGCGTCGTCGTAGGGTCGTTCGAAGACATCACGACGGTGCTGGAAAAACAGCTGAATGCCGAAGCCGCCGACGATTCCGGTGTCGCGCAGATCTCCGAGAAGCAGTCCGACGACGACGTCGAAAGCCTGCGTGACCTGGCCAGCGGCGCGCCGGTGGTACGCGCGCTCAACGATCTGTTCGAGCGCGCGGTCGACCTGCGCGCCAGCGACGTCCATGTCGAACCGTTTCGTGACCGTCTGGTCGTGCGGCTGCGGATCGACGGGCTGTTGCGCGCCGCGCCGCAACTCGACGTGCCGGCGCAGGCGCTGATCTCGCGTATCAAGATCCTGGCCGGGTTGAACATCGCCGAACGGCGGCTGCCGCAGGACGGCGCGGCGCGAATCCGCGTCGGCCGCAGCGAGCTGGATATTCGCGTCGCGACCATGCCGACGCAGCACGGCGAGACCGCCGTGATCCGCTTGCTGCCGCGCGACCGCGGGCTGCTGGAATTGGGCAAGCTCGGGCTGGGCGCCGCCGACGAGGCGACGCTCAATCGGCTGCTGGCCTTGCCGCACGGCATGATCGTGGTCACCGGCCCGACCGGCAGCGGCAAGACCACGACGCTTGCGACCATGCTGTCGATCCTCAACGAGACCACCCGCAAGATCCTGACCATCGAAGATCCCGTCGAATACGAAATTCCGGGCATCAATCAGTCGCAGGTGAAGCCGTCGATCGGGCTGACATTCGCCACCGCGCTGCGCTCCTTCGTGCGCCAGGATCCCGATGTGATCATGGTGGGCGAAATCCGCGATGCCGAGACCGCGCATATCGCGGTGCACGCGGCGTTGACCGGGCATCTGGTGCTCACGACTCTGCATACCGAGACCGCGGCGGCGGCGGTGCCGCGCCTGCTCGATCTCGGCATCGAGGCCTTTCTGCTCAGTTCGACGCTGCGCGCGGTGGTGGCGCAGCGGCTGGTCCGGGTGTTGTGCGATCGATGCAAGGCGCCGCATGTGGTCGGCAGCGACGACCTCGAACGGGATCCGCGCTTCGAGATGCTGGGATTTCAGCACAACGAAACGGTGTTCGAGGCGGTCGGCTGCGACCGCTGCAGCGGGACCGGCTACCGCGGGCGGCACGGCGCCTTCGAGGTTCTCGAAATGACTAATCAGATGCGCAAGCTGGTCCGGCCGGGCACGGATTCCGACACGCTGGATCGGGCCGCCATCGCTGCCGGGATGACCACCATGCTGCAGGACGCGGTTGCGAAATGTCGCGCCGGCACCACGACCGTCAGCGAAGTGCTGCGCGTTACAACGATCCGGTGAGTCGATGCCGAGCTTTCGCTACCGCGCACTGAACGACAGCGGCGAACTGGTCAGCGGAGCGATCGTGGCTGCGACGCAGCGCGACGTCGTGGCCCGGGTCGAACAGTTGGGTTTGGTGCTGGTCGACAATGTCGCGGTCGACGAAGCCAAGTCGTCGTGGTCGCTACGCGATCTCTTCAACAGGCCGAAGCCGGCCGACGTCACGCTGTTCACTCGCGACCTGGCGTTGCTGTTGCGCGCCGGGGCGCGGATCAATGACGGCCTCGACCTGCTGGTATCCGACCGCTCGATCGGCCGGATGAAAACCGTCGTGCTCGACATCCGCGCGCGCGTGCTGTCCGGAGAGAGTTTCGCCGACGCGCTGGCACGGTATCCCGATCTGTTCGCGCCGATGTATGTCGCTCTGGTCAGAGTGGGCGAGGCCTCGGGATCGCTGGACAGCGTGCTCGAGGTGCTGGCCGGAGAGCGCGAACGGTCCGAATTGCTGCGCCGCAAGCTGAGCGATGCGATCCGCTATCCGATCTTCATCCTGGTCGCCGCCGGCGGGGTGCTCACCTTCTTCATGTTTTTCGTGCTGCCGCAATTTGCGTCGGTGTTGCAGGATTTCAATGCCAAGACCGACCCGATCATTACGTTCTTCCTGTCGATCTCGACGTTTTTGCGCGCCAGTACCGACACCGTCTTGTTGGTGGCTTCGGCGGCGCTGCTGAGCGCCTGGCTGCTGCTGCGGCAGAAATCGGTGCGTCGCGCCATCACGCGGGTGGCGTCGCGGCCGCCGATCGTCCGCCAGCTGATCGGGTATTATCAGACGGCGATTTTCTGCCGGAATCTTGGCGTGTTGCTCAGCAGCGGGGTCAATCTTACGGTCACGCTGCGTATTCTGGTCGATATGATGGCCTCCACCGGAGATTCCTCATCGTGGAAGGTCGCAGCCGAACGGGTCCGCCACGGCGCAAAATTGTCGGATGCGCTGTCGGAGTCGCTGGCGCTGCCGCCGATGGCGGCGCGAATGCTGCGGCTTGGCGATGAGACCGGGCAACTGCCACTGCTTGCAGGCCGGGTCGCCGAATTCTATGAAGAAAAGCTGCAGCGTTCGCTGGATCGGGCTGTCGGTATCGCCGGCCCCGCCGCGGTCATTGCGATTAGTGTTGTAGTCGGCGGCCTGATCGTGTCGATTATGACTGCGCTCATGTCCGTCAGCCAGATTGTCGGATGAGAGGACGTAGGTTGATGGTCGGACGGTTGGTATGGCCGAAAAGGAGCTCGCGGAGCGGCCGGTCGGAGGCCGGCTTCACGCTCGTCGAAATGCTGGTGGTGATCACCATCATTGGTATGATCATGGCGCTGGTTGGACCCAGGGTTCTGAACTATCTGTCGGATTCCAAGGTGAAGACGGCCCGGATTCAGCTGGAGAGCTTCTCGAGTGCGCTGGATCTGTATTTCCTCGATATGGGGCGGTACCCGACGTCGAGCGAGGGCTTGTCTGCATTGATGCAGAAACCGAGCGGCGCCGTTGGCTGGAATGGTCCGTATTTGCGCGGCGGCGCGGTGCCGAGCGACCCGTGGTCGCGGAGCTATATCTACCGGTCTCCCGGTGAGCGCGGGCCTTTCGAAATCATATCGCTCGGGTCGGATGGTCAAGAAGGTGGAAGCGGAACGGCAGCAGACGTCGTCGTCGGCCAGCGCTGACGAGCGGAGCCAGGGCGGTTTCGCGCTGATCGAGATCGTATGCGTCCTGGCGATCATCGGGATGATTGCCGCCGTGTTGCTGCCGAGCATCCCGCGCACCACCTCGCGCACCAGGCTGGAAGCTTATGCGGTGGAGGCCGCCAGCATCCTGAAAATGGACCGCAACGCGGCGCGTAGCCGTCACGTTGCGGTCGCAACCATCGTTGCGGCACCCGCCCGGCTGATCCGGTCGGGGTCCAGCAACCGGACGATCCAACTGCCGCGCGATGTGTCGCTGGAGGCGGTCACGGCCGCCAACTGTCCCGCTCCGGGCAATGGACCGTCGATCGGTTTCTTTCCCTCCGGGCGATCATGCGGCGGCACGCTGGCGCTGTTCACTCCCGGCATGCGCTACGAGGTCCGCGTCAATTGGCTGACGGGAGGCATCGAGATTGTTCCGCAACGGCCGGTCTGATCCGCAGCGCGGATTTACCCTGATCGAAGTTCTGATCGCGCTGGCGATCTTGGCCTGGGTACTGGCCGCGATCGCGCCGGTGATCGCAACCACGGTGCGCGGCAGCCGCAATATTCAGGACCGCCTGGCGATCAGCGGCATCGCGGAAACCTTGTTGTCGGGACTGAACGATCGCGGATCGTTGAAGGTCGGGCGTACCATCGGCGAGAGCGGTGGGCATCGATGGTCGGTGGACGTCGCCCCGTTGCCGGATCGCGGCGCGGACAACCGCAGCAATTGGACGCCGTGCGCGGTGACCATTCAGGTTCGCGCCGCCGGCGGCTCCGCCATTCGATTGACGACGGTGGTGCTGATCGCGAGGTCGACGGGATGACGGCGGGCAAGCAACCGGTGCCGACCGGCGAGGCCGGCTTCATCATGCTGGAGATGCTGATCGCGATCGTCTTGACGGTGGTGATTTTCGTCGCGCTGGCGACCGTCACCGCGCAGTGGATTCCGAACTGGAATCGCGGGATCGCCCAGGTCCAGCAGCTGGAGAAACTGGGCACCGGCCTCGACCGCGTCGTCGCCGACCTGGCGGAAGCGCAATTCGTCGCGTTCAATGCCGCGCCCCAGGCGCTGGCATTCCTCGGCACGCCGTTGTCGGTGACGTTTGTGCGGCCGGCGATCGGGCCGTCGGCCCGGCCCGGCCTGGAATTGATCCGGCTGGCGGAGCGCGCCGACAATCAGGGGTTGGCGCTGGTCCGCGAGCGTGCCGTCTTCCGGCCTTCCGATACGTTGGCGAGTGTGCAGTTCGGCGATCCCGTCGTGCTGATCCGCAATCCGTATCGGGTCAGCTTCTCTTATGCGGAACGCAGCCAGCAGTGGGCCTCGGATTGGGCCGGCTCCGGCAAGTTGCCGGCGATGATCCGGGTCGCGGTGCGGGAAGCAGTGTCCGACCGGGTCATCGTCGCCTCGACCGTCGCGGTGATCCAGGCCGACATGGCCGCGGAATGCATCAAGGCCAAGGATCTGGCCGGATGTCTTGCCACCGGCCACGGTGATGAGGGCGCGAAACCGGCCGGCGCCGCTGCAGCCGGAGACCGCGAATTATGATCGCCCCACAGCGAGGCCGGGAGGGCTTCATTCTCGTCGCGGTGCTCTGGCTGCTGGGGGCGCTGGCCACCCTGGCGCTGATCTATTCGGCCTTCATCAGCGCCACCGCCACCGCGGTGGCCGGTGCTACCGACCGCGTGCAGACCGAGGCCGCGCTTCGCGCGGCGATCGAGATGACCTGCTTTCAAAGGCTGAACGGCGGAGTGCAGGGCACCACCAACGACCGCCTCGACATCCGGGTCGGGTCGGTGAAGATCTCGACGTCGTATCGGTCTGAAGCCGCGCGGGTCGACCTCAATCACGCGTCGCGCGAGTTGCTGTCCGGGCTGATCGCCAGCATTGGCATCAGTCCGGTGCTGGCGGATGCCTATGCCAGCCGCATCGTCGGCTGGCGTACGCGCGTTTCTGCGGGATCCATCGACGACGAAAGCGAGAATTCGCTGTATCGCGCGGCGGGCCTGAATTACCTGCCGCGCCACGCGCCGTTTCCCCATGTCGACGAATTGTGGCTGGTACATGGGATTCCGAAGTTCGTGATCGCGCGGATCCTGCCTTCGGTGACGATCTACAACGGCCGCGGCAGTATCAATGTGCTGGAGGCGGCGCCGCAGGTGATTGCTGCGCTGCCCAAAATGACCCCGGAGCGCGTACAATCGATCCTCAGCGCTCGCGAGCTGAACGCTGCGGATCCGAGCCGAGTGTTGACGCTGGCGGCCGCCGGCGGCGATACAGTTGCAGCGGAGCCATCGAGGGCGATGCGGATGACGGTGCAGATGACCTTCGACAACGGTCGTCAGGTCAAGTCCGAGGCGGTGGTCTTCGTGCGCGACGACGCCGGGGAGGCGTGTCGCGTCTTGAACGTCCGCAACGATCTTGATGAGGAGGCGCGGGTGATCGCGGCGGCGGAGCGATGAGGGCCCTGGCCGCGATCGGCGCGCTGTTCCTCGGCTGGGCGCAACTGATCGCCGCGATGATCGTCGCAGGCATCGACCGGGTGATCTCACCCAAACAGGTCCGCCTGGTCGAGCAGGACGACGGCGGGTTCCTGCTGCACGCCGCCAGCGCGGACAAGATCGGCGCCCTCCCGGTGGGGCTGACGGAGGGTGAAACGCCGTCGGAGGCGGCGGCGGCCAGCCTGCGCGGCAGCCGGGTCGAAATCCGCCTCGCGCCGCGCCGCTTCCTGTTCCAGCCGCTGGAATTGCCGGCACAGGCCGCCGACTTTCTTGACGGGATCGTCCGTTCGCAGATCGACCGGCTGTCGCCGTGGACCGCCGCGACAGCCATCTTCGGATGCACCGCGCCGACGTTGCTCAATCCGAGCCGGATCGCGGTGGTGGTGGCGATCGCCCCCCGGTCCGGCGCGATGGAGTTCGTGCAGCGCGCGCTGACGTTTCAACCGGCGTCGGTGACGATCGTGACCGCCGAGAGCGCCCAGGCTGCGCCGATCAAGGTGTTCGAGCAGAAGGCGCGGACGTTCCTCGACGTGCCGCGGCTCGGCAAGGCGCTGGTGCTGCTGTTGGCGGTGGCCGGGGCCGGCGCGCTGACCGCCTCGACGGCGGCGTGGCTGCTCACCAACCAGCTCGCGGAGCAGAAGCAGGAGGCCACCCGGCAGATCGACCAGATCCGTTCGCTGATGCGTCGCGGCGCCAATTCGCCGGACAAGGCCGCGTTGCAGACGCTGGAACGCCGAAAATACGAGACCGCGGCCGCCACCTTGGTGCTCGAGTCGCTGACCCAGGTCATGCCCGACCACACCTACATCACGGAATTCCATTTCGACAGCAACAAGCTGCAGGTCGTCGGCGTGTCGCGCGATGCGCCGTCGCTGATCAGGCTGATCGAACAATCGCCGAGCTTCTCGCGGGCCACGTTCTTTGCGCCGACGACGCGATCGGCGGGAGATCCGGGCGAGAGATTCCACATCGAGGTGTCGCTCGGCCGCCGGGGAGATTCGAAACAATGAGCCCGGCTGTCGGCATCGTCCGTTCGATTGCGGGGTCGCGTTGGGTCGCCGTGGCGGTGTTTGCCGGGCTGCTGAGCGCCTTCCTGATCGTAATGTGGTTGGCGATCACGGACGTGCTGACACAACGCCGCGAACTCGCCGAGGCCGATAATCTGCTGCGGGAATTGAACGCCCGCAGGGGAGCGTTGTCGAGCAGCACCGCGGGCGGCGTCGCGCGGCCGGGCTCGCCGTTCATCGAGGGGCCGACCGTCACCGTGGCCGGAGCCTCGCTGCTTCAGCGCGTCGCGGAGGCGGTCAATCAGGTCGGCGGAAATATCCAGTCGTCGCAAGTCGACGTGCAAGGCAACCAGGCCCGTGACGGTCTGGTCAGCCTGCTGATCAGCTGCGAGGTCGACCAACCGGCGCTGCAACGACTGCTGTACGACCTTGAGGCGGGAATGCCGTTTCTGTACGTTGATCAGCTCGACGTTCAAATGCCGCAAGCTGCCGCGGCCAACGAGGCGGTGTCCGGCCGTTTGCGGGTCATTCTCGGAGTCTCAGGTCAATGGCGACGAGGCTGATACGATCTCCGCAGGCGAAGCGCGTGGCCGTGCTGGCGTGGTGCGTCGTGCTCGGCTGCGGCGCGGCCGGCGCCGCGGTACCTCTCGGCGAGGCGCTGCCGGATCAGACCGTCGAGCCGCCCGCGCTCGAGTTGCGGGCAGCGCCCGCCGCGCCATCCACAAATCCCATTCGCAACAGCGAGATCCGGTCCGGTAATCCGCTGTGGTCGATCCCATTGAGTGCGCTCGTCGAAACGCGAAACCGGCCGATCTTTTCGCCGTCGCGTCGCCCGATTCCGGCGGCGGTTAACAACGTCCCGGCGCCGCCGCCGCCGCCCCCGACGCAGTCACCGCCGCCCCCGGACGAACCGTTGTCGCTGACCTTGGTCGGCACGATCTCCAATGGGACCGAGGGGATTGCCATCGTGATGGAGCCGTCCTCCCGCGACATTCTGCGGCTCCGGTTGGGTGAAGCCTATCGCGGCTGGACGCTGAGTGCGGTTCGCGGCCGTGAAGCCACTTTGGAAAAAGGCAGCGCGGTGCAGTCGCTGGCGTTGCCGACGCCCGAGGAGGCCGCCACCAACCCGGCGTTGCCCGGCGGCTATGTGCCGAATGAGCCGACCGGGGAAGTCTACAACTGAGCGATCGCCATCGATGCCCGCCATCACCAGCCGGAAGATGCCGATGAAGGCGTGCCGGAGAGGCTCGGCATGATGAAGTCATCCGTGAAGAACACATAAGTCGTTGAGCGAGAATCGGTTTTGTGCGGCTGCAAGTATAGATTTTTGCCGGTTTGGGCGGGTCTGACGCCG
>NZ_JACHIH010000023.1 GCF_014203125.1 Rhodopseudomonas rhenobacensis
CCAGACAACACCACATCGCTGCGCGGAAAACTGAAACGTGCAGGATGGAACGATACGTTCCTCTTCGAACTCATCCAACACATGCGATAGCCCTGCCCCGCAAGCGGGGCGAGGGAAGAGCAGCGCCGCTCGTTCATCTACTTTCCAGTCAAATCACAAGGCGCGCGCCGGTGTCGGCGCGCGCCTCGAAGATGATTAAGATGCCCGTCAGCAGTCGCCGGCGGGCTTTGGTTTATTTCACCACCAACGCGAGCGGGCCGCTCTTGCTGCCGTCGGCCGGCTTCACGGCACCCACCGCGGTGAGCTTCGCGGTGCCGACGCCGAGCTTGCTGAGGCTCGCCACCACCGTCGCGGCGCGCTTCTGCGACAGCTTGAAAGCCTTCTTGCCGCCGCCGTCGAACGGGCCCGCGACTTCGATCTGCACCGGCTGGCACAGCGCGATCGCCTGGCCGAGCTTCGCCAGCGCCGGCTGCGAAGTCTTGCTGAGTTCGGCGCTCTTCGGCTCGAAGCCGATCTTCTCCTCGGCGACCACCGCAGAGAGCTTTTGCTGGCAGGCCTTGGCGTCGAGCAGCGCGGCGGTCTTGGCGCCGACCGCTGCGTCGGGCTTTTTCACCGGCACGCTTTCGGCGTCGGCCGTCGCAAGCTGCTGATGCGCGTGGCCGTCCGCAGCCGGCTTGGCAGCAGCGGCCTCCGCTTCGACCTTCGCGGCGGCTTCCTTCGCAGCTACTTCCTTCGCCGCAGCTTCCTTGGCGGCAGCTTCCTTGGCGGCAGCATCCTTGGCGGCCGCCTCCTTCGCCGCAGCCTCCTTGGCCGCCGCTTCACGCTGCGCCGCCTTGCTCATCGCCTGATGCGCGGCGGCTTCCTTGGCCGCGGCTTCCGCCGCTTCCTTGGCGGCGGCTTCCTGCGCCGCGGCTTCCGCGGCCTTGGCTTCGGCGGTCAGCTTGGCGATGGTCTTGGCCGACAGCGCCGGGCCGGTGAGATCGTCGACGTCGGCGACCAGCCGCACGCCCGGCACCGCGAGCAACTCTTTGCCCAATTCAACGCGCATGGCGGCGTCGATATCGGCCGGCAGCAGCACATCCCGGCCGGCGAGGTCGACGTTCACAGGATCGCCGCCCGCGGTTTCGACCGCCGCGGCGACGCGCTCGCGCAGATCCTTGTCGAGGCCGGGCAACGCCACGATCGCGAACGCTGCCCAGATCAGGCCGGTGGCGAACAGCCCGACCCACCAGCCTTCGTAGCGCACCGGCAACAGCTGCACCGTCGCGCCGACCAGGCCGCCGATGGTGTAGGCGACCGCGAGAGCAAAGCCGGCTTCGAGCAGGATCTCCGCCTTGCCGCTGATCAGTTGCGTCGCGATCAGCACCAGCGGAATCGCCAGCACCACGCCGACTCGCGTGATCCAGTATCCCGGCAGATCCGCGGCCCAGCCGAACCGGCTGGCCAACAATGGCGTGACAGCGCCGGCAACAAGGGCGGCTGCCAGCCACATCCAATAATGCGTGAGCAGATAGTACATCAGCAGCGTTCCTTCTCGACAGAGAGCGATGTTTGCAGACGACAATGCATGGTGAGGCTGGCCGACGTTCAAACCGCGCGCAGCGACAGATGCAGCAGGCGCTGCAGGCGATCGGATCGGGCTTTGGCCTCGGAACCGATCAATAGCGTCGTTGGCCGGGCACCAGCCATCCTGACTAAAGTTTGATCGTCATAGATTAGCTGCACCAAAACTGTGCAGCGCGCCGAAGAACGCAGCAAGCCCTACGCGAGTACGCTTACTAACTGTAACGGGGTGAGGAAAAGCAGGATTGCGGCTGAGAGAAGTTTGCGCAGGAATCGCCAACTACTATTCGTTCAGAGTACCGGCCCTTACCTCTCCCCGCTTGCGGGGAGAGGTCGCCCCCGCGTAGCGCAGCGAAGCGGGGTCGGGTGAGGCGGCGTCTCGGCATAACGCGGCGCCCCCTCACCCGGCGCGACAAGCTTTGCTTGTCACGCCACCCTCTCCCCGCAAGCGGGGCGAGGGAGCGATGCCCAAGCGCTCCGCCTAAAATCGACCGCCGATGGCTCGCCTTAGCCGCTGTTGCGCAGGCCGGCGGAGATGCCGTTGATGGTGAGCTGGATGCCGCGCAGCACCTTCTCGTCGACGGCATGGCCGCGGTGCTCTTTCAACAGCTCGACCTGCACGTGGTTGAGCGGATCGAGATAGGGGAAGCGGTTGCGGATCGAACGCTCGAGCCGCGGATTGCCCTGCAGCAGCCGGTCCTGCTGCATGATGTCGAGCAGCGCCTGGATCGAGCCGTGCCACTCGGCGCGGATCCGGCCGAAGATTGCCTGCCGCAGCTGTTCGTCGGGCACCAATTCGGCGTAGCGCGAGGCGATCGCGATCGAGCTCTTCGCCAGCACCATGTCCATGTTCGACAGCAATGTGCGGAAAAACGGCCACTCGCGATACAGCTCCTGCAGGAACGCCATTCCCTTGTCGGGATGTTCTTTGACGAAGGCCTCAACCGCGCTGCCGAAGCCGTACCAACCCGGCAGCATCAGCCGGCATTGCGCCCAGGAGAACACCCAGGGAATCGCGCGCAGATCCTCGATCTTGTGGGTCTTCTTGCGCGACGCCGGGCGGCTGCCGATGTTCAGCGTGGCGATCTCGGTGATCACCGTGGAGGCCCAGAAGTAATCCTCGAAGCCCTCGGTTTCGTAGACCAGGCCGCGATAGGCCTTGAAGGCGAACGACGACAACTGCTCCATGGCGTCGAGATATTCGGCGCGCGGCGCGCTCTGCCGCGGCATCAGCAGGCTGGCCTCCAGCGTTGCTGCGGCAAGAATCTCCAGATTGTTGCGGCCGACCTCGGCGTTGGAATATTTGCTGGTGATGATCTCGCCCTGCTCGGTGATGCGGATCTGGCCGTTCACCGCGCCGCCGGGCTGCGCCAGGATGGCGTCGTAGCTCGGCCCGCCGCCGCGGCCGACTGAACCGCCGCGACCGTGAAACAGCCGCAGCCGCACGCCGTGATGCTCGAACACCTTCACCAGTTCGATCTCGGCCTTGTACAGCTCCCAGCCCGAGGTGACGAAGCCGCCGTCCTTGTTGCTGTCGGAATAGCCCAGCATCACTTCCTGGACGCCGCCGCGGCTGTCGACCAGCCGGCGATAATCGTGCAGCCCGAGCAGCCGGTCCATGATCCCGGCCGCGGCCTGCAGATCCTCGATGGTCTCGAACAGCGGCACCACGTTGATGGCGCTGCGCCCGGCGTGGTCGACCAGGCCCACCTCCTTCAGCAGCAGCACCACCTCCAGCATGTCGGAGACGCCCTTGCACATCGAGATGATGCATTGGGAAATCACGGTGTGCCCGAACGCGGCGTGGGCCTCGGCGGCAGTGCGGAACACGGCCAATTCGCCGAGCGTCTCCTCGCCGTATCTCACGAACGGCGACACCAGCGGCCGCGTCGAGCGCAATTCGCCGGCGAGCAGCGCGATCCGCGCTTCCTCGTTCATCGCCATGTAGGACTTGCCCGGCATCGCGGCGTCGATCAGCTCGGTCATGCTGCGCTCGTGCACCGCGGAGTTCTGCCGCATGTCGAGACTGGCGAGGTGGAAGCCGAAGCAATCGGCGGCGCGGCGCAGCTGCCGCAGCCGGCCGCGCGCGATCACCGCGGCCTGGTTGGCGATCAGCGAGCGATGCAGCACGTCGAGGTCGGCCTTGAACTCCTGCGGATCGGCGTAGGGCTCGGCGGCGCCGACCGGGGCGCGGATGTCGTCGAATTTCAGCCGATGCGCGGTGGCGGCGAGCCGCGCATAGATCCCGGACACCGCCAGCCGATACGGCTCGCCGCTGCGATGCGGCGAGGTGTCGGGCGAGCGCTCCGCCAGCGCGCGCAGATCCTCGGAGATATCGGCGAGGTGGGCTGCGATCGACAGTTCGGAGCCGAGCGCATGCAGCTCGTCGAGATAGAAGCGCAGCGCCCGGGTGCTCTGCAGCCGCAGCGCGCCGCGCATCACCTCGGCGGTGACGAACGGGTTGCCGTCGCGGTCGCCGCCGATCCAGCTGCCCATCCGCAGGAACGAGGCGAGCTCCTCGCTGGCTCCGTCGTCGTCGTTGAGGCGATCTTCCAGCGTGCAATGCAGCCGCGGCACTTCACGCAGGAAGCTGTGGTCGTAGAACGACAGCCCGTTCTTGACCTCGTCGAGCACGGTCAATTTGGTCCGGCGCAGCATGTTGGTCTGCCACAACGTCAGCACCGCGCGGCGCAGCTGTTCCTCGTGCTGCGCAATCTCCTCGGCAGTCATCTGCAGCCGTTCGCGGCGGTCGAGCAGCGCGGCGACCTCCATCTCGCGGTCCATGGTGCTCTTGCGGCGCACCTCGGTCGGGTGCGCGGTCAACACCGGGCTGACCAGCGCGTTGGCGAAGAACTTGCGTAGCTGCGGCGCGCTGATGCCGACCGCGCGGGCATGCGCCAGCGTGCCGACCACGGAGCCCGCCCGCGGCGTGCCGCTTTGCGCGCGTAGCTGCCGGATGTTGTTCTGGTCCTCGGCGATGTTGGCGAGATGCGAGAAGTAGCTGAAGGCGCGGACGATGCGCACGGTGTCGGGCGTCGACAGCCCGTCCAGGATGGCTTCGAGCTCGCTGCGCGCCGGCTTGTCGTTGTCGCGGTGGAAGCGGATCGAGGTCTGCCGGATCCGTTCGACGACGTCGAACACGCCCTCCCCCTCCTGGTCGCGCACGGTGTCGCCGAGAATGCGGCCGAGCAGCCGGATGTCGTCGCGCAGCCGGGCGTCCTCGTCGATCGCGGCAGCGTCCTCTGCGGTGGATTGCGCGGCCTGCTCGAGGGGCATGATCTTGGACGACATCAGCGGATCCTCCAGGATGTTGCCGGCACCCTTTCACCTCGCAAGTTTTTCGCAGCAAGGCAAGGTCAAGAAAACGGCGCTGGCGCGCAGCAAACGGGCGGCCGCCGCAGCGGCACGGTGCAGCGCCCGATCACGCCGCCGCGCGGATCGCAGAGGTGGCGAGCAATCCCGGCCGCAACACCTCGGCGGCGGTGGCGCCGGAAATCACCACCGCCTCGATCCCGGGGCCGTGGGTGGCGGCACCGGCGATCACCAGATTGCGCAGCGGCGTCTTCACCGACAGCGCGATGATCGAGCCGCTGCCATTGCAGATCGCCGGCGATGCCGAGCCGCTCGAATACGCAGCGCACCGGCCCGCCGGGTTGCCAGCCGGAGATGTCGTGCACGCCGGAATCGAAGCGGAACACCAGCTTGTCGCCGGTCGTCGGATCACGCTCGCGGGCGCGGCGCAGCCAGTGATGCGCAAAGCCGCCGGGCACCACGTGATGCTCGCAGACGATCACCTTGAGCCCGGCATCGGCGAGCAGCGCCGCGGCGATCAGGCCGCCGATCCCGGCACCGACCACGGCGACGTCGCAAACTTCGTCGCCTTCGCCCGGCCGCGTGGCGAAATCCGGTGCCGGCCAGGCATTGCGCGTATCGCCCTGGGCCATCCGCGCAAGCCCCCTCCGCACCAACAGCTTCGGCAGCAGCACCGAGGCGACGCCGCCCAGCGCCAGCGGTCCCCAATGCGCCACCGCGGGCAATCGCAGATAGAACGCCAGCACCAGCCAGAGAAACAGCGCCGCCCACAGCGCCGAGATCTGCATGTTGATGCTGAGAAACAGCGGCGAAGCGGCCACGCCCTGATAGTCGCGCGCCGAGAATTCCGCGGTCCACGGCCGCCGCAGCGCCACGCTCAGTAAAGCGCCGAGCCCGAGCCCCAGCATCAGCAACGCGCCGGCGTTGTCGATCAGCGCGGTCGCGCCCGCGGCGTGGCCGACCACGACGATCGCCAGCCCGAACATCAAAGAAAGATCGAACACCGGCGGCGGCTTGCCGCGCGACCACAGCGCCGACCACGCCACGGCGTAGGCGAGCCCCACCGCAGCGCCCAGCAACGGTAAGCCGAGCCAGCTCAGCAGCGCAAAAATCGGTAACGCCAGCAAGGCGGCATGCGCGATCAGAAAGGTCTTCATGGCGGAGAGCTCCGGACCGGGAGCTACTTATACGATGTAAATCAGCCGGAAATCACCGGGAATTTGATCCGGAGCAGCCTGCACGGACTGATCGTGCTGCGGCTGGCCGGACAGCCGCCGCCGCGCGGACTTCTCGCGGCCGCGCGCCGCGTGGATCGACGCGCAGGTCAACGGACTGCGCAAGCGCTGAGCCGTTGTTGTTAGCAGCGGCCGTTAGAACGCCAGCCCGACCCGGCGGCCGGCGCTCCACACCAGCCGGCAGCGCTTCTTCGATCCCGCATACAGCATCTCGAACCGGCCGGGCAGCTTGAACGGGCCGCAGATCTCGACGCAGGCGCCGCCCGCGGAATAATCCACCACGCGGCAATCGATCACCGGCAATTTCGGGCCGACGATCAGCTTGGCGGTGGTCGCCATGCGGCCGGCCGGCCGGACCCGTGCGAACCTGCGCGGATGCATGCATTCCTCCGTGACGTCGCGGTCATCCGCCCCATGGGGACAGAGCGGTTTGAAGAATCCGTTGAACTTTATGGTGAACGAATTCGCCGGCGCCCGCGTATTTGTCTTGCGTCAAATCAGCGCCAGAGTTTGCGACCTAGATTTGCCCGCGGCGGCCCGCCCGCCCCGAATGCACAGGCTCCCCTGCAACAAAGGACGTATCGATGGCCGACGTCGACAAGCATCTTGACGCCCGGATGGCCCGGATCGAACTCGCGGTGCAGCGCGTCCAGCTGTTCATCGTGATGGTGGTGGCGCTGTTCGTCATCAACTGGTGCCTGGCGATCGCCGAGCGCGCGTTCCCCGACGACGAGTTGGTGCTGTGGTTCTACGGCAGCCGCGGCGTGGCGCTGTTGCTCGGCGTGCTGCTGGCCTATGCGGCGGCCAAGATCATCGGCTATCCTCTCAAGGTGCTGGCCCGCGCCTGAGCGTCGCCGCCGGGTGGGGCGGCGATTGCGCCCCGAGCTCTCGGCACGAGCGGCACTATGTCCGCTGGTGCGATGCGCGGCTTTACTAGGTGTCATTCCCTGCAACACGCGCTAAAGTTGATTCGTTCCTGGTCCGCCGCAGTCGGCGGCGCGGGCAGTTGTGACGTGCGAAATCGGTGAGATCGCTCGATCCGAAGCGTTCAACAGAGGTCGGATCGGCCCGCGGTGGCGTTGCGCGGCAACTTCACGGCACGGGCTGGGTCGACCAAAGGCCGGGGATTCGCTTGAGCCAAGGACTAAGCCTTTCGACGCGGCTGACGATCGCCATCGTCGCCTTGGTCGTCGCCACCGCCGGCACCGTGGGCTATCTGAGCTATCGAAACATCGCCGGGGTCGCGGTGCCGCGCGCGCTGGTGCGGCTCGATGCGCACACCCGCTCGGTCGCGGTGGAACTCGCCGACATCGTCAACGACGTGCGCGCCGACCTCACCGGGTTTCGCGACGTCATCGGGCTCGAGGAAATCATCGCGCTGAGCCGCGATCCGGGCACTCGGGAGGCCGGCGGCCAGACGCTGGCGCAGTGGCGCGCCCGCATCGCCCGGCGCTTTGCCGCCGAGCTGGAGGCCAAACCGCACTTCGCGCAATTCCGCATCATCGGCGCCGCCGATGGCGGTCGCGAGATGGTGCGGGTCGATCGTCACGCGGAGAACGGCCGCGCCCGTATCGTGTCCGACGCCGATCTGCAGCAGAAGGCCAGCCGCGGTTATTTCCGGCAGGCCGTCGCGGCGCCGGACGGCGCCGTTCTGGTGTCGCCGATCGAGCTCAACCAGGAATACGGCCGGATCGAATTGCCGCCGCAACCCGTGATCCGGGTGCTCACGCCGATTTATGCGCCGGACGGCCAATGGTTCGGCCTCTTGATCGTCAACATCGATCTGCGGCCAGCCTTCGCGGCGATCAAGTCGCACACCAGCCCGGACACCTCCGTCTATGTGGTGAACGACCGCGGCGATTACCTCGTGCATCCGGATCCGGAGCGCGAATTCGGCTTCGAATTCGGCATGCCGTTTCGCGTACAGAACGATTTTCCGGAAACCGCGGCGGCGCTGGCCAGCGGCGAGCCGCGGCAGCCGGAACTGGTCGAACATCGCGGCGGCACGCGCTACGGCCTGGCGCTGGCGTCGATGCGGCTCGGCGGCGGACCGCTGGTTTCGGTGATCGAGGTGATCCCGGAAGAAAAAATCGTCGCGCTGGCGCTGCAGGCGCTGCGCGACTCCAGCCTGCTCGGCGGCACCATCGCGGTGCTGTGCGCGATGCTGCTGGCCTTCGTTCTGGCGCGCACCCTGACCCGGCAGCTGACCCAGATGACCGCAGCGGTCGCCGGCTTCGCGCAGGGCAAGCCGCTGCTGGTGCCGCTCAACGCCGGCGGCGAGATCGGCGTGCTGGCGCGCGCGTTCCAGAACATGGTGCAGGAGGTCGGCGAAAAGACCACCGCGATCCGGCGCGAGAAGGACGTTTTCCAGAGCATCATGGCGGCGATGGCCGAAGCCGTGCTGCTGATCGATGCCGAGGGCAACATCGTCTACGCCAACCGCGCCAACCAGGAACTGCTCGGGCCGATCGAGCTCGAAGGCACCGGCTGGCGCGAGCTGTACGACATCTATCAACCCGACGGCACCACGCTGCTGCCGCGGCAGCACTGGCCGTCGGCGCGCTGCCTGCTTGGCGAACAGGTCGACGGCTTCGAACTGGTTTGCCGGCGCCGCGACAACGGCAAGTCCATTCATGTGATGGGCAGCGCGCATCCGATCCGCGACGCCGGCGGCGCGCTGAGCGGCGCCGTCGTGGTGTATCGCGACGTCTCCGCCGCCAAGGAGATCGAGCGCCAATTGCGGCAGTCGCAGAAGCTCGACGCCATCGGCCAATTGACCGGCGGCGTCGCCCACGACTTCAACAACACGCTGACCGTGATCACCGGCACCGCCGAAATCCTGATCGAGAACCTCGCCGACCGGCCCGGCATGCAGCAGATCGCCAAGATGATCGACGAGGCGGCCGGCCGCGGCGCCGAACTCACCAAACACCTGTTGGCCTTCGCCCGGAGGCAACCACTGCAGCCGCGCAACGTCGACGTCAACACGCTGGTGCTCAACACCGCGCAATTGCTGCGGCCGACGCTGGGCGAGCATATCGAGATCGAATCCATGCTCGGCAACGACGCCGAACCCGCGCATATCGACCCCTCGCAGCTGTCGACCGCGCTGCTCAACCTCGCGGTCAACGCCCGCGACGCGATGCCGAACGGCGGCAAGCTGACGCTGGAGACCGGCAACGTGGTGCTCGACGAGGCCTACGCCGAGGCCAATCCAGAAGTAGCGCCCGGCCCCTATGTGATGATCGCGGTCAGCGATACCGGCACCGGCATTCCGGCTGCGATCCGCGACAAGGTGTTCGAGCCGTTCTTCACCACCAAGGATGTCGGCAAGGGCACCGGGCTTGGGCTCAGCATGGTGTACGGCTTCGTCAAGCAGTCCAACGGACACATCAAGATCTACAGCGAGGAAGGCTACGGCACCACGATCAAGCTGTATCTGCCCCGCGCCAGCGCCGAAGCCGAAGAGCTGGCGCCGACCGCGCCGATCAAAGGCGGCAGCGAAACCGTGCTGGTGGTGGAAGACGACGCCATGGTGCGCAACTTCGTCGTCACCCAGCTGCGCAGCCTCGGCTACAAGACGCTGATGGCCGCGAACGGCGCCGAGACGTTGGCGCAGATCGACGCCGGCGCGTCGTTCGATCTGCTGTTCACCGACGTCATCATGCCCGGCCTCAACGGCCGGCAGCTCGCCGACGCCGTCAAGCAGCGGCGGCCCGGCACCAAGGTGCTGTACACCTCGGGCTACACCGAGAACGCCATCGTGCATCACGGCCGGCTCGACCCCGGGGTGCTGCTGCTGCCGAAGCCGTATCGGAAATCCGAACTGGCGCGCTTGATCCGCGCCGCGCTGAATGCGGAGGCCGGCGCTGATGCCGACACCGGCCCGACCGTCGAGACCATGGATCGCGCGGGCTCCTGAGAGCCTGACCGAAAAAGCAGCGAGCAAAATCAGGGGTTGTTGTCATTGCGAGCCGAGGACGGCGCGTGGCGCCGGCCGAACAGCGAAGCAATCCAGGGGCCTCATGCGTAGCCCTGGATTGCTTCGTCGCAAGAGCTCCTCGCAATGACGCAATTAATGCCTGATTCCATTGATCGCTTTTTGAGTCAGACTCCGAGCGGAACGCAGCGCAATCAGCGGCGCTGGTCCCGGCTCAATCCATCGAATATTCCGATTGATTATAGCGTAATTATCTGTTGGATTGATTGGTCTCAAACGTCCGATGGTGCGGTGGCAACGATGGAGCCACCGATGACCACGATCCCGGCAGCCGAATGTTCCAGCCCTCCCCCCGCCGACCCCGCCACCGCATCGGCCCCGCGGCTCCGCGGGCTGCGGGCGGTCATCCCCGGGTTGGCCCTGACCGCGGCGATCGCCGCGACGGCGTTCGCCCTGCGACTCGTGCCGGGCATCGGCGTGGTCAGCCCGATGATCCTGGCCATGCTGATCGGCATCACGCTGCACAATCTCGCCGGCACCCCTTCGCTGGCCGTGCCCGGCATCAAATTCAGCGTACGCCGGGTGTTGCGCTTCGCCATCATCCTGCTCGGGCTGCAGCTCTCGGTCGCGCAACTGATCGCGGTCGGCGGCCGCGGCCTTTGCATCATCGCGGCGAGCCTGCTCGCGACCTTCGCGGTCACCAGCTGGATCGGGCACAGGCTCGGCGTCGACCGCAAGTTGACGCAGCTGATCGCCGCCGGCAGCTCGATCTGCGGCGCCTCGGCGGTGATCGCCACCAACGCGGTGACCGACGCGCCGGACGAGGACGTCGCCTATGCGGTGGCCTGCGTCACGGTGTTCGGCTCGTTGGCGATGTTCTGCTATCCGCTGTTGCCGGCGCTGCTGAGGCTCGATCCGCAGAGCTATGGATTGTGGGCCGGCGCCTCGATCCACGAGATCGCCCAGGTGGTCGCCGCGGGATTTCAGGACGGCGCGCAGGCCGGCGAGTTCGCCACCATCGCCAAGCTGGCGCGGGTGGCGATGCTGGCGCCGCTGGTGATCGTGCTCGGCGCCTGGGCGGCGCGCAGCGCGCGGCGCAACGGCGGCGATCGGCAGGCGGCGCGGCCGCCGCTGCCGTGGTTCGTGCTCGGCTTCGTGGCGCTGGTCGGCGTCAACAGCGTGGTCGCCATTCCGGCGGAGGCGAAGGGCTGGATCGTCGTCGTCACCACCTTCCTGCTGACGCTGGCGCTGGCGGCGATGGGGCTGGAAACCGATCTGCGCAAGCTCGCCGCCAAGGGCATTCGCCCGGCGCTCGTCGGCGCGCTGGCCTTCCTGTTCATCGCAAGTTTCAGCCTGGCGCTGATCAAACTCACCGGGTGAGCGCATGACGCTGGATCAGCTTCGCATCTTCATCGCGGTCGCCGAGCATCAGCACATGACCCGCGCCGCCAGCGAGCTGAACCTGACGCAGTCCGCCACCAGTTCGGCGATCGCCGCGCTGGAACAGCGCTACGCCATCAAGCTGTTCGATCGGATCGGCCGCGGCATCGTGTTGACGCAGACCGGCCGCGCCTTTCTCGGCGAGGCCCGCGCCGTGGTCGGACGCGCCAACGCCGCGGCGCAGGTGCTGAACGACCTTGCCGGCCTGAAGCGTGGCACGCTGACGCTGGCGGCCAGCCAGACCGTGGCGAATTACTGGCTGCCGCAGCGGCTGCAGGCGTTTCGCAAACGCCATCCCGGCATCGACGTCCGCCTCGCCATCGCCAACACCGAACAGGTGGCGGCCGCGGTGCATGACGGCCGCGCCGATCTCGGCTTCGTCGAGGGGCCGGTCGACGATCCGCTGCTGGCGGCGCGCCGCATCGACGGCGACAGCCTGGTGATCGTGGTCGGCGCGCAACATCCCTGGGCCGGGCAGCGCCGCATCACCGCGCGCCGGCTGCCCTTGAGCGGCTGGGTGCTGCGCGAGCGGGGCTCCGGCACCCGCGCGATGTTCGAGGCCGCCATGCGCAAAGCCGGCGTCAAGCCGAGCGAACTGCGCGTCGAGCTGGAACTGCCGTCGAATGAAGCGGTGCGCGCCGCGGTGGAGGCCGGCGATTGCGCCACCGCGCTGTCCGACCTGGTGGCGGCGCCGTCGCTGGCGGCCGGCACGCTGCACCGCATCGACTTCGCGCTGCCGCGCCGCGCATTTTTCGTACTGCGGCACAAGCAGCACGCCGCGACCCGCACCGAAACCGCGCTGCTGGAGTCGTTTCTGCCGTGACGTGACGTCGCTGCCTGAGGCCCCGTGTCCCGGACGCGGAGCAGCGCCTTGGCGCTGCTCCGCGAGCCGGGACCGTTACGAGCGACGCGTTCCGTAACGGCCCCGGCTCGCCGCGCGACGCGACGCGACGCGTCGCGCGGCGTCCGGGGCACGATCCACCCCAAGGCCTGTCCGGGGAAATCCACAGGCGACGAATTCGCGTCGCAGCCTCACCCATTCACAAACCGCGGCGGGCGCTTCTCGACATTGGCGCGAACCGCCTCGATCTGGTTCGGCGAGCCGATCAGCTGCTGCTGCTCGATCGATTCTTCGAGCAGCGCCGGTCCAGGAGCAACCAGCAGCTTGTTGTACAGCCGCTTGGCGGCGCGGATCGCGTCCGGGCTCTTGCCGGCGATCTCGCGCGCCAGTTCCAGCGCCGCGGCCCGGGGATCCTCGACGATCTTGGTCGCAAGCCCGTAGCTCAGCGCCTCCTCGGCGGAAAAGATCCGCCCGGTATAAGTGAGTTCGCGCAACACGTCATCGCGGACCAGCGAGGCCAGGATCGGGGTGCCCGCCATGTCCGGCACCAGCCCCCATTTGATCTCCATGATCGACATCCGCGCGTCCGGCGCCAACAGCCGGATGTCGGCGCCGAGCGCCAGCTGAAAGCCGCCGCCGAACGCCACGCCATGCACCGCGGCGATCACCGGCACCGGCAATTGCCGGAAGCCCCACACCGCCTGCTGCGCCGCGTTGGCCTCGCCATGGCTGCGGGTGACGAGGTCGCGCAGCGCGTCCTTCATCTCGGCGAAACGGCCCATGTCGAGCCCGGCGCAGAACGCCTTGCCCTCGCCCGACAGCACCACCACGCGCAGTCCGGCTTCGCCGGCAAGCCGCGCGGTGGTGTCGACCAGCGCCTCGAACATCGCCGCATCGAGCGCATTCATCTTGTCGGCCCGCACCAGCCGGACATCGGCGACGCCGTCGGTGATCGTCACCGCTACGCGATCGTTCATCTCAGTCCCCCCGTTTGTTGCCGGCCCACAGAAAAGCGTTGTCGGAATTTAGTCAATCACCTAGTGAAGTAGCAGTCGTTCTCCAGCCAGGGCGCTTCAAAATGTTTACTGATCAGCTTCTCGCCGGCCGCCGCATCCTGGTCACCGGCGGCGGCACCGGGCTCGGCCGGGCGATGGCGGCGAAATTCCTCAGCCTCGGCGCCGAGCTGCATATCTGCGGCCGCCGCAAGGGCGTCTGCGACGAAACCGCGACCGCCCTGATGGACGAATTCGGCGGCAAGGTGATGAGCTACGGCGTCGACATCCGCGACGCCGCCGCGGTCGACCACATGATCGAGACCATCTTCGAAGAGGGGCCGCTCACCGACCTGATCAACAATGCCGCGGGAAATTTCATCTCGCGGACGCAGGACCTCACCCCGCGCGGCTTCGACGCCGTCGCCAACATCGTGATGCACGGCACATTCTATGTCACCCACGCGGTCGGCAAGCGCTGGATCGCCGGCGGCCATCGCGGCAATGTGCTGTCGATTACCGTCACCTGGGTGCGCAACGGCAGCCCCTATGTGGTGCCCTCGGCGATGAGCAAGTCGGCGATCCATGCGATGACGATGTCGCTCGCCGCCGAATGGGGCCGCTACGGCATCCGGCTGAATACAATTGCGCCCGGCGAAATTCCCACCGAGGGCATGAGCAAGCGGATCAAGCCCGGCGACGAGGCCGGCGCCCACACCACCCGGCTCAATCCGATGGGCCGGGTCGGCACGCTGGCGGAATTGCAGAACCTCGCGGTGTTCCTGATTTCCGGCGGCTGCGACTGGATCAACGGCGAGACCATCGCGATGGACGGCGGCCAGGCGCTGGCCACGGGTGGTAATTTCTATCAGCTGCGCGACTGGAGCGACGCCGACTGGGCGGAGGCGCGCGATGCCATCAAGGCGCAGAACGACAAGGACCGCGCCGCGCGCGGTTGAGGCGGATCTGGCGCAACGGCAGCCCCAGCGCCGGAGCGGAGCCGGGCGTTTCGAAGCATGACCGCCAGGGTGTGAGCTCTGCCGCGTGCGACTAATCACCCCGCAAAAAACGCGCGGATAGCAATCCCCGCGCTTGCGGCTTCGCCTATCATCGCTTCGTCCTCGCTCACGAGGGGCGCTTCTCGAGGGCGCTCGTGAGGCGGAGCGAGGATGCGGTGTCCTGCGCGCGCGGTTCGCACCCGCAAGCCCGGGACGCCCCGGGTCGCCGTCCGGGCCTACTACGGGGCTCTGCCACTTGCTGGTTGGCTGGACGCGGGACAGGTGAAGGCGGGGAAAGCCTGCCGGATCGGCGGTGCGGAGTGCATCGCGCCTGTCCCCGGAAGCACGGTCCTGGGGTCGACAAATCCCGCGATGGAGCGCCGCAAGGCGTGCGCGGTCCGCTCGCTGCCTCGCCGGCAGCGTCGGGCAGCGCCCAACAATCACGGTTGCGCCTTGCGGCGCTCCGTCCCCCTCACTGGCGAGGGGGGAAACTAACGGCTCGCCTCGCGCAATGTCTTGCGCGAGAGCGATGGCGCGTGCGTTGAGAGTTACCGGACGTGGCTGTTTGACAATTTGCATGGCGATGGATGGCGAGGCGCACCGCGCCGCCCTCAGCTCGCAAAGACGATGATATCCCTGATCTTGCTCGCTGCTTTTTCGGTCAGACTCGGAGGAGCCGGGCTGCGCCCGCAGGGCGAGGCCAGGCGTCTCGAAGGATGCACCCCGCGCAGGGCGCCCGCCCCAGCGCCCCTTGCAAGCGCCCGAACTATCTCCCATCCATCTTGTATTTGTCGGCAAACCGCGTCACACTTTCCCCAAAGCGATAACAACTAACAATACCGTCCAGGGAGTTGAAATGTCCGATTCCGCGGAGCCGGCGACGCTTGCCGACGTGGTCCGCGCGCAGGGCCAAGCGCGCGGCGATTCCATCGCGTTCGAGTTCGAGGGCCGCCGCACCAGCTTTGCCGCGCTCGATCGCCACAGCAATCGCGTTGCCCGCGCGCTGCTTGCGCAAGGCATCAAGCCCGGCCAGCGCATCAGCTATCTCGGCAAGAACAGCGACGTCTATTTCGAACTGCTGCTCGGCGCGATGAAAGCCAATGTGGTGATGGCGCCGGTGAACTGGCGGCTGGCGGCGCCGGAAATCGCCTTCATCGTCAACGACTGCCAGGCCACAGCATTGTTCGTCGGCGCGGAATTCGTCGACCCGGTGCGCGCACTCGCGGCGCAACTGCCCGGCGTCAAAGCCTTCATCGCCACCGAAGGCGCCGCCGCCGAGTGGCCGGCCTACCCGGCGTGGCGCGACGCGCAAGCCGACGACGCCCCCGCCGTGGTGCTCGAGCCGCGCGACGTCGCGATCCAGCTCTACACCTCCGGCACCACCGGCCACCCCAAGGGCGCGATGCTGAGCCACGCCAATTTCCTCGCGCTGGTGCGCGCCGGCAAGGACGCCGAACAGCCGCAATGGAACCAGTGGAGTGCGGACGAGGTCTCGCTGGTGGCGATGCCGGTGTTTCACATCGGCGGCTCCGGCTGGGGCGTGATGGGCATGTACCACGGCGTCAAGGGCGTTATCGTCCGCGAATTCGATCCGCACAAGATTCTGGATTTCTTCGCGACCTTCGGCATCACCCGGGCGTTCCTGGTGCCGGCGGCGATGCAATTCGTGGTGCGGCAGCCGCGCGCCCGCGAGATGGATTTTTCCCGGCTGCGCTACATGCTGTACGGCGCCTCGCCGATCCCCGCCGCGCTGCTACGCGAATGCATCGCGGTGTTCAAATGCGGCTTTGTGCAGATGTACGGCATGACCGAGACCACCGGAACCATCGTGGCGCTGCCCCCGGAGGATCACATCGAGGGCTCGGAGCGGATGCTGGCGGCGGGCCGCGCGCTGCCCGGCGTCGAGCTCGCGATCCTCGATCCCGAGGGCAACAGGCTGCCGCCGCGCCAGGTCGGCGAGATCGCCACCCGCTCCGGCTCTAATATGGTCGGCTACTGGAACCTGCCGGAGGCCACCGCCAGGACCATCGATGCCGACAACTGGCTACGCACCGGCGACGCCGGCTATCTCGACGAGGACGGCTACCTCTATATTCACGATCGCATCAAGGACATGATCATTTCCGGCGGAGAGAATATCTATCCGGCCGAAGTCGAGAGCGCGCTCAGCGAGCATCCCGACATCGCCGAGGTCGCGGTGGTCGGGGTGCCGGACGAGGTGTGGGGCGAGGCCGTCAAGGCGATCGTGGTGATGAAGCCCGACAAGCAGGCCACCGCGCACGACATCATCGCCTTCGCGCATCAGCGCATCGCCAAGTTCAAATCGCCGCGCACGGTGGATTTCATCACCGCGCTGCCGCGCAACGGCGCCGGCAAGATCCTGCGCCGCGCGCTGCGCGAGCCGTATTGGGCCGGCAGGCAGCGCCGGGTGAACTGAGCGGCCGATCGGAACCGCGCCAAGCCGGTCACGGCTTTCCTCACGCCTACTACTTTAGGCGCATGAGTATCGCAGATCATTAGCTGCAAATTCCGCAACGAACTGCAACGAGATGATTAGCTGTCAGGGGTAGCGTCACAATGCCGCGAGTGGGTTGTGGAGCAAGGCTGCTACGCGCAATTCATGGATGACTTTCGGTTGCGCTGCCGCCATCTTCGCGCGGGGCAGGAAACGATTCTGGGGGCGACATGACTCTGCAATTCTCCGCGGTGACGCGCCGCGGGCGCATTACCATTGTGACGCTGTCTCGACCCGAAGTGATGAACGCGCTGCACAGCGACGCGCATTTCGAGCTGCACCAGGTCTTCAACGACTTCGCCGTCGATCCGGAACAATGGGTGGCAATCGTCACCGGCGCCGGCGACAAGGCGTTCTGCGCCGGCAACGACTTGAAGTGGCAGGCGGCCGGCGGCCGCCGCGGCTGGGACAGTAGCGGCTTCGCCGGACTGACGGCGCGGTTCGACTGCGACAAGCCGATCATCGCCGCGGTCAACGGCGTGGCGATGGGCGGCGGCTTCGAGGCGGCGCTGGCCTGCGACCTGATCATCGCCGCGGAAAACGCAGTGTTCGCGCTGCCGGAACCGCGCGTCGGCCTCGCCGCGCTGGCCGGCGGGCTGCATCGTCTGCCGCGGCAGATCGGGCAGAAGCGGGCGATGGGCATGATCCTCACCGGGCGCAGCGTCACCGCCCGCGAGGGCTACGAACTCGGCTTCGTCAACGAGGTGGCGCCAGAGGGCGAAGCGCTGGCCGCAGCGGAGCGCTGGGCGCAGACGATCTGCCGCAATTCGCCGATGTCGATCCGCGCCTCCAAGCAGGCGATTCAGAAGGGCTCGATGGTGTCGCTGCAGGAGGCGATCGCCGATCAGCGCGACTACCCCGCGGTCCGCGCCATGGTGGCGTCGCAGGACTACATCGAGGGGCCGAAAGCGTTCGCCGACAAACGCCCGCCACGGTGGGTGGGGAAGTAATCCGAGGCGGAAGCGCTGTGCTGTCATTGCGAGCCGAGGACGGCGCGCAGCGCCGGCCGAAAGCGAAGCAATCCAGGGGCTGCGCGCGTGGCCCTGGATTGCTTCGTCGCAAGAGCTACTCGCAATGACGGATTGAATGCCTGATTTTTTCGGTCAGACACTCAGGATGACGGCGCATTGCTAATCGCAAACGACCCGCGCCCTTCCACAGCTGCGCCCGTTCTGAACTACCTGCCCTGAAACTTCGCCGCGCGTTTGTCGAGGAACGCGCTGACGCCTTCCTTGAAATCCGCGGTGGCGCCGGCGATGCGTTGCGATTGGCATTCCAGGTCGAGCTGCTGCTCGTAGCAATTCTCCTCGCTGTCCCAATAGAGTTTGCGGATCAGCGCCAGCGCCACGGTCGGGCCATTGGCCAAGTCGTGCGCGAGCTTCATCGTCTCGTCCCACAATGCGGCGTCGTCATAGACCCGGTTGACCAGCCCCCATTGCAGCGCGGTCTCCGCCGGCAGCTTGTCGCCGAGCAGCGACAATTCGAGCGCCCTCGCCTTGCCGATCAGCCGCGGCAGCAGCCAGGTCGAGCCGCAATCCGGCACCAGGCCGATGCGGCGGAACGCCTGCAGAAAATACGCCGAGCGCGCGCACAGGATCATGTCGCCCATCAGCGCGAAGCTCATGCCGGCACCGGCGGCCGGCCCGTTGACCGAGGTGACGATCGGGCAATGCCAATTGCGCAACCGGCGCAGCAACGGATGAAACGCGGTCTCCAGCGCCGCGCCGGCGTTGGCCTTGCCGGGCTTGTTGAGGCGACCCTGCAGATTGGCGCCGGTGCAGAACGCGCGACCGGCGCCGGTCAGCACCAGGCAGCGCACCTTGGCTTTATCCTCCTCGATCGCGTCGAGCGCTTCGGCGAAGCCGCCGAGCATGTCGACCGACATCGCGTTCATGACTTCCTGATGGTCAAGTCTGAGGATCGCCACCGCGCCGTCGATATCGAGTGTCACGTGTTTGAACTGCATGATGTCCTCTGCTGCGCGCGGTTGATCCCGCGCGATGGAATTTTGGCTGCTACGCGCCAGGCATCTTCGAGTTTTCGCGCGCGGTTGTCCATGCTGGCAGAATTGTTGATGCCCCCGCCACAACTTCGCGTCATCCTGAGGAGCCCGGCTGAGCTCGAAGAGCGAAGCCGGGCGTCTCGAAGGATGGGCGACACGCCCGAGCGTCCGCACCCTGAGGCTCGCCGAAGACGGCGAGCACCTCAGCGTGACGGCACAACCATCGCAGCCGCTACCGCATCAGGCGCAGCGCATCGGTGAAGAACTCCGGGCCGCCGAAATTTCCCGACTTCAACGCCAGCAGCATCGGCGCGCCGGCGCCGACGCTGCGCAGCACCGGAACGCCGGCGGCGATTTCGGCGCCGATCAGAAAGCCCGGCAGCCCAAGCCGATCGACCACCGCGCCGGAGGTCTCGCCGCCGGCGATCACCAGCCGCCGCACGCCGGCGTCGACCAGCGCCGCGGCGATCTCGGCCATCGCCTGCTCGATAGCGTGGCCGGCCAAGTCGCGGCCGTGGCGGGCCTGCAGCGCCGCCACTTGATCGGGCGTTGTGCTCGACGCGATCAGCAGCGGCCCTTGCCCGATCCGTTCGCGCGCAAACGCGAGCGCGCGCTGCACTTCGGCGCCGCCTGCTATCAGTTGCTCAGGATCGAGCCGGAGCACCGGCATCACGGCTTCGGCGCAGGCGATCTGATTGAGCGTCGCCTGCGAACAGCTGCCGGCGAGACACGCCGCGGCGCCGCCGACCGCGGGCTCGGCTTCGGACAAAGCCGCTCGCGCCGCGATGCCGCCATTCGCCCGCAGCGCTCGCGCCAGCCCAAGGCCGAGCCCGCTCGCCCCCACCGAGACGCCGTGCCGCAGCGCCACCGCGCCGAGCGTCTCGAGGTCGCGCTCGAACACCGCGTCGGCAATCGCCGCACTGACGCCGCAAGCCGCGAGTTCATCGAGCCGCGCCTGCACCGCATCGGCGCCGCGGGCCACCGTCGCGAGATCGATCAGGCCGATCTTGTGACGGCTCTGCCGCCCCAGCACCCGGACCAGATTGGAATCCCGCATCGGGTTGAGCGGGTGATCCTTCAGCGGGCTTTCGTGCAACGGCACGCAGCCCACGAACAGATGGCCCTGATAGACGCTGCGACCGGTCTCCGGAAATGCCGGCGTCACCAGCACGATGGCCTCGCCAGCATCATCGCGCAGCACGTCGAGCACCGGGCCGATATTGCCGGCATCGGTGGAATCGAAGGTCGAGCAGATCTTAAACAACAGATGCTTAGCGCCACGGCCGCGCAGCCATTGCGCCGCGGCGCGGGATTTTTCCACCGCGGTAGAGGCCGCGATCGAGCGGCTTTTCAGCGACACCACCACGGCGTCGACCTCGGGCAGCGCGAGATCGTCGGCCGGCACGCCGATGCTCTGCACGGTGCGCAGCCCCTGCCGCGTCAGCGTGTTGGCGAGATCGGAAGCGCCGGTGTAGTCGTCGGCGATGCAGCCGAGTTGAAGCGTCACGACGCCCGTCCCGCGTAAGGCGCGAACCAGCCGAGCCCGTCGAGCGTGGCGCCGCGCGGCCGATATTCGCAGCCGACATAGCCGTCGTAGCCGAGCCGGTCGAGTTCGGCGAACAGGAACGGATAGTTCAATTCCCCATCGTCCGGCTCGCTCCGCGACGGCACGCTGGCGATCTGGATATGGCCGATCAAGGGCAGCAGCTCGCGCAGCCGCGTGGTGACGTCGCCGTGCAGGATCTGGCAGTGATAGATGTCGAACTGCAGTTTCAGATTGGGGATCTTGAGATCGAGGATCACATCGCGCGCGAAGGCAAAGTCGTTGAGGAAATAGCCCGGCACGTCGCGGCCGTTGATCGGCTCGATCAGCACGTCGATGCCGTGCGGCGCGAAGAAATGCGCGGCGACCGCGACCGCCTTGCGATAGGCCACCACGGCCAGCGCATCGTTGCGGTCGGCGAGGCCCGCCATCAGATGCAGCCGCGTGACGCCGGTGGCCTGCGCGTAGCTCAGCGCGGCGACGAGGCTCGCCTGCAACGCGGCGAATTTGTCCGGCCGCGCCGCGAAGCCGCGCTCGCCCGCCGCCCAATCGCCGGGCGGCAGGTTGAACAGCGCCTGCGTGAGACCATGGCGCCTCAGCCGCTCGGCAATCGCCTCGGCCGGATGCTCATAGGGAAACAGGAATTCCACCGCGCTGAAGCCGGCCTTCGCCGCGGCCTCGAAGCGATCGAGGAACGGCAGCTCGGTGAACATCATGGTGAGATTGGCGGCGAAGCGCGGCATAAACGTCCTTGTTGATTACGCGGTCTTTACGCGCGCGGCACGGCGCGGGTGACGATGCGGATCTCCGAAGTCAGCGTGCGATGCACCGGGCACTTGTCGGCGATCTCCATCAGCCGGCCGCGCTGCTCGGCATCGAGCGCGCCGTCGAGCGTGATCAGCCGCTCGATCTGGTCGAGTGTGCCGGTCTTGGTCTCGCACTCGGCGCAGTCCTCGGCGTGGATCTTGCTGTGCGCCAGCGACACCGTGACCCGGTCGAGCGGCAGCGCCTTGCGATCGGCGTAAAGCCTTATCGTCATCGCTGTGCAGGCGCCGAGCGCGGCGATCAGCAGGTCGTACGGCCCGGGGCCGGAATCGTCGCCGCCGGCCTCGATCGGCTCGTCGGCGGCGATGCGATGCGGGCCGAGCTTGATCGATTGCCGAAACTTGCCCTGGCGGGTTTCGCTCACCACAACGCGGCGCGGCGCGTCGAGGCTTTCGGCCGCCGGCAACGTCGCCACCGGATCGAGATAGCGCGCCACCCAGGCGGCGATTAGTTCGGCCACATAGGCGGCGTGGCGGCGATCTGTCAGCAGATGATCGGCGTCGTCGAGCGAGACGAAGCTTTTCGGATGCTTCGCGGCGAGGAAGATCTTGGTGGCGTTGTCGATGCCGACGGTGTCGTCGCCCGGCGCGTGCAGGATCAACAGCGCCTTGTGCAGCGCTGCCACCGATTGCAGAAGCTTGTGCTCGGCGATGTCGTCGAGAAAGTCGCGCGTGATGGTGAACGGCCGCCCCGCCAGCGACACTTCGCCCGCGCCGGTTGTGCGAATGGAGTCGAGCTGATCGGCGAACAGCTTGGTGACGTGACTGGGGTCCGAGGGTGCGGCGATCGTCACCACCGCTTTGGCTTCGGGGATCTTCGCCGCCGCGGCCAGCACCGCGGCGCCGCCGAGGCTGTGGCCGATCAACAGCGCCGGCGCCTTGTAGTGCGCGCGCAGATGGTCCGCGGCGAGCACCAGGTCGGCGACGTTGGAGGAGAACGTCGCATTGGCGAACTCGCCGTCGCTGTCGCCGAGCCCGGTGAAATCGAACCGCAGCACGGCGATGCCTTGCGCCGCCAGCGACAGCGCGATGCGCCGCGCCGCGAGGCCATCCTTGGCGCAGGTGAAGCAATGCGCCAACAGCGCGTAAGCGCGCGGCGCGGCGTCCGGCAGGTCGAGCGCGGCGGACAATTCGACGCCGTCGCTGCCGGGAAAACGAAAGCGCTCAATCGGCACGGCGGGGCTCCATCGGTCGCGGAAAACTAATCAGTCGAATAGCGCTGCTCCAGCCAGGGGTCGCCGCGGTTGTGATAGCCGCGCACCTCCCAATAGCCCGGCGCGTCGGCGGCGACGAATTCGATGCTCTGGATCCACTTGGCACTTTTCCAGAAGTAGAGCTGCGGCACCACCAGGCGCACCGGGCCGCCATGCTCCGCGGTCAGCGGCGCGCCGGACCAGGCGTGCGCCAGCAGCGCGTCCTCCGCGGCGAAATCCTCCAACGACAGATTGGTGGTGTAGCCGTCGTAGCTGTGCAGCAACACGTGGCGCACGTCGGCATGCGGCCGGCACGCCGCCAGCAATTCACGCGTCGCCAGCCCCTGCCACTGGTTGTCGTAGCGCGACCAGGTGGTGACGCAGTGAATGTCGGAGACAAATTGCGCCTGCGGCTGCGCCATGAACTGCGAGAAATCCCAGAACAGCGGCGCCTCCACCGCGCCATGGACGTCGAGCCGCCAGCGCTCGCGGCCGATCTCGGGCACGATGCCGAGGTCGAGCACCGGCCAGTCGCGGGTGAGATGCTGACCCGGCGGCAGCCGCTGCTCGGCCGGCCGCGCGGTGAGGCCGGTGAGAAACTTGCCCTCGCGCGCCCAGCGCTGCTTGCTTTGCGTCAGTTTCGACTCGGACGGCGGCTCGTCGCTCATGGTCGCTCGCTCCTCTCGGGGTGCGCGCGCAGTGTGCCATAGCGGCGGCGGCGCCGCACGCCGCCGCGATCACATTTCCGCGGGCTGCAGCGCCTTGCGCGGCTCGATCGGCGTGGTGCCACGCAGCCCGAGAATCTCCTCCAGCACCAGCGCGCCGGCCAACAGCCGGGCCTCGCCGCGCGGCGGCGCCACGATCTGCAGGCCGACCGGCAAGCCGCTGGCGGTGAAGCCGCAGGGCAGCGACAGCGCCGGGCAGCATACGAGCGTGATCGCATAGACGATCGCCAGCCACTCGACGTAGTTGTCGAAGCAGTGGCCGTCGCATTCGGCGACGTAGCGATGCTCGATCGGATACGGCGACACGATGGTGGCCGGCGTCAGCAACAGATCGTAGGTCTCGAAGAACTCCAGCGTCCGCGCCGCCATCGCGACGCGCTGCGCCTCGGCGCGCGTCAGATCGTCGACCGTGAGCTTCAGCCCCTGCTCGATGTTCCACACCACTTCCGGCTTC
The DNA here is from genome assembly GCF_014203125.1 of Rhodopseudomonas rhenobacensis. Lineage (GTDB taxonomy): Bacteria > Pseudomonadota > Alphaproteobacteria > Rhizobiales > Xanthobacteraceae > Rhodopseudomonas_A > Rhodopseudomonas_A rhenobacensis. The sequence goes on from NZ_JACHIH010000023.1 coordinate 23,578, forward strand.
AGCTGGTCGCGGCAGTCGCGCAATAGCTCGGCCTTGCTGATCGCGAAATCGAACGCGCGCAGCACCTGGAAGCACTCGTGCGCCTCGCGCAGATCCGGATGCGCCAGCTCGACCACCACGCCGGCTTCGGCAAAGCGTAGCGCCGCCTTGCGGGTGATCGCCGCGACCTCCGGATCGACCGGGGTGATGCCGAGATCCGGCGAATAGGCGACACGCCGCGGCGGCTTGCCGTAACGCGCGGCGCTGCGGAACGAGTCGGCCGGCGACGGCAGCGACAGCGGATCGGCGGCGCATTCGCCGCTCATCGCGTCGAGCAGTAGCGCCAGATCTTCGACGTTGCGCGCCATCGGGCCCTGCACGCCGAGCGTGCGATCGATCTTGAAGGCGGGCGTATGCGCGACGCGGCCCACGCTCGGCCGCATCCCGACGATGCCGCAGAAGCTCGCCGGGTTGCGCAGCGAGCCGCCCATGTCGGAGCCGTGCGCCAGCCAGGCCATGCCGGTGGCGAGCGCCACCGCGGCGCCGCCGGAGGAGCCCGCCGCCGAGCGCGACAGGTCCCACGGATTGCGCGTGGCGCCGAACAGTTCGTTGAAGGTGTTGGCGCCGGCGCCGAATTCCGGCGTGTTGGATTTGGCGTAGATCACCGCGCCGTTGGCTTCGAGGTGCTCGACCATCAGATCGGAGCGCGCCGGGATGTGATCCTTGAAGATCTTTGATCCCTGCGTCGATAGCACGCCTTCGACGTCGGTGAGGTCCTTGATCGGCAGCGGCAGGCCGGCGAGCAGCCCGCGATCGCCGAGCGGGCGCTGCATCAATGCGCTAGCGTGACGGCGCGCGCGCTCGAAGCAGCGCGTCGGCAGCGCGTTGACCGCGCCGTCGACGGCGGCGATCCGCGCCTCCAACGCATCGAGTAGTTGCAGCGGCGTGACTTCGCCGGCGTTGAGCTTATCGACGACGTCGCACGCCGTCGCCCGGATCAAATCGTCAGATGTCACGCGCGTCCCCCCAATGTCGACGCAAGCTGGTGCATCGGATGGTGGACTGTCAACCGCCGCAACTGCATGCGGTCGGTGCAAGTGATAGAGGCGTCTGCCATCATGCTGTCAGATTGAGCATGACGGTGCGAAGACCGGCGAAGGTGACATTCTGCTCGCCGAGCATCCCGCAATTGGGACCGCGGCATCACCAAACTTTGTCAGCGGTGGCTTTTGGGGCGGCGGCGCAGCGGATGATGCGGACGTTGCGTCGGCAGCCGCAGCGCACGTCGCAGCGGCCGGTCGTTACGCAGGGCAACACGCGGCGGCTTTGACGGCGGTCGGTTGGGGTCCGGTCGACGATCGAGCCGCGGCAATTGCTGCCGCGCGGCGCGCCGCTGCAGCGGGTTTGCGGGTCGCAATTTAAGCGCCGGCCTCGGCGGTTGCTCCGGCGGCCGGATCGCGCGCGGCTGCCGCTTCGGCTGGCGCGGCTGGCGTTGTCGCACCGGCTTGCGCAGCAGCCGCTGGCGCGCAGGCTTATCCGGCTGGCCGCTCGGCGCCGGCGTCGGCATCAACGTCGGCGCGGATACGACGAGCACGTCGCTGGCGTTTGGCGTCGACGTCACCCCCGGCGCGGCTGTGATTGCTTCCGCCTGCGGCATGGGCGGCGCAGCCGCGGCGATGAGTTCTGATACTTCTAACTCTGAAACTGCGGGGGGCGCGGCGGCGACCACCTCCGCCGCGGACCACTGCGGCGCGGTCTCGGCCGCGGCGGCCGGCACCACGCGCAGCACCGGCCCGCCCGCGAACCCTCCGTTATGCCGGGCGGCGGCGGGATAGCGCGCGCGCCGCGGCCGCTTCAGCTCGACGACGGACCAGAGCAAAGCGATCGCCAGCACGATCACCACATCGGCCAATGGCAGCACCAGCCACGCAGCCGTCACTGCGGTCGCCACGGTGGCGACCTTGCCGAGTTTCTCGGCGTCGGCGAAGATCGCTTTCAGTCCGTGCAGGAAGTTGCTTTGCGGCCCGGACGACAGCTGGCGCCAGGCCTGCGCGAAGCCGATATCGCGCGCCACCAAGAGATAGCGAGCGATCAAAAATGTCAGCAGAAAGATCAGCGTGCCGGAGAGACCGGCGGCAGAACCGATGACCACCACCAGGGCCACAGCCAGAATTGCGAACCAGTCCTTCATCCGACACTTCTCCTTCGCCGTCCGCCAAGGGCTTCCGTTCGCGACGCGCGCCCGCGTCCACGAACTAAGTGTGTCATGGCGACAGACAGGATACTTTGATTCGGATCACCGGAGATTCATTCGCCGCGCCTATTTTATAAGGGCAATAGTGCTAACTGCGGTGGATGGTTACCTCTAAGTAAGCATCGATGCGACTACGAATTTCACCTCTCCCCCCGGCATGGCATAACGCGGCGCCCCCTCACCCGGCGCGACAAGCTTCGCTTGTCACGCCACCCTCTCCCCGCAAGCGGGGCGAGGGACGTTTGCCGCGCCGGTCTTAAATCAGTCGACGCTCGGCTCTTAGAACCAGCCTCAGCTCCCCACCGCTTCCGCGACGATGCGCCGGCAGTGTTGCAGCGCCGCTTCGACCAGGTTGGCGCTGGCTTCGGGTGTACGGAACGCGGAGTGCGCCGACAGCGTGACGTTGGGCAGCCGGGTCAGCGGATGGCCGACCGGCAACGGCTCGGTGTCGAACACGTCGAGCCCGGCGTGGCGCAGATGCCCGGAGCGCAGCGCGTCGATCATCGCCGCCTCGTCGACCAGCGCGCCGCGCGCGGTGTTGACCAGGATCGCGCCGGGCTTGATCGTGGCAATTTTTTCGCGCGACAAGAACCCTCTGGTCTCGTCGTTGAGCAACAGATGCAGCGACACCACGTCGCTCTGCGCCAGCAGCGTCTCGATGTCGACGAAATCGACGCCCTCATATTGCTTCGGCGTCCTATTCCAGGCGATCACCTTCATGCCGGAGCCGAGTGCGATCCGCGCCACTTCCGCGGCGATGCCGCCGAAGCCGATCAGCCCGATGGTCTTGCCGGTGAGCTGCACGCCGTCCTCGCGCAGCCAATTGCCGGCGCGCATCTCGCGGTCCATCGTCGCCAGATTGCGCGCGCCGGCCCACATCAGGGCGATGGCGCATTCCGCCACCGCGGTGTCGCCATAGCCGCGGATCAGATGCACGGCGATGCCGAGTTCGGCGAGTTCTTCCGGGTTCATGTAGCTGCGCGCGCCGGTGCCGAGAAACACCACGTGCTTGAGGCCGATGCATTGCCGCGCGATCTCGGTCGGCAGCGCGGTGTGGTCGATGATCGCGATCGCGGCGTTGCCGAACAGCACGCGCGGCAATTGCCGCGGCGTGACGTCGGGGTCGCGGTTGATGATCATCGGCAGATCGAGCGGCGTCGAGATCGTCTCGAACAGATCCCCGAGCGTTTCGCTGGCGTCGACAAAGACCGCGTGCATTGCGATTTCCGCCGCTTACTTCGCCACGCCGGCGAGCGCCAGCACGGTGTGCAGCAACACGTTGGCGCCGGCGCCGCAATCGGCCTCCTTGGCGTCTTCCAATTCGTTGTGGCTGACGCCGTCCTTGCACGGCACGAAGATCATCGCCGCCGGCATCATGGTGGCGAGGTTGCAGGAATCGTGGCCGGCGCCCGAGGTGATGCGGCGATGGCTGTAGCCGAGGTCGGACGCCGCGGTCTGCACCGCGTCGATCAATTTGGGGTCGAAATGCGTCGGTTCGATCCGCCACACCAGGTCGAGCGCGATCTCGACCTTGCGGCGCGCGGCGATCTCGACTGCGGCGGCACGCACGTTCTTGTCGAGCGAATCCATGATCGAGGCCTCGGCGCTGCGCATATCGATGGTGAAGGCGATCTCGCCGGGAATCACGTTGCGCGACGGCCGCGCGATCACCGCTTCGCCGATGGTGCCGACCGCTTTGGGGCCGAGCTCGGTGGCGATCCGCTCCACCGCCAGCACGATCTCCGACAGCGCGCCTAGCGCGTCGCGGCGCAACTGCATCGGCGTCGAGCCGGCGTGGCTTTCGAAGCCGGTGATCTTGCCGTCGTACCACAGCACGCCCTGCCCGGAATCCACCACGCCGATGGTCTTGTTTTCGGCTTCCAGGATCGGCCCCTGCTCGATGTGCAGCTCGACGAACGAGGTGAATTTCTGGGCGCCGAGCGGAGTGTCGCCGCGATAGCCGATCGCATCGAGCGCCTCGGCGACGCTGATGCCGTCAATGTCCTTGCGCGCCAGAATATCCTCGGGCGTGAAGTCGCCCACATAGGCCGCCGATCCCATCATCGCCGGCGCGTAGCGCGAGCCTTCCTCGTTGGTCCAGTTGGCGACGCAGAGCGGCAGCTCGGTTTCGATGCCGGCGTCGTTCAGCGTGCGCACCACTTCGAGCGCTGCGAGCGAGCCTAAGATGCCGTCGAACTTGCCGCCGGTCGGCTGGGTGTCGAGATGCGAGCCGAGCCCGATCGGCGGCTTCGACATATCGCGGCCACGGCGCAGCCCGAACATGTTGCCGAGCGTGTCGACATGCACCTCGCAGCCGGCCTGCTCGAGCGCTTGGCGAAACCAGTCGCGCACCTGTTTGTCCTCGGCGCTCAGCGTCAGCCGCCGCACCCCGCCCTTCGGCGTGCCGCCGAATGTCGCGGTGTCGTGGATGGTGCTCCACAGTCGTGCGGTGTCGATCTGCAGATTGGAGGCGAGTTTGCTCATGCGAAGGTCCCGATTGCGGCGCGCGTCATCGAACGGACGGTACCTTGTCCATACGCTACCTTGTCCATGACGCGGTGACGCCGCCGCGTCAACCAATCGGCTCGTGCGTGGCGCGTTTGATCGCGGGCTGCGGCTCCGGCTTGGCCGGCGCGGCCTGTCCGGCAAAGCCGCCGACCTCGGCGATCTCGCTGGCGAGATGGGCGACGCGTTCCACCGCGGTGGTGTCGGCGGAATCCAGCCAGCTCGCCGAAAACGTCAGCGGCGGAATGTGCAGGTCGGTCTTCAGAAGCTGCAGCCGGCCGTCGGCGAGTTCGGCTTCGACGATGTCGGTGGGAATCACCGCGATGCCCAAGCCTTCCACCGCCATGTGGATCACGGTGGCGAGCGACGCCGAGGCGTGCAGCCGGATCGGTGGCAGCTCCGGCCGGTTGAACAGCGAGCGGATGGTCTCATAGGGCTGCGACTTGCGCGGGAAGGTGATGATCGGATGCTTCGCCAAATCGCGCAGCGTCAGAGTGCCTTGGCCGAGCCCGAGCGACGGGCTCGCCAGGAAGCCGACCGGGTAATCGCACAACAGCCGGTTGCGCACCGTCGGGTCCGGCAGCGGCCCGAGCAGGAACGCCAAGTCGATCTCCTGCGCCATCAGCCGGGCGCGCAGATCGGGCGTGATTTCGACTTCGATCTCCAGCGACAGATTGGGATAGGCGCGGTTCACGCTCTTGATCAGCTGCGGCAGCCAAGTGTGCACGATGGTCTCGGCGACGCCGAGCCGCAGCACGCCGCGCATCGCCGAACGATCGCCGACCACCGCCAGCATCTCCGAGCGCAGCCCGATCAGCTTCTCTGCATACACCATCATCTGCCGGCCGCTCGGCGTCGGTGAGGCGCTGCGGTGATCGCGCTGCAACAGCTTGACGCCGAGTTCGCGCTCGAGCTGGGCGATGCGCTGCGAGATCGCCGGCTGCGTGGTGTTGAGTTTCTGGGCGGCGCCGCGGAAACTGCCGAGCGTCACCACCCACAGGAAGGTCTCGATGGCCTTGAAGTCAGGCATTTGCGGCACCCTTTGTCAGATAAAATAATTTTATCGACATTGATCAAAAGAGAAGATTAGACTTTATAGTAGGCCTAGGCTCCATTGCTGTCGAGATTATAGGCAGGATCCTTTTATGACCGTTTTGACAGCACCGCATGCGTCTAACGCGGCCTCGACCTCACCTTCATACCAGGCCCGGCTCGCCTGCCGGGCGGGAAATGCCGAGCAGACCGCGGGACTTGCCCCGGGTTACGTGCAGGGCAACCTCGCCATCCTGCCGGAAAAACTCGCGTCGGCGTTCCACCGATTCTGCCAGCTCAACCCCAAGCCCTGTCCGATCATCGGCATGTCCGAGGTCGGCAACCCGAAAATCCCCTCGCTCGGTCTCGACCTCGATATCCGCACCGACCTGCCGCGTTACCGGGTCTGGCGCGACGGCGAGATGACCGACGAGCCGACCGACATCATGGCGCATTGGCGTGATGATTTGGTTGCTTTCGTCATCGGCTGCTCGTTTTCGTTCGAGGAAGCCCTGATGGCCGACGAGTTGCCGATCCGTCACATCGAACAGGGCGTCCGCGTGCCGATGTATCGCACCAGCATCGCCTGCGTGCCGTCGGCGCCGTTCGAAGGCCCGATGGTGGTGTCGATGCGGCCGCTGAAGCCCAAGGACGCGATCCGCGCCGTGCAGATCACCTCGCGGTTTCCCTCGGTGCACGGCGCGCCGGTGCATCTCGGCCTGCCGCAGTCGATCGGCATCACAGATATCGCAAAACCGGATTACGGTGATCCGGTGCTGATCAAAGACGATGAAGTTCCTGTATTCTGGGCTTGCGGCGTCACTCCGCAAGCGGTGATCGCCGCGGCGCGGGTGCCGTTCGCGATCACCCATTCGCCCGGATTGATGCTTGTCACCGACCTCAAGAATAAGCAGCTTGCCGTTCTTTGAGGCTTCCCCTCTCATCCGAAGTATCTCATCGCTATCGCCGGTAAATAAAAGGATCCCAGCATGATACTCAATCGCCGAGACGTATTGCTTGGAGGCGCCGCCTCCGTCGCTTTGCTGCCGCTGGCGGCGCGGGCGCAGACCGCCGAAGTGGTGATCGGCGTGATCTATCCGTTGTCGGGCGCCTCGGCGCAGATCGGCGTCGACGCCCAGAAGGCGTTCGAGACCGCGGCCGACCTGATCAACAAGAACTACGATTTCGACCTGCCGCTGGCCAAGGGCGAAGGCCTGTCCGGCCTCGGCGGCGCCAAGGTGCGGCTGGTGTTCGCCGACCATCAGGCCGATCCGCAGAAGGGCCGCGCCGAAGCCGAGCGGCTGATCACCCAGGACAAGGTCTGCGCCATCGTCGGCACCTATCAGAGCTCGGTGGCGGTCACCGTCAGCCAGATCTGCGAGCGCTACCAGATCCCGTTCATTTCTGCCGACAACTCCTCGCCGAGCCTGCATCGCCGCGGCCTGAAATTCTACTTCCGCGCCGCGCCGCACGACGAGATGTTCTCCACCGCGATGTTCGACTTCTTCGACGCGCAGAAGAAGAAGGGCCAGAAGATCGAGACCCTGGCGCTGTTCCACGAGGACACCATCTTCGGCACCGACTCGTCGAACGCGCAGCTCAAGCTCGCCGCCGAGCGCGGCTACAAGGTGGTCGCCGACATCAAGTATCGCGCCAACTCGCCGTCGCTGACCGCCGAAGTGCAGCAGCTCAAGGCCGCCGACGCCGACGTGCTGATGCCGTCGAGCTACACCACCGACGGCATTCTCTTGATCAAGACCATGGGCGAGCTCGGCTACAAGGCCAAGAACATCGTGGCGCAGGACGCCGGCTTCTCCGAGAAGGCGCTGTACGACGCGGTCGGCGACAAGATCCCGGGCGTGATCTCGCGCGGCTCGTTCTCGCTCGATCTCGCCGCCAAGCGGCCGATGGTCGGCAAGATCAATGACATGTACAAGGCGCGCTCGGGCAAGGACTTCAACGACTATTCGTCGCGGCAGTTCATGGGCCTGATCGTGATGGCCGACGCCATCAACCGCGCCAAGTCGATCGACGGCGAGAAGATCCGCGAGGCGCTGGTCGCCACCGACATGCCGGGCGAACAGACCATCATGCCGTGGAGCCGGGTCAAGTTCGACGAGATGGGCCAGAACAACTTCGCCGACCCGGTGCTCTTGCAATACAACGGCGGCAAGTTCGTCACCATCGCGCCGCCGCAGGCCGCGGTGGCCGAAGCCGTCTGGCCGATGAAGTAAGCACCTGATGCGACAAGTTGCGACCGAACGCTCGATGCGCGCGCGGACTTCACCTCTCCCCGCTTGCGGGGAGAGGTCGACCCGGCGAAGCGTAAGCGAAGCCGGGTCGGGTGAGGGGGCGCTTCATCGAAACGCGGCGCCCCCTCACCCGGCGCGACAAGCTGCGCTTGTCACGCCACCCTCTCCCCGCAAGCGGGGCGAGGGAGGGTATGCCGCACCACGCCGGTCAACCTCGACATTGAAATCAGCAGTGAACGGCTCATCCATACAGGTCGGTCTCACGACCAGCAGCGAACTCGCGATGACAATGTCGGATCCCACGAACCTGCCGCTGGAGCAAAGCCTTTGACCACCGCCACCATCATTCAATCGCTCGCCAGCGGCCTCTTGATGGGTCTGCTCTACGGCCTGATCGCGGCGGGTCTCGCGCTGATCTTCGGGCTGATGGACGTGGTGAACTTCGCCCATGGCGAGTTCCTCATGATCGCGATGTACGTCACCTTCTTCCTGTTCGCGTTCTTCGCGATCGACCCCTTGCTTGCCGCGCCGTTGGTCGCGGCGGCGTTGTTCGTGTTCGGCGCGGTGGTCTATCTCTTGGTGGTGCGCTTTGCGATGCGCGCCAAGGCCAATGTCGGCATGGTGCAGATCTTCGCCACCTTCGGCCTCGCCATCGTGATGCGCGGCCTCGCGCAGTTCTTCTTCACGCCGGATTATCGCAGCATTCCGCATTCCTGGCTCGGCGGTCAGACCATCTCGTTCGGCGGCATCTATCTGCCGGTGCCGCAGCTGGTCGGCGCTGGCGTCTCGATCCTGGCGTTCACCGCGCTGTTCTTCTTTATTAAGAAAACCGATTTCGGCCGCGCGCTGGAAGCCACCCGCGAGGACGCCGGCGCGGTGGCGCTGGTCGGCATCGACAAGAACCGGGTGTTCGCGCTGGGTTGGGGCCTCGGCGCCGCCCTGGTCGGACTCGCCGGCGCGATCATGGCGATGTTCTTCTACATCTATCCCGACGTCGGCGCCTCGTTCGCGCTGATCGCCTATGTGACGGTGGCGCTCGGCGGCTTCGGCAGCGTGTTCGGCGCCTTTGCCGGCGGCATCATCGTCGGTCTCGTCGAGGCCTCCACCGCGCTGATCCTGCCGCCGTCGTTGAAATCGGTCGGCATCTACGCGGTGTACCTCCTGGTAGTGTTCATTCGGCCGCGCGGCCTGTTCGGATCGATCTGATGGACAACAGCTTCGCCCAACGCCGCCGTCGCGACCTGTTGCTCGCCGCCGGCTTCACCGCGGTCGCCGCCCTGGTGCCGCTGTTCGTCAAGGACGTCTACGTCCAGAACATCATGGTGCTGACGCTGATGTATGCGGCGCTGTCGCAGAGCTGGAATATTCTCGGCGGCTATTGCGGCCAGATCTCGCTCGGCCACGCGCTGTATTTCGGTCTCGGCGCCTACACCACCGCGCTGCTGTTCTCCAAATTCGGCGTCCTGCCGTGGTTCGGCATGATCGGCGGCGGGTTGATCTCCGCGGTGATCGCGATGGCGCTGGGCTATCCCTGCTTCCGGCTGCGCGGGCACTATTTCGTCATCGCCACTATCGTGATCGCCGAGATTGCCTACCTGCTGTTCCTGAACTGGGACTGGGCCGGCGCCGCGCTCGGCATCGACATTCCGGTGCGCACGGATTCCTGGCTGACCTTCCAGTTCACCCGGAGCAAACTGCCCTACTTCTACTTCGCGCTCGGGTTCTGCGTGGTCGCCTGGCTGGTCACCTTCTGGCTGCAGGATTCCAAGTGGGGCTATTGGTGGCGCGCGGTGAAGGACAATCCCGACGCCGCCGAGAGCCTCGGCGTCGTGGTGTTCAATTCCAAGATGGGTGCGGCGGCGGTGTCGGCGTTCCTCACCGCGGTCGGCGGCAGCTTCTACGCGCAATTCGTCTCCTATATCGATCCGGAAAGCGTGATGAGCTTCCACTTCTCGCTGCTGATGGCGTTGCCGGCGGTGCTGGGCGGCATCGGCACGCTGTGGGGGCCGGTGCTCGGCGCGGTGATCCTGATCCCGCTCACCGAACTGACCCGCTCGTTCATCGGCGGCTCCGGCCGCGGCGTCGACCTGATCGTCTACGGCACCTTGATCGTGCTGATCGCGCTGGCGCGGCCGGAAGGGCTGATCGGATTGTTCTCGCGCAAACGCAAGGGAGCCAGCCGATGACCGCGCTTCTGGAGACCAAAGGCGTCTGGCAGCGCTTCGGCGGGCTGATCGCCAATTCCGACATCTCGATCGCGGTCGAGCCCGGCGAGATCGTCGGACTGATCGGGCCGAACGGCGCCGGCAAATCGACGCTGTTCAACCTGATCGCCGGCGTGCTGCCGCCGACCCAAGGCTCGATCCTGTTCAACGGCGAGGACGTCACCCGGCTGCCGGCGGCGCAGCGCTGTCAGCGCGGCATCGCCCGCACCTTCCAGGTGGTGAAGAGCTTCGAGACCATGACGGTGATCGACAACGTCATCGTCGGCGCGTTGATCCGCACCACGGTGATGCGCGAGGCCCGCCGCAAGGCCTATGAGGTGCTGGAATTCGCCGGGCTCGCAGCGCGCGCCAATGTGCTCGCCAGCGAACTCATTCCCTCGGAGAAGCGCAGGCTCGAGGTGGCGCGTGCGCTCGCCACCGAGCCGAAGCTGTTGTTGCTCGACGAGGTGCTCACCGGCCTGACGCCGGTCGAAGCGCAGACCGGCGTCGAACTGGTGCGCCGCGCGCGCGACACCGGCGTCACGGTGTTGATGGTGGAACATGTCATGGAAATCGTAATGCCGCTGGTCGATCGCGCCATCGTGCTCGATCTCGGCAAGGTGCTGGTCGAAGGCAAGCCGGCCGATATCGTTCGCGATCCGAAAGTCATCAGCGCCTATTTGGGAGATCGTCATGCTGTCGGTGCATGAGGTCACCACCGCCTATCAGGGGCTGGTCGCGATTTCCGAGGTCACCATCGAGATCGCCAAGGGCGAGATCGTGCTGGTGGCGGGCGCCAACGGCGCCGGCAAGTCCACGCTGGTGAAATCGATCGCCGGTGCCGAGCGGCCGCGCTCAGGCTCCGTGACGTTCGACGGTAGCCGCATCGACGGGCTGCAGCAGCACGTCATCACCGCGCGCGGCATCGCCTATGTACCGGAGAACCGCCGGCTGTTTCCGCGGCTGTCGGTCGCCGACAATCTGCGGCTCGGCAGCTACATGTTCCGCCACGAGGCCGACCGCGACGATCCGCTGAAGCTGGTGTTCGAACTGTTTCCGCGATTGCAGGAGCGGCTGGAGCAGCGCGCCGAGACATTGAGCGGCGGCGAGCAGCAGATGCTGGCGATCGGCCGCGCGCTGATGACCCGGCCGCGGCTGTTGATGCTGGATGAACCCTCACAGGGCATCATGCCGAAGCTGGTCAGCGAGATCTTTCAGGCGGTGAAGAAGATCCGCGACGCCGGCATGACCGTGCTGATCGTCGAACAGCGCATGGCGGAATGTCTCGAGATCGCCGACCGCGCCTACATCCTGCAGACCGGGCGCGTCCTAATGCAGGGCACCGCCGGCGAACTGATGGACAACCCCGACGTCCGCAAGGCGTATCTGGGGCTGTAGTTAGTTAGCATACTCCCGGCCGCAGCCGTCATCCTGAGGAGCCCGGCGTAGCTCGAAGAGCGAAGCCGGGCGTCTCGAAGGATGGGCCGCAAGCACCTGTTGCCGCATCCTTCGAGGCTCGCCGCTCCGCGGCTTCGCACCTCAGGATGACGACGCTCAGCATGATGTGGCGTCGTGCTCATCCCCCTGTTCCGGCAACGTCAGCCCGAACGTCGCCACCAGATCGTTCACCTGCGCCGGCGTCAGGTAGCGCGGGTTGAGGCCGCGTAGCAGCAGATAGAGTTTCGCGCTTTCCTCCAGCTCCTCGATGGCGAACACCGCGGCCTCCAGACTGTCGCCGGCGACCACCGGGCCGTGATTGGCGAGCAGCACGGATGAGTATTTGCCGGCCAGGCCCTTGATGGCGTCGGCGACCGCCGGATCGCCCGGCCGATAATACGGCACGAGCGCCACGCAGCCGCACTTCATCACCGAGTACGCGGTGAGCGGCGGCAGCGCCGCGCCGGGGTCGATCTCCGGCAGCATCGACAGCGCCACCGCGTGCGTCGAATGCAGATGCACCACCGCGCGCGACGCGCCGCGCGTCTCGTACAAGGCGCCGTGCAGCGGCACCTCCTTGGTCGGCGGCGCGCCGGACAACAAGCGACCGTCGGCATCGAGTCGCGACAGCAGCGCCGGATCGAGGAAGCCCAGCGACGCATTGGTCGGCGTCACCAGGAAGCCGCCGTCGTCGCAGCGCAGACTGATGTTGCCGGAGGAGCCCGGCGTCAGCCCGCGCTCGAACAGCGAGCGGCCGAGCCGGCAGATCTGGTCGCGCAACCTGGCTTCGGTCATGGCGTCTCCTTCGCGGCCCCGCTTCGTGGAATCGTTTTTGGCAAGCCGGCGCCGCCGTGATACCGAAAGCGACCGCGCGCGGCCGTCATGACGCGCGGAACTGAAGGGAGCCTCGCATGCCGCCAGACACTTCGCCACTGCCGCGCGTCGCCGTGATCGGCCTCGGCTCGATGGGATTCGGCATGGCGAGTTCGCTGCGCCGCCGCGGCCTCAATGTCACCGGCTGCGACGTCTCCGCCGACGCGGTCGCGCGGTTCGTGGCCGAGGGCGGCCAGGGTGCCGCGACGCCGGCCGAGGCCGCGCGGGATTGCGACGTCGTGGTCAGCGTGGTGGTCAACGCCGCGCAGACCGAATCCATCCTGTTCGGCGAAGAAGGCGTTGCCGCAAGTTTGCCGCAAGGCGCGGTGGTCGTCTCGTCGGCCACCATGGACCCCGACATCGTGCGTCGCCTGGCGGCGCGGATCGAGGCCGGCGGCTGGCTCTATCTCGACGCGCCGATTTCCGGCGGCGCGCTACGCGCCGCGCAAGGCGAATTGACGATTCTGGCCTCCGGCAGCGCGGCCGCGTTCGCCAAGGCGCGCCCCGCGCTCGATGCAATGGCGGCGAAGCTCTACGAACTCGGCGACCAGCCCGGGCAAGGTGCGGCGTTCAAGATGATCAACCAGCTGCTCGCCGGCGTGCATATCGCGGCAGCCTCCGAAGCGATCGCGTTTGCGGCCAAGCAGGGCCTCGATCTGCGCCGCGTCTACGAGGTGATCACCGCCTCGGCGGGCAATTCCTGGATGTTCGAAAACCGCGTGCCGCATGTGCTGGACGGCGACTACACGGCGAAGAGCGCGGTCGACATTTTCGTCAAGGACCTCGGCATCGTGCAGGACATGGCACGATCGGCGAAGTTTCCGGTGCCGCTCGCCGCTGCGGCGTTGCAGATGTTTCTGATGACCGCGGGCTCCGGCATGGGCCGCGACGACGACGCCTCGGTGGCGCGGATCTATGCCCGCGTCGCCGGCGCGCGGCTGCCCGGCGACGACGCCACGCCGGAAAGTTCGGTATGACTCATCGGAAGCGCCTTCGGCAGTTAGATTCACCAGTCCTGTGAGGTTTTCCGCACGCTTTCCAGCTCTGCGATGCCGGTTCCGATGCGCGTGACGCGGTGGTGATCGCGACAAACAAAAGGCCCGCGGGTGCGGGCCTTGAGCAGTCTCGGAGAGGTCGAAGAGAAAGCGATTCAGTTGCTCTTGTTGTAGATCTTGGTGAGATTGTCCTGCGCGGTGCGGGTGCTATCGGTGACCAGCTTGCCGAGATATTCGGTGGTCGACTTAGCGCGCGCGATCAGGGCCTCACCCTGCGAGCGAACCAGCTCGGACTGGATCTGCACCACCTCGTTGAGCGACTTGGCGGAGGCGAGCTTGTCGATGCCCGCGAAGAACGCTTCGGTGTCCTGATAGATCGCGTGCTGGATGTTGCGGCTGATCTTGGCGGCTTCGGCGACCGAATTCGACACCGCGGTTTCGATCACGGCGGTGACCTTCTCGGAGCCGGCGTGGATGTCGGCGGCCTTTTCCTTGGCGGTGCCGGCGGCCCGCTTGACGAAGTCGCGGGTGGCTTCCGGAACGTCCAGATTCTGGATGTTCTTCAGCGCGTCGGTGACCGGAGAGAAGGCCTGGTTGACGCTATCCAGCACCGAAGTGTCGGAGCGCGCCTCATGTTCGTGAAACGTCTGGGTTTGATCGTTCATGGGGCTTCCATCCTCGTATTTGAGCCATGGTTGTTCTTCCCCGACTGAGTGTCCCCGGGGCAACTGGGTTATCTCATGGTTAATGGTGCATCGCAACATAGATGGTGCAGTGCGTCATTCACATTTGCGTGAAATCCATCCACGATGCACGCAATGGCAATGTTGCGCTCCGGCCCCCTTTGTGGCCGCGCGCGCTCAGGCCGAACGGTTGGGCGGCCGTTTGCGAGGCGGCGGTTTCGCCGCCGGCGGCAACGGAGGTTCAGGATGCGCCTGCATCTGGCGCAGCAGCTGCGTGATTTCATGCAGCTGGGTTTCGATCGCCTCGAGCCGGGCGCCGAAATCGGTGAGCTGGGCGCGGCTCGGCATGTTGAGGCCGACCAGATAGCGCTCCATCAGCTCGCCGACCTGCTTCTGCGCCTCCGCGGAGACGCCGCCGACGTCGGTGATCACTTTGTTGAATTCGGGCGACGTCAACGCCTGATTGGCGAAAGATTGGAATCCCTTTGACATCTCGCCGAGCATGGTGCGCCACAATTCGGTCGGGTCGCTGGCTTTGGCCATTCGCGGCTCCCTCGGTGGACGGCGGTGGCCCGTGAGCCCCTGTGGATCATTCGATACGGTTGTGCTGGCGCGGTCAATATCGTTGCGGTGGTGCGTCAGCACGCGGCTTCTGCGCGAGCCAGTCCTGCGTTAGATTTTCCGCGCAATCAGGAGGTATCGGTGACCGACGTTCCGCATCAGCCGCCGCAACTCGCCAAGGCCAACGGTATCGAACTCTGCTACGAAATCTTCGGCGCCGCCGACGCCGAACCCTTGGTGCTGATCATGGGGCTCGGCGCCCAGATGATCCTGTGGGACGATGAGTTCTGCCAACAGCTCGCGCACCGCGGCTTTCGGGTGATCCGTTTCGACAACCGCGACATCGGCCATTCCACGAAATTCGCCGGCGAAAAACGCCTCACCATGACCGAGCTGTTCAAGCAGCGCTTCCTGCACATTCCGATCGCAGCACCGTATCGGCTGCAGGACATGGCCAACGACGTGGTCGGCCTGCTCGATGCGCTCGACATCGCGTCGGCGCATATCGTCGGCGCCTCGATGGGCGGCATGATCGCCCAGGAAATCGCGATCCTGCATCCGGAGCGGGTGCGAACGCTGACTTCGATCATGTCGACCACCGGCAATCCGCGGCTGCCCTACCCGACCCGCGAGGCCGCCGCGATGCTGATGGCGCCGCCGCCGACCACGCGCGAGGCTTACATCGCGCGCTTCGCGCAGACCTGGAAGGTGCTGCGCGTCGGCCACTTTCCGCAGGACGAGGCCAAAGACCGCGAGCGCGCCGAGCGCAGCTTCGCGCGCGGGCTCAATCCGGCCGGCGTGGCGCGGCAGCTCCGCGCGGTGCTGGCGTCGGGCAATCGCAAGCCGCGGCTGCGTCAGATCAAGGCGCCGACGCTGGTGATCCACGGCAGCGTCGACCCGCTGGTGCGCCCGGCGGCCGGCAAGGACACCGTGGCGTCGATCCCCGGCGCCAAGTGGCTGCTGATCGACGGCATGGGCCACGCCCTGCCGATGCCGATGTGGCGCACCATCATCGACGCGATCACCAAGCACGCGCTTGGGACAAAAGCGGGGTGATCCTGAGGCGCTCTCTGACCACGTCCTCGCAATGACGGGGGAGCGCCGAATATCATTGATCGGTTGTTCGGTCAGCCATTCCGGATGACGCGCTCGGCTTGCGTCAAGCGCTTCAGGCGACGCGTCTCGCGCCTGGGCCATCCATCGTCATGCAAATTCTCAAACAGCCACGTCCGATAACGATCAGCCCACGCGCCGGCGTCCTCGCGCAAGATGTTGCGCGAGCGGGTCCAGGTCGTTTCCCCCTCGCCAGGTGAGGGGGACGGAGCGCCGCAAGGCGCAACCGTGATTGTGGGGCGCGGCCCGACGCTGCCGGCGAGGCAGCGGAGCGGACCGCGCACGCCTTGCGGCGCTCCATCGCGGGATTTGTCGACCCCAGGACCGTGCTTCCGGGGACAGGCGCGATGCACTCCGCACCGCCGATCCGGCGGGCTTTCCCCCGCCTTCACCTGTCCCGCGTCCAGCCAACCAGCAAGTGGCAGAGCCCCGTAGTAGGCCCGGACGGCGACCCGGGGCGTCCCGGGCTTGCGGGTGCGAACCGCGCGCGCAGGACACCGCATCCTCGCTCCGCCTCATGAGCGCCCTCGAGAAGCGCCCCTCGTGAGCGAGGACGCGGTGATAGTAAGCGACGGCGAAAACGCGGGGATTGCTATCCGCGCGTTTTTTTTGCGGGGTGCGTTGCCCTGGATTGCTTCGCCGCAAGAGTTCTTCGCAATGACGAGTTGAATGCCTGATTTCATTGATCGCTTTTTCAGTCAGACTCTCAGGATAACGCCGAGGTTGGAGTTAATGCTGTATCACCGCCGATGGTGGTCAGCCGAACCGGCGGCGCCGCCATTCGATCAGCTTGGCGCTGACTTCATCTGGCTTCTCCTGCTGGGTCCAGTGGCCGCAGTCGCGCACCAGATATTTTTCCAGATCCGGCACCAGCTTTTCCATGCCGTCGGCGGCCGACGGCGGCAGCACCGCGTCGTCCTCGGCCATGATCATCAGCGACGGCACCCGCACGGTGAGATCGAGCTCGGCGGAGCGCTGCCAGTTGCGCGTCATGTTGCGATACCAGTTGATGCCGCCGGTGAAGCCGGTGGTGCTGTACGCATCGACGAACACCTGCTTTTCCTCCGGCGACAGGATCGGCTCGCGGGTGTCGCGGCTGGCGTCATAGGCCGCGACCATCTGCGGAAACGCCAGATTGGGTTTCGCCGCGTCGCCGTCGGCGGCCGCGCTATCTTTGCGCGGCTGCGGCCTTTTCATGAAAACGTCGAAGGTCTGCTCCACCCGGCTGTCGAAGATCTTGTCCGGCTCGCCCGTCCGATCCTGAAACTGCACGATGTACATGCTGTCGCCGAACCGCTTGCGCAGGATCGCGATCGGATCGACCGGCGGCCGCGCGGTGTGCGGGGTGTTGATGCCGACCACGCCCGCGACCCGGGTCGGATGCCGCAGCAGCATCTGCCAGACCACGAAGCCGCCCCAGTCGTGGCCGACGAAAATCGCCTTGTCGATTTTGAGATGATCGAGCAGCCCGACCAGGTCGTCGGTGAGGTGCTCGATGTCGTAGGCCTCGATCGGCTCCGGCCGATCGGTGACGCCGAACCCGCGCTGGTCCGGCGCGATCACCCGGATGCCGGCCTCGCTGAGCGCCTTGATCTGGTGCCGCCAGGAAAACGCCAGCTCCGGCCAGCCGTGACACAGCACCAGCGGCGGCGCGTCCGAGGCCGGGCCGGCCTCGTAGTAACCCATGCGGATTCCGTTGCTCGATGCAAATTGCAGCGGCGGCATCTCGATCATCGCAACTCCTCCCGGCTCGGTTGTTTGGTCGCACCTTCAGGCGCGTGAGCGATTACTTTGCCTGCGCAGCGGGCGCATACGCAATGGCAAAGGGACCGCCGCGACCAAATGGCTGAAAGCTGCCCTCCGGCTGCGCCAAGCGGTCGGCGACCGCCCACAGCACCGCGGCATTCACCGTGAGCCCGATGTGGCTGGCGAGACAGACCTCGATATTCTCCGCGGTGGCCGACGGCTGCAACACGCTGGTGCGCCAGTTCACGATACCGTCGCCGCGCGAATAGATCGAGGTGGTCGGCACCGGCAGCGCGCCGGCCAAAGCCTGCAGATCCGCCGCCGCGACATTGTCGAGGCTTTCGCCGGACAGTCGTTCGTACACCCATCGGCCGTTGGTGGCGGTGAGATCGCGCGCGAACGGGCTGCCGAGCGTGATGACGCTGCGTACCAGCTCCGGACGATGCAGCGCGAGATCGCGGGCATAGACGCCGCCGAGGCTCCAGCCGACCAGGCTGACCTTGCGGCCGGTGAGATCGTGGATCCGGCGCAGCCGTTCGTCGAGCTTGGCGCGCATGGCATAGACGCCGCCGACGTTGCGGCCGAGCCCCCAGGCGAAGCTGTGGTAGCCGAGACGTTTCAGGAAGCGGCGGAGCAGCGCGGTGGACAGATCGCTCGCCAGCAGCCCCGGCAGCACCAGCACCGGATGGCCATCGCCCTTCGGCGCCTGCATCAGCACCGGCGCCAGCAGCAGGCTGGCGTTCAGCTCGAGCACGCTGCGCGCCTCGGCCAGCAACAGGCCGAGGCCGGGGGGACGGAGCGGCGGCGTCGATTGCGTGGGCATCGCGCCTGATGAACCTCGCTGCTACTTCTTGTCTTTGGTCATGCCGCCGAGCCCGGTCATCGTCACGAACATGTCTTGAAACCGCTCGGCGAGCTTCGGGTCGAAGGTGAACCAGCTCTGCATCAGCGCTTCGGGCGAGACCTTGTCGATGTTGGCCGTCATCTGTTGCTGCAGCTTGTCCATCACCGCAACCTGCATCGGCTGCACGTCGGGGAGACCGAAGAACTGCCGGGCTTCCAGTGGCGTGCAATCGATCTCGACATTGACTTTCATTTCCGCTCCTGACTGCTTTGATCGCCGCTCTGCGAACCGGCCCGAACGGCGCGAGCAGTATCACCGCGACAACCGCCGCGATGCAAGTGATCTCAGATCCGCGCCGCTCAGGCGAAGCGTTCGACCGAGAACGGCTTGGGATCGGCGAACGGTTGTTCGCCAGTGATCAGCTCCGCCAGTAATCGCCCGGTGGCGGGGCCGAGCGTGAGACCATGATGCTGATGGCCGAAGTCGAACCATAATCCGGGGTGGCGCGGCGCGGCGCCGAGCACCGGCAGCATGTCGGGCAGGCACGGCCGCGCGCCCATCCACGGCGTCGGCTCGATCGCCTCGCCGAGCGGGAACAGCTCGCGGGCGAGCGGCGTCGCGCGCGCGATCTGCACCGGCGACGGCGGCGCGTCACGGCGCGCGAACTCCGCGCCGGTGGTGAGGCGAATGCCTTTGTTCATCGGCGCCAGCAGATAGCCGCGGTCGGAATCCAGCACCGGATGACCGAGCACGGCGTTGCCGCGCGGCACGAAGTGCTGGTGATAGCCGCGCTTGAAGCCAAGCGGGATGCGATAGCCGAGCTTGCGGAAGACGAGGTCGGACCACGGCCCGAGCGCCACCACCACGTCGCGCGCGGCCACGCTCGTGCCATCGGCCAGCGCCAGCCGCCACAGTGCGCCATCCTGCTCCAACAGCCGCGCGTCGCCGTGACCGAACTGTCCGCCGTTACGCTGGAACAGCGCGGCGTAGGCTTTCACCAGCGCGCCGGGGTCGGGAATGAAGCCCGGCTCCGGCCAATGGATCGCGCCGGCAAAGCTCCCCGAGAGACTGGGCTCGCGCGCGGCGATCGCCTTGGCATCGAGCACCTCGCCATCGACGCCGTAAGCACGCGCGCGCTCCAGTTCGAGGAGGCTGCGCGCCATCGAGGCCTCGGAGCGGAACAGCTTGATCCAGCCGGTGCGGCGCAACAGCTGCGGCACGCCGGCCTGTTCGATCAGGGCTTCATGCTCGGCGAGGCTGCGCCGGATCAGCGGCAGCGCCGCCATCGCGCTGTGCAGCGAGCGTTGCGGCGACGACGCCAGGAAGTAGCGGATCAGCCACGGCAGATACTCCGGCAGGCCGGACAATTGGTAGTGCACGTCGGTGGAGCGATTCAACGAATAGCGCAGGATATGGCGCAGATCGCGCGGAAAGATGTAGGGAAACACCGAGGCGCATTCGATCAGCCCGGCATTGCCGTAGCTGGTTTCCTCGCCGGCCTGGTCGTGCTTGTCGACCAGCACCACCTCGCGGCCACGCTGCTGCAGATGCAGCGCGGCGCTGACGCCGACCACGCCGGCGCCGAGCACCAAAACATCGACTTTACGCTCGCTCATGACATTCCCCGCCGACGGCGGACGTCACCCTCAGGTCGGGTTCAGTCCGAGCTCGGCGATTTCCTTGTTGCGGTCGGATTCCGCCTGCGCGCGGTGATCGGTGCCGATCGCCACATACACCGCCGGCAGCACGAACAGCGTGAACAACGTGCCGATCGACATCCCCGACACCACGACGAGGCCGATCGAGAACCGGCTGGCGGCGCCGGCGCCCGACGCGGTCAACAGCGGCAACAGGCCGGTGACCATGGCGGCCGTCGTCATCAGGATCGGCCGCAGCCGGACCCGCGCCGCCATTTCGATCGCCGAGCGTTTATCGAGCCCCTCTTTGAGCTGCAATTCGCGGGCGAACTCCACCATCAGGATGCCGTGCTTGCTGATCAGGCCGATCAGCGTCAACAGTCCGACCTGGGTGTAGATGTTGATGGTGGCGACGCCGAAGAACAACGGGATCAGCGCGCCCGAGATCGCCATCGGCACGCTGATCAGGATCACCAGCGGATCGCGCAGGCTTTCGAACTGCGCCGCCAGCACCAGGAAAATGATGATCAGCGCGAAGCCCATGGTGATCGCGAGCTGGTTGCCCTCCTGGACGTACTGCCGGGCGTCAGCCAGATAGTCGTGGCCGAAGCCGGACGGCAGGTTCTTGGCCTGCGTCTCCAGGAAGTCGACCGCCTGGCCGACGGTGACGCCGGGCATCGGCACCGCCTGGAAGGTGGCGGAGTTGAGCTGATTGTAATGCGTCAGCGCGTTGGGATCGGTGGCGGTCTCCACCGTCACCAGCGTCGACAGCGGCACCTGCTGGCCGGTCGCGGTGGGAACATAGTAATTGTCCAGCGATTCCGGCGCCAGCCGCAGCGCGCGCGGCACCTGCGGGATCACCTGATAGGAGCGGCCCTCGAGGTTGAAGCGGTTGGTATAGTTGCCGCCGAGCAGTGTCGCCAGCGTACTGCCGATCGCGCTCATGTTGATGCCGAGATCGTTGGCCTTGTTGCGGTTGATCTTGACCCGCACCACCGGCTGATTGAAATCGAGATCGCTGTCGGCGACGATGAACAACCCGCTCTTGCGCGCGGCGTCCTTCAGCTTGACCATTTCCTCATAGACCGACTGAAAGCCGTTGGTGGAGTTGATCACCATCTGGATCGGCAGACCGCCCGGCCCGCCCGGCAGCGCCGGCAGGTTGAAGGCGAAGGCGCTGACCCCCTCGATCTTGCTGAGGTCGGCCTGCACCAGCGGCTTCAGCTTGGTCGAGGAGCGGGTGCGCTCGTCCCACGGCTTCAGCAGCATGCCGGCGATGCCGTTGCTGGGACCCGAGGTGCCGTTGATCACGAAGCGCAGATCGGTCTCCGGATATTTCGCGAACACCTTGTCGAGCTTGTCGCCGTAGAAATCGGTGTAGTCGATGTTGGCGTATTTCGGCGCCTTGACCACCGCGAACAGGATGCCCTGGTCCTCTTCGGGCGCCAGCTCCTTGGACGTGTTCTGGTACAGAAAGCCGACCAGGAACAGGATCGCGACTGCGAACAGCGCGGTGACCGGACGATAGTCCAGCGAGCGGTCGAGCTGGCGGCCGTACCAGCGCGTGCAGGCGCTGAACACCGCGTCGACCTTCTTGCCGAACCAGCTCTGATCGTGCGGCCGCAGCAGCACCGAGCACATCATCGGCGACAGCGTCAACGCGATCACGCCGGACACGATCACGGAACCTGCGAGCGTAAAGGCGAATTCGCGGAACAGCGAGCCGGTCAAGCCGCCGAGGAAGCCGATCGGCGCGTACACCGCCGCCAGCGTGATGGTCATCGAGATCACCGGGCCGACGATTTCACGGGCACCTTGCAATGATGCTTGGACCGGACTCTTGCCCTCCTCCAGATGGCGATGGATGTTTTCCACCACCACGATGGCGTCGTCGACCACCAGACCGATCGCCAGCACCATCGCCAGCAGCGTCAGCAGATTGATGCTGAAGCCCATCACCATCATCAGGCTGCAGACGCCGATCAGCGACAGCGGAATCGTGACCACCGGGATGATCACCGAGCGGAACGAGGCAAGGAACAGGAAGATCACCACCACGACGATGCCGATCGCCTCGATCAGCGTCTTTTCCACCTCATCGATCGAGGAGCGGATGAACTTGGTGGAATCATAGGCCACCTTCATCGTCAGCGACGGCGGCAGGTTGCGCTCGATCTCCGGGAACAGCTTGCGCACCCCGGTGACGATGTTGAGCGGGTTGCCCTGCGGCGTCGCCTGCACGCCGATGAAGATCGCGTGTTCGCCGGAGAAGGCGACGCTGGCGTCGGTGCTCTGCGCGCTGAGCTCGACGGTGGCGACGTCCTCCATCCGCACGAAGCCGCCGTCCTTGGCCTTCACCGTCATCCGCTTGAACTGCTCGACGTTCTGCAGGTCGGTGTTGGCGGTGACGTTGGAGACGATGAAATAGCCCTTGGTCTGTCCCGCCGCGGACTGGAAGTTGTTGGCGCGGATCGCCGCCGCAATGTCATCCGGCGACACGCCGCGGCCCGCCATCCGCACCGGATCGAGCCAGATCCGCATCGCGAAGGTCTGGCCGCCGAGAATATCGGCGGAGGACACGCCGTCGACCGTCGACATGATCGGCTGCACCACGCGGGTGAGATAGTCGGAAATCGCCGACCCCGACAGCTCGTCGCTGGCGAAGCCGATATACATCACCGCGGTGGTCTGGCCGGTGGATTTCAGGATCACCGGGTCGTTGGCTTCCTTCGGGATCAGGTACTTGACCGAATTGACCTTGGACAGCACCTCGGTCAGCGCCTGGTTGGGGTCGACGTTGAGCTTGATGTAGACCGAGATCAGGCTCTGGCCCTGGGTCGAGGACGAGGTCATGTAGTCGACGCCCTCGGCGGCGGCCACCGCCTGCTCGATCGGCGTGGTGATGAAGCCCTGCATCAGTTCGGGCGAGGCGCCCGGATAGGTGGTGGTGATGGTCACCACGGTGTTCGACAGCTTCGGATACTGCCGGATCGGCAGGCTGGTCGCCGCCTTGAAGCCGATCAGCAGGATCAGCAGGCTGACCACGAGCGACAGCACCGGCCGCTTGATGAAGATATCGGTGATAGCCATCGCTGGTGCTCCTTAAGCGTCATCGGTCGAACCGGATCGGTCGGCCCGGCGACGCAGCATCGTGCTGGGAATCCGGCCACCGCTGACCGGCACCCGGATTGATCTCGTGTGGCTTGATCGAGGCCGGACCAGGCGATCGGCCTGGTCCGGGCCCGAGTTAGTTGCGCGGCGGTGCCGCCGGAATCTGCGGCGCGGGATCGGTCGAAATCGCCACCGCGGCGCCGGATTGCAGCTTCAATTGGCCGACCGCGACCACGCGGTCGCCGGGCTTCAGCCCGCTCTGGATCACCGCCTGGCCGTTGGAGCGATCGCCGGTGCGGACGAAGGTGCGCACCGCGGTCAGGCTCTCGGTGCCGTCCTCGGCTTTCTTCGGCGTGATCAGATAGACCGCGTCGCCATACAGCGTGTAGTCGACCGCGGTCTCCGGAACGGTGACCACCGCCGGCTTGTCCGGCAGCACCACCGTGGTGGTGGTGAACATGCCGGGCTTCAGGATGTGGTCGGGGTTGTCGATCGTCGCCTGCACCCGGATGTTGCGGGTGTCGGTGTTGATCTGCGGCTCGATGGTGGTGATCTTGCCTTCGAACACCTTGCCCGGATAGGCGTCGACCGCCACCCGAACCACCTGCCCGACCTTGAGCGTGCCGGAATCCTTCTCGGTCACGGTGAAGTTGGCATACACCGCCGACAGATCGGTCAGCGTCACGATCTGGGTGCCGGCGGTGAGAAACTGCCCGACTTCGGCGTGGCGGACGCCGAGCACGCCGTCGAACGGCGCGCGCACCAGCTTCTGCGATATGATCGCTTCGGTCTTGGCGATGCCGGCATTGGCCTGGTCGAACGCCGCCTGCGCGGAATCCACCGTGGCCTGCGGCCCGAACTGGCGCGACGCCAGTTGCTTGGCGCGATCGAGCGACAATTGCGCGACGGTGGCCTGCGCCTTGAAGCTGGCGAGGTCGGCGCGGTCCGGCTCGTCGAACAATTGCACCAGCGGGCTGCCCGCCTTCACCACGGCACCCGCGGTGAACATGATATTGGTGATGCGGCCGTTGACGTCGGAGGTGACGTTGACCTGATGCACGGCGGCGAGCTCGCCGACCGCGGTCAGCAGATTCGGCAGCACCTGAGATTTCGCCTCGGCCACGGTGACCGTGGTCGGCGGCGGCTTATTGTTGGCGAAGAACTGCGCGATCATGTGATTGCGGAACGCGTTGAAGCCGACGATGCCGCCGACCAGGAGCGCCAGCAAGACGCCGACGATGATGAACCACCGCGTCATCCGCACCGGACGCGGGCGCGGCTTTTCCTCGACGGCTCGCGCCGAATTTGGCGAGTCTGCAGCAATCGTCATGTCATGCACTTTCTGCCGGTGCCGGTCGCCATTCGCTTTCCGGCATATCACGATCCATATGCGCGGCGATCGCCGCTTCGTTCAGTCCAATGCCGCGCAGGATAAATTCACTTATCTGCCGCTCGAGATCGACGGCCTTCTCGTAGGCGAGACACGGCGTCGCGGGCAACCGCGACAGCCCCGCCATCAAGACGGTGTGGTGGGCGAACCAGAACAGGTTCAACGGCTGCTGCCCCACCCGCGAGGCCTCGCCCGACGCCACCGCCCGTTCCAAAGAAGCCGTGAACACTGGTCCTATCAGAGCTCCTACTTTCTGGTAAAGAAGTCTGGCAAATTCGCCGTCGCTGAGCTGACTGCTCAACATCAGCCTTAACCGTTGTGCATCTTCCTTGTCGGGCACGTCGTTGACGGTCAGAAAATGCCTGACCATGCCGCGAACCAGCACCACCAGCGTCTGCGTCGACGGCTCCCGCCCGAGCAGCCCGTGCATCGTCGGGGCGGCCTCGCATTCCTCCGCCAGAATTTCCGCGTAGAGCGCCGACTTGGTCGGGAAATGCTTGAACAGCAAGCCTTCCGAAATCGACGCGGCCGCAGCGACGCTCTTGGTCGTGGTCCCGGCGAAGCCATGGCGGGCGAAACAGCGCTTCGCCGCGCTCAGGATCAACTCCCGGCGCAAATCACTCGTCATTCGCAACGTGCTCATCTTGTGAGTAAGCACTCACCTAAAATGAAGTCAAGCCGAATGCTGCAGCGCACTAAGTTGTGATCGTTCCTGCAGCTCCTTTAGCGCCTGTGATTTACGATTCGGTGACGCTGCCGGTTTCAACGCCGACGGCACGGCCGCAACCCGACCGTGCGCGCTGGCCGGAGCACGACATCCTCGCTCGGCGCCCCGCGGCGCAAAAGAACATCGCTCCGGCCCGCCGTGCGGGTGGGCTGCTCTCGCGTCAAACGCCATTGTCCAGTTGTGCCCTTTCCGAGGTGCCGTCGATTCCGCGCTGCCCGACTGCAGCAGCTGCGATCACGCGCTGCGGAAATTTTCAGCGATATACCAACGTAACCAATGGTAGTGTAACAGAGGCGATCGCCGTCAGTCCCCAGGGGCCGAAACAACCCACAGTCAATTCCGGATCACTTATGCAGGCTCTCTTTATCGGACAAACCTACATCGACGTCACCTTCATCACCGACCACATGCCGACCGGCGACGAAAAACACGTGGCTTCCGACTATGCGGTGTCGTTCGGCGGCAACGCCGTCACCGCGGCATTCTGCTGCGCCAAGCTCGGCATCGAGCCGGACGTGATCGCCACCGTGGCCAATGACTGGCTCGGCCGGATGTTTCAGGACATGACGGCGAAGTACGGCATCTCGGTGCACCCGCGCAAGGTCAAGACCTCGTCGCTGTCGTTCATCATGCCGAAGGACGGCAAGCGCGCCATCGTGCGCTGCCGCGACGACGAGCATATCCACCCTTTTCCGGTGCTCAATCTCGGTGAATGCCGCGCGCTGCATGTCGACGGCCACCAGCCCGACGCCGCGATCCATTACGCCCAGCTGTGCCGCGAGGCCGGCATCCTGACCTCGCTCGACGGCGGCGGCTTGCGTTCCAACACCCATGAGCTGTTGCAGTTCATCGACGTCGCGATTGTCGCCGAGCGGCTCTGCGAGCAGATGAATCTGAGCCCGGAGGCGATGCTGGATTATCTGAAGAGCCGCGGCTGCAAGGTCGGCGGCGTCACGCAGGGCGAGCGCGGGCTGCTCTGGTACGACGAGACCGGCGCGGTGCGCACGCTGCCTGCGCTGTCGATCCCGCACGCACGCGTGCTCGACACCAACGGCGCCGGCGACGTGTTTCACGGCGCCTACGTGTTCTCCTATCTGACCAGCCCGGAGAAGAGCTGGCAGCAGCACTTCGAATTCGCCCGCGCCGCTTCGACCTTCAAGATCCAGCATCTCGGCAACGAAGCCGGCCTGCCGACGCTGGCGGACATCGGCGCGGTGCAGCGGGAATTCGCCGCGACGGCGTAGCGGCGGCCGCGCCTCTGCCCTCGCGGCAGAGGCGCGCCGGCCGGCGCTTAGGCCAGCGCCTTCTTCAGGTCGAAGCTGAGATCGACCGCCTGCTCCGGCGTGATCGAGCGGCCGGTCGGCAGCATCTTGCGGCCGAACACGTGATCGGCGGCGCGGTTGACCGATTCGATGCCGATCAGCTTGCCGTCCTTGTAGCAGAACGCCGAGAACGAGCGCTCGGCGACGCTGCCGCGCACCACCACCTGATCGAAGCCGGCGGTGAGCCCGGCGATCTGCAGCTTGTCGTCGCCCTGGTCGCTCCAGAACCACGGATAGCCGTCATAGGTCTTGGCCTCGCCGGTCAGTCGCGCGGCGACGCAGCGCGCCTGGTCGGTGGCGTTCTGCACCGATTCCAGCCGCATCAACTCGCCGAACCGCTCGCTGGCGAACAGCGCGCAATCGCCGATCGCCGAGATGTTGGGATCGGCGGTCAATAGCTGCTCGTTGACGATGACGCCGGAGGCGGTCGGCAGTTCGGCGGCGGCGGCGAGTTCGACATTGGGAATGACGCCGACGCCGACCACGATCAGGTCAGCGTCGATCTGGCGGCCGTCGGACAGGCTGACGCCGCTCACCTTGCCGTCCTTGGCTTCGATCTCGGTGGCGCGCACGCCGTAATGGATGCGGATGCCGGCCGCGGTGTGGCGGTCGTGGAAGTAGGCGGAAATCTCCGGCGTCACCGCGCGCGACATCACCCGCGGCGCCAGTTCGAGCACGTCGACCTCGAGCCCCTTGGAGCGCGCGGTGGCGGCGAATTCCAGGCCGATGAAGCCGGCGCCGATCACCACCGCGTGCTTGCGCGTGGGCATCCGCTGCCGCACCAACTCGCTCTCGTCCATCGTGCGCAGATAAAGCACGTCCT
Source organism: Rhodopseudomonas rhenobacensis (assembly GCF_014203125.1). Taxonomy (GTDB): domain Bacteria; phylum Pseudomonadota; class Alphaproteobacteria; order Rhizobiales; family Xanthobacteraceae; genus Rhodopseudomonas_A; species Rhodopseudomonas_A rhenobacensis. The sequence continues at coordinate 51,066 of NZ_JACHIH010000023.1, forward strand.
CGAGCGTCGAATTGGGCACGTCGAGCAGCCGGTTGCGCGCGCCGGTGGCGATCACCAGGTGGCCGTAGTCGAGCGACTGGCCGGAGGCGAGCAACAGCTTGCGCGCGGCGCGGTCGATCGACACCGCGCGGTCGGAGACCAGCTCGATGGTCTGATCGACGAAGAATTTTTCCGGCCGGAACATTAGCGAATCCGGCGCGCCCTCGCCCTTCAGATAGGCTTTCGACAACGGCGGCCGCTGATAGGGCAGATGTTTCTCGTCGTTGATCAGCACGATGCGGCCGGCGAATTTGGCCTGGCGCAGCGATACGGCGACTTGAAAGCCGGCGTGTCCGGCTCCCACGATCAAGACCGGTCCGGTCATCGTCATACTCATGTGGTTAGGGTGCATTTCTTGGCCGCGCGAACAGCGCGTGAGGGCGAACGAAGCGGCCTGCCTCTAGCACAAACCCGGCGCGATTGTGAGCTTTTCGCCGCTCGCGATGGCCAGCGCGATTAGACTAAAGTCAGAACCGCAGCGCTCGGCCGCGCGGTCAATACGGCGGCGGCCGGCGATCGAACACATCGCCGCGGGCGCCCTCCAGCAGGTCCAACTCTACGACGTCGACCACCAGCGGGCCGCGGCGGCGGGTGACTTCGCCGACCTTTTCGATGCGGCCGAAGCCGGCCTTGAGATCCGGCAGCTCGGAAGCGTTGGTTTCTCCGACCAGCAACAGCTTGCCGGCGAGCAAGGCGCGGTCCGGCTCGGGCGCGTTGACCCAGCGCAGCCGCTGGTTGCGTTGCGCCACACAGCTGCCCTGCGGCAGATAGAAGGCGAGCCAGGCGGTGGTGCCGTAGTCGTCGGCCAGCACGCAGCCGGCGCCGACCCGCACCCGCACCGCTTCGATCTCGGAAACCATCTGCGCCACGCCGACGCCCACGGTGCGCACCGTGGCGTCGCGGCGAAAGCCGGTCAGCAAGCCGGTGTTGGCCTGCACCGCCGCCGCCACGAACAGAGCCACCCCGGTCGGCGCCGCCCAGCGCGTGCAGAACCCGATCACGCGCCGCGTCAGCGGCGGCCAATCGACGCGATGCACCGCCACCGCGGCGGCGATCGCAAACGCCGGATAGATCGGGCTCAGCCAATTGGCCTCGACCCTGGCGTGGAAGGCGTGCCAGACGAAATAGCCGAAGATGATCCAGACCGTCGCATTGAGCAGCGCGCGCGACGCCAAGGCGCCGCCGTCGCGGCGCCACAGCACGTAGAGCCCGTGTGCGCCGAGCACGAACACCAGCGGCGTCGCCAGCACGAACTGGGTCGGCAGCAACTCGCCGAGATAGGCCGGCTTGAAGCTCTCGATGCGGGCGCGTCCGAGCTGCTTGATGAACGACACCCATTGGTGATCGGCATTCCAGACGATCACCGGCGCGAAGATGACCAGCGCGAGCAGCCCGCCGAGATACGGCCAAGGCGAGCGCAGCCAGTGCCGCAGCTGCGGCACCGCCAGCAGCGAGATCAGGATCACCGGGCCGAAAAACATCGCGGTGTATTTTGACACCAGCGCCGCACCGACCGCGGCGCCGACGCCGAGCCACCACGCGCCGCGCCCGGTCGACTGCACCTTGGCGAGAAAATACAGTACGAAGCTCGAGGCCACCAACAGCGGCGCGTCGGGGGTGACGATGGTGGTGCCGGCGGCGGCCATCAGCGTGGCGTTCAGCAGCACGGTTGCGGTGGCGGCGATGCGGCGGTCGTGGAACAGCATTTCGGCCGAGCGAAACACCGCCCAGCTCATCGGCAGCCCGAGCAGGATCGACGCCACGCGGACGCCGAACGCGGTGTCGCCGCCGATCAGCGTGCCGAGCCGGATCACCAGCGCCACCATCGGCGGGTGATCGTAATAGCCGGCGGCCAGATGCTTCGACCACATCCAGTAATAGGCTTCGTCGAAGGTCAGCGGCGTCACCGCGCCGACCACCAGCCGCAGCGCCACCAGGCCGACGACGATCAGCGCAGTGGTCCGCACGAGCCGCGCGTCGGTCATGCGACGATCATCGCTTTCGCCAGACGAAGAGCCCGGACATCGCGTAGTTCCACACCACGCCCATCAGCGCGCCGGCCGCCCCCGCCAGCCACCAGATCGGCTGCTGGTTGTAGACCGAGAAGGCGACGCCGACATTGGCGAGCAGGCCAACGCTACACACCAGATAGAACAGCAACAGTCCGCGCAGAATCCGCGCGCCCTTCAGCCGCTGGTCGCGGTAGGTCAGGAAGTTGTTGAGCAGGAAGTTGCTGGTCATGGCCAGCAGCGCGGCGATGCCCTGGGATTCCGCGAACGGCACCGGCAGCACTTCCAGCGACACGTACAGCCCGACGAAATGCACCACCAGGCCGATCGAACCGACCATCGCGAACAACAGGAAGCGCAGCGACACGATGTCGTTGGTGAATTTCGCCAGCACCAGGCCGAGGAAATCCAGCATCACCATGGAGTCGAGCTTGCTCTCACCATGCAGGCGGCTGGCAAAGGTATAGGGAATTTCCACGATGCGCAGCGCGCCGTGCGCGGTGGCGATGACGTCGAGCAGGATCTTGAAGCCCTGGGTGGACAATTGCGGCGCCAATTGCTCGAAGCGCTCGCGCCGGATCATGAAGAATCCGCTCATCGGATCGGCGACGTCGATCCGCAGCACCCGCTTCGCCACTTCGGTCGCCAGCGCGCTGGCGCCGGCGCGATGCTTGTTGAAACTGTCGGCGCTGCCGCCCTCGATGTAGCGGCTGCCGATCACCAGATCGGCCTGCCCGGCCTGCAGCAGCCCGAGCATCTTCGCCAATTGGGTTTCGTCGTGCTGCAGATCGGCGTCGATCACCGCCACATAGGGCGCGCTGGAGGCCAGGATGCCTTCGATACAGGCGCCGGACAGCCCGCGCCGGCCGATCCGCCGGATGCAGCGCACCCGGGAGTCGCCGGCAGCCAGCGCCCGCACCACGTCGCTGGTGCCGTCGGGCGAGTTGTCGTCGACGAACACCGCCTCCCAGGCAATGCCCGCCAGCGCGACCTGCAGCCGCTGGAACAGCGGTGTCACATTGTCGCGTTCGTTGAAGGTCGGTACGATGACGGACAACTGCAGCGGGCCTTGGATCTGCGGTTGCGTCGCGCTGCTCGGTCTGACGGTTTCATTCATGGCGCCAGCATATATCTGCGGCGCCGGACGATGCCAAGGCGGCCCCTGACCTGTCTTACGAGATCTTGTGCAGGAAATTCAGGGGGAATCGGGTGGTCAAACCCGTGAGGACCGGCAAAATCGGCCCCAAAATGCTAACGACCACGAACAACAGGTGCGCGTACATCCGGCGCTCCCTGATTATTCTGTGGTCGTTCCAGCGCCGGATGCTGTGAAGCATCGACGTCGCCGTTACAAGCTAGATGGGGACGACCCGGACAATCCGCAAGGGGCAGCTGCGATGGCAGGCAAAATCCACATCGGCGTCGGCGGCTGGACCTTCGCGCCGTGGCGCGGGGTATTTTATCCCGATAAGCTGCCGCACGCCAAAGAACTCGGCTACGCCGCCTCGCAACTGACCTCGATCGAGATCAACGGCACCTTCTACGGCTCACAGAAGCCGGAAAGCTTCCGCAAATGGGCGCGCGAGGTTCCGGACGGCTTCGTGTTTGCGCTGAAGGGGCCGCGCTTCGTCACCAACCGCAAGGTGCTGGCGGAGGCCGGCGACAGCATCGATCGGTTCTATCACTCCGGGGTGCTGGAAATGGGCGACCGGCTGGGGCCAGTGCTGTGGCAATTCGCGCCGACCAAGAAATTCGACGCCGACGACTTCGCCCGGTTCCTCGACCTGCTGCCGCGGCAGTTGGACGGCCACGCGCTTCGCCATGTGGTGGAGGTCCGGCACGACAGTTTCTGCGTGCCTGAGTTTATCGGCCTGTTGCGCCAGCATCGGGTCCCGGTGGTGTTCTCGGAACACGCCACCTATCCGGCGATCGCCGACCTCACCGGCGACTTCGTCTATGCCCGGCTGCAGAAGGGCAAGGAGACGGTGAAAACCGGCTATCCGCCGAAGGCGCTCGACGCCTGGAGCGAGCGGCTGCAGCTGTGGGCGAAGGGCGGCGAGCCGGCCGATCTGCCGCGGGTCGACAAGACCAAAGCGAAAAAGCAGCCGCGCGACGTGTTCGCCTATGTGATCCACGAGGCCAAGCTGCGCGCGCCGGCGGCGGCGATGGCGCTGATCAAGCGGGTGAGCTTGAGCCGCTGAATTTTCGCCGACGTTCCTCCATCGTTCTCCTCGCCCGGCTGGACGCTGGGCCAGCCGCACGCTCTAATTGCATCGTCGGAGTGTCGTCGAATGAGTTGAGTGGGGCATTCGGTGCGTGGCGTCGGCGTAAGCGTGCTGGGCGTGGCGGCCGCGGTGATCGGCGGCGGCGGCGTGCTGGCCCAGGACGCGATCGACGCGCCGTTGCTGGATCCGCTGAGCGGCGGCAGCCGGCCCGAGCAAGTCCTGCTGTTCGCCGGCTTCGATCTATGGCGCGGCAGCCTGGCCTCCTCCGGCGGGCTGCAATGGGCGCCGGGTGGCCTCAACAATGACGGCGTGTTCGCCCGGCTATTGCTGTCGCGCAGTCTCGAACGCTATCGCGACAGCAGCACGCTGATCTTTCGCGGCGCGCTCCTCGGCGGCCTCCGCATCAAACGCGGCGAGTTCGAGCTGAAGCTGATGGCCGGCCCGGCGTTGGAGAACAACGATCCGACGTCGCGGTTCGATCAGCTGCGCGGCACCCGGCTCGGCCTGCAGGCCGCCGCCGAGACCTGGTGGCAGCCGACGCCGGAATTGATGCTCGCGACCTCGCTGTCGCTGACCACGCGCGGCGGCGGCTATGGCGGGCGGATCGCCGCGGGCTGGCGGCTGTTCGACCAAGCCTGGGTCGGCCCGGAAGCGTCGGCGTTCCGCGACGATTACAGCCGGCAATACCGCGTAGGTCTGCACGTCACCGGGGTGCGCTTCGACGCTTTGGAATGGTCCGCCGCCATAGGCTATCTGGAAGACGGTTTTGCGCGCCGCGGCGGCTATGGCCGGATCGGCGTGCTGCTCCGGCAATAGCCATCGTCGCCGCTCACCCTTTGGCGTCGCAGACCCAGGCCCGGATCACGCATTGCTTGCCGCCGAACTCGTAGCACTTGCGGGTGGCTTCGTTGAGCGACGAGGAAATCTTCGGCTTCACCGCGTAGCCATAAGGACCGCACGGGTTCTTCATATCCACCGCCAGCGCGGCGCAGGCGCGCTTCATCGTCACCGTGGTGCAGTTGCCCTTGCATTGCTTGCGCGCCGCGGTGATCGCCGCGCTCTCGACCGGATAGTCGAACGCCTGGCCATAGGCGCCGCATCTGCCGATCGCAAAGGCGCCGGCCGCCTGCGACGGCGTGATCAGCAACAGCTCTGCGATCAGTAGCGCACAAGCCAGCACCAGCGCGCTCAAGCGCGCCGCTTCCGTCAACGTCATAGTCCCCTCCCCCGAAGGTCAATGCCGCGGACTGTAACGAAGGGTCGTTTCAACTTGGTGAACAAAGCCCGAAGGCCGACCGCTCAGCCGCGGCGGGCGTCTTCCAAGGCTTGCGGGGTGTCGATGTCGAGGAAGGCGCCGGCGCCGTCGACGGTTACTTCGGCGACCGCTTCGCTGTGCTTGGCGATCAGGTGACGGGCGCCGATGTCGCCGTCCAGCGTCATCAGTTCGGCAAAGAACCGCCGCGACCACAGCACCGGGTTGCCACGCCGGCCATCGCTGACCGGCACCGCGATCAGCGCGCCGCGATCCGGCGCGAACGCCTCGATCAGCCGATCCAGCAACCGCGCATCGACCAGCGGCATGTCGCCGAGGCAGACCACGGCGCCGTCGGACGCCGCCGGCACCGCGGCGATGCCGGTTTTCACTGATGAGGCGAGGCCTTGCGCAAAATCCGGATTGTGCACCACGCGAATCTTGAGCCCGCCGAGCGCGGCTTCGACCTTGTCGGCCTGATGGCCGGTGACAACGATGACGTCGGTGGCTTTCGAGGCCAGCGCCTGTTCGACGACGATTCGCACCAGCGGCGTGCCGTTCAGTTCAGCCAGCAATTTGTTCGGCCCGCCCATCCGGGTCGAGCGGCCGGCGGCGAGAATAATCGCCGCGACCCGGCGGCTAGTCTCGGCATCGACCGGCACGCGCGGCTGCGGCCGCGTCACGATTTCCATCAACAGCCCGCCGACGCCGAGCCCGGTGATGTCCTCGCGGCTCACCGCAAGGCCGGCGAGCAATCGCATCAGCACCCAGTCGAAGCCGTTCTCCACCGGCGACCGCGCGCAGCCCGGGGCGCCCAGCACCGGCACGTCCTGCGCTTGCCCGATCAGCAACAGATTGCCGGGATCGACCGGCATGCCGAAATGCGCGATGCTGCCACCGATCCGGTCGATCGCCGCCGGGATGACGTCGCGGCGGTCGGCGATCGCCGAGGCGCCGAACACGATCACCAGTTCGGCGCCGAGCTTGAGCAATTCCTCGATCGCCGCTGCCAGCGCGATCTCGTCATGCGCCACGCGGCGCTCTGCGATGATACTTGCGCCGGCCGGCGCCAAGCGCTCGGCGGTGACCCGCAGCGTCTTGTCGATCACCTTCGGCGCCAAGCCCGGCAGCAGCGTCGACACCACGCCGACGCGCTTGATCCGATACGGCGCGATGGTCAGCGCGCCGCCGTGTGCCGCCGCCACCGCAGCGTCGCGCAGGCTTCCTGCAACGCCGAACGGAATGATCTTCACGGTGGCGATCATCTCGCCCTCGACCACCGGCTTGAACGCCGCCAGCGTCGCAAAGGTGATCGCCTCGTCGACCCGGTTGATGCGATCGACCACCTCGCGATCGACCACCAGCACGCCGGCTTGTGCGGCGAACAGATTGGCGCGGCCGGTGAAGGCGCGCTCGACGGTGACGCCCTCGCCCGCCACCGCCTCCGCGACACTGGCCGCGGCGACGTCCTCGGAGACGTCGCCTTGCTCAAGCTGCACCACGACGATCTCGTTGACGCCGGCCGCGGTGAGCGCGGCCACCTCGGCATCGCCGATCAGCGTGCCTTTCTTCAACAGCAGCGCGCCCCGGCGCAGCGTATGCACGGTGACGCCGCCGATCGCATCAGCCGGGGCGACCGGGCCGAACTTCACGACGCGCTCGCTTTCGGCAGCCGCAGCGTCGCGGTGATTTCCGCCATGATCGAAACCGCGATCTCCGACGGCGACACCGCGCCGATCGCAAGCCCGATCGGGGCGTGAATTTTCGCGATGTCGGAATCGCTGGCGCCCTGCGCCTTCAAGCGATCGGCGCGTCGGGCGTGGGTCTTCTTCGAGCCGAGCGCGCCGATATAGAAACAATCGCGGGCGAAGGCGTGCAACAGCGCCGGATCGTCGATCTTCGGATCGTGCGTCACCGCGACGAAGGCGGTGTAATGATCGACATTGAGCGGCGGCAGCGCCAGCTCCGGCCATTCGGCAATCAGCGGCACGTCGGGAAAGCGTTCGACACTGGCAAACGCGGTGCGCGGATCGACCACGGTGACGTCGTAGCCGAGCGAGCGCGCCAGCGGCGCCAGCGCCTGGCTGATATGCACCGCGCCGACGATCACGAGCTTGGCGGTCGGCGCGTGGACGTTGAGGAACAGTTTCTTGCCGTCGACCTCGACGCTGCCGCTTTTGCCCATCCGCAATTGCTTGGCGAGCGCGTCGCGCAAAGGATCGGCGGCGAAATCGGCGGCCTTCACCAGCCGCTGCTCGCCGCTACTGATGTCGGTGACGACGATGGCGGGACGGCGCGCGGCGCGCTCGGCATTCAGTTCGGTCAGCGTCGAAAGCTTCACGACTAATCGACCTTCTCGACGAAGACCCGAATGGTGCCGCCGCAGGACAAGCCCACCTGCCAGGCAGTCTCGTCGGCGACGCCGAATTCCAACAGCTTCGGCTCGCCGCTCTGGATCACGTCGAGCGCTTCGGTGACCACCGCGCCCTCGACGCAGCCGCCCGACACCGAGCCGAGAAAGGTGCCGTCGTCGTTGATCACCAGGCTGGAGCCGGCCGGCCGCGGCGCCGAGCCCCAGGTCTCGACCACGGTCGCCAGCGCGACGCCGTGGCCAGCGTTGCGCCAGTCCTCGGCGGCTTGCAGAATGTCGTCGTCGCGATTGAGCATGCGAACTCTTTCTTCAGGCCGCGGACCGGATCAGCGCGCGCTGATGCACCGGCGGCGGCGCGGACAGCGCGGCGATCAGCGCCTGCATCGAGGTCAAGTTATGCACCGGGCGGAATTCGTCAACGTGCGGCAGCATCATTTTGATGCCCTGCGCCTTGGCCTCGAAGCCGCCGAACCGCAGCAGCGGGTTGAGCCAGATCAGCCGCCGGCAGGAGCGGTGCAGCCGGTCCATCTCGAACGACAGCTTGGCGTCGGCCTCGCGCTCCAGCCCGTCGGAGATCAGCAGCACGATGGCGCCCTGCCCCAGCACGCGGCGCGCCCATTGCTTGTTGAAGACGTGCAGCGACGCCGAAATCCGCGTGCCGCCGGCCCAATCCTCCACCGCCGACGAACAATTCGCCAGCGCCTCGTCGGGGTCGCGCTCGCGCAGCGCGCGGGTGACGTTGGTGAGCCTGGTGCCGAACAGGAACACCGAGACGCGCTTGCGGGCGTCGGTGATGGCGTGCAGGAAATGCAGGAATAATCGGGTGTATTCGCTCATCGAGCCGGAGATATCGAGCAAGGCCACGATCGGCGACGGCCTGTCGATGCGGCCGAGCTTGCGGATATCGACGATGTCGCCGCCGGTGCGCAGGCTGCCGCGCAACGTGCGGCGCAGATCGAGCCGCAAGCCGTGCTGATCCGGCGCGTGGCGCCGCGTGCGCAATTCGGCCTGCGGCAACCGCATCTGCGCGATCGCGCGGGTCACCTGCGCGATCTCGGCGGCGCTCATCTGCGCAAAGTCTTTCTTCTGCAGGATTTCCTTGTCGGACACCGACAGCCGCAACTCCTGCTCCTGCTGTTGCGGCACCTCGTGCGTCGCCGGCTGCGCCAGCGCGTCCTGCACGCGGCGCGACGCCGGCTTCAGCTTTTTCTTGGCGTGGTCCGGCAACGGAATAGAATCCAGCATGTGCTTCCAGTCCTCGGCGGCGCGGAAGAACAACGCGAAGGCTTGTGCGAACACCAGAGCGTGCTCGTGCCGCTTGACGAAGATCGCCTGCAGCGTGGCGTACAGATCGCCGCGATTGCCGATCTCGATCAACTGCATCGCATTCAGCGCGTCGATCACCGCGCCCGGCCCGACCGGCAGCCCGGCGGCGCGCAACGCGCGGGCGAAGCCGACGATGTTGTCGGCCATCATGCCGGTGGGAGGATTGAGGTGATCGATGATCGTCATGGGACTCGTCCGAATTTCTTTCGAGTGTCAGTCGAGGCGTCACGGCACCGGAAGCGAGCTCCCTCTCCCATGGGGAGAGGGTTGGGGTGAGGGGGTACGGTCTATCGAAAGGGCGCAACCCCTCACCCGGCGCTACGCGCCGACCTCTCCCCATGGGAGAGGTGAAGACCGCGCTCGATGCGCCGCATTCCCCCAAAATCTAACTTAGAACGCAGCTATTCGCTCACCGCTTCCTTCAGCACCTTCTGCAGCGTGTCGCCCTGCATCCGCGTGATGTCGTCCTGATACTTCAACAAGGCGCCGAGCGTATCGCCGACCACCTGCGCGGTCAGCGCGCGGGCGTCGAGTTCGGTCAGCGCGGTGGCCCAGTCGAGCGTTTCGGCGACGCCGGGCGATTTGTAGAAATCCTGCTCGCGCAACGCTTGCACGAACCGCACCACCTGCTGCGACAACTTGGCGGAGATATTCGGCACCCGGGATTTCACGATCGCCAGCTCGCGCTCGGCTGAGGGATAATCAACCCAGTGATACAGACAACGCCGCTTCAGCGCGTCGTGGATCTCGCGGGTGCGGTTCGAGGTGACGATCACGATCGGCGGCGTCGGCGCCTTGATGGTGCCGAACTCCGGGATCGTCACCTGGAAATCGGAGAGGATTTCCAGCAGATAGGCTTCGAACGCTTCGTCGGCGCGGTCGAGTTCGTCGATCAACAACACCGGGCTTCCTGCGACGTCGGGCTGCAGCGCCTGCAGCAGCGGCCGCTTGATCAGATAGCGCTCGGCGAAGATGTCGCTGGATAGCTGGTCGCGGTCGGTGTCGCCGGCGGCTTCGGCGAGCCGGATCGCGATCATCTGCGCGGCGCTGTTCCACTCGTACACCGCGGACGCGATATCGAGGCCTTCGTAGCACTGCAGCCGGATCAGCTTGCGGTCGAGTGCGGCCGCCAACACCTTGGCGATCTCGGTCTTGCCGACCCCGGCTTCGCCTTCGAGAAACAGCGGCCGCCCCATGCGCAGCGCGAGATACGTCACCGTCGCAAGCTGGCGCTCGGCGAGATAGCCTTGGTTGGTCAAGAGCTCCAGCGTGGCGTCGACGGATCCGGGCAAGGCGGTGGCTGCGGTCATCGCGTGCTACCCCACCGACGGCTGGGTCGGGTCGGGCTCAGGCAGTTCCTTCTCCGGCTTGGCATTGGCGGCCTCGACCGCGCGCTTCGCCAGCACGCCGATCAGATGCGCGCGATATTCGGCGCTGCCGTGCAGGTCGCTATTGAGGCCGTCGGCGTCGACGTGGATGCCGTCCAGCGCCTTCGGCGAAAAACGCTTCTTCAGCGCCTCCTCGAAGGCGGTGACGCGAAATACGCCCTCGGAGCCGGCGCCGGTCACGGTGACGCGGACGTCGGACGGCCGCTTGGCGACGAACACGCCGACCAGCGCGTAGCGCGACGCCTGATTGCGGAACTTGATGTAGGCGGCCTTCTTCGGAATCGGGAACGAGACCTTGGTGATGATTTCGTCCGGCTCCAGTGCGGTGGTGAACAGCCCCTGGAAGAACTCCTCCGGCTTCAGCTTGCGCTTGTTGGTGACGATGGTGGCGCCGAGCGCCAGCACCGCCGCCGGATAGTCCGCGGTCGGATCATTGTTGGCGAGCGAACCGCCGATCGTGCCCTTGTGGCGCACCGCCGGATCGCCGATCAGCGAGGCGAGTTCAGCCAAGGCCGGGATCGCCTCGCCGACGATTGCGGAAGCCGCGACGTCGGCGTGCTTGGCGGTGGCGCCGATCACCAGAGAGCGGCCCTTGATCTCGATGCCGTCGAGCCCCTCGACATGCGACAGGTCGACCAGATGCGGCGGCGCCGCGAGGCGCTGCTTCATCACCGGCAGCAGCGTGTGGCCGCCGGCGATCAGCTTGGCGTCCTCGTTCTTGAGCAGGATATTCGCGGCCTGCCGCACGGTCGCCGGGCGATGATATTTGAATTCGTACATGAGGTCCTCGGGATCGCTTGCGACGCTGCAGCGGACAGAGTTACGTCAGATCGGAATTGCCCATCGCCTTGGCCCCGGCGGCGATCGATTCGACGATGTTCTGATAGCCGGTGCAGCGGCACAGATTGCCTTCGAGCTCTTCGCGAATGGTGTGATCGCTGAGGTCATGGCCCTTGCGATGCACCAGATCGACCGCGGTCATGATCATGCCCGGGGTACAGAACCCGCATTGCAGCCCGTGATGCTCGCGAAACGCTTCCTGCATCGGATGCAGCGGCGCGCCGTCGGCGGCGAGCCCCTCGATCGTGGTGACGCTGTGGCCGTCGGCCATCACCGCGAGCGTGGTGCAGGACTTCACCGCTTTGCCGTCGAGATGCACCACGCAGGCGCCGCATTGCGAGGTGTCGCAGCCGACATGGGTGCCGGTGAGCCGCAGATTTTCGCGCAGGAACTGCACCAGCAAGGTGCGCGGGTCGACGTTCGCGGTGACGGGATTGCCATTCACGATCAGGGAAATTTTCGCCATCAGCACTCTCTTGATCCGCGCCGCCGCGTTGGACGGCAGAGCGTCATGATATTGGTCCGACTATCTACGTTTGTTGTTCGCTTGCCGGTTCCGCCACATCTTATGGACCATCGCCGCGGTCGGCAACATGGCGAGGGCGGCCGCGGCGCAGCCAAATCCGCCGATCCGCAGTCAAAACAACTTGATCGCTCAGGCGTCGGATTGCACCGCCGGCTGCACCGCCTTGCCGAAATTCGAGAAGAACTCGTCGGCGAGTTTCTTCGCCGAGCCGTTGATCAGCCGCTGCCCGAGCTGCGCCAGCTTGCCGCCGATATGGGCTTCGACATTGTAGGACAACAGCGTGCCGCCTTCGTTGTCGGTCAGCCCGACGGTGGCGCCGCCCTTGGCGAAACCGGCGACGCCGCCCTCACCTTCGCCGGTGATGGTGTAGCCGTTCGGCGGATCGAGATCGGTGAGGGTGACGCGGCCCTTGAAGCGCGCCGACACCGGCCCGACCTTCAATTTGGCGACGGCGCGAAAGCCCTCGGCGTCCTCGGTCTTTTCCAGCTCCTCGCAGCCCGGGATGCAGGCCTTCAGCACTTCGGGATCGTTGAGTTTTTCCCACACCAGCGCACGCGGCGCGACGAGGTGGACCTCGCCGCTCATCGTCATGGCCATCGACTATCCTCCCTTAGGGCCGCCTTGCTCGGCGGCGCTGTTCGTCGAGTAAAGCACGGCTGCGGGAAAAGAAAAAGCTTGGCAGAATCGCGATGATACAGCATCGCCCAGCCACCACAATCGGCCGGAGCCGCCGCCATGACCTGCGTCCCACGCATCATCACCGGGCTGCAAGCTGTCAGCCGCGGCCGCCCGGGCGCCGCGCTCGACGCGGCCGGCCGTGCACCGCACAATCGCACGGCACCGCGCCGTGCCGTCCTTTCACATGGAGACCACAGATGCCGCTGATCGATGCCGACGGTTGCCTGTTGAACGTGTCGGTGGAGGGCCGCGACGGCGCGCCGACCCTGATGCTGTCGAATTCGCTCGGCTGCACCACGGAGATGTGGAAGCCGCAGATGCTGGCGCTGACCAACCTTTTCCGCGTGGTGCGCTACGATCGCCGCGGCCACGGCAAATCCCAGGTGCCGCCCGGCCCCTACACGATGGAGCGGCTCGGCCGCGACGTGCTGGCGATCCTCGACGGGCTGAACATCGCCAAGACGCATTGGTGCGGACTGTCGATGGGCGGCATGGAGGGGCAGTGGCTCGCCGCCCACGCGCCGGAGCGGCTCGACCGGGTGATCCTGGCCAACACCACCTGCTACTACCCGGACCCGACCAACTTCCAGAATCGCATCAAGCTGGTGCGCGATGGCGGGCTGCAGGCGATCGCCGACACCGTGATCGCCGCCTGGCTGACCGCGGAGTTTCGCGAGCGAGAGCCACAGGCGACCGAGCGATTGCGGGCCATGCTGCTGGCGACGCCGGTCGAGGGCTATATGGCCTGCTGCGAGACGCTGAGCACGCTGGATCAGCGCGAGCTGTTGCCGCAGATCGCCAAGCCGACGCTCGTGATCGTCGGCCGCCACGACCAGTCCACCCCGGTCGCCGCCGGCGAATTCATCCGCAGCCGGATTCCCGGCGCCAGCATGACGCTGCTCGACGCCGCGCACATCTCCAACATCGAACAGCCGCACGCGTTCACCGACGCGGTGATCGGGTTTCTGACGCAGCGGTGATAGAGGAGCGCCTCTGTTCCCCTCCCCCTTGCGGGGCCCGCAAGAGGGGAGGGGAACGCGCTGGCTTCGCAGCCGCGCGAGTGCTTCAATCGTTCAATCGAAGGCGAAGGCGTTCAAAAGCAGCGGAGAGTCCGGTGCCAGTCCGAGAGCAGCGACAGGAAGAGAGCAATTCCGAAACGCTGGCGAACTACGATGACCGCTTTTCCCGCGTCGACAACGAACTCACCAAAATTCGCTCTGAACTCATCCTGGTGAAATGGATGGTCGGCTTCGCCATCGCGCTCAACGTGGCGATTTTGACGAGACTGTTCTTTCGCTAGCGCGCGTTTTGTCCCGGCCCGCGGGCAATCGCACTATGCCGCCTTCGACTGCGGCGGCATGTAAGCCGGTTCCGCCGGCTCTTCAGAAGCGACGTCGTCGTGGGCCGCCTTGCGCGACAGCGGCGGCTCCACCGCCAACAGGATCGCGGTGCCGAGCAACAGCAGCAGTTCGGTGGCGTGCAGCCGCAACGCCGCCGCCTCGCCGACCTTGGCGGCCATCACCATGCTGACGAAGCTGATCAGGCTGCCGATCGCCAGCGCGAAGCCCAGCGCCTCGTCGCAGCCGCCGGCCTTGCGGATGTTGACCCGGGTGGTCAGCACCACGAACACGCCGAAGAACGCCACCACCGTCAGCTTGCCGAGCGCCAGCAGCCAGGCGGCGCGCACCGTCGACATCGCGGCGAGGTGCAGATAGTCGCTGATGAACAAGGCGATCGAAATGTTCGGCCGGTCGTAGAACCCCGACACCGGGGAAATCATGATCCGGAGCGCCGCCGCCGTCCAGGACGGTATGAAATAGGCCGCCAGCAGCGCGCCGTTGAAGGTACTGATCCGCCAGTTCGTCGCCATCATGTCGCAGCCGTCCGGTTCCACCACCATCCATGGCAGCCCGGTCGCAAGGGCGGTCACGGTCGCGGAAGGTAACCATCTGTTAACCGTGACTGGCAATCGAAAGGTTTTGTTAACCTTAACGGCGGATTCGCCTCACCTGAATACCTCTCAACAGGCAAAGAAATCCCGCCTTGCGGCGGGACTTCCAGACGATGAAAGAGCTAGCGCTCGCGGGGCTTGGCGCCCTTGCTCGGCTCCTGCTGTTGCTGGCCGGGCTTCTGGCCCCCGCCCTGCTCCTGCTGGCCGGGCTTCTGACTCGGGGTCTGGTTCTGCTGACCCTGACGCGGCTGGTTCTGTTTCGGCATTCCAACGCCTGCTTGGTGGGTAGCAACAAGAACCAACCGGCGTCGCGCGAAAAAGGTTGCGCAAAAAATCCCGGTCCACGATCACGGCTGCGTGCAAACCGCGGTGAAAGAACCGCCATCCACACCCGTCCGCCATAAGTCGCAGCCTGATCTGTTGCCGCCGCCGATTCGCACTGTTAGAAAAATACCGTATGCGATTTCCGACTGCCCGGGTCCCCATCGCGTCGGTCCCCACGCCGTAAAGTGGGCATCGGTCTTGCATGGCCGATCGGCATCGATATGAGTTTGTTCGGTCTCCAACGCGGCAGCCCATGGATTATTTCGCCCAACAACTGATCAACGGTATCGTGCTCGGCTCGATCTACGGCCTGATCGCGATCGGTTACACGATGGTCTACGGCATCGTCGGCATGATCAATTTCGCCCATGGCGACGTCTTCATGATCGGCGGTTTCATCGCGCTGATCTCGTTCCTGATCCTGGTTTCGCTCGGCCTCACCTTCGTGCCGGTGATCCTGTTGATCGTGCTGCTGGTGTCGATGGCGATCACCGCGCTGTACGGCTGGACCGTGGAACGCATCGCCTACCGGCCGCTGCGGCACTCGTTCCGGCTGGCGCCGATGCTGTCGGCGATCGGCATGTCGTTCGTGCTGATGAATTATTCGCAGGTGGCGCAGGGCGCCCGGGTCAAGCCGGTGCCGCCGATCATCACCGGCGGCTATACGCTGTATGAAGCCGACGGCTTCGTGGTGCGGCTGTCGAACATCCAGATCATCGTGGTGATCACCACGGTGGTGCTGCTGGCGATCTTCACCTGGCTGGTCGCCAAAACCCGGCTCGGCCGCGACATGCGCGCCTGCGAACAGGATCAGACCATGGCGGCGCTGCTTGGCGTCGACGTTGACCGCACCATCTCGATGACCTTCGTCATTGGTGCCGCGCTGGCCTCGGTCGCCGGCATGATGTACCTGCTGTATTACGGCCTGGTGGACTTCTTCATGGGCTTCGTCGCCGGCATCAAGGCGTTCACCGCAGCGGTCTTGGGCGGCATCGGCTCGCTGCCCGGCGCGATGCTCGGCGGCCTCCTGATCGGCCTGATCGAAACGCTGTGGTCGGCCTACTTTTCGGTCGAGTACAAGGACGTTGCGGCGTTCTCGATTCTGATCATCGTTTTGATCTTCCTTCCGACCGGCCTGTTGGGCCGTCCGGAAGTTGAAAAAGTCTGAGCGCGCGCGTGGCACCCCTCACTCCGGCCCCCGCCGCCGCCGCGACCGCCGCTGCCGCCAAGAAGCGCGGCCTCGACGTCGCGTTCATTTTCAAAAAGTCGCTGATCAGCGCCCTGGTGGCGCTGGTTTTGTTTTCGCTGATGATCGGCGTGCGCACCGAGGCCGGCCCGACCGGCCAGTTGATCTATTGGACCAGGTTCGGCGACCTCGCCGCGATGGTCGGCGCGGTGTTCGCAGGCAGTATCGTCGTCGAGTTGCTGCGCTGGTGGTGGGGCCCGGTCGGCACCGTGCACAGCGTCGGCCCCAAAGTGCAGGGCGCGTTGTCGTTCGCCGGCCGGGTGCTGCCGCCGCTGATGCTCGGCTTCACCTTCCTGATGCCGGTGATCTTCTACGATCAGCGCTACATCCTCGATCTCGGCATCCTGGTGTTGACCTATGTGATGCTGGGCTGGGGCCTCAACGTCGTGGTCGGCCTCGCCGGGCTGCTGGACCTCGGCTACGTGGCGTTCTACGCGGTCGGCGCCTATTCCTATGCGCTGCTGGCGACCAATTTCGGGCTGTCGTTCTGGGTCTGCCTGCCGCTCGCCGGCATCCTCGCGGCGTTCTGGGGCGTGTTGCTCGGCTTTCCGGTGCTGCGGCTGCGCGGCGACTATCTCGCCATCGTCACGCTGGCGTTCGGCGAGATCATCCGCCTCGTCATCATCAACTGGCAGAGCCTGACCGGCGGCCCCAACGGCATCTCGGGCATTCCGCGCCCGACGATGTTCGGCATTCCGCTGACCCCGGCCGAGGACGGCCTCGCCGCCCGGCTCGGCATCGAATTCTCACCGACCCACCGCATCGTGTTCCTGTTCTATCTGATCCTGGCACTGGCGCTGCTGACCAACTGGGTGACGATCCGGCTGCGCCGGCTGCCGATCGGTCGCGCCTGGGAAGCGCTGCGCGAGGACGAGGTGGCCTGCCGCGCGCTCGGCATCAACACCACCACCACCAAGCTCACCGCATTCGCCACCGGCGCGATGTTCGGCGGCTTCGCCGGCGCCTTCTTCGCCACCCGGCAGGGCTTCATCTCGCCGGAGTCCTTCACGTTCCAGGAATCCGCACTGGTGCTGGCGATCGTGGTGCTGGGCGGCATGGGCTCGCAGCTCGGCGTGGCGCTGGCCGCGGTGGCGATGATCGGCGGCTTTGAGCTGTTCCGCGGTCTCGATCAGTACCGCATGCTGGTGTTCGGCCTGGCGATGGTGCTGTTGATGATCTGGCGGCCGCGCGGCCTGATCGGCCACCGCGCCCCGACTGTATTTCTAGAACAGAGCCGGGCGATCTCCTCCGACCTCGTCAAGGAAGGCCGATGAGCGGCGATCCCATCCTCGAGGTCGACAATCTGGCGATGCGGTTCGGCGGCATCGTCGCGGTCAACGGCCTGTCGTTCGCAGCCCGGCACGGCGAGATCACCGCGCTGATCGGCCCCAACGGCGCCGGCAAGACCACCGTGTTCAACTGCATCACCGGCTTCTACAAGCCGACCGGCGGCACCATCCGGCTGAGCCATCGCGACGGCAAAAGTTACCAGCTGCAGCGGCTGAACGATTTCCGCATTTCCAAGATCGCCAAGGTGGCGCGCACCTTCCAGAACATCCGGCTGTTTCCCGGCATGACCGCGCTGGAAAACCTGATGGTGGCGCAGCACAACGCCCTGATGCGTGCCTCCGGGCTGACCTTTCTCGGGCTGATCGGCGCGCCGTCGTGGCGCAGTGCCGAAGCCAGCGCGATCGAGCTCGCGCGAATCTGGCTGAAACGAATCGGGCTGTTGGAGCGCGCCGACGACGCCGCCGGCAACCTGCCCTATGGCGACCAGCGCCGGCTGGAGATCGCGCGGGCGATGTGCACCACCCCGGCGCTGCTCTGTCTCGACGAGCCCGCCGCCGGCCTCAACGCCCGCGAGAGCGCCGGCTTGAGCGAATTGCTGATGTCGATCCGCGCCGAGGGAAACACCTCGATCCTGCTGATCGAGCACGACATGAGCGTGGTGATGGAAATTTCCGATCACGTCGTGGTGTTGGACTATGGCGTCAAGATCGCCGACGGCACGCCGCAGCACGTCCGCGACGACGCCCGCGTGATCGCCGCCTATCTTGGCGTCGAAGACGACGAGGTGGCCGCGGTCGAGCAGGAGTTGGGGCTGTGAGGGTTGATCGATCCGTGTCCCGGACGCGGCGCAGCGCGCAAGCGCTGCCCCGCAGAGCCGGGACCGTTACGAGCGCCGTGCACTGGAACGGCCCCGGCTCTGCAATGCGATACTTCGTATCGCATTGCGTCCGGGGCACGAGGGCAGACGCATGACCACCCCCCTGCTGGCGATCCGCGGCCTGCGCGCCGCCTATGGCAAGATCGAAGCGCTGAAGGGCGTCGACCTCGACATCGCGCAGGGCGAAATCGTGGCGCTGATCGGGGCCAACGGCGCCGGCAAGTCGACGCTGATGATGACGATCTTCGGCAAGCCGCGCGCCAAGGCCGGCCGCATCGCATTCGACGGGCAGGACATCACCGAAGTGCCGACGCATCACATCGCGCGGCTGCGCATCGCGCAATCGCCGGAGGGCCGCCGGATCTTTCCGCGGATGAGCGTTGCGGAAAATCTGCAGATGGGCGCCGACGCCACCGAGACCAGCGAAGCCGATCGCGCCGCCGGACTGGAGCGGGTGCTGACCTTGTTCCCGCGGCTGAAGGAACGCCTGACCCAGCGCGGCGGCACGCTCTCCGGCGGCGAGCAGCAGATGCTGGCGATCGGTCGCGCGCTGATGAGCCGGCCGCGGCTGTTGCTGCTCGACGAGCCATCGCTCGGCCTCGCGCCACTGATCGCGCGGCAGATCTTCGAGGCGATCCGCACCCTGAATAAGCAGGACGGCCTGACCGTGCTGATCGTCGAACAGAACGCCAACCACGCGCTGCGGCTCGCGCATCGCGGCTACGTGATGGTCAACGGACTGATCACGCTGTCCGGCAGCGGCGCCGAATTGCTGCAGCGCCCGGAAGTCCGCGCCGCCTATCTCGAAGGCGGCCGCGGCGCGTAGTGCGCCACTCACTTCGTGTTCCGGGCGCGGGGCTGCGCTTTGCGCAGCTCGGCAGAACCGGGACCGTTTCAGATGCTGCCGTCGTAACGGTCCCGGCTCGCGGCGCACCGCTGCGCGCTGCACCGCGTCCGGGACACGCTAACATCGCTATTGCTGCGGCAAGATGCGTCATTCGGATGACAAACTGCCTGAAAAATGCCGATGACTTGGCACGAAATTCAGCGGACAATGGTTGTGAACTGCGCCCGGCGCGCGCCGGGCCGAGGTTCCGACAATCCCGCAAAGATTACCGCAAGGATCATTCTATGAAACCACTCAAACTCATCGGTCTGGCATTCGGCGCCTCCTTGGCGCTGTCGACGACGGCACTGGCGCAGGACATCACGGTGGCGGTGGCGGGTCCGATGACCGGCTCGGAATCCGCGTTCGGCCGGCAGTTGCAGAACGGCGCCGAGCAGGCGGTGGTCGATCTCAACGCCGCCGGCGGCGTGCTCGGCAAGAAGCTGGCGCTGCAGGTCGGCGATGACGGCTGCGATCCGAAGCAGGCGCGCTCGGTGGCGGAGAAGATCGCCGGCAGCAAGATCCCGTTCGTCGCCGGGCATTTCTGCTCGTCGTCGTCGATCCCGGCCTCGGAAGCCTACGCCGAAGGCAACGTGCTGCAGATCACCCCGGGCTCGACCAACCCGTTGTTCACCGAACGCAAGCTGTGGAACGTGCTGCGGGTCTGCGGCCGCGACGATCAGCAGGGCCTGGTCGCCGCCGACTACATCGTCAAGAACTACAAGGGCAAGAACGTCGCCATCCTCAACGACAAGACCACTTACGGCAAGGGTCTGGCCGACGAGACCAAGAAGGCGCTGAACAAGGCCGGCTTCACCGAGGCGATGTTCGAGTCCTACAACAAGGGCGACAAGGACTTCAATTCGATCGTGTCGCGGCTGAAGCGTGAGAACATCGATCTGGTGTTCGTCGGCGGCTATCACCAGGAAGCCGGCCTGATCCTGCGCCAGATGCGCGACCAGGGCCTCAAGACCGTGCTGATGGCCGGCGATGCGATGAACGACAAGGAATTCGCCTCGATCACCGGGCCGCTCGCCGAAGGCACGCTGTTCACCTTCGGCCCCGACCCGCGCAACAAACCGACCGCCAAGGCGATCGTCGAGAAGTTCAAGGCCAAGAACATCGATCCGGAAGGCTACACGCTGTACACCTACGCGGCGTTCCAGATCTGGTCGGAAGCCGCCAAGAAGGCCGGCACCACCGACCCGAAGAAGGTGATGGACGCCATCAAGGCCGGCGAGTGGGACACCGTGCTCGGTAAGCTGTCGTTCGACGCCAAGGGCGACATCAAGCTGATCGACTACGTCGTCTACAAGTGGGACGCCAAGGGCAACTACGCCGAGATCGAACCGGCGAAGTAATTCTTCGCAGTCGCGCACCGAGTTCAGACGCCCCGGTTCGCCGGGGCGTTTTTGTTTTCAGCCGCTACCCGAAATTCGCCAGCGCCGGGAACGTCTCCAGCAGCCAGATCGAAACGCTGCTCACCGCGCCGGTGAGGAAGCCGATTCCGGTCAACACCATCAGCACGCCCATGGCGCGCTCGACATTGGCGAGATGCCGCTTCATCCGCGCGAACACCGCGGAGAATTGTTCGACCATCAACGCCGCCAGCAGGAACGGAATGCCGAGGCCGGCGGAATACACCGCCAGCAGTCCGGCGCCCTTGGCGACGGTGGCTTCGGCGGCGGCGACCGAGAGGATGGCGGCGAGGATCGGGCCGATGCACGGCGTCCAGCCGAACGCGAACGCCAGCCCCATCACATAGGCGCCCCACAGGCCCACGGGTTTTGGAATCGGCATCCGGCCTTCGCGCATCAACAGGCCGATCCGGGTGAGGCCTAAGAAATGCAGCCCCATCAGGATGATGATGATGCCGGCGATGATCGACAGCTGCGCCGACCAGGCGCGGATCAGGCTGCCGACCAGGCTGGCGCTGGCGCCGAGCGCCACGAAAACCGTGGAAAATCCCAGCACGAACATCAAAGCCGAGATCATCACCGCGCGTTTCGAGGCGGCATCGCGCTCTCCGGTGGCGACGTGTTCGATGGTCGCGCCGGTCAGATAGATCAGGTATGGCGGCACCAGCGGCAATACGCAGGGCGACAAAAAGCTGACGAGGCCGGCGATCAGCGCGGCCGGGATCGAGACATCGTGAATCATGCCGCTAGATGCACCGCAGCCGGGGCCGGATGCAAGGCTGCAGCGCCCGCTCCCGGCGTTGTGATCGCCGTGCGAAAGCGGTAACCACTTGCACCGTTTCGCGATCCGGAGCGTTCCCGATGCAAAATCTGCTCACCGACATCGACGGCGTCAAGGTCGGCCATGCCGACGACGCCCGCCTTGCCTCCGGCGTTACCGCGGTGCTGTTCGACACCCCCGTGGTGGCGGCGCTGGACGTCCGCGGCGGCGGCCCCGGCACCCGCGAGGACGCGCTGTTGGACCTCGCCTCCACCGTGGAGCAGATCGACGGCTTCGCTCTGGCGGGCGGTTCGGCGTTCGGGCTCGACGCCGGCGCCGGGATCCAGGCCTGGCTCGCCGAACAGGGCCGCGGCTTGAAGGTCGGCGGCGCGCTGATCCCGATCGTGCCCGGCGCCATCGTGTTCGACCTGATCAACGGCGGCGACAAAGCCTGGGGCCGGTTCCCGCCATATCGCGATCTCGGCTACGCCGCGGCGGCGGCGGCAAGCGACACCTTTGCGCTCGGCAGCGTCGGCGCCGGCTTTGGCGCCACCACGGCGAATTTCAAGGCCGGGCTCGGCTCGGCCTCCGCGGTGACGCCGGGCGGCATCAAAGTCGGCGCGCTGGCGGTGGTCAATGCCGCCGGCGCCGTCACCGTCGGCGACGGGCCGTGGTTCTGGGCGGCGCCGTTCGAACAGGGCGATGAATTCGGCGGCCGTGGCCTTCCCGCCGCATTCACCCCTGAGATGCTGACGATGCGGCTGAAGGGCGCCGCCGGCGCTACTGCGGTGGAGAACACCACGCTGGTGGTGGTGGTCACCGACGCGATCCTGAATAAGCCGCAGGCCAAGCGGCTGGCGATGATCGCGCAGACCGGGATGGCGCGGGCGATCTATCCGGTGCACGCGCCGCTCGATGGCGATCTGGTGTTTGCCGCGGCGACCGGCAAGACGCCGATCGATCCGCTGGCGGGGCTCACCGAGCTCGGCATGATCGCCGCCAACACGGTGTCGCGGGCGATCGCCCGCGGCGTCTATGAGGCGACCGCGCTGCCGTTCGCCGGCGCGTTGCCGGCCTGGAAGGAGCGGTTTGCGCGCTGAGCTTGTGCCTCGTTCGGTGCTGCAGAAATAACCCGTCATTCCGGGGCGCGAGAGCGTTTAGCTCGAGCGAACCCGGAATCTCGCTGCACGCGGCGGACTCTCTAACGGGTGGCAAGATTCCGGGTTCGCTCGCCGCCTAGGCGGCTCGCGCCCCGGAATGACCGCGTGGTGGGTGGAGGAAGCCCCGACCACCCCGCGGATCACCCCGATATGGCCGTCCGTCAGCCCGATCAGGCGCTGACCGATACTGAGGAAGCGGCCGAAGTCGAGGCCGCCTTGGCTTGGCGCTGGATCATCTGCTCGATGAAATTATACGACGAGCTGGCGCTGGCCGACGAGGTCGAGCTGCTGGCGGCCGAGGTCATCGTCACCTTGGAGCCGTCGGCGTAGGTCAACGAGGTGGTGATCGAACCGTCGGCGTTGGTCGTCGTGGTGGTGGTGGTGCCGGTGACGTCGGAGCCGTCGCCCGATCCGCCGCCGGAGCCGCCCGCACCGGCCGCGCCGCCGGCGTGATGGCCCTTGTCCGAGCCCTTCAGCGCTGAGCCCAGTTCATCGACGCTGACCGAGCCGTCGCTGTTCTTGTCGAGCTTGGCGAACACCGAATCCGCATTGGCGGTGTTGGTGCCGCCGGCGCCGAGCTTGTCTTCGAATTCCGCCTTGGTGATGCTGCCGTCGCCGTCGCTGTCGAGCTTGGCGAACAGATCTTTCAACGCGGCGTCGCGGGGGTCCGTTGCGGTGGTGTCGGTCGACGAGGTCGAGCTGGTGGTCGCGGTGCTCTGGCTCTGCGCCGCGAGCAGCGCGCTGAGCAGGCTCGACGACAACGCGCCGCTTTGCGACGAAGCGCTGGAGCTCGAACTCGATGTCGACGAATTCTTGTCCTTGTCGCTGTCGACCTCGAACAGGCTGCTGGCCGCGCTCTTGCTCGACGCGGTCGACGAGCTCGACGACGTCGACGAGGTTTTCGACGAGCTCAGCGATTTCAAGAGATCGAGCGCGGAGGACGCGGCGGTAAGGGCTGACAGCATGGCAAACTCCTGGATCGGCCGCGGTGCGGCATACCATTCCCTGCGTATTGATCAGCAATCCGCGTGCCATCGAAAAACCGTCGCGATAACAATGCGATCGCCCGCCGCTGCGGCGCCGCATCCGGGCAGAAGCTGCCGCCGGCGGCAGAACTTGCCGACGCAATTGCGGCGCAAGGCGGACGCGCCGCTCGATTGCTCCGCCGCTATCAGCATGTTACGCGGGATCATCAATCAGCCGTCTCGTGCAGGGAGCGCCCATGTCTTTTTCGCCTCGTCCTCTGGTCATCGCGCCCTCGATCCTGGCATCGGATTTCTCCAAGCTCGGCGAAGAGGTCCGCGCGGTCGATCAGGCCGGCTGCGACTGGATTCATCTCGACGTGATGGACGGCCATTTCGTGCCGAACATTTCCTACGGCCCCGACGTCATCAAGGCGATGCGGCCGCACACCAAGAAGATTTTTGACGCCCACCTGATGATCGCGCCGTGCGATCCCTATCTCGAAGCCTTCGCCAAGGCCGGCTGCGACCACATCACCGTGCACGCCGAGGCGGGGCCGCATCTGCATCGCTCGCTGCAGGCGATCCGCGCGCTCGGCAAGAAGGCCGGCGTCTCGATCAATCCCGGCACCTCGCTCGGCGCCATCGAATACGTGCTCGACCTGGTCGACCTGGTGCTGGTGATGTCGGTCAATCCCGGCTTCGGCGGCCAGGCCTTCATCCCCTCGGCGCTGAACAAGATCCGCGACCTGCGGGCGATGACCGCGGGCCGCCCGATCGACATCGAGGTCGACGGCGGCGTCACCTCCGCGGTGTCCGGCGAACTCGCCGCCGCCGGCGCCAACGCGTTTGTCGCGGGCTCCGCGGTGTTCAAGGGCGGCACGCTGGAGAGCTACAAGGCGAATATCGAGGGGATCAGGAACGCGGCGGCGTTGGCGCGGGGGGAAGCGGTGTAGTTGCCTGCTATCGCCGCCGACCGAAAAAAGCTGTCATTCCGGGGCGCGAGGCCGTAGGCCGAGCGAACCCGGAATCCAGTATTCCAGGGCGGTGAGTACTGGATTCCGGGTTCATTCGCGGCTACGCCGCTCGTGCCCCGGAATGACGGCCGTCTGTTTGAGAGCTAAGCGGCCTGAACGGCGCTCAACGATCGTAACTCGTAGGGTGGGCAAAGGCGCGCTGGCGCCGTGCCCACCACAACGCCGAACATAATGACAATCATATCGCGGTGGTGGGCACGCTTCGCTTTGCCCACCTGCGGCCTACTGCTTAGTCAGTTGCCATCTGCCTAAAGCGCGTTTCGGCATCCGAGAAGCGAACAACGTTGCTCACGTCTTGCAAGATGATCAGATCGCCTTGCCTCAGATTGGCATTGTCGTCGTACATGATGATGCGATCTGGCTCCGGGTTAAATAGCATCTGTGAAATATCATAGAACTCGCGAAAGCGTTTATTCACGCCATCTAAGTCTTTGACAGCTTCGACATATGCCACGGGATCTCGGAGCGCCTTGTCCAGAACCACGGCTCCAATGTTGTATTGCGTGCCACTCTTGCCGGTGACGGCTTCATTCTCGCGAACCCGCTTCGCGCCAACATACTCTTTGACGCGAGCAATCACCTCTTGCCTGAACGTAAATAGCGGCTGCGCATGAGTTTGCAGCAATTGGTCCGCGATTGTCCTTGAGGCATTCGCCACTACGGCAACAACAAGCGGCAAGTCATCCGCCAGCGCGGTCCTAATCATCCGTTCGTTTCTAAACTCGCAACCGTAGTGGGTTGATAGCGCGACGATGCGGTCGCGCATCTTGCGCGTGATCGCAACACCTGCGGTAGCGAGTGTCATGGCGGCAAAGCCGCCGTCGTGCACAATGGTGCTGCCGTTCTCTTCCGTCACGACAACCGTAACAAGATCGCCATTTGGATAGATGACCGGAAGCTGCACTTCTAGGCCAAGGCTAGACCGCTCGACGCGGACAAGCTCACGGCAGGCTGCTTCCAAGCTCTCTGCGCTACTCTTGAGAGTCATCATAACAGCCTCATTTGCTCACCACCCAGATGCGGCGGAGGACTATACGAACCTTTGAAATCAATCAGGGATTTTCGGCAGAACTCCCTGAACCACTGCAAATGCGAACAGTCGCGGTCATCCGGGGTGACTAGATCATTAGGCCATGCCTGCCAGTGAGTGCACCGGACAGAAATGCGCCCCAGATCGGTAAGATTTAGATGACCACGACCAGGGTTAACGTCCAATCCAACAATTCGGTGCACACCGCCGAGAATCAACGAAAACCCATATTTGACCGGTATCCGGTGAACGTGAGCCGTCAAGTGGACCTTGGCCGACAGGATAGGCCGGCTTGGCACAGTAACGATGAATTGCGCCTTAGCCGTGTCAGTATTCGGCATAAGCACCCACCGAATCGGACCGTCCGCGTCCTTTTTGGCCGCCGTGAACTCCTGAATGATGACTTCCAAGTCTTCCAGAACCGCCCCCGACTAGACCGACATGGCTACAACGGAACCTGCAATCGATGCCAGTTTAACGCAAGCTAGGCTTATTGCGGCCTGGTGTTGGCTTAACCGTCTGCGGCTCACCGCGCGCATTCATCACCACCACCATGTCAAACAGCCACGTCGCTCCGTTCTCGCGGCTCCTCGAGCCCGAGTTTTGCGCTGGAACGTCCCTGCCCTCCTTAAACGAGGGCGTGCGGAACGCCGGGTGCCCGATGCACCCGCGGCCTCGTGCGCAATGAAAACAAGCACACGAGTTCGTCACCACGGCTCCACCGGAAAACCCCCGGCGTTCCGCACGCGATGGTGTTAACGGCTTAGTTCGCGAACGACCCCCGGTGGGCGGACCTGAGTAATCCACCGTTGAAGGGAGACTGACGCACCGTCCCGCTGGCCTGTCTGGGAGGTGGCCACCGCCTCTCGGCCGGCGGCCGCCGCCCGTCGGGCTGGCAGGCTTGGCGCTGCTCCCGCGCAAGGCGATGCGCTGGGATATCGCGACTTCGGCCGTCCGGGGGCTGCGTGGTCGTCAGCCCGTCGCAACGCCAGGATTACTCCTGGCGCGATCGGGGCTCGAACGCCGCTCCCGTCCACCGCATCCCGCCCCGCGGTCGTGACGATCGCGAACGCCCCTCGCATCGGGGCGGGACGTTTATGAATATAATCCTTGCTGGAAGGCGCGTCAATCGGTCTAGGAAAATAATCAGAGTCGTGTGGCCCGGGCGCCGCGGCATCGGGGCGGGCGATCGTGTTCATGCACACCGCTCTGGGATACTGGATTCCGGGTTCGCTCGCGGCTTGCGCCGCTCGTGCCCCGGAATGACAGCGGGGGATGTGGCCACGCTGCGCTTTGCCCGCCCTGCGCGGTCTCTCCAGAGCGTGCCCCGGACGCTGCGCAACGCGGCAGCGTTGCGGTGCGAGCCGGGGCCGTTCGAGGCGAAGCATTTCCACCGCCAGATCCGAGCGCAGCATCCGTAACGGTACCGGCTCGCGGCGCGGCGCAAGCGCCGCTCCGCGTCCGGGACACGGGGGCCGGAAAGAAGCAAGCGACTGCACGCCGCCTCGCCGCCCCGCCTCGCCGCCGCCACGCCGCCGCCGCCTCGCCGCCGCCGCCTCGCCCCCCGCGCCGC
Source organism: Rhodopseudomonas rhenobacensis (assembly GCF_014203125.1). Lineage (GTDB taxonomy): Bacteria > Pseudomonadota > Alphaproteobacteria > Rhizobiales > Xanthobacteraceae > Rhodopseudomonas_A > Rhodopseudomonas_A rhenobacensis. The sequence continues at coordinate 78,234 of NZ_JACHIH010000023.1, forward strand.
GCCCACGCAGGCGCCGGCGATCCACCCGCCCCGCGAAACGGTGGCCTCCCTCCCCCCTTTCTGTTAAAGCGCGGCGCAATCCCCAAAACCCTGCGAGAACGCGATGATCCCCCGCTATACCCGTCCGGAAATGGCCTCCATTTGGGAGCCTTTGACCCGCTTCAAGATCTGGTTCGAGATCGAGGCGCACGCCGCCGACGCGCAGGCCGAAATCGGGGTGATCCCGAAATCCGCCGCCGCAGCGATCTGGGCCGGCGGCAAGGAAGCCGAATTCGACGTGGCGCGGATCGACGAGATCGAGCGCGAGGTCAAGCACGACGTCATCGCCTTCCTCACCCATCTGGCCGAATTCGTAGGTCCCGAATCGCGCTTCGTGCATCAGGGCATGACCTCGTCGGACGTGCTCGACACCTGCTTCAACGTGCAGCTGGTGCGCGCCGCCGATCTGTTGATCGCCGACCTCGACAAGGTGCTGGCCGCCTTGAAGAAGCGCGCCTTCGAACACAAGCTGACGCCGACCATCGGCCGCTCGCACGGCATCCACGCCGAGCCGGTGACCTTCGGGCTGAAGATGGCCTACGCCTATGCCGAATTCAGCCGCGCCCGCGCCCGCATGGTGACGGCGCGCGAAGAAGTCGCGACCTGCGCGATCTCCGGCTCGGTCGGCACCTTCGCGCATATCGATCCGCGGGTCGAAGAACACGTCGCCACATCGATGGGGCTGAAGCTCGAGCCGATCTCCACCCAGGTGATCCCGCGCGACCGCGCCGCGATGTATTTTGCAACCCTCGCGGTGGTCGCCTCGTCGGTGGAGCGGCTGGCGATCGAATTCCGCCATCTGCAGCGCACCGAGGTCTTGGAAGCCGAGGAGTATTTCTCCGAAGGACAAAAAGGCTCGTCCTCGATGCCGCATAAGCGCAATCCGGTCTTGACCGAAAACCTCACCGGGCTGGCGCGCATGGTGCGCGCCTATGTGACCCCGGCGTTGGAAAACGTCGTGCTGTGGCACGAGCGCGATATCTCGCACTCCTCGGCCGAACGGATGCTGGCGCCCGACGCCACCGTGACGCTGGATTTCATGCTCAATCGTCTCGCGGGCGTGATCGACAAGCTCTTGGTGTACCCGGAGAACATGCAGGGCAATCTCGACCGGCTCGGCGGGCTGATCCATTCGCAGCGGCTACTCACAGCGCTGACCCAGAAGGGTTGTTCGCGCGAGGAGTCGTACCGCCTGGTGCAGCGCAACGCGATGCCGGTATGGCGCGGCGAAGGCGATTTCCAGACGCTGTTGAAGAACGACGTGGACGTGAAGAAATACATGTCGGACGCCGAGATCGCCGAGCAATTCGACCTCGGCTATCACTTCAAGCACGTCGACACCATCTTCCAGCGGGTGTTCGGGGAGAGCTGATCCAGATATGAGCCATGTCGTCGCCGTCAGCTTTCGCCGCGGGCACCACTTCAGCAAGATTCCGGGAATGTCGATCCGGCTGCTGGCGGGCCTCGGCGTCGACGGCGACGGCCATTGCGGCGTCACCGTCAAGCACCGCTCGCGCGCGCGGAAAGACCCCACGCTGCCCAATCTGCGCCAGGTGCATCTGATCCACGCCGAACTGTTCGACGAACTCGCCGCCAAGGGGTTTCGCCTGCAGCCGGGCGAACTCGGCGAGAACGTCACTACGCGCGGCATCGACCTCTTGGCGCTGCCGACCGGCACCCTGTTGCACCTCGGCGACAGCGCGGTCGTCGAACTGACGGGCTTGCGCAACCCCTGCGTGCAGATCGACGATTTCCAGAAGGGCCTGATGGCCGCGACGCTGGATCGCGACGCCGACGGCCGGCTGATCCGCAAGGCCGGGGTGATGGCGATCGTGCGCCAGGGCGGCGACGTCCGGCCGCAGGATAGGGTCCAGATCGAATGGCCCGCTGCCCCACATCGGCCATTGCTGCCGGTCTAAAGCTCTTTTCGCGCGACTCATCGGTCGCGTTCTGCGATCGCAAGGAGGCGGTAACCATAACCGCCTAGCATCGCGGACCACGGGAAACATCGCAGAATCATCCAAGCATGTCCGCCTCTCCCACCATCCTGGTGTTCGATTCCGGCCTCGGCGGCCTCACCGTGCTGCGCGAGATCGTCAAGGTCCGACCCGACGCGCGCATCGTCTATGTCGCCGACGACGCGTTCTTTCCCTACGGCCAGCGCAGCGAAGCGGCGGTGATCGGCCGCGTCGTGCCGCTGATCGGCGAGTTGATCGCAGCCCACGCCCCGGATCTCGTGGTGATCGCCTGCAACACCGCCTCCACCATGGCGCTGGCGCCGCTACGGGCGCGCTACAAGGTGCCGTTCGTCGGCACCGTGCCGGCGATCAAGCCGGCCTGCGCGGCCTCGCGGACCAAGCGGGTGTCGGTGCTCGGCACCAGCGCCACGGTGCGGCTGGAATATACCCGCGCGCTGATCCGCGACTTCGCCCAGGCCTGCAAGGTGACGCTGGTCGGTTCGGCGCATCTCGCAGCATTGGCCGAAGCGGCGCTCGGCGGCGCCACCGTCAGCGACGCGCAGATCCTGGCGGAGATCGCGCCGTGCTTCGTCGAGGACGGCTCCGTGCGCACCGATTCGGTGGTGCTGGCCTGCACGCATTATCCGCTGCTGCGCGACCGGCTGGTGGCGCTGGCGCCGTGGCCGGTGGACTGGATCGATCCGGCGCCGGCGATCGCCCGGCGGGTCGCCAATCTGCTCGGCGGCGCAAGCACGCCGGCCGGCCAATCCCGCGATGCACAATTGATCTTCACCTCGGGCCGGCCGCATCCGATGAGCGGTGCTGTGATGCCGTACTTCGGCGGTCCCATCGCGGCGTAGCCCGATCGGCTTCCGCAACCGAGACGGCGCTGTTAATCTCCCAGTCAGGGAGGAGACAATATGAAACGAATTCTGTTGGGATTGGTTACCCTGGCGCTGATCGGCAATCTGGCCTTGGCGCAGCAGGGCGGCATCAAGCGCACCCCGCTGCAAAAGCTCGAGTTTCCCGACGGCTACGTCACCGTCACCGGCATCGCCGAAATCCCGCCGGGCGGCAGCGCCGGGCGACACACCCATCCCGGCATCGAGACCGGATATGTTTTGGAAGGCGAAACAGAAATGCTGATCGACGGGCAGCCGACCCAGCATCTGAAGGCCGGCGATTCCTACGCGATCCCGGCCGGCGTGGTGCACGACGCCAAGGTGCATGGCGACAAATCCGCCAAGGTGATCGCCGTCTATGTGGTCGACAAGACCAAGCCGCTCGCCACGCCGGCGCCGTGATGCGGCCCTCGTAAAATGCGCGGAAGGTTTTGCAAGGTCTCGCGGCCTCGGCAGTTCGTCATCGATCTGATGCGGGCGTCGCACCGGGTGCCGTTCATCACGATGAAGCGCAAGCTCGACCTTTCGCCGCTCGCCGCGGCGCGGGCGGTCGCGGCGGCGCGCCCGGGGTGGACCGCGATCTTCGCCAAGGCGTTCTGCCTGGTGGCGCGCGACGCGCCGATCCTGCGCACGCTGTTCATCAAATGGCCGTGGGCGCATTTCTACGAATTGCCGCAGAGCGTCGGCATGATCGCGGTGGCGCGCTGCCTCGACGGCGAGCAATGCGTGCTGATGCAGAAGGTCTCGGCCGCCGATGAGATCCCGCTGGCCGAGGTCGACGCGCAGATCTGTCACGCCCGCACCGCGCCGATCGCCGAGGTGCCGGCGTTCCGCCGGATGATGCGGCTGACCAGCCTGCCCTGGCCGATCCGCCAGCTGGCCTGGGCGTTCGGCCTCAACATGGGCCGGCAGCACGCCAATTACGCCGGCAGCTACGGCATCACCTCGGTGGCGGCGTTCGGCCCCGGCGAGCTCTATGCGCTGAGCCCGGGGCCGTATCTGCTGAGCTACGGCCAGCTCGATGCCGATGGCGGCATGGAGGTGATCGTCCGCTGGGACCACCGCGTCACCGACGCGGCGATGATCGTCAAGCTGTTCGACCAGCTCGAAGCCGCGCTGAACGGCGCCATCGCTGCCGAACTGCGCGCCTGCCGGGCGCCGGGCGCGGCGCCGGTCCGGGTCGTGGCGAATTGACGGCGGCGAGACGAAAAGCGAAGCCATCCAAGACCATCACGCGCAGTCTGGATTGCAGAACGCCGCTGCAAGCACCGCTTCACCTCTCCCCGCTTGCGGGGAGAGGTCGACCCGGCGAAGCGCAGCGAAGCCGGGTCGGGTAAGGGGGCGCCTCGACATCACGCGGCGCCCCCTTGTATCTGCCCATTGAGCAAAATGTGCGATGGAAGCGGCTTAGCGCGTTGGCCGGTGGCCACCGGCCAACGCGCGCGGCGATGAC
>NZ_JACHIH010000024.1 GCF_014203125.1 Rhodopseudomonas rhenobacensis
TTCGCCCTCGCCAACAACATCCTGCAAGGCCATCGCCTCACCCACAGCGCCGCGGCGTAGCCGATCAGCCACCGACCGCACCCCACCAACCGCACCCCACCAACCGCACTCCTGCGCAGCGATCGCGACACATCATATCGCCGAGAGCCGCCAATCGAATAGCTTCACAGGCTCTCGGGATGAGGGCGCGATTCGCCTGACGCGGCCAACCACCCGGGCGATTCGTGAATTTTCAGTGTGCGAGTCGGCTTGGAACCGGCGCCGGATTGGACGATTCTCTCCTCCCGGGGTATTTACTGGACTGCAAGGTGCGGCGCGGCGTGCATTCGCGTGCCGAACCGACCATCGCGGCGCCGAGCGACGTCGCCGCCAGGCCCTATTTTGCCAGGGTTTGCGGCGGTTTTGCCGGATCGGTCAGAAGTGGTTCTGCCACACCGCTTTAGCCTTGACTTGGCTAGGCCACGCCGATAAAACCCGCGCACTCAACGACAGGCGGTGAGCTTCGCCAACGTCGGAACGGATCACCCACTTGCTCCTCTGGACACGTCCTCCGGATCAAGTCGGGCACCAACCTCGACGCATGTTGCTCAAACGCTGTCGCTTATAGCTAGGCAATGCCAGGACGATAGTCCTCCTCCAGAGCGAACCTCTCGAGATTGATTTCGGATGCATGACCTCGGTGGAGGCCAATCGGTGTAAACCGGGCGGTCAGGATCGCGGTCCTCTGTGGCGTCGAAGCGCTTTCCGCTCAGCAATGAGTGGTCGGCGTGATTTTCGCTTTGCGCGGTGAATGCCGTGTAATGCGGCTCATGGGGCGAGTGGCTCCGAACGAATTTGCGAAGCCGATTAGGGTTTCGCGCGAACAAGGGTGAAGGCGAAGATGCCGACGATCAACCAGCTGATCGCAAGTCCGCGCGTCGTACAGAAGTCGCGCAAGAAGGTTCCGGCGCTGCAGCAGTCGCCGCAGAAGCGGGGCGTTTGCACGCGCGTCTACACGACGACCCCGAAGAAGCCGAACTCGGCGCTTCGTAAGGTTGCCAAGGTTCGTCTGACCAATGGCTTCGAAGTCATTGGCTACATTCCTGGCGAAGGCCACAACCTTCAAGAGCACTCCGTGGTCATGATCCGCGGCGGCCGCGTCAAGGATTTGCCCGGCGTGCGCTACCACATTCTCCGCGGCGTCCTCGATACCCAGGGCGTCAAGAACCGTAAGCAGCGTCGTTCGAAGTACGGCGCGAAGCGTCCGAAATAAGCGGGAAATTGAACGATGTCTCGTCGCCATTCTGCTGAAAAGCGCGAAGTCAATCCGGATCCGAAGTTCGGAAACATTATCCTGACCAAGTTCATGAACTCGGTAATGTACGCCGGGAAGAAGTCGGTCGCCGAGGGCATCGTTTACGGTGCGCTCGAGATCATCGAAGCCAAGACCAAGCAGGGTCCGCTGCCGGTGTTCGAGCAGGCGTTGGAAAACGTCATGCCGACCATCGAAGTGCGCTCGCGCCGCGTCGGCGGCGCGACCTACCAGGTGCCGGTGGAAGTGCGCAGCACCCGCCGCCAGGCGCTCGGCATTCGCTGGCTGATCACCGCGGCGCGCGACCGCAACGAAAAGACCATGACCGAGCGGCTCTCTGCCGAGCTGCTCGATGCTTCGAACGGCCGCGGCAACGCGGTCAAGAAGCGCGAAGACGTGCACCGGATGGCGGAAGCCAACCGCGCCTTCTCGCACTATCGCTGGTAACGGCGAAACACCGGATTCAAGGATAACCCTATGCCCCGCGTTCATGCCATTGAGGACTACCGCAACTTCGGTATCATGGCGCATATCGATGCCGGCAAGACGACAACGACCGAGCGCATCCTGTACTACACCGGCAAGAGCCACAAAATCGGCGAAGTGCACGAAGGTGCCGCGACGATGGACTGGATGGAGCAGGAGCAGGAACGCGGCATCACCATCACTTCGGCCGCGACCACCGCGTTCTGGAACGGCAAGCGCCTGAACATCATCGACACCCCCGGCCACGTCGACTTCACCATCGAAGTCGAGCGTTCGCTGCGCGTGCTCGACGGCGCGGTCGTCGTTCTCGACGGCAACCAGGGCGTCGAGCCGCAGACCGAAACCGTCTGGCGTCAGGGCGACAAGTATCGCGTGCCGCGCATCGTGTTCGCCAACAAGATGGATAAGACCGGCGCTGACTTCTACAAGTGCCTGCAGGACATCATCGACCGTCTCGGCGCCAAGCCGATCGCGATCCAGCTGCCGATCGGCGAGGAGAGCAACTTCAAGGGTCTGGTCGATCTGGTCCGCATGAAGGGCGTGATCTGGGAAGACGAAGCCCTCGGTGCGAACTTCAAGGACATCGACATCCCGGCCGACCTGGTCGAGAAGGCCAAGGAATATCGCGAGAAGATGGTGGAAGCCGCCGTCGAACTCGACGACGATGCGATGGCCGCCTATCTCGACGGCGTTGAGCCGGACGAAGCCACCCTCAAGCGCCTGATCCGCAAGGCCGTGCTGACCAGCGCGTTCTATCCGGTGCTGTGCGGTTCGGCCTTCAAGAACAAGGGCGTGCAGCCGCTGCTCGACGCGGTCGTGGACTATCTGCCGTCGCCGGTCGACGTTCCCGCCATCAAGGGCGTGGACGACGACGGCAACGAGATCATCCGGCTGCCGAACGATAGCGAGCCGCTGGCGCTGCTCGCCTTCAAGATCATGGACGATCCGTTCGTCGGCACCATCACGTTCTGCCGCATCTATTCCGGCACGCTGATTTCCGGCACCGGCGTCGTCAACTCGACGCGCGACCGTAAGGAGCGTATCGGCCGCATGTTGCTGATGCATGCCAACAACCGCGAAGACATCAAGGAAGCCTATGCCGGCGACATCGTCGCTTTGGCCGGTCTGAAGGAAGCCCGCACCGGTGACACCCTGTGCGACGCCAACAAGCCGGTGATCCTCGAGAAGATGGAATTCCCCGAGCCGGTGATCGAGATCGCGATCGAGCCGAAGACCAAGGCCGACCAGGAAAAGCTGGGCGTCGCTTTGGCCAAGCTCGCGGCGGAAGATCCGTCGTTCCGCGTTTCCACCGACCTGGAGTCCGGCCAGACCATTCTCAAGGGCATGGGCGAACTGCATCTCGACATCAAGGTCGACATCCTGCGCCGTACCTACAAGGTCGACGCCAACATCGGCGCGCCGCAGGTGGCGTTCCGTGAACGCGTCACCAAGCGCGCGGAAGTCGACTACACCCACAAGAAGCAGACCGGCGGTACCGGCCAGTTCGCGCGGGTCAAGTTCATCGTCGAGCCGAACGAGCCGGGCAAGGGTTTCGAGTTCGAATCCAAGGTTGTCGGCGGTGCGGTGCCGAAGGAATACATCCCCGGCGTCGAAAAGGGCCTCAACAGCGTGCTCTCCTCGGGCGTGGTCGCCGGCTTCCCGGTGGTCGACGTCAAGGTGACGCTGATCGACGGTGCCTACCACGACGTCGACTCTTCGGCGCTGGCCTTCGAAATCGCCTCGCGGGCTGCTTTCCGCGACGCGCTGCAGAAGGGCAAGTCGGTTCTGCTCGAGCCGATCATGAAGGTCGAATGCGTGACCCCGGAAGACTACACCGGCTCGGTCATCGGCGACTTGAATTCTCGGCGCGGCCAGATCCAGGGCCAGGACATGCGCGGCAATGCCAACGTCATCAACGCGATGGTGCCGCTCATGAATATGTTTGGGTACGTGAACAACCTGCGCTCGATGAGCCAGGGCCGCGCGACCTTTACGATGCAATTCGATCACTACGCGGAAGCGCCGGCCAATGTGTCGGCAGAAGTCCAAAAGAAGTTTGCCTGATTGTCGTTGATGACAGTCAACGACTGAACGGAGAAGTCTCATGGCCAAAGCTAAGTTTGAACGAAACAAGCCGCATTGCAACATCGGTACCATCGGTCACGTCGACCATGGCAAGACGTCGCTGACCGCGGCGATTACCAAGGTGTTGGCGGAAACGGGCGGTGCGACGTTCACGGCCTATGACCAGATCGACAAGGCCCCTGAAGAGAAGGCCCGCGGCATCACCATCTCGACCGCGCACGTCGAATACGAGACCGCGAACCGGCACTACGCCCACGTCGACTGCCCGGGCCACGCCGACTACGTCAAGAACATGATCACCGGCGCGGCGCAGATGGACGGCGGCATTCTCGTCGTCTCCGCGGCCGACGGCCCGATGCCGCAGACCCGCGAGCACATCCTGCTCGCCCGTCAGGTCGGCGTGCCGGCGCTGGTGGTGTTCCTGAACAAGTGCGACATGGTCGACGATCCGGAACTGCTCGAACTGGTCGAGATGGAAGTTCGCGAACTTCTCTCCAAGTACGACTTCCCGGGCGACGACATTCCGATCATCAAGGGTTCGGCGCTGGCCGCCCTCGAGAACAAGGATCCGAAGCTCGGTCATGACGCGATCCTGGAGCTGATGAAGGCGGTCGACGCCTACATCCCGCAGCCGGAACGCCCGATCGACCAGCCGTTCCTGATGCCGGTGGAAGACGTGTTCTCGATCTCCGGTCGCGGCACCGTGGTGACCGGCCGCGTCGAGCGCGGCATCATCAAGGTCGGCGAGGAAATCGAAATCGTCGGTCTGAAGGCGACCCAGAAGACCATCGTCACCGGCGTGGAAATGTTCCGCAAGCTGCTCGATCAGGGCCAGGCTGGCGACAACATCGGCGCGCTGCTGCGCGGCACCAAGCGCGAGGAAGTCGAGCGCGGTCAGGTGCTGTGCAAGCCGGGTTCGGTCAAGCCGCACACCAAGTTCAAGGCCGAGGCCTACATCTTGACGAAGGAAGAGGGCGGTCGTCACACCCCGTTCTTCACCAACTATCGTCCGCAGTTCTACTTCCGCACCACCGACGTCACCGGCGTCGTGCATCTGCCGGAAGGCACCGAGATGGTGATGCCGGGCGACAACATCGCCATGGAAGTTCACCTGATCGTGCCGATCGCGATGGAAGAAAAGCTGCGCTTCGCGATCCGCGAAGGCGGCCGCACCGTCGGCGCCGGCGTGGTGGCCTCGATCATCGAGTAAGGGCGAATAGCGAATAGGGAGTAGCGAATGGGTTCGTCTCATTCGCTACTCACCACTCGCTACTCACCATTCGCTCTGCAAAGAAAGACACGGCAATGAACGGCCAGAATATTCGCATCCGCCTCAAGGCGTTCGATCATCGGATCCTCGATTCGTCGACGCGTGAGATCGTGAACACCGCGAAGCGAACCGGCGCGCAGGTCCGTGGACCGATCCCGCTGCCGACGCGCATCGAGAAGTTCACCGTCAACCGTTCGCCGCACGTCGACAAGAAGAGCCGCGAGCAGTTCGAGATGCGCACCCACAAGCGCCTTCTCGATATCGTCGATCCGACCCCGCAGACCGTCGATGCTTTGATGAAGCTCGACCTGGCCGCCGGTGTCGACGTCGAGATCAAGCTTTAAGATTTTTTGGATTCCCGTCCGGATTTAGCGGACAGAAAGAACAGGAAGCACGCCGATGCGCTCCGGAGTGATCGCACAAAAGGTCGGGATGACGCGGGTCTTTACAGAGACCGGCGAACACATCCCAGTGACCGTGCTCAAGCTGGGCAATTGCCAGGTATTGGGTCATCGCACCACCGAGAAGAACGGCTACGTCGCTATGCAGCTCGGTTCGGGCACGCGGAAGACCGTTTATCTGCCGAAGGCGGAACGCGGCCAGTTCGCGGTCGCCAAGGTCGAGCCGAAGCGTAAGGTCGCGGAATTCCGCGTGTCGGAAGACGCGCTGATCCCGGTCGGCGCCGAGATCCAGGCCGACCATTTCGTGGTCGGTCAGTTCGTCGACGTCACCGGCACCTCGGTCGGTAAGGGCTTCGCGGGCGGCATCAAGCGCTGGAATTTCGGCGGCTTGCGCGCCACCCACGGCGTCTCGGTCTCGCATCGTTCGATCGGTTCGACCGGCGGCCGGCAAGATCCCGGCAAGACCTTCAAGAACAAGAAGATGCCCGGTCACATGGGTGTCGATCGTATCACCACGCTGAATTTGCGCGTGGTCCAGACCGACGTCGAGCGCGGCCTGATCCTCGTCGAAGGTGCCGTTCCCGGCTCCAAGGGCGGCTGGATCGCGGTGCGCGACGCGGTGAAAAAGGTGTTGCCGGCGGAAGCGCCGAAGCCGGGCAAGTTCCGCCTGGCCGATGGCGGCGACCAGGCCGCCGCAGCGCCTGCCGCCGAGCAGGAGGGCGTGTGAGATGGAATTGAAAGTCACCACGCTTGAGGGCAAGGAAGCTGGATCCGTTCAGCTCTCCGACGAGATCTTCGGTCTCGATCCGCGCGTCGACATCATTCAGCGTTGCGTCAACTGGCAGCTCGCAAAGCGCCAGGCCGGCACCCACAAGGCCAAGGGCCGTGCGGAAGTCTGGCGCACCGGCAAGAAGATGTACAAGCAGAAGGGCACCGGCGGTGCGCGTCACGGTTCGCAGCGGGTGCCGCAGTTCCGCGGCGGCGGCCGGGCCTTCGGTCCGGTGGTTCGTTCGCACGCCTTCGATCTGCCGAAGAAGGTTCGCGCGCTCGCTTTGAAGCACGCGCTGTCGGCCAAGGCCAAGGACGGCGGGCTGATCGTGATCGAATCCGCGACGCTGGAAGCCGCCAAGACCAAGGCTTTGGTCGGGCACTTCTCGGGTCTCGGGCTGACCAGCGCGCTGATCATCGACGGGGCCGAGCTCAACAACGGTTTCGCGGTTGCGGCTCGCAACATTCCGAACATCGACGTGCTGCCGATCCAGGGCATCAACGTCTATGACATTCTTCGTCGTCAGAAGCTGGTTTTGACCAAGGCGGCGGTCGATGCGTTGGAGGCGCGCTTCAAATGAAGACTATTGATCCGCGCCACTACGACGTCATCGTCGCTCCAGTGGTGACCGAAAAGGCCACCGTCGCGTCCGAACACAACAAGGTGGTGTTCAAGGTCGCGAGCAAGGCCACCAAGCCGCAGATCAAGGAAGCGGTTGAGAAGTTGTTCGACGTCAAGGTGAAGAGCGTGAACACGCTGGTTCGCAAAGGCAAGACCAAGGTCTTCCGCGGCCAGTTCGGTTCGCAGTCCGACGTCAAGCGTGCGATCGTGACCCTCGAAGAGGGCCACCGCATCGACGTCACCACCGGGCTATGAGGCGGATACGACGATGGCACTGAAAAAATTCAATCCGACGACGCCGGGCCAGCGCCAGCTGGTGATGGTCGATCGTTCGGCGCTCTACAAGGGCAAGCCGGTCAAGTCGCTGACCGAGGGCAAGCATTCGGCGGGCGGTCGCAACAACACCGGTCGCATCGTGGTGCGGTTCCGCGGCGGCGGTCACAAGCAGACCTACCGGATCGTCGACTTCAAGCGCACCAAGGTCGACATGCCGGCCGTGGTCGAGCGGCTGGAATACGATCCGAACCGCACCGCGTTCATCGCGCTGATCAAGTACACCGACGGCACCCAGGCCTATATCCTGGCGCCGCAGCGCTTGGCGGTCGGCGATACCGTGCTGGCCGGCGCCTATGTCGACGTCAAGCCGGGCAACGTGATGCCGCTCGGCAACATGCCGATCGGCACCATCGTCCACAACGTCGAATTGAAGATCGGCAAGGGCGGTCAGATCGCGCGCTCGGCGGGCACCTACGCCCAGCTGGTCGGCCGCGACCACGACTACGTCATCGTCCGGTTGAACTCGGGCGAACAGCGCCTGGTTCACGGCCGCTGCACCGCGACGATCGGTGCGGTGTCGAACCCGGACCACATGAACATCTCGATCGGCAAGGCCGGTCGGTCGCGCTGGCTCGGCCGCAAGCCGCATAACCGCGGCGTCACCATGAACCCGGTCGACCATCCGCACGGCGGCGGCGAAGGCCGCACCTCGGGCGGTCGCCATCCGGTGACCCCGTGGGGCAAGCCGACCAAGGGCAAGAAGACGCGGTCGAACAAGTCGACCAACAAGTTCATTCTCATCAGCCGCCACAAGCGGAAGAAGTAAGGATAGCCGGACATGGTTCGCTCAGTCTGGAAAGGCCCGTTCGTCGAGGGCTCGCTTTTGAAGAAGGCGGATGTCGCTCGTTCCTCGGGCCGGCACGACGTCATCAAGATCTGGAGCCGTCGGTCGACGATCCTTCCGCAATTCGTCGGCCTGGTGTTCGGGGTCTATAACGGCCAGAAGCACGTTCCGGTGTCGGTCAACGAGGAAATGGTCGGACACAAGTTCGGCGAGTTCTCGCCGACCCGGACCTTCCACGGCCATTCGGGCGACAAGAAAGCCAAGAAGGCTTGAGGATCTAGTTATGAGCAAACCAAAGCGCGAACGGAGCCTCCCCGATAACGAGGCCAAGGCGATTGCCCGGATGCTTCGGGTGAGCCCGCAGAAGTTGAACCTCGTCGCGCAGCTGATTCGCGGCCGAAAGGCTTCGGCTGCGCTCGCCGACCTGCAATTTTCGCGCAAGCGGATCGCGGTCGATGTTAAGAAGTGCCTCGAATCGGCGATCGCGAATGCCGAGAACAATCACGACCTCGACGTCGACGCGCTGATCGTGTCCGAAGCGCATGTCGGCAAGGGCATCGTGATGAAGCGTTTCGCACCGCGCGGCCGTGGCCGTTCGGGCCGTATTTTTAAACCGTTCGCGCAGCTGACGATTGTCGTTCGTCAGGTCGAAGCCGAAGCAAGCGCTTAAAGCCAGGGCGCGGGAGACTTTCGATGGGTCAGAAGATCAATCCAATCGGGCTGCGCCTCGGCATCAACCGGACGTGGGATTCCCGTTGGTACGCCGGCAAGAACGAATACGGCAAGCTGTTGCACGAGGACGTCAAGATCCGCGAGATCCTGCACAAGGAGCTGAAGCAGGCTGCCGTGGCGCGGATCGTGATCGAGCGCCCGCACAAGAAGTGCCGCGTCACCATCCACTCGGCGCGTCCGGGCGTGGTGATCGGCAAGAAGGGCGCCGACATCGACAAGCTTCGCAAGAAGGTTGCCGACATCACCGCCTCCGACGTCGTGATCAACATCGTCGAAATCCGCAAGCCGGAGCTCGACGCCACGCTGGTCGCCGAATCGATCGCGCAGCAGCTGGAGCGCCGCGTCGCGTTCCGTCGCGCCATGAAGCGCGCGGTGCAGTCGGCGATGCGTCTCGGCGCCGAGGGCATTCGTATCAATTGTTCGGGCCGTCTCGGCGGCGCGGAAATCGCCCGCATGGAGTGGTACCGTGAAGGTCGCGTGCCGCTGCACACGCTGCGCGCCGACATCGACTACGGTGTCGCCACCGCGTTCACCACGTTCGGCACCTGCGGCGTCAAGGTCTGGATCTTCAAGGGCGAGATCCTCGAGCACGACCCGATGGCGCAGGACAAGCGGATGGCCGAAGGCGACAATTCCCGGCCGCGCCGCGACGCCGCTTGATCGGTCTGACAGAAGGTTTGAGGGCGTAAGCCATGATGCAACCAAAGAAGACGAAGTTCCGCAAGGCGCATAAGGGCCGCATTCACGGCGTGGCGACCTCGGGTGCGACGTTGTCGTTCGGCCAGTTCGGCCTGAAGGCGATGGCGCCCGAGCGGATCACCGCCCGGCAGATCGAAGCCGCGCGTCGTGCGCTGACCCGTCACATGAAGCGCGCCGGCCGCGTCTGGATCCGCATCTTCCCGGATCTGCCGGTGTCGAAGAAGCCCGCCGAAGTGCGAATGGGCTCCGGCAAGGGCACCCCGGAATTGTGGGTGGCCCGCGTCAAGCCCGGCCGCGTGATCTTCGAAATCGACGGCGTCAACGTTCAGGTCGCCAAGGAGGCGCTGACGCTCGCCGCCGCCAAGTTGCCGATCAAGACGCGCTTCGTTGCGCGCATCGCGGAGTAAGGATTAGGTGATGGCCGAGATGAAAACCGCCGATATCCGTGCGATGAGTCCTGATCAGAAAGACGACGCCGTCGCCGAGCTGAAGAAGGAACGTTTCAATCTGCGCTTCCAGCGCGCCACCGGGCAGCTCGAGAACACCTCGCGGCTGCGCGAGGCCCGCCGCGACATCGCACGCATCAAGACCATCGCCGCGCAGCAGCGCGACGCGAAGAAGTAAGGGGCCGACATGCCAAAACGTACGCTGCAGGGCGTGGTCGTCAGCGACAAGCAAGCCAAGACGGTTGTGGTGCGCGTCGACCGCCGCTTCACCCACCCGATCTACAAGAAGACCATCCGCCGCTCCAAGAACTATCACGCCCATGACGAGAACAACGAGTTCAAGCCGGGCGATGTGGTGTGGATCGAGGAAAGCAAGCCGATCTCGAAGCTGAAGCGCTGGACCGTGGTCCGGGGCGAACAGAAAAAAACCGCCTAAGCGCGACTTTGCGCATCAGAAAGAGGACGAGGTGCATCAATGATTCAGATGCAGACCAACCTCGACGTGGCCGATAATTCCGGCGCACGCCGTGTCATGTGCATCAAGGTGCTTGGGGGTTCCAAGCGCCGTTATGCCACCGTTGGCGATGTCATTGTCGTGTCGATCAAGGAAGCCATCCCGCGTGGGAAGGTGAAGAAGGGCGACGTGATGAAGGCCGTGGTGGTGCGGGTCCGCAAGGACATCCGCCGCGCCGATGGTTCAGTCATCCGGTTCGACCGTAACGCTGCCGTGCTGATCAACAATCAGTCGGAGCCGGTCGGCACCCGTATTTTCGGGCCGGTGCCGCGCGAACTGCGCGCCAAAAACCACATGAAGATCATTTCGCTCGCGCCGGAGGTGCTGTGATGGCTGCCAAGATCCGGAAGGGTGACAAGGTTATCGTGCTGAACGGTCGCGACAAGGGTCGCACCGGCGAAGTGTTCGAGGTGCGTCCCACCGAGAACAAGGCGCTGGTTCGTGGCGTCAATCTGGTGAAGCGTCACCAGAAGCAGACCCAGGCCCAGGAAGGTGGCATCATCTCGAAAGAGGCGGCGATCCACCTGTCCAACATCGCAATCGTCGGCAAGGACGGCAAGCCGACCCGCGTTGGCTTCAAGATTCAGGCGGATGGCAAGAAGGTACGCATCGCCAAACGCTCGGGAGCAGAGATCGATGGCTGAGACCGCATACGTTCCGCGTTTACGCGAGCAGTTCGACCGGGAAATCCGCGGCAAGCTGACCGAGCAGTTCGGTTATGCCAATGTGATGCAGGTTCCGCGGCTCGACAAGGTGGTGCTCAACATGGGCATCGGCGAGGCCGTCAACGACCGCAAGAAGGCCGAGACGGCGGCTGCCGACCTCGCGCTGATCGCCGGCCAGAAGCCGATCGTGACCTATTCGCGCGTCGCCATCGCGACCTTCAAGCTGCGTGAAAACCAGCCGATCGGCGCCAAGGTGACGCTGCGCAAGGCCAAGATGTACGAGTTCATCGACCGGCTGATCAACGTCGCGCTGCCGCGCGTCCGAGATTTCCGCGGCCTGAATCCGAAGAGCTTCGACGGCCGCGGCAACTACTCGCTCGGCATCAAAGAGCACATCATTTTCCCCGAAATCGACTTCGACAAGATGGGGGAGACGTGGGGTATGGACGTCACGGTGTGCACTACCGCGCGCACCGACGACGAAGCCCGCGCGTTGTTGACAGCTTTCAATTTCCCGTTCCGGCAGTGAGACGCTGAAAAGCTCTCAAACGCGGTAACTCAGGAGCCAAGCATGGCGAAGAAAAGTTCGATCGAGAAGAATAACCGGCGCAAGCGGTTGACCAAGAATGCGGCGCCGAAGCGGGCGAAGCTGAAGGCGATCATCGCCGACAAGTCGAAGCCGATGGAAGAGCGGTTCGCCGCGACGCTGAAATTGTCCGAGATGCCCCGCAACTCGTCGGCGACCAGGATCCGCAACCGTTGCGAGATCACCGGCCGCGCGCGTTCGGTGTACCGCAAGAGCAAGCTCAGCCGTATCGCGATCCGCGATCTCGGGTCCCGGGGCCTGATCCCGGGTCTCGTGAAGTCCAGTTGGTAAGGGGGCGGGCATGTCAACGCACGATCCAATCAGCGATCTGATCACCCGTATCCGCAACGCGCAGATGCGCGCCAAGTCCAAGGTCTCGACCCCGGGCTCGAAGATGCGCGCCAACGTTCTCGAAGTGCTCAAGAACGAAGGCTACATCCGCGGCTACGCCAGCGTCGATCACGCCTCCGGCCGCAGCGAGCTTGAGATCGAACTCAAGTATTTCGACGGCGAGCCGGTGATCCGCGAGATCGAACGGGTGTCGAAGCCGGGCCGTCGGGTCTACGCGTCGGTGAAGAACCTGCCGCGCGTGAACAACGGCCTCGGAATTTCGGTTTTGTCGACGCCCAAGGGAATCATGGCCGACCACGAAGCGCGTGACGCGAACGTGGGCGGCGAAGTTCTCTTCACGGTGTTCTGAGGAAGGATTATCCATGTCACGTGTTGGCAAAAAGCCCGTCGTGGTCCCCTCGGGAGTCACCGCGAGCGTTCAGGGACAGACCGTCACGATGAAGGGACCGAAGGGTCAGCTTCAGTTCATCGTGCACGACGACGTCGAAGTGAAGTTCGAGGACGGCGCGGTCACGGTGAAGCCGCGGGTCGAGACCAATCGCGCGCGGGCGCTGTACGGCACCGCGCGGGCCCAGGTCGCGAACCTGCTCGAAGGCGTCACCAAGGGCTTCGACAAGAAGCTCGACATCACCGGCGTCGGCTATCGCGCCGCATTGCAGGGTAAGAAGCTGCAGCTCGCGCTCGGCTACAGCCACGATGTGGTTTACGACATTCCGGACGGCATCACCATCACGGTGCCGAAGCCGACCGAGATCTTCATCTCGGGCAACGATTCGCAGCGCGTCGGTCAGGTGGCGGCAGAGATCCGCAGCTATCGCCCGCCGGAGCCCTATAAGGGCAAGGGCGTGCGTTATTCCGACGAGTTTATCTTCCGCAAGGAAGGCAAGAAGAAGTAACGGAGCCGGTCATGTCGAAACTCAAGATTACGAATGCCCGGCGCAAGCAACGCGTGAGGCTGTCGTTGCGCCGGACCGCCAACGGCCGGCCGCGGCTCTCGGTGTTCCGCTCGTCGAAGCACATCTACGCGCAGGTGATCGACGACCTCAAGGGCGAGACCCTGGCGTCGGCGTCGTCGCTGGAGAAGGCGATGCGCGACACCGGCAACACCGGCGCCAATATCGACGCCGCCAAGGCCGTCGGCAAGCTGCTGGCGGAACGCGCGGTGAAGAACGGCGTCACCGAAGTGGTGTTCGATCGCGGCGGCTATCTGTATCACGGGCGCATCAAGGCGCTCGCCGATGCGGCGCGCGAGAGCGGACTGAGCTTCTAAGTTTTGGATAACGGACACAAGGTCGGGGGCGCAAGCCTCTCAAGGATTGGAAAACACCATGGCAGGTGAACGCGAACGCGGTGGAGGCCACCGGGGCCCCCGGGAAGAGCGCGACAGCGAATTCGTCGACAAGCTCGTCCACATCAACCGGGTTGCGAAGGTCGTCAAGGGCGGCAAGCGCTTCGGCTTCGCCGCGCTGGTCGTGATCGGCGATCAGAAGGGCAGGGTCGGTTTCGGTCACGGCAAGGCGCGCGAAGTGCCGGAAGCGATCCGCAAGGCGACCGAGTCCGCGAAGCGCAATCTGACCCGCGTGCCGTTGCGCGAAGGTCGGACGCTGCATCACGATATCGCCGGCCGCCACGGTGCGGGCCGGGTCTATCTGCGTGCGGCCCCGGCCGGTACCGGCATCATCGCCGGCGGCCCGATGCGTGCGGTGTTCGAAACCCTCGGCATCCAGGACGTGGTGGCGAAGTCGATCGGCTCTTCGAACCCTTACAACATGGTTCGCGCCACCTTCGACGCGCTGAAGCATCAGGATTCGCCGCGCTCGGTTGCGGCGCGCCGTAACCTCAAGGTTTCCACCCTGCAGTCGCGCCGTGTCGGTGGCGACGCCGAAGTGGTCGCCGAATAACAACCTGGCACGATCCGGAGAAACCGCTACGGTTGCTCCGGGCCGCTCGTGCCGAGCTCGACAAGATGCGATCTGGAGTTGATGACGATGGCCAACGCCGCAAAGACAATCACGGTCGAACAGATCGGCAGCGCTATTCGCCGCCATCATTCGCAGCGCGCGACGCTGATCGGCCTCAATCTCAATAAGATCGGTCGTACCGCCGAACTGCAGGACACCCCTGAGGTTCGCGGCATGATCACCAAGGTTCAGCACCTCGTTCGCATCGTCGACGAGAAATAAGGAGACAGGGCGATGAAGCTCAGCGATATCGCCGACAACGCCGGCTCGCGCAAGAAGCGTATGCGCGTCGGCCGTGGCATCGGTTCCGGCAAGGGCAAGACCGCCGGCCGTGGCGGCAAGGGCCAGACCGCGCGCTCCGGCGTGCGCATCAAGGGCTTCGAAGGCGGCCAGATGCCGCTGCATCGGCGTCTGCCGAAGCGCGGCTTCAACAACATCTTCCGGCTCGACTTCGCCGAGATCAACCTCGACCGGCTGCAGGAAGCCGTCGACGCCAAAACCATCGACGGGTCGGGCGTGATCAACGCCGAGACGCTGGTGGCCTCCGGCGTGCTGCGTCGCGCCAAGGACGGCGTGCGGCTGCTCGGTCGCGGTGAACTCAAGGCCAAGCTGACCATCGAAGTGCACGGCGCCACCAAGACGGCGATCGAAGCAGTCGAGAAGGCCGGCGGGACCGTGAAGATCCTGGCGCCGGCGAAGAAGGACGAAGGCGAGGCTGCGTAACATCCGCGTCATCCGCTTGGTATAGCGGCGGCGGTAACGCCGGGACGGTGGATTTTTCGCAACTCGAGCCCCAATTTGATGTCCGGCGTCAACCTCATGTCCGGACGGGCATGACGGTGCGAGCGGCGCAGGAGAAAGCCGAACATGGTCTCTGCAGCGGAACAACTTGCGGCCAATCTCAACTTCTCGGCGCTCGGTAAAGCCGAGGAGTTGAAGAAGCGCATCTGGTTTACCCTGGGTGCGCTCCTGGTCTATCGGCTGGGGACCTACATTCCGCTGCCGGGCATCGACCCGCACATCTGGGACCAGGTGTTCAAGTCGCAGGCCGGCGGCATCCTCGGCATGTTCAACATGTTCGCGGGCGGCGGCATCAATCGCATGGCGATTTTTGCCCTCAACATCATGCCCTACATCTCCGCCTCGATCATCATTCAGCTCTTGACCACGGTGTCGCCGCAGCTCGAAGCGCTGAAGAAAGAGGGCGAGTCGGGCCGCAAGACCATCAACCAGTACACCCGCTATCTCACCGTGGTGCTCGCCGCGTTCCAGTCCTACGGCATCGCCGTCGGCCTGCAGGGCGCCGGCAACGTGGTCAGCGAGCCGGGCATGTTCTTTCTGGTGTCGACCGCGGTGACGCTGACCGGCGGCACCATGTTCTTGATGTGGCTCGGCGAGCAGATCACCGCGCGCGGCATCGGCAACGGCATTTCGCTGATCATTCTCGCCGGCATCGTCGCCGAATTGCCTTCGGCGCTGGCCGGGATGCTGGAATTGGGCCGCCAGGGCGCGCTGTCCACCGGCATCATCCTGGTCGTGCTGGTGATGGCCGTCGTCGTCATCGCCTTCATCGTGTTCATGGAGCGGGCGCAGCGCCGGCTGTTGATCCAGTATCCGAAGCGCCAGGTCGGCAACAAGATGTTCGAGGGCCAGTCCTCGCATCTGCCCTTGAAGCTCAACACCGCGGGCGTGATCCCGCCGATCTTCGCCTCGTCGCTGCTGCTGCTGCCCGCCACCGTGGCGAACTTCAACGCCGGCAGCGGGCCGGAATGGTTCCAGTGGATCGTCACCCAGTTCGGCCACGGCCGGCCGCTGTTCCTGGTGTTCTATATCGGAATGATCGTGTTCTTCGCGTTCTTCTACACCGCGATCGTGTTCAACCCGACCGAGACCGCCGACAATCTGAAGAAGCACGGCGGCTTCATCCCCGGCATTCGCCCCGGCGAACGGACCGCGGAATACATCGATTTCGTGCTGTCGCGCATCACCGTGCTCGGCGCGGCCTACCTCGCGGTGGTCTGCCTCATTCCTGAGGTCCTGATCTCCTACGCCGCGGTGCCGTTCTACTTCGGCGGCACCTCGCTGCTGATCGTGGTCAGCGTCACCATGGATACGGTCGCCCAGGTGCAGGGCTATCTGCTGGCGCATCAGTACGAAGGGTTGATCCGGAAGTCGAAACTAAGGGGCCGCCGCAAATGAGACTGATCCTTCTCGGGCCGCCGGGGGCGGGCAAGGGAACGCAGGCACTTCGGCTGGTTCAGCGTCACGGCATCGTTCAACTCTCCACCGGCGACATGCTGCGCGCCGCGGTTAAGGCCGAGACCCCGATCGGGTTGAAGGCCAAGGACCTCATGGCGAGCGGGGCCCTGGTGCCCGACGAGGTCGTGGTCGGCATCATCTCGGATCGGCTCGACGAGCCGGACGCCGCCAACGGCTTCATCCTCGACGGCTTTCCGCGCACCGTGCCGCAGGCCGAGGCGCTCGACGCGCTGCTCAAGGCCAAGCAGTTGAAACTCGACGCCGTGGTGGAATTGCGCGTCAACGAAGGCGCGCTGCTGGCGCGGGTCGAGACCCGCGTCGCCGAAATGCGGGCGAGGGGCGAGGAGCCGCGCGCCGACGACAACGCCGAGGCATTGGCGAAGCGTCTGGCCGCGTACCGCGCCCAGACCGAGCCGCTGGTCCACTACTACTCGGACAAGCGCAAGCTGTTGACCGTCGACGGCATGATGACCATCGAAGAGGTCACCAAGGAAATCGACCGGGTGCTGGAGGCGATTCGCAGCGCCGACGCCAAGAAGACGGTCGCCAAGGCGGCCGCGGCGAAGTCCGCGCGGCGGACCTCGAAGCCCGTCGGCAAGGCCTCGCGCAAGTCGGGCGAATCGGCGAAGAGCGCAAAGACCGCCAAGGCCGGCAAGACCGTTGCCAAGGCCGCGAAGTCCAAGACGACGTCGGCCAAGGCTGCCGCGACGTCCAAGGCGCCGAAGCCGGCCGCCAAGAACACCACGAAGTCCGCCAAGACCGCTGCAAAGAGCAAGGCTGCGACGGCCAAGAAGCCGGCCGGCAAGGCGAAAAAGCCCGCCGCGAAGGCGAAAACGCCGGTTTCCAAGTCCAAGAAGCCGGCTGCTAAGGCGGCCAAGGTAGCGTCGCGCAAGACCGCCGGTAAAACGGCCAAAAAGGTCACGAAACGGCGAGCTAAGGGCTAGACGAGGTTGACGAAACCGAGTCGAGTCCGTTAATAAGGCCCTATTCCGTCGGATTTTCGGACGATGCCGGGCCCCAAGAGAGCGAAGGGGAGGGTGTCGTGTTCGCCGTTGGCGAGCAACCGCCCGAGTTAGCGAAGAACAGCCGGTCCACATGGCCGGCGACAGGAGAGAAGTCTGTGGCCCGTATAGCCGGCGTGAACATTCCGACCAACAAGCGCGTCCTGATCGCGCTGCAGTACATCCATGGCATCGGCCAGAAGAACGCGGCCGACATCCTGGACAAGGTCAAGATCGCGGTTGACAAGCGCGTCAACCAGCTGAGCGACCAGGAAGTTTTGCAGATCCGCGAAGTCATCGACCGCGACTACATGGTCGAGGGCGATCTTCGTCGCGAGACCGGCATGAACATCAAGCGGCTGATGGACCTCGGCTGCTATCGCGGCCTGCGGCATCGTCGCGGTCTGCCGGTGCGCGGTCAGCGCACCCATACCAACGCGCGCACCCGCAAGGGTCCGGCGAAGTCGATCGCCGGCAAGAAGAAGTAATTTGCGCGATTAGCGAATGGCGAATGGCGAATAGGGGCTTGCCTCTATTCGCTATTCGCTACTCGCCATTCGCTTTTTCGGTGTAGCCGCTGGCACTACGGCGGCGTTGAGATCTGTAGAAAGGTAGAGAATGGCCAAGGAAGCCACCCGCGTTCGCCGTCGTGAACGCAAGAACATCGCGTCCGGCATCGCGCACGTGAATTCGTCGTTCAACAACACCACCATCACCATCACCGACGCGCAGGGCAACACCATTGCCTGGTCGTCGGCCGGCACGATGGGCTTCAAGGGTTCGCGCAAGTCGACCCCCTATGCCGCGCAGGTTGCGGCTGAAGACGTCTCCAAGAAGGCGCAGGAACACGGCATGCGCACGCTGGAAGTCGAAGTCGCGGGTCCGGGTTCGGGTCGTGAATCGGCGCTGCGCGCGTTGCAGGCCGCGGGCTTCACCGTCACCTCGATCCGCGACGTGACCACGATCCCGCACAATGGTTGCCGCCCGCGCAAGCGTCGGCGGGTCTGATATTTCAACCGCTGGCGGCCCGGCCGCCGGCGTTTCGTTTTGATGATATCGCGCGGACTGCTCCGCGATCTCCAACGCCAGAGATTTTCATTGGCATGGGTGAAACAGTGACGATCCAGAAAAATTGGCAAGAACTGATTCGGCCGAACAAGCTCGTGGTCACGCCGGGCTCCGACCCGACGCGGTTTGCGACGCTGGTGGCCGAACCGCTCGAGCGCGGCTTCGGTCAGACGCTCGGCAACGCGCTGCGGCGCGTGCTGCTGTCATCGCTGCAGGGTGCCGCGGTGCAGTCGGTTCACATCGACGGCGTGCTGCACGAGTTTTCCTCGATCGCCGGCGTGCGT
The DNA here is from genome assembly GCF_014203125.1 of Rhodopseudomonas rhenobacensis. Lineage (GTDB taxonomy): Bacteria > Pseudomonadota > Alphaproteobacteria > Rhizobiales > Xanthobacteraceae > Rhodopseudomonas_A > Rhodopseudomonas_A rhenobacensis. Next base: position 18,610 of record NZ_JACHIH010000024.1, read on the forward strand.
GAAGACGTCACCGACATCGTGCTGAACATCAAGGACATCTCGATCAAGATGCAGGGCGAAGGCCCGAAGCGCATGGTCGTGAAGAAGCAGGGTCCCGGCACCGTCACCGCCGGCGACATCCAGACCGTCGGCGACGTCGTGGTGCTGAACCCCGACCTGCAGATCTGCACGCTGGACGAGGGCGCCGAGATCCGCATGGAATTCACCGTGTCGGGCGGCAAGGGTTACGTCGCCGCCGAGCGCAACCGTCCCGAGGACGCGCCGATCGGCCTGATCCCGGTCGACAGCCTGTTCTCCCCGGTGCGCAAGGTCTCCTACAAGGTCGAGAACACCCGCGAGGGCCAGATCCTCGACTACGACAAGCTGACCATGACGATCGAGACCAACGGCGCGATCTCGCCGGACGACGCGGTGGCCTATGCCGCCCGCATCCTGCAGGATCAGCTCAACGTGTTCGTCAACTTCGAAGAGCCGCGCAAGGAAGTCACCCAGGAGATCATCCCGGATCTGGCGTTCAACCCGGCGTTCCTCAAGAAGGTCGACGAGTTGGAGTTGTCGGTGCGTTCGGCGAACTGCCTGAAGAACGACAACATCGTCTATATCGGCGACCTGGTGCAGAAGTCGGAAGCGGAAATGCTGCGCACCCCGAACTTCGGCCGCAAGTCGCTCAACGAGATCAAGGAAGTGCTGGCCCAGATGGGGCTGCATCTCGGCATGGAAGTGCCGGGCTGGCCGCCGGAAAACATCGACGAACTGGCCAAGCGCTTCGAGGATCACTACTAAGCGAATAGGGAGTAGCGAATAGCGAATAGATTCGTACTACTCGCCATTCGCTATTCGCCATTCGCTGACTTGGGCGAACGCAGGCAGCCCACCTGAGCAAAAAGTCCGACGAACCGTCGCGACAGTTTGAAATTTTGAGGAATAGACAATGCGTCACGGCAAGGTTCATCGGAAGCTCAACCGCACCGCCGAGCATCGCAAGGCGATGTTCGCCAACATGTGCGCGTCGCTGATCAAGCACGAGCAGATCGTCACCACGCTGCCGAAGGCCAAGGAGCTCCGCCCGATCGTGGAGAAGCTGGTCACGCTCGGCAAGAAGGGCGGTCTCGCGCTGCGCCGCCAGGCGATCAGCGAGATGAAGGATCAGGATCAGGTCCGCAAGTTGTTCGACGTGCTGGCCAAGCGCTACGCCGACCGCCAGGGCGGCTACACCCGCATCATCAAGGCCGGCTTCCGCTACGGCGACAACGCGCCGATGGCGGTGATCGAATTCGTCGACCGCGACGAGAACGCCAAGGGCCTCGACTCCGGCCAGGCCGACGACAAGGCCGCGTAAGCGATCCTTCGTTCGATTTTGAAAGAGCGGCGCCCGGTGCGCCGCTTTTTTATTGGGCGCAGGCCGCGCTATTGTTTTCCTGCGATTGCAGGTGCACGCCGCACACCCGATATCTCCGGCATCAACCACGGAGATAGCAGATGAAGATCGATCTTTCCGGCAAGACCGCGCTGGTCACGGGCTCCACCGCCGGCATCGGCCACGCCATCGCCAAGGGCCTCGCCGCGGCCGGCGCCAATGTGGTGGTCAACGGCCGCAGCCAGGCCAAGGTCGACGCCGCGGTCGCGGCGATCGGCAAGCTCGCCGCCGGCGGCAAGATCATCGGGGTGGCCGCCGACGTCTCCACCGCGGACGGCTGCGACGCGCTGGTCACCGCCTATCCGGACGTCGACATCCTGATCAACAATGCCGGCATCTTCGAGCCGAAGGGTTTCTTCGACATTCCCGACGAAGACTGGGTGCGGTTCTTCGACGTCAACGTGATGAGCGGGATCCGGCTGTCGCGCGCCTATATGCCGGCGATGCTGAGCCGCAACTGGGGCCGCATCGTCTTCATCGCTTCGGAATCCGCGATCATGATTCCGAAGGAGATGATCCACTACGGCATGACCAAGACCGCGCAGCTGTCGGTGTCGCGCGGGCTCGCCGAGATGACCCGCGGCACCGCGGTCACCGTCAACGCGGTAATGCCGGGGCCGACGATGTCGGAGGGCGTGCAGACCTTCGTCGCCGATCTCGCCAAGCAGAACGGCCAATCCGAGGCGGACGCCGCGGCAAACTTCGTCAAACAGCACCGCCCAGGCTCGCTGATCCAGCGCTTCGCCAGCGTCGAGGAGGTCGCCAACATGGTGGTCTATGTCAGCTCGAAAGAAGCCTCCGCCACCAACGGCGCGGCGCTGCGCGTCGAGGGCGGGCTGATCCAGACGATTGCGTAGCAAGGGCCGTCATTCCGGGGCGCGAGGCCGCAGGCCGAGCGAACCCGGAATCTTGCAGCGCGACGCAGCGCTGCTGCTGACCGCGAGTTTCCGGGTTCGCTCGCAGCTGTCGCTGCTCGCGCCCCGGAATGACGGCGGTGTTCGTGTCGACTCCGAACTACCACCCCTCGAGCACGATCTTGCCGACCGAGCTGCCGGATTCGATCTGCGCGTGCGCCTTTTTCAGATTGGCGGCGTTGATCGGGCCGAAAGAGCGGTCCAGCGTGGTGCGCAGCACGCCCTTGTCGATCAGGTCGGCGACGTCGTTCAACAGATCATGCTGCGCGATCATGTCGGCGGTCTGATAGGTCGAGCGGGCGAACATCGCCTCCCAATTTAGCGACGCCGATTTGGCCTTCAGCGGCATGGCGTCGAGCGTCGCCGGATCGTCGATCAGCGCGATCTTGCCCTGCGGCGCCAGGATCTCGATCAGCGCGGCGAAGTGCTGCTCGGTGCCGGTGAGGCTGGCGATCAGCGAAACCGGCGGCAGCTTCAACGCGGCGATCTGCGCCGGCAGCGGCTTGGAATGATCGACCACATGATGCGCGCCGAGCTCCAGGCACCATTTGGTGGTCTGCGGCCGCGACGCGGTCGCCACCACGGTGAGGCCGGTCAGCCGTCGCGCCAGCTGGATCAGGATCGAGCCGACGCCGCCGGCGCCGCCGACGATCAGCAGCGTGCGCGGATCGAAGCTTTTGCCGGGCGCCACGCCGAGCCGCTCGAACAGCAGCTCCCAGGCGGTGATCGAAGTCAGCGGCAAGGCCGCGGCCTGCGCGAACGACAGCGACTTCGGCTTGTGGCCCACGATGCGCTCGTCGACCAGATGGAATTCCGAATTGGTGCCGGGCCGCACGATCGAGCCGGCGTACCACACCTCGTCGCCGGGCTTGAACAGAGTGACCTCCGGGCCGACCGCGTCGACCACGCCGGCGGCGTCATAGCCGAGGATCTTGTGCTCGCCGGCCGGGGGTGCTGCGCGCTTGCGCACCTTGGTGTCGACCGGATTGACCGACACCGCGCGCACCGCGACCCGCAGGTCGCGTCCGGTCGGGGCGGGGTTCGGGATCTCGACGTCGAGCAGGGCGTCGCTGTGGTCGATGGGGAGGGATTGTGTGTAGCCGACGGCTTTCATCGAACGCTCCATATGCTGCGGCCGGCAACTTGTCCGTAAGCTCCCCTGTTTGCAAGTACTGTCCGATCGGGGATATAGTCACCGATCGGATACTATTGGACCAAACGGCATGAAACGGCGCGATTTCAATTGCGGCCCCGGCTGCCCGGTCGAGGTCACGCTCGACCTGATCGACGGCAAATGGAAGGGCGTGATCCTGTATCATCTGCAAGAGGGCCGGCTGCGGTTCGGCGAATTGCGCAAGAAGATGCCGGGCATCACCCAGCGGATGCTGACCAAGCAGTTGCGGGCGCTGGAGGACGATGGCCTGATCACCCGCCAAGTGTTCGCCGAGGTGCCGCCGCGGGTGGAATATGCGCTATCGGAGACCGGGCTGCGGCTGCGGCCGGTGATCGACGCGTTGAAACGCTGGGGCGAGGACCACCAGGCCCGGCAACTTGCCGCGGCGCCCCGCGTTGGGGACGACGCCGAAAGCGCGCCGGCCGCGCCGGCCGCGCCGGACCGCGGGCTGTGAGCGGCGCGCAGCGCTCGCTTCTCTTGCGCCACCGGGGCGCCTATATCTCAGCGCTCAACAGCGGGATTCTCTCATGATGTCGACACGTGCGCTCACCGCCCTGGTGCTGGCCTTCGTTCTTTCCGTTCCGGCGCAGGCGCAGCCGCAGGAGCGCCGGGTGCCGTCCTCGCCCGCCGAGTTGAAGCTCAGCTACGCGCCGATCGTGCAGCGGGTGCAGCCGGCCGTGGTCAACGTCTACGCCGCAAAGATCGTCCAGAACCGCAATCCGCTGCTGGAAGACCCGATCTTCCGCCGTTTCTTCGGCGTGCCGGGCCAGCAGCCGGAGCAGATGCAGCGCTCGCTCGGTTCGGGCGTGATGGTCGATCCGTCCGGCCTCGTCGTCACCAACAACCACGTCATCGAGGGCGCCGACCAGGTCAAGATCTCGCTGTCCGACAAGCGCGAATTCGAGGCCGAGATCGTGCTGAAGGACAGCCGCACCGATCTGGCGGTGCTGCGATTGAAAGACGTCGCCGGCGAGAAATTCCCGACGCTGGATTTCTCCAATTCCGACGAGCTCTTGGTCGGCGACGTGGTGCTGGCGATCGGCAATCCGTTCGGCGTCGGCCAGACCGTCACCCACGGCATCATCTCGGCGCTGGCACGCACCCAGGTCGGCATCACCGACTACCAATTCTTCATCCAGACTGACGCGGCGATCAACCCCGGCAATTCCGGCGGCGCGCTGGTCGACGTCAACGGCCGGCTGGTCGGCATCAACACCGCGATCTTCTCGCGCTCCGGCGGCTCGCAGGGCATCGGCTTTGCGATTCCTGCCAACATGGTGCGGGTGGTGGTCGGCTCGGCAAAGAGCGGCGGCAAGGAGGTCAAGCGGCCGTGGCTCGGCGCGCGGCTGCAGGCGGTGACGCCGGAGATCGCCGAGACGCTCGGCTTGAAACTGCCGAGCGGCGCGCTGGTGGCGAGCGTCACCGCGGGCAGCCCCTCGGCCCGCGCCGGCTTGAAACTCTCCGACCTGATCGTCGCGATCGACGGCTTCACCGTCGATGATCCCAACGCCTTCGATTATCGCTTCGCCACGCGCCCGTTGGGCAGCACCGCGCAGGTCGACGTGCAGCGCGGCGGCAAGCTGGTGAAGCTCGCGATCCCGCTGGAGACCGCGCCGGACACCGGCCGCGACGAGATCGTGGTGCGGTCGCGCTCGCCGTTCCAGGGCGCCAAGGTCGCCAACATCTCGCCGGCCTTGGCCGACGAATTGCGGCTCGATCCCAGCATCGAGGGCGTGGTGGTGATCGATCTCGCCGACGACGCGCCGGCCGCCGGCGTCGGCTTCCAGAAGGGCGACATCATCATCGCGGTCAACAACAAGAAGATCTCGCGCACCAGCGAGCTGGAGCGGATCGCCAGCGAACCGTCGCGGCTGTGGCGCATCACCGTGGTGCGCGGCGGCCAGCAGATCAACGTCACGCTCGGCGGATGAGGCGCGCAACACAGCTCTGCTTCACCTCTCCCCGCTTGCGGGGAGAGGTCGACCGGCGAAGCGTCAGCGCAGCCGGTCGGGTGAGGGGGCGTCTCGTCCTATCGCAGGCTTATTCCCCGTCTCCGGCGCCCCCTCACCCCGACCCTCTCCCCGCAAGCGGGGAGAGGGAGAAGGTCCGCCGATGAGTCCGAAGCGCCCGCAGCAATCGGAGAACCTGTTCGCCGCGGCGGGCATGGAGGCGAATGCGCCGCATCCGTTGCCGGACCGGCTGCGGCCGCGCGCGCTGGCCGACGTGGTCGGCCAGGATCACATCCTCGGCCCCGACGGCGCGCTGACAAGGATGCTGGAAACCCGCACGCTGGGTTCGCTGGTGTTCTGGGGCCCGCCCGGCACCGGCAAGACCACGGTGGCGCGGCTGCTCGCCGACGCCACCGAGCTGCATTTCGAGCAGATCTCCGCGGTGTTCTCCGGCGTCGCCGACTTGAAGAAAGTGTTCGACGCCGCGCGTGCCCGCCGCCAGACCGGCCGCGGCACGCTGTTGTTCGTCGACGAGGTGCATCGCTTCAACAAGGCGCAGCAGGATTCGTTTTTGCCGGTGATGGAAGACGGCACCGTGGTGTTGGTCGGCGCCACCACCGAGAATCCGTCGTTCGAACTCAACGCCGCGCTGTTGTCGCGCGCGCGCGTGCTGGTGTTTCATTCGCTCGACGCCGCCGCGATCGAACAGCTCTACGCCCATGCGGAGGCGGTCGAAGGCAAAAAACTGCCGCTCGATGCCGAGGCGAGGGCGGTGCTGGTGCGGATGGCGGACGGCGATGGCCGCGCCGCCTTGACGCTCGCCGAAGAGGTCTGGCGCGCCGCGCGCGCCGACGAGGTGTTCAACGCCGAGCAGCTGCAAGAGATCTTGCAGCGCCGCGCGCCGATCTACGACAAATCCGCCGACGGCCATTACAATTTGATTTCGGCGCTGCATAAATCGGTGCGCGGCTCCGATCCGGATGCGGCGCTGTACTACCTGTGCCGGATGTTCGACGCCGGCGAGGACCCGTTGTTCCTGGCGCGCCGCGTCGTCCGCATGGCAGTCGAGGACATCGGTCTGGCCGACCCGCAGGCGCTGGTGATCTGCAACGCCGCCAAGGACGCCTATGATTTCTTGGGCTCGCCAGAGGGCGAATTGGCGATCGCGCAGGCGGTGATCTATCTGGCCACCGCGCCGAAATCCAACGCCGCCTACAAAGCCTACAAGGCCGCAATGCGGACGGCGAAGGAGGGCGGCTCGCTGCTGCCGCCGAAGCACATTCTCAACGCCCCGACCAAACTGATGAAATCCGAGGACTACGGCGCGGGCTATCAATACGACCACGACACCCCGGAAGGCTTTTCCGGCCAGGAGTACTTCCCCGACGCGCTCGGTCACCAGACCTTCTACGATCCGCCGGACCGCGGCTTCGAGCGCGAGATCCGGAAGCGGCTGGACTACTGGGCGAAGCTGCGCGCGGCGAAATCCTAAGAGTCTCACTCAAAAAGCAGCGAGCAAGATCAGCGGTTGTGTCATTGCGAGCCGAGGGCGGCGCGAAGCGCCGACCGAACGGCGAAGCAATCCAGGGGCTCCTTGCGCGGCCCTGCGACACGCGCGCGCCTTGGCAGGCGTCCGCGGCGCAGGGTATAATCCCGGCATGTTGACGCTGGCCCCGATGTCGATCCTGGCAAAGACTTGCGCGCGCGCGATCGCGCTCGCCGCGCTTTGCCTGAGCGCAAGCGCGGCCGACGCCCAGGTGGCGCCGGTGCGCTATTGGCTCCCCGGCGGGATGTTCGGCTTCGGCGGCGGCGCGGCCGACACGGGCGGCGCCGAGACCTACAGCAATTTCCCGAGCTTCGACGCCGTGGCTGCGGCCGACGCCACCGACTGGCGCGACAAGGTGCCGACCGGCCCGTTCGTCCGCGGCCAGAGCGGCAGCCTCAACCTGAGTGGCCTCGGCCAGACCAGCGCGTTCGGCAATTTCGGCACGCTGAATTATGACAGCGCGCAGTTCGGCTACGCCTTCAAGGGCGTCGGCGGCCTGCCGGTGAAGGTGTTCGCCGGCGTCGACAGCCTGAAATACGATTCCGACGTGCTGCGGCCGCTGACGCCGTTGACCAGCGATCCCGGCGCTCCGGCGGCCTACAGCGCCAATGTCGGGTTCGAAATTCAGCCGGCGCCGAATCTCAGCCTGTCGCTGGGCGCGGGCTACACCCAGCAGCAGACCGGCCGGCTCGACAGCGACATCAATTCGCGGCTGCTGCCCGGCGAGTCGCCGATCTTCTTCCGGCGTTAGAACGTTTTTCGCTTGCGGTTGAAGCACCCAAGCCAAATCCAGTCGTCATTCCGGATTGCGAGTTCGAAGTACGAGCAAGTCCGGAATCCATATCCCCTGCAGGGGTTATGGGTCCCGGGCTCGCTCACAGCCATCGCTGCTCGCCCCGGGATGACGGCCGGGGAATCGTCCAACGCCTCAAACAAACTGAAAAGTCTCTACGGCACTAGCACCGCGGCGCCGAGCACGTCGCCGGCGCGTAAGCGGCTCAGCACCGCATTGGCGTCGCGCAGCGGATAGGCGTGGGTTTCGGTCTTGATGCCGGCCTTGTGCGCGACCTTGAGAAAGTCGACGCCGTCCTGCCGAGTGAGGTTGGCGACCGAGACCAGCTGCCGCTCTTCCCACAACAGGCTGTAGGGAAAGCTCGGGATGTCGCTCATGTGGATGCCCGCGCAGACCACGCGGCCGCCCTTGCGCACCGCGCGCAGCGCCGCCGGCACCAACTCGCCCGCGGGGGCAAAGATGATCGCCGCATCGAGCGGCTCCGCCGGTCGCTCGTCCGACGCGCCGGCCCAATCGACGCCGAGGCGGCGGGCAAAGTCCTGCGCGGCGGCGTCGCCGCGGCGGGTGAAGGCATAGACGAGGCGACCCTGCCAGCGCGCCAGCTGCGCGACGATATGCGCCGCCGCGCCGAAGCCGTAAAGCCCGAGCCGTTCGGCTGGGCCTGCGATCACCAGCGAGCGCCAGCCGATCAGCCCGGCGCAGAGCAGCGGCGCGATCGCGACGTCGTTGCCGAGCTCGCCGAGCGCGAAGGCGTAGCGCGCATCGGCGATGCTATGCGTGGCGAAGCCGCCGTCGCGGGTGTAGCCGGTGAACAGCGGCGCGTCGCAGAGGTTTTCCCGGCCGGCGCGGCAATAGCGGCAGACGCCGCAGCTGTAACCAAGCCAGGGAATGCCGACGCGGTCGCCGACCTCGTGGGTCTCGACGCCGTCGCCGACCGCCTCAATGCGGCCGACGATCTCGTGGCCTGGAATAATCGGATACCGGATGTTGGGCAATTCGCCGTCGACGACGTGCAGGTCGGTGCGGCAGACGCCGCAGGCGCTGACCTTGACCAGCACTTCGCCGTCGCCGGGCTTCGGCGTCTCGCGCTGCTGCTTCACAAGCGGCGCGCCCGGCGCCGTCAGCACCATCGCGTCCATTTGTCACTCCCCCAAACGTCGGTCGCTCCAGACGATACATCCGGCCGGGACGCTCGATCAATCTGCTGCAGGGGCTCTGCTAGCAACTGCGCCGGCCGGTAGCACCCTGCGTTGACGCGCCGGTAGTCGCGAGTTTCATAACTTGAGCTCCAGTGTCGGGAACCCGACGGACGGGATTGATATTTACGATTAAGATTTGGTATCTGATCGCCAGCGCGTAACAGAGCGGGCCGCTGCCTGGACTCTGACGACAGCGAGGCGGCTGATGGGAGGCGGTCGATGGATAGTTTGAACCGCAAACACGAACTCGAATTGTATGAGACTGAAAAGACGGACGCGGCTCCGGAGGAGCAGCGGCAGGTGCTGCTGTTGCTGATCAGATGCTTGCTCGAGGCGGAGCTTGGCGAATTGACGAAGCATTGAGGAGGGATGATGGAGCGCTTCATCCATAACGAAAACCTCAAGCTGTGGCGCCGGCAACTCCAGGAAACCACCGATCCGGACAAGCGCGCGATCCTCGAAAATCTGATCGAGGAGGAAGAGGCGCGCGAAGCCGAACTTGAGGCTACCGCGCGACCCAAGCGGCGCGGTCCGTAGTCCGCAAGCCCAAGGATCATGCTCTCGGCGCAACAGCGCGATGGTCCCGGGGCGGCACAGTGGCTTCGCCGCGCGACTTTCCACGACCCGAGCGAGGCGGGGTTCATTTTTCGGGATTATGCTGGCCGCGGCCGCGACGCATCTCGGCCGCAGCAAGAGGATCCTCGATGAAATCGTTCCGCAAGGAGCTGTGGTTTCAAACCCCGGGCAGACGCGCCTTCGTCAACATCACCCGCGAGGTCGAAGCCGCGCTGCACGACAGCGGCGTGCGCGAAGGGCTGGTGTTGGTCAACGCCATGCACATCACCGCGTCGGTGTTCATCAACGACGACGAGAGCGGCCTGCACGCCGACTACGAGACCTGGCTCGAGCAGCTCGCGCCGCACGAGCCGGTGTCCGGCTATCGGCATAACCGCACCGGCGAGGACAACGCCGACGCGCATATGAAGCGCCAGGTGATGGGCCGCGAGGTGGTGGTCGCGATCACCGCCGGCAAGCTCGACTTCGGCCCGTGGGAGCAGATTTTCTACGGCGAGTTCGACGGCGGCCGACGCAAACGCGTGCTGATCAAGATCATCGGCGAGTAGGGCGCCTGGCCGCGTCGCATGCGGCCGAGAGGCGATCGATATCAAGCCTCTCGGTTGTCATTGCGGGGAGCTCTTGCGACGAAGCAATCCAGCAGCTCCGGGCTCGGCGCTTCTGGATTGCTTCGCCTCTCGCCCGGCGCTGCGCGCCGGCTCGGCTCGCAATGACCAAACAACCCAAATCGAGCGGCAGCCGCCGCTTACCACCAGCCGCGCGGGCCGGGGGCGAAGCTCGGGCCGCGGCGCTGCTGCGGCGTCGCCGGGTTGCGCGGGAAGAAGCCGAAGAAATCCTCGCCGTCGTCGCGCTCGGCGACCGCCGCTGCGGGCGGCGGCACCGTCGGCTTGCGGGTGATGAAGCCGCCCTGCGGATGGTTGCTCAGCACCGCGACGAATTCGGTGCGATAGTTGGTCTCCTTGCTGAGCGGCTCGTCGGAGACCACGATCGAGGACCGCGGCATCGCGGTCGGCGCGATCCGCGCCAGCAGCTCCGGCGGAATTTCAATGCGGTCGAGTGCGGCTTTGGCGTCGTCGCCGCTGTCGATCGTCACCGCGCTCCAGCGCAGCCCGGCCTCGTCGCGCGCCAGCGCGGTGAAGATGTGGGTGCCGATCGGCCGATCCGGATCGCGGATCGAGATCGGCACCTCGATGGTGGCGTCGAACACCTCGCCGCCGTCCGGCCACGGCTTGTGGGTGTTGCGGCGGACGTACAGCGTCTGCGTCGCGCGGCTGATGTAGATCGACACCGGCTCCAGCGCCAGCTTGGCGTCGTGCGCCGCCTTCACGGCGGCGACCTTGGCGGCGTCGGCGGCCTTCGTGGCATCCTTGGCGGCGGCGGCTGCGGCGCGCTTGGTCTCCGCATCGGCGCGGGCGGCGTCGAGCGCGGTCGCGGCATCGGCGGCAAGTTGCGCGGCGGTCTGCTGCCGCTCTTCCGCTTTCGCCCTGGTCTGCTCGGAGGCTGCGGCGAGCGCCTTGTCGGCGGCCTTCAGCGCGGCATCGGCGCGCGCCTTGGCCTTCTCCAGCTTGCGCAGCGCCGCGGTGAGCGAGGCTGTGTCGCGGCCAGCCGCGGCGTTGGCCTTCTTGGCTTCCTCGGCGGCCCGCGAAGCCTCCGCGGCCTCGCGCGACAGCGTGTCGGCGCGCGCGGGTGCTGCCGCCAGCGCCTCGGGCTTCGGCGCGAACAACGCCGGGTGGGCGAACGACACCGGGGCCGCGTCGTTCGGCGCGATGATCACCCGCAGGCCGATATTGGTCTTGTCGAACAGCTTCTCGGCAAAATCATACGGCATCCGCACGCAGCCGTGCGAGGCGGCGTAGCCGGGCAGCGGGCCGCCGTGCAGCGCGACGCCGTTCCAGGTGATGCGCTGCATGTTCGGCATCCAGGCGTCGTCGTACATCGTCGAATGGTGGTCCTTGTCCTTCTCGACCACGGCGAACACGCCGGCCGGGGTCTCGCGGCCGGTGGTGCCGGTGGAGACCGGCGCGCGCAGGATCCAGCCGTCGGCGTCGTAGATCGTGACCTTCTGCGCCGAGATCGACACGATCGCCATGACCGGATCGCCGGCCGGGCGCGGCGCCACGGTCTCCATCGGCACCGGCCGCGCCCGCTTGGCGGCGGCGGCGGTCCCGCCGAGCGCGCCGAGCGCCAGCATCGCCACGAGCGCCAACGTGGTGGAGCGCCGCATCCGGCCGGCTCGGTGCTTGGTTCCTCGATCGCCCACGTCATGCCCCGCTCGACGCGCCGGTTCCGGAACCGGCCGTCCTGGTGATGTCCAACTGCGACCGCCCGCCACGCGGCCGCCCGCGATCGCGCTACCGAATCCTCATATAGCAGCGCCCGCGCAGGAGGAAGGGGCGGTTGCGGCCGAAATGCGGCGCAGGCGTTGCGCCGCGGCGTTGCGTCGCTCGCCGCGACGACTTACGCTTGGCGCGGCGGTGGCGAGAGGACGCCGATGCTGTGGTCCTGGGCGCGGAACTGGCGGACGCGGCGCGAGGCCGGCGAAGCCGCGCGCGCCAATTGGGATCGCCGCTACGGCACCGATACCGCCGGGCGGGTGCCGCTCGATCGTCTCACGATTCCACACGACAGCCGCCGCCACGGCGAGCGCTATCAGCCCAGCGACCCGGCGGCGTTGCGCGACGCCATCGGCTTCATCGGGCTTTCGCCAAGCGCCTACCAATTCGTCGATCTCGGCTGCGGCAAGGGCCGGATGCTGATCGTCGCCGCCGAACTCGGATTTCAATCCTGCGTCGGCGTCGAATTCGCCGACGAGCTGGCGCGGGCGGCCGCGCGCAACGTCGCCGCCGCGGGTTTCGGTAATGTCAGCATCGTGCATGGCGACGCGGGTACTTACGCGTTCGGCGAGGCGCCGTTCGTGCTGTACATGTTCAACCCGTTCGCCGAGCCGGTGATGGCCAGGGTACGCGACAATCTGCTGCGCCAGCGGCGCGCCAACTACGTCGTCATCTACAAGAACGCGCGCTTTCGGCACCTGTTCGACGCGATGCCGCGGCTACGCTACCTCGGCTCGCCGCCGACCCAGCGGGCCGGCGTGCTCGGCGTGCATGTCTGGGTGGCGTGCGAGGGCGCCGAGTCCGTTTGAAATCGCGAATGAAGCCGCCGGCGAGCGTTCGATGTTCCTTTTGAGACATCTTCCGCCGCGAATGAGTGTCCTAGTGAGGGATGTCTCTCGAGAGAAACCGGCCGTCGGATGCCGAAAGCCGCGGATCGCGCCGCCGCGATAATTACCTCACGATCGAACCAACGGGGCCACGATGATCCAGATCGCCTATATCAGCACCGCGACCGAGCCGCTGAGCACCGAACAGCTGATCGCGCTGCTGCAGCAATCGTTCAAGAACAACACCGCCGCCGGCATCACCGGCATGATGCTGTACGGCAACGCGACCTTCCTGCAAGCGCTGGAGGGCGAGGAGAGCGTGGTCGACGCGCTCTACGACAAGATCAGCAAGGACCCGCGGCACGGCAGCATCGTGTTCCTGCACCGCAAGACCATCGCGCGCCGGCAATATGCCGATTGGACGATGGCGTTCAAACGCGTCTCGGGCCAGGCGTTGCAAGGCATCGAGGGCTTGCGGGAATTCGCCGAAGCGGATTTCAATGCCGACTATCTGCGGCGCAACACCGCGGTGGCGGAAAATCTGATGAGCCACTTCGGCTCCTGGGACCCGTTGCTGCGCGAGCTGGACGACAAGGACCGCCAAATCAAAGACCTGAAACAGGCGCTCGCCGATGCGCGGAGCCGCATCGAAGTCGCCAGCCTGGTGCTCGACGGCATCGCCGACGCCAGCCGCAGCAACAGCCTGAGCGAGCGGCATTTGAAGCTGTGCGAGTTTGCCCGGGAGACGCTGGGGAAGGCGTGAGGCGTCAACCGGATTTGTAGGGTGGGCAAAGCTCTCGCCGTCGCTCGCAGAGCGACGGCGGAGCGTGCCCACCGCGGCGCCGCAATGTCGGAAGGCGCGTTGATTCATAACGTGGGCACGGCGCAAGCGCGCCTTTGCCCACCCTACGACTGAAAAGCTCATCGGGTAAAATGCAACTACGGCCTTAAGAATATCGATGCCAGCATAGATCGATAGAAGGTCAACAATGACGCTTTCGACTCGGGTCATGTAAACGACCATTTCACCTATTGCGTCGGTGTAGTCTTTCGAAAGGCCTGATGAAGTCATCGCAAAGACCCGACCAAGACACAGATGGATGATTTCAAGAAGCGAGACTCGGATATCACCACGTTTACGAGGAGCGAGTCATTATTGCGAATCATCTTCCGCCACGACCCGTAAGCCTAAAAGACTGCGACGCCCGTCGTTGGCGCGGGCCAAAAAGTAGCCAAAGGAATCGGCAGGTAAAGCGCGTCCTCGGCGTTCGCTCTCGTTCTTTAGCCTTGTCCGTATGTGCCGTGTCTTCCTGACAATGTCAGCGGCGTCGGTCTCGTGAGCGATGACGTGCGCCCATCGATTTTGGGGCAACTCAAACCGACCTAAGTGTACAATGTCAGGGTCGAAAGGTACACCTTGCCCCGCAATGCAAAGGCTGACTATGTTGACGCGCCCTGTGCACGCCGGGGGAATGTACCTGACCTCTTTCCAAGATCTCGCTGTTCGTTGCTCGGGAGTAACGAGGAATTCTGATTGAGGAAAGTAAAGTCCAAATGCGACGACTACATTCGGCAATTGCGGATCCGGTTTATCCCATACGTCCCAAGCTCGGTTTCGACCTTTCGCTATGAGCGTTGGATCAGCCTCGATTGCTTCTTTGGTAAAACCCATCCTCCAACGCCCGGACGAATGCAGGCTTACCTTGATATCCTGGAATGCGTCCCTGCACGCTAAGTATATCTCGCTCCGCCTCTCGCTCCACACGCGCCAAGAATGCGAGGTTAAGCCGTCGCGTCTTCCCACGCAGAACCTCACCGGGAGATTGGCGGGCAATCTAAGAGTCGAAGACATTTTCTTGTCGTTCCCCAAGCTTGTTGTCGCAGGAGCATGTGCCATAAGGGAAGCGACCTGCGAGGGAAGCGGACATTGGCGATGAGGGTTGATAGCATGTAGCTAGCCCAAGCGCAGCGAAATGCGAGGATTCCCCACCGAACAACACCCGCGTATCACTGCGCTCACCCGGGTACGCGCCGTGATGCTTGACAAAACCCCCATAGGAACATATACCTCACCCATCCCGTTCGCGAGGGGCGCTTCATGAGGCGTCTTGCGGTGGAGCGGGAGGCGGCGCCTGCGGGCGAGGGGAGGACGTATCCCTTCGCACTCGGGACGCTCCGGGTCACCGTCCGGCCCCATTAGGAGGGTCTGCCACTTGCTGGCTGGCTGGCTGGACGCGGCACAGGCGAACGGCGGGAAACCGCCCGGATCAGTGGTGCGGAGTGCATCGCGCCGGTGCCCGGAAGCACGGTCCTGGAGCGCAAAATCGCCGCGGTGGAGCGCCGGAAGGCGTTTCCGCATGCCTCTGGTCTCCGGCGCTCCGGGGATCACGCTGCGGTCCATCGACAAGGCGCGCCTTTCGGCGCTCCGCCGCCCCTCATTGGCTGCGAGGAGCGGAACATGCGCAAAACTCGGGCGCGCCGCGCCGCGAGGTTTTACGCGCTTGCCCGCGATCCTTCCCGGCATCGTGCCCCTGCGGGCGATTTCACCGTGACCCGGGGCGGCATTTGCGCTACGCAAGCCGCTTCCTCCGGAGCACCCTCATGAGCCGTCGCGTCAAGAAACCCCTCGCTAAACGCGGCTCCGGCGGCGAACGCGGCAAAGCCGAGCGCCCCGCGCGCGGCAAGGCGCCGTCACAGGGCGAGCGCGCCAAGGCCGGCCGCACCAACAGCGATCGGCCGATGAGCAAGCGGCCGCCGCGCGAGCGCGCCGCCGAACGCTCCGAACGCCCGCAACGCGCCGAGCGGGCCTTCGGCGAGCGGCCGCCGCGCGGCGAGCGCGCCGAGCGATCATTTGCCGAACGTTCCGATCGCCCGCAACGCACTGAGCGTTCCGATCGCCCGCAACGCACTGAGCGTTCCGAACGGCCGCAACGCGCTGAACGTTCAGAGCGAGCTTTCGGCGACCGCCCGCAACGCGCCGAGCGCGCCGAGCGATCGTTCGGCGAGCGCCCCGCCAAATCCGATCGTTCACGGTCGGAGCGGCCGCAACGCGCCGATCGACCCACCTCGGATCGTCCGCAGCGCGCCGAGCGGTCCGAGCGGCCGCGATCCGATCGCCCCGAGCGGTCCGAGCGCCCGGCAGGCTTCCGCCCGGGCAGCAAGCCGGTGCGCGTGCCGCCGCGCACGCGCCCCGAGCCGCGCCAAACGCCGCGCGTCGAAGAAGCCGAAAAGCCCATCGTCCCGGACGTGCCGTTGCCGACCAAGGTCGAGACCGTGGTGGTGTCGGCCGACGAGAACGGCATGCGGGTCGATCGCTTTCTCGAGGCGCGCTATCCCGGGCTGTCGTTCTCCCACATCCAGCGCATCGTCCGCAAAGGCGAGCTGCGCGTCAACGGCAAGCGCGCCGACAGCAAGGACCGGCTCGAAGAAGGCCAGACCGTGCGGATTCCGCCGCTCAAGCTCGACGCGCCGAAAGTCGGCACCGGCAATCTCTCCGAAGCCGAGCAGAAGACGCTCGCCGCCTTGAAGGCGATGACGCTCTACGAGGACGCCGACGTGCTGGTGCTGAACAAGCCGGCCGGGCTCGCGGTGCAGGGCGGATCGGGCACCACGCGCCACGTCGACCTGATGCTGGAGGTGATGCGCGACGCCAAGGGCCAGAAGCCGCGCCTGGTGCATCGGCTCGACAAGGAGACCGCGGGCTGCCTGCTGGTCGCCAAGACCCGCTTTGCCGCCACCGCGCTCACCGGCGCGTTCCGCGAACGCTCGGCGCGCAAGGTGTATTGGGCGCTGGTCGCCGGCGTGCCGAAGCCCAAGCAGGGCCGCATCTCGACCTATCTCGCCAAGGAAGAGAGCGAAGACGACACCATCATGCGGATCGCCGAGCACGGCGACGAGGGCGCCAGCCACGCGGTGACCTACTACGCGGTGGTGGAGACCTCGGCGACCAAGCTCGCCTGGGTGTCGCTGAAGCCGGTGACCGGGCGCACCCATCAGCTGCGCGCGCATATGGCGCATATCGGCCACGCCATCGTCGGCGATCCGAAATACTTCAACATCGAGAACTGGCAATTGCCCGGCGGGCTGCAGAACCGGCTGCATCTCCTCGCGCGCCGCATCATGATCCCGCATCCGCGCGGTGGGGTGATCGACGTCACCGCGCCGCTGCCGCCGCACATGCTGCAATCCTGGAACCTGCTCGGGCTGGAACACGACCGCTTCGACCCGATCGAGAACGCGCCGGAGGAGTAAGCGGCTTGCGAAGCAGGGCGCGGATCACGACATGAGGACGATGAACAGATCGATCGCAGTGCTGATTATTTGCGCCCTGGCGGCGGCCGCGCCCGGCCTCGCGCAGGCGCAGATTCCGCCCGGCGCCTCGCCGCTCAGTCCGCCGCCGCTCCCCGCGCCGCCGCCGCCGAAAATCGAAGTGCCGGTGGTGCCGCAGATGGACGCCGCGCCGCAGCGCCCCTCCGCGCAGGTGGGACGCAAATCGTTTCACGATCGCGTGGTGGACTGTCTCGACGACGGCGCCGCGGCGGGGCTCGGCCCCAACCAGCGCGCCACCTATTCGCGCGCCTGCGCCAACCGCTGACGGAATTTTTTGCGATGCGTGAGTTGTTCGACGAGGTCGCCGGCAAATCTGGACTCGATCCGCAGGAGGCGGTGCGCCGCTCGACCCGCGGTCCGCGGCCGAAGCGGTTCTATCAGGATGCCGGATTAGTCGAGGCCGAAGGCGGCTTTGCCATCACGCTCGACGGCAAGCCGGTGCGCACGCCGTCGCGCGGCCATCTGGTGGCGCCGAACCGCGTGCTTGCGGATGCGATCGCCGGCGAATGGCAGGCGCAGCAGGAGTTCATCGAGCCGTTGTCGATGCCGCTGACCCGGCTTGCTAATAGCGTGATCGACGCGGTGACCGAGCGCGTCGATGCGGTCACCGACGACGTCGCCAAGTACTTCGAAACCGATCTGCTGTGCTATCGCGCCAGTTTCCCCGAGGGCCTGGTGGCGCGGGAGAGCGAGCATTGGGACCCGGTGCTGTTCTGGGTTGCCGAAACCTTTGGCGCACATTTCATTCTCGCCGAGGGCATCGTGCATGTCCGGCAGCCCGACGCCGCGGTGGCCGCGGTGCGCGCGGCGTTGCCGCAAGATCCGTGGGCGATCGCCGCGCTGCATCTGGTGACCAGCATCACCGGCTCGGCGCTGCTGGCGCTGGCGCTTTATGCCCGGTTCCGCGACGCCGACCGGGTTTGGACGGCGGCGCATGTCGACGAGGACTGGAACATCGCGCAATGGGGCATCGACGAGGAGGTCGCCGCCCGCCGCGCCGCGCGCCAGGTCGATTTCAAGGCCGCCGCCCTGGTGATCGCCGCACTGGCCCCGCCCAGCGGTTAACGGCGGGTTTACGACCCTTCGCTACGCTCAAGGATTACTTGCGCCCGGCGAAGTGAGCACCATGTCGATTGCGGTCAATTCGACGCTTCCGATCCTCGCCGTGCAAGGCGTGACCGAGGCTGTCGCCTTTCAGCCGGGCACGGTGATCGCCGCCCGCGTCGTCAAGGTCGACGGCGATCAGGCGCAGATCGCGATCGGCGGCCAATCGATCGCGGTGCGCTCCGAGGTGCCGCTGCAGCCCGGGCAAGCCTTGCAGCTCTCGGTTTCGCAGACCGAGGGCGGCGTCAAGCTCGCGGTGCTGCCGCAACCAACCGCGCAAACCAGTTCCGCAGCCGCGCAGCTGTCCGGTAACGCCGCGACGCCGGCGCCGGAGGCTTCGCTGAGCCTCGCCACTTCCCTGCCGAGCGTGGCGTTGCAGAGCGAACTCAGCCCGGCGGAGGCCGTCGCGGTGTCGACCGCGGCGCAGCTCGCCGCCGCCAAGCAGGGCAGCCTCGCGCCGCTGTTCGCCAATCTCGCCGCCGCCGATCTCAGCGCGATGCCGCCGAAGCTGCAGGCCGCGGTGCTGCAGGTGCTGGCGCAGCGCACCGCGCTCGACCCGGGCTTGAGCGCCGCCGACATCAAACAGGCGTTCCAGGCGTCCGGCCTGTTCATGGAGGCTTCGCTGGCGGCCGGCGCGAATGCTTCGGCGCCGATCTTCGATCTGAAGGCGGCAATGATCGTGCTGCGCCAGGTGCTGGCGACCGCGCTGGGCGAGGCGGCATTGCCAGGCGCGGTGCCGACGCCGGCGTCGATGGAAGGCCGTCTGCGCGCCGAGGCGCTGGTCGCCGACCGGGTGCTGTCGACGCCGTCGCTCGTCGCCGCGCAAATCGCGACGACAACCGGCGCCGCGACGTCGACGGCGACGCCGCTCACCGATCTGCGGGCTCAGCAACTGGCGTCGCAGCAGGCCGCAGCCGTGCTGGAAAACACCATCGCGGAATTCCAGACCCACGCGCCGGTGGCGGTGCCGACGGCGACGCCGGCCCAGGCCGAGGCTCGTACGGCTGCGAGCAATGCCGCGCTCAGCGTGCTGCAGGAGGCCTTGCAGGCCAATCCGCTGGCGGCGGGGCAGGTCGCGAAGTTACTGTCGGGCAACGCCGCGATGCTGTCCTTGCTGCCGCTGGTGACCGGCACCCGGCTGTCGCCGGCGACCGAGGACGAGATCGCGCTGCGCGGCAATGCGCTGCCGCCGCCGATCCGCGGCGCCTTGCCGACGGTGCAGCCGGTCGAGCCGGCCTCCTTGGTGTCGCACGAGCCGTTCGACGCCACCGCGCGCCGGCTGTTGTCCGAGACCGACGCCGCGCTCGCCCGGCAGACGCTGCTGCAAATTGCCTCCTTGCCGGACCACGTCGATCCTTCGGGGGCGCGCAGCGATCAGCCCATCGCGCGGTGGAATTTCGAGATTCCCTTCCTGACCCCGCAGGGCACCGCGATGGCGCAGTTCGAGATTTCGCGGGAGTCGGAGGCGAGGGAGGTCGACGCCGCGAAACGGGTATGGCGGGCGCGGTTTTCGCTCGACGTCGAACCGGCAGGGCCGGTGCACGCGTTGATTTCGCTCACCGGCGACACCACCTCGGTGCGGATGTGGGCGGAGCGGCCGGCGACCGCGGCGCAACTGCGCGCCGGCAGCGCCGAGCTCAGTCGCGCGCTCAGCCGGGCCGAATTGCAGCCCGGCGAGATCGTGATCCGCGACGGCGCGCCGACCCCGCCGCCGGCCGCCGCCGCCGGCTATTTCCTGGATCGCGCGCTATGACGACGCCCGTCATGAACCAGATCGCCGTCGCGCTGCACTACGACAAGACCGGCGCGCCGACGGTGATCGCCAAGGGCAAGGGCCCGATCGGCGCCAAGATCATCGAGGTGGCGCGGGCCCACGACATTCCGATCGAAGAGAACGAGGTGCTGGCCGGCGCGCTGTCCAAGGTGGAGATCGGCGACGAGATTCCGCAGGAGCTCTACAAGGCGGTCGCCGAAGTGCTGGTGTTCGTGCTGCGGCTGTCGGGCCGGGTGCGTTAGCTTTGTAGTTGATAGGTTGAAGCGGCATCGTGTCCCGGACGCGGGGCAGCGCCTTGGCGCTGCGCCGCGAGCCGGGACCGTTCCAGGCGTCGCGTTATGGTACGGCCCCGGCTCTTCAGCGCACCACGCCGCAAGTGCGGCGCGTTGCGCTTCGTCCGGGGCACGCAGTGGTGAGTCTGCCTCGAAGTCTGAAATGACGCCGTCGTCGGTTCGCATCGATTGCAAAGGCTCAGCGTCCGCCATCGTTTCACCACGATACGCCGCGCATCTTGCGCCAATCGCAACTCAGCTTGGTGCGCCTTTGCTCAATCGTCGCCATCTGCTCGGACTGTTCGCCGCCGCTGTCGCTCCGTTGTCCGCGCGGGCCGAAGTGGCGCCGCCGCGCAGCGAGATCCGCCCCGACCTCGCCAAGCATTTCACCGACGCCGGCACCGCGGGCACCTTCGTGGGCTACAAGACCAAGGACTACCTGATCATCGCCAGCGATCCCGATCGCTCCGGGCAGGCCTTCCGCCCGGCCTCCACCTTCAAGATCGCCAATTCGCTGATCGCGCTTGAGACCGGCGTGGTCGCCGACCCCGACAAGGACGTGTTCAAATGGGACGGCGTGACCCGCGACATCGAGGCGTGGAATCACGATCACACGCTGCGCTCGGCGATCGCGGCCTCGGTCGTGCCGGTGTATCAGGAGATCGCGCGCCGCATCGGGTCGGAGCGGATGCAGAAATATCTCGATCTGGTCGACTATGGTAACCACAACACCGGCGGCGGCATCGATCAGTTCTGGCTCACCGGCGATCTGCGGATCGATCCGATCCAGCAGATCGATTTCGTCGACCGGCTGCGTCGCGGCGCCTTGCCGATTTCGGCGCGCAGCCAGGAGCTGGTGCGCGACATCCTGCCGGTGACCAAGATCGGCGACGCGGTGATTCGCGCCAAGACCGGGCTGCTCGGCGCCGAGACCGGCAAACCGACGCTGGGCTGGCTGGTCGGCTGGGCCGAGAAGGAAGGCGCGCAGACCGTGTTCGCGCTCAATCTCGATATTCGCGAACCGCGGCACGCCGCCCAGCGCATGGCGCTGGCTCAGCAATGCCTCGGTGATATCGGCGCGATCTGATCGATCAGGCGGCGGTCTCGGTCGGCAGCGGATCGAGTGTCTCAGTGGCGACCGGCTTGGCGTGCTTCCTCCGGCCGATTCGGCCGAGATGGGTGAAGCCGAAACCTTCGGCGTATTTCAGGCCGAAGCCGAGCATCCGGTCGAAGCCGATATGGGCGAGCCAGATCAGCGAGATGGCGCCGGCGAGCGGCTCCACGGTCAACACCCCGGCGAGCGCGAGCAGCAACGGGCCGATGGTGGCATGCAGCGCATTGTAGATGATCGCGCCAAGCCGTGGGCCGAGCAGATAGCCGAGCAAGCCGAGATCCGGCACGAAGAACAACAGCACGTAGAGCCCCCATGGCGCGTCGGCCAGCGCGTAAAACAGCGTCGGGCCGAGAAACAGCGCGGCGCCTTCCGCCCGCAACAGGAGGCGAACGCCGCCGGTTACCGCACCCGTCTTGGTCGCTGTGAACTCGGTCATGGATCGTGCTCCTACAAGATCCGAGATATAGTCGGCGCCATCGGGACGCGCCATGGTGCCTGCGCCGCAAGCGGCGGGACGTCGCCGCACCGCCGACCGATACCGTCAGAGCCGGCCAGCGTAGCCGGATAGGTAATTCCCCACTCGAATACCCCGTGTTAGAAGGCCTTGAATTTTGCGGCAAACCGGCGGCAAAACCGGCGTCACGCACCCACCTCACGACATCCCACGAAAGCGGTCTGGAGCTCATGAAAGACATCCTGGAATCTCTCGACGAACGCCGTACGGCAGCGAAACTCGGCGGCGGCAAGAAGCGCATCGACGCGCAACACACCCGCGGCCGGCTGACCGCGCGCGAGCGCATCGACCTGTTGCTCGACAAGGGCTCGTTCGAGGAGACCGACATGTTCGTCGAGCATCGCTCGGTGGAATTCGGCATGGAGAAATCCAAGATCCCCGGCGACGGCGTGGTCACCGGCTGGGGCACCGTCAACGGCCGTAAGACCTTCGTGTTCGCCAAAGACTTCACCGTGTTCGGCGGCTCGTTGTCGGAAACCCACGCGCAGAAGATCTGCAAGATCCAGGACATGGCGATGAAGGCGCGGGCGCCGATCATCGGCCTGTACGACGCCGGCGGCGCGCGCATCCAGGAAGGCGTCGCGGCTCTGGCCGGTTACTCCTACGTGTTCCGACGCGTGGTGCAGGCCTCCGGCGTGATCCCGCAGATCAGCGTGATCATGGGCCCCTGCGCCGGGGGCGACGTCTACGCCCCGGCGATGACCGACTTCATCTTCATGGTGAAGAACACCAGCTACATGTTCGTCACCGGCCCCGACGTGGTGAAGACGGTCACCAACGAAGTGGTGACGCCGGAAGAACTCGGCGGCGCCTCGGTTCATGCGACGCGCTCCTCGATCGCCGACGGCGCGTTCGAGAACGACGTCGAAACGCTCTTGCAGATGCGCCGGCTGTTGGACTTCCTGCCGTCGAACAGCGCCGACGGCGTGCCGGAATGGCCGAGCTATGACGACATCGAGCGCGTCGACATGTCGCTTGATACCTTGATCCCGGACAATCCGAACAAGCCCTACGACATCAAGGAACTGATCCTCAAAGTGGTCGACGAGGGCGACTTCTTCGAACTCTCCGACGCCTTCGCCAAGAACATCGTCACCGGCTTCGGCCGCTTGGCCGGCCGCACCGTCGGCTTCGTCGCCAACCAGCCGATCGTGCTGGCCGGCGTGCTCGACAGCGACGCCTCGCGCAAGGCGGCGCGCTTCGTGCGGTTCTGCGACGCCTTCAACATTCCGATCGTCACTTTCGTCGACGTGCCGGGCTTTTTGCCGGGCACCGCGCAGGAATATGGCGGCTTGATCAAGCACGGCGCCAAGCTGTTGTTCGCCTATTCGCAATGCACGGTGCCGCTGGTCACGGTGATCACCCGCAAGGCCTACGGAGGCGCGTTCGACGTGATGGCCTCGAAGGAAATCGGCGCCGACATGAACTACGCCTGGCCGACCGCGCAAATCGCGGTGATGGGCGCCAAGGGCGCGGTGGAGATCATCTTCCGCAAGGACATCGGCGACGACGAGAAGATCGCGGCGCGCACCAAGGAATACGAGGACCGCTTCCTGTCGCCGTTCGTCGCCGCCGAGCGCGGCTACATCGACGACGTCATCATGCCGCATTCGACCCGCCGCCGCCTGGTCCGCGCGCTCGCCATGCTGCGCGAGAAGAAGGTCGAGTCCCCGGTGAAGAAGCACGACAATATTCCGATGTGATGTGTTTGTTCTGATGTAACGAAAGGGCCCCTTGCCGGCGTGGCAGGGGGCCTTTTGCGTTCTTCGGGCGGTTAGACGATCTAATGCAATGTCTTCGTATCGCCGGGTATCGCTGTTCCTGTTTCGCCGAACGTCCGGCGCTCATCCTCACGCCGCGTTGCGCTTCACCGGCTTGATGTGTTTCAACTCTGCGGCTGTAGCGTCTTCGGCGACTTCCAAATCATGTTGGATCTGCAGATTCATCCAGAAATTCGCCGTCGTGCCGAAGTACTTCGCTAATCGCAGCGCGGTGTCGGCGGTCACCGGGGTTTCTTCACGGGCGAGGCGCTCGATCCGGGTGCGCGGCACGCCGCAGGCGCGCGCCACCGCGTAAGGCGTCAGATCCATCGGCATCAGGAACTCCTCGCGGAGAATCTCGCCGGGATGAACGGGCGGCAGCTTTTTGGCCATGGTCCCAACCTCAATGATAGTCGACGATTTCAACCTCGTCGGGGCCGCTGGGGCGCCAGCGAAATACGATGCGCCATTGGTCGTTGATCCGGATCGAATGCCGATCCTTCAGGTTGCCTTTCAGAGCCTCCAGGCGATTGCCGGGCGGCACAGCCAGATCGGCGAGCGTGGCGGCGCTGTTCAACTGCACCAGCTTGCGACGAGCGACGGCGAGCAGGTCGGCCGGAAAGCCTCTCGGTGCCCGCCGTTCAATGAGGATCGCTTGTGCAAACTTGCCCTTGAATCCTCGGATCATCGCAAGAATTTCACTGGACGTATCATGTCACGATACTGCCGACGGTCGACGGATGCAAGGAGCAAGCGTAGCCCGGATGAGCGAAGCGACATCCGGGAGAACGTCGCGCGACGCGGCCCCGCATGTCGCTGCGCTCATGCGGGCTACAGAGCACTGACCGCGATCAGATGCGCTGGCGATCAACTATAGGACTATTCACCGAGTGAGATGTCCCTGCCTCTCCAGCCAATCCTTCAGGACTCGGATTTTCTGTCCCTGGTCGGGCCGGGCTGCCAAGCGCAGACTGCTGTAGTAATTGTCGTTCACGATCTGTGTGAAGGGCCGACCCTCCTTCCGGGAAAGGATCACGTAGGGCAAAACGTCCGGCTCGTTGACCCAGAGCGAATACTCCGCTTCCGACATGCCGAGATAGTCCCACAAGCTGGTCTCCGACGGCGTGCTGTGCCAGCGGTCAACGAAATCATCGATTTCGTCGAGGAGAGCGTTCCCTGCCAGGCAAAGCTCGATGAAGCTTCCGGTTTGGATGTCAGACATTGATTGTTCTCCCGCGCACGGCGTCCTTGATGAGTTCTCCCGTCAACGGATCGAGCGCTCCCAGATGTTTCCCTCGAGCGTTGAAGACCTCGATTTCGCCGTGCAATCCGTCCCAGGTGTAGAGCCGCTTGCCATCCTGGCTTCGCCAGCGTCGTTCCCCGTGAATGGCCCCGAGCGGCTCAAGACCATCGAGAAAGCAAGGCTTGGGGATCGGCTTGGCCACGAGCCACTCATTTCACGAAGATCCTGAGCCATTATGCCACGAATCGGCGGTTTCGTGGGCCAGAAGAGGACATTAATTTTCTGCCGCAATCTCTCGGGCGGCGGGGTGCGGTTCGCGTTTTAACGGTGGTCGCTGGGCAGCGACCGCAGCCCGTCGCCGCCCGCCTCAGCCGAGCCGCATCGACAGTTCGACATCTTCGGCGAACGGCGTCGACAGATAGCCGCGCGCGGGCGAGCGGACGCGGGCAAGATAGTCCGGGCTCCAGTCGGCGTTGTCGGCGAGGATCAGCGCGCCGGGCCGCAGGTGGGGCTCGAGAAGGTCGAGCACCGCCGGGTAGAGGCCCTTGGCGCCGTCGAGCAGCACGAGGTCGATCTGATCCGGCAGATCCCGCGCCAGCGTCTCGAGCGCATCGCCTTCGCGGATCTCGATCAGGTCGGAGAGGCCGCCGGCGGCGAAGTTGGCGCGGGCGTGCGCGACTTTGGAGGGTTCGAACTCGCTGGTGATCAGCCGTCCGCCGCCATTGTCGCGCAGCGCCGCGGCGAGATGCAGCGTCGAGATGCCGAACGAGGTGCCGAACTCGACGATGCTGCGCGCGGCGCTCGAGCGCGCCAGCATGTAGAGCAGCAACGCGGTCTCGCGCGATACCGCGAGGTGGGCATCCTTCATGCTGGCGTAGAGCGCGCGGTAATCGGTCTTGCTTGCCATCATCGCCGTGCGCTCGTGCTGCGGCATCTGCGCGACGCTCGAGCGCAGTGCGGCGGTGCTCGTCTCGGCGTCGGCGAACAGCCGGTCGAGCAGAAGGGCGAGCGGCGGGTTGAGCAGAGTCGTCATCAGGTGGTCTCCGGAATGAATGGGCGCAGCAGCTTGCGCGTTGCGGCAAAATACGATGAAATAGTCGCGTTCTCAATTCGCGTTCCCAAGGTCGATCATGAGCAGCGCCGCAACGCCCCGGATTTCCACGCGAAAACAGCCCAAACAGGAGCGCTCGCGGCAGCTGGTGGCGGCCATTCTGCAGGCGGCAGGTCGCGTTCTGGCGGGCGAGGGCGCGCGGCGATTCACCGCCGCGCGCGTCGCCGAGGCGGCGGGCGTCAGCGTGGGGTCGCTCTATCAATATTTCCCGAACAAAGAGGCGATCCTGTTCCAGCTGCAGGCCGACGAATGGCAACAGACCGGCGGTCTGCTGGCCGGCATCCTCGCGGATCGCTCGCGCCCGCCGGCAGAGCGGCTGCGCATCGCGGTTCGCGAGTTCGTCCGGACCGAATGCGAAGAGGCGCAGCTTCGCGGCGCACTGGACGATGCGGCGCCGCTGTATCGCGACGCCCCCGAAGCGCGCCGGCTGCGTCTCGCCGGAACCAAGACGGTGCGCGCCTTCATGCGCGAGGCGCTGCCGGAGTGCGCGGAGCCGCAGCGTCTCATCGCATCCGACGTGGTAATGATGGCGATGGCCGGGGTGGGAAAGCAGCTGTCGGAGACCGAAGGCCCGCCAGCCGCGGTCGATGCGCGGGCGCGCGCGCTCGGCGAAATGTTGTGCGCCTATCTCGACATGCTGCAAGCCAAGTCGGTCAAGTCGGCGAAGCCGCCGTCGTCGGGTCGTGGCGGGCGGAGCAAGGCGTCGTAGGCAAAACTGCCACCGGGTCCCATAAAAAACCCCGCTCGCGCGGGGTTTTTCGTGGTGCGTTGTGGTCGATCAGTAGCGGCAGCGGCCGTAACGGCACGGCGGCGGGCCGCGGCGCACGATCACCGGCGGGCGGACATAGGCCCGCGGCGCGACCACCACCGGGCCGCGGCGATACATCGGGCGGCAGCGGCCATAGGGTCCGCGTGCGAAGCCGGGTCCGCAGCCCTGCGCCACCTGGATCACGCCGGCGGTGTCAGCGCCGGCAAGCGGCGCCAGCGGCATCGCGTTGGCGCTGCCCATTCCGGCCAGGCCCACGGCAAACAGGGCGGCTGCAAAAATCGTCTTCATCGTTTCTCCCTTTCTTCGGCCCGCGTCGCGGGCGCCACAACTGGCCGACTCCGTCGGCATCGTAAAGACTTCTCAAAGCGCAGGCGACGCGCCAATGCAACAAAGCAGTTGCTCTGTGAATGCCGAATGAATGTCGTGGCAGAACGCTGTCCGGTTTATGGCGCCGGCCGCGACGCGTTGTCGCTGGGATGCAGGGAGCATGGATCGCGGCGGCAGGCGCGAGTCGAATCGCATCGCGCAATGCGCGCGAGCGTTGCCACCGTCAGCGCGGGCCGGCCTCCGGCGTCGCCAGAAATTCCAGCATCAGCGGGTCGAATTTCGCCGGCTGATCGAGGAACACCAGATGCCCGGCGTCGGCCAGCACCTCGGCGCGGGCGTTCGGCATCTGCGCCGCGAGCGCCTTGGCCAGTTCGGCGTTCTGGCCCATCTTCGGCCGCAGCGCTTCCGGCGCGTTCGGCCGGCCCGGCGCGTTATGGTCGTCGGCGCCCATCACGAACAGCGTCGGCACGGTGATCAGCGGGATCTCGTGCACCACCGGCTCGCGGTAGATCATCTGAGCCGAGGCGGCGAAGGCGCGCAGCCAGCGCGGATAATCCGCCGCACCCTTGATGTTGAAACGGGCGTCGATCAGCGGCGTCACCTGCTCGGGCGGCAGCTTCATCGCATAATTGGTCTCGAGCTGTTTGCGATAGCCGTCCGCGGTCAATTTGTCCTCGGTGTCGATGATCTTCTCGGTCGCGGCCGGCGGCACATAGAGCCGATAATCCTCCAGCCCGATCGGCGCGGCGAGCACGAGATGCGCGATCCGCGCCGGGTAGGCGCGGGCGATCCGCACCGCGAGCATGCCGCCCAGCGAATGCGCCACGATGTCGACCTTGCCGAGCTTGAGGCGGTCGAGCAGCGCGACGGTGTTGCGGGCCAATGTGTCGAAATGCAACTCGCCGTCAGGCTTGGAAGATTTGCCGAAGCCGATCTGGTCCGGCACCACCACGCGGTAGCCTTGCTCGCTCAGCGTTTTGATCACCGGCGCCCAATAGCTCGAGGGGAAGTTGCGACCGTGCAGCAGCAGCACGGTCCGGTCGTTGGGCTTTTCGGGGGCGACGTCCATATAGGCCATGCGCAGTTGCTCGCCGTCGTTGGTGAGCGGCAGCAGTTGCACCGGGTAGGGATAGGCGAAGCCTTCCAGGCCGATGCCGTAAGGCTCGCGCGGCGCGTCCTCGGCGGCGAGCGCTGGCGCGAGCAGCATCAGTGTCGCAATCAGGGCGGGCAGCAGCCGGCGGGACATCGCATTCTCCGTGTCGGGGCGGGACGCGCAGCGTGGGAGCGTTCGGCGCACGGCAAGGAGACGCCCACCGCGCGCCATCGTTCCTTTTGATGCAGGTCATTCCCCGAATCGGCTGCGCCGTGCCCGAGTCGGCCGACCCGAGGGACGGAGACGATATGGCCGCGTTGTTGTTTATCATCGCTTTGGCGCTCGGCGGCGCGGCGATGCTGTTTCGTTATGCCCATGCCGAATTGTATTACGGCACGTCGTGGGCAGTGGATGTCTGTTCGGCCTCGAAGCTGTTTTGCGGTCACCCGGATTATCTGGCGTATGGCGCCGTGGGCGCGCTGGTGCTGGCGATCGGCGCCGGCATCGGCCGGGCGCTCGGCGGCGACTGAGCGCGCTCAGTTGCGGCGCAACGCATCGGCATTGGCACAAAGGCGGGTGTCGGGCTGATGGCGCGGCCGGACGAACAGCGATATAAGCGCCGATCCTGGGTTTGAGCGGACGACCGCCTGATGACCATCCCTTGGCTTTACTTCGTGCTCGCGCTCGGCATCAGC
Source organism: Rhodopseudomonas rhenobacensis (assembly GCF_014203125.1). Lineage (GTDB taxonomy): Bacteria > Pseudomonadota > Alphaproteobacteria > Rhizobiales > Xanthobacteraceae > Rhodopseudomonas_A > Rhodopseudomonas_A rhenobacensis. The sequence goes on from NZ_JACHIH010000024.1 coordinate 47,443, forward strand.
CTGTTGGTGTCGGCGTTCGGCTTCGCCCGCGTCTACTACTTCGTCAGCGTGTGTTACGCCGGATCGGTCGCCGCGCAGGCGGTGGTGATGGCGTTGGTGTTTCAGGACAGCATCGGCGGCTGGGCGCTGCTGCAAGTGCTGCTGCTCTTGGTCTATGGCTTGCGGCTCGCCGGATTCCTGCTGCTGCGCGAGCGCAGCCCCGCCTATCAGAAAGAGCTGGCCGCCATCGAGGTGCGCACCGCCAAGGTCACGGAAAACCAGAAACGCTGGATCTGGTTCGGCGTCAGCCTGCTGTTCACGCTGCTGTTCCTGCCGGCCCTGCTGACACTGTCGGCGCAGCAACAGGGTTTGGCGGTCGGCTCGCTGCCGTTCGGCGTCGTGGTGATGATCGCCGGCCTCGGCCTGGAGAGCGTCGCGGACTGGCAGAAATATCGCTTCAAGGCCGCCAACCCGACGCGGTTCTGCGACGTCGAGCTGTATGGCTTGGTGCGCTGCCCGAACTATCTCGGCGAAATGCTGTTCTGGTTCGGCGTCTGGCTGTCGGCGGTGTCGGCCTATGATTCGGCGCTGATCTGGATCCTGACCACCATCGCGCTGATCTACATGCAGCTGTTGATGGTGGGGGCGGCGCGCAACGTCGAATTGAAACAGGACGAGCGCTACGGCGAGAACCCGGATTACCAGAGCTATGTGCGGCGGGTGCCGATCATCTTTCCGTGGGTGCCGCTGTATTCGCTGCGCAAGCTGAAATTCCTGGTGCATTGACCAGGCGGCCCAGGCGGCCGCGCCGTCATCGGACGACGCGGCCAGGGTGGTCGCGACGCGGCCGGTTACATCGTTCCGGATTTCATCATGCTCATCTTCTGCGCCTTCATGTAGTGCGAGCAGGCGCCGCGCATATTGCCTTTGCTGATCTCGGCATTGGCCATGGCGATTTCCTTCTGCATGCCCATCTTGCCGGGGCTGTCCGGCATCGCCATCACCGCGGCCTGGGACTTCGCCATGTTTTCGCCGGTGCAGGCCATCATCGCGGCGGACGCGGGTGTCAGGGTCGAGAGTGCCAGGGTTGAAAGCAAGGCGGCGGCGAGCAATTGCTTCTTCATTGGAAATCTCCCTTGGAACAAAACCAGCGTGACGGCTGGCCCCAAGGATACGTTTTGACCGCCTGAGCGTTTCCCTTGCTCTATTAATTTGCGTGCTGCAGCGCACACTCCGCCGCCAGCCTCGCAAACAGGCTAAAGCGGGCGCCTTGCAGCGCCCGCCTGATTGGCCGCCGGTCGATAATGGTTTAGCGCGCCGGGCTGGTCGTGCTGTTGCTCGGCGAGGCGGCCGGCGCTGGCGGCGTCGCCGGCGCGGTGGAGCTGCCCGTGGTGGTGCCGGCGCCGCTATTCGACGCGGTCGACGGATTGGTCGAGGACACGTTCATCCCGTAATACAACGCGCCGACCAGCAGCACGACGGCGGCCGCGAAGGCCGCGATCTTGCCGGTGCTCATTCCGGACCTCATGGGTTCGCCCGTTCCCCGCAGTTCCTGGTCGAGGCGCGTCGCGCGCTCGGTTTCGATGGGATCGCGGCGATACGGATCGTTCGGTGTATTCTCGGCCATGGAATTTCTCCTCGTTGCGGTTACGGGATAACCCCGAGGTCGGCGGATACGTTCCGGAACATTGCGCGGTTCCGCTGCACGAATCGTCGCAGGCTGAAACATCCGGCGAGCCGTCCGACCTGGCGTCGAGAAAGTTTGTTGCTGCGCGGGAGGTCGCGGCGCAGTCGCAGGCGGTTTGTTGCGGGCTGCCGCGCCACGAAATTGCGATTGTCGGCGCGCAGCAGGCTTGCCGATTATTGTGATGCGCGGCGGTGAAATTCCGACCTAGACTGCTTAGAATAAATCAAAGACCGCTGAAACAAGTCCGGGTCGCAAGAGGCTGCAAAGGCCGCATGAGGGTGGAATGGGTTTGAACCAAGGTGCGATCAGTCTCGATCAGAAATACACCCAGGGCTCGGGACATATCTTCCTCACCGGCATCCAGGCGCTGGTGCGGCTGCCGATGGCGCAGATCCGCCGCGACCGCGCCATGGGCCTCAACACCGCCGGCTTCGTCACCGGCTATCGCGGCTCGCCGCTCGGCGGCTACGACCAGCAGCTGATCGCGGCGCGAAAACATCTCGAGCAGGTCAACGTCAAATTTCAGCCCGGCGTCAACGAAGACCTCGCCGCCACCGCGATCTGGGGCACCCAGCAGCTTAATCTGTCGCCCGGCGCGCGCCACGACGGCGTGGTCGGGATCTGGTACGGCAAGGGGCCGGGCGTCGACCGCTGCGGCGACGTGTTCCGCCACGCCAACGCGGCAGGCTCCGCCAAGCATGGCGGCGTGCTGTGCCTCGCCGGCGACGACCACGGCGCCAAATCCTCGACTGTGCCGCATCAATCCGACCACGCCTTCATGGCCGCCTTGATGCCGTATCTCTACCCGTCGTCGATCCATGAGATCATCGAGATGGGCCTGCTCGGCATCGCGATGTCGCGCTATTCCGGTTGCTGGGTCGGCATGAAGGTGATCACCGAAACGGTAGAGACCACCGCGGAGATCAACCTCAACGACGAGATGACGCCGTTCATCATCCCCGCCGATTTCGAAATGCCGCCGGGCGGATTGAATCTGCGCTGGCCCGACGACCGTTACGACCAGGATCGCCGGCTGCAGGACTACAAGGGTTTTGCGGCGATCGCCTTCGCCCGCGCCAACCGGATCAACCGCGTCACCATGGATAGTCCGAACGCGCGGTTCGGCATCATGGCGTCGGGCAAGAGCTACGAGGACACCCGCCAGGCGCTGCGCGAACTCGGCATCACCGAACAGGTCGCGGCGCGGATCGGGCTGCGGCTCTACAAGATCGGCATGCCGTGGCCGCTGGAGCCGCAGGGCGTGCGCGACTTCGCCCATGGGCTGGAAGAGATCTTCGTCGTCGAGGAACGCCGCGAGATCGTCGAGAACCAGGTCAAGCAGGCGCTGTTCAACGCGCCGGACGGCGCGCGGCCGCGCATCGTCGGCAAGATGGACGATCGCGACCATCGCTTCCTGCCGTTCGCCGACGAACTCAGCGTCGCCAAGGTGGCGACTTCGCTGGTCGACCGGCTGCTGGCGATGCAGATCGATCCTGACATTGCGGCATTGCTGCGCGGAAAAGCGGACTGGTTTCACGGCCGCGAGGCCTCGCAGGTGCAGGCGGTGGTGCCGATCACCCGCACGCCGTATTTCTGCTCGGGCTGTCCGCACAATACCTCGACCAAGGTGCCGGAGGGCAGCCGCGCGCTGGCCGGCATCGGCTGCCATTTCATGACGCTGTGGATGGACCGCTCGACCTCGACCTTCACCCATATGGGCGGCGAGGGCGTGCCATGGACCGGCATCGCGCCATTCACCGATGAGCAGCACATCTTCGCCAATCTCGGCGACGGCACTTACTTCCATTCAGGCAGTCTGGCGATCCGGCAGTCGATCGCATCGAAGGCCAACATCACCTACAAGATCCTTTACAACGACGCCGTGGCGATGACCGGCGGGCAGCGCCACGACGGCGACCTGTCGCCGCAGCAGATCACCTTCCAGCTGCACAGCGAGGGGATCCGCGAGATCGTTCTGGTGTCGGAAAATCCCGACGCCTATCCGGCGGCCGACATCGCGCCGGGCACCAAGCTGGCGCATCGCGACGAACTCGACAGCGTGATGAAGACGCTGCGCGAGGTGAAGGGGGCGTCGGCGATCGTGTTCGTGCAGACCTGCGCGGCGGAGAAGCGTCGCCGCCGTAAACGAGGGACGCTGGAGGATCCGCAGCGCCGCGTGGTGATCAACGCCGCGGTCTGCGAAGGCTGCGGCGATTGCTCGGTGCAGTCGAATTGCATTTCGGTGGAGCCGTTGGAAACTCCGCTCGGCCGCAAGCGCACCATCAATCAATCGAGCTGCAACAAGGATTACTCCTGCCTGAAGGGCTTCTGTCCGTCCTTCGTCACCATCGAGGGCGGCCAATTGCGACGCCGCGCCCCGGTCGATCTCGCCGATCTCGGCGAACTGCCGGAGCCGGCCACGCTGCCCACGCTGGAGCAGCCCTACAATATCGCGGTCGGCGGCGTCGGCGGCACCGGCGTCTTGACGATCGGCGCACTGTTAGGGATGGCCGCGCATATCGAGGGCAAGGCGTCGATGATTCTCGACATGTCGGGGCTGGCGCAAAAAGGCGGCGCGGTGCTGAGCCACGTGCGGCTGTCCGGCAGCCCGGATGACGTCACCTGTTCGCGCATCGTCACCGGCACCGCGGATCTGTTGATCGTCGCCGACGAGGTGATGGCGATTTCCAAGGACACGCTGTCACTGTGCGAGCCCGGCCGCACCCACGGCGTGGTCAACACCCATCTGATCCCGATCGCGGATTTCATCCGCAACCGCGATTTCGATTTCCAGACCGGCAAGGTCAACGGCGTGCTGGCGGCGGCGCTGCGCAAGGATTCCGCCTTCATCGATTTCACCAAGGCGGCGGAAGCGCTGCTCGGCGATTCCATCGCCACCAACATGATGATGATGGGCTTTGCCTATCAACGCGGGTTGTTGCCGCTGCAAGCCTCTTCGATCGAGCAGGCGATCGAGCTGAACGGCGTGTCGATCAAGATGAACAGCCAGGCGTTCAAGCTCGGGCGGCTGGCGGCAGCCGATCCGGCGCGGCTCGCCGCGATGCTGCACGGCGCCGACGACACCGTGGCGGAAAAGACGCAGGACGAGATGTCGCTCGACGAGATCATCGCGCATCGCAGCGCGATGCTGACCGGCTACCAGAACGCCAAGCTCGCCGCGCGCTATCGCGCGCTGGTCGACCGGGTGCGTGCCGCGGCCGAGGGCGGCGGCTATGGCGACGCGTTGCCGCGCGCGGTGGCGATCAACTACGCCAAGCTGCTGGCCTACAAGGACGAGTACGAGGTGGCGCGGCTGTTGACCGACAAAGCCTTCGAACACAGCATCCGCGAGCGCTTCGAGGGCGAGTTCAAGGTCAACTTCCATCTGGCGCCGCCGATCCTGCCCGGGCTCGACGTCAGCGGTCGGCCGAAGAAGCGGCAATTCGGCGAGGCGATGCGGCCGCTGTTCAAGACGCTGGCGAAGCTGCGCTTCCTGCGCGGCACGCCGTTCGATGTGTTCGGCTATCACCCCGAGCGCAAGCTGGAACGCGACCTGATCGCCGGCTATGAGCGGGACATAGCCACCGTGCTGGAGCGGCTGTCGCCGCGCACCGCGTCGTTCGCGGTGGAGCTGTTGTCACTGCCGGATCGGATCCGCGGCTATGGCCCGATCAAGGAGAAGGCGGTGCAGGACGCCAAGGCGCGCTACGCCGAACTCGCCCGCGAGATCGCCGATCCGCCGCCGCTGCCTTTGCCACAACTCGCCGCGGAGTAGGGCGGGGCGACGGTTACTTCGTCATTGCGAGCCGAGGTCGGCGCGTAGCGCCGAGCGCGAAGCGAAGCAATCCAGAGGCCACCTGCGCGGCCCTGGATTGCTTCGTCGCAAGAGCTCCTCGCAATGACGCATTCGCGGTGGTCGTCCCTTGCCAAGTCTCCTCACGTGGGCGACAAAACCGCCAACTAAAAAAGCGCCCGAAGGAAACCTGATGCCGCTCGACTACGATGCCGTGATGGGGCTGAAGCTGTTCGGCCAGAAATACGCCTGGACCGACCGCGAGGTGATGCTCTACGCCGTCGGCATCGGCATGGGCGCCGATCCGCTCGACGAGCGCGAACTGGCCTTCGTCAATGAGGCCACTTACACCGCGCGGCCGCTGCAAGTGGTGCCAAGCTTCGCCTCGGTGGCGGCCTGGGGCGCCTCGCCGGGGCCGATCGAGGTCAACCGGCTGCTGGTGGTCGACGGCGAGCGCGACATCACGTTCCACAAGCCGCTGCCGGCGGCGGCCGAGATCACCGCGGACGTCAGCGTGGTCGGCGTTTACGACAAGGGCAAGGACAAGGGCGCGGTGATCATCCGCCAGACCGTGCTGCGCGACGCGCAGGGCGAAGCGCTGGCGACGCTGAAGGCCTCGCAATTCGCCCGCGGCGACGGCGGCTTCGGCGGTCCCTCCGAAGGCCAGCCCGAACCGCACCAGGTGCCTGAGCGCGCGCCGGATCGCATCATCGATATCGCGACGCGGCCGGATCAGGCGCTGCTGTATCGGCTGTGCGGCGACCGCAATCCGCTGCATTCCGACCCGGAATTCGCGCGCCGCGCCGGCTTTGCGCGGCCGATCCTGCACGGCATGTGCACCTACGGCATCAGCTGCCGCGGCATTTTGCAGACTTACGCCGATTACGATCCCACAGCGTTCCGTCAGCACGCCGCAAGGTTCTCCGCGCCGGTCTATCCCGGCGACACCGTGACAATGGAATTGTGGAAAGACGGCAACGTGATCTCGTTCCAGGCCAAGGTGAATGCGCGGGCCGTCACCGTGATCAAGAGCGGCAAGACCGTGCTGGGATAGTGCGGGAGCTTTGGCAAACGAACTTGCAACGTCGGCAGCGCGCTCCCTCTCCCCGCAAGCGGGGAGAGGTGAAGAGCCGCGCCGCGTCCGGGACACAGCGAAGCTTGCGAGATTTTCCGCGCCGAGGGTGATATTCAGAGTGCCGCGCGGTGGTTCTGAGGCCGGGCTCCCTTGACGCAACGAGATTAGAGGCACGTGATGAAACTCACCCCCGCAGCCGCCGGCACATTTGCAATTGCGCCGACGCCGTTTTTTGACGACGGCCGGATCGACGACGCCTCGATCGACCGGCTCAGCGATTTCTACACCGAGGTCGGTTGCGACGGCGTCACCGTGCTCGGGATTTTGGGCGAAGCGCCGAAGCTCGAGGCCGCCGAAGCCGAGGCGATCGCGCGACGTTTCGTCAAACGCGCGGAGAAGTTGCAGGTGATCGTCGGCGTCTCGGCGCCGGGCTTCGCGGCGATGCGCTCATTGGCGCGCGCCGCGATGGACGCCGGCGCTGCCGGCGTGATGATCGCGCCGCCGCCGAGCTTGCGCACCGACGATCAGATCACCGGCTATTTCCGCCAGGCGGCGGAAGCGATCGGCGACGACATTCCCTGGGTGCTGCAGGATTATCCCTTGACGATCGGCGTGCAGATGACGCCTTCGGTGATCCGCAGAATCGTCATGGACAGCATTTCCTGCGTGATGCTGAAGCACGAGGACTGGCCCGGCTTGGAGAAGATCTCGACGCTGCGCGGCTTCCAAAAAGACGGCTCGCTGCGGCCGCTGTCGATCCTCACCGGCAATGGCGCGCTGTTTCTCGACTTCGAGATGGAGCGCGGCGCCGACGGCGCGATGACCGGCTACGCCTTCCCGGAAATGCTGATCGACGTGGTGAAGCTGTCGCAGGGCGGCCAGCGCGACGCCGCGCATGACCTGTTCGACGCGCATCTGCCGCTGATCCGCTACGAGCAGCAGCCCGGCGCCGGCCTCGCGGTGCGGAAATATATTCTGCAGAAGCGCGGCGTGATCGCCTCGTCGGCGCAGCGCAAGCCGGGCTCGGCGATCAGCGCTACCGCCAAGGCCGAGGTCGACTATCTGCTGTCGCGGGTGGCGCGGGTCGATCCGCGCGCCAATCTGCGGGCGCAGGCTGCCGCCGCCGAATAGCCGAGGCCGCGACGGCGGCGGGCAAAACCGCTGTCGCCGCGGATCTCGCTGTGCGGAACGACCGTCCGCGTGGAAAGCCGCGCACCGATGCGCCGTGCCGGTTCCCCCCGGGCGGCAACTCGGCCTATATTGCGGCCAGCGGGAGAGCCACGAACCAGCCATGGCATCGGTCATCGCAGCGTATCTGGAGCGCGCCAAGTCGGTTTCGCTGTCGATCCGTCAGCTGACGTTCGGCAGCTTTCTGCTGCTGCTGGCGATCATCGTCGCGACCTCGATCGCCAGCGTGGTGGCGTTGCGGCACATCGACGCCACCTTCGGCGAGTTGCAGCGGCTGCAGAGCGTCGACGAACTCGCCGAGGAAATCGAACGCAAGATGAGCGAAGTCCGGCTCGCGGCGCGCGACTTCGTCACCGATCCCGGCGGCCAGCCCGGCCGGGTGTGGGAGGCCACCTCCGCGCTCAACGCGCTGCTGAAAAAGACCCGGCTGGAGCTTGCGCCCGACCAGCAGGAGATGATCGACGGCGTCTCGGCGCGGCTGACCAAATATCGCGAGGGCATCGAGCGCATCACCGCGCTGATCCCGCGCCGCGCCGAGCTGATCGCCTCGGTGCCGCCGCTGCGCGATCAGTTCGAGGCCGCGGTCGATGCATTGCCCGATCGCGCGATGGCGGCTGACCTTTATCGCGAACGCAGCCGGATCGCCGCCTCGCTGTTGTCCAACGATCCGACCGGCGCGGAGCGGGCGGCGCTGAAGCTGCGCAGCCTCAGCGAAGGATCGCCGGCGTTGCGCGGCGCGACGTTGGACTATTCCGACGCCATCGTGTCGCTGGCCCGGGTGGAGCGCGACATCGTCGAGCTCGACAAGGAGGTGCTGGGCGGTGAAGGCCGGCAGATCGGCCGCGTCACCGACCTGCTGCGCGATCTCACCGCGCGCCGCGGCCGCGTGCTGGCGAACGATTTCGCCCGCACCCTGGCCGAGGACAAATGGCAGAGCATCGTGTTCGGCACCGCGGGCGTGCTGCTCGGCATCCTCGCCGCCGCCTATGTGGTGCGGCGCACGGTGGGACCGCTGGCGGCGATCGCCGCGGCGATCCGCGCGCTCGCCGCCGGCGAGAAATACACCGCGATTCCGGCGATCGAGGTCGAGAACGAGATCGGCGACATCGCCCGCGCCGCCGAGGTGTTCCGCAGAACCCTGGTCGACGCCGACGCCGCGCGCGAGGCCGCGCTGCACGCGCTGGCCGAACAGCGGCTGGCCGAGGAAAGCTATCGCAAACTGTTCGAGGGCTCGATCGACGGCATCTACGTCACCACGCCCGAGGGCGCGCTCGTCAACGCCAATCCGGCGCTGGCGCGGATGATGGGCTACGAAACCCCAGCCGAACTGATCGCCCGGATCGGCGACATCGCCAACACCATCTACGTCAATCCGGCGACCCGCGCGCAGTATCGCCACATCATGGACCGCGACGGTTTCGTCCGCGAATTCGAGTATCAGGCGCGGCGCCGCGACGGCGAGATCCTGTGGCTGTCGGACAGCGCCAGCACGGTGCGCGACGCCGACGGCAAGATTCTGCGTTACGAAGGCGCGGTACGCGACATCACCGATCAGAAGCGCGCCGAACACGCCGTGGCGGAGGGCCGGCGGCTGCTGCAGCAGGTGATCGACACCGTGCCGGCGGTGATCAACGTCAAGGACACCCAGCTGCGCTACGTGCTGATGAACCGCTACATGTCGGGGGTATTCGGCATCGATCCGAAGGACGCCATCGGCCGCACCACCGCCGATCTGATGGCGCGCTACGGCGAGCGCAAGACCGACGCCAACGACAAGCGCGTGCTGGCGACCGGCGACGGGCTCGGCTTCTACGAGGAGGAGTATGTCGATTGCAGCGGGGTAATGCGGCAGTGGCTGGTCAACAAGCTGCCGCTGCTCGATTCCCGCGGCGAGGTCGAACGCATCGTCACCGTGGCGCTCGACATCGGCGACCGCAAACGCGGCGAACTGGAAATGCGCAAGGCCAAGGATGCCGCCGAAGCCGCGCTGAAGAACCTGAAAGAAACCCAGAACTCGCTGATCGAAGCCGAAAAGCTCGCAGCGCTCGGCCGGCTGGTCGCCGGCGTCGCCCACGAGGTCAACAATCCGGTCGGCATCAGCCTGACGGTGGCCTCGTCGCTGGAGCGCAAGACCGCGCAGTTCACAGCCGAGGTCGAGCGCGGCAATCTGCGCCGCTCCAGCCTGACCGATTTTCTCGAGACCAGCCGCGACGCCGCGACGCAACTGGTCGCCAATCTCAATCGCGCTGCCGAACTGGTGCAGTCGTTCAAGCAGGTCGCCGCCGACCGCAACTATTCCGACAAGCGGGTGTTCGATCTGGCCGATCTCACCGAGCAGGTGGTGATGAGTTTGAAGCCGGGCTTGCGCAAGCAGAACCTGGCGCTGTCGGTCGACTGCAAGCCGAACCTCACCATGAACAGCTTTCCCGGCCCCTACGGCCAGGTGCTGACCAACCTGTTCTTCAACTCGATCTCGCACGCCTTCCCGAATGGCGACGGCGGCAAGGTCGAAATCAAGGTGCAGGAATCCGGCGACGACCACGTCGAGATCCTGTTTGCCGACGACGGCTGCGGCATGACCCACGAGGTCCGGCGCCGCGCTTTCGATCCGTTCTTCACCACGCGGCGCGACCAGGGCGGCACCGGGCTCGGCCTGCATATCGTCTACAGCATCGTCACCAACCGGCTCGGCGGCCGCATCAGCCTGAACTCCGAGCCGGGCGCCGGCACCAAGGTGCGAATCGTGCTGCCGCGCGAAGCCCCGCAGGAGGCCGACGCGCGCGGCTGATTGCTCGCGCGCTGGCGCGGACAAAACGTCGCGGCCGTTGACATTGATGTGAAGGCGCGCGGCGTGTCGGCTTGACCTGCGTCAAAGGTTGCCGGTGCTCCCGCATTCTATGCTGCCGGTATTGCGGGCCACGGCGGAGACGGGCGACGAAGAATTGATTGTGACGATCGTTGAGATCACCGCGCCCGCGCGCGCCGAGCGAACCTCACACTTCCCTCTGACCAGACGTCGTTGCGTGCCGCAACAGGGCTGCGGCGGTGGCGCTCTGTGCCGCGGCGGAACGCGGTGTCTTCCAAAATCCAATCATTGCCGCCCGCCAACGCCACGCGATGAAGCGGCCGATCGCGCGGCGACGCGTCGACGCCGATGCCGCCACACGGTGGTGCAGATCAACCAGAAAGGCACCAGGGACTTGCGATGAACGAGACTTTGCGCTTCGAGGCGAGCAGCCGCGAACAGCTGGCGCAGCAGTTCGAAGACAGCCGGCGCAATCGCGTGCTGTGCCTGGAGTGGCTGGCGAGCGTGTTCGCCGCGCCGCCCGGCTACGACACCGTGGTGTCCTATCGCAGCTGCGAATTGGCGCTGTGGCTCGATCAGCTCGCGCTCGACCCGGCGTTCTCCGCCGGCATCGCGCGGATGCAGGCGGCGCTCGATCCCGCGCTCGACGATGACACGCTGACTGCGCGGCTCGGCATCGGCTTCGGCCGGCTGTTTTCCGGGATCCGCGGCCGCGACTGCATCCCGCCATATGAGTCTGCATTCCGCGGCGACGGCCGGCTGTTCCAGGTACCGACCGCGGAGATGGAGGCGCTGCTGGTCGTGCACAACGTCGTGATCGCCGGCGGTCTCGCCGAGCCGGCCGATCACCTGTCGGTCGAGCTGGCGCTGCTGGCCCGGCTGATCGCGGCCGATCATCCGGCTGCGCGCGACCTGCAGCTGCGCATCGCCCGTTGGGTGCCGGATTTCTGCGACACCTGCATCGCCCGCGACCGGCTCGGCTTCTGGGCCGGCGCCGCGATGGTGCTGGAGGCGATCATCGATCACGACGCCCGGCTGATGCAGGCCGGCGCGCGCTACTTCATTCCGGCGTGACGGAGGGCGGCATGACCAGCGGGATCGGCGGCGCGGCATTGTCCGGTCACAGCCTGCTCAACGGCGGCGTGGCGCTGGTCGCGCTCGGCGGCTTCGGCCCGCCGCTCCTCGTCGCAGCCGCACGCGCGACCTCGGGCGAGGGCGCCCCGCGGATGCCGAGCGATCGGCACGGTGCCGCGTTCGATGCGGTGTATGCGCCGACCCGGATCAAACACCCGATGGTGCGCCGCGCCTACCTGGAGCAGGGCGCCGGCGCTGAACGCGGCAGCCGCGGCAAGGGCGATTTCGTCCGCGTCAGTTGGGAGCGGGCGCTGGATCTGGTCGCCGCGGAATTGCGACGGGTGGCCGGCGTCCATGGTTCGGCCGCGGTCTTCTCAGGCGCCGATGGCGGGGAAAGCCGCGGCCAATTGCACGGTCGCCCGCGGCTGTTGCGCCGACTGATGAGCCTCACCGGCGTGGCCGTCGCGGCGTGCGATGCGCCGCGGGCGGCGCCGTGGGACGCCGCCGAGGCCGGCGAGATCAAGCTGGCCTATTGGCTGGGCGGCCTTCTGCCCGTCGCTGGCGCGGACCGCAACCGGCTGCTGCGGCTGTGGCGGTCGCTGGAGACTTGCATCGTGCAGGACTCTCACTGGACGCCGGCCGCCCGCCGCGCCGACATCGTGCTGCCGACCACGACGTCCTGGGAACGCGACGACATCGAATGCGTCGACGACGAGGCCGGCCGCAGCCTCCGGCCGATCAAGCGGCTGATCGCGCCGCTGTTCGAGAGCCGGAGCGACCACGCGATCTTCGCGGCCCTCGCCGAGCGGCTCGGTAAGGGCCAGGCCTTCACCGAAAGTCGGAGCTAGTGTCCCGAATCCGAAGTTCGCTGCCCTCGATCCACGCACTTTGGCGAACTTCGGATTCGATAGGACACTAGCAATTCACGATTCTAGTGTGGTTTCGGTTCAGAAGTTCTCTTTAAGGACTCGCGGCAAGAAAGAAGAGAACTTCTGAACCACCACACCAGCTTGGCTGGATACGGTCGTTTTACGACGCCGCTTTGCTGCGAGCCAGGCTTCCGAATGGTGCGAAACCGGAGCTCGCGAGCTTTTGGAGCTGACGGCGTGGTGGCGCTCCGTCTGAGGAAGTCCATGGGACCTGGCGCGCCGAATGAGCGGACTGAACGATCCTGCCTTCGTGTCGACCTCGTAGTTTTACGTGTTTGGAACTTAAGTTCCTGCAAACTTCTCGTAGTTATACGGTTGAGGTTTCATCATGCGCGGAAGCCGAACACAGCCCGCGCTGCCTCTCACGGAGACTTCCTCATGTCATTTGCTGATCGGTTCAGGCTGACAATCGGTCGCAAGATTTATGCGGTGATCGGGCTCGGTTGCGTGGGCCTGCTCGGCATTACCTGGCTGGACTCCCACGAGCTGTCGTCCGGCGTGCGGCAGCAGAAACAGATCGAGCTGCAGCATCTGGCGGATTTGGCGCTCGGGATTGTCAAGGACGAGCAGGCGCTCGGCCAAGCCAGCGGCATTGCGGTCTCCGAAGCGCAGAAGCGCGCGCAGGCACGGATTGCCGCGCTGCGCTACGGCAACAACGATTACTTCTTCATCACCGACCTCGACAACGTCATGGTGATGCATCCGATCTCGCCCAAGCTCAACGGCCAGAACGTCGGCGACACCAAGGACGCCAACGGCAAGAAGCTGTTCATCGAGATGAGCGACACGGTGCGGCGCGCCGGCAGCGGGCTTATCGAATATCAATGGGCCAAGCCGGGCAAGGACAAGCCGGCCCCCAAGCTGACCTACGTCACCGGCTTCACGCCGTGGAATTGGGTGATCGGCACCGGCGTCTACATCGACGATCTCGACGAACAGACCTGGACCGCGACGCAGCGCTCGCTGATCGCCGCCGCTTTGGTGGTGCTGGTCACGCTGGCGGTGTCGATCCTGATGGCCGGCCGGATCACCAAGCCGTTGCATCAGATGACCGCCGCGATGAAGGCGCTGGCCGGCGGCAAGCTCGACGTCGCCGTTCCGGGAATCGGCCGCAGCGACGAAATCGGCGAGATGGCGGAGGCCGTCGAAGTGTTCAAGACCAATGCGGTGGCGCGGCAGCGGCTGGAGGCCGAGCAGCACGAGCTGGAAGCGCGCGCCGCCGCGCAGCGCAAGGCCGACACCAACAAGCTCGCCGACGATTTCGAAGGCGCGGTCATCGAGATCATCCACACCGTGTCGTCGGCCTCGACCGAACTGGAAGCCTCGGCCACGAGCTTGACCTCGACCGCCGAGCGCTCGCAGCAGCTCGCCACGGTGGTCGCGGCGGCGTCCGAGGAAGCCTCGACCAATGTGCAGTCGGTGGCCTCGGCGACCGAAGAGATGACCTCGTCGGTCAATGAAATCAGCCGCCAGGTGCAGGACTCCGCCCGCATCGCCCATGAGGCGGTGGATCAGGCGCGCAAGACCAACGACCGCGTCGGCGAATTGTCGAAGGCCGCGGCCCGGATCGGCGACGTCGTCGAACTGATCAACACCATCGCCGGGCAGACCAACCTGTTGGCGCTCAACGCCACCATCGAGGCGGCACGGGCCGGCGAAGCCGGTCGCGGCTTCGCGGTGGTCGCCAGCGAGGTCAAGGCGTTGGCCGAGCAGACCGCGAAAGCCACCGGAGAGATCGGCCAGCAGATCACCGGAATCCAGGCCGCCACCCAGGACTCCGTCGCCGCGATCAAGGAGATCAGCGACACCATCGGCAAGATGTCTGAGATCGCCTCGACCATCGCCGCGGCGGTGGAAGAGCAGGGCGCGGCGACCCAGGAAATTTCCCGCAACGTGCAGCAGGCGGCGCAGGGGACCCAGCAGGTCTCGGCCAATATCGGCGATGTGCAGCGCGGCGCCAGCGAGACCGGCTCGGCCTCCGCAGAAGTGCTGTCGGCGGCGCAATCGCTGTCGCGCGACAGCAGCCGGCTGCAGGACGAGGTCAGCCGTTTCCTGAACACCGTCCGCGCGGCCTAGCGTCCGGCGGCGATCGCCGCCAGCAAGGACGCATGATCCACCCACGATCCACCGGCGCGCCAAGGCGCGGCGGTGCGATGCCCGCGCGAATGGAAATTTTCTCTCTCACAGCGTGTGGTACGACATTCCTCTATCGTGGTACCGTCCGGCCGGGATCTACTACGAAATAATTCTCTGTCACAATTCGTACATTTACGAAGCTGTGAGATTTGCGGTCCTACCTCGTGACAAGCTCTGCGGCAGATTGCCTCGCCCCATGCGGGACGCGCGCCGCTGTTTTCGGCCCGGCCATGCCGACCGGCCGTCATGCTTTGCGAGGGACTCATGTTACGGATATTCCAGAATGTCAGGATCGGCACCAAGCTGTGGATCGCGTCTGCGCTCGGCATCCTGCTGATCGGCTGCATGATCTACGGCCAGGTCACCGGCAGCGTCACGGTGCGTCAGGCCCAGGACAACGTGGTTCGGGTGTTGTCGTTTGCCGGCGCCGCCACCGAGGCCAAGGCTTCGGTGAGCGGCATGCAGCTTGCCGTGGCCGACATCGTGCTGGCGACGACGCCGGATGCGATCCGCGCCGCGCGCGACAGCTTCGCGGCCCGGCAGAAGGACGCCAGCCGTTTCATCACCGGCGTCGCCGACCTGATCCGGCTGCAGGAAAACCGCGACCGCCTCGCCCGCCTCAACACGCTGATCGGCGAGTTCGCCAAGGACGCGCAGCAGATCGCCGCGCTACGCGGCGAGATCAATAGCCTCGAGGCCGGCGCCATGGAGTCCGCCGCGGCCGCCTCGGAGGCGGTGCGCGAGATCAGCGCGCTCAAGGATCAGGTGGCGCGGATCCGCCACGACAAGGTGGTGCCGACCGGCGCGGAGATGGAGACCCTGACCAACGCCCTCATCGTCTCGGGCAAGCAGCTCAGCGATCAGGCCACCGCCGCCGCCGCCGCCGAAGCGATTTCGGTCGAGCGCTGGGCGCTGGCGATCGGGCTCGCCAACGCGCTGTTGATGATCGCGACCTCGATCTTCACCTCCACCACGATCGCGCGGCCGATGCAGGCCCTGAGCCGGGCGATGGTGGAGCTGGCCAACGGCAATTTCGGCGTGGTGCTGCCGGGGCTCGGCCGCAAGGACGAGATCGGCGACGTCGCCGGCGCCGTCGAGACCTTCAAGGTTAAGGCCGAGCAGAGGGCGCAGGCCGAGGCGGAGGAAAAGGCGCGGCAGGATCAATCGGCCGCGGCGCAGCGCAAGCAGGAGATGATCAAGCTCGCCAACGAATTCGAAGGCGCGGTGGGCGAAATCGTCGAGACCGTATCGTCGGCCTCGGCCGAACTGGAGAGCTCCGCCGGCACGCTGACGGCGACCGCGGAGCACGCCCAGCAGCTTGCTACCATGGTGGCGTCGGCCTCCGAGGAAGCCACCACCAACGTGCAGTCGGTGGCCTCGGCGACCGAAGAAATGAGCTCGTCGATTTCCGAGATCGGCCGTCAGGTGCAGATGTCGGCGCGGATCGCCGGCGAGGCGGTGCAGCAGGCGCAGAAGACCAATCACCGGGTCGGCGAATTGGCCAAGGCGGCGGCGCGGATCGGCGACGTCGTCGAACTGATCAACACCATCGCCGGGCAGACCAATCTGCTGGCGCTGAACGCGACGATCGAAGCCGCCCGCGCCGGCGAGGCCGGACGCGGCTTTGCGGTTGTGGCGAGCGAGGTCAAAGCGCTGGCCGAGCAGACCGCCAAGGCCACCGGCGAGATCGGCCAGCAGATCACCGGCATCCAGGCCGCCACCCAGGAATCGGTGGGCGCGATCAAGGAGATCGGCGACACCATCGGCAAGATGTCGGAGATCGCCTCGACCATCGCGGCGGCGGTGGAGCAGCAGGGCGCCGCGACCCAGGAGATCGCCCGCAACGTGCAGCAGGCGGCGCAGGGCACCCACGAGGTGAGTTCGAACATCACCGACGTGCAGCGCGGCGCCTCGGAGACCGGATCGGCCTCGTCGCAGGTGTTGTCGGCGGCGCAATCGCTGTCGCGCGACAGCAACCGGCTGAAGGGCGAGGTCAGCAAATTCCTGCAAACCGTGCGCGCGGCCTGAGCCGCGCGCGCCGAACTACGCGTCACCCGAATTGCAGCCGCAGCGCCGCGCAACGCCTTGTTGCGCGGCGTTGTGCGTTTGCGCCCGTTGTTTGCGCAGTGCGAAAAATCATACCTCGTAGTTTTACGAAGCCTTCATGCCGCATCAGCGAAGGTAAAATCGAAAGGTGACGGCGATCAACAGCTCGGCTGCCTTTCCTGAACGCCAAGCGCGGAGCCGCGTGGCGGTCGGCGGCTTCTTATCCAAACCAAGGACTTCACCATGCTCGCGAGGCTGTCGATTCGCGCCAAGATCACCACCGTCGTCGCTTTCCTGCTGCTCGCCATGACCGGCATCGGCCTCTTGGCCGTCAGCAACATGCGGGCGATCAACGCCACCGCCGTCGAAATTCAGACCAAGTGGATGCCGAGCGTGCGCATTCTCGGCGACCTGCGCGGCGCGCTGTTCACCTACCGCAACATGGTGCGCGAACACATGCTGTCGGAAACCGCGCAGACCAAGGCGGCCACCGAACAGCGGCTGGCCAAGCTGATGGGGCAGATCGCCGAGATCCGCCGCGATTACGAGGGTCTGCTGACCACGCCGGCGGAGCGCGCGATCTATCAGGAATGGGCCGCGATGTGGGCGGAGTTCGAAAAGGGCAACGAGCAGGTGATGGCGCTGTCGCGCAAGGCCGCGGGCCAGGTGCCGCACGACGCGCATGAGCTCAGCTACAACGTCGTCAATCCGGTCGGCCTCGCGTCCGACGCGGTTCTGAAGAAGAGCATCGACTACAACAACAACGGCGCCGCCGCGGCGAGCCGCGCCGCCGCCGAGACCTACGACAACGTGCAGATGCTGTTGGCGATCATCCTCGGCCTGGCGATGCTGACCGGCATCGGCATCTCGATCTATCTGGTGCGCGACGTTGGCCGTGGCATCGCCTCGATCATCCGCCCGATGCAGGCGCTGGGCGACGGCGACCTGACCGCCGAAGTGCCGCATCAGGGCGAGACCAACGAGATCGGCGCGATGGCCGACCGGCTGCAGATGTTCAAGGAGGCGCTGATCGCCAAGAAGGCCGCCGACGAGGCGGCGGCGGTGGAAGCCGACGTCAAGATCCAGCGCGGTCATCGGGTCGACGCCATCACCCGCGACTTCGAGGCCGTCATCAGCGAGATCATCGACACCGTGTCGTCGGCCTCCACCGAGCTCGAAGCCTCCGCCGGCACGCTGACGGCGACCGCGCAGCGTGCCCAGCAGCTCACCAGCAATGTGGTGACGGCGTCCGAAGAGGCCGCCACCAACGTGCAGTCGGTGTCGTCCGCGACGGAGGAGATGACGTCCTCGGTCAACGAGATCAGCCGTCAGGTGCAGGAGTCCGCGCGGATCGCCGGCGACGCGGTGGAGCAGGCCAAGCAGACCAACGACAGCGTCGGGCAGTTGTCGCAGGCGGCGGCAAGGATCGGCGACGTCGTCGAACTGATCAACACCATCGCCGGACAGACCAACCTGTTGGCGCTGAACGCCACCATCGAAGCCGCCCGCGCCGGCGACGCCGGCCGCGGCTTTGCCGTGGTGGCCGCCGAGGTCAAGGCGCTGGCCGAGCAGACCGGCAAGGCGACCGGCGAGATCAGCCTGCAGATCAACGGCATCCAGACCGCGACGCAGCAGTCGGTCGGCGCCATCAAGGAGATCGGCATGACCATCGGGCGGATGTCGGAGATCGCCGCGACCATCGCCACGGCGGTCGAGCAGCAGGGCGCCGCGACCCAGGAAATCTCCCGCAACGTCACCCGGGCGGCGCAGGGCACCCAGCAGGTCAGCAGCAACATCACCGACGTGCAGCGCGGCGCCAGCGAAACCGGATCGGCGTCGTCGCAGGTGCTCTCGGCGGCGCGGTCGCTGTCGGCCGACAGCAACCGGCTGAAGGTCGAGGTCGACAAGTTCCTCAGCACCGTGCGGGCGGCCTGAGCGAGGGGGCCCGACGCGGGTTTCGCTGTCGGGCGCACCACGTGAACGACAGGCCGGTCAGGATCGCGTTTGTGAAAACGTGGTCCTGATGCCGGCGCCTCGCTGCGGTGCCGAACCGACTAATCGGCGTCGGCGAGCTTGCGCAGCGTGGCGCGGAACAGCAGGCTGGCCTTGCCGACCAGCGCGGTGCCGTTCATCACCGCCGCGGTCGGGGTGGCGGTGCCGGAGACGCCGATCCCGACCGGGTTCTTCTGGCCGCCGAACAGCGGGTTGGCGTCGGGGCTGGGAGTATGCTGGCTGACCAGCACCTCGCCCTTGAAGGCGTCGCCGGCCACCGTGTAGCTGCCCGTATAGTATAGGTAAGCATCACCGCCCAGAATGACGCCGTTGCGAAAAAGCACAACGCCGCTTCCCTTGCCGGATCGCCCATCGAGCAGATCGACATGGATCGAGTACAGGCCGTTCAGCATATCGTCCCGGCTTTGGTCTGAGGTCCCACTACGAGCGCAGCTCGTGTTATGCCAAAGCCGGGCGGACGTCGTCAACGCGGCACATGATCACTTCCTGCGTCGCGTGGCGGGGGGCTGCGGCGGCGCGCGCCGAGCAGCCGGCGGGCGGGCAATCAGCAGCGGGAGCGGCGCTCGGTCTCAGCCGTGACGGTTCAGCGCCTCGGCGTGGGATTTGTTGGCGGCGTAGCATTCGCAGGTGAGTTCGGTCAGGCCGTCGACCCGGGTGATCTCCACCTGGCCGCGGCTGTAGCGAATGATGCCGGCGTGCTGCAGCGCCCCCGCCACCAGACCTCCCCCGACCGTCACCCGATATGACATCGCGCCGGTGCTGTCGCTGGGCGATGCCACGCTGACGGTGCGGACCGCCGGCGATCTCCGGCTGCAGACCGTACTCGACCCGATGCTGGCCATCGATCCGATTTCCAAGGACCCTGACGACCCGAGGAATATCTCGAAGCAGACTCTGATGTTCGGTTATTCCGGCAACAGCAAGCTCAGCCTGTCGTCGTCCGGCGGCAACGTCACGCTGGTCAATCAAGCGAGCTATCTGTCGCAGGACGTGACCACCGACTTCAACAATGTCGGCTCGAACGTGCAATCTGCCAATACCAAAGCCGGCAACATGTACCCGGCGCTGACCAGCGTGGTCGCGCTCAACGGCTCGATCGAAAACCTGAACCGCTTTAACGTATTGCCTGCCGCGCAAGGCGAGGTGCTGATGTTGGCCGCAAATGACATCGACCTCGGCAGCATTCTGATGTCGCGCGCCACCACCGCCATGCTGGCGTCGCCGTTCCTGCCGTTCGGCAGCTCGGCGCTGCAGATCGGGGCGCTCAACGTCGCTCAATGCGGTGCTCGATCCCGGCGTCACCATCCAGGGCCCGGGCGGATTGCTGCTGACCGCCGGGCGCGACGTCTATGCCGATACCATCGGCATCGTCAGCACCGGCAACTACTCGTTGCTGAGGACGCCGAGCGCGGTGCCGATCGCGATCAAGGGGCTTTCCGCAGCCTGCTGAGTACGGCCCGACATGTGTTGGCCGAAGGGTGCTCGCGCCGGCCATGGCGCATCGCCGCCAGCATGTCGGCGCGGGTCGAGGATGGCGTGACCGACCTCGACGAGGTCCTGAAGGATCGGCTGAATGGCCTCAAGGCCGGGCGCGACCCGGCACGGGCGGTTATGGAACGGGCCAAGTTCTACGCTGGCGGCGCGATCCAGCTCGATCCGGCCTTGGTCGAAAGCTCTGGGGGCATGATGCGCGAGCACCTCGCCACCGGCTCAATTCGGTTCCGGAAGGCCTACTTGCAGTCCATCATCGATGCCGTCGAAGCCGATGACGCCCAAATCCGGATCCGGGCAGTAAAGACCAGCTTGAAAAAGCAGTCCTGGCGAGCCGCCCCGGCACGTTGGAGCGTTCGCAGATGAGTACTGAGTGGCGCGCTCGGAGAGATTCGAACTCCCGACCCTCGGAATCGAAATCCGATGCTCTATCCAGCTGAGCTACGAGCGCACGGCGGCACCATACCTTGCCTTGCTGCGAAAGGAAGCCCCCGAGCCGTGGGGCGGGGGGCTTTTTCCACGTCGTTTCAACGGGCTGGGCATTTTTTCGCCGAATTGCGATGCTTAACGAAATGCTAACACAGTCACGCCAGACTCTTGCCGTCTGGTGCGCTGGCGCCAGACCGACTATCGTCGAACCGTTCAACCTGGGTTTGCATTCCATCCATGCGTTTATTTCCGCTCCTGCTGCTGCCTGCGCTGCTGATCACTGGGTCAGCGCGCGCCGACCTTCGCATCACCCGCGATCACGGCGGCTATGTCACGGAATACAAGGCAAAGTACGAGCGGATCCGGGATCGCCGCGAGCGCGTCATCATCGACGGCATCTGCAATTCGGCTTGCACCATGGTGTTCGGCATCGTGCCGATGAACAAGATCTGCGTCACCCCGCGCGCCAGCCTCGGCTTCCACCAGGCCTATTACGACAAGGCGTTCACCTTCGGCATCAAGGTCACCAGCTACGAGGGGACATCCGACCTGATGTCCTATTATCCGCAGCCGGTGAAGGAATGGATCAGCCGCAACGGCGGGCTGACCACCGAGATGAAGAAGATCAGGAACGGCACCGATCTGTGGAGGATCGTCGATCCCTGTCCGGAAGATTTCTGATCGCTCAGGCGAATACCCGGTTGCGTCCGGCCTGTTTGGCGACGTAGAGCCGCTGGTCGGCGCATTCGATCGCTTCGAGCGCGGACTCGCCCGAACTCGCCACATAGGCGCCGACGCTGACGGTGACGATCGCGCCGTCGCAGAAATCCGGATGCGGGATCGCCAGCTCGGCGACCGCGCGGCGCAGCCGTTCGGCGACCGCCAAGGTCTCGGTGCGGTCGGCGTCGGGCAGGATCACCGCAAATTCCTCGCCGCCGTAGCGCGCGACAATATCGTCGGAGGATCGCAACGCGGCTTGCAGCGCGCCGGCGATCAGCCGCAGGCAGCGGTCGCCGCCGGCATGGCCGGCGCGATCGTTGAAGCGCTTGAAATTGTCGACGTCGATCATCAGCACGCCGCTGCCGCGCGACGGCGCCAGTGGAAAGCCGCAGCGCTCGATGGCTTCGTCGAGATAGCGCCGGTTGAAGATGCCGGTGAGCGGATCGATGGTCGACAGCGCCGCGAGCCTGGTGTTGGCCTGGTGCAGCTCGATGGTCCGCTCGGCGTCGACGGCGCGCATCCGCCGCAGATCGGTGATCCGCTTGTCGCGCTCGCGGCGGATGTTCAACGACACCAGCGCCAGCACGACCCCAAGCCCGATCAGGTCGGTGTTGTTCCAGCTCGGCGGCCACCGCAGCCCGGTGGCGACGATGCCGCCATAGGCCAGCATCGAGATCGCCAGCAGCAGGCGGGTGTGCAGCAGCGGCAGCACCGCGAAGATCGTCGCTGAGAAGATGATGAACAGCGCCGCCATCATGTAGCGGCTGGCCGACGGCTCCGGCGCCCATTGGCCGATCGCGGTGGCGGCGACCACAAAGGCGAAGGTGCCCACCGCGTTGCTCAGATCGATCAGCGCGGGATGACGCGAGCGCCGATTGAGCGCGATGGCCAGCAACAACAGCGGCGTCACCACGCCGACGCGCAGCATCATCGCCACCTGCAGGCCGTTGTTATCAAGCAACATCCAATCGGTGGCGAGCGCCAGCAGATCGATGGCCATGATGGTCACCAGCCAATGCCGGCGCGGGTTCTGCAGCCGGTCGACCGTGGGGGCCGCGGCATCGCTACGCTCAGAGACGGTGTCTGAGTGGGGTGACCGCGCGCGCTCGCGCGTGATCTGCGACCCGTTGCTATCAATACTCATCTGACGCCCCCAATTGGGCAAAAGCCATAACGCATCTTTGCTAAGCCGCAGTAACCAGCGTTGCTCAACAAAGTGATAAGCGGACGTGCGACGCCGCTGCGTCCACCACCACGGCTGCTATGCGAGGGCGATCGCGCCGCTCATCACCGGCACGCAATCGCCGCCGATCATCGTCGCGGTGACGACGCCGCCGCGCTTCTCCGCGCTGGCCTGCAGCAGGCTCGGCCGCCCCATCTCGACGCCCTGCGCGATGCGCTTCGACAGCGACAGCTCCGGCTCGGCGCGCAGCGTCGCCAACAGCCCGATCAACGCGACATTGGCGCTGCCGGTCGCGGGGTCTTCGAAAATTCCGCGATGCGGCGCGAACATCCGGGCGCGGATATCGACCTCGTCGTCCGCAACCTGGGTGTAGAGCAGAACGCTGGTGGCAGGCTGCCGCGATACCTGATCGCGAAACACGTCGATGCGCGGTTCGGCGGCCGACAACGCATCGCGGTTGGTCAGTTCGGCGATGATGAACGCCGCGCCGCAGGAGGCGATGCAGGGCTGGTGGTTGGCGGTCTCGATGTCGTCGAACGACAGCGAACAGGCCGAGCCGATCAGTTCGGCGGCGACCTTGGCGCCGATCGTCAGCGGCTGCGGCGAGGCCAGCCGCGCGCCGCTGACGCGGCCGCCGTCGCGCAGCACGTCGACCGCGACGAGGCCGGCCTGCTCCTCGAAAATGAGCGCTGCGCCATCGATCGGCCGGCCGTAGCAGGCGCCGGCGCGCGCCAGCACGAAGGCGGTGCCGACATTGGGGTGGCCGGCGAACGGCATCTCGTGCCGCGGCGTGAAGATCCTGACTTGCGCGGTGTGCGCCGGATCCTTCGGCGGCAGCACGAAGGTGGTCTCCGACAGGTTGAACTCGGCGGCGATCGCCTGCATCTGATCGCCCGACAGCGCTTCGGCGTCGAGCACCACGGCCAGCGGATTGCCGCTGAACTGCGCCGACGTAAAAACGTCCACGGTCTCGAACGACAGCCGCATCATTGCCTCCTGGTGCATCGCGCGATGCGGGATCGATTGCGCGCCAACCGATTATCGTATTTCGTGGGTCTCAAACATACGAGCCGGCGCCCAGGGAGACAATGCAGCGAAATATCGACAGCTTGGCCGCGCGCGCCGCGCCGGTGATCTTCGTGGTGCTGTGGAGCACCGGCTTCGTCGGCACCAAATACGCGCTGAACGGCGCCGAGCCGCTGACCTATCTGGCGATCCGGATGCTGCTGGTGGTGGCGCTGATGGCCGTGATCGCAGCGATCGGCCGGCCATGGTGGCCCGATCTCAAGGGCGTCGGCCACAGCATCGTCGCCGGCCTCCTGGTCCACGGCTTCTACCTCGCCGGCACCTCGATCGCGATCGCGCATTCGATCCCCGCCGGGCTGTCGGCGCTGATCCCGGGATTGCAGCCGATCCTGATCTCGACGCTGGCGAGCCGCTTTCTCGGCGAGCGGGTGACGCCGCTGCAATGGGGCGGGCTGCTGCTCGGGCTCGGCGGCGTGCTGATGATCCTGCACAATCGAACGATGAGCGGCGACGCCGGTTGGGGCTGGTTCGCCTCCGGCGTGGCGCTGGTCAGCATCACCATCGGCACGCTGTATCAGAAGCGGTTCTGCAGCAAGATCGACTGGCGCGCCGGCAACGTCATCCAGTATCTGGCGGCGCTGGTGTTGTACGCGGGTGGGGCCTGGCTGTTCGAGACCCGCGAGGTGCATTGGACCGCGGAGTTCGTCGCGGCGGTGGTGTGGCTCGCGGTGGTGCTGTCGATCGGTTCGATCGGTCT
Source organism: Rhodopseudomonas rhenobacensis (assembly GCF_014203125.1). Taxonomy (GTDB): domain Bacteria; phylum Pseudomonadota; class Alphaproteobacteria; order Rhizobiales; family Xanthobacteraceae; genus Rhodopseudomonas_A; species Rhodopseudomonas_A rhenobacensis. The sequence continues at coordinate 71,775 of NZ_JACHIH010000024.1, forward strand.
GCTGTACTGGCTGATCCGGCGGCACGCCTCGACGTCGGTGGCGAGCCTGTTCTACCTGGTGCCGGCGGTGACCGCGCTGATGGCCTATGGGCTGTTCGGCGAGCGGCTCGATGCGCTGGCGATCGCCGGCATGGTGGCCTGCGCCGCGGCGGTGTTGCTGGTCAACCGGCCGCGCGGTTGAGAGCTCGCAGCTCGTGTCCGTGAAGCCCTGAGCCGCTGCGAGAGGGCGAGGGCCGGTCGGCGGAAGCCTCCAAGATCGTGGGGGGCTTCCGCCGACCGAAGCGCTTCGATCAGCGCTTCGACTTCTTGGCCTTCTTCGCAGCGGACTTCTTGCCGGCCTTCTTCGTGGTCTTCTTGCCGACGGCCTTGGCAACCTTCTTCACGGCCTTCTTCGCCGACTTGCCGGCCTTCTTCGCAGCCTTGGCGGCCTTCTTGGCAGTCTTCTTCGCGGTCTTGGCGACCGACTTCGCGGCCTTCTTCACGGTCTTCTTGGCCTTCTTGCCGACCGCGGCGGCCTTCGCCTTGGTGGTCTTCTTGGCGGCGCCCTTCTTGGCTTTCTTGGCGGGCGCCTTGGTCGCCTTGGTCACCGTCTTGGCGACGGACTTGGCGGCCTTGCGCGCGCGCTTCGCCACCTTCTTGGCAGTCTTCTCGGCGGCCGTTGCGGCCTCGCCGATCGCGTCGGTTACTTGATCGAGTATCGGTTTGTCGTCGGTCATCTTCATCCCCCAAGGGTTATTGAAAACGCGACGATAACCGATTCGCGGCAATGGTGTTGAAGTGGCGCGCGTCAATCAGTTGTTTCGCACAGTCGCGTATGCTGCAAGCGCACGCTGCCGCGCGACGCGGTGATCGACCATCGGGTGCGGGTAGCTGTCGCCGAGCGTGACGCCGGCGGCGGCGAGTTCGAGCGGCGTCGCGGTCCATGGCTGATGGATCAGCTTGGTCGAAAGCCCTGCAATTTCCGGGATAAAACGACGCACATAGTCGCCGTCGGGATCGAACTTCTCGCCCTGCAGGATCGGGTTGAACACCCGGAAATACGGCGCCGCATCGGCGCCGCAGCCCGCCACCCACTGCCAATTCGCCGGGTTGCTGCCGGGATCGGCGTCGACCAGCGTGTCCCAGAACCAGGCTTCGCCGCAGCGCCAGTCGAGCAATAGATGCTTGACCAGGAACGACGCCGCCACCATGCGCACGCGGTTATGCATCACTCCGGTGCGCCAGAGTTGCCGCATCCCGGCGTCGACCACCGGATAGCCGGTGCGGCCTTGCTGCCAGGCGCTGAGCGCGACCGGGTCGCTGCGCCAGGGAAAGCGATCGAACGCCGGCTGCAGATTGCGCGTCGCAAGGTCAGGGTGGTCGAACAAAAGGTGGCGGCAGAATTCCCGCCAGCCGAGCTCGCTCAAGAACTTGTCGACGTCGGCGGCGAGCGCCGGCCGCTCCGCCGCGGCGAAGCGCGCGGTGTGCCAGACCTGTCGCGGACTGATCTCGCCGAAGCGCAGATGCGGCGACAGCCGCGAGGCGGCGAGGCGATCGAGACGATCGCGTTCGGTCGCATAGCCGTCGATCGCACCGTGCAGAAAGTGCTGCAGGCTGCGCTGCGCGCTGGCTTCGCCAGGCTGCCAGTCGGCGCGCAGACTGCCGGCCCAATCCGGCTGCGTCGGCTCGAGCGCCCAGTCCTCGAGCTTGTCGCTGGCAATGCGCGGAGCTGCGGCGAAGGCGGATGGCGCCGGCAACGGCAGCGGCGGATCGCCGAGCGCGCGCACCCGTTTCCAGAACGGCGTGAACACGCGCAGGCCGCGACCCTCCGCGGTGCGGACCGTCGACGGCGCGGCCAACAGATCGCCGGGGCAGCACTGCGCGGCGATGCCGAGCTCGCCGAGCCGGCTGGTCAGATCGTCGGCGAGGGCACGGGCAGGCGCATTGGCGATGTCGTTCCAACTGACGCTGCCGGCGCCGACCTCGCGCGCGATCTCTGCGACGATGCCCGCCGCCGGGCCGCGGCGCAGCACCAGCGCGGCGCCGCGCGCCGCGAGATCGGCGGCAAGGCTGCGCAGCGACTGCGCCAGCCACCAGCGCGAGGCGCCGCCGAGCGGACGCGCGCTCGCTTCGTCGAGCACGTAAAGGCACAGCACCGCCGCGCCGCTGCGCACCGCATGGCTGAGGGCGGGATGATCGGAGACGCGCAGATCGTCGCGAAACCAGACGATCGAAATCGGGGCAGGGCTGTTGTCCATCCGGCCATGTTAGCCGGATCCGCGCTCTTCAGGCGATCGGTGTCGGCCGCGTGTTGCAACCTTGGGCGATTTCGCGCGTAACTGCGGAACCGCTGCGCGAACACTTGGAGGGCGACTTGAAGCGATATGCTATTCTCTATCTGGCGACGTTCCTGATCCTGATCCCGCTGGATTTCCTGTTTCTCGGAACCATCGCCAAGAACTTCTTCTTCGATCAGGTCGGCGACATGCTGGGCGAGGTCCGGCTTTCGGCGGCGATCCCGTTCTATCTGCTCTACGTCGTCGGCGTGCTGGTGTTCGTCAATGGCGGGCGCGACGCCACCTGGTCGTCGACGCTGGTCTATGGCGCGCTGTTCGGGCTGTTCTGCTACGCGACGTTCGAGTTGACCGCGATGTCGCTGCTGAAGCACTGGACCTGGCCGGTGGTGGCGCTCGACATCTCCTGGGGGGCGTTCATGACGGCGGTGTCGGCGACGCTCGGTCTGCTGATCACCAACTGGCTGGCGCCGAAGCTGTAGCCGCCCTCAACGCTTTGTGATCGGACGCGATCGCGGGTGAAGCTCTCTCCCGCGATCGCCCAATTAGTTAATGTTCATTAACAGCGCTCTGAAATCACTACGAAAAATTGATTTAAATTGCCCCGATTTGGGAATCGTCCGTAGTTGCCGCGTGGGCTTTGCCCCGGTACCAAAATCAGACTTCGAACTGCCCTGAGAAAGCCGCCGACGCGCCGCACCGGCGCCGGACCGGCCTGCGACTCGAACGTCCGTGACGCAAGTCGCGGCGACAAATTGGCCACGCATCGACGCCGGATGCGACCAAAGTCGAGGTCTTAACGGAACGTTTACACCAGCATGGAAATGCTGGGCTCTAGCAAAAAGAGAAGAGTAACCAATGACTGCCACCCCCACTGCCGAATTGATCGGCGCCATTGAACCCTCCCGGATTGCCGACCGCTACACTGCGGCGCAAGCGCTCGCCGTTGTGCGCGACGGAGTGATCACCGGTGAGGGCCCGACGACCATGGGTCGTATCCACTTTTCCCGCGCGCTGGACGCCGATGACGCGGCGCTCTGCGCGCGGATCCTGACCGCCGCCGCGGTCGAGAACCAGCCGGTGAGCCGCGCCGAAGCCGAGGCGCTGTTCGAGATCAACAACGCCGCCGCCGAGCGCAGCGACGACGGCCAGTTCGACGACCTGTTCGCCAAGGCGGTGGTGCATCACGCCGCGTCCGCCTCCGGGCTGCCGGTGCCGTCGCGCACCGTGGCCTTGGCGCCGGACACCGCGATCGAGAGCTGGGCGCCGACCCAGGCGGTCGGCGTCAACACCGAAGTGCTGGAGTGGATCGCGCGGCAGATGCGCGGCACCCGCCGCAGCAATCAGACCCTGACGCGGCTGGTCGCCACCGTGATCGGCGCCGCGACGCTGCCGTTGCTGCAATGGCCCGGCGTGTTCGACCTCGGCGCCTAATCGCGATCAATCATCGGATCGAAGGCGGCGGGCCAATCGAATGGCCCGCCGTTGTTGTTTGTCCGGCTCGAGCCCCAGCGCGCGGCCGGGAGCCCGGCGGCGTCGAAACAGCGCTGCCCGCCGACCCGCTGGAATCGCAGCGCCGTGCGCTGCCCGCTGAGGTCGCGAGGCAGGGCAGCGGCGGTTGTCGCGAATCTGCGCCATCGTCGGCGCGGTGTCCGGCTTCACGGTCAACGCCCGCAGGCCGTCGGGCATCACCAGGATCAGGTTGCGGGGCGGCGCGGTCTGCGCGACGGGCGGTGACGGCCGAAGCGCCAATCAGCGCGGCGGACAGCATCACGACGCCGGCAGGGCGCATGCAACTCTCCCCAAAAGTAGGGGCCTGGAATGCCGGTGCGCGGCAATATTTAGTTTTTTCGAGCGTCAGAATTGTTACAACGTGTCCCGCACGCCAAGATAGGCCTTCCCGCCGGGCAGCGCCGTCCACCTCCCAAGGTCGCAAGCAAACAAGCACATGTTCAAACGCATTCTGATCGCCAACCGCGGCGAAATCGCCTGTCGGGTCATCAAAACCGCCCGCCGCATGGGTATCGAGACCGTCGCCGTGTATTCGGAGGCGGACCGCGATGCGCTTCACGTCGAGATGGCCGATGAGGCCGTCCTGATCGGGCCGCCGGCTGCCTCCGAGAGCTATCTGGTGATGGAGAAGATCATCGAGGCCTGCCGCAAGACCGGCGCCGAAGCGGTGCATCCCGGCTACGGCTTCCTGTCCGAGCGCGAGGCGTTCGCAGTGGCGCTGGCCGAGGCCGGCATCGTCTTCATCGGTCCCAATCCGGGCGCGATCGCCGCGATGGGCGACAAGATCGAATCCAAGAAGGCGGCCGCGGCGGCCAACGTCTCCACCGTGCCGGGCTTCCTCGGCGTCATCGAGGATGAAAAGCACGCGGTGAAGATCGCCGACCAGATCGGCTATCCGGTGATGATCAAGGCGTCCGCCGGCGGCGGCGGCAAGGGCATGCGGATCGCGCATTCGACCTCGGAAGTCGCCGAAGGCTTTGGGCTCGCCAAGGCCGAGGCGAAGTCCTCGTTCGGCGACGACCGGGTGTTCATCGAGAAGTTCATCGTCGATCCGCGCCACATTGAAATCCAGGTGCTCGGCGACAAGCACGGCAACGTCATCTATCTCGGCGAGCGCGAATGCTCGATCCAGCGCCGCAATCAGAAGGTGATCGAAGAGGCGCCGTCGCCGCTGCTCGACGAAACCACCCGGCGCAAGATGGGCGAACAGGCCGTGGCGCTCGCCAAGGCGGTGAATTACGATTCCGCCGGCACCGTGGAATTCGTCGCCGGCCAGGACAAGAGCTTCTACTTCCTGGAGATGAACACCCGCCTGCAGGTCGAACATCCGGTCACCGAATTGGTCACCGGGATCGATCTCGTCGAACAGATGATCCGGGTCGCGGCCGGCGAAAAGCTGCAGCTGGCGCAGAAGGACGTGACGCTGACCGGCTGGGCGGTGGAATCCCGGGTCTATGCCGAGGATCCGTTCCGCAACTTCCTGCCGTCGATCGGCCGGTTGGTGAAGTATCGCCCGCCGAAAGAGAGCTCGCACAACGGCATCACCGTGCGCAACGACACCGGCGTGCAGGAGGGCGGCGAGATCGCGATCTATTACGATCCGATGATCGCCAAGCTCGTCACCCACGCGCCGTCGCGCGCCGCTGCGATCGAGGCCCAGGCGCACGCGCTCGACGCGTTCTACATCGACGGCATCCGCCACAACATTCCGTTCCTGTCGGCGCTGATGACACATCCGCGCTGGCGCGAGGGCAACCTGTCCACCGGCTTCATCGCCGAGGAATTCCCCAAGGGCTTCACCGCGCGGGTGCCGGAGGGCGAGATCGCCCGTCGCATCGCCGCGGTCGGTGCCGCAATCGACCGCGTGATCGGCGAGCGCAAGCGCAAGATCTCCGGGCAGATGATCGGCCGCGCGGTGATCCGCGAACGCCGCCGCTCGGTGTGGCTGGAGCGCAGCGAAGTGCCGCTCGACATCAACCGCGAAGGCGAGGGCTTCGTGGTGCGGTTCGTCGGCGCCGACGGCACCATGGGCCAGCCGCATCTGCTGCTGTCGCCGTGGATCCCCGGCGATCCGGTGTGGCACGGCACCATCGACGGACGACCCGTCGCGGTGCAGGTGCGGCCGATTCCGAATGGCGTGCGGCTGGCGCATCACGGCTACGAAGTCGACGTCAACGTCTTCACCGAGCGCGAGGCCTCGGCGGCGCGCTGGATGCTGGTCGGCAACAAGGCCGACACCGGCAAGAAGGTGCTGTGCCCGATGCCGGGCCTCGTGGTGTCGATCGCGGTCGCCGAAGGCCAGGAGATCAAGGCCGGCGAGACGCTCGCGGTGGTCGAGGCGATGAAGATGCAGAACGTGCTGCGCGCCGAGCGCGACGGCGTGGTGAAGAAGATCCACGCCGCACCGGGGGCGACGTTGGCGGTCGACGCCGTCATCCTCGAATTCGCGTAACGTCGCGATGACCTGGCGCAGCCGCCGCGAAGCCTTGCGCGCGATCCTCTCCGGATCGCGTTGCGCGCGGCCTGCGTCGGTCTACGACGCGATCTCGATGCGGATCGCCGAAGATCTCGGCTTCGAGGTCGGAATGTTCGGCGGCTCGGTGGCCTCATTGGCGATTCTCGGCGATCCCGACATCGCGCTGATCACGCTGTCCGAACTGGCCGAACAGATGCGGCGGATGGCGCGCGCCGCGGCGCTGCCGGTCGTGGTCGATGCCGACCACGGCTACGGCAACGCGCTCAACGTGCGCCGCACCGTGCAGGAGCTGGAAGGCGCCGGCGCCGCCGGCCTCACTATCGAGGACACGCTGCTGCCGCAGCCGTTCGGCGAAGCCAAGCCGCAGCTCGTCGCGATCGACGAGGGGCTCGGCAAGATCAAGGCGGCGCTCGACGCCCGCAGCGATCCGACGCTGGTGATCGTCGGCCGCACCGGCGCTGTGTCGATCACCTCGCTTGAGGATGCGATCGCGCGCGGGCGGGCCTATGAGGCGGCCGGCGTCGACGCGCTGTTCTTCACCGGCGTCAAGACCAAGACGCAGCTCGAGGCGATCGCCGCCGCGACGACGCTGCCGCTCGTGCTCGGCGGCCCCTCGGACGAGATCAGCGACTGGGACTATCTCTCCGCGCAGCGGGTGCGAATCGCGGTGCAGGGCCACGCGCCGATCGCCGCGGCCACCCAGGCGGTGTTCGATACGCTGAAGGCGGTGGCCGAGGGCACGCCGCCGAAACAGTTGCAGGGCCTGGCCTCGTCCGAGCTGATGGAGTGGGTGACCCGCGCGGCGCTGGTGCAGCAGCGCGGCACGAATTTTCTTGGGCTGAAGAAATAAATGAGCGCGGTGATCCGGCAGGTGTCGGTGCAGGGCCGCGTGCAGGGCGTCGGCTACCGCGCCTTCGTCGAATGGGAGGCCGCCGGCCGCGATCTCGAAGGCTGGGTGCGCAACCGCCGCGACGGCAGCGTCGAGGCGCTGTTCGCCGGTCCCGCTGACGCGGTGGCGGAGATGATCGCGCGCTGCCGCCGCGGGCCGTCATCGGCGCATGTCACGAGGCTCGACGAGCAGCCGGCCGACGCCGACGCGCTCAATCTGCGCCGGCCGGGCGAGCGCTTCTCGGTGCTGCCGACGCTGTAAGTCTGCCGGTCGCGTTCTCAGGCGACCGGCCCGAACGTGTCTTCGAACGCCTGACGTAGCGCCACGTCGACGTCTTCCATCGTCACCGGCAGTCCGAGATCGACCAGGCTGGTGACGCCGTAGCGCGGATCGGTGACGCCGCACGGCACGATGGACGAAAAATGCGCGAGCTCCGGCTCGACATTGATGGCGATGCCGTGAAACGACACCCAGCGCCGCAGCCGCACCCCGATCGCCGCGATCTTGTCCTCGAAGCCTGCGCCCTTGTCAGGCCGCGCCACCCAGACCCCGACTCGGTCCTCGCGGCGTTCGCCGCGGACGTTGAAATGGGCCAACGTGCCGATGATCCATTGCTCCAGCGCGGCCACATAGGCGCGGACGTCCGGCCGCCGTCGTTTCAGGTCGAGCATCACATAAGCCACGCGCTGGCCGGGGCCGTGATAGGTGATCTGGCCGCCGCGGCCGCTGGCGAAGATCGGGAAGCGCGGATCGAGCAGGTCGCCGGGCTTGCCGCTGGTGCCCGAGGTGTAGAGCGGCGGATGCTCCAACAGCCACACCAGCTCCGGCGCCTCGCCTTCGGCGATGGCGGCGGCGCGGGCTTCCATCGCGGCCACGGCGTCGGGATAGGGGACCAGCGCATCGGACACTTGCCAGTCGACGGCAGGCGCCCCCGGCGGCAGCGCAAGCGGCTGCAGATCAAGGGTTTCGCGATCGTTAATCATTGCTTCACCATAACGTGGTGATGTCGGCCGGCAATCTCGCATGGTGTGAGTTTCATCCGCAGTGCCGACACTCGATAAAGTTTCCGTCGATCTGATGGTGGTCCTCGGAACCACGTCCATGCCGATTCATCAGGTGCTGCGGCTCAGCCGCGGCGCCATCATCGAGCTGGACGCCACCGAGGCCGACGAGGTCAAGATCCTCGCCAACAACATGCCGATCGCCAGCGGCATGGTCCTGGTGGATCGCAACCGCATTGCGGTCGAAGTCAAGCGAATGTTGCCGCGATCCCCGGATCGAAGGTAAGTCACCGCGGGGCCTTGTCGCATCATCTTTGATTTGTTACATGGGCGCCGTTGCTCCGGTTGGGCGAAAGCCCTGGACCGAAATAAAGCGCTCGTGGCGGAATTGGTAGACGCGCTGCCTTGAGGTGGCAGTGAGTAAAATCGTGGGGGTTCGAGTCCCTCCGAGCGCACCACACAGCAATAAATCATTGATGCGAAGGACGTTTTTCGCGTTTCCAACGCTCCCACATTGTTGCCCGTCGCGACCTATATTCTTCCCATGGCATCTTCCTGTTTCGATCTCTGGTCGTTGCATTTTTATTTGAAGTAATCCCCCGCGGAAACGACCATCTCCTCACGAGAGAGCAGTGGCTTAGCCCATCGTAGAAATCGGCGGACTCGTATCTGTTTGACGAATGCCCCGCCGCGAGGCGGGCATCAGCGATCTCCTCGCCACAGTGCTCGTTCGCCAACGGGCGCGTCTATCGCGGCGTAGGCAGAGTTGCGAAGGGATCGAGGGTGGGCACGCCAAGCGGCTCGAAATGCTTCAGATTGCGCGATAGGACCGTCAATCCGTGCTGCAGCGCCGTCGCGGCGATGATGATGTCGGCGAAGCCGGGCGCTTGCCCTTTTCCGCGCGCGCGATCGGACAACATTCCCGCCACGCGAGCCGTTGCGGCGTCAAAGGTTAGAACGCGCTCGCCATAGAGATGCAGCAGGGTGTCAAGCCAGGCGTCGAGGTCGGACGCCTTACGGGTCGCGCCCTCGCGCCGCGCCTTGGCGATGCCGTCCCCGATTTCCGCGACCGTGACCGCTGAAATATAAAGCTGCTGCGAATGGTGATCCATCCACGCCATCAGTGCGGGTGGCGCGGCTCTCGCCGGCGCTCCGGCCGGGATCACGTTGGTGTCCACCAGATACAAGGCGATTAAAACTCGGTTTGACGCAGCGGCGTCGTATCGCGTGGTGGCAGATCGTCCGGCGAGAGTGGCGCAGCCATCAGCAGGCGGCCGAACGAGGGGACCTGCGAAAGCCGCTCCCATTCCTGATAGCTCAGAAGCACGGCCTCGCGTTTGCCGTGTCGGGTGATGATGGCAGGCTCGCCGCCCACGGCATCATCGACCAGTGCCGATAGGCCAGACTTCGCATCCCGGAGCTGAATTTCCCGCATCGTGACAACCCAACTGTATATGACTACAGTAGTCATATAGCGGTCTTGTTGCGAAAATCAAACTGGAGTCACCTCGTTTGGTGCACACGGAGGCGCCTACCTCTAAGAGGATCCAAACTGAAAAGCACCGTTTGGGTTTGACTGGGAGCTTACCGTTCGCTGCACTCCAATAGGCCATTGAAATCGTAACGAATGCGACCGCCCTCCGAGCGCAACACAGCAATAAATCATTGATGCGATAGCCGTTTCGCGCGGGGCTTTGACGGACGCTTCGATTGCATCGGTCACCCGGCGATCCTGGGCGCCGCTTCGTGCTGCCGAAAGACGTCTGGTTTGATCGTCCCTAGCTGTGGAGCCTCAACAGGTTGTCCCCGAATAGACCGAGTCGGCTGATGGGTGTTTGTGATTTTATGCCGCCGTGGGGGCGATGCCAGTTGTATCTG
>NZ_JACHIH010000025.1 GCF_014203125.1 Rhodopseudomonas rhenobacensis
CTGGTCCGCCTCAACGCCAAAGCGCGCGATGCGCGAGCCGAATACGCTAATGCAACTTGACACGCCAGATAGTCGCTCACCCGACCCGGCTTCGCGGAGCTTGTACTCGGACGGCGCGAAGCGCCGATCCGGGTGCTCCGCCAGGTCGACCTCTCCCCGCAAGCGGGGAGAGGTGAATCAGTGCTCCAAGGACAGATCAAATGACCACGCCTGACTCTCAATCTCTGCTCGGCAATGCCCGCATCGTGCTGGCCGACCGCGTCATCGATCGCGGCTGGGTGGCGATCGAAGCCGGCCGCATCGCCGAATTCGGCGAAGGCCCCGCCCCGCGCGGCAGCGTCGATTGTGGCGGCGACCTGCTGATGCCCGGCCTGATCGAATTGCATACCGATCATCTGGAGATGCATTATCAGCCGCGGCCCAAGGTGCAATGGGACCCGGTGGCGGCGGTGGTGTCGTATGACGGGCAGCTCGCGACCTGCGGCATCACCACGGTGCTGGATTCGCTGCGGGTGTGGCGCGAGGAAGGCGCCGACGACGTCGACGGCCAGGCCGTCATCCTCGCCGAGGCGATCGCCGCCGCGCGCGACGCCAATCTGCTGCGCGCCGAGCATTATCTGCATCTGCGCTGCGAAATCCCGATGCCCAACGTGGTGCACGAAGCCAAGGAGCTGATCGACCGCCCCGACGTGCGGCTGATGTCGCTGATGGACCACACCCCGGGCCAGCGCCAGTTTCGCGACGAAGGAAAGCTGCGCGAGTATTATCGCGGCAAGGGCGCCGGCATGACCGACGCCGAGCTCGACGTGATGTTCGCGCGCCGGCTGTTCTGCAAAGAGAACTACGCCGAGGCCAATATGCGCGCGATCGTGGCCTTGGCGCATCAGCACGCCATTCCGCTGGCCAGCCACGACGACACCACCGAGGAAAACGTCGCCGACGCGCTGCGCGACCGGGTGGCGGTGGCGGAATTTCCCACCACGCTGGAAGCCGCGCGCGGCTTGCACGAGGCCGGCATCGACATTCTGATGGGCGCGCCGAATGTGGTGCGCGGCGGCTCGCATTCCGGCAACATCGCGGCGATCGATCTCGCCCGCGAGGGGCTCTTGGACATTCTATCGTCGGACTACATCCCGTCGAGCTTGTTGATGGCGGCGCTGCAATTGCCGGACCGCGCGCCCGCGATCGATCTCGCCGCGGCGGTGCGCACCGTCACCAAGGCGCCGGCGGAAGCGGTCGGGCTCAACGATCGCGGCGAGATCGCGATCGGCAAGCGCGCCGATCTGATCAGGGTCCACGTCGCGCACGAGGTGCCGGCGGTGCGCAGCGTCTGGCGCGAAGGGAATCGGGTGGCGTGAGCGACCTTTTCACCAGCGCCGAACAAGCAGCAGCGCCGATCGGCCCCGGCCACTTCATCGCGGTGGTCGGCCCGAGCGGCGCCGGCAAGGACACGCTGATCGCGCTGGCGCGTGCCGGCTGCGGCCCCGAGGTGCTGTTCCCGCGCCGCGTCGTCACCCGCGCGGCCTCGGCCTATGAGGACAACGACACGCTGACGCCGCAGGCGTTTGATGAAGCATTGGCGCGCGGCGCCTTCGCGCTCAATTGGGGCGCCCACGGGCTGCGCTACGGCCTGCCTGTGGCGATCAATGATGCGATCCGCGCCGGCCGCAGCGTGGTGATCAACGTCTCGCGCGCGGTGCTGCCGGCGATCCGCAAGACTTACGCGCACGTCACCGTGGTGCTGATCACCGCGCCGCCCGACGTGTTGGCCGCAAGGCTCGCCGCAAGGAAGCGGCCGAGCGATGGCTCGCTCGACGAGCGGCTGCACCGCACGGTCAGTGACGCCGACGTCGCCGCCGACGTCACCATCAGCAATGTCGGCCCCGCCGAGCAGCATGGCAGGGAGCTGTTGGAGGTGATCAGGCGGGGGTGATTCTGGACGTCATCACGCGGCGGATGCAGATCGCGCTCCAAAGAGGGCGCGCCCCGGACGCGGCGCACCGCGCCGCGCTTGCGGCGTGGTGCGTTGCAGAGCCGGGGCCGTTACGGAACGCGGCGCTTGCAACGGTCGAGATTTAGCGCGTAACGGTCCCGGCTCGCTGTGCCGCGCCAAACGCGCGGCACAGCGTCCGGGACACGTGCCTCGTCTCTAATAGAAACCGTCATCCCGGGGCACGAGCGGCGTGAGCCGCGAGTGAACCCGGGATCCAGTACTCACCGCCCTGGAATACTGGATTCCGGGTTCGCTCGGCCTTCGGCCTCGCGCCCCGGAATGACAGCCTGAGTTTGGGCCGGCGCAGGAGAGGAACAGCTGAGCTGCGCAGCAGGAAACAGCCCTCCTGAATCACTCCACGACAGCGGTTCCGCGCCGCCCGGTTCCCCGCTGTCATCCAGACTTCAACTCCCTCGGTCATTGATGACCGCTCATTTGCAGATGAGGGATGTTGCATGACCGATTTGACGCTCGACCCATCGATGGACGGCGGCCCGGTGCAGCCGGCGGCGCGGCCCAATCTCGACAACGGCTTCAATCCGCTGACCTTGCCTGGGTGCTGACGCTGCCGGCGGCGATCCTGTTGTCGGGCGCGCTGTACTTCGTGTTCTCGCGGCTGTTTTGAGGCAAAAGGGCGAGAGACGTAGTCAGCGCTCGAGTTCGTCATTGCGAGCAGCTCTTGCGACGAAGCAATCCAGGGCTAAGCGTGCAGCCCCTGGATTGCTTCGCTGGTCGGCCGGCGCTGCGCGCCGTCCTCGGCTCGCAATGACGACAGGGCGTGGGTTACGAGCAGGCGTGCCCCGACTGTGCATGCTTCTCGTCATGGCTGGCAGTCGCTTCAGCCGAGATGGTCAGACTGACACATTGCCGTAACACAAAGGTCATTTCATAGGCGTGATGGCCGGTCCGCGGCCGGAGTAGTTCGATGACCGCATCATGACGTCCGACGTTCCCGCCGCGCACAGCCTTCCGATCGACCCCGAAATCCCGCTATTGGCGCCGCCGCAGCCGATCCCGGGGCTGGTGTGGGCGTTCCGGATCGGCGCCGACGGTCGGCCGCAAGCGTTGCCGGTCGATCGGCCGATCGAGCCGCAACACGACGCGCGGCTCTGGCTGCATTTCAACCTGACCGACACCCGCGCGCTGCAGTGGCTGGAGTCCGCGGCGCTGCCGATTCCCGAACAGGCCCGCGCGCTGCTGCTGTCGAAGGACACCTATCAGCAGCTGCACGCCAGCGACGACGGCGCCTACGGGGTGATCGCCGACCTGTTGCGCGACATCGGCGGCGCCACCGAGGACACCGGCTATCTGCGCTTCGTGATGACCGAGCACCTGCTGCTGAGCGGCCGGCACCGCGCGCTGTGCGCCGCCGACGCCACCAGGCGCGCGCTGGAAAACGGCTGCCGCATCGACAGCGTCGCAACATTGTTCGAAACCATCGTCGAGAACGTCGCCGCCACCATGGAACGGGTGATCGACCGGCTCGCCGAGACGCTCGACGACATCGAGGAAGAGGTGCTGTCGGACGAGGACGTCGATCTGCGCAAGAATCTCGGCCAGGTGCGGCGGACCTGCGTGCGGCTGCATCGGCAATTGTCCGGGCTGCAGCAGGTGTTCCACCGGCTGGAAGAGAAGGACACCTCCGAGCTGAAGCCGGCGCTGCAGATCGCCGCCGGCAAATTGGCGCAACGGCTCGACGGGCTCGACCGCACCATCATCGAGATGCGCGAGCGCAGCCGGTTGCTGCAGGAAGAGCTGCAGCTGAAGATCGAGGAACAGGGCAACAACAGCCTGCGGGTGCTGTCGGTGCTGACCGCGCTGTTGATGCCGCCGACGCTGGTCACCGGCATCTTCGGCATGAACACCAAGGGGCTGCCGTTCACCGACAGCGACGCTGGGTTCTGGTGGGCGGCGGCGCTGATCTGTCTGGCGTCGCTGTCGGCCTATCTGATCCTGCGGCGGATCGGCATCATCAGGTAGCGCGCGAGGCGCACGTTACGCCGCGAGGTCCCACAGCGACGGCGAGCCGCGCAGCAGCACGCTGCGCCCGGTCGGGGTGATGCGCGGGCCGTCGTCGCCCGGTGCCGCCAGCCCGAGCGAGATCAGCTCGGCCAAAGCGTGAGTGTTCATCGCGCGCCGCTCTGCGGCGGGCAGCCGCAGCGCGCGCAGTGTGTGCCAATGATCCGGGGTCAGGCTGCATCCGATTTCCGTCGCCATCGCGTCCGCCTTCAATCCGTGGTGCTGCGGGCTTGATACGGGCGGTAGATGAATAGGGTGCGACCGCTTTGCGGCGGGACCTTGAATTCCGCGCAACGGATTGTGATGGCCGACCAGCGCACTCCGATCTGACGCGTGTCCCGGACGCGGTGTGGCGCGTCAGCGCCGCACCCGCGAGCCGGGACCGTTCGAAATGCGGACTCCGTAACGGTCCCGGTTCTGCGGAGCAGCGCTTCGCGCTGCCCCGCGGCCGGGACACGGAAGGCACATACACGAGATTACACCGACGAATTCAGCTTCAGCCCGATCATGCCGGCGACGATCAGCAGCAGGCACAACAGCCGCACCGGATCGGCGGATTCGCCGAACATCAGCATGCCGACCACGATGGTGCCGGCGGCGCCGATCCCGGTCCACACCGCGTAGGCGGTGCCGAACGGCAGCGATTTCAGCGCCACCGCCATCAAGGCGAAACTGGCGAGAATCGCCAGCGCGGTCGCGGCGGTCGGCCAGAACCGGGTCAGCCCGTCGGAATATTTCAGCCCCATCGCCCAGGCGATTTCCAGAAGCCCCGCGGCGAACAGCGCAAGCCAGCCGTTCAAGGCGCGCGCGGTCCCGGCGGCAGGCTGATCACCGCATATTGAGCGTAGCCGCGATACGGCCGCTCGAAGCGAAGCGTGGCGCCGCGGCTGTCAGCGAAGCGCTGCAGCGTGCGCGCCAGATCGTCGCGCGGGGTGACGTCGAACAGCGCCAGCCAGCGTCGCAGCAGCGTGCGGGCCCAGCGCGGCAGGCCGTGCTGATCGCCGAAATCGACGATGTGCAGGCTGCCGCCCGGCGCCAGATGATGCGCCGCGGCTTCGAGTACGTGCGGCCAGTCCGCGATCATCGACAGGCAGTAGGAAATCATCACGTGATCGAAGGCGCGGACGCCGAACATCCGGCGCGGATCGAACGCGGTGGCGTCGCCATGCGCGACGCGAACGCGGTCGCTGCGGCCGTCGCGGGCAATCGCCGCGATCGCCGAGGTCAGCATCTCGGTGGAGACGTCGAGGCCGAAGAATTTGGCTTCCGGATAACGCCGCGAGGCGACGATCAGATTGCGGCCGGTGCCGCAGCCGATCTCCAGCACGCGCGCGCGCGGCGCCGGCTTCAGGCCGTCGATCATGTGGTCGCGGCCGAGCAGGTAGTAACGCCGCGTCGCATCGTAGATGTGGCGCTGCCAGCGATACATCCGGTTCATGCGCTGCGTAGCGTCGACCGGCCAGGAGCCGTCGACGCCAATCTCGGGCTGAAATGCGGACATCGTTGCACCTCATCAAGTGTGGGGTTGCCTCATCCTTGCGATGTTTGCGCGACAGCGGTGTGACACCTCGCGCGGGAAAAGCCGGGCGTTGTCGCAAAACTGCAGTGCGCGGTGGATATTTTCTGCAGATTGCCGATTCGAGGGTCCCATGAATACGCACTTGATCGCGGACGCCGTCCGCAACAGCCGCAGCCGCGACGAGTCGACCGTTTGGGACAAGTTGTTTGCGTTCTGGTTTCGCCGTCTGGTCTACACCCAGATCTGGGAAGATCCCGAGGCCGACCTCGCCGCGCTGCAATTGCCGGTCGGCTCCACCATCGTGACGATTTCATCCGGCGGCTGCAACGCGCTGTCCTACCTCACCGCGCGGCCCGCGCAGGTGTTCGCGGTCGACCTCAACGAGGCGCATCTGTCGCTGCTGAAATTGAAGCTCGCGGGCTTGCGCGCATTCGCCAACTACGCGGATTTCTGGCAGTTCTTCGGCGAAGGCGCCGATGAGGCCAACGCCGAGCTCTATCGCAACAAGCTGCGGCCGTTGCTCGACCCCGAGGCCCGCGAGTTCTGGGACAAGCGCAATCTCCTGGCCCGGCCGCGCCACGCTTACTTCACCGACGGCTTCTATCGCCACGGCGTGCTCGGCCGCTTCATCGGCATGGCGCATATCCTGGCCAAGCTGGCGCGGATCGATCTTGCCGCGTTGCTCGACGACAACCGCGAGGCGCCGAAACGCGTCGAGGCGCTGGCGCGGCTCGACCGGCTGTTTCATTCAGCATTGGCGCGGTTCATCACCAGGACCCCGGCGCTGTTGTTCAGCCTCGGCATTCCGCCGCAGCAGCGCGATCTGTTGGGCGGCAACTCGCCGCTCAACCAGGTGCTGCACGAGCGACTGCTCAAGCTGATCAACGTGCACCCCAACGATACTAATTACTTCGCCTGGCAGGCGCTCAGCCGCCGCTATCCGGGGCCGGGCGACACTTGCCTGCCGCCCTATCTGCAGGCCGGCCAGTTCGCGCGGATGCGGGGCGGCGCCGGGCTGGTGATCCCGGTGCACGCCAATCTGCGGGTGTTTCTGGAAAGCCTGCCGGCCAACCAGATCGACGCGGTGGTGCTGCTCGACTCGCAGGACTGGATGGCGCCCGACGAAATCCGCGCGCTGTGGAATGCGATCGACCGTACCGGCAGCGAGCGGGTGCGGGTGATCTTCCGCACCGCCGGCGCCGACTCGCCGCTCGAAGGCGACGAACTCGCGTCACTGCGCGAGGTCTGGCGCCGCGACGAGGCGCGCAGCGCCATCGGGTTTTCCCGCGACCGCTCCGGGATCTATGGCGGCTTCCACTGCTACGGGCGGGTGTGAGCGCGGCTGGTCGGGTCGAATCTCTTTCTTGGGCTCGACCATTTTTGTCTGGGATACTGAAGCATCCAATTCAAACGCGGCCGTCATTCCGGATTGCGAGTTCGAAGAACGAGCAAGTCCGGAATCCATATCCCCTGCAGGGGTTATGGATCCCGGGCTCACTCGCAGCTTCGCTGCTCCTGCCCCGGGATGACAGCCGGGACTTTTGCATCCATCCAACGCGAAGAGCTTTTAATTCTTGCCCTTCTGCTCGCGGCCGATGCCGGCGACCAGCAGATAAGCCACCACAAGGCTCGCGACATTGAACGCCGCGTAGCGGATGCCGTCCGGGGAGAACCCGAACTGGGTCCTGGCGATGTATTCCACCGCCGCGGCGACGATCAGCGCGACGACGCCGGCTGCTGCCAGATAGCCCCAGGATTTCGGCGAGAGTTTCGGGAACGAAAATTTCGGCATGGTATGATTATGCCTTTGTCAATGATAGCAGCCAGTCGGACCGGTCGGGTCCGCTCGAAACATACACCTAACGGAAATCAGTCGCGCCAAGTTCCATCCGCTTGGAAATAGCTGCGGCCCCCCAATACCGTAGAAGGTTACCTCTGTGCAGGCCAGCACTGACTGCGCCAACCTCGGAGTTTGACGAGCCCGCCGCCGCGCAGTAATCGTGAGCGATAGTTTCAGTATCCAGGAACACGGTGCAATTCCGTGGCGGACCCGCCGCTGTATTCGGGGACGCCGGCTGCAAGGCGAAAGCCAGTCACTGATGGGGAAGTCCTGTCGGGAAGGCGCAGACGGCGGACGATCCGAGAGCCAGAAGACCTGCTGAAACGGTCCGACCGGGCGAAATCCGATGGCAAAGGGTTTCGGTGAGGAACGTGCTTACGCGCGCGCCTTGCCGCATGCCCGGTCATCACGATGGAGCCTGATGATGACTAAGATTGCCACCTCGACCACCGCCCGCCCCGCCACCGAGCCCGCCGTGCTGCGGCCCGACGTCATCGCGATTCGCAAGACCTGCGATTCCGAAGGCACCGGCCTGTCGCACTTCGTGCTGATGGACAAGGAGGCGGCGAAGTGAACGCGCCATTCCAATTGGCGTCCGGAACGGCCCCCTCGCGGGGCCGTTTCATTAACAGCGGTGCCGGACCCGCGATCCAGCCCTACGACATCGGCCATGCCAGCCACATCGCGCTGATCTCGCCGGACACCGCGTTCTGGTCGCTGGTGCGCAAGGACCAGCTCGCCGAGACGCTCGGCGGCGGGCCGCTGCTCGACGGCTACCGGACCATGGCCGACGAGTTCGCCCGCGAGATGCAGGCGCTGCGGTTCGGGCTGAAGCCCTCGGCGGTCTATGTCAACGCCACCGAGCGCTGCAATCTGAACTGCACCTATTGCTACATCCCCGCCGACATGCGCCGCGACGGCATCGACATGGACGGCCCGACGCTGTTGAAGGCGCTGGACACGCTGGACCGCTATTTCAGCCGCCACATGCCGGCCGACCGCCGGCCGCAGATCATCTTCCACGGCGCCGAGCCGTTGATCGCCCGCGAGGCGATCTTCGCGGCGATCGACGCGTACAAAGACCGCTTTCGTTTCGGGCTGCAGACCAACGCCACGCTGCTCACCGACAAGGCCGCGGAGTTCTTGACCTCGCGCGGCGTCGGCATCGGGCTGTCGCTGGATGCGCCGGTCGAGGCGATCGCCGACCGCACCCGCGCCAATTGGGGCGGCGTCGGCGTGTTCGGCAAGGTGGTGGAGGCGATCGAACGGCTGAAGGGCTATCCGGCCTTCAACGTGATCTGCACCATGAGTTCGCAGAACCTCGACCAGCTGACGCCGATGGTGGAATTTTTGCACCAACGCGAAGTGCCGGCCTGCATGCTCAACGTGATCCGCTGCACGCTGCCCGGCGCCCGCACCGTGCGGCCCGACGACGTGCCGCTGGCGCAGGCCTTCATCGCCGCATTGGAGCGCAGCCACGCGCTGTATCGCGAGACCGGGCGCAAGCTGGTGGTCGCAAATTTCGCCAATATCCTGATCGGGATTCTGGCGCCGACCGCGCGGCGGCTGATGTGCGACATCTCGCCCTGCGGCGGCGGCCGGGCGTTCTTTGCCCTCGCCCCGAACGGCGACCTGTTTCCGTGCAGCGAGTTCATCGGGCTGCCGGCGTTCAACGGCGGCAACCTGTTCCGAGACGACATCGAGGACGTGTTGCAGACGCCGGCGTTCGCCGCGGTCACCGGCCGCAAGGTCGAGGATATTAAGCCGTGCCAGGGTTGCGCGATCCGGCATTTCTGCGGATCGCCCTGCCCGGCCGAGGCGCAGGAGATGAACGGCGGCATGACGCAGACCGGCGCCTATTGCGAGTTCTACGAGGAGCAGACCCGCTACGCGTTCCGGCTGATCGCCGACGACCGCCACGGCGATTTCCTCTGGGACGGCTGGGACGACGACGCGGCCACCAGCTTCGACGCGGCGCAGTTGGGGTGCTGAGAAGGCTGTAGGATGGGTTGAGCCCTTCGCGAAACCCATCGCCGCACAACGCGGGGATGATGGGTTTCGCTGCGCTCAACCCCTCCTACGGCTTCCTACCGCTTTTCACTCTCTCGCTTCGCCTTCTCCGCCTCGCGCTTTTTGTCGAGGCGTTTGCCCTGCCATTCGAGAATGAACCAGGCGCAGACGAACAGCGCCAGCAGGATGAATTCGAAATAGTTGAACGAGCTCTCGCTGTTCATGGCGCGTCGCCGCGATTCTTGTCGCGTTCGGCACGCTGGCGATCGAGCCTTCGGCCCTGCGCGGACAGCACCGCCCAGCCGGCGAGCAATCCGCCGAACACCAGCGCCAGTTCGATCAGACCAAAATAGTCCTCCATGCGGCGTCCCTCGATCGGGGCTTATCGCTCGCGCACAGCCCCTAGAACATTTCGGTTGGGATTGAAGCATCCAACCCAAATGCCGTCGTCATTCCGGATTGCGAGTTCGAAGAACGAGCAAGTCCGGAATCCATATTCCCTGCAGGGGTTATGGATCCCGGGCTCACTCGCAGCCGTCGCTGCTCGTGCCCCGGGATGACGGCATACAGATCTCGAAACGCATCAATCCAACTCGAAAGGATCAAGCCTAACCCCAGCTCACCAAGGGCGGCATCGAACTCAAGATGGTCTCGATGTTGCCGCCGGTCTGCAGCCCGAACATCGTGCCCTTGTCGTACAACAGGTTGAATTCGACATAGAGCCCGCGACAGGCGAGCTGCTGGGCGCGCTCGGCGTCACTCCACGGCTGCTGCATCCGCTTGCGCACGATCTTCGGATAGACCTCGAGCAGCGCCAGGCCGACGTCGCGGGTGAAGGCGAAATCGCGCTCGAAATCGCCGGTGTTGAGGTGATCATAGAAGATGCCGCCAACGCCGCGCGCGGTGCCGCGATGCGGCAAATAGAAGTAGCTGTCGGCCCACGGCTTGAATTTGGCGTAGTAGCCCGGATCATGCGCGTTGCAGGCGCGCTGCATCGCTTCGTGGAAGGTGACGCAGTCCTCGGCCTCGGCGCGGCGCTGCTCGGTCAGCATCGGCGTGAGGTCGGCGCCGCCGCCGAACCAACCCTGCGAGGTCGACAGATACCGGGTGTTCATATGCACGGTCGGCACCCGCGGACTGCGCGGATGCATGATCAGGCTGATGCTGCTGGAGACGTAGTCGAGCTGCACGCCGTCGCCGGGCAGGGTCTTGGCCATCTCCGGGGTGAGCCGGCCGTTGGCCGACGAGGTGTGGATGCCGATCTTTTCGAACAGCCGGCCGCCGCAGAGAAATCCGCCGACGCCGCCGCCCTGCCCGGTCTGGCGCTGCCACGGCTTGTAGCTGAAACGCGCCGGCTCGCCGGGAAACAGCGCCGCCGGCGCCTCGCGCTCCAGCGCCTCGACCTCGGCGCAGATCTTGTCGCGCAAGGATTCGAACCAGGCCTTGGCGCGGGCACGGTGCTGCTCCGCCTCGCTGCGGGGGTCGTGAGGGATCTCGGCGCGGAGATCGGTGTCGATGGTCATCGGCAACTCTTCGGCTGGACTGCCCCAAGAGCGCCATGGGTATCACGACCTTTGGCCGGCTTCGAGTGTTTTTGCGAATGGCTGGCAAGGGCCGGGACGGGGCTGCCGATGTGACGCCGTGCCCCGGACGCAGCGCAACGCGCCGCATTTGCCCCGTGGTGCGCTGCAGATCCGGGGCCGTTACGGAACGCGGCATTTGGAACGGTCCCGGCTCTGCGCAGCAGCGTGAAGAACGCTGCAGCGCGTCCGGGACACGAGGCCCTGAACGAGAAGAGCTTACGCCCGGCTGCGCGACAGCTGGTCGCGGCGTTCCAAGCGGGAGAACAGGTCGACCAGCCAGGCCACCTTGTCCTCGATCGGTTTCGGCTGCGGCACCACCGGCGTCTCGCGCAGCGGGGTAGCGATGATGGCGTCGATCAGGAAGCGGGTCTCGGCCATGTCGCCGAACCGCGCCGGCAGATCCTTCGCCGGCGCCCATTCGGTCTCGCTGAACGCCAGCATCCGCGCCAGCACCGCGAGCTTGCGGCCGGTGGAGACCACCGCGCGGCTCGATACCGAATCGAGGCCGGAGCGTTCGACCTCGCGGCCGATCTCGGCATACAGCGCGCGTGCGGCGAAGATGCCGGGGCGGCAGGCGCGCGGCAGGTTCTCGATGCCGAAGGTGGCGCGATCATACAGCGCGTCGGCGGTGTCGAGCAGCCGCTTGACGATCGAGGCGATCTGCGAATTGAACACCGGGTTCTGCAGCCACTGATCCGGATCGAGGCCAGCTTCGCGCATCCACGACAGCGGCAGATACAGCCGGCCGGCGCGGGCGTCCTCGCCGACGTCGCGGGCGATGTTGGTGAGCTGCATGGCGCAGCCGAGATCGCAGGCGCGAGCGACAACATCGGGCGCGCGCTGCCCCATCACCAGCGTCATCATCACGCCGACGGTGCCGGCGACGCGGGCGGCGTAGCCGTAGAGGTCGGACAGCGTCTCGTAGCGACGGCCTTCGGCGTCCCACTCCAGGCCCTCGATCAGCGCTTCGGGAATGGTTTCGGGAATCGCGTAGCGCGCCACCACGTCGGCAAAGGCGCGGTCGGACGGATACGGCATCGGCAGGCCGCGGCAGATGCGGTCGAGCCGGTCCTTCAGCAATTCGACCGCGGCGGCGCGATCGATGCCGAGATCCACCGCATCGTCGGCGACGCGGCAGAACGCATACAGCGCGACCGCCGGATCGCTGATCCGCCGCGGCAACACCAGCGAGGCGGCGTGAAAGGTGCGCGAGCCCTCTTTCAGCATTTCGCGGCAGGCGGCGATATCGGCTTGCGAGGTCATGACTTCACCAGGGTGTGAGCGTCGGGGACTAGCGCATCGAGCACCCGCGCCGACGACAGCACACCGGGTAGCCCAGCGCCGGGATGAGTGCCGGCGCCGACGAGATACAAGCGATCGATATCTTCGCTCTTGTTGTGCGGCCTGAACCAGGCCGACTGCGTGAGGATGGGCTCGAGGCCGAAGGCGGCGCCGCGGAACGACGACAGCCGGTCCTGGAAATCCAGCGGCGTCAGCATCCGCGAGGTGACCACCTGGTTTTCCAGATCCGGCAGGATGGTGTTGCTGAGCTCCTTGGCGATCAGCTTGCGGTAGCTCTCCGCCTTGGCCGGCCAGTTGATGCCGCTGTCCATATGCGGCACCGGCGACAGCACGTAGAACGTATCGCAGCCCTCCGGCGCCAGCGACGGATCGGTCGCGGTCGGGCGGTGCAGATACAGGCTGAAATCGTCGGCGCAGATCTTGCGCTTGAAGATGTCGGTGACCAGCTCCTTGTAGCGCGGCCCGAGCATGATGGTGTGGTGCTTGACGTCGGGATACTGTTTCTTGGTGCCGAAGTACCAAAGGAACAGGCTCATCGAGTAGCGCGCCTTCTCGATCTTGCGATCGGTCCAGCGCGAGCGCACCGCGGCCGGCAGCAGGTAGCGATAGGTCCAGGCGGAATCGGCGTTCGACACCACGATGTCGGCGTCGATCACCTCGCCCGAGGCGAGCCGCACGCCGGTCGCGGCACCGTTCTCGACGATGATCTCGCGGACGTCCTGATTGTAGCGGACGGTGTTGCCTTGGCCGATGATCAGCTTGACCAGGCCCTCGGCGAGCTTGCCGGTGCCGCCCATCGCAAAATGCACGCCCCAGTGCTTTTCCAGGAAGGTGATCAGGCAATACACCGAGGTGGCGTTGAACGGATTGCCGCCGACCAACAGCGGATGGAACGAGAACACCACACGCAGCCGAGGATCGCGGAAATATTTCGACACCAGGCCGTAGACGCTGCGATAGCTCTCCAGCTTGATCATGTCGGGGGCGATCTTCACCATGTCGGTGAAGTTGTTGAACGGCATGTCGCCGAGCTGCTCGAAGCCGACCTTGAAGATCGCCTCCGAGGCTTTCATGAAGCGGTCATAGGCGGCGACGTCGTCCGGGCAGAACTGCGCGATCTGCCGCAGCACGTCCGCCTTGTCGTCGGAATAATCGAAGGTGGTGCCGTCGTTGAAGCGGATCCGGTAGAACGGCGCGATCGGTTTCAGCGTGACGTCGTCGGACAGCTTCTTGCCGCACAGCTTCCACAATTCTTCGAACAGATACGGCGCCGTGACGATAGTCGGGCCGGCATCGAAGGTGAAGCCGTCCTGCTTGTAGACATAGGCGCGGCCGCCGGGCGCATCGAGCTTTTCCAGCACGCTGACGCGGTAGCCCTTGGCGCCTAATCGGACCGCGGCGGCGAGGCCGCCAAAACCTGATCCGATCACCACCGCATGGGGTTGATGATCATTGCGCATCGGGGGAATGGGTTTGGAACCTGGGTCAAGCATGAACGGCAGTGTAACTGTTTCTTGACAGTTTTCCAGCCCGCCTGTGTAAGATTTTCATGACACAGTTAGCGCGCTAGCGCTGGGCTGAACCGTCGGCGCCGCGTAGCTCATGATCAGATCGGCGACCAGCCGGGGCCGCTCCTCATGGGCTAAGTGACCGAGGCCACTGAGATTTTCAATCACCGCCGGCGGGAAGATCTGCTTCAGCCGGACCGCCTCGGCCGGCGCGATCGCCCGGTCGCGGTCGGCGGTGACCAGCACCAACTTGGCCTTCAGCCCGGGCATCGCCTGCAGCAGCGGCTCGAGCTGCCAATTGGCCATCATCCGCAGCGCCGCAGCGACATGGGTCGGACTACGTACCAGTTTACCATAGAGCGCGATGCCGGCGGGCTCGATCTGCGACCCGGTATTGCCGATCAAGCGCTCCACCGAGCCCGGCACCATCGCCTGCCAGGCGAAAATCCGCGGAACGAAGGGATTCAGCACCAGCAACTTGGCCAGCGGCGAGAACAGGTTGGCGGCGTGCCCGCCATACGGCAGGAAGGCGCCGTTGAGGCTGACCAACAGCTCCGGCGCGATGCTGCCGTCGAGGCACATCCGGGCCAGGATTGCGGCACCAGCGGAATGGCCGACCACCACCTGCGGCGCGACGCCGAGCACTCGCAGCAGCGCGGCGAGATCCGCCGCCATACCCGGCAGCGACAGCCGGTGCGCCAGCGGCGTCTCGGTGAAGCCGTGACCGGGCAGGTCCGGCGCGATCACGCTGAAATGCTGCGCCAGGATCGGCATCAACCCGCGCCAGGAATGCGACGCGGCGCCGGTGCCGTGCACCAACAGGATTGCCGGCGCATCAGGGCCGGCGCAATCCATCCGCTGCACGTGCCAGCGGATGCCGGCGGCGGCAACGAATTCGCTGGCCTCGCGATGCGGCCAGTCGCTGCCGTCCCGGCTCCAGATCAGATCGGACATCGCCCCTCGCGTTACGGCACAGGCGGCTTTTCGACCCCGGCCAGGAACGCATCATAATCGCGGATGAACGCCTCGGGCAGCTCGAAATGCGGCATGGCGCCGGTCTCAAAAACCGTGATGGTCCAGTTCGGCCGACCCTCGACGGTGGTCTTGTTGCCGTAATCGACAAAGTCGCCGCGGCTGCCGTGCGACATCCACACCGGCATCGGCAGCGCGTGATACAGCGCCAGCGCGTCCTGGGCGAACAGATAGCCGGAGACGAAATAATACGGCGCGTGCTGCGCGCCCGGCTGATGCGTCGTCAGATAGTCGTAGTCGAGCAGGCCCCGGTCGTAATTGTTGGAGCCGAAGGTCTTTTTCAGGAACCAGCCGATCACCGGGCGGGCGGTCAGCAGGCGGAAGAAGCTCTCGCTCCACAACGGCTGCTCGAAGGTCTTGTGCAGCCACGGCTTCGCCCGCGAGCCGCGGATCCAGCGCACCGCGCGGGTGTCGAATCCGGTCGGGCTGATCAGCGCCACGCTGCGATAGGCCTGCGGCCGCTCGTTGGCCGCGCGCGCCAGAAACTCCGACGACAGCGACAGCGCGATGGCGTCGATCGGGCCATTGTGCGTCTTGGCGATCTCAGCGGTGACGGCGAGGATCGCGTCCGTCATCATCCGAATTGTGTATTGACGGTTTTCCCGCGAGGTATGACCAAAGCCCGGCAGCTCGATCGCATAGACCGGGCGGATGGTGCGGTAGTGCTCGTAGAGCGGCTTGATCTCGTAGGCCGAGCCGGCGGCGTTGATGCTGTGAATCAGCAGCAGCGGCGTCTGGTTGGTGGCGGTGTCGGGAGCCGCGGCCCAATAGCTCAGCTTTCCTGCTGAACTATCGATCTCGTGGCGCTCTCCGGAGACCGGCGCGGGCAAGCTGAGGGCGTTGCCCGTGGCGGGCAAAGCAAGGGTGGGTGCGACTGCATTCATTCTGGAATTCCTGTTTCAGTCTATCTGGCCCGCATCTCGCCGTGGTCAAGACGGTGTCGGCAGTGTATCAGACCCGTCGAGAAAGCTTGGCGATTAACAATGGAACCATGTCTTGACACAGAATCTCGTAACCAAACCGTTCATTGAAGTGCTGTCCGGTCATCGCCAGGCCTCGCCGCCGATGTGGATGATGCGTCAGGCCGGCCGCTATCTACCGGAGTACCGGGAAGTTCGCGCCAAGGCCGGCGGCTTTCTCGACCTGTGCTTCAACGCGGAATTCGCCGCCGAGGTGACGCTGCAGCCGATCCGCCGCTTCGGCTTCGACGCCGCGATCATCTTCTCCGACATTCTGGTGGTGCCCTACGCGCTCGGCCGCTCGGTGCGGTTCGAAGTCGGCGAAGGCCCGCGGCTCGATCCGTTGGATTCGCCGGACAAGGTCGGCACGCTGTCCAAGGCGATCGATTTGTCGAAGCTGCAGCCGGTGTTCGACGCGCTGAAGATCGTGCGCCGCGAGCTGCCGCCCGAGACCGCGCTGATCGGCTTCTGCGGCTCGCCGTTCACGGTGGCGACCTACATGGTGGCCGGCCACGGCACCCCGGATCAGGCCCCGGCCCGCAACATGGCCTACCAGCACCCCGGCGCGTTCGCCAAAATCATCGACGTCTTGGTCGAGAGCTCGATCAGCTATCTGCTGGCGCAGCTCGAGGCCGGCGCCGAAGTGCTGCAGATCTTCGACACCTGGGCCGGCGTGCTGCCGCCGCGCGAATTCGAGCGCTGGTCGATCGAGCCGACCCGCCGCATCGTCGAAGGCGTGCGCAAGGTCAAGCCGGGCGCCAAGATCATCGGCTTCCCGCGCGGCGCCGGCGCGATGCTGCCGGCGTTCGTCGAGCGCACCGGCGTCGACGGCGTGTCGATCGACTGGACCGCCGAGCCGTCCTTCGTTCGCGAGCGGGTGCAGAGCAAGGTCGTGGTGCAGGGCAACCTCGATCCGCTGGTGCTGATCGCCGGCGGTGCCGCGCTCGACGAAGCGGTCGACGACGTGCTGAAGAGCTATTCGGGCGGCCGCCACATCTTCAACCTCGGCCACGGCATCCAGCCGGAAACCCCGATCGCTCACGTCGAGCAGATGATCAAGCGGGTCCGCGACTACAAGGGCTAAGCCCAAAAGCCGCATCGAACGATTTGCAATGGCCGGGCACTGCCCGGCCATTTTCGTTTATCCCAGTGCGACGTCCGTCGAAGCCGTCATTGCGGGACAGGGACGACGTTGCCCGTTGTACCATAGAGTGGTACCCTGCCTCAACCTTCTGCCGAGGTCGGGGATGATCGTCAGCTTCAATGACGAATGGCTGCGTGCCTTTTTCGTTGACGACGTTCGTTCGCGAAACATTCCTGCCGACCTCCAAGACCGGCTGTATCGCAAGCTGCAGATGATCGACGACGCGACCAGCGATCAGGATTTACGCGCGCCGCCCAGCAACCATTTCGAAAAGCTGCGCGGCCAATTGGCGAATTTTCATTCGATCCGGGTCAACCAGCAATGGCGGCTGGTGTTTCGATGGGATGGCGCCCGCGGCAAGGCGACCGATATCTATCTCGACAACCACAGTTACAGGTGAGGCCCGCGATGCTGATGACGAAACGCAAGCCGGCGAACGTCGGCGAGATCCTGGTCACCGAGTTCATCGAGCCGCTGGGTTTGACCCAGGGCCGCCTGGCCGAGGCCATGGGTGTGCAGCGCAAGCACGTCAACGAATTGTGCAACAACCGCCGCGCGGTGACCGCGGCGACCGCGCTGATCCTGGCCAAAGTGTTCGGCAACAGCGCCGAGTTCTGGCTCAACGTGCAGCGGCGCAGCGATCTGTGGGAGGCGATGCATTCGCCGCGCGAGCGCGAACGAATCCAACGCGCTCGACCGCTGAAACCCGCTGCGACATAGTAGCAGAAGGACTCGGGCGCCCTACTTCGCCGCCTGCTGGTCGTCGACGAACGCCACCTCGACGCCCTTCTTCACCATTCGCGACAGCCGCAGCACGTCCCAATTGGTCAGGCGGACGCAGCCGTGGGAGTCGCTTTTGCTGACCCGCGACGGCTCGGCGGTGCCGTGGATGCCGTAGCCCGGCTCCGTCAGCCCGATCCACATCGCGCCGACCGGATTGTTCGGGCCCGGCTTGATATTGAACGGGGTCTTCGACTTCACGCCGCTGAATTTGTATTTCGGGTTGTAGCGGTAGTTCGGATTGGCATCGACGGTGTCGACCTTCAGCGAGCCGGACGGCGTCGGCTTCTCTTCGCTGCCGACGCTGGCGGGATAGAACGCCAGCAACGCGCCGTCGGCGCCGAACGCCTTGACGGTCTGGCGCTCTTTGTCGACCTCGACGCGCACGGCCGGCGTCGGCATCGCCTCCGGCGGCAGGCTGACGATGGTGATGGCGTCGCCGGCGCGATTGAATTTCTGCCCCGGATTGAGCTCGGCCAACAATTCCTGGCTGATATGGAAGCGCTCGCTCAACGCCTCCTTCGGGCCGGTGTAGTTGAGATGCTTCAGCGTCTTCATCTGCTCCATCTTGGCGGGCAGCTTGGCGAGGAACGGACCTTTCAGGTCCTCCGCCGTGATGGTGTATTGCGCCAGCACCGGGTCGCCGGAATTGGCCTTCAGCTTCGCCCAGATCTCCGGGGTCAGCGCCTTGCCGGGCGGCAACGCGTTGGCCTCCGCATAGGCTAACAGCGCCTTCTCGACATTTTCGCCGAACCGGCCGTCGATCTCGCCCGGCGAGAAATGCGCGCGGTCGAGCAGCACCTGCAGCTTGACCGCGAGCGGGCTGAGCTTCTCCTCGGTCGGGATCTTGCCGGAGAATTCGGCGGCGTTGATGGCGTCCGGCTTCAACGCCGCGGCCAACGCCGGCTCAGCGAGACACAACAGGCCGGCGAGAAGAACAATGCGTTTCATGGGACCCCTGAATTCGATCGGCAGCCGACACGGCGCGACGCATGACAAGATCCGGTACGGCGGCTGGTTCCGCGGGCGGGCAAAGATCGGGAGGCGGAGCGACCGCGCGACAGAGCGGACCGCGTCCTTGGAGTGGCAGCCGCCGCCGGCAGCAGCGGATCGATGACGCGCCGAGCCGCCGCGCGGGCACGAGACGGTTCGGCGGTCCGGCTGTCAGGAAAACCCTGACGCGGGATCGCGCACGTCGCGCGATGCATCGCCGAATCTCGCCGACGCAATCCCGGCCGCGCCATCATGCGCAGTCACGACCGTCGCAACAGCACCGCAACGACGGCGCACCAACTGCCACGCGCGAGTTTGACATGTCCCGTCGTCAGCAACGGCAACGACCCGAAGGCACCGAGAGATTGGAAGCCAGTTGGTGTTTGGCTCGGGGCACGCGCATGACGAATGCAGCTACTCAGATTGCGCCTCGAAAGATCAAATAATGCCCTGGCTAGGTAAACTACTCAGTAGCGCGTTCACGCCATGACCATATGTCGGATAGTTGACATGGCCCTGCGCCCACGCGCATGGATAGCGCGATATGAAGCACACCAACACGGTTACCGACATCACTCGGCCTCCGAACCAAGCGTCGCCCGCGACAGTCCCTTTCTCTTTTCTCGAGCAGACCGTGGAGCGTGGCGGCCTGGGCTTTGCCAAATTCGACGTACGGTCGCGCAAGCTGATATTTGCCAACCCGCGCTTCTGCGAGATGGTCGGCTACTCGTTCGATGAATTGAGCGACGGCGAGCGGCTGTTCGCAGATCTCACCCACCCCGACGATATCGAGCGATGTATCACGCAGCTGCAGCGGCTGCTTCGTGGCGACATCGACTCCTACACACTCGAGAAGCGCTACATCCGCAAGGACAGCTCGGTGGCGCCGGTGTGCGTCACGGTGGCCGCGCTGCAGCGCGATCACGACGATAGCGCCGTGGAAATCGGCGTGATCGGCACGCCGGCCGATCCGGAATCGACGGATCGTCAATCGCTGCCCTGCAGCCATGGCCAAAGCGCGTCGTTCTGGTGCAAGGATTTCGGCAGCGACATCGCGCACTGCTCCGACGGATTGAAAATCCTGCTCGGTCGCGATCCGAACGATGCGGTGCCGACATTCGAAGATTTTGTCGCGCAGCTGCATCCCGAAGACCGCGAGCGCGTCGTCGAGGAGCTTCGCCGAGTCCGCAACGGCATGGTCTACAGCAGCGAACACCGCATCATTCGCCCGGACGGAGAAATCCGCTGGGTGAATCAGACGGTGATGCCGGTGTTCGACGAAACCGACGACGTCGCCGGCCTGATCGGCGTTTGCCTGGACGTCACCGAAGCCAAGCGGGGACCGAAATCCAGTTCGGCCCACAATACGGTGACGGTGGTGAAACGTTACGTCGACCTCAATTGGGACCGGCCGCTGAACATCGCCGCATTGGCCACGGCGGCCGATGTCAACATCCGGACGCTGTTCAAGCATTGCAAAGCGGCGTGGGGCGTGACGCCGAACGAGTACATCAAGAACGTACGGCTGACCCACGCCCGCGCGATGCTGCAGATGGCCGACAAGTCCACCACGGTGCTCGGCACCGCGCTGAAATGCTGCTTCCAGAACCAGGGGCATTTCGCCCGCGACTATCGGCTGGCGTTCGGCGAGCGGCCTTCTGAGACGCTGGAGCGTGCCCGGCAGCGCCGCTGGCGCTGAGGCGCGAGCCGAGCCGCTACGCCGCCTGGGTGCTCGCCAGCACCGCCTGCGACAGCACGGTGGCGTCGGCATAGGGCAGCGGCAGATAGCGCGCGCCCATCTCCTTGGCGATCTTCTCGCCCTGCGGCCCCGGCCGCGGCGACATGTCGACCAGCACCGCGTTGATATTGGCAGCGCGCAATTGCCGCGCCGAGGCGATGGCGTCTTCCTCGGCCTTGGGCCGGCCCGGCGCGCCGTCGCGGGCGATGTTGGCGCGGCCGTCGGTCATCAGGATCACGGTGGGCGTCTGGCCCTTGCGCTTGATCGAATCGGCCAGCGCGTAGGCGGCATCGAGGCCGCAGGCCAGCGGCGTGCCGCCGCCGCCGGGCAATCCGGCGAGGCTGCGCTTGGCGCGCGCCAAAGAGCGGGTCGGCGGCAGCAGGATCTCGGCGATGGTGCCGCGGAACGCGATCATCGCCACCTGGTCGCGGCGCACATAGCAATCCGCCAGCAGCAGTTCGACCGCGCCCTTGGCTTCGGCCAGCCGATGCAGCGCCGCGGAGCCCGAGGCGTCGACCACGAAGATGGTGATGGTCTCGGTGCGCTGCTTGAAGCGCGCGATGCGGAAATCGTCCTTGCGGATCAGGATGCGCGGCTGCGGCGCGGCCTCGCCGCCGGCGGCGATCGCCTCGGCGGCGGTGGCAGCGGCTTCGCGGCGGCGCAGCGGCTGCCAGGGCGCGGCCGAGCGCAACGTCTCGATCACGCTGAGCTTGGCGCCAGCGCGGAGTTCGCCGCGCACCGTGCCGGTCGGCCGGCCGCGCTTGTTGGATTTCTGCAGCTCGCCGGCCTTGCCTGAGGAGCGCGCCCGGGTGCGGCCTGCGGAGGCGCGCAGCGAGGCCAGCACGTCGGGCGGGATCGCCGCCTTGGCAGCAGCCAGGATCACCTCGTCGAGCGCGCGGTCGATGTCCGGGATCTGCTGCTCGTCCTGGTCCTTGTTGTCCTCGGAATTGTCCTCCGGCGGAGGCGGCTCTTCGGGCGGCGGCTCCGGCTGGTCCGGCTGCTCGGCCTGCGGGAAGTACAACGCACGCGGTGCCAGCACCAGGCGCGCGGCGATGCCGATGTCTTCCTGGTCGATCTCGGTGTGGCCGCTCCAGGCCGCCGCGGCGCGGGCGACGCGGATGGTCAGCAGCGGCGCGCGCAGCGAGACGATGCCCATCGCGGCGGCGGCGGTGACGATCGCCTCGATCTGCTCGTCGGTGGCGCGGATCAGCGGCAGCCGCTGGCGCGCCACTTCGATGTCGGCGGCGTTGATCTCGAATTCCTCGGTGTCGCGGAATGAGAAGCGGTCGAGATCGACGTGAAACGCCAGCCGGTCGCGCAGGCTGGCCGGGGCGAATTCGTCTTCCAGGCCCTCGTCGAGCGCCACCACGCCGAACCGCGCCGGCATCCGCAGCGACAGCCCGTCGCGCTCGATCAGCGTCTCGTGGGCGTCCATCGCCGCGGTGACGTGCACCGTGGTCGAGGATTGCATCCGTTCGGCCATCGCCAGCATCAAGACGCCGCCGTCGGCCTCGGCCAACAGCCCGCGTTCGGCGACCGGCCGGCCGGAGACCAGCGTCGCCGACAGATCGAGGCCGCCGAGCAACCGGCCCTCGGCGATGTGCAGCGGAAGATGCTTATGGGCGTCGGTCGGCGGCAATGCTGCGCGCAGCATCGCCAGCCAGCGGTCGCGCACCGGACCCGCGCGCGAGCGCAACAAGACGCCGGTGCCGACCGGATCGACCGCGAACAATTGCGCCGCGGTCGCCGCATCGGACCATGCGACGGCCTGGCTCATCCGAACACTTCGACAATGGCGCGATCGACGCGCACGGTGGAGCCGGCGTCGTCGAGCGGGTTACGTCGCAGCCGATGCCGCAGCGCCGAGGGCGCGATCTTCTTCAGATGCTCGTCGGTGACGTGCTTGGCGTGCTCGATCGCAGCCAAAGCCCGCGCCGCGCGCATCAAGGTCAATTCGCCGCGCAAGCCGTCGGTGCCGAGCCGCATGCACAAGGTCGCGGCGCGCTCCAGGGCAGCGTCGGACACCGTGACCTCGGGCAACCGCTCGCGCGCCTGGGTGATCTTCTTGCGCAGCTTGGCTTCTTCCTTGGTCCAGGCGGCGAGGAACGCCGCGGGATCGCTCTCGAAGGCGTCGCGGCGGCGCACCACTTCCATCCGGCTCGGCAGATCGTCGGGGGTCTTGACCTCCACCGACATGCCGAAACGATCGAGCAGCTGCGGGCGCAACTCGCCTTCTTCCGGGTTGCCGGTGCCGACCAGCACGAAGCGCGCCGGGTGGCGGATCGACAGGCCTTCACGCTCGACGACGTTTTCGCCGGAGGCGGCGACATCGAGCAGCAGATCGACCAGATGATCTTCCAGCAAATTGGCTTCGTCGATGTAGAGGAAGCCGCGATGGGCGCGGGCCAGCAGTCCGGGCTCGAACGCCTTCTCGCCGCGCGCCAGCGCGCGTTCCAGATCGAGCGCGCCGACCACGCGGTCCTCGGTGGCGCCGAGCGGCAGATCGACCACCGGCACCGGCACCTGCGCGGTCTTCAGCTTGCCGTGCTTTTCCTTCTCCCGGCACTCGTCGCAGAACGCCTTCGGCAGGTCGGGATCGCAATTATAGCGGCAGCCGACCACGACCTTCATCTTCGGCAGCAGGGCCGCGAGCGCACGCACCGCGGTGGACTTGCCGGCGCCGCGATCGCCGAACGCCAACACGCCGCCGACCTTGGGATCGACCGCCGCGATCAGCAGCGCAAGCTTCATCTCGTCCTGGCCGACGATGGCGGAAAAGGGGAAAACAGTCGCCATGCTATGCTTTCGTCACGTTAAGCTTGGTCGCGGGAAGTAGGCGGCGGGGATATTGCTCAGTCGGGCCGGGTCCGCTCGATGATCGCGGCGGCGCCCTTGTCGAGCAGCTCCAGCGCGACCGCGCGGCCGAGTTCGCGGGGACGATTGGCCGGGCCGCTGCGGCTGGCCTCGATGAACAGCCCGCCTTCTTCGTCGAGCACCGAGGCGCTGAGCGTCATTTCCGAGCCCTTGATGGTGGAGAACGCCGCCATCGGCGAATTGCAATGGCCGTTCAGCACCCACAACACTTCGCGCTCGGCGTCGCAGCTCAACCGCGCCACCGGATCGTCGATCAGTTCGAGATATTTGCGGATCTGCCAATTGTTCACCGCGCATTCCACCGCGACGATGCCCTGCCCTGCGGACGGCAGCATCTCCTGCGGGGTGAAGTCGTGCACGATGCGGTCGACGAAGCCGACCCGCTCGAGGCCGGAGCGCGCCATGATCAGCGCGTCGGCGGGGCCGACATGGCCGCCGTCGGGCAGCCGCTGCTTCTCGCCGTTATCGAGCTTGCGCACCCGGGTGTCGGCGGCGCCACGGAAATGGATGATGTTGACTTCGGGAAACAGCCGCTTGGCATAGGCCGCGCGCCGCACCGCATTGGTGCCGATGGTGTAGCCCTTGCCGCGGGACTTCTGCAGGTCTTCCAGGGTCAGGCCCTTGCGCAGCACCAACGCGTCGGTCGGCGGATCGCGCGACAGCGTGGCGCCGATGATCAGGCCGGGAGTGTCTTCGTTGCCCGGCATGTCCTTCAAGGAATGCATGCAGGCTTCGAGCTTGCCGGCGGTCACCGCGGCGCGGATCTCGGCGACGAACGCGCCGCCCTTGCCGCCGTGCGGCAACAGCTTGCTGATCTGGTCGCTATCGCCGACGGTTTCGAACTTGACGATCTCGACATCGAGCTCGGACGCCGCGGCGGACAATCGACGGGCGATGTCCTCCGTCTGGGCAAGCGCCATGATACTCTTGCGAGTGCCGATACGGACTGGAATTGCCACCGCTCATGCTCCATTCGACGACCGCGTGAAGGGCGCGGTATTATTTTCGGGCCGGAGAGTAAGACCAGCCCGCGCCGGAATGCAAACGGATGGCCCGCAGTTTCCGACGATTGTTGAGTTTGGCCGCGAACCTTCTGTTCTCGCGACGTATTCGGCGCTGCGAACGGCTCGCAACCGACCGCGCGCGTCGCGGTACCTTTCGGCTTCTGTCTGTCGCAACGCAATGCTACTCAAGTCAAGCATGCCGTGCCGGAACCTGCGTCGCGGCCGCACAACCCGCTGGGAAGTTTGAATGACTGTTGAGGTTTCGATTGGGGACGGCGCCACGCGGCTGACGTCGCATCCGCTGCGCGCCGCGGTGCTGGGCGAAGTCCACGCCCGACCGTTTACTCCGCTCCCCGTCCCTTCCCGCGTGATCCACTTCGCATTCGATACCACGGGTCCGCGGGCGGCCGCCGACCGCGCCCAGCTCGCCGCTTTCTGCGTCGAGCGCGGGCTGCCGGCGCCGCCGCCGCACGAAAAGCATCATCGCATGCCGTTCGGCGCCACCGTTCTGCGCTGGGAGCAGCATTCCGAATTCACCACCTACACCTGGGAAGTGCGCGCCGATCCGCTCGGCCTGCCGTTTCATCCCGACGCGGCGTCGCTGGCCGGACCGATGCAGCTGGTGCCGCAGCCGGGTCCGCTGCTGGTCGCGGTCGACCTGCATCTGTTGAAGGACGATCCGCCGCGCACCGATCCGGAGCAATTGTTCGACCGCGCCAGCCTCGCGGTGGCGGAGAATTCCGACGGCGCTGCGTTGTATGCCACCGACTTCCAGCCCGGCCCGTCGGGCTTCGTCCGCGTGCTGGTGATCGACCGCGGCATGTCGGCGGGACGCGCCGGCGCCTTGGTGCAACGCGTCATCGAAGTCGAGACTTACCGCACCTTGGCGCTGCTCGGCCTACCGGAGGCGCAACGGCTGGCGCCGTCGATCGCGTCGTCGGAGCGGCGGCTTGCCGAAGTCACCAGCCAGATGCGCTCGGGCTCCGACCTCGCCGGCAACCACAAGCTGTTGGAAGAACTGACCGGGCTCGCCGCCGAAGTCGAGGCCGGCGCCGCCGAGAGCCTGTTCCGGTTCGGCGCCAGCCGCGCCTATGAGGAAATCGTCGAACAGCGGCTGCACACCATCGGCGAACGCAAGGTCGGCGGGCTGCCGACCTGGTCGTCGTTCCTCGCCCGCCGGATGAAGCCGGCGCTGCGCACCTGCGTCACCATCGAGGAGCGGCAATCCAGCCTGTCGCTGAAGCTGGCGCGCGCCGCCAATCTGTTGCGCACCCGGGTCGACGTCGAGCTCGAACAGCAGAATCAGGAACTGCTGAAATCGATGAACGCACGGACCCGGCTGCAGTTGCGGCTGCAGACCACGGTGGAAGGGCTGTCGACGGCGGCGATCACCTACTATGTGGTCGGACTGTTCGGTTATCTGATGAAGGGGCTCTACGAGGCCGGCCGGCTTCCGGTCGATCCCAGCGTCGCGGTGGCGGCGTTCGTGCCGGTCGCGGCGCTGTCGATCTGGTGGACGGTGCGCAGTATCCGCCGCCGCCACGTCGGCGACGAGGATTGAACCGATGCATGATCGACCGAGCGAGCGGGGCGTGATGCGGCGGCTCGTGACGCCGGCGCGATGGCTGGTCGCCGTCGCTGCGCTGATCGGCATCGCGGTGGCGCTGTGGCAATTGCAGCACGCCGAAAGCGGGCTGCGCATCACCACCGCCACGGTCGGCGAGACCCCGGTCACGGTGTATCGGCCGCAGGCCGAGGGCCCCGCCCCAGTGGTGGTGATCGCGCACGGCTTTGCCGGCTCGCAGCAATTGATGCAGCCGTTCGCGGTGACGCTGGCGCAGAACGGTTACGTCGCGGTGACCTTCGATTTCACCGGCCACGGCCGCAACCCGGTGCCGATGAAAGGCGACGTCAACGAACCGACCAGGATCACCGGCGTGCTGGTCGACGAGCTCGGCCGGGTCGCCGACTACGCCAAGACCCTACCCGGCACCGATGGCCGGCTGGCGGTGCTCGGCCATTCGATGGCCTCCGACATCGTGGTGCGCTACGCGATGGCGCATCCCGAGGTCACCGCCACCGTCGCGGTGTCGGTGTTTTCGCCAGTGGCGACTGCGTCGAGCCCGCGCAACCTGTTGGTGATCGTCGGCGCGCTGGAGCCGAACATGCTGATCAACGAGGGTCTGCGCATCGTCAATCTGGCGACCGGCGGCGGCGCGGTGGCCGGCCAAAGCTATGGCGACTTCGCCGACGGCAGCGCGCGACGGCTTTCGCTGTCCTCCGGCGTCGAACATATCGGCGTGCTGTACAGCCGCGACAGCATGGCGGAATCGTTGCAATGGCTGAACCAGGCGTTCGGCCATCAGGGCTCGGGCTTTCTCGACCGCCGCCCGCCCTGGCTGGCGCTGTTGTTCGGCGGGCTGATCGCGCTGGCCTGGCCGTTGTCGCGGCTGCTGCCGAAGGCCGCAGAAGCGCCGATGGGCGCCAATCTGCGCTGGAAGCCGCTGCTCGCGGCCGCGATCCTGCCGGCGCTGCTGACGCCGCTGATCCTATGGAAGATGCCGACCGATTTCCTGATCATCCTGCTTGGCGATTATCTGACGCTGCATTTTTTGGTCTATGGCGTGTTGACCGCGCTGATCCTGCGGTTCGGCAACCGCGGCAAGCCGCTCGCCGGCCAGACTTTGCTGTGGCCGGGCCAGTCACGACTCCGACTGGCCGGCCAAGCGGGCTGGAAACCCGGCGCGCCGAACTCGATCACCGCGCAAGCCTCGCTGACCTATGTGGCGATCGCGGCGCTGGCGGTCGGGGCCTACAACATCATCGCCATCGGACTGCCGCTCGACCGCTACGTGTTCTCGTTCCATCCGATCGCGCCGCGGATCCATCTGATCCTGGCGGTGGCGTGCGGCACCGTGCCGTATTTCATCACCGCGGAATGGCTGACCCGCGGCGACGCCCGGCGCGGCGCCTATGCGCTGACCAAATTCTGCTTCCTCGCCTCGCTGGCGATCGCGGTGGCGCTAAACCTCTACAAATTGTTCTTCCTGATCATCATCGTGCCGGCGATTCTTTTATTGTTCCTGGCGTTCGGGCTGATCAGCCATTGGAGCTACAAGGCCACCAATCATCCCTTGCCCGGCGCGCTCGCCAACGCCGCGGTGTTCGCCTGGGCGATCGCGGTGACGTTTCCGATGGTGATCCGCTGAGTGCGGCCCGGTTGGGTCGATGCATCCAACCGAAAAACGGCCGTCATTCCGGGGCGCGAGAGCGTAAGCTCGAGCGAACCCGGAATCTCGCAACAGCCGAGGCGGCTGACATCGCAATGCGCGGCAAGATTCCGGGTTCGCTCGGCCTGCGGCCTCGCGCCCCGGAATGACAGAATACGCCCCAGGATGACAGAATTGAAGTTGGCCATGGAAGGAAACCTCGCATGACCGACCTCGAATTATGGCCCGGCGACGGCGCGCGGGGGTGGCAGCTGATCACCGACGCGGTGATGGGCGGGGTTTCGCGCGGCCGCGTCGTGGCCGACATCGTCGACGGCCGCGCCGCCGTGCGGATGCGCGGCGCGGTGTCGACCGACAACAATGGCGGCTTCATCCAGATCGCGCTCGACCTCGCCGCGGCGGGCGCCGTGATCGACGCCTCGGGCTTCACCGGCATCGCGCTCGACGTCGCCGGCAATGGCGAAAGCTACGGCTTGCATCTGCGCACGCCGGACGTCACCCGGCCGCAGCAGTCCTGGCGGCAGGGCTTTGTTGCGACGCGGGAGTGGCAAACTATCCTGTTGCCATTCGTGCAATTTGTTCCGCATCGCATCGACGCCGCGCTCGATCCGGCGCGGCTGCGGCGGATCGGGCTGGTGGCGATCGGCCGCGAATTTGACGCCGATCTATCGGTGGCGCGGCTGGCGCTGTATGGATCGGACCACGCCTGACTTATGGCGAATGGCGGCGGCAACCGCCGGTTCTTAGAAATGCGGCTCGCCCGAAGCACCCGCGGCGTGAACGCCCAGCCAGGACTTGAGACGCGCATGGCAGATCTGGCCGATCCAGTTCCCGCGGTGTGGACCCCGCCTTTGGCCGAGCCGGTGGCGCGCGAGCTGTGCACCGATTGCGGGGTGTCGCGCTCCAGCGATCCCAAGCAGTGCGGCCAGGCCTGCCAGTTCATCAAGCCGGACTACCCGGCGATGGAGCTGCGCGTGCACGGCCGGGTGCGCGATCCGGCCAAGCCCGACGAAGCCTTCTTCGGCCCGTTTCGACGCATGGTGCGCGCCGCGATGAAACAGCCGCGGCAAGGTGCGCAATGGACCGGCATCACCACCACGATCGGCCAGCGACTCTTGGAGAC
The DNA here is from genome assembly GCF_014203125.1 of Rhodopseudomonas rhenobacensis. GTDB lineage: Bacteria > Pseudomonadota > Alphaproteobacteria > Rhizobiales > Xanthobacteraceae > Rhodopseudomonas_A > Rhodopseudomonas_A rhenobacensis. The sequence continues at coordinate 28,652 of NZ_JACHIH010000025.1, forward strand.
CGGCGCGGTCGACGCGGTGCTGACCATGGCGCAGGACCCCGACGACAAGTGGAAGCCGCGGCCGGTGATCGTCACCAAGGCGGAAGGCATGAAGGCCTGCCGCGGCATGCGGATGGGCTACGCGCCGCTGTTGTCGCTGTTGGAGCCGGCGCGCGAGGCCGGCCACAAGCGGATCGCGGTGATCGGGATTCCCTGCCAGATTTACGCGCTGCGGCAATTGGAAGAGAAACTCGGCTTCGAAAAAATCTATGTGATCGGCACGCCGTGTTCCGACAACACCACGACGGCAAGCTTCCACCAGTTCCTCGATCTGTTGTCGGACAAGCCCGACAGCATCACCTATCTCGAGTTCCGCGCCGACTATCACGTCGAGCTGCGCTTCGATGACGGCAAGGTGAAGGAAATTCCGTTCCTGCTGCTGCCGATCTCCAAGCTGCCGGCGGATTTCTTTCCGATGACCTGCCGCACCTGCGTCGACTACACCAATACGCTGGCCGACATCACCGTCGGCTATATGGGTGGTGAGGGCGAACAATGGCTGCTGGTGCGTAACGCCCGCGGCGAGCAATTGCTCAATCTGCTTGGCGACGAGGTGAAGCTCAGCGAGCCCGGCAGTGCCGGCAAGCGCATGGCGCCGGTGAAGGGCTTCATGAAGAACGTCGAACTCGCCGCCGGCGGCCTGCCGGTGCGCGGCATGCCGAACTGGCTGCGCCCGTTGATGGGCTGGCTGATGCCGAAGGTCGGGCCGCGCGGGCTGGAATTCGCCCGCACCCGGGTCGAGATGAAGGCGATCGAGACCGTGCTGCATCTGCGCCGGCAATACCCGCAACGCATCAAGAACATGGTACCGGCACACGTCTGGGCGCTGGTAAAACCCTACGGCATCGAGCCGCAGGACGGCGAGCGCAAGTAACAACCTCCTCCGCCGCGACACCGTGACGGGAACCCGCCTGCTCCGCGGCAGTTGTCTGGCATCGCTGCTACAGCCTGCGGCGGGCCGGCGGCGCCTAACCCGTGGAGGATAATGTGGACCAGGATCTACTCGATCATTTGAAGACGCTGCACACCGCAGCGATCGACGCCCGCAACGGCTATCAGGAAGCGCTTGAGGATGCCGAAGGCCATGGCCTGACCGGCCTGTTCAACGAGATGATCGCGCTGCATGAAGGCAACGCCCGCGAACTCGCCGCCGAATTGACCACGGCCGGTGAGACGCCCGACACCGACGGCTCGTTCATGAGCCTGATCCACCAGACCATCATGAATGTGCGCTCGCTGTTCAACGGCCTCGACGGCAGCGTGCTGCCGGGCCTGATCGACGGCGAGAAGCGCAACGTGTCGAAATATGACGACGCCTTGCAGGCCTCTACGTCGGCGAGTGCGATCACTGCGTTGTTGACCACGCAGCGCGGCAAGATCGAGCAGAAGATCGCCAAGATGGAAGCCGAGCACGCCGAATACGAACGCGCTTCCGCCAGCTGATCCCGCTGACGACCGGCCGTTCTGACATGACGATCCAGCCTCGCTTGCCGCGGGGCTGGATTTTTTGTGTCTCGCGCGGTGATGTCTCGAGCGTTTGCCACTCCGATCAAGAGCCGACCGCACACAAAAAATCGGGGGCCGCGAGGCCCCCGATTCAGATCGTCCTATATGACGAATGCGTTACTTGGTCGGGGTGCCGGTGTTGCCCGGCGAGGAGCCGACGCCAGTATCCGAACCGGTGGGCGCGACGCGGTTATCGGTGCCCGGATTGGCGGGCTGATAGCGCTTCGGCTGGTTGAACGAACCCGGATCCTGCATGTTGCCCTGACCGCCCTGGCCGGTGGTGGTTCCGACCTGGCCCGGAAGCTGTGCGGTTTCGACGCTCGGCTTGCTGTTCTGACCAACGGCCAGGAGGCCCATGGCGATTAACGCGAAGGCGGTAATGCCCAGGAGTTCAGGCAGCGCGCCGCTCGGCGCCGCACCGCGGCTACGGCCATCGCCTTCCAGCGCGTTTTCCGCCGCTTCGCGGTTCGACCGCGAGCGAATGAAATTCAGGAACACCGCGCCGACAATCACGACGCCCGCGGCCAGAGTAAAGAACATCAGCCAGCTGATGGGTTGGTCACCGTTCATGAGATCCTCCAAGGGGTTTGCAACTTCAGCAAAAGTAACGGAGGATTTTTGGTTTGGTTCCAGACGGGCTGCGTGTGTCGCTGCGCAGCGGCGATATTGTTTTCATCGGCAATGCCGCCATAAGTCGGCCGTCGGACGTAGCCCGGGATCGGCAATCAACGCCGGCCCAAGACTCGCCGCGCCGGCCCAAGACTCGCCGCGGCGGCGGCGCCGCGACGCGCAGCCAGGTCGGCGCACGACCGCCGCACAAAAACAAACGCCGCAGGCATTGCTGCCTGCGGCGTTTCGTTGGGGAGCCTGGCGGCTGGGCTTACTTGCCGAGCAGCAGCAGCGAACCGGAGAACGACTTGTACTCGCCCTTCTGCTCCAGCAAGAGCGGGGTGCCCGAGAAGAAGGTGTTGCTGTCGATCAGCAGCGGGGTGCCGGAGAACGACTTGTATTCACCCTTCTGTTCCAGGACGAGCGGGGCGCCGGAATAGGTCTTGTCGCTATCAACCAGCAGCGGGGTGCCCGAATAGAACTTGTCGCCATCGACGAGCAGCGGGGTTCCGGAATAAGACTGATAAGAATCGTTGGACATGGTGTTCACCTACTTTGAGAGGACAGGGAGGCCCAGCCAGGACGACAGCGGGGTCGGATTGTTGATCACGAGCGGTGTGCCGGAATACGACTTGTAAGGTCCTTTGGTATCAAGCAGCAGAGGAGTTCCGGACAAAGACTTGTACGGCCCATTGCTATCAAGCAGAAGCGGCGTGCCGGAATAGGTCTTTTGGCTATCAACCAACAGCGGAGCACCGGAATAGGTCTTGTTGCTATCCACCAGAAGCGGGGTGCCGGAGTAGGATTCGTACGGCCCCGAATTATCCAGCAGCACCGGCGCGTGCAGGATATTGGAAAACGGCGTCGCCGGGTCGATCTCGACGCTGCCCGCGGCCGACGCCGGGATGCTGGACTGGTTCGGGCTGTAGCGATCGAGGATCGCGGCGGCCTTGGCGCCGAATCCGAATTCGGCGACCACCGAGACCACGGCGCCGCCCTTCTTGATGGCGTCGAGATAGGACCGGCCTTCGCCGCGCGAAATGCCGGCGCGTCCCAACGCCGCCAAGATGGCATCGTCGAGCGAGGTGCCGGGCTGGCTCGGCTGTGCGCTGGTGACCACGGCGAATTTGAAGCTGCCGTTCTTCAGCTCGGTCTCGATCGCCGGGACCTGCCTGCTGGTGTCATACAGTCGGGTGATTTGGGTCATGACTTCTCCGTTTCAGTCTCAAGGCCGATCGGTGGCCGTGTCAGCAGCGGACCCGCCCCGGCACTCCGTCCGGTCTGTCGAATAAGCGGGGCCATCGTTATGAGCGTCGCGAACAGCAGGACGATTTCGAGGCAGTAGACGAAATCATAGCCTGCGGCAGCCCCCAGCGAGGTGTGCGGCGCCATCGCATCGACCACGTCGCGCAGCACGCCGCCGAGCGCGATCGCAATGCCGGCGGCCGAGGCCTGCACCGCGCCCCAGGCGCCGAGCGCAAGGCCGGCCTGATGCTTCGGCGCGGCGTTCATGGTCGCGGTCAGCGTGCCGTGGCCGAACAGGCCGGCACCGAAGCCGATCAGGAAGGTGCCGGCGCCGAACAGCAGCGCCGACATCAGCGGCGCGGCGAAGATCACCGCCAGAAAAGCCGGAATGCCGACCAGCGCGCCATAGCTCGCCATCCGGAACGGATCGGCGCCGCGGCTGAGCACGCGCGACGCGAGCCCGAAGCCGAACAATCCGCCGAGCGCGAGCGCCGCGGTGAGCTTGGTGGTGTCGCCGACCGCGAGATGCAGGATCTGGCCGCCGAACGGCTCCAGCAGCACGTCTTCCATGCTGAACGCCATGGTGCCGAGCCCGACCGCGATCAGCCGGCGCAACGCGTTGTCGCCGGCGATGAAGGCAGCCCAGGTTTCGCGGAAAGCGGGGGTGCGCTGCTGCGGCGCGGCCTGCGCGGCGGCGCCGGAGCGTCGGGTTTCCTGTTTCCAAACCGCGACGCCGTTCAGCAGAATGGTGACCACCGCGGCGCCCTGGATCACCTGGATCAGCCGTCCCGGCGAGAAATTCGCCAACAACGCGCCGAAGATGAATGCGCTGGCGATCATGCCGAACAGCAGCATCACATACATCAGGCCGACCACCTTGGGCCGCGACTCCGGCGCCGCGAGATCGGTTGCGAGCGCGAGTCCGACGGTCTGGGTGGTGTGGACGCCGGCGCCGATCAGCAGAAAGGCGAGCGCCGCGGCGGCCTGCCCGATCCATACCGGCGCGTGCCCGGCCTCGCCGCCGCCGGACAGCACCAGCAGCGCGAATGGCAGGATCGCCAGCCCGCCGAACTGCACCATGGTGCCCTTATAGAGGAAGGGCACCCGCTTCCAGCCGAGCGCGGACGTATGGACATCGGAGCGAAAGCCGATCAGCGCCCGGAACGGCGCAAAGATCAGCGGCAGAGAAATCATGATGCCGACGATCGACGCCGGCACGTTCAGTTCGACGATCATCACCCGGTTCAGCGTGCCGACCAGCAGCACCAGCGACATGCCGACCGAGACCTGAAACAGCGACAGCCGCAACAGTCGCGACAGCGGCAGGTCCGGGGTCGCCGCGTCCGCAAACGGCAAGAACCGGGTTCCTAAGGACACCCAGAGCTTGATCGCTTTTTTGCTGACAGGGTTCATCGTTGAGCTGATCCAACAGATGAGGAAAGGGTGTTGGTAGCCAACACCGCGCCGCCTATCCGGCGGACACTTCGTGGTCGAAGGCGAACAAGCCCGGCCACACCGGCCTCGCTTGTTCACCCCCGGCTACAAAGCAAGCGACCGGGACCCTTGGATCCCGGTCCTGCATCACAGCTCTAAGGAGCTGAATTAACCGACGTTGACCGAGGACTCGATCGAGGCGGTCTTGCCGTTCCAGTACTTCGGGAACCAGGTGGTGTGCGAGATCAGCGCATAGTGCACGAGGATCGCGATGATGGTGACGCTGCCCAGCAGGAGGGGCAGACCGACGGTCGGCTTAACGACAGTCCAGATACGACCTTGATTCATTTTCGGTTCCCCTTACTTCAGCCACGGCGAATAGACATACGCCAGAAAGTGAGCAACGATCGCGATCGCGCCGAAGATGCGCGTGCCGTCGATCACATGCTTGTGGAGCTCTTCCGATTCCGCGATTGTCAAGCCAGTCGGCCAGACCTTGTTCGGATCGTCTACCATAACATAACCTCCTAAGAGACTTACGATCAGTTTCGTGCTGAACCCGCACGCAGGTTATTCGCTGCTGCTACGCCGAACGGATGTTCGCTTGGTCTCAGCATCCTGTCTGTTGCCCGCCGAGGCCGCCGTCACCAATCGAGACGTGACCCAAACGAAGCGATGTCAGACTCGTTTGATCGGAAAATCCCAGGACGGAAATGCCCCAACTTGCTTGGAAACACCCTCGTCCCTAGCGGGAAACTCCTCTCGCTCGAGTGAGTGTAAGAATAACCTGACACAAAGCTTTGTCAACTAAACGTGACAACAAGCGGCGACCTTGTGATGAGGCGGCACGGTCTGCAGCTGAATACCACCACGTCTATCCCTCGGCATATCCGTACCGGTCGCGGCATTTGTTTAGATGTTGCGGTGTCGGGGGCTAAGCGATTTGGCCAGCTTGGTTTTCTGCCTATCGCCGGGCTTTCCCTGCAGTTCAGCTGGGATTGCCTGGCATCTGACGGGTACGCAGAAGCCCAATGAAATCGCGGCCCCGCCGCATCATTCTTTGGTTGTAAGGAGATGCGACAGCGCGACCGCGGCGCGGCTCGCAACCTCGCAGGCGCGATCGCTGCGGGAGCGAGTCGGCAACCTGGGAGACGGCAAGGACCGCGCTCTGCAGCCATCGCGGTCAATTCCGCCGCGCTCGCAACCTGCGCCAACCGAGAGAGCAGCTCCTCCGATCGACCAGTGACGTGGCCACTGTCCAATTTAGCTTACATATGAATGTCAGTTGCGCATGACAGGTGCGGCGATCCGTGCGATAGAAAGCCTCTTCCAGCGATTTGCCGTCGATGCGCCGGCGATGAAGTTTTGGTTGGCGATCGATCGCCGTTGAAACGCCCGGATTGCCCATGGAGCAACGATCCAAGCATCCTCTCAGCGCGCGCGAGCACGAGGTGTTGCGGCTTGCCGCGGTCGGCCACAGCAACAAGACCATCGCGGAGAAGCTGCAGATCGGGCCTAAGAGCGTCGAGACCTACAAGGCGCGCGGCATGACCAAGCTCGGCTTCCACGACCGCGTCGAGGTCGTCCGCTTCGCGCACAGCATGGGCTGGCTCGACGAATCCTGAGCAACACGACGGCTTCGGCACAGCAGTTGTTAGTTGCGATTCCGCGTCACGCCGACCGCGGCGCTTCCGGTCGCCGCTTGCGGTAGCCCAGCAGCAGCGGACCGAAGCTGATCGCGAAGCCGAGAAACGCCGCCGCCCAGGCGAACGCCGCCAGATGCAGCAAGCCGACGCTCCAGGCCGGATGGATCGCCGCGCAGATCCGCGCCAGCGCCGCCACGGCGGCCAGCACATAGATCGTCTGGGTGGCGATCGAGGCGGTGAGCTGCTGGCCGGTATGGCCGAGGCTGGCGCGGGTCATCACCGCCAGCGTCATGATGCCGGCGCCGCCGATCATCCAGGCGTGGGCGCCGGCGCTTGGCGCGATTGCCCCGAACGCCGCCGCCGCGGTCAGCAGAAAGCCGAGCGGCACGAACAGATAACCGACGTGCAGCACCAGCACGAGACGCTCGCGGCCGGTGCGATGGCCGGCCCAGCGGCCGAGCCGCAGCAGATGCAGCACGCCGGCGATGCCGAGCGCGGTGCCGACCAGCGCGCCGTCCTGCAGCGCCACCCACAGCAGCAAGCTCACTGCGCTCACCGCCACCACCGCGCCGTCGAAGCGGCCGAACGGGGACGGCAGCCGGCCGGGATTCTCGCGCGCCAGCCAGTTGCGGGTGAAGCTCGGAATGATGCGGCCGCCGATCAGGCCGATCAGCAGGATCACCACGGCAATGCCGAGCCGGATGCTGACATCGGCGAGGCCGCCGAAATGCGCCTCGAGATGAAAGCCGATATTGCCGGCGAGCAGCAGCGTCAGCAGCGCCACCACCGGCAGGTTATTCCATTTGCGGCCGGTGATGATCTCCCGCGCCACCACGATCGCCACCAGCGCCAGGAAGCTGCCATCGATCAGCAGCGCCGCGAGCCAGCCGGTGTCGGCGGAGAACGCCATCACGAAGCGCCCGGCGAGCCAGGCCAGCACCAGGCCGAGCAGCGGGGTGCCCTGGATCGGCATCCGGCCGGTCCAGTTCGGGATCGCGGTGAACAGAAAGCCGGTGATCACCGCCGGCAGATAGCCATACAGCATTTCGTGGACGTGCCAGTCGCGCGGCGCCAGCGTGGTCACCAACGTCAGCTCGCCATAATAGAATGGCAGCCAGATCAGCACCGCGACCGCGGCATAGATCGCGCCGGCAAGAAAGAACGGCCGAAAGCCGCTCGACAGGATGGCCGGGCCATGGTGCGGCTGAAAGCGGGGAATCGGGCTCATCTCGACACATCCGGTGCGTTGCGCTGCAGGCTATGTAACGCCGCGCCGGAAACCGTGGTTGTGCCGCGACAAGCTTCGCGGCGATTTCGCCGAGGTGATCGATCGTTAAGGCAGCGGCGACACCCCGATCACCGGGGCGTGCAGCGCCAGCAGCGTCAGCCAGGCGACGAGGCCAATCGCCGCCCGCTTAAGCTCGATCCGAAACGATCGCGGCCGAAAGCGGCCGTCAAGCAAAGCGGCGAACGGCCAGAACGAGGTGTTGCGGGCCAGCGCGTGCCAAGCTTCATATCCGAGCCGGCGTTGTTTGCGGCGGTCGATCATCACCATGCCGGCCAGCGCAATCAGCGCGAAGAAGCCGAACAGCAGGGCGTGGGCGAGATCGCCGTTGGGCAGCAGATGCGCGCCGGACCACAGCGCGATCGCCCATAGCAACGGATGCCGCGCCACGCCTGCAATGCCGGGGCGATCGGGATCGAACGGCAAATTCGGATTGCCGCCGAACGACAGCGGGTTCGCGGCGCCGACGCCGAACGCCGCCAGCAGGCAGGCGAACGGCATCGCCAGATTCGGCGCCAGCATCTGCCAATGTTCGAACGGCCACAGCGGAACGAACGGCGCGCGGCCCGCAGCTGCGATCAGCCAGGCCAGCACCAGCAGCGAGACGCCGCTGTACAGCGCGAGGAAGCCGCGCTCGCTGAGCCGTGCCACCATCGCAGCGCGCACCGCAGGCCGCGACGGCACCGCGTGCGAGGCGACGAACACCGCGAAGGCGGCGATGAACTCCGCCCAGTCGCTGAGGTGGGGGGCTGCGCTGGCTGGCATCGGGCTCCTGTTTTCGTTGTTGAATCTAGGACACTCCAACGCATTTCCGATTGGGGTGATGCGGTTCGCAACGACGAGGCTGTCATTCCGGGGCACGAGCGGCGTGAGCCGCGAGTGAACCCGGAATCCAGTACTCACCGCCCTGGAATACTGGATTCCGGGTTCGCTCGGCCTGCCGCCTCGCGCCCCGGAATGACAGCTTCGTTTTCGGTTGGCGCAGCGAAGAACGCGACGGATCGCGGACGCCCGGGACTCTTCAACGCGAAGGCCGTTGGCCCTTCGCCCTACCCCTTCGCGGCGAACACCGCCGACAGAGCGCTCTGCGCTTCCTGCTGGATCTGCTGCAAATGATCCTGGCCGCGGAAGCTTTCGGCGTAGATCTTGTAGACCTCCTCGGTGCCGGAGGGCCGCGCGGCGAACCAGCCGTTTTCCGTCACCACCTTGATGCCGCCGAACGGCTGATCGTTGCCGGGCGCGTTGGTCAAGGTCGAGTGGATCGGCTCGCCGGCGAGCTCCTTCAGGCCGAGTTGGTCGGCGGACAGCGATTTCAGGATCGACTTCTGCTTGGCGGTGGCCGGCGCGTCGATCCGCTCGTAAAACGGCACGCCGAGTTCTTCGCCGAGCTGATGGAACAGCTGCCCCGGATCGACCTGGGTGCGCGCGGTGATCTCCGCCGCCAACAGCCCGAGGATCAGCCCGTCCTTGTCGGTGGTCCATACCGTGCCGTCGCGGCGCAGGAACGAGGCGCCGGCGCTCTCCTCGCCGGCAAAGCCGAACGCGCCGGAGCCGAGCCCGTCGACGAACCATTTGAAGCCGACCGGGGTCTCGACCAGATCGCGGCCGAGCCGGGTGGCGACCCGGTTGATCATCGCGCTCGACACGATGGTCTTGCCGATCGCGGCCTGCGCGCCCCACTCCGGGCGATGCTCGAACAGATAGAAGATCGCCGCGGCGAGATAGTGGTTGGGATTCATCAGCCCGTTCCAGCGGGTGACGATGCCGTGGCGGTCGGCGTCGGTGTCGTTGGCAAAGGAGACGTCGAAATTGTCGCGCATGCCGATCAGCCGCGCCATCGCATAGGGCGAGGAGCAATCCATCCGCACCTTGCCGTCCCAGTCCGCGGTCATGAAGCGGAAGGTCGGATCGACCACGTCGCTGACGATGGTGGCGTCGATGCCGTAGCGGTCGATGATCGGCCGCCAGTAATGCACCGCGGCGCCGCCCAACGGATCGATGCCGATCTTGACGCCGGAGGCCTTGATCGCCGCCATGTCGATGACGTTTTCGAGGTCGGCGACGTAGGGCCCGACATAATCGTAGCGGTGCACATTGGCGGAGCGCAGCGCCTGCGCCAGCGTGATCCGCCTGACACCGCGCAGACCGTCCTCGAGCAGCGCGTTGGCGGTGCGCTCGATGTCGCTGGTGATGTCGGTGTCGGCCGGCCCGCCGTTCGGCGGATTGTATTTGAAGCCGCCATCCTCCGGCGGGTTGTGCGACGGCGTGATCACCACGCCGTCGGCGAGACCGCTGCTGCGGCCGCGGTTATAGCTCAGGATGGCGTGCGAGATCACCGGGGTCGGGGTGTAGCCGCCGTTCTCGTCGATCATCACCTCGACGCCGTTGGCGGCGAACACTTCCAGCGCGCTGGCCAGCGCCGGCTCAGCCAGCGCGTGGGTGTCGATGCCGATGAACAACGGCCCGTCGATGCCGGCGCGGCGCCGGTATTCGCAGACGCCCTGGCTCACCGCCAAAATGTGCGCCTCGTTGAAGGCGTTGTTGAGCGCCGAGCCGCGATGGCCGGAGGTGCCGAACGCCACGCGCTGTGCCGGGATCGCGGGATCCGGCCGGCCGGAGAAATACGCCGTCACCAAACGCGGCACATTGACCAGCATTGACGGATCAATGACCTGGCCGGCGAGCGGGCTGACTTCCGCAACCATCTGTAGCTCCTGGATGGATGAGACCACGCGACCGGACGGCCGCAGTTGGCGGCACCATGGCACGTCGGTGATGCGATTGAAAATTCCGCGTGGGTGGCAGCGACCCTACGATAGGCGCAGGGGTCGGTTCTGCGCCGGCGCGCTCACAGCAGCAATGCCGACTGTTCCAACAGCGTCTCGTAACATTCACACGACAGCTTCGCCACCGCAGGCCGATTCGTGATCTTGATGACGCCGCGCGAATAGGAGATCAGGCCGGCATTCTGCAGCTTGGTGGCGACCTCGGTGACCGAGGTGCGCCGCACGCCGAGCATCTCGGCGAGGAATTCCTGGGTCAGGTTGACCGTATCGCCGCCGGCGCGGTCGGCGGATTGCAGGAGCCAACGGCAGAACCGGGCCTCGATCAGATGCAGCGCGTTGCAGGCCGCGGTCACCCGCGCCTGCGACAGCAGCACTTCATTGTATTGGATGCAGAGAGTGCGCAGCGCCTCGCTGTTGGCGGCGACCTTCCTGAATTGCGACGAGGGAATCTTGGTCAGCGTAGTCGGCATCTGCACCACGACGCGAACCAGCGACTTGTACAGCCCCAGTCCCGCCATCGCGCCGACCACGCCCTCGCGCCCCACGGTTGCGGTCTCGATCGCCTTGCCGTCGCGCAACACCGCCAGCAACGACAGCATCCCGTTGTGCGGGAAATAAACGTGCTCGAACTCGTCGCCGGGCTCCAGCAGCACCAGCCCCTGCTGCAACGAGGCAGTGGTCATATGCGGCGCCAAAAGATCGAAGATAGCGCGGGGGAGCCCCGCCAACAATTTGTTATCCAAGGGTAATCTAACGTTTATGGAATGCACTGCGTTATCCGCCCGGTCGGTCGGGCCGTCTACCGCAGGGGTGGGGAGGACGCGCCGAGACGCATTCCGCGGATCTGCGAATATATGAAAATGACCCCCGATTTGTCTGTCCGGTTCCGCGCTTATCGCGGTACCCGGCGCGATCAGGGTTTTCGCGCGGGAAGTCCGAAAATATTCGGAGTGCCAAGCCCCGGACCAGGTAAAGCTACGAGGATTAGTGTGTCCGAAAGCCGACAGATGCGCCGGAGGCGCCCGGTTTAAGGAACTGGACCACCACCAGGCGTATTGTTGCGCTCGCAACTGATCGGACGCCCGGCCAGGCGTCGGTTCAGATGAACGGCTTGCCGCCGGTGACCGCGATGGTGGTGCCGGAGACGTAACTCGACAAGGGATCCGCCAGCATCACGTAGGCGGTGGCGAGTTCGGCTGGCTGACCCGGACGCCCGATCGGCGTCTGCTTGCCGAAATTCTCCACCGCTTCCTCCGGCATGGTCGAGGGAATCAGCGGCGTCCAGATCGGCCCGGGCGCCCTTATAGGTTTTTTCGCCATGGTCCGGCCGCGGATCCATCGCCGCGGTGGAACCGGGCATGTCCTGCGGCTGGGACGCGAACGGCGGCTTGGGATAGTCCAGCATAGAGGGTCAATTCCTGAAGGCGTTCTGGAACGCTGAAATCGCCTTGTTGGCGAGGCGGATCTTGTTGCGCTCGCCGCGGTAGTACAGATCGACGACGGTATCGAGCAGCAGTTCGTGAACCCCGAACATCTCGGGGATGGCGCCGCTCAGGCGCAGGTAATCGAACGCGATGTCGTAAGCCTGGTCGAGCGTCTCTAAGCCGGTGGTGCGCAGATTTTGCTGGGCCAACATGGCGATCACTCCCGTTGTGGAGTGAAAAGCGTGGCGCCGGAAAAATGTTCCCGGCGCTGGCGCCGCAGCCCACGACCTTGCCGGTCGCTAGGGACCCATCGCGCGCGGATCGCTGGTCAGCCTGCTGGTATCGACCGGGCCGAGTTGGCTGCTGTCATCCTGGGCGAGAAACTTGTCCAGCGTGTCTTGAATGCGCTGCTTGACGCTGTCCGGACCGCGATCGCTCATGTCGGTGTGCTGAAAGTCGGTGGCCACGATGTCGATGCCGGCTTCCTTGGCCATCTCGGGATCCGGCAACACGCCGGGATCGGTCTTGAATACCGGATCCTTGGAGCGGAACGACAGGATCTTGGCGGCGCCCGAAGTGACGAACGGCACGCGCAGATTATCCAGCGTCACCACCCGGCGGACCAGTTCGGGATGCTGCTGGGCGAAGAACATCGAGATGTCGCCGCCGTTGGAATGCCCGGCCAGCGTGAGATGTGCGTAGTCGGCGTTGGGCTGGATCTTCTTCATCTCGCTGATCGCGAACAGGATGTTCTGCATGCCGCGCTCGTAGACCTGCAGGCGACCGACATAGAGCGAGCCGGCCTTGGTCATCAACGGTTTGTCGCCCGGCAAGTCATGCTGGATGCTCGCCACCAGGTAGCCGCGCGCCGCCAGCACGTTGGCGAGGAAGGAATATTCGGTGTTCTTGACGGTGTTGCCGTGGCTGATGATGGCCACCGGCAGCACAATGCCCGCCATCGCCTTCATCTCGGCGTCGCGACGCACCGCGATGTCGACATCGATCGCGCGGTTGCGCGTGCTGTCGAACAAATTCAAGGTCTCGTGCCGGATCGCCAGCTTGCTGGCCACAAAATACGAGCCGATCGCCAGCACAAACACGCTTACAAGAATCGCCAGCTTCTTCATCGCTCCATCCGCGCAAAGGGTCCTGCTTGAGGTGGGCCTCCTTGATAACGCGGAAAGCCCCGGTTTTGCACGCGGGGAATTAAATTTTTGAAAGAAATCGAGGGGTTAGCATACCGCAACGCGAAATTCCAACTGCACTGCGATAACGGCAGAGGCGGGATCGGTTCAGCAGATCAGCTCGCTGATCACGCCGGCGATCTGCGCCGGACTATAGGGCTTGGGCAGGAAACGCCCGCGCTCGGGAAGCTGGTCGGGACTGATCGACAACTGCCCGGAGGTGGTGATGATCTCGATCGGCGGCCAGCGTCCCCGCACCGCTTGGGCAAGCTTCAGCCCGTCCATCGCGCCGGGCATCTGGATATCGGTGAACACCACGCGGATATCGTTGCGCGCTTCCAGGATCTCGATCGCCTCGTCGGCATTGGCGGCTTCAACGACTTGGAAGCCCGCCGCCTCGATCATCTCCACCGCATTGGCCCGAAGCAAGCTCTCGTCTTCTACCACCAAAACGATGGGCTTTTTGCTCATTAATCCGACCATTGATTTACTTTGCCCCTTCAATGGAGCTAAGGTTTTGAGACTATTATCGTTCCGACACTGCGAGAAATTCCGAAAACGGACATTCAACTTGAAAAGCTGCCGTCAGGCCTGCCGGGCCTCCCACAGCGACAACGATCTTCCCACCATATCGTAGTGCGCGTCCTTCTTGAGACGGGAAATCCTGCTGTCGCCGGGCTTGTTGGTGTCGATCAGACACTCCCAGGTCCGGCACTGCGGCACGGCGGGGAATTTGAACGGCACCGTGTCGTGGTGGGCGTTGAACATCAGGAACAACGTGTTGTCGGAGCCCTTGCGGCGGATGCCGGTGACCTGCGCCCGGCCATCCAGCAACATGCCGACGCAACGCGCATTGCCGTCGTTCCATTGCTCGCAGGCCATCTCGGCGCCGCTCGGATCGATCCAGGTCACGTCCTTGACTCCGAGCTCTTCGTTGAAGGCGCCGGTGAGAAACCGGCCGCGATGAAACAACGGCTGACGCTGCCTAGTTTCGATCAGCCGCCGGGTAAACTCGATCAGGCCGCGGCCGTCCTCGTCGATGCCCTCCCAGTCGAGCCAGCTGATCTCGTTGTCCTGCGCATAGGCGTTGTTGTTACCCTGCTGGGTGCGGGCGAATTCGTCGCCGGCCAGGATCATCGGCGTGCCGCGCGACAGCAGCACGGTGGCCAGCAAATTACGCATCTGCCGGAACCGCAAGTCGCGGATCTGCGGATCGTCGGTCGGGCCTTCGACGCCGTGATTCCACGACAGATTGTGCGAATGGCCGTCGCGATTGTCCTCGCCATTGGCCTCGTTGTGCTTGTGATCGTAGGACACCAGATCGTTCAGCGTGAAGCCGTCATGCGCGGTGACGAAGTTGACCGACGACCACGGCTTGCGGCCGCGCTTGTTGAACAGGTCCGGCGAGGCCGACAGCCGGGTGGCGAGCTCGGCGAGCTTGCCCTCGTCGCCCTTCCAGAACGCCCGCGTGGTGTCGCGGAAGCGGTCGTTCCATTCCGCCCAGCCCGGCGAGAACCGCCCGACCTGGTAGCCGCCCGGCCCGCAATCCCACGGCTCCGCGATCAATTTCACCTGGCTGAGTACCGGATCCTGCCGGCAGGCGTCGAGGAAGCCGCCGCCTTCGTCGAAGCCGTAGGGCTCGCGCGCCAGGATGGTGGCGAGATCGAAGCGGAAGCCGTCGACCCGCATCTCCTGCGCCCAATAGCGCAAGCTGTCGGCGACCATCTGCAACACCCGCTGGTGCGACAGGTTGACGGTGTTGCCGGTGCCGGTGTCGTTGATGTAGTAACGCCGATCCGGCGCCAGCCGGTAGTATGACGCGTTGTCGATGCCCTTGAACGACAGCGTCGGGCCGAGCTCGTTGCCTTCGGCGGTGTGGTTGTAGACCACGTCGAGAATGATCTCGATGCCGACGCGGTGAAACTGCGCCACCATTTCCTTGAACTCGTTGACGAACGGTCCGGACAGATAGCGGGCCTGCGGCGCAAAGAATCCGATGGTGTTGTAGCCCCAGTAATTGTGCATGCCCTTCTCGACCAGATAGCTGTCGTCGACAAAAGCGTGGATCGGCAACAGCTCGAGCGCGGTAATGCCGAGGTTGCGGATATAGTCGATCACTTCGTGATGCATCATGCCGGCGAAGCTGCCGCGCAGCACCTCGGGGACCGCGGGATGCTTCATGGTGTAGCCGCGGACGTGGGCTTCGTAGAAGATCGTCCGTTCCCACGGAATATGCGGCCGGCGCTCGTCGCCCCAGGTGAAGGCCGGATCGATCACCCGGCACTTCGGCACGAACGCAGCACTATCGCGCTCGTCGAACGACAGGTCGCCGTCGGCGTGACCGAGGGTATAGCCGAACAGCGCCGGATCCCATTTCAGGCCGCCGACGATCTGCTTGGCGTAGGGATCGAGCAACAGCTTGTTGGGATTGAAGCGGTGGCCTTCGGCCGGTGCATAAGGCCCGTGGACGCGGTAGCCATAGACCTGACCGGGCCGCGCGTCCGGCAGGTAGCCGTGCCAGACTTCGTCGGTGTATTCGGGCAGCTCGATCCGCTCCAGTTCACGGAGGCCGTCATTGTCGAACAGGCACAGCTCGACCTTGGTGGCGTTGGCGGAGAACAGCGCGAAATTCACGCCGAGGCCGTCCCAATTGGCGCCGAGCGGAAACGGCCGCCCCTCCAGCACGCGATGTCTGGCCCGCGAGGCGACAGACTGGGCGACGGAAATCCTCGGCATCTGGTTCATGGCTGCCCCCTGAAGAATGGTCAATAACGACCAGAAACCCGCAAAGTTCAAAAACCTGAATGGCTGGCGTCGATCGCGGCGCCAGTGGCGGATATGGGTATCGCGCGGCTCGGCACGCGCAGCTTAGTAACTTCGCCCGAGCCGGCTGCGGGTTGGAACGTGTGCCGGACTGTGCCGTTCATGAACCGCCCACCCTGACCTGAAAGACCACTCCCATGGACCAATTTTCCCCGCCCGCTCCCACACGCTTCGGCCCTGAGATCCACGACGGCGGCGTGCTGTTTCGGCTGTGGGGGCCGAGCCAGGCCAAGGTCGAATTGGTGATCGAGGGACGCGGCGTGTTGCCGATGAATCGGACCGAGGCCGGTTGGCACAGCCTGCTGGTGCCGGGCGCCGGCCCCGGGACGCGCTACAGGTTTCGCATGGCCGATGGCCTCGAGGTGCCCGACCCGGCGTCGCGCTATCAGCCGGAGGACGTCCACGGTCCCAGCGAAGTGGTCGACGCCGCGGCGTTCGCCTGGTCGGACCAAAGCTGGCGCGGCCGGCCGTGGGAAGAAACCGTGGCCTACGAGCTGCACGTCGGGGCGTTCACCGAACAGGGGACGTTCACCGCGGCAATCGAGCGGCTGGATTATCTCGCCGAACTCGGCGTCACCGCGATCGAGCTGATGCCGGTGGCGGAGTTTCCCGGCGCGCGCAACTGGGGTTATGACGGCGTGCTGCTGTTTGCCCCGGACGCCAGCTACGGCCGGCCGGACGACATGAAGGCGCTGGTCGACGCCGCGCACGCCCGCGGCATCATGGTGTTTCTCGACGTGGTCTATAATCACTTCGGCCCCGACGGCAATTATCTCTCCGCCTATGCGCCGATCTTCAACGACCAGCACCAGACCCCCTGGGGCGCCGCGGTCAATTACGACGCCGCCGGCTCGAAGACGGTGCGGGAATTCGTGATTCAGAACGCGATCTATTGGATCGATGAATTCCACCTCGACGGGCTGCGGCTCGATGCGGTGCACGCCATCAAGGACGACAGCGATCCGCATTTGTTGGCGGAGATCCCGAGCCGGCTGCGCGCCGGCGGCATCAACCGTCCGATCCACCTGATGCTGGAGAACGAGGAGAACGAGGTCGAAAGGCTCGCGCGCGACGACGACGGCGAGCCGTTGCAATACACCGCACAATGGAACGACGACCTGCATCACGTGCTGCACACCGCCGCCAGCGGCGAGAGGTCCGGCTACTACGCCGAATATGCCGGCGACAGCGAAAAGCTCGGCCGCGCCTTGGCCGAGGGATTCGCGTTTCAGGGCGACCACATGCGCTATAGCGACCGCAGCCGCGGCCAGCCCAGCCGCCACCTGCCGCCGACCGCATTCGTCGGCTTCATCCAGAACCATGACCAGATCGGCAATCGCGCATTCGGCGAGCGGTTGACCGCGTTCGCTCCAGCGACCGCGGTGCAGGCGGCCGCCGCGGTCTATCTGCTGCTGCCGCAGATTCCGATGCTGTTCATGGGTGAGGAATTCGCCTCGTCGCGGCCGTTCCCGTTCTTTTGCGATTTTGCCGGCGACCTCGCCGACGCGATCCGCGAGGGGCGCCGCAAGGAATTCGCGCGGTTTCCGGAATTCGCCGATCCGCAGATGCGCGAGGCGATCCCCGATCCCGGTGCTGCGACGACATTCGAGGCCGCCAAGCTCGACTGGAACGAGCCCCTCGGCGGCTTGCATGCGGAATGGCTGGCGCTTTACCGCACGCTGTTGGCGATCCGGCACCGCGAGATCGCGCCGCGGCTCAAGGCGATCGGCGGCAATGCCGGACGCTTTACCGTGCTGGACCGCCTGGCGGTGCGGGTCGAATGGACGCTGGCCGACGGGGCGCAGCTCACGCTGATCGCCAATCTCACCGACCAGCCGCTGCCGGGAGTTTCCCTGCCGGACGGTCGACGGCTATGGCCGACCACGCCGATCGAGACCTCGTCGCTCGGGGCCTGGCAGGTGGTGTGGACGATCAGCGCGCCGGGATAAAGGTGACGGTCGACACAAGCCCTGCGCGCATGGCCGCCACCGCGCCAGAAATCGGAACCCTCGATCAGATCGGGGATTGTCATGCGTTCCCTCAAAGGCGACTTGGGGAGAGAAGGCATGCAGCCGGACGAAAACGAACGGAAGCGCATTCAGGACAAGCAGGGCGGCCACCACATGCCGCCGCGCCCCGAGGGCGAGGCGCCGCTCGACGATACCGACCGCAACACCGACAAGATCATCAAGCCGTCGCGGAAGTCGGGCGACGCACCTAGTCAAACGAGTTCATGACACGGGAGTGATTTCGGAATGCCCACCAAACTCATGCCCTTGATTTTCACCATCGATATCGCCGGCCTGCCGATATTGACGTTCGAAGCCGCTAATTTGCGCGAAGCCCATGAGGTTTGCCACGAGCGTTGGCTGCTGGCCGACCTCAAGCAGATGACCCGTCGCGGCGTGCCGGTGTGGGACGGCAAGACGCGGTTGCGGGCGCGCTATGCGACCGAAGACGAAAAATCCGTCTATCGCAACGCGCCTGCGGCGGCACAGGAAGCCGGAGAGCTCAAGCTGGTGTACTTGGTCGAGGCCGACGGCGCGGACATCCACACCACGCAGGCCGCCGAATAGCTCATCGCCGAAATCGCTCGCCCGCGCTTCGCGGCATCGTCACTTCGCCGTCCCCGGCTCCGCCCATTTGCGGTGCTGTGACGCCAGCAGGCCCGCGGGCACGACTTGCGCCACGGTGGATTGGATCCGGTTTTTCCAGCCGCTGACCACGTCGCCCTCGCCGTTCATCATCGCATCGAAGCCGAGCTTGGCGACGCGCGCCGGATCGTCCTTGCCGATGGTGCCGACGCTGGTGTCGAGCATCTCGGCGCGCTTGAAGAAATCCGTCGCGGTCGCGCCCGGCATCAGGCAGGTGACGCTGACGCCGCTGTGCTTCAACTCCTCGCGAATGGCGAAGGAGAACGAATTGAGGAACGCCTTGCTGGCGCTGTACACCGCTTGGAAGCTGCCCGGCACGAAGCCGGCGATCGATCCGGTGATCAGGATGCGGCCGGATTGCCGCCGCCGCATGTCGTTGCCGATCCTGTGGATCAAATAGGTGGTGCCGGTGATGTTGGTGTCAATCACGCAGCGCGCCTTGGCGAAGTCCTGGTCGAGGAAGGCGTGGCCGAGACCGCGGCCGGCGTTTGCCAGCAACGCATCGACCGGACGTCCCTTGGTAGCCGCATAGAGCGCGTCGACGCCGTCCATCGTCGAGAGGTCGACCTGCACCGGCTCGACGTCCACTCCGGTCGTTGCCAGTTCGGCAGCCGCGCGGTGAATCCGCTCCTCGTCGGCGGCGATCAGCAGATCGAAGCCGGCTTTGGCGCAGCATCTTGCGAGTTCGAGACCGATTCCAGTAGACGCCCCGGTGACGACGGCGAAGCGGCGCGGTGATGACATCAGTGACTCCGTGCGAGGCATGTTGCGGCGCTAACCCCCGCTTTCGCTCTGAGTTCCCTGCGAGCCTTATTTCGCCGTGCGGAGGAACAGAACACCGCTCCCGCCTGGTTGCTGGCAAGCAATGTAGCAGATAGCAAAAGGGATAAAAGCGTCGTGCGGCAGATCGTCGCTTGCGGCTCGAGCGTGCCACCTCCCGCCGTGGCGCAGATCGTGCGGCGGCGATGATCAGCCCGATGCGATCGGGGCATGATCAGATCAGGACTGAAGACCTGACCACCGGATCACAGTACGCTCTCGCATTGTCGCTACCAGCACGAACCGGATACCACATGCATCGGCATCAACGATCGGCGCGGCATCGGAGACCAGACGAAAACAGCCCCGGACAAAACGACGGCGGCCCTGCCGACGACAGGACCGCTCGCTTCATGAATTGCACCGTTGGGACCGACGGGCTCAGCTGTTGGTGCTGATGCTCGGATCGGCGCGGAGTTCTTGCAGCGTCTCCCCTTCGCCACGGACCTGCTTTTCGGCCTTGCTCCAGAACTCTTCGTCGCGCCCGTCCGGACGCCCCGCCATTTCCCACAATTCATGGGCGCGGCGCTTGATATCTTCTTCCGACACTTCAGCCATTGTGTGCTCCACTCATACGGTTGGAACCCGTTAATGAAGTTGGCGCGGACAAGTTCCGGGCTCAACGTAGAGCTGATGCGTGATCGTCTGATGACGCGGCCAGCCGCCGCACGGCGTCATCGGCGATCGAGCACGCTGCGGATCTTGGCCGCCAGCGCCACCTGCGACAGCGGCTTCTGGATCAGGTCGACGCCGGCGTCGAGCCGGCCGTGATGGACGATGGCGTTACGCGAATAGCCGGTCATGAACAGCACCTTCAAGTCCGGCCGTTGCTCACGCAGCTGATCGGCGAGCTCGCGGCCGTTCATGCCCGGCAGCACCACGTCGGTCAGCAGCAGATCGAGCCCGCCGTCGAGCTTCTCGGCCATCGCGAGCGCGGCGCCGGCGTCGGGCGCCTGGACCACCTGATAGTTCAGGTCGTGCAGCACTTCGACCACGTAGCTGCGGACGTCGGGATCGTCCTCCACCACCAGGATTTGCTCGGCCTGCATCGCGCCGACCTGGATCGAGTCCGGGACGGATTGCTCGATCGCCGCGGTGTGCAGCCGCGGCAGGTAGACCTTCATCGTGGTGCCGTGGCCGACTTCGCTGTAGATCTTGACGTGGCCGTTGGATTGCTTGACGAAGCCATAGACCTGACTGAGCCCGAGCCCGGTGCCCTGACCGACGTCCTTCGTGGTGTAGTACGGCTCGAAGGCCCGGGCGACGACGTCGGCCGACATCCCGCTGCCGGTGTCGGTCACCGCGACCTGGACGTATTGGCCGGCGACCACTTCGGAATGGCGGCTCGCATAGTCGTCATCGAGATAGACGTTGCTGGTTTCAATGGTGAGCTTGCCGCCATCCGGCATCGCGTCGCGGGCATTGACGACGAGGTTGAGGATCGCCGCCTCGAAATGGCTGGGGTCGATCTCGACCTGCCACAGCCCGGCGGTGCCGACATATTCCAGATCGATGGTCTCGCCCAGGGTGCTGCGGAAGAAACCGGCCATGCCCTTCAGCAATTGATCGAGATTGCATGGCTTGGGATCCAGCGGCTGGCGCCTGGCAAACGCCAACAGCCGGCTGGTCAACGTCGCGGCGCGCTGCGCACCGGACATCGCGCTGCCGACCAGCCGGCGCAACCTTGTGTCGACGCCGTCGCGCAGCTTGCCGATGTCGCGTTCGGCGATTTCCAGATTGCCGATGATGATCGTCAGCAGATTGTTGAAGTCGTGCGCCACGCCGCCGGTCAATTGCCCGACCGCCTCCATCTTCAGCGACTGCCGCAGCATGTCCTCGGCGTCGCGGCGCTGCAGGGTCTCGGTCTGCAACGCCGATTGCGCCTCGCGCAATTGCGCCGGCGACGGCACCGCGAGCAGTTTCGGCAGCAGCGGCCACAGCATCGCGGCCGTGACCACCGAGGCGATGGCGGTCATCGCCTTGACGATGCCTTCCAGCTCATAGACCGGCAGCCACAGCGTCACGATGGCGAAGATGTGGGTGAAGCCGCAGGCCAGGATGAAGATCGAGAACGCCCAGAACACCCAGCCGAATTCCACATCCGGCCGCTTGGCGACGAAATACGACAGCGCGAAGGGGATCGAAAAATACGCCAGCGCGGTCGCGGCGTCGGACGCCACATGGAGCCAGATCAGCGAAGGCTCCCACAGCAGACAAATGCCATGAGGCGAGAAGGTGGAGGTGTCCACCAGCCCTTGCAGCAGCGCCCACATTCCTATGCCCTCTTGCAGCCGCCCGCTGGCCCGGGACGCTCTTGCGCGTCGCCGGAAGGTCGCGGTTTCTTGAATGGGGGAAGGTCTATCACGGATGCCCGGCGATTCCGCGCGACGCGGCGCTGGGGTGGATTGCGGGGATGTTGCCCATCCCCGTAATCCGTCGTCTCAGATCAAACGGGCCGTTGCCCTCGCAACACGGCCGGACGCTTACAGCGGAACGCTGATCCCGCCGCGCATGCTGCGCCGGCGCTCGAACCTGGCGCGCAACCGCGGCGCCAGACCCCACGCCAGGGGCGCGGCGAGAACGAAGCTGGCGATGACGACGATGGGGATCAGTTCCATCGACCGCACCGCCAGCGCGGGGATCAACAGCACGGTCAACAGACCGGCGAAGAACAGCACCGCCGCGGTCATCGAGAAGATCAGGGCGGCGACGCGAAATCTGGTGTTGAACATGGGGGCCTCCAAAGGCTTTCCGATTGGGAGGCTAATTCCGATTTTACCTTCTAGTTCCCTCGCCGGCAGACGCGAAGCTCGCGCCTGCCGCGAGCGCCAGGCGGATCGCGCTATTGCAGCCCGATCGTGGTGAGGTCCTGGAACCAATGCTGCGCCTGCACAAAGCTCTTCACCTTCGGCGACAGCGCGTGCGGGTTGGTGTCGTGCACCACCCAGACCAGCACCGCGTCGTCGACGATCAGGCTGTGCGCCTGCGCCAGCAATTCGTCCTGCTTGGTCGGATCGAACGTGGTCTTGGCCTCGTCGATCAAGGCATCGACCTTGGGGTTGTTGTAGCCGCCCCAGTTGACGCCGACCGGCGCGATCTGCCCGGAGTGGAAGAACCGCACGATGGCGTAGAGCGGATCCGAGGTGACGTAAGCGATGTTGTTGGCGGTGATGCCCTTCATGCTGTCGTCGGCCGCGCCCTTGCGCCAGGCGGTATAGAGCACTTCGAGTTCGACGACCTTGAACTCGACGTCGACGCCGATCTCCTTGAAGCTCTGCTGCAGGAATTCGTTCATCGGCAGCGACAGCATCTGGCCGGTGCCACCATTGGCGATGATGAATGTCGCCTTCAACGGCTTCTCCGGCGAATAGCCGGCTTCCTTCACCAGCCGCTTGGCTTCGGCGGGATCGTATTTGATGGCGAAGCTCGGCTTGCCGAACCACGGACTCGACGGATCGACCTGGCCGATGGCGGGCTTGGCGAGGCCGTTCATCAGACCGACCACGGCGTCGCGGTCGATCGCCAGATTGAGCGCCTTGCGCAACCGCACATCGGTCCAGGGCGAACCGGGCAGTACGCTGAGGTGATAATTCCAGACGTGCGGCGTGACGTTGTCGACGATCTTCATGCCGGCCGACTTCAACTGCGGCACGGCGTCGGGTGCCGGCGTCTCGATCAGATCGACTTGGCCTGCGAGCAGCGCGTTGGTGCGGGTCAGCGCTTCCGGCATCGGCACCAAGACCAGCTTGTCGGTCTTCGGCAGCCGCGCCTTGTCCCAATACTCATCATTGCGGGTGAGTTCGGCGAGTTCGCGCGGCACCAGCTTGGTCAGCTTGAACGGGCCGGTGCCGGACGGCTGTGCGGCGAACTTGTCCCAGTCGTTGCCGAGCTTGGCGTATTGCGCCGGGCTCGACACCAGAAACCACAGCATCTGGTAAGGGAAGAAGGAGTCGACCGTCTTGGTTGTAATTTCGACGGTGTCGTCGTCGATTTTGGTGTAGCTGGCGACCGACGGCAGCCGGGTCTTGACCTGCGCGCTCTGCCGCTTGTCGAACTGCGGTGCCTTATCGTTCAGCACCTTGTCTAAATTCCAGACCACCGCATCGGCATTGAATACACTTCCGTCGTGAAACTTGACGCCCTTGCGCAAGGTAAATCGCCATTTTTTCTTATCGCCATCATCGACTTTCCATGATGTTGCGAGCCCGGGCACCAGCTTGCCGGGCCGATCCGCCACGTTCATCTCCCAGGCGACCAGCGGATCGTAGATCGTATAGCCGGTGAATTGATACGCGCCGGCGCCGCGATCGGGCTGCCCGGTGGTCAGCGGAATGTCCGCCATCGAGATGCCGTAACGCACCACAGACTCGGCGCGCGCCGAACTAATTGCGGCGATCGCGACGGCGGCAGCGACGACGATGGATTTTCGTAGGGTCATTGAAAACACTCAGCTCCACAGGAATGGTGGCGGCTAGGCTGCAACGATGATGCCAGCATCGCGCTGTGACCGATGCGATGACGCAAACGTGTGAGTCCGCCAGACGTACGCGTTTCGATTTCGCTGGCACAGCCGTTGCATGAGGCAGCATAAGTTTTTAGCAGCCCCGATGAAGGACATCTTGCATGCGTATGATTGGTTATGTCGCTCGGCAAACCGCCGCGGCCGTCTTCATGCTGACCACTGCGAGCACGCTCGCGTTGCCACAATCGGCGAGCGCGGAAACCGTGCTGCGCATCGGCATGACTGCTGCGGATGTGCCGCGCACGCTCGGGCAACCCGATCAGGGCTTCGAAGGCAATCGCTTCACCGGCCTCACGATGTACGACGCGCTGACGATGTGGGACCTGTCGTCCGCAACCAAAGCCAGCGTGGTAATCCCGGGCCTCGCCACCGAATGGGCGGTGAACGACGCCGACAAGACCAAGTGGACGTTCAAGCTGCGCCCCGGCGTCAGCTTCCATGACGGCGCGCCGTTCAACGCCGACGCCGTGGTGTGGAACGTCGAGAAGGTGCTGAAGCAGGACGCGCCGCAATTCGACGCCAGCCAGGTCGGCGTCACCGCGTCGCGGATGCCGACGCTCATCTCGGCGAAGAAGATCGACGACATGACGGTGGAGCTGACCACCAAGGAGCCGGACAGCTTCCTGCCGATCAACCTCACCAACCTGTTCATGGCGAGCCCGAGCAAGTGGCAGGCGCTGTACGAGAAGGCCCAGGGCGGCGACGCCAAGGCGAAGTCGCAGGCGGCCTGGGCGTCATTCGCCAAGGACGCCTCCGGCACCGGGCCGTGGAAGATGTCGAAGTTCACGCCGCGCGAACGGCTCGAACTCATCAAGAACGACAAGTATTGGGACACGGCGCGGGTGCCGCATGTCGACCGCCTTGTGCTATTGCCGATGCCTGAAGCCAACGCCCGCACCGCGGCGCTGTTGTCCGGCCAGGTCGACTGGATCGAGGCGCCGGCGCCCGACGCGGTCAAGGAGATCACCGCGCGCGGCTTCAAGATCGAGAAGAACGAGCAGCCGCATGTCTGGCCGTGGCAGTTCTCCCGCGTCGAAGGCTCGCCCTGGAACGACATCCGGGTGCGCCGCGCCGCCAATCTGTGCATCGATCGCGAAGGCCTGCGCGACGGCCTGCTCGCCGGATTGATGGTGCCGGCAACCGGCACCTTCGAGCCCGGCCATCCGTGGCGCGGCAAGCCGGAATTCCAGATCAAATACGACCTGCCGGCGGCGCAGAAGCTGATGAAGGAAGCGGGCTTCGGCCCGAGCAAGAAGCTCAGCGTCAAGGTGCAGACCTCGGCGTCGGGCTCCGGCCAGATGCTGCCGCTGCCGATGAACGAATATCTGCAGCAGGCGCTCGCCGAGTGCTACTTCGACGTCAAGCTCGACGTCATCGAATGGAATACGCTGTTCACCAATTGGCGCCGCGGCACCAAGGATCCCTCCGCCAACGGCGCCAACGCCACCAACGTCACCTATGCGGCGATGGACCCGTTCTTCGCCATGGTGCGCTTCCTGCAATCCTCGATGGCGCCGCCGGTGTCGAACAATTGGGGCTACATCAACAATCCGAAGTTCGACGCGCTGGTGACCAAGGCGCGCACCACCTTCGACGCGTCGCTGCGCGACGAAGCCTTGGCCGAACTGCACGCCGCCTCGGTCGACGACGCCGCCTTCCTCTACGTCGCCCACGACGTCGGACCGCGGGCGCTGAGCCCGAAGGTCAAGGGCTTCGTGCAGCCGAAGAGCTGGTTCGTCGACTTCTCGCCGGTGACGCTGGCGCCGTGATCAAGGTGTCCCGGACGCGGTGCGGCATTCTTCATGCCGCTCCGCGAGCCGGGACCGTAGCAAATGCCGTCTCTCGAACGGTCCCGGCTCGTAGCGCTGCGCTACGGCGCAGCACGACGTCCGGGACACGCTCTGCTGACAATCTGATGAAAGAACCGCATTGTTCATCTATATCGCCCGTCGCATCGTCTATGTGATCCCGATCGTGATCAGCGTCGCGCTGGTGTGCTTCCTGTTGGTGCACATCACGCCCGGCGATCCTTTGGTGGCGGTGCTGCCCGCCGACGCCTCGCAGGAATTGGCCGCGCAGCTGCGCGTCGCCTACGGCTTCGACCGGCCGCTGCCGGTGCAGTTCGGGCTGTGGTTGTGGAAGGCGCTGCACGGCGATCTCGGCAATTCGATCGCCACCGGCCGCCCGGTGCTCGCCGAAGTGCTGCGCGCGGTCGGCAACACGGTGACGCTGGCGATTGCGGCGGCGACCATCGGCTTTTCGTTCGGGCTGTTCTTCGGCCTCGTCGCCGGTTACTTCCGTGACACATGGATCGACAAGGTGGCGACCTCGATCGCGATCGCCGGCGTCTCGGTGCCGCATTATTGGCTCGGCATGGTGCTGGTGATCATCTTCTCGGTGCAGCTGAACTGGCTGCCCGCGGTCGGCGCCGGCCCCGGCGGCTCCGGACAATGGGGCTGGGACTGGGAGCACCTGAAATATCTGGTGCTGCCGGCGATCACCACCTCCGTCATTCCGATGGGCATCGTCACCCGCACGGTGCGGGCACTGACCGGCGATATCCTGTCGCAGGATTTCGTCGAGGCGTTGCGCGCCAAGGGGCTGCGCGAGACCGGCGTATTCCGGCACGTCATCAAGAACGCTGCACCCACCGCGCTCGCCGTGATGGGGCTGCAACTCGGCTACATGCTCGGCGGCTCGATCCTGATCGAGACGGTGTTCTCCTGGCCGGGCTCCGGGCTGTTGTTGAACTCCGCGATCTTCCAGCGCGACCTGCCGCTGTTGCAGGGCACCATCCTGGTGCTGGCGCTGTTCTTCGTGTTTCTCAATCTCGTCGTCGACATCGCGCAGGCCGCGATCGATCCGCGCATCAAGCGGAGCTGAGCAGGATGGGCCGCCGATGACCACGATGACCGACACCGCGCTGCAGAGCGCTCCTGCTACCCCAGCGCGCGGCTATTGGGCCACGGTCGGCCGCCGGCTGCGCCGCGACAAGGTGGCGATGGGCTGCGCGCTGATCCTGTTGCTGATCTTCGTCTCGGCGCTGGTGGCGCCGTGGCTCGGGCTTGCCGATCCCTATCAGGGCTCGATGATCCGAAGGCTGAAGCCGATCGGCACGCCGAACTACTTGCTCGGCACCGACGAGCTCGGCCGCGACATGCTGGCGCGGCTGGTCTATGGCGGCCGGCTGTCGCTGCTGATCGGCATCCTGCCGGTGATCCTGGCGTTCGGCATCGGCACTTCGCTGGGCCTCGTCGCCGGCTATGTCGGCGGCAAGCTCAACACCGCGATCATGCGCACCGTCGACGTGTTCTACGCGTTTCCCTCGGTGCTGCTGGCGATCGCGATCTCCGGCGCGCTCGGCGCCGGCATCACCAATTCCATCGTGTCGCTCACCGTGGTGTTCGTGCCGCAGATCACCCGCGTTGCGGAGAGTGTCACCACCGGGGTGCGCAACATGGACTTCGTCGAGGCGGCGCGGGCGTCGGGGGCCGACGCCTTCACCATCATGCGGGTGCATATGCTCGGCAACGTACTGGGGCCGATCTTCGTCTACGCCACGGGATTGATCTCGGTGTCGATGATCCTCGCCGCCGGCCTCTCGTTCCTCGGGCTCGGCACCAAACCGCCGGAGCCGGAATGGGGCTTGATGCTGAACACGCTGCGCACCGCGATCTACGTCAATCCATGGGTCGCCGCCTTGCCCGGCGCGATGATCTTCGCGGTCTCGATCTGCTTCAACCTCTTGAGCGACGGCATGCGCAGCGCGATGGACATCAGGAATTGATGGCATGACCGACATTCTCGACCCACTCGACGCAATCGAAAAACTGGAGCCGATCGAAGACATCGGCGGCGTCGCGCAGCCGCTGTTGAAGGTCAACGGCCTGACCAAGCATTTCCCGGTGCGCGGCGGGCCGTTCGCGCCGAGCAAGACGGTGCGCGCGGTCGACGACGTCTCGTTCGCCATCGCCAAGGGCGAGACGCTGGGCATCGTCGGCGAATCCGGCTGCGGCAAGTCGACCACCGCGCGCCTCCTGATGCATCTGATGCCGAGCTCGAGCGGCGAGATCATCTTCGACGCGAGGCAGGTCGGGCGCCAGCTCTCGTTGCGCGAATTGCGCCGCGGCATGCAGATGGTGTTTCAGGACAGCTACGCCTCGCTCAACCCGCGGCTCACCATCGAGGAATCCATCGCGTTCGGTCCCAAGGTGCACGGCATGGCCGACGCCGCGTCGCGCGTTTTAGCGCGCGAACTGCTCGGCAAGGTCGGCTTGCGGCCGGAGAATTTCGCCAACCGCTATCCGCACGAGATTTCGGGTGGTCAACGCCAGCGCGTCAACATCGCCCGCGCGCTGGCGCTGTCGCCGCGGCTGGTGATTCTGGACGAAGCGGTGTCGGCGCTCGACAAATCGGTCGAGGCGCAGGTGCTCAATCTGTTGGTCGACCTGAAGCGCGAATTCGGCCTGACCTATCTGTTCATCAGCCACGACCTCAACGTGGTGCGCTACATCTCGGACCGGGTGCTGGTGATGTATCTCGGCGAAGTGGTCGAGGTCGGCCCGGTCGACGAGGTGTGGGACGCCCCCGCGCATCCCTATACGCGGGCGCTGTTGGCGGCGATGCCATCGTCCGATCCCGACCATCGCACGCAGGTGCCGCCGATCACCGGCGACCCGCCGAACCCGATCGATCCGCCGAAGGGCTGCCGGTTTCACCCGCGCTGCCCGTTCGCCGAGCCGCTGTGCTCAGGCGCCACGCCGAAGCTCACCGAACTCAATCCGACCGGCCACCAGGCCGCCTGCACCATGGCGATCCCCGGCTCGGGACACAGCCGCGCGCCAGCCAAGGAAGTACAGAACGATGTCGACGAAACCTGAGTCCGCGACGATCAAGGCGATGGCGGCGGTGGCCGGCGTCACCGTCAGCAACGAAGTGGCGGCGCGGATCGCCAATTCGATCGGCCCGGCGTTCGAGGGCTTCGCGCCGATCGCAGGATCCTTGCCGTTCGATCTGGAGCCGGCAAGCTTCGTCGTGGTGCAGAATGCGAAGGCCGCGTCATGAGCGCGAGCGATCCGGCGCTGCTGTCGCTGAGCGAAATCGCAACGGCGATCGCGCAGAAGAAATTCTCCTCGCGCGAAGCCACCTTCGCCTGCCTGAACCGCATCGCGGCCTTGCAGCCCAAACTCAACGCCTTCATTGCGATCGAGCCCGAGGACGCGCTGGCCGCGGCCGACGCCGCCGATGTCGCGCTGGCGCATGGCGACAACAAAGGCGCGCTGCATGGCGTGCCGCTGGCGCACAAGGACATGTATTACGACCAGGGCTTTGTGGTGACCTGCGGCTCCAAGATCCGCCGCGATTTCGTGGCGACCACGACGTCGACGGCGCTGCAACGACTGAAGAATGCCGGCACGGTGCGGCTCGGCTCGCTGCAGATGTCGGAATTCGCCTATGGGCCGACCGGCCACAACGCGCATTTCGGCGCGGTGCATAATCCCTGGGACCTTGACCACATCACCGGCGGCTCATCGTCCGGCTCAGGCTCAGCGGTGGCGGCACGACTGACCTATGCGGCGCTCGGCTCCGACACCGGCGGCTCGATCCGGATGCCGGCGCATTTCTGCGGCGTCACCGGCTTGAAGACCACGGTCGGCCTCGTCAGCCGCGCCGGCGCGATGCCGCTGTCGCAATCGCTCGACACCGTGGGGCCGTTGGCGCGTAGCGCCGAAGACTGCGCGCTGCTGCTCGGCCTGATGGCCGGCGCCGATCCCGCCGATCCGACCTGCAGCACGCGCGCCGTGCCGGACTATCTCGCCGCGACTAAAGGATCGCTACAAGGCGTCCGCATCGGCATTCCCAGCGCGTTCTATGTCGACGACCTCGATCCCGAAGTCGCGCGGGTGCTCGACGACACCCGGTCCGCGCTGCAACGCGAAGGCGCCGACATCGTCAAGGTCGAGCTGCCCGACCAGCGCCAGCTCTCGGCGGCGTGCCAATTGGTGCTCGCGGTCGAGGCCGCCGGCTTTCACACAAGCTGGATGATCGAGCGGCCGCAGGACTACGGCCCGCAAGTGTTGATGCGGCTGCAGAACGCGCTGGCGATTCCGGCCGTGACCTATCTCGAAGCGATGCGCTGGCGCGGTCCGGCGCTCGCCGCGCATCTCGCAGCATCGGCTGGCGTCGACGCGGTGCTGGCGCCGGTGGCGCCGGTGGCGGCGCCGACCATCGCGGAGAGCGACGTCGGCAATTCGCTCGACGCCGAGGCGGTGATTCAGCGGCTGACTCGCTTCACCCGGCCGATCAACTATCTCGGCCTGCCGGCGCTGGCGCTGCCCTGCGGGTTCACCCCAGCCGGTCTGCCGGTCGGGCTGCAAGTCATCGGCAAGCCGTTCGACGAGGCGATGCTGCTGCGGATCGGCGCAGCCTGGCAGCGCGCCACCGACTTTCACAGCAAGACGCCGGAGCTTGCATGAGCAACCTGGTCGAGGTCAAAAATCTCAACATCCGCTTCACCGGCGAACGCACCGTGCATGCGGTGAACGACCTCAGCCTGTCGCTCGGCGAGGGCGAAGTGCTCGGGTTGCTCGGCGAATCCGGCTCCGGCAAGAGCGTGACGCTGCGCGCCCTGATGCGGCTGTTGCCGAAGAAGCGCACGCAGATTTCCGGCTCCGTCAACGTGCTCGGCCAAGACGTGCTGGCGCTCGATGATGACGGGCTGTCGGCGTTTCGCGGCCAGACCGCGTCGATGATCTTCCAGGAGCCGGCGCTGGCGCTCGACCCGGTCTACACCATCGGCCGGCAGATCGCCGAAAGCGTGATGCGCCACGAAGGCAAGAGCCACGCCGAGGCGCAGGCGCGCGCGCTGCAGATGCTCGAAGTGGTGCGGATCCCGTCGGCCAAGCGCCGGTTAGATGCCTATCCGCACGAGATGTCGGGCGGGATGCGGCAGCGCGCGATGATCGCGCTGGCCTTGGCCTGCAAGCCCAAGATCCTGCTCGCCGACGAGCCCACCACCGCGCTCGACGCCACCGTGCAGATCCAGATCCTGCTGCTGCTGCGCGAATTGCAGCGCGAATTCGGCATGTCGGTGATCTTCGTCACCCACGACATCGGCGTGGCGATCGAGATCTGCGACCGCGTTGCGGTGATGTATGCCGGGCAGATCGTCGAACAAGGAACGCTGAGCCAGATCGTGCGCACGCCGCTGCATCCCTATGCGCAGGGGCTGCTGGCCTCCACCGTGCACGGCGCCAAGCGCGGCGCGAGGCTGGAAACCATCCCGGGCACCCCGCCATCGCTCGACAAGGCGCCGACCGCCTGCTCGTTCGCGCCGCGCTGCCGCTACGCCCAGCCGCGCTGCGTCGAGGCGCTGCCGCCGGACGTCCAGGTCGGGCCGAACCGCACCGCGCGTTGCATCCTGGCCGAGCCGATCGCCGACGGTGCCGCGCCGGCGCGCGCCGCCGATGCTGTTGCGGGCGGGCTCGATCTCGCCTAAGCGATCGGGGAGTCTTGCTTCGACAGCCTTTGAGTGACGTCGCGCCATGGAATCCCCGCTGAAGATCGTCATCGTCGATGAAAGTCCGGTGCGGGCCGCGATCCTCAAGGATGGGCTGCGCGAAGCCGGCGTGTCGCAGGTGATCCATCTGGAGGCCACCACCAATCTGTTGG
This sequence comes from Rhodopseudomonas rhenobacensis, assembly GCF_014203125.1. Classification (GTDB taxonomy): domain Bacteria; phylum Pseudomonadota; class Alphaproteobacteria; order Rhizobiales; family Xanthobacteraceae; genus Rhodopseudomonas_A; species Rhodopseudomonas_A rhenobacensis. Next base: position 60,299 of record NZ_JACHIH010000025.1, read on the forward strand.
CGCGGGTCTATGAGATCGACCCCGACGTCATCCTGATCGACCTCGAGAACCCCAGCCGCGACATGCTGGAGCAGATGTTCCAGGTCAGCCGCATCGTCAAGCGGCCGGTCGCGATGTTCGTCGACCAGAGCGACACCGCCTCGATCCAGGCCTCGGTCGACGCCGGGGTCTCCGCCTATATCGTCGACGGGCTGAAGAAGGAGCGGATGAAGCACATCCTCGATCTGTGCATCTCGCGCTTCAACGCGTTCTCCAAACTGCAGAGCGAGCTCGACCGCGCCAAGACCGCGCTCGACGACCGCAAGGTGATCGACCGCGCCAAGGGCATTTTGATGAAGGCCAAGTCGCTCACCGAAGAGCAGGCCTATGTGATGCTGCGCAGTGCGGCGATGAACGAGAAGAAGAAGATCGCCGAGATCGCCCAGTCGGTGATCACCGCGTCGGAGATGTTGAAATGAGCACGCGCTTGCGGATCGGGTTCATCCCGCTGGTCGATGCCGCGGCCTTGATCGTCGCGGTCGACAAGGGGTTCTGCGCCGCGGAAGGGCTCGACGTCGAACTGGTGCGGGAGATTTCCTGGGCCAATGTCCGCGACAAGCTCAACATCGGGATGTTCGACGCCGCGCATATCCTGGCGCCGATCGCGATCGCCTCCAGCCTCGGCATCGGCCACGTCAAGGTGCCGATCGTCTCCGCCTTCGGGCTCGGCATCAACGGCAATGCGATCACGGTGTCGCCGGACCTCTACGCCGCGATCAAAGCCGCCGCCGACGGCGACCTGCTCGATCCGCTGGTGACGGCGCGCGCGCTGGCCCGCGTCATCGCCGAGCGCAAGCAAAAGGCGCTGGAGCCGCTGACCTTCGGCATGACGTTTCCGTTCTCCACCCACAATTACGACCTGCGGTTCTGGATGGCGGCGGGCGGCGTCGACCCGGACGAGGACGTGCGCCTGGTGGTGCTGCCGCCGCCGTTCATGGTGGACAGCCTCGCCAACAAGCATCTCGACGGCTTCTGCGTCGGCGCGCCATGGAATTCGGTCGCGATCGATCTCGGCATCGGCCACGTGCTGCACTTCACCTCGGAACTGTTGCAGCGGGTCGCCGAGAAGCTGTTGGCGGTGCGCGCGCCCTGGGCGGCGGAAAATCCTGATGTGATGATGGCGCTGGTCCGCGCCCACGCCCGCGCCGCGGACTATATCGAGGACCTCGGCAACCGCGACGAGGTCGCGGCGCTGCTGACCGCTCCCGGCCGCATCGAAGTCACGCCGGAACTGATCCTGCGCACGCTCGACGGCCGGATGCGGGTGGCGCCGGACGGCACCGTGCGGCCCAGCGACCGCTATCTGCTGGTCGGCCGCGACGGCGCGGCGCGACCGGATCCGGTGCAGGCGGCGTGGTTCTACGCCCAGATGGTGCGCTGGGGACAGGCGCCGCTGTCCAACGACCTACTCGCCGCCGCCAAGGCGGTGTTCCGGCCGGATCTCTACGACGCCGCGCTTGGCCCGACCGCGCCGCCGCCCGTCTCGGAGCCCGCCGATGGCATCGGCGCCTTCACCGGCCCGGCGTTCGATCCCGACGATATCGCCGGCTATCTCGCGGCGTGCCGGCGCCCCGGGTAAACACCAGGCGCGGCTTCGCACTGCACATTATTCGGGCCGCGCTGCCCAAGCGCGTCGCGTTCGGCGCCCGGAGCCGATCGCCGGGAACTGCCGGCCGAACCAACTAATCATTTGCTGATATTGAGATTTCCGTAACCGCGAGTAGTTGGCACGGAATTCGCTACACTACGGCGAGGGCGCCGACGCGGAGCCTGACGTTCATCGATGGTCTGACAGCAATGCCGCTGTCCTGGAAACGCGCGCGAGCGAATTCCAGGCGGCGGCTTTTTTTTGTTTTCGGCCCTCGCGATCGGACCTGAACGGCAGCGCCAGCCAGCACCGGCGCGGGCACAACGAGGAAGGGGTGAGGATGACCAACACCAAGCACAGCACCGGCCGCAACCAGCTCAGCCGTCGGCAATTGCTGAAAGCCGGCGCCGGCTCCGCGGCGCTACTCGCCGCGGCGAAGCTGAATTTCCCCGCCGGCGCCTTCGCGCAAGGCGCAGGCCCTGAGGTGAAGGCCGCCAAGCTCGGCTTCATCGCGCTGACCGATGCGGCGCCGCTGTTCGTCGCCAAAGAGAAAGGCCTGTTCGCCAAATACGGCATGCCCGACGTCGAGGTGCAGAAGCAGGCCTCCTGGGGCACCACGCGCGACAATCTGGTGCTCGGCTCGGAAGGCAACGGCATCGACGGCGCGCATATCCTGACCCCGATGCCCTACCTGATCTCCTCCGGCAAGGTGACGCAGAACAATCAGCCGACGCCGATGTACATCCTGGCCCGGCTCAACCTCAACGGCCAGTGCATCTCGGTCGCCAAGGAGTACGGCGATCTGAAGGTCGGCGTCGATGCGACGCCGTTCAAGGCCGCGCTCGACAAGAAGAAGGCCGCCGGCAAGGCGATCAAGGCGGCGATGACCTTCCCCGGCGGCACCCATGATCTGTGGATCCGCTATTGGCTCGCCGCCGGCGGCATCGATCCCGACAAGGACATCGAAACCATCGTGGTGCCGCCGCCGCAGATGGTCGCCAACATGAAGGTCGGCACCATGGATTGCTTCTGCGTCTGCGAGCCGTGGAATCTGCAGCTGATCCACCAGGACATCGGCTACACCGCGCTCACTACCGGCGAACTCTGGAACAAGCATCCGGAAAAATCCTTCGCCATGCGCGCCGCCTATGTCGACAAATATCCCATCGCCACCAAGGCGCTGCTGATGGCGGTGCTGGAAGCGCAGCAATGGTGCGAGAAGCCGGAAAACCGCGACGAGGTCGCCGCGATCTGCGGCAAGCGGCAATGGATCAACTGCCCGGTCGAAGACATCACCGACCGCGTCAAGGGCAAGTTCGATTACGGCACCGGCCGCGTGGTCGACAACAGCCCGCACATCATGCGGTTCTGGGACGACCACGCCTCCTATCCGTATCAGAGCCACGATTTGTGGTTCATGACCGAGGATATCCGCTGGGGCAAATACGCCCCCGACTTCGACGCCAAGGCGCTGATCGGCAAGGTCAACCGCGAGGATCTATGGCGCGACGCCGCCAAGGCGCTCGGCGTCGCCGCGCTGCCGGCGTCGACCTCGCGCGGCCAAGAGACCTTCTTCGACGGCAAGGTGTTCGATCCGGACAATCCGGCCGCTTACTTGAAATCGCTGTCGATCAAACGCGTGGAAGCCTGAACTGCATTCGGGAAGAAGATGATGTTGCAAGTTGTTCGACAAGGCCAATTGCAGGCACGGACTTCACCTCTCCCCGCGCGCGGGGAGAGGGTCGAGTTGCCGCACCGCTCATATCAACTTGAACCCCTGAGCATACGGGCCGCAACGCGCAATCCGCACCCGCCCATTTCGATCACGAGGTAGCAGCGATGACCATGCCAGCAATCAGGAACGACGGCGTGACGATAATGCCGGCCGCGGCCGCGAACGCGCCGGTGGTCGCGATCACACCGCGCCGCCGGCCATGGCGCGACAGCTACGGCCGCATCGCGCGCGACACCGCGGCCCGCGTGATCCCGCCGCTGATCGTCATCACGCTGCTGATGCTGTTTTGGGAACTGGTATGCCGGCGTACCGGCTCGACGCTGCCGCCGCCGTCGAAAGTGTACAACGACACCAAGGAGCTGATCTTCGATCCGTTCTTCGATCACGGCGGCATCGACAAGGGGCTGTTCTGGCATCTGTCGGCGAGCTTGCAGCGCGTCGCGCTCGGCTACTCGCTGGCGGCGGTCGCCGGCATCGGGCTCGGCGTCCTGGTCGGGCAATCGGTGTGGGCGATGCGCGGGCTCGATCCGCTGTTTCAAGTGCTGCGCACCATTCCGCCGTTGGCCTGGCTGCCGCTGGCGCTCGCCGCATTTCGCGACGGCCAGCCCTCGGCGATCTTCGTGATCTTTATTACTTCCATCTGGCCGATCATCATCAACACCGCGGTCGGCATCCGCAACATTCCGCAGGACTATCGCAACGTCGCAGCGGTGGTGCAACTCAACCCGCTGGAGTTCTTCTGGAAGATCATGCTGCCGTCGGCGGCGCCCTATATCTTCACCGGCCTGCGGATCGGCGTCGGGCTGTCGTGGCTGGCGATCATCGCCGCCGAGATGCTGATCGGCGGCGTCGGCATCGGCTTCTTCATCTGGGACGCGTGGAATTCTTCGCACATCAGCGAGATCATCCTGGCGCTGTTCTATGTCGGCATCATCGGCTTCGTGCTCGACCGCGCCATCGCCGGGCTCGGGCGACTCGTCACCCACGGCACCTCGGCCAGCTAAGGATCACGCCATGTCCGCTTATCTCAAGCTCGACCACATCGACAAAGTGTTCAGCCGCGGCGCCGCCTCCACCGAGGTGCTGAAGGACATCACGTTGACCATCGATCGCGGCGAATTCGTCTCGATCATCGGCCATTCCGGCTGCGGCAAGTCGACCCTGCTCAACATCGTCGCCGGGCTGACCACTGCGACGATGGGCGGCGTGCTGCTTGAGGACCACGAGGTCAACTCGCCGGGGCCCGACCGCGCCGTGGTGTTTCAGAACCACAGTCTGCTGCCGTGGCTGACGGTGTATCAGAACGTCAGGCTCGGCGTCGACAAGGTGTTCGCCAAGACCAAGAGCCGCGCCGAGCGCGACGCCTGGACGTTGCACAATCTCAGCCTGGTGCAGATGGTGCACGCCAAGGACAAACGGCCCTCTGAAATATCCGGCGGCATGAAGCAGCGCGTCGGCATCGCCCGAGCGCTAGCGATGGAGCCGAAGGTGCTGCTGCTCGACGAGCCGTTCGGCGCGCTCGACGCGCTGACCCGCGCGCATCTGCAGGATTCGGTGATGGCGCTGCATCATAAGCTCGGCAACACCATCCTGATGATCACCCACGACGTCGACGAGGCAGTGCTGCTCTCGGATCGCATCGTGATGATGACCAACGGCCCCAGCGCCACGATCGGCGAAGTGCTCGAGGTGCCGCTGCCGCATCCGCGCAAACGGCTCGAACTCGCCACCAACGCGGCTTACCTGAAATGCCGGCAGCGGGTGCTGGAATTCTTGTACGAGCGCCACCGCTTCATCGAGGCGGCGTAGTTCTTCACCTCTCCCCGCTTGCGGGGAGAGGTCGGCCCGGCGAAGCGCAGCGAAGCCGGGGCGGGTGAGGGGGCGGTTCGACAGGCTCGACCGAATTGAGAGGCCCCCTCACCCGCTTCGCGGACTTCGTCCGCTCAGCACCCTCTCCCCGCAGGCGGGGAGAGGGAAGATCAAGCGCCAACGTCAGGAGACACCCATGACCCCACACGAGATCACGCAGGTCCAGCAGAGCTTCGCCAAGGTCGCGCCGATTTCGGAGCAGGCCGCGGCGCTGTTCTACGGCAGGCTGTTCGAGATCGCCCCCGAGGTGAAGCCGATGTTCAAGGGCGACATCCGCGAGCAGGGCAAGAAGCTGATCGGCACATTGGCCGTCGTGGTCGCGGGCCTCACCGATCTCAACAGCGTGCTGCCGGCGGCGAGCCGGCTCGCCAAGCACCACGTCGGCTATGGCGTCGAGGCCGCGCACTACGCCTGCGTCGGCGCCGCGCTGTTGTGGACACTCGAACAGGGGCTCGGCGACGCCTGGACGCCGGAACTCACCAGCGCCTGGAGCAGCGCCTATGCGACGCTGTCCGGCTACATGATCGCCGAAGCCTACGGCGTTGCCGCATGAGCGAGCCGCTCGTCATCATCGGCAACGGCATGGCCGCGCTGCGGCTGGTCGAGGAACTGACGGGCCGCGCGCTCGGCCGCTACGCCATCGCGGTGGTCGGCGAAGAGCCGCGCCTCGCCTACAATCGCGTGCTGTTGAGTTCAGTGCTGGCACGCGAGATCGCGCCCGCCGCGACCGAGCTGAAATCCGCGACCTGGTGGCGCGAGCGCGGGGTGACCTTGCTCTATGGCCGCAGCGCGGTTGCGATCGACGCCGATATCCGCCGCGTGAAACTCGCCGGCGGCGCCACGCTGCCGTTCGGCAAATTAGTACTCGCCACCGGCTCGAAGCCGATCCGGCTCAACGTCCCCGGCATGGATCTGCCGGGCGTGCTGACCTTCCGCGATCTCGCCGACGTCGCGGCGATCGCGCACGCCGCGGAAGGCCGTCGCAAGGCGGTGGTGATCGGCGGCGGCCTGCTCGGCCTGGAAGCCGCCTACGGATTGTCGAAAGCCGGCGCCGAAGTCACCGTGGTGCATCTGATGGACCGGCTGATGGAGCGCCAGCTCGATCCGCGCGCCTCGATGCGGCTGCAGACCGCGCTGCAAGACCGCGGCATCAAAGTCCGGCTCAACGCCGACACCAAGGCGCTGCTCGGTCGCGACCGCATCGAAGCGGTCGAACTCTTCAACGGCGAACTGATCGAGGCCGACCTGGTGGTGGTCGCCGCCGGCATCCGCCCCAATGTCGAGCTGGCGCGCAGCGCCGATCTCGCGATCGGCCGCGGCGTCATGGTCGACGATCAGTTGCAGACCAGCAAGGCCGGCATCTACGCAATCGGCGAATGCGCCGAGCATCGCGGCATCTGCTACGGGCTTGTGGAGCCGGCCTATCAGCAGGCCGCCGTGCTCGCGGCGCATCTCGCCGGCGCGCAGGCCGCCTACACCGGCAGCGTGCTGGCGACCAATCTCAAGGTCTCCGGCGTCAACGTGTTCTCGGCCGGCGACTTCATCGGCGCGCCGGGCAGCGAACAGATCGTGCTGACCGATCCGGGCCTCAATCACTATCGCAAGCTGGTGATCGCCAACGGCCGCCTCACCGGCGCGGTGCTGTTCGGCGACACCGCCGACGGGCTTTGGTATCTCGATTTGATCCGCTCCGGAGCGCCGATCGCGGCCTTCCGCGACGACATGATGTTCGGCCGCGCCTTGGCCGAGCGCTCCCTCCCCTCCGATCTGGCGGCGTGAGCGCGATGGGCAGCGAATTCAGCATCGACCAGAAGCGCTACCTCGAAGGCTTCGCCTCCGGCGTCACCGCGGCGCGCAGCGCGCGGGCCAAGCCTGCGAGCGCGGAGGCGGCACCGAGCGGCCCCGACGCGATCCATCTCGAGGCGCAGAACCGCACGCTGGCCGCGGGCGGCAAGCTGGTCGATCAGGAAAAGTGGAAGCGCGACGAGCATCCGTTCGACGCTTACGCGCGGCTGAAGAGCCAAGCCCGCAACAACGCCGCGCCAAAACCCGCGGATAATTTCCGCTGGCGCTATTACGGGCTGTTCTACGTCGCGCCGACGCAGACGTCGTATATGTGCCGCTTGCGGATTCCCAACGGCATTCTCACCGCCTGGCAATTCGCCGGCCTCGCCGATCTTGCCGATCGCCACGCCGGCGCCTATTGCCACGTCACCACCCGCGCCAATCTGCAATTGCGCGAGATCGAACCGAAGAGCGCCGTCGCCGTACTCGAAGGCATCGAGAGCCTCGGATTGTGGACGCGCGGCGCCGGCGCCGACAACATCCGCAACGTCACCGGCTCGGCCACCGCCAGCATCGATCCGCAGGAACTGCTCGACACCCGCGCCTATGCGCGGGACTGGCACTTCCACATTCTGAACACCCGCGCGCTGATCGGCCTGCCGCGCAAATTCAACGTCGGCTTCGAGGGCGGCGGCGCCATTCCGACGCTGGAAGACACCAACGACATCGGCTTCCAGGCGGTCGAGGTGAAACAAGGCTTCGGCGTCGAACCGGGCATCTGGTTTCGCCTCACCCTCGGCGGCATCACCGGCCACCAGGATTTCGCCCGCGACACCGGGGTGATCGTCAAGACGGACGACGCCACGCGGCTCGCCGATGCGATCGTGCGGGTCTATAGCGCACATGGCGACCGCACCGACCGCGGCAAGGCGCGGTTGAAGTATTTGCTCGACGCCTGGGGCTTCGAGAAGTTTCTCGCCGAGGTCGAGAAGCTGCTCGGTCAGCCGCTGACGCGGGTGCCGGCGGACGCGCTGGCGCCGCGGCCGGCGTTCGATCGCGCCGCGCATATCGGCGTACACCGGCAGAAGCAGCCCGGGCTGAACTGGATCGGCGTGGTGTTTCCGGTCGGCAAGATCACCACCGCGCAGATACGCGGGCTGGCCGCCGTCGCGCAAACATTCGGCGACGGCGATATCCGGCTCACGGTGTGGCAGAACCTGCTGATTTCCGGCGTGGCGGACGCCGACGTCGCGGCGGCGCGGGCGGCGATCGACGCGCTCGGCCTCGCCACCGCGGCCAGCGCAATCCGCGCCGGATTGATATCCTGCACCGGCGCCACCGGCTGCCGGTTTGCCGCCGCGCACACCAAGGAAGATTCCGAGGCGATCGCAGCGTGGTGCGAGCCGCGCGTCGCGCTCGACAGTCCGGTCAACATCCACCTCACCGGCTGCCACAACAGCTGCGCGCAGCATTACATCGGCGACATCGGGCTGATCGGCTGCAAGGTCGCGATCAGCGAGGATGACACCGTCGAAGGTTATCATATCCATGTCGGCGGCGGCTTCGGCCCCGACGCCGCGATCGGCCGCGAACTCTTTCGCGACGTCAAGGCGGGCGACGCGCCGCGGGTCATCGAGCAGATGCTGCACGGCTATCTGACGCACCGCGCCGCGACGAACGAGAGCTTCCTCGACTTCGCGCGCCGTCATGAGATCGCAACCTTGCAACAGATCTTCGCGCTCGAGGTCCCCGCATGAACCAGACCACGCCCTTGCCGATCCCGTCGCTGGTGCCGGAGACCGCGCCGTTCTCCGACGAGCAGCGCGCCTGGCTGAACGGCTTCTTCGCCGGCTTGGTGTCGTTGGATAGCGCAGGCGTCACGCCGCTCTCGTCCGAGCAGGCGGCTGCGCTGATCGGCGGAGGTGCGACGGCGCCCGCCGCGGACGACGATGGCGGCGCGCCGTGGCACGATCAGAGCCTGCCGCTCGCCGATCGGATGAAGAGCGCGGAGGACAAGCCGCTGCGCTGGAAGCTGATGGCGGCGATGGCGCAGCAGGATTGCGGGCAATGCGGCTATGACTGCAAGAATTACTCGGGCGCGATCTTCGCCGGCAAGGAGACGCGGCTGAACCTCTGCGTGCCGGGCGGTAAGGAGACCTCCCGGATGGTGAAGGCGCTGGCCGAGCAACTCGGCGCCGCGCCGCCGGCAGCTTCGACGCCGGCCGCCGCTGAAGCCACACCCGCCACGCTGCCCGCGCCCGGCTATTCGCGCGACAATCCGGCGACCGCCACCGTGCTGTCGTGCCGCAAGCTCAACAAAGTTGGCTCGGAGAAGGAAACCTGGCACGTTGAATTCGATCTCGCGTCGTGCGGGCTCGACTACGCCGTCGGCGATTCCTTCGGCGTGTTTCCGACCAACGATCCGGCATTGGTCGATGCGGTGATCAAGGCGCTCGGCGCGCCGGCAGATTTCCCGATCGGCGGCCGCGCCTTGCGCGACGTGCTGCACGACGGCGTGTCGCTGGCGCCGGCGCCCGACATGCTATTTCAACTTTTTTCCTACATCAGCGGCGGCGAACGCCGGAAGCTGGCCCGTGCGCTCGCCAATGGCGAAGACCCGCACGGCGACGCCGCGACGCTCGACGTATTAGCCGCGATCGAAAAATTCGCCGGCATCCGCCCGGATCCGGAAGCCTTCATCGAGGCGCTCGATCCGTTGCAGCCGCGACTGTATTCGATCTCGTCGTCGCCGAAGGCTACGCCCGGCCGGCTCTCGCTCACCGTCGATACGGTGCGCTACATCATCGGCAAGCGGCAGCGGCTCGGCGTCGCCTCCACTTGTCTTGCCGAACGCTTCAAGCCCGGCGATGCGGTGCGGGTCTATCTGCAGAAGGCGCACAACTTTGCGCTGCCCGCCGATCCCAACGTGCCGATCATCATGATCGGCCCCGGCACTGGCGTAGCACCCTTCCGCGCCTTCCTGCACGAGCGTCAGGCGATCCATGCGCCGGGCCGCAACTGGCTGTTCTTCGGCCATCAACGCTCGCATTGTGATTTCTTCTACGACGACGAATTCAAGGCGATGAAGACGTCGGGGCTGCTGACGCGGCTGACGCTGGCGTGGTCGCGCGACGGCGATCAGAAGATCTACGTGCAGGACCGCATGCGCGAGGTCGGCCGCGAGCTGTGGGCGTGGCTGGCCGACGGCGCAATCCTCTACGTGTGCGGCGACGCCAAGCGGATGGCCAAGGACGTCGAGCTGGCGCTGGTCGATATCGTGGCGCAGCACGGCGCGCGGACGGCGGCGGAGGCCACCGCCTTCGTCGGCGAGCTGAAGAAGGCCGGCCGCTATCAGCAGGACGTCTATTGATGAACGCGCTGCCCCCGCATCCGCTCGCGGTGAAAACCACCTGCGCCTATTGCGGCGTCGGCTGCGGCATCCTTGCCAGTCCCGATGGCCGCGGCGGTGCATCGATCGCTGGAGATCCCGCGCATCCGGCGAATTTCGGCCGGCTGTGCTCGAAGGGCTCGGCGCTCGGCGAAACGTTGGGCCTTGAAACACGTTTGCTTCATCCGATGCTACGCGACGACGACGGCGCATTGAAGCGCGCGTCGTGGGACGTGGCGCTCGGCGCGGTCGCCGACGGTTTTGCGCGGGTGATTGCCGAGCATGGGCCGGATTCGGTGGCGTTCTATCTCTCCGGGCAATTGCTGACCGAGGATTACTACGTCGCCAACAAGCTGATGAAGGGCTTCATCGGCTCGGCCAATGTCGACACCAATTCGCGGCTCTGCATGGCGTCTTCGGTCGCCGGGCATCGCCGCGCCTTCGGCGCCGACGTGGTGCCGGGTAGCTACGCCGATCTCGACGAGGCCGACCTGGTCGTGCTGGTCGGCTCCAACGCAGCCTGGTGCCATCCGGTGCTGTATCAGCGGATGCTCGCCAACAAGCGCGCCCGCGGCACCAAGATCGTGGTGATCGATCCGCGCCGCACCGAGAGCGTCGAGGCCGACGATCTGTTTCTTGGGCTCGCCCCCGGCATGGATGTCGCGTTGTTCAGCGGCCTGTTGGTGCACCTCGCCGACACGCTGGCGCTCGACTACGGCTATATCGACGCGCACACCGCGAACCTCACCGAAGCTTTGGTGCGGGCGCGCGAGATCGCCCCCGACATCGCCGCGACCGCGCGCGCTGCCGGGCTTGCCGAATCCGATGTGGAGATATTCTTCGCGCTGTTTCGCAACACGCCGAAAGTGGTCACCTGTTTCTCGCAGGGGGTCAACCAATCGGCGCAGGGCACCGACAAGGTCAATGCCATCATCAACTGCCATCTCGCCACCGGACGGATCGGCAAGCCGGGCATGGGGCCGTTTTCGCTGACAGGGCAACCCAACGCGATGGGCGGCCGCGAGGTCGGCGGGCTCGCCAATCAGCTCGCGGCGCAGATGGATTTTACGCCGGACAACATCGACCGCGTCGGCCGGTTCTGGCGCGCGTCGCAGATGGCGCAGCGCGACGGGCTGAAGGCGGTGCAGCTGTTCGAGGCGATCGCGCGCGGCGAGATCAAGGCGCTGTGGGTGATGGCGACCAATCCCGCGGTGTCGCTGCCGCGCGCCGGCACGATGCGCGAGGCGTTGCGCCAGCTCGAGCTGTTAGTTATTTCGGAGAACGTCGCCGGCAACGACACGCTCGATGCAAAGCCGCATGTGCTGCTGCCGGCCGCGGCGTGGGGCGAGAAGGACGGCACCGTCACCAATTCGGAGCGCAGAATCTCGCGGCAGCGCGCCTTCCTGCCGCTGCCCGGCGAAGCCCGGCCGGACTGGTGGATCGTCGCGCAAGTGGCGCTGCGCATGGGCTTTTCGCACCCATTCAACTATCAATCCGCCGCGGAGATTTTTCGGGAGCACGCCGCGCTCTCGGCGTTCGAGAACGACGGCGACCGCGCCTTTGATATCGGCGCGTTGGCGGCGCTGAGTGATGAAGCTTTCAATGCGATGGAGCCGGTGCAATGGCCAGCGCGCGCGGGCGAAGCGATTGGCGAGCCGCGGTTGTTTGCGGAGGGCGGATTCTTCACCGCGGATCGCCGGGCGCTATTGATCGCGCCGGAAAAGCCCAGCCCGCACGAAGCCCTATCGGCGGAATTTCCGTTCCGGCTTAACACCGGGCGGGTGCGCGACCAGTGGCACAGCATGACCCGCTCAGGGCTCAGCCCGCGGCTCGCCGCGCACCGCCCGGAGCCGTTCGTCGAGCTGCACAAAAATGATGTGGCAAACCTGGGGCTGGTCGACGGCGGTCTCGCCCGGGTGACGACGGCCCATGGCAGCGTCATCTTGAAGGTCGTCGTCAGCGACGGTCAGCGGCCGGGCTCGCTATTCGCTCCGATCCATTGGAGCGATGCCGCCGCGTCCTCCGCGCGGGTCGGCGATCTGGTGGCGGCGATCACCGATCCACTTTCCGGACAGCCCGAGGCCAAGGCGACGCCGGCTGCGATCGCGCCGGTCGTGTTCGGCACGCGCGGCTTCGCGCTCACTCGAACGCCGTTGACGCTGCCCTCCGAAAGCTGGTGGTCGCGCGTCACGCTGCAGAACGGCCATGGCCTGCTGTTCGCCAGCAACGACGCGCCGGCGGCGTGGCGCGCGCGGGCGCTGGAGATGTTCGGCACCGCCGAACTCGCCGAATATGTCGACGAGCCCGCCGGGCTGTATCGCGCCGCCGCATTCCTCGACGGCCGGCTGATCGGCTGCCTTTTCATCGGGCCGGCAGCGGTCGCACCGCAATGGGATGCGGTGAAGGCGCTGTTTGCAGAGGATTTGCTCGATGCCGCGCAGCGCCGCGCGGTGCTGTCGGGCAAATCCGTCGCCGGCCTCATCGATGCCGGGCCGATGGTCTGCGCCTGCTTCGGCGTCGGGCTGAACACGATCCGCGCGGCGCTCGCGCGCGGCGAGGCCACCACGGTCGAGCAGATCGGCCGGCGGCTACGCGCCGGCAGCAATTGCGGCTCCTGCCTGCCGGAGCTGCGGCGCCTGGTCGACGCCGGCATCCAACAGCCCGCCTGAAACAAGCGGGAACTAACTGCAAGGATGGCAATTGTTCCGATGTGATTGATCACACCTTGTTGCTTAGTTGGAGGTCCCATGGACACCGAGAAGACCACGCCGTCGGCCGATGAAGCCGACGCCGCAGAGACGACGACCGCCGAGAAGCCGAAGCCGCTGGTCGACAACCTGATCGACATCGTGATCGACGGCGCCGCTGCGCTGGCGAAGGGGGCGGCCAAGACGGCGGCGAAGCGCGTCGTCAAGTCGGCCGGCAAGACCCGCCCCGGCAAGGCGATCGAGTCGGTGACCAAGGCGGTGACCCAGGCCGCGCCGAAGACCGCGAAGAAGGCGGCGAAGAAAGCCGCCAAACAGACCGCGAAAACCGGCCGCGGCAAGACCGCCGGCAAGCAGGCCAAGATCGGGAAGACCGCCAAGTCTGCAAAGACCGCCAAGTCTGCAAAGACCGCCAAAGCCGGCAAGAAAGCCGGCAAGGCTTCCAAGACCGCTAAGGCGGCGAGCAAGAAAGTCGGCAAGTCGGCGGGCAAGACGTCCAGCGTCAAGAAAGCCAGCGCCAAAACATCGGCGAAGCGCGGCAAGAAGTCCGGCAAGCGCTAAGCGTCGGGCGCAAAACCTCCGCCGCCGCAGCGTGAACCTTTGCGGCGGCGTCGGCGTTAGGAAATCCATGTCGGACGCTGTGGATTATTTCCGGGCCTATGCACGCCGCGCCATCTGCCGCGCGCGGGCGATGCCGTTCGGCCGCAGCAAGCGGCTGCAGCGCGTGATCGCGCGGATCTATCATCTGCTCAGCAAGGAAGCCGCCTGCGGTCCGAATCTGGATCACATGGCGGATTTCCGCGCCGCGGAGAAGCTGGAGAAGACACTGCATTAGTATGGCTGGCGCATGTGCATAGTGGATTGATGCGCTTCGCAATTAGTTCGAGAGTGTCATCCCGGGGCGCGAGCGGCGTAAGCCGCGAGTGAACCCGGGATCCAGTACTCACCGGCCTGGGATACTGGATTCCGGACTTGCTCGTTCTTCGAACTCGCAATCCGGAATGACTGCCACATACGGGTCAGACGCTGTAATCCTCACTGCGAATGCTCCGGTATGGACGCCCGCTCGCCGTCCCTCGCCAACGGCCGCGACGCATCCCCCGCTTACTTCACCTTGATCCAGGTCGGCGCGTGGTCGCTGGCGCCTTGCTGGCCGCGCACCGCGCGATCGACCCCGGCGTCGCGCAGCCGCGGCGCGAGTTGCGGGCTGAGCAGCAGATGGTCGAGCCGCAGCCCGGCGTCGCGCTCGTAGCGCTGCCGCATGTAATGCCAGAACGTGTAGATCCTCTGGTCGGGATGCAGCTCGCGCAGCGCGTCGGTCCAGCCCTGCTTGACCAGCTTGGCAAACGCCGCGCGGCTCGCCGGCTGTACCAGCGCATCGTCGTTCCACGACTTGGTCGGATAGATGTCGAGCTCGGTCGGCGCGACGTTGAAATCGCCGGCCAGCACGATAGGAATGTCCTGCTGCAGCAATTTGCGCGCGTGAGCGTTGAGCCGCTTGAACCAGGCCAGCTTGTAGTCGAATTTCGGACCCGGCTGCGGATTGCCGTTCGGCAGATACAGGCAGCCGACCAGAATGCCGTCGATCGCCGCTTCGATGTAGCGGCTCTGCACGTCTTTGCGATCGCCGGGCAACCGCCGCTGCGTCACGATCGGCGCGGCGCGGCGCGACAGGATCGCCACCCCGTTCCAGGTCTTCTCGCCCTGCCACACCGCGTGATAGCCGGCGCCTTCGATCGCCTGCGCCGGAAACTCGGCGTCGCTGCATTTCAATTCCTGCAGGCAGACGATGTCGGGCTTCACCTGCTTCAGCCAGCGCAGCAGGTTGGGCAGCCGGCGGTTGACATTGTTGATGTTGAAGGTCGCAATTTTCATCGGCACCAGGATTGTCGGGCTGCCGGGACGGAACCGGAAGCCGGGGCGCTTGAGTTCGTCATTGCGAGGATCTCTTGCGACGAAGCAATCCAGGCCACGCAAGAAGCCCCTGGATTGCTTCGCTGTTCGGCCGGCGCTGCGCGTCGTCCTCGGCTCGCAATGACACTGCAGCTATGCAGTTATGCTCCCGACTGATCGCGCCGCTTCCAGCGGTACCTTATAGCCGCCGCACGCCTCCGTCTCCCGCGTTAGTTGCACATCAGTCTCATTAAAATTGACCCCTATCAATTCGCGGTGAACGCCGCTCTGTTAGAATACGAGTAGTTAGCAAAAGCGGCTGGTCTACGCTCCTGGGCTGGGGGTGGCCGCCCGCATCACCGGGGGCTCTCATGAGAATTTCTAAAGCGCTGCTGCTCGCGACGACGCTCTGTATCTCGACGCCACTATGGGCCGCACCGGCCGACGAGCCGATCCAGCCGTTGCCGGCGGCGGTCGTCAAAGACGCCAAGCTGGTCGAACTCGGCAAGAAACTGTTCTTCGATCCTCGGCTGTCGCTGTCCGGCTTCATCTCCTGCAATTCCTGCCACAACCTGTCGATGGGCGGCTCCGACAACCTGAAGAGCTCGATCGGCCACAACTGGCAGAAAGGCCCGATCAACTCGCCGACGGTGCTGAACTCGAGCCTCAACGTCGCGCAGTTCTGGGACGGCCGGGCGCTGACGCTGCGCGACCAGGCCGGCGGTCCGATCGCCAATCCCGGCGAGATGGCCTCGACCCACGAATTGGCGGTGGCGACGCTGCAATCGATCCCGGGTTATGTCGGCGAGTTCAAATCGGTGTTCGGCAACGACAAGGTGACGATCGAAGAAGTCACCAAGGCGATCGCGGCGTTCGAGGAAACCCTGGTCACGCCGAATTCGCGGTTCGACAAATGGCTGAAGGGCGACAAGAAGGCGCTGACCCCGACCGAACTCGCGGGCTACGAGCTGTTCAAGGAGTCCGGCTGCACCGCCTGCCACAACGGCTCGGCGGTCGGCGGCAACACCTTCCAGAAGATGGGCGTGATGGCTCCCTACAAGACCACCAACCTGGCGCAGGGCCGCATCGCGGTGACCAAGGCGGAAGCCGACCGCTTCAATTTCAAGGTGCCGACCTTGCGCAACGTCGAACTCACCTATCCCTACTTCCACGACGGCGAAGCCGCGACCTTGACCGAGGCGGTCGAGACCATGGGCCGGATCCAGCTCGGCAAGACCTTCACCCCCGAGGAGAACAGCAAGATCGTCGCCTTCCTGAAGACGCTGACCGGCGATCAGCCGGACTTCAAGCTGCCGATCCTGCCGCCGTCGACCGACAAGACCACGCCGCCGAAGCCGTTCGACTGAGCGTAACGCGGGATACCAGGACCCCACGACGACCACAGGCCCGATGGCAGCGATGCCGTCGGGCCTTTTGATTAGCGCAGGCTTGCGCGCGCTCAGCTGAAACGGGCTGTGCCGGCGCGCCGCCGGTCCGGTGCGCGGCAGGCGGCGTCGAGAAAGGCCAGCAGCTCGCCCGCATAGGGCGCGAGCGCCTCGCGCAGATCGTGGTCGCCATCGACCGGCAACAGCCGTGCGTCCGGCGATGCCGCGGCCAGCCGCTGCGCATCGGAAAACGGCACGGTGGCGTCGTCACGGCCGTGCACCAGCAGCACCGGGCATCGCACGGCGGCGATGGTGGCGAGCGGCGCGATGTCGTCGAACCGCGCGCCGATCACCTGCTGCACGTGGCGCAGCACGTACCAGCCGATCACCGGAACGGGGATGCGATGCTCGGCCATCCAGCGCTGCATCACCTCGCGCGGATGCGCGAAGGCCGACAGGCTGACCACCGCGCGCACGTCGTGGCAGCGCGCGGCGTGCAGCAGCGTCGCGGCGGCGCCGACCGAATGGCCGAGCAGCGCGAGGCGGTCCGGCGCGATCCCCGGCCGCGCGCGCAGCCAGGCGAGACCGGCGGCGATATCCTCGGCAAAGCGCGGCATCGAGGTGAAAGTCTCGTCGTCGCTGCGGCCGTGGCAGCGGGCGTCGATCAGCAGCACCGCGTAGCCCGCGGCATGCAGCGGCGGCACCACCGGCCACATCTGCGCGGCGTTGGAGCCCCAGCCGTGCATCACCAGCACCGCCGGCGCCGGCCGCGCGGCGGCCGGCGGCGGCTCCACCAGCCAGCCGAACAGCGAGCGGCCGCCCGGCCCGGCAATCCGGACTTCGCTGACGCACGCCGCCGGCAAGCCGTAATCCGCAGGGCCGTGCTCATGCGGCAGCCGCGGCGCGCGCAAGCCGCGCAGCAGCGCGTGACGCGCCAGCCGATGCGCGCCCCATAGCGTTGCGGCACTCGCCGCCAGCGTGGCTGCCAAGAGGGGAAGGCTGAGAGTCATTGGCGCTGCATCTTTCCGTCGTCGGCGGTCGCTCCACACCACACTACCGGAGTGGATTATTCTCTCGCCTTGGTAACTAATGCAAAGCCTTGCTCTCAAGCCGCTTTCGATTGCAAGAATTTCCTCTTTGGCGCTTAGATCGCCGCACCCTTTCCGCAGATGGAGACCCCGATGAAGACGGTACAAATGATGGTCGCCGAGGCCGACGCCGAGATCCCGCGGATCAGCCCGGACGAAGCCAAGACGCTGCTCGGGCGGCCGGACGTGCTGTTCCTCGATGTCCGCGAGCCCGGCGAAGTGGCAGCCTCCGGCAAGGTGCCGGGTGCGCTGGCGGTGCCGCGCGGGCTGGTGGAGTTTCGTGCCGATCCCACCTCGCCGCTGCACGACGCCGCCTTCGACCGCGCCAAGACCGTGGTGACCTATTGCGCCTCCGGCGGCCGCTCGGCGTTGGTCGGCAAGTCGCTGAAGGAGATGGGCTACGGCACCGTGCGCAACCTCGGCGGCTTCAAAGGCTGGATCGACGCCGGCGGCGAGGTCGAGAAGGGCTGAGCAGAACCTGAGCGTGCCCGGACGCAGCGCAGCACGCCGCGCTTGCGGCGTGGTGCGCTGCAGAGCCGGGGCCGTTACGGAACGCGACGCTCGGAACGGTCCCGGCTCACGGCGCAGCGCAGAGCGCTGCACCGCGTCCGGGACACGACACCTCATTTGACGACACCTCATTTGACGACACCTCATTTGACTCATTGATCACTGCTTGGTCATCGGCGGAACCTTCGCGCCGAGCCAACATTCCACTCCGGTCATTGCCTAGCCGCGACGTTGCGTCGCGCCGGGCGATCGGAGTGCACAGCATGGCATCGAAGCGCGAATTCGGACCGGATCTGGTGGTCGAACCGAACGAAGAACCGGCCGGCGGCTGGGGCTCGCTGCGCTCGGTGGCGAAAAGTATCGCGCGCGACCGCGTGCCGTTCACTGGCCCGGAATTGCTGCTGCAGCAGAACAAGAACGACGGCTTCATGTGCGTCAGCTGCGCCTGGGCCAAGCCGGCCGACCCGCGGGTGTTCGAATTCTGCGAGAACGGCGCCAAGGCCACCACCTGGGAAGTCACCAGCAAGCGGGTGACGCCGGCGTTCTTCGCCGAGCGCACCGTGACCGAGCTCGAGGCGTGGGACGATCACCAGCTCGAGGACGCCGGGCGGCTCACCCATCCGCTACGGTGGGATGCCGCGAGCGATAAATATCTCCCCGTGAGTTGGGACGACGCCTTCGCGGAGATCGGCCGCGAGCTGAAGGCGATGCAGCCCGACAGCGCGGTGTTCTACGCCTCCGGCCGCGCCTCGCTGGAAACCGCCTTCATGTATTCGCTGCTGGCGCGGGCCTACGGCAACAACAACCTGCCGGACAGCTCCAACATGTGCCACGAGACCACCTCGGTGGCGCTGCCGGAAAGCATCGGCGTGCCGGTCGGCACCTGCACGCTCGACGATTTCAAAACCACCGATTGCATCTTCTTCTTCGGCCAGAACGTCGGCACCTCGAGCCCGCGCATGCTGCATCAGCTGCAGGACGCAGCCAAGCGCGGCGTGCCGATCGTCACCTTCAATCCGTTGCGCGAGCGCGGGCTGGTGGAATTTGCCAATCCGCAATCGCCCGCCGAGATGCTGATCAGCGAGCCGACGCCGATCAGTTCGCAGTATCATCAGGTCAAGGCCGGCGGCGACACCGCGGCGATGCTCGGCATCGCCAAGGTGCTGTTCGCGCTCGACGACGACGCCTCGGCTTCGGGCGGCACCGCGGTGCTCGACCACGATTTCATCCGCGAGCACACCCACGGCTTCGACGACTTCGCCGCCGCGGCGCGGGCCGCCAACTGGCCCGACATCGAGCGCCACGCGGGACTGAGCCGCACCGCGCTGGAAGCCGCCGCCACGGTCTATGCGCACGCCAAATCGGTGATCTTCGTCTACGGCATGGGACTGACGCAGCACAAGATGGGCGTCGAGACGGTGCAGACGCTGGTCAATCTGGCGCTGCTGCGCGGCAATATCGGACGCCCCGGCGCCGGGATTTGTCCAGTGCGCGGCCATTCCAACGTGCAGGGCCAGCGCACCGTCGGCGTCACCGAGAAGCCGGAGATGGTGCCGGCCGACAAGATCAAGGCCTTGTTCGATATCGAGGTGCCGCCAAAGAAGGGCCTCAACACCGTCGAGACCTGCGAAGGCGTGATCGACGGCAGCGTCCGCGCGGTGATCTCGCTCGGCGGCAATCTGGTGCGCGCGGTGCCGGAGCATCGGCTGGTGACGCCGGCGTGGCGCAAGCTCCGGCTCACCGTGCAGATCATCACCAAATTGAACCGCACCGCGCTGGTGCATGGCGAGGTGTCGTTCATCCTGCCGTGCCTCGGCCGCATCGAGATCGACAATCAGGCCAGCGGTCCGCAGGCGGTGTCGATCGAGGACAGCGTCGGCTTCATGCACGGCTCGCGCGGCCAGATCGAACCGGCCAGCGCCGAGTTGCTATCAGAGCCGAAGATCGTCGCCGAGCTGGCGAAAGCGACGCTTGTCGACAGCAAAGTGCCGTGGGACGACTGGGTCGCCGATTATAGCAAGGTGCGCGACGCCATCGCGGCGACCTACCCGAAGATTTTCCACGACTTCAACGCCCGGCTGTGGCAGCCCGGCGGCTTCCACCGCCCGCTCGGCGCGCGGCACCGCGCGTGGGAGACCAAGACCGGCAAGGCGAATTTCATCACCGCGACGACGCTGACCAGCGACATCGCGATTCCCGCCAGCGACCGCGACGTGGTGCAGCTGATCACGCTGCGCACCAACGGCCAGTTCAACACCACGATCTACAATTACGACGACCGTTTCCGCGGCATCTATGGCTCGCGCGAGGTGGTGCTGATGCATCGCAACGACATCGACCGCTTCAAGCTGCGCGAGGGCGATGTGATCACGCTGCAGACCGCGGTCGACGATGGTGTCGCGCGCGAGGTCGGCGGGTTGCGCGTGGTGGCCTACAATATTCCGGAAGGCTGCATCGGCGGGTACTACCCGGAATGCAATCCGCTAATTCCGCTATGGCATCACGCCGAAAAGAGCAAGGTGCCGGCGGCGAAGTCGATCCCGGTGCGGGTGCTGAGCCGCGCCGCCGCGGCGTAACTGCGACGGTCAGCCAGGACGGCTCGGTGCCGCTGCACAATCCCGGTTATGTGTTCGACGACCAGCTGCTGCCGATCGGCGCCAGCATGCTGGCGCGGATTGTCGAAACCCGGCTGCCGGTCGGGGGATGATCCGGTTTCCGCTCAGCCGAACGTCGAAATTAATAGCAGCGGCGCCGCGCGCCTTCCCTCGCCCCGCTTGCGGGGAGAGGGTGGCGTGACAAGCGAAGGCTTGTCACGCCGGGTGAGGGGGCGCCGCGTTATGCCGAAGCGCCCCCTTGTATCTGCCCATTGAGCAAAATGTGCGATGGAAGCGGCTTAGCGCGTTGGCCGGTGGCCACCGGCCACCGCGCGCGGCGATGACGCCCGATACCCCTCCGGCAACAACCGTGGGTGAGCCTGGGACCATCGCCGTTGTCACGCACGACCGAACAGTCGCTGGACCGCACTCGTACGCACAAGGCAGGTTACC
>NZ_JACHIH010000026.1 GCF_014203125.1 Rhodopseudomonas rhenobacensis
GCGCGCAAACTCCTGGTCCGCCTCAACGCCAAAGCGCGCGATGCGCGAGCCGAATACGCTAATGCAACTTGACACGCCAGATAGTCGCTCACCCGACCCGGCTTCGCTGCGCTCCGCCGGGTCGACCTCTCCCCGCAAGCGGGGAGAGGTGAGTCAGTGCTCGTAGAGCGCTCGGTGCTACACGCGGACCTCTGATCAAGAGCTACGAAGCACATCCGATGCGCTCATTCCCCTCGAAACGCCCTCACCCGATCTTGATCGCCGTGGTTTCCTTGATCCGCTTCACCGGGATGATGCTGCGGGTGTTGGCGACGCCTTCGATGCGCGCCAGCACCTGGGTGAGAAAGCGGTGAAACTCGTCGAGATCGGCCACCGCGATCTTCAACAGATAATCGAACTCGCCGGTGACGAAGGCGCAATCGATCACCTCCGGCCGCGTCAGCACCATCGACTCGAAGCGAGTTGAATAGGCCTCGACCTGCTTCTCCAGCCGCACCTCGACAAAGGCGATGAAGCCGGTGCCGACCGCAGGGCCATCGACCAGCGCGACGTAGCGCTTGATCACGCCGGCCGCCTCCAGCGCCTTGACCCGGCGCAGGCAGGGCGACGGCGACAGCCCGACCCGGGTCGCGAGGTCCTGATTCTGGATCGAGGCATCCTCCTGCAGAATGCGCAGTATCTTGCGGTCGAGCTCGTCCATGCGCAATCCGGTGCCATGATTTGATCGTTTGAACATAGCGGATGCCACAGCGTCGCGCGAGTACGTCGCAGTTCGCCGCCCGCTGCCGCGCCTCCGCGGTTACTCTGGCGACAAACGCAACCCACGAGGACATGCCATGACGCGACCGGCCAGCGACATCCTGCTCGATATTCTGCGCGACGAGGGCATCACCCACGTGTTCGGCAATCCGGGCTCCACCGAAATGCCGCTGATGGACGCGCTGGTCGATGCCCCCGACATCAACTACGTGCTCGGACTGCAGGAGGCCACCGCGGTCGGCATGGCCGATGGCTGGGCGCTGACCTCGGGCAAGACCGGCTTCGTCAATCTGCATGCGATGGGCGGGCTCGGCAACGCGATGGGGGTGCTGGTCGCCTCCAAGGCCAGCGAGACGCCGCTGGTGGTCACCGCCGGGCAGCAGGACACCAGGCATCTGGCGACCGAGCCGTGGCTGTCCGGCGATCTGGTGGCGCTCGCAGCCCCGGTGACCAAATGGGCCAAGGAGGTGCGCCGCGGCGAGGATCTCGGCGCCGCATTGCGCCGCGCCTTTGCGATTGCCCGCACCCCGCCGTGTGGCCCGGTGTTCTTGTCGCTGCCGATGGACGTGCTCGATCAGCCGGTCGAAGGCCCGACGCCGCCGGCCTCGGCGCCGCCGCGGCTTGGCCCCTCGCCGGATTCCGACAGCTTCGCCGAAGCGCTGGCGCGCCACGATCCGGAGAAGGTGTTCGTGCTGCTCGGCGACGATCTGCCGGCGCCGGCGGCTGCAGGGCTGGTCGCCTTTGCGGAAGCCGGCGGCTATGCGGTGGCGGGGATGCAGCTGACCTCGCGCTCGGCGTTTCCCTCGGCGCATCCGTGCTGGGCCGGGGTGTTGAAGCCGGATTTCGCCGCGATCCGCGAACGGCTGGAACGCGTCGAGGCGCTGGTGCTGGTCGGCGGCCGCGCCTTCGTCGCCTATCCGTATCGCGACGTCCGCCCGATCCCCGACGGCGTGCAGATTTTGCATGTCGCCGACAATCCGGACGCGTTCGGCCGCGAACACCCGGCGCACATGGCGCTGCTCGGCGATATCGGCGCGACGCTGCAATCGGCTGCGGCGCGGCTCGGCGGGCTGCTCGACCGCGACAGCGTGATGGCGCGCTTGGCGCAGCGCGATGCCACGAAGCAGGCGCAGATCGCAAAGACTCGCGCGGAAATTCTCAGCACCGCGCACGAGACGCCGCTGTCGCCCGACGCCGCGGTGCTGACGGTGTCGGATGCGCTGCCGGACAACACGCTGCTCGCCAATGATTCCGCGGCGACCTTCGGCCAGGTGCAGGACTTGCTGATGACGCGGCCGGGGCGCTACTTCTTCGCCCGCGGCGGCGTGCTCGGCTGCAACATGCCGGCCGCGGTCGGCGCCGCGTTGCTGCATGACGGCCCGGTGGCGTCGTTGGTCGGCGACGGCGGCGCGATGTACTCGCCGCAGGCGCTGTGGAGCGCGGCGCGCTATCGCGCCAAGGTGCTGTTCATCGTGTTCAACAACCGCCGCTACGGCGTGCTGCAGAACATCGCCAAGCAGCTCGGCTGCAAGAACGCGGTCGCCGGCCGCTTCGTCGGCATGGACGTCGACGATCCGGCGATCGACTTCATGGCGCTGTCGACATCGATGGGCGTGCCGTCGGTCAAGGCCGACACCCCCGACGCGATCCGCGCCGCGATCGCCGAGGCGCTCGACCGCGACGGCCCGTCGCTGATCGAGATCGCGGTGAAGTAACAACCGGGATGGTTGATGGCGACGCCCTTCGATGAGCGCCGTGCCCCGGACGCAGCGCAACGCGCCGCGGAGCGGCGTGGTGCGCTGCAGAGCCGGGGCCGTTCCAGAACGCGGCTCTCCTCGACTCAGCACGCGTAACGGTCCCGGCTCACGGCGCAGCGCTCCGCGCTGCACCGCGTCCGGGACACGAGGTTAACAGGCGTCTCTGCTCGTCATTGCGAGGAGCTCTTGCGACGAAGCAATCCAGGGGCTGCGCGTGAGGCCCCTGGATTGCTTCAGCTTCACTCGGCGCAGCGCGCCGCGTTCGGTTCGCAATGACGTGGTCGGCTTTGTTATGATCTTTTGCCGAACGCGCGTGCCCATTGCGGCAGGTGGCTCGCCGCCCACGCGCCGAACCGGCCGTTGCCGGCAACCGACTCCCGGATCGACTGGAAGACGACGTAGAGCATCGGGATCAGCAGGATGCCGAGCAGGCTCGCGGTGAGCATGCCGGCGAATACCGGGGTCGACAGATTGCGCCGCGCCAGCATCGCCGCGCCGTCGGCCCAGACCAGCGGCACCAGCCCCAGGATGAAGGCGATCGAGGTCATCATCACCGCGCGGAATCGCAGGCGGGCGCCGAGCACCGCGGCTTCGGTGATCGACAGCCCGGCCTCGCGCTGCTCCTTGGCGAATTCGACGATCAGGATGCCGTTTTTGGCCGACAGCGCGATCAGCACCACGAGCCCGATCTGGGCGTAGAGATCCAGCGTCACGCCGGCGATCAGCACGCCGACGAAGGCGCCGAACACCGCGATCGACACCGACAGCAGCACCGGGACCGGAATCACCCAGCTCTCATACAGCGCCACCAGGAACAGATAGGCGAACAGCAGCGCCAGCCCGAGGATGTAGCCGGTCTTGCCGACCGCCTCGTGCTCCTGATAGGCGGTGCCGGTCCACTCGAAGGCGTAGCCCGGCGGCAGCGTCTTCTGTGAGACTTCGGCCATTGCCGCCATCGCCGCACCGGAAGACACGCCGGCCGCCGGCGAGCCGTTGATCGTCACCGAGCGATAATTGTTGTAGCGGGTGATCACCGCGGGTCCGGTGACGCTGCGCAACGAGGCGATCGACTGCAGCGGCACCATCGTGCCCTTGGCGTTGCGGACGTAGATGTCCCACAGCGCCGGCAGGTCGCGGCGGCCTTCCGCGTCGCCCTGCAGGTTGACCTGCCAGGTGCGCCCGAACATGTTGAAGTTGTTGATGTAGAGCCCGCCGAGCGTGATCTGCAGCGCGGAGAACACGTCGTTGATGGTGACACCGAGCGCCTGCGCCTTTTCGCGGTCGATATCGAGATAATACGACGGCGCGTTGGCGCCGTAGGTGCTGAACACCCGGCTGAGCTGCGGATGCTGATTGCCGGCGGCGAGCAGCCCGTTGGTGACGCTGCCCATCGCCGCGGGTTCGGCGCCTTCCAGCGATTCCAGCTGATACTGGAAGCCGCCGGCGGTCGACAGCCCGATCACCGGCGGCAGGTTGAACGGCAGCACCGTCGCGGTGCGCACCTGCTGCACGGCGCCGAAGGTCTTGGCGATCAGCGTCTGCGCCGACGACGCGGCGCCGCGGCGGTCCTCGAACGGCTTCAGCTGCACAATCATGAAGGCGTTGTTGCTCGCGGAATAATTGTCGAGCAGCGACAGCCCGACGATCGACAGCACGTCGCGGACCTGCGGCATGGTCTTGACGATGTTCTCCACCGCCAGCACGGTCTGTTCGGTGCGCGCCACCGAGGCGCCGTCGGGCAATTGCACGTTGATGAAGAACGCGCCCTGGTCTTCTTCCGGCAGGAAGCCGCTCGGCGTGACGCCGTTGAGCGTCGCGATGCCGAGGCCGCAGCCGATCACGATCAGGATCGACAGCGCCGGGCGGTACAGCGCGATCCGCACCGCGCCGGCATAGCGGTCGCGGGCGCCGTCGATGCGCCGGCCGATCCAATGCATGACGCCGCGGCGCGGGCCGCCATGGCGCAGGAACACCGCGCACAGCGCCGGCGACAGCGTCAGCGCGTTGATCGCCGAGATCAGCATCGCGGCGCTGATGGTGATGGCGAATTGCCGGAACAATTCGCCCATGATTCCCGGCAGGAATCCGATCGGCACGAACACCGACAACAGCACCAGCGTGATGGCGATGATCGGCGCGGTGACCTGGTTCATCGCCTTCTTGGTGGCGTCGGCCGGCGACAGCTCCGGCTCCTCCTCCATCACCCGTTCGACGTTCTCCACCACCACGATGGCGTCGTCGACGACGATGCCGATCGCCAGCACCAGCGCCAGCAGCGACACCGTGTTGACCGAGGCGCCGAGCGCCAGCAGCACCGCGAAGGTGCCGATCAGGCTGACCGGCACCGCGATGATCGGAATCAACGTGGCGCGCAGATTGCCGAGGAACAGGAACACCACCAATGCGACCAGCGCGAAGGCTTCGAGCAGCGTGTGCATCACCGCCTTGATGGTGTCGTTGACGAACACCGTGGAGTCGAACACCACGCGCGCCTGCACGCCGTCGGGAAAGCGCTGCCGCAATTCGTCGAGCTTGGCCCTGACCGCGGTCGCGGTGTTGATGGCGTTGGCGCCCGGCGCCTGGAAGATGCCGATGCCGACCGTCGGATCGCCGTTGAGGCGGGCGTGGGTGTCCTCGCTGAGCGCGCCGAGTTCGACGCGGGCGACGTCGCTGACCCGCAGCACCGAGCCGTCGGCGTTGGCGCGCAGCACGATGGCGCCGAATTCCTCCGGCTTGGTCAGCCGGCCCTGGGTCTGCAGATTGATCTGGAATTTCTGATCGTCCGGCACCGGCTGGGCGCCGATCCGGCCGACCGGCGCCTGCACGTTCTGCGCGCTGATCGCCGCCACCACGTCGGACGGCACCATGCCGAGGCTGGACAGCCGCTCGATGTCGAACCAGATCCGCATCGAGTAGTTGAGCCGGCCGAACAGCGTCGCCTCGCCGACGCCGGGGACGCGGGCGAGTTCGTCCACCACGTTGATCAGACCGTAATTGGTCAGAAACACCGGATCGTATTTGCCGCCCTTGCTCGACATGTCGACGACCTGCAGCATCGACGACGAGCGCTTCTGCACGGCGACGCCTTGCAGCCGCACCTCGGCCGGCAGCTGCGACAACGCGTTCTGTACGCGGTTGTTGACGTTGACGGTGTTGATGTCGGGATTGCTGCCGAGCGCGAACGAGACGTCGAGCGTGTAGGAGCCGTCATTGCCGCTACTGCTCTTCATGTAGAGCATCTTGTCGACGCCGACGACCTTGGCCTCGATCGGCTGCGCCACGGTGGATTCCAGCACCTCGGCGGACGCGCCGGGGAAGTTGGTCGAGACCCGCACCTGCGGCGGCACGATGTCGGGCAATTGCGACACCGGAATCCGCAACATCGCCAGCCCGCCGACCAGCGTGGTGACGAGCGCGACGACGACGGCGAGCCGCGGCCGGTCGATGAACAGATCGGAGATCATCGTCTCAGCCCCTGCTGGCCGGCTTGGCGACCGACGCATCGATCGGCGACGGCGCCACCGGCGCGTTCGGCCGCACCCGCTGCAGGCCCTCGACGACGACGCGCTCGCCGCCGTTGAGGCCGCTAGCGATCACCGCGGTGTCGGCGGTGGATTGCCCGAGCTTGACGCGGCGCGGCTGCGCGATGTCCTTGTCGCCCACCACATAGACGTAGTCGCCCTGCTGGTCGGTCAAAACCGCGGCGCGCGGGATCGTCATCAGCTCGCGCGGCGTGACGTTCTCCAGCACCACCCGCACCATCTCGTCGTTGGTCAGCTCGCGGTCGCCGCCGGGCTTTGGCGGATTGGCGATCAGGCCACGCAGGATGATGCTGTCGGTGTCGCGGGCGACGTTGATGTCGACGAATTGCAATTTGCCGACCTCGCCGTAGAGCCGGCCGTCGGGCAGCCGCAAGCGCAGCCGCACCGCGTCGAAGCCGCCTTGCGTGGCCAATTGCTCGCGCAGCAGCAGCAGCCGCTTCACCGAGATCGGAAACACCACATGGATCGGGTCCTGGCTGACCACGGTCGCCAGCACGCCGGACGAGGCGCCGACCACGTTGCCGACGGTGACCTGGATGCGGCCGATGCGGCCGTCGATCGGCGAACGGATCTCGGTGTAGCCGAGATTGATCTCGGATTGGGTGAGCTGCGCCTTCGCCGAGCGCAGCTGCGCCGCCGCGGTGCGCTGCGCGGCGCGGGCATTGTCGGCGGTGCTCTGGCTGCCGGCCGAGGTCTTCACCAGTTGATCGGCACGCGCCAGCGCCAGGTCGGCGTAGTCGAGTTGCGCCTCGGCTTGGGCGACCGCGGCGCGCTTGGCTTCGACGTCGGCCTCGAACGGCGGCTGCTCCAGCCGGAACAATAGATCGCCCTTTTTGACCTCGGCGCCTTCCACGAACAATTGGTCCTGCAAGAACGCGTTGACCCGCGCGGTGAGATCGACGCGGCCGATCGCCTGCACCCGGCCGTTGATCTCGGTGCTCTCGGTGATCGGCTGCGGCACCGCCACCACCGTGCCGACTGCGGGCGGCCCGCCGCCCGGCATCTGCGCCGAGGCCGGCGAACTCGCAACCAGCAGGGCGGCGATCAACACGGGGGCGGCAACACGCAACATCGCAAACACTCCGAAATTTTAGCCGGCTTCGCCGGCTACGCGGCCGGTCCGACGGCGGTGCCGGATTCGACGACCGGACGGCGCGTGCGCGGCCGCAGCTTGCGCCGCCCCCACATCACGAGCCCGGTCCCGAGCAGCCCGATCAACACCACCGAGGTGATGACGTTGAGCGAGCCGGACAGCAGCGTAAACCAATTGCCTTCATGGAGCAGCCGCGGCCAATTGCGCGGCAGCACTGCAACGCCGTCGGTGGTAACAGTGTAGGCGCGCAGCTCGCCGTCCTCGTAGATCCGCGCCATCACCCGGCCGCCGCGATTGCGCAGCGAGGTCAGCTTGGTCAGATCGTGCGATTGCGCCACCGCGCGCACCGCTTCGATCAGCTGCAGCGGCTTACCGGCGGGCGGCGGCGCGCCCTGGAAGGTGATGCCGGAGAGCATCAACAGCGCCGTGATCGGGCTCAGCAGCAGCAGCGGAATGGTGAACCAGGCCATGCCCTTGTGCCAGCCGGCCAGGCTGTTGCGCAGCCGCGGCAGCCCCATCAGCGTGCCGATGATCATGATCGCCACCATCGCGATGGTCGAGGCGATCAGCAGCCATTCCTGATCGAACAGGTGCTCATGGGTGCGCCGCGACCACAGAATGACGCTGCCCACCACATCGCTGGTGGTCGCCGCCTCGCCGGTGACCAGATCGATCGCCGGCGCCGGGGTACCTTGCAGCTGCAGCCGCTGGCCGACCGCGCTGATCGACAGGCCGCGGGCCCGGCCGTCGGGATCGAAGCGCTGGATCAGGGATGTGACACGGTCGGCATTGACCAGCGCAGGATCCAGCGCGCGGTCCTGCACGATCGGTTCGAACGACAGGATCAGCCCGGTGAGCAGAACCACGATCAGCGGCAGCGCGAACACCAGGCTGGTCCAGCGATGCAGTTTCAAAAGAGTTGCGTTGTTCATGGCCGCCTCCGAATCCTGAATCGCGCGGCAGCGAGCTCGCGCGTCGCTGACGTTGTATCAGACGTTAGCTGACGGGACGCTGACCGGTTCGGCTCACAGCTCGATCAGTTCAACCGGATGATCGTTCAGCGCCTTGGCCAGCTCGGCGACATGGCGGTGATGCGTGAACAGGATGATCTGGCGCTGCCGGCCGGCCTCGGCGAGCAGCCGCAGCGTCGCCAGCGTGCGCGGCTCGTCGAAGCTGGTCAACAGATCGTCGCCGATGAACGGGATCGACTCGGAGCTGCGGCGCTCCAACAGCGCCAAGCGCAGCGCCAGGAACAGCTGATCGCGGCTGCCTTCGCTGAGCCCCGCGACCGCGACCTGGCTGCCGTCGCAGCGCCGCGCCACCAGCACCGGCTGGTCGTCGTCGCCATAGTCGATGCCGAGCCCGGCGAAGGCGGCGCCGGTCGCGGTGGCGAACAGCGAGCTCGCCCGCGCGATCAACGGATCCTGCACCATCGCGCGGTGCCGTTCGATGGCGCGCGACGCCAACCGCGCGGCCGCAGCGCGCAGCAGCCAGCGTTCGGCGATCGACAGCAATTCGGCATTGGCCTCGGCACGTTCGGCGGCTTGCGCCGCGGCGTCGCGGCCCTTGGTCAGCGCGGCGCAATCGGCCTGCGCCTGATGCAGCGTCGCCGACGCCGCGGCGATGTCGTCGAGCAATTGCGTCTGCCGCAGCGTCTCGCGATCGATGTCGCCGGGCAGCCGGTCGAGGTCGAGGCCGCCGCGCTCCTGGCGCAGCGCGGCGTCGTCGCGACCGTCGGCGATGTCGTAGAGATCGCGCCGCAGCGCCTCCTGATCGGCCGCGAGGCGCTGCCGCGCCAGCGCGCGCTCGAACGGCAGCGCCAGCTCGGTAATCTCAGCGACGCCGAACGCGTGGCGGGCGTCGTCCAGCAGCAGCTCGGTCGCCGCGCGACGCGCCAGCAACGCGTTGCGGCTGGCGGCGCGCTTGACGGCGGCCTCGTGCAGCCGCCGGCAGGTCGCGGCGTCGCGCCGGGTGGCGTCGAGCTTGTCCACCAGCCGCGCCAGCGATTGTTGCGCGGACTCCGCGCGCAGCGCCGGCGCAACACGATCAACGACGCCGAACACGTCGGCATCGAACGCGGCGAGATCGGCTTCGATCGCGGTCACCCGGTGGCCTTCGAGCTGATAGGCGGCCTTCGGCACCGCCACCGATTGCCACACCGCGAGCGCCGCCGCGGCCTGCACCGGCGTGGCGTCGCGGCCCTGTCCGATGCCGGCCATCGCCGCGGGCCAGGCCGCGCGGTGGCGGGCCAGCGCTGATTGCGCGGCGTCGCGCGCGGCGGTCGCCTCGGAGAGATCGCGCTCGATCCGGGTCTTCGCCACCGCGCGCGCCCGGGCGTCGGCCCAGGCGCCCTGCAGCGCCTCGAACCGCGCCTTGGCCTCGCGATACAACAGGTCCGCCGCCAGCGTGCGGTCGGCAACGCCCCCGCTGCTGTCGAGAAAGCCCGCCACCGCGAGCTTGCCCTGCTCCAGCGCCGCCGTCAGGGCCTCGAGCGCGGCGCGTT
Source organism: Rhodopseudomonas rhenobacensis (assembly GCF_014203125.1). Taxonomy (GTDB): domain Bacteria; phylum Pseudomonadota; class Alphaproteobacteria; order Rhizobiales; family Xanthobacteraceae; genus Rhodopseudomonas_A; species Rhodopseudomonas_A rhenobacensis. Next base: position 9,655 of record NZ_JACHIH010000026.1, read on the forward strand.
GCGCGTCGCATCGCTCGAGCCGTTTCAACAGCTCGTCGAACCGCTCGCGCCAGCGCAGCATCTCCGCCGGGCTGCGCGGCTGCAGCCGCGACGCCGCCCAAGTGCCGCGCCAGGCGGTGTCGAGCTCGGCCCGCCGCGCCTGCAAACCAGAGAGCTTGTCGTGCTGGCGCGCGCGCTCCTCGCGCGACGCCGCCAGCCGCTGCTGCGCATCCTCGTGGCGGGTGGCGCGCTCGGTGTCACTCAGCAACAGGTCGGTGACGCGGTCGATATTTTGCGAGGCGTGCTCCGCAGCGTCGAGCTGGCGCTCGACCACATTGCGGTCGGCGCTGAGCGCGGCGCGCAGGCCGCTGAAATGCTGATCGCGGTCGTCGCGGGCGCGGATCAGATCGGCGCGGGTCGGCACCACGCCGGCTTGCGACAGCCGCGCCAGTTCGGCCTCGGTGGCGGCGATCGCCGCATCGGTTGCGGCGAGCGCCTCGGCGAGCCGCTTGATCTCGGCGTCGGCGGCTTCCGCGGCGCGCGCGAAGGTCGCGATGGTGGCGTGATCGGGCGCCGGCAGCGCGCGCAGCCGGTCCGGCGCGCCGGGCGACGGATCGAGCGCCGCGGAAGCGGCCACCAGCGCCTCGGTCTCCGATTGCAGGCTGGCGCGATCGCGGCGCAGCCGATCGGCCTGCGCCGGGATTTCGCCGAGCGCGTCGAAGCGTTGCCGCAGCTGATCGATGTCGACCACGGCCGTGGCTTCGACCTGCTCGGTCGCAAACGCATCGCGCTCCTGCTGCGCCCGCGCGCAACGCGTCTCGGCGTCGGTGATGGCCTGCTCGGCGCGCGCGGTCTGCGCGATCGCCTCGCGCGCCTGCGCCAACGCCGGATCGCTCGGCAATTGCGCCAACACGTCGCGATGCGACGCCAGCCCGAGCCGCTGCGCCGCCTCGTCGAGCTGCGCCTGCGCGGAGTCCTGCGCCTGCCGGCGCTTCGGCAGATCTTCCAGCGCCTTGCGCACCGCGCCGAGCCGTTCGCGCAACGCGTCGATGGTGGCAGCTTCGGCGAGCAGCGTCTGGTCCACCGCCATCGCGGCGATCTCGGCGGCGTCGGCGGCGGCGGCGGCCTCCAGGGCCGCGAGTTCGCGCTCCAGCGCGGCGTGGGTGTCCAGCGCGGCGCGCCATTCGGTCAGCGACGGTGCGGCGACCGCCGGCAGATCGGCCAGCGCGGCGAGTTCGGCGGCGATGCCGTCGAGCCGCGCCAGATGCGAACGCACCCGCAGCGTGCGCTGCCACAGCGCCAGCGTGCCGCCGATCTCGGCATGCGCGGCGTTCAGCGCTTCGAGCTTCTGCCGCGCCTCGCGAACCGCAGTCTCGGCCTGCGTCACCGCTTCGCGGGTGACGATGGCGTCGCGCAAGGCGCGGTCGGCATTGTCGCGCCGCTCGGCCGCCAGATAGAACGGCTTGGAGCCCGACTTGCGCGGCATGAACAATTCATCGGCCTGGCTTTGCAGCCGCGCCCGGGTTTGCGACAGCGACGCCATGCCGGCCGAACTCGCCGCCAGCGTCTCCGCCAGCCGGCCGCCGGCGTTAAGCAGTTCATGGCCGCCCTCGCGCAGCGCCTCGGCGGTCAACCCGAACTCGCGGCCGAACGCCTCGCGCGACAGTCCGGCGAGCAGCGGCGCCAAAAGATCGTCGGGCAGCGGCTGGTCGTTGCAATCGATCAGCGTGTTCTTGTTGCCCTTGCGACGCCGCGCCTCGAACAGCCGGCCGTCGGAATGACGGAAGCTGCCGCCGATCCGCAACGATCTGCTCTCGTGCAGGAAGTCGTAATCGGTGCGGCCGCCGAAGCCGAACAGCAGATCGCCGATCGCCGACAACGCCGAGGTTTTGCCGGCCTCGTTGGCGCCGAGCACGACGTGCAGCGCCGCTGCGGCATCGAACGAGAGCGTGCGATCGGTGAAGCGGCCGTAGCGCTCGAAGGCGAGCCGTTCGATCCTCACGAAACCTCTCCGGCGAGCAACGCGCGCGCATCATCGGCCAGCCGCTGCAAGGCGTCGGAGCGATCGAACTCGTCGTGCAGATCCTTCGGCAGCTTGGCCTTGATGATCTCCGTAAGATCGGCCAGCACCGCAGCGAACTCCGGATCGGACGCCGCCTCGCGTAGCAGCCGATCGGCGTCGAGCGCGTCGGCACCCGCCTCCACTGCGGCCGAGCGCGCCGGCAGACTGGTCTTCACCTTGAGCTGTTCCACCCAGCAATCGTCGGCGAGCTGAAACGCGGTGGCGCGCAGATCGTCCTGCAGCGTCTCGCGCCGCGCGATCAGATGATTGTGCAGCGAGGTCGCCCCAATCAGCGTGATCCGCGCCGCCAGCGGCCGGCCTTCGCTTTGAGCTTGCGCTTCGGCGAGCGCGTCGCGGCAGCGCGCCAGCATCTCGTCTTCGTGAGCGACGTCGGTGATATCGACGGTCAGGTGCGCCCAGCGCGCGCCGTCCAGCGCCAGCGGAGTCACCTCGATGACGCGGCCGTCTTCAACGGTGACGCGCACCGCGCCCTTGGCGCCGGTCTCGCGCACGCTGCGGCCCTGCAGATTGCCCGGATAGACGATCCACGGATCGTCGCAGACCACGGCGGCGGCGTGGACGTGGCCGAGCGCCCAGTAATCATAGCCGAACCGCTTGAGATCCTCGACGCTGCACGGCGCGTAGCCGTCATGACCGCGCGTGCCGTCGAGCGAAGTATGCAGCACGCCGATATTGAGCCAGCCGTCGCGGCGCGGCGGATAGCTCTCGACGAAGTCGGCGGTGAGCCGGTTCGGGAAGCTGCGGCCATGTAGCGCGACGCGATGCGCGTCGAGCGCGATGGTCGAGGCCTTGCCGGCGCCGAACACGGTGACGCTGTCAGGATACGGCAGATCGCGCGACATCACGCTCGCCGCATCATGATTGCCCTTGACGATGAACACCGGAATGCCGGCGCGATGCAGCGCGCTGATCGCGCGGACGAAGAACAGCCCGGTCGAGACGTCCTTCCAGTCGCCGTCGAACACGTCGCCGGCGATGATCAGGAACGCCGCCTCGCTGGCGATGGTCTGCTCGATCAGCGCTTCCACCGCGCGGCGGCCGGCCTGCGCGAAACGCGCCGCCACCGCCTTGTCCTTCAAGCTCAACCCGGCGAGCGGGCTGTCGATGTGCAGATCGGCGGCATGGATGAAGCTAAAGCGCATTGCGATCCGGATCGGCGTTGCGAGCGCGCTGCTTGGCCTTGGCGCTGCTCGCATCACGCGTGTGCGACGGGGATTCGCCCCTTATAGGTAGAATCATTCCTCGCGATCAAGGGCTATTGGCCGGCCTTGGCCACCACCTGTTCGGCGGTCAGCGGATTCGCCGGGTGCCATGTCAAACAAATCGGCGTGCGAATCCGGATCGGCCGCGGCAGGCCTTCGGTGGAGAAGTAGAACTCGCCGCGCGACAATTTTCCGATGTCCTCGCCGCTGCCGCCCTTGGCCGCCATCATGCCCTTGGTCGCCTCGATCGTCGCCGGCGAACTCATCCGGCCATAGAAATGCGTGGTGCAATTCGAGATGATCTTGGTGTCGATCCCGGTCGGGGTCTGGGTGGCGACAATCATGCCCAGCCCGTATTTGCGCGCCTGCGCCGCCAGCGACAACGTGCTTTCCTTGCACGGCGTGGTGCGTTGCGACGGCGCGAAGTTCTGCGCCTCGTCGAGCACGTAGAGCCGGCCGGTCGGGCTCGGATGGCGCTTGATCCAGGAGAACAGCGACATCTGCAACTGATTGACGAAAGCCTGCCGCGCCTCGTCGCTGGCAAGACCGGAGAAATTGATCACCGAAATTCGGGTCTTGCCGGTCTCGGTTCCGAACAGCACCTGCGGGTCGAGTGCCGCACCGCGGGATTGCAGCAGCGGATTGGTGGCGATCGCGGCGCGCAGCTGGTTGGCGATCGCGGCCGCGAGCTTGCCGGCATCGTCGATCTGACTGACCGCTTCGGGCAGTTCCGACAACAGATCGATCAACCGCGCGAGGTCGCCGCCGCCCGCCTTGGCGAAGCATCTCAAGGTGTCGGCCAGCACGCCTTCCTTGAGCTTGGCGCTGGCGCCCTTGGCGCCGATATAGGGCGACAACGTCGCCCGCGCCATTTCGATCGCCTGCGCGCGCTCGTCCTCGTCGCCGTTCAGCGCGGCGAAGTCCGGCAATAGCGCCAGCGACATCGGCCGGCCGGCGTTGAAGCCCGGGGTCCAGATCACGACCTCGACGTCGCGGTGATAGTTGGCGGCCTTGGCGGCGTCGTCGGCGCTCCAGACCTCGGGCGGCGCCGGCCATTGATCGCCGAGCCGCGCCAGATCGTTGTTGGTGTCGAGCACGATCGCCGGAATCCCCAAGAGCGCTGCTTCCTCGACGATACGGCGAAGCAGCACGGTCTTGCCTGAGCCGGCGCCGGCCAGAATCGCGGTGTGGCGCGGCAGCAGATCGGCAGACAGCACCGCCGCGGCGCCGAGCGCGCCGTGGTCGTAGCGGTGACCGAGCGGAATGTCGCAGCTTGCTGATTTGCTTGGCGATGGCGAGGCATTGCCGAGCGGTGTTTTGCCTGCGGCATCGGGGCTTAGTGGCGGCGGCACCGGCGATGGCGAAGGCCGCGCGGGCGGCGGAACCGGCGACGGGCCAGCGGGCTTTGCCGGTTCAGGTTGCGGGCCGGCCAGGAACGGCGGCGGCGCCAGACCCGCGGCCTTGAACAGCGCGGTGTCGAACAACGGCTTGCGCGCGCGCAGCCAGGCCTCGAAGCCGTCGGCATTGCGTCGCGCCATCGCGCGCAGCGCCACGAAGGCGCGCAGATCATCGCTGGTCGGGGCGACGAATTGGCCGCCGGCCTGGCGGAATTTGTCGACCAGCGCCGCGGTCTTGGCGCCGCCGGGCACCGCGCCCTCGCGCAGGATGAACAGGTGGCGAAACTTCAGCGCGCGATCGACGCCGGAGGCGGTCATCGCCGCGCGCAGCCGGCTTTGAAACGCGATGGCGTTGTCATGCGCCAGAACGCGGAAGCAGAAGTGCTGCTCGCGGTCGCCCTCGGCGCGGAAGATGAAGGTCAGCCGGCCATGCAACGACGGCCGGCGCTGATCGGGATCGGGCTGCGAGACCACGTCGACATCGTCGGGAAGCTGCAGATGCGCGGTGTAGATCTGCAAGACATCGGCGAGCAGATCGCGCAGCGGATCCTCGTTGGAGAGGTCGAGCAAACCTGCGGTCGAAGCCGCGCGGAGTTCGTGGCTGAAGGTCTCGTCGAGTCCGGTCGGCGGAGCAGCTTTGACAGGCGGCTGCGCGGCATCGAAGGTCCTGCAGATGATGATCTTGCCCTCGGCGAGGCAGCGCTGACGATGGTCGTCGCACGCCTTCAGCAATTGCCGCGGCGTGAAACCCACCGCCGTCTCGAACGCCTCCGGCGCGAAGGGGAACGATTCATCGGGCGCGGTGTAGCCGCCGGCGGCATATGCCTGCGCCAACCGGGCGCTCACCAAGGCCCGCGCCAGTTGCGGCTGCGGCAATGCATACAGAACGTTCGGCCGATAGTAGCGGTCGGTGACCGCCACGGTCGCCTTCGACCTGAGCACCTCCCACGACGCCTCCAGACAGGACACCACGGTGATGGCGCGCCGTTTCACGTCGTGCAGATCCATCAACCCGTGCGCCAGCGCCTCGATGATCGATTGCGTCTCCTGGGTCTGCTCCGAGGCCGCAGCTCCATTGCCGCGATAGCGTTCGGCATTGGCCTCGCTGATGATGGCGTCGATCTGATCGACCGCGATCAAGGTCGGCCCGACCAGGCTCAACAACCATGAGATGCCGCGAACGATGTCGATCGGCGATTTCTTGACCACGACGAAGCCGAGCTCGCGCAGTTGCGCGGCGTCGAGATCCATGCCTTGCAGCCAGGCGTGCGCGATGCTTCCGCACTCCAGATCCTCGGAGATCAGCAGCACGAAGGCGCGCACCACGTCGCCGTGCTGCTGGGTCATGGCGCGGTCGCGTCGCGCCAGCGCAGCCAGGAATGTTTTGACCAGTTCCGCCATCAACTCCCGCGGCCGCCCCCTCCAGCGGCCGGCGATGTCGGCCAGTTGCGCCTGCAGTTCGAGCAGGGTGGCGAGCTTGTGGATCAGCCGGTCGTACTGCGTGCGACGCTCGTCGATGCGCACTTGCAGGGAATTGAGAAATCCGAGCGCCACCGAGGCCCAGAAATCCTTGACCCCGACGAAGTCCAACAGGATGAACACCGCGTCCTCTTCCCAGACCCGGCGCCGCAGTTCTCCGATCAGGTGGGTCTTGCCGAGACCGGCCGAGCCGATCACCACGCGACCGAGCGGCTCGTTGTCCGGCTCGGCGTCGCGGGTGCTGCTCAGAAAATACCGCATCAGTTCGTCGAGCACGTCCTCGTGGACCGGCGCGTGATAAGGCTGGTCACGCCAGATGCCCTTGAGCTGGCGGGTCCAGTTGAAATCGACCGCGCGAAACGCCTCGAGTTCGGTCATCGCTGCTTCACTGCTCATCAGTTCTCGATCCAGACGATGTGGCGCGGCTCGTTGCCGATCTGAATGGCGGCCTCGCGATCGGCGTCGGTGACGTCGATGCGATTGTCGAGCTGCATCAGCGAGGCCTGTTGCTCGCGCTGCATCTGCTTCAGCGCTGCGTCGAGCGCCGAGCGCTCGATCTCCGGCAATTTCGCCCGCAAATCCTTCAGCAAGGCACGGCGATTGAAGCCACCGGCGACGGCCAGATAGGCATCGCGGATGCGCTGGCGCAGATCCGTGGGCTCCGCTGGCGCCGGCTTACCATCAGGCGCGGCGCTTTCGGCAGGATCAGGAACAGCCGGCGTGCCAAGCACATCGGCGAGGCGCAGATCGCGAGCCTTCAGATAGGCCGCAAGCCGCTTGAGCCAGGCCTGCAGCACGAAGGCGACGCCGCTCTCCGGTAGCGGATCGGCGAGGTGGCGCTCCGCCCAATCCCAGCCTTTGTCGGTGACGGTGAGCAAATACGCCTGGCGCTCTCCCTTCGCGACCTCGATCAAGCCTGCCTGCCGCAACGCTTCGCGTTCGGCCTTTTCGATCTTTGGCTTCAGCTTGCCGCCATAGCCGGCGCCGCCGGCGCCGAGCAGCGCCCACATCGCCAGCGCCTGCTTTTCGGCATCTCTTTGTTCGCGGGTTTTCGGGGGCGGCTTGTGAGCGGGCTTGGGTTTCTTGGACTTGCGAGGTGTTGTCACGGTCGCCTCATGTGATCCGTTCGCCGCAAAGGTGGACGATGTCGCGGATCTTCTCAATCGCTTTTCCGACGTCCTGCGCGATTTCATCATTGGCCAGACGCAAGACAGTGTAGCCGCTGAGCGTCAGTTCGTAGTCACGATGACGATCGTACATGAAGGCTGCCCGATTCCCGTGACTGCCGTAACCGTCGAGTTCGACGGCGAGGCGTCCGTGCGTCCAGACGAAGTCCACTTTCGGCCGCGAGCCACGGACGGTATCCACGAACTGATTGCAGCCGAATAACGGTGCCAGTTCAGCATCAGCACGTAGCGCCTTGGCAAGCCGCTGCTCGGCGTCGCTGAGCGGATGCGGCGAACCGAGCCACGGCGCGAGCCAGATTCCGGTTTCGTTAGCAACGTCGGCCTGCGGCGTATCTGCTTCGGGTTCGATCTCCTCCGCGGCCAGCGTCCGGGCGCCAAACAGAATGCGATCGAACGGCGGCTGATGCGGCGGCAGTTCTGCAAACAGCGCGACCACCGCGCAATTGGCGTGCTGGGCGATCCACTCCAGCGCATGCACCACCGCGTCGGGACGAGATTGCTGGCAGGCCTCGTCGCCATCGACGACCAACACCAGGCCATGCCGGCTGATCGCCAGCACGAGCTGCGCCAGTTCCACCGCCGGCAGCGCGCCTGCGACGCGCGGCGGACGATCGGCCAACGCTGACGTGGCCGCAGCCTCGGCCCAGTTCGGCGATAACCGGGCGATGTCGCCGGCGAGCCGCCGCACCATCGCCGCCGCGGCCATCTGTCCCAGCTTATCGTTGCGGCATTCCGCGAAACTGACATCGGTGAACCAGATCGGCCACAGCCGCCGCGCGGTGTCCGCAAGCAGCTCGATCACCCGGGCGACGATCGCCTCGGCCGAAGCCGCCGGCGCGATCGGCGCGAACAGCACCCGGGGTGAGCTTTGATCCGCCTCGAACGCATCGAGCAGTCGACGCAGCGCCGTGCCGTCGAGCCCGGTCAGAACGGCGACCGCTCCGGGACGAGCTGCTACGACGATATTGGCAAGCGAAGCTGAGAGCGGCATCATCGCGACAAGTATAACCGCTGCGGCGCCGACGTCACGGCTTTCGCCGCGGTCGCCTATGCGGTGTGTCTCACGATCGGAGGTAGCATACGCCGCTTTCAAGTCCGCATCGAGAACCTCCTGCTACCACCTCGCAATCGACGAGCGCAGGTCGCGTCAACTGGTGGGCGGCCTGCTGCACGCGGCCCATCCGGCGGCGCGACGAAACGGCCGCGGCTCAGCCGACCCATTCCTCGTAATCGCGGGTGACCGCGGCGGCCGCGGTCTTGGCGGCGTCGTTGAGCCAGCCGCGCGGGCGCTTCGTCAGATCGGCGAGCAGCTTGTCCGCGCCGGGCGATCCCGCGGCGTGGATCGCGCCGAGATCGTAGCCCATCGTCCACATCAGATTGGCGTTCACCGCCGAGCCCGCCTTCTTGCCGAGCTCGATCTTGCGGGAATCCGGCGCCAGCCGCCGGACGATGAAATGCGCGCGGGTGTCGAGGAACGGATCGGGCGCGCGATATTTCGCGGTGGCGATCGTGAGAAAATGCGAACTCGCCGCCTTGCTGTCGTGCGCCCAGACCCAGGCCGAGGGCACCAGCGCCTTGGCCTCGCGCAACAGCCGGCCGCCGCGCCATTGCGCGATCGCCACATAGCGCGGCCGGCCGAGGCTGCCGCCGCCGGCTGTGCGGCGGCGGAATTGAATGTCTTCGGCGTCCTCCGGCAGGCTCTTGGTCAAGGCGCGGATCACTTTCTTCGGCGGCTCGGCCTTCTTCAGCTTGGCGATGTCGTGCCAGAATTTCTTCGACTTGTTGTCGGCGTCGAGCGCGTAGCGCAGCATCCAGATGTGGCTCTGGTCGAGCAGCGCCGGACGCGGATCGGCAAGCCCGGCGCGATAGCCCTTCAGCACGGCGTCGGCCGCCGCCTGCTTGCCGAGCGGACCCGGCGGCGCCAGCCGGATGCTGGCCGCGAGCCGCACCAGATCGAGCGGATAGGGCATCACCGCGGCTTCGTCGAAATCGTTGACGCCCCACACCAGGCGACCCTCGGCGTCGCGCCAGGTGCCGAAATTCTCCAGATGCAGATCGCCGACCGACAGCACAGTCGGCGCGTCCATCAGGTCGGGCAACAGTTTCGGAATGGTCTTGGCAAAGCGGAAGTAGGTCGCGCGGAGAAACAGGAACGGACTGTCCTTCATCCGCGCGTGCTTCTCGGTGAGATCGCGGGCGACCACGTCGCATTGCGTGCGCAGCCAAGCCTCGTAGGCGGCATTGTCCTTGCGAAACGACATCGGGCCTCACGCGGCGCAGAGACCTATCGCGCCGCGTCCATCTCAATCCGAAAACCGCAGGAATTCAACCTCTACTTGCCCGTCGCGCCGCTTAGCTGCGCGCGGCAGGCGGCGTCGCGGTATCAGCGGCTAACTCGGAGACCACTTCCAGATAGTCCTTGTGAATCGACTGCACGGTCTTGGCGTCGTCGAACTTGACGCGCCAGCTGCTTGGCCCGCCCCGCCCGACCACCACGCCCTGCCGCGCGCCATAGCGCGGATGCCGCTGCCGGCCGAGCGCGCTCATCTGCACCCGGGCGCCAACCGCGACGATCAGCTTGCGCGCGGCCGGGCCGATCTGCTCGCCGCAAGGCGCCGGCACCGGCTCGCCGCGGCCCTGCCAGTGCGCCATCATGGCGCCGGCGTCACAACGTTTGATGGTTTTGGTCATGAACCGCTCCGCCGCCTCGCTGCACTGCGGGGAGGATATTTTGACTGACCAATTAGTCAACCAAAAATTTTAGTGTCCGCTACAGATCTATAAGATCTTTTCTTTTCATCAGCTTATCGGAATCGCGCCGACCTCGCTCGGTGTTGCGACTTTCTAATAATTGACTAATTGGTCAGTCATGTTAGGTTCCATTGTCTGTCCTGCTGCGGGAGAAGCGGCCTTGACGACCCTCGAGACCCCCAAGGAAATCGACAAGGAAATCCACAAGGAAATCCCCAAACGCGTCGCCGGCAAGCGGGTCCGCGAACAGGAGCGGCGGCGCCAGGCGATTCTCGACGCCGCCTTCGTGCAGTTCACCAGCGAGGGCTTTGCGGCCACGCGGCTCGACGCAGTGGCGGAAGCCGCCGGCGTCGCCAAGGGCACGATCTATCTGTTCTTCAAGGACAAGGAAGATCTGTTCGAGAAGACTGTGCTGGCGGCGATCGGCCCGACCTTGAGCAATCTCGACAGCGTGGTGGCCCGCGCCGACCTGCCCTTCGCGCAACTGCTGGGGCAACTGTCCGACCTGTTCCGCCGCGAGATCCTGGAGACCAAGCGGCGCGAGATCGTCAGGCTGGTGATCGCCGAGGGCGCGCGGTTTCCCGGGATCGCCGAATTCTATCATCGCGAAGTGATTTCGCGCGGCCTCGCCATTATCCGCAAGGCCGCGCAACGGGCGCAGGACAAGGGCGATTTGCCCTCCGACGCCTTGGTGCGGTTTCCGCAATTGCTGTTCGCGCCGATGCTGATCAGCATCATCTGGACCTGCGTGTTCACCCAGCATGAGCCGCTCGATATCGAGGGCATGCTGGCGGCGCACCGCGATCTGTTGCTCGGCGTCCCCTATGACGGGAGGGCAAAGCCATGAATCCCCGCCTCAAGATCATTATCCCGCTCGCCGTCGCCGTGCTCGCTGGCTCCGCCGGCGTCTGGTGGTGGAATAGCCACCGTGGCAACGACGACGTCTTGACCTTGCAGGGCAATGTCGAGGTCCGCCAGGTCAATCTCGGCTTCAAGGTGTCCGGCCGGATCGCCGCGCTCAACGTCGACGAAGGCGCCCGGGTGGAAGCCGGCGACAAACTCGCTTCGCTGGATGCTGTGTATTTCGAAGATAATCTGCGGCAAATGCGGGCGCAGCGCGATCAATCCGCCGCCAATCTCGCCAAGATGATCGCCGGCAACCGGCCGCAGGAAATCGCCCAGGCCGAAGCCTTGGTCGCAGAGCGCGAAGCCGCCAGCGCCAACGCCAAGGTCAGCCTCGACCGCGCCACCCAATTGCTGAAATCCGCCGCCGGCACGCAAAAGACCTATGACGACGCCGCGGCGCTGAACCGCCAGACCACGGCGCAACTGGCCTCGGCCAACGAAGCGCTGCGGCTGATGAAGGCCGGCTTCCGCGAGGAAGATATCGACCTCGCCCGCGCCCAGCTCGCCGACAAGGAAGCCGCGATCCGGATCGCCGAGCGGCAGCGGATCGACGCCGACCTGATGGCGCCGACCGCCGGCGTGGTGCTGAGCCGGGTGCGCGAACTCGGCGCCATCGTCAACGCCGGCGAGACGGTGTTCGTGCTCAGCCTCACCACGCCGGTCTGGATCCGCAGCTACGTCTCCGAGCAGGAGCTCGGCCGCATCAAGCCCGGCATGGTGGTCGAGCTGCGTTCCGACACATCGCAGATCAAGCCGCTGAAGGGCACCATCGGCTTTATTTCCACCACCGCGGAATTCACCCCGAAGACGGTGGAGACCCGCGAGCTGCGCACCGCGCTGGTGTACCGGATCCGCGTCGTCACCGACGATCCCGACAATGTGCTGCGCCAGGGCATGCCGATGACCATCGTGGCACATCCCGCAGCCGCCGTGCCGCCGCCCCGCGGCATCCCCTCCGCCGAGGCGAAGTAATCATGGACGCGCTGGTCTCCACCGAGGGCCTGGCAAAATCCTTCGCGCCGAACGCCACGCCGGCGATTCAGTCGCTGACCACCAAGATCAAGGCCGGCCAGGTCACCGGGCTGGTCGGCCCGGACGGCGCCGGCAAGACCACCTTGATGCGGCTGATCGCGGCGTTGCTGCAGCCCAGCGAAGGCCGCATCGACGTGCAGGGCCGCGACACCCGCACCGAGGGTGCGGCGATCCACGACGAGATCGGCTACATGCCGCAGCGCTTCGGGCTCTACGAAGACCTCTCGGTGATGGAGAACCTGACGCTGTACGCCGATCTGCGCGGCGTGGTCGGCGACGAACGCACCGCCACCTTTGAAAAACTGCTCGCCTTCACCGACCTCGCCCGCTTCACCGACCGGCTCGCCGGCGCGCTGTCCGGCGGCATGAAGCAGAAACTTGGCCTCGCCTGCGCGATGCTGAAATCGCCGAAGCTGTTGCTGCTCGACGAGCCCAGCGTCGGCGTCGACCCGATCTCGCGGCGCGACCTGTGGAAGATGGTCTACTCCCTGATCGACCAGGGCGTCGGCGTGGTGTGGAGCACCGCCTATCTCGACGAGGCCGAGAATTGCGCCGAAGTGATCGTGCTCAATCAGGGCCGCGTACTGTTCCAGGGCGACCCCAAGGACATGACCGCCAAGATGGCCGGCCGGGTGTTCAAGCTGCACGGCGCCGGCGCCGAGCGTCGCGCACTGCTGGCGCGGACGCTGACATCCGACGACGTGATCGACGGCGTGATGCAGGGCGAGGCGATCCGCGTGGTGATCGCCGAGGGCGCGGCGGCGCCGACCGCGCAAAGCATCGGCGCCGCGTCTGTGACCATTGCGCCGACGCCGCCGCGTTTCGAAGACGCCTTCGTCGCAATGCTCGGCGGCCAGCCGAAGCGCACGCTGGCGCAGGCCACACGACAACGCAGCGACGGAGACGGCAAAGCCCCGGTTCAGGCCAAGGCGCTGACCCGGCGGTTCGGCTCTTTCACCGCCGCCGACCACATCTCGTTCGAGATCGCGCGCGGCGAAATCTTCGGGCTGCTCGGGCCGAACGGCGCCGGCAAATCCACCACCTTCAAGATGATGTGCGGACTGTTGCGTCCGACCGAAGGCTCGGCGCTGGTCGACGGCCTCGATCTCTACAAGGCGCCCTCCGCCGCCCGCGCCCGGCTCGGCTACATGGCGCAGAAATTTTCGCTGTATGGCGATCTCAGCGTCGCGCAGAATCTGGATTTCTTCGCCGGCGCCTATGGGCTGTCCGGCGCGCGCCGCCGCGAGGCGGTCGGCCGCGTCATCGAGGCGTTCGATCTCAAGCCATTCCTGAACGAGAATTCCGGCGGGCTGCCGCTCGGCTTCAAGCAGCGCCTGGCTTTGTCCTGCGCCATCATGCACGAGCCGCCGGTGCTGTTTCTCGACGAGCCGACGTCGGGCGTCGATCCGCTGACCCGGCGCGAGTTCTGGGGCTTCATCAACGCCATGGTCGGGCGTGGCGTCACCATCATGGTGACCACGCATTTCATGGACGAAGCCGAATACTGCGATCGCGTGGCGCTGATTTATCGCGGCAAATGCATCGCGGTCGATACACCCGAGGCGCTGCAGCACGCGGTGAAATCCAAGGATATTCCAGAGCCGACGCTGGAAGACGCCTTCATCGCGCTGGTCGAGCAGCACGATCGCGCGCAGCAGGCCGCCGCATGAGCGCCGCCTCGCTGAAATCCGGGCGCTGGCGCCGGATCCGCGCGCTGATCGTCAAGGAGACGCTGCAGGTGGTGCGCGATCCCTCCAGCATCGTGGTCGCCTTCGTGCTGCCGGCGCTGCTGCTGTTCCTGTTCGGCTTCGGCATCACCTTCGACGCCACCCGGGTCAAAGTCGGCCTGGTGATCGAGGAGCCGACGCCGGAAAGCGCCGAATTCGCGATCTCGCTGAGCAACACGCGTTACTTCGACGTCCGCCAGGCGCAGAGCCGGCTCGCCTTCATCGACGATCTCGCCGCCGGCAAGATCAGCGGCGTGATCGTGCTGTCGGGCGATTTCGCCGAGCGGCTGGAGCGCGGCGACACCGCCGGCGTGCAGGTGATCACCGACGGCAGCGATCCCAACACCGCAGGCCTCGTCACCGGCTATGTGCAGGGCGCCTGGCAGAGCTGGCAGAACCAGCGCGGCTTTGCCAAGACCAGCTCGATGCCGGGCCAGATCGACGTCCAGGCGCGGTTCTGGTTCAACCCGGAACTGGAGAGCCGCCGGCTGTTGGTGCCGGGCTCGATATCGCTGATCATGATGATGATCGGCGCGCTGCTCACCGCGCTCGTCGTCTCACGCGAATGGGAGCGCGGCACCATCGAGGCGCTGCTGGCGACCCCGATCGGCACGCTGGAATTCCTGATCGGCAAGCTGGTGCCGAATTTCATGCTCGGGCTGTGCGCGATGGCGGTCTGCGTGCTGGCGGCGCTGTTCGTGTTCGACATCCCGCTGCGCGGCTCGCTCTTGATCCTGATCGGCTTCACCGCAGTGTTCATGAGCGTCGCGCTCAGCATCGGGCTGTTGATCTCCACGGTGGCGAAGACGCAGTTTGTCGCCAGCCAGATGGCGATGCTGGTGGCGTTCCTGCCCGGCTTGTATTTCTCCGGCTTCCTGTTCGAGATCGCCAGCATGCCGGCGCCGCTGCGCGCGTTCTCGGTGATCGTGCCGGCGAAATACTACGTGCAGGGGCTGCAGACCATCTTCCTCGCCGGCAATATCGCCTCGGTGCTGGTGCCCTGCACCCTGATCCTGGTCTTCATGAGCACGGTGCTGTTCGCGCTGACCGCGCGCAACACCCGGCAACGGCTGGATTGAGGGCGCGATGATCTGGACCAGGTTGCTCGCGCTGATCGTCAAGGAGATGCTGGCGGCGTTCCGCGATCCCAAGGCGCGGATGGCGCTGGTGATGCCGCCGCTGATCCAGTTCTTCCTGTTCGCCTTCGCCGCCACCCTCGAGGTCAGCAACGTGCCGGTCGGCGTGCTGAACCAGGATTGGGGCGCGCAGTCCGAGCAATTGATCAGCCGGTTCGAACGCGCCTCGGCGTTTTCCGAAGTACGGCGCTACGGCAGCGAGGCCGAAGCGCGCGCCGCGATCGACCGCCAGGACGTCATGGTGGTGATCCAGATCGGCCAGGATTTTTCCCGCAAGCTCGCCGGCAACGAAAGGCCGACGGTGCAGTTGTTGCTCGACGGCCGCAAATCCAACAGCGCGCAGATCTTGAGTAACTATCTCAACACCATCATCGCGCAATACAGCGCCGCCTATCGCATGGGCGGCGCGGCGCTGCAGCCGGAAAGCGAGATCGTCGACCGCAGCTGGTACAATCCCAATCGCGGCTATCGCGAATCCATGGTGCCGGTGCTGATCGCGACGCTACCGATGACCATGGTGCTGATGATCGTCGGCATGTCGGTGGCGCGCGAACGCGAGCTCGGCACCTTCGAGCAATTATTGGTGTCGCCGCTGCAGCCGTTGGAGATCGTGGTCGGCAAGGCGGTGCCCGGGCTGATCGTCGGCTTCGCGCAATGCACAATCATCACCCTGATCGTGATCTTCGGCTTCGGCATCAGCCTGACCGGATCGGCGCTGGTGCTGTTCACCGGGCTCGCGATCTTCCTGGTCTCGATCATCGGCATCGCGCTGTTCATCTCCTCGCTGGTGTCGAACCAGCAGCAGGCGATGATGGGCATCATGGTGACGATGATGCCGCTGATGATGCTGTCGGGCTTCAGTTCGCCGGTGCAGAACATGCCGGACTGGCTGCAGCCGATCGCCCAGATCAACCCGCTGACGCATATCGTGGTGGTGATCCGCGGCGTGTTCCTGCGCGACATGGCGTTCGGCGCGGTCGCCGAGCGGCTGTGGCCGATGGCCGCGATCGCCGTGGTGACGATCTCCGCCGCCGCCTGGATGTTCCGCCGCAAGATCCAGTGAGCGCGCGGCAGCGCCACCTGCGGTGCGCAACGCGCAATTAGTTGCTTGCCTTCACCCGGGATGCGCACAACTTGCCTCGAGCGAAGCGTTGGTCGGCTGCGACCGCAAATTGAAATTGCCTGCTCATGTTTGATGTTTCCGATGGACGCCAGATGGCGGTCATCCTGATCGCCGGGCTGTTCGGCGGATTCGTCCGCGGCTATTCCGGCTTCGGCTTCGCTTTGGCCTCGATGCCGGTGCTCACCTTGGTGCTGTCGCCGATCACCGCGGTGCCGGCGGTGTTCCCGCTGGAATTCGCCATCGGTCTGCTGACGCTGCCGGCGGAGCGCGCGCATGTCGATCTGCGCGTGCTGCGATGGCTGGCGCTCGGCGCCGTGCTCGGCACGCCGCTCGGCATGACCGTGCTGACGCTGTTGCCGGCCGAGATCATGCGCCTCGTGCTCGGCATCGCGGTGGCGGTCGCGGTGTTTCGCGCCTGGCGCGGCGAGGCCGCAGCGAAGCCGCAAGGCCGCGGCAAGCTGGCGGCGATCGGTTTCCTCTCCGGCTGTCTCAACGGCGGCACCGCGATGAGCGGGCCGCCAGTGATCGTGTCGCTGCTCGGCAGCAACATGCCGGTGCTGCACGCCCGCGCCACGCTGATCGCCTTCATCGCGATGAGCGCCGGCTTCGGGCTGCTGCTGTCGGCCTCTCACGGCAGCTATTCCGCGCAGATCTGGTGGATCAGCCTGGCGATGGTGCCGGCCACCGCGCTCGGCTGCGGCCTCGGCATGCTGGCGTTCTCGCAATTTCCCAGGCGGCTATATCGCCCGACCTCGCTGTCGCTGCTCGCCGCGGCGATGAGCATCGCCATCGTCACCGCGAGCTTGGCGGTGTTCAACAAAGCCATGCTGTAGATTGAGGAGCTGTCATTCCGGGGCGCGAGGCCGCAAGGCCGAGCGAACCCGGAATCTCGTCACGCATTTTGGCGTTGCACAGCTCCCCTTTGCCGCAAGATTCCGGGTTCGCTCGAGCTTCGCTCTCGCGCCCCGGAATGACGACGGTGAGAAGATTACGATCCCGTCGCGCTATTGGCCGCGATTCGTTGCAGCGCCCAGCGGGCGTTCTTGCGCACTTCGGGATCGGCGTCGTCGACGATCGGCTCGAGAAATTTGCGGCCCTCCGGCATCGCGATCTCGCCGAGCGCCGCTGCCGCCTCCTTACGCAGATTGGCCTGCGCATGACCGATGCAACCGCCGATCGGGACCACCGCCTTCGTCACCTTCATCTTGCCGAGGCTGCGCACCGCCTTCAGCCGCACCTGCCAGAACTCGTCGGCCAGCGCCTTGATCAGCGCGTCGGCCGCCTGCAAGCCGTTGGTGTTGGTGCCGAGCGTCTCGGCGGCAATCTCGCGCACCATCCAGTCGCTATCGGCCAACGCCCGGGTGATGGATTCCGCCGCCGGCTTCAGATGCGAAAACGCCAGCGCGCTCACCGCGGCACGACGGACATGCGGATCGACGTCGGCGGTCGCCGAGGTCAGCGCCGGAATCGATTCTTCCAGCTTCAGGAAGCCGATAACGCCGATCGCCTGCACCCGCACCGAGGCGTCGACGTCGCGCAGCGCATCGAGCGCGGGCTTCAGCGAATCCTTGCGGCGCAATTCCTTCAGCGCCCGCAACGCCGCCATCCGGACGAAGGCGTGGGAATGCGACACCAGCGGCAGGATCGGATCGGCGCTGGCGGGATCTTTCAACTCCGCCATCGCGTCCGCGGCGGCATGCGCCACCGGCTGCTCCGGATCGACCACGAGCTTTGCCAGCGCGGCGGCGGCGTCGGGGCCGTCGAATTCGCCGAGCGCGAGCGCGGCCTGCTGGCGCACGCCGGGATCGGGATCGGCGGTCATGCGGTCGAGATGAACCACCGCGCCGGGATCGCCGGAATTCGCCAGCTCGATGATCGCGACGCGGCGCTCGCCGGCGTCGGCGGCGTTGAGGCGGTCGTCGAGTTCGTCGAGATCGTCGTAGGCTTCAAACGGATCCGACATGGCTCACCTCAGGAGATAGGGAATATTGACGGTGACGGCGCCGGTCGGGCAATCCGCCTCGCAGGGCATGCAGTACCAGCATTCGTCATAAGCCATGAAGGCCTTGCCGGTGAGGTCGCTGATCCGCAGCACGTCGAGCGGGCAGACGTCGACGCAGACGGTGCAGCCCTTGTCGGCGATGCATTTGGCGTCGTCGACCACGACCGGGACGGAGGTTTCGTAACTGGCGAGAGGCATCGTTGAACTCCAGGCTGGAGATGTTTGAAAACGTCAGGCGGAGGCGCGGATGCGCTGCTTGTCGTAGAGGTCCTTCTCGTCGTCGGCGATCGGCACGATGTAAGGCTCGACCGCGCGCTTCTCGCTCGACATCTTGCCGTCCTTCTTGCTGAGCAGCGTGTGGCAGAACCAGTTGTCGTCGTCCTTCTCCGGATAATCGGTGCGCAGATGATAGAGTCCCCAGCGGCTCTCGGTGCGATACAGCGAGGCGTGCGCCGCCATGTCGGCGCAATCGACGATCGACTGGGTCTCCAACGCGCGCAGCAATTCGTGGGAATTGCGGGCGATCATCCGGTTCTCCATGTCGTCGCGCACTTCGGCGAGCCGGCGCTGGCCGAGCTCGAATTTGCGCGTCACCTTCGGCGGCTGCAGATAATCGTTCACCAGCCGGCGCGCCTTGTATTCGATCTGGTTCGGCGGCACGCCGTCCTCGCGCTTGGTCGGCGCCATCACCCGGTCGCGCTCGCGCGCGACATCCGCGGCGTCAAAATCAGCAAAATCGGTATTGTCGGCATAGTCCATCGCGTGGGTGCCGGCGACCGCGCCGTTGGTGAACGCGCCGAGCATGTAGTTGTGCGGCACGCTGGCCATGTCGCCGGCGGCATAGAGGCCGGGGATCGTGGTGCGGGCGAATTCGTCGACGAACACGCCCGACGCGCTGTGGCCGGAGCAGAAGCCGATCTCCGAGATATGCATCTCGATCGGCTGCTCGCGATAGTTGGTTCCGCGGCCCTCGTGGAACAGCCCGCGGGTCGGGCGCTCGACCTTGTGCAGCGTGGTCTCGATCTCGCTGATGGTGTCGTCGTGCAGATGGTTGAGCTGCAGGAACACCGGGCCCTTGCCGGATTGCAGCTCGTTGTAGAACTCAAGCATCATCTGGCCGGACCAGTAATCGCATTCGATGAACCGCGCGCCTTCGTTGTTGGCGGTGAAGGCGCCGTAGGGGCCGGCGACATAGGCGCAGGCCGGACCGTTGTAGTCCTTGATCAACGGATTGATCTGGAAGCACTCGAGATTGGCGAGTGCCGCGCCGGCATGATACGCCATCGCATAGCCGTCACCGGAATTCGCGGCGTTCTCGTAGGTGCCGAACATGTAGCCCGAGGTCGGCAGCCCGAGCCGGCCGGCGGCGCCCATGCAGAGAATCACTGCTTTGGCCTTGATCACCAGGATTTCCGCGGTGCGCGTATTGACGCTGATCGCGCCGGCGATGCGGCCGTCGGTGCCGGTGAGCAGGCGCGTCGCCATGTAGCGATTCGAGATCAGGATGCGGGCGCGGCGCAGCTGCCGATAGATTGCCTTCTTGACGGTCTCGCCGTTCGGCATCGGCAGCACGTAGGTGCCGATGTGATGCACCTTCTTGACCGCGTAGTCGCCGTTCTCGTTCTTCAAAAAGCGGATGCCGAACGAGTCGAGCTCCTCGATGATCGAGTAGCACTGCTCGGCGTATTTATAGACCGCCTTCTGATCGACGATGCCGTCATTGG
Source organism: Rhodopseudomonas rhenobacensis (assembly GCF_014203125.1). Lineage (GTDB taxonomy): Bacteria > Pseudomonadota > Alphaproteobacteria > Rhizobiales > Xanthobacteraceae > Rhodopseudomonas_A > Rhodopseudomonas_A rhenobacensis. The sequence continues at coordinate 29,383 of NZ_JACHIH010000026.1, forward strand.
CGATGGTGATTTCCTTGGTGTATTGCTCCGGCGTGGCGTAGCCCGGGATCACCGCGTTGTTGAGCCCGTCCATGCCCATCGAGATCGCGCCGGAGCGCTTGACGTTGGCCTTTTCCAGCAGCACCACATTGGCCTTCGGATTCTTCAGCTTGGCCTTCAGCGCCGCCATCGGCCCCGCGGTTCCGCCGCCGATCACCAGCACGTCGCAGGACACTTCAGACAGGCCGTCGAGAATTTGGTCCATCGCCATCGCTCATTCCCTCGCAGGTTCGCAGCAATTTCCATCCCACCGCGGTGAACATGGACTACTGCCAGATTAGGTCGATCGCTCGACCGGGATAGCAATTAGTTGTCAGGCTTTTCGCATTGTCTTGTTGAGGCGCGCAGCACAACTACGCCGTCATTCCGGGACCCGCGCAGCGACAGCTGCGTGGGAACCCGGACTCTCGCAGCAATGCTTGCAGCAAGATTCCGGGTTCGCTCGCCAAGAGCGCGCGCCCCGGAATGCCTCGTGGTGTGCGCTCAGCGCTCGACGAAGGCTTTTTCGATCACGAAATGCCCGGGCTCGCTGTGGCTGCCTTCGACAAAGCCGCGCTGCTCCAACATCACGTGCAAGTCTTCCAGCATGCCGGGGCTGCCGCACAGCATGATGCGATCGGTGGCCAGATCCAGCGGCGGAAGGCCGATGTCGTCGAACAATTGCGCAGACGCGATCAGATCGGTGACGCGGCCGCGATTGCGGAACGGCTCGCGGGTCACCGTCGGGTAGTAGATGAATTGCTCGGCCATCAGCGGGCCGAACAACTCGTCGGCGCTAAGCGTCGCCACCAGTTGCTCGCCATAGGCCAGTTCCGAGACCTGCCGGCAGCCGTGCACCAGGATGATGGTTTCGAAACGGTCGTAGATGTCGGGGTCCTTGATCAGGCTGGCGAACGGCGCGAGGCCGGTGCCGGTCGACAGCAGCAACAGCCGCTTGCCGGCGATCAGGTTGTCGGCGATCAGCGTGCCGGTGGCCTTGCGGCCGACCAGGATGGTGTCACCCTCCTTGATCTGTTGCAGCCGCGAGGTCAGCGGCCCGTCCGTAACCTTGATGCTGAAGAATTCCAGCGCCTCTTCGTGATTGGCGCTGGCCATGCTGTAGGCCCGCAGCAACGGCCTGCCGTCGACCTCGAGCCCGATCATCGCGAACTGGCCGTTGAGGAACCGAAAGCCGGAATTGCGGGTGGCGGTGAAGCTGAACAGCGTGTCGGTCCAATGCTTGACCGACAGCACCTGTTCGCGATGAAATGCGCTCATGGTTGGACTCTCGCTAAGTGATGAAGGGGCGGCACGCGATGATCGACGAACGTGCGGCGTGGCAGGAGTGTCGATCGGGTCGGCGGCGCGGCGCAATCGAGCCGCCAAGATCGCGGTCGATTAATTGCGAAATTGATGGCGCTGCCTAACAGGCGCGCATCGCGCGCTAACAACGCGCAGGCTTTGGCAACAAATTGCTCGCGGGCGAGTTCGCGCGATGCTCCGATGCAGCATCGGAGGAACCACCATGTCCGCCTTGATGACCAAGCCCGTCGCCGCGCCGACCGCGATTGCGGTGAGCGAACATCTCGACCGGCTGGAGCTGACGATGGAAGGCCAGCGGCTTGAGTTGTCCGCTGGGCGGTTGCGCGCCGCCTGCAAATGCGCGCATTGCCTGCGCGCCCGCATCGACGGGGTGTTTCCCGCACAATTCGACGGCATCGCCATCACCACGGTGGCGCCGATCGGCGGTTACGCGGTCAACATCGGATTTTCCGATGGGCATGTGCGCGGCATCTATCCCTGGGCCTATCTGCTGCAACTGAGCGCTGCGTAACGCGATCCCACGACATACGCGCGGAACCCGACGTTCGCTACGCGCTCTTTTGATTGATTCTATCTTGGCACGATGCTTGCTGCGCTTTTCGCAAATAATAACGGCGGAGCGCGCGATGCAGAGCTATGCGGGGGGTAAAGCGGCCTCTGGTCAGCACCTCACGACACGCCACCTCCCGACGCCATCGGCCACCCAATCGCTATTGTTGACCGAGAGCGCCCGTTCGATCGGCGGGCCGCCGTCGTTGTTCGATGCGCTGACGCCGCACGATCGCGAGGTGGTTCTGCGCCACGGCCGCCGCAAGGTGCTGTATCGCGGTAAGACGCTGTTCAACCAGGGCGCCAAGCACGACGGCATCTATCTGATCGAGACCGGGCGAATCCGGGTGTTCTACACCGCGCCGTCCGGACGCGAGATCACGCTGGCCTATTGGCACCCCGGCAATTTCGTCGGCGGGCCGGAGGTCTTCGGCTGCGGCGTGCATCAATGGTCGGGCGTCGCCACCAGCAATTCCAACGTCCTGCAGTTGCCCGGCAAGGATCTTCGCGCGCTGGTCGTCGAGGTTCCGAATCTCGCGATCGGCCTGATCGAAGGCCTCACCTTCAAGGGCAAGTGCTACTCGGCGCTGGCGCAGATGCTCGGCACCCGTTCGATCACCGAACGGCTGGCGCACCTGCTGCTACATCTGGCGCAGCTCTACGGCGTCGAGGATCCGGAGGGCGTGCTGATCGGTTCCGCCTTCACCCACGCCGATCTCGCCCACATGGTCGGCGCCACCCGGCAATGGGTGACGATCAGCCTGAAACGCATGCAGGAGAAAGGCATCGTGACGACGCGGCGCTCGCAGATCGTGGTGATCCGCGCCGACCTGTTGCAGGAGATGAAAGGGTTAGGCGACTGAGCGCTGCCCAGAGATGCGGCGTTGCGCGGGCAAATCGCTTAAGCCCTGGGCAGCGTCGCTTTCAGGGCAACTAATCGACCGCCCGGGCGCGACGGTGTTTGCGCCGCTGTCAATATCGACAAAGGATATTGCCAACGGGGAACGCACCCGGGACGCATCAAACACCGAGAGGGTCTGCCATGGGTCGCATGTCGAAGTATCGCGTTCTGTCCGCCGCCGCCGTCGCCAGCGCGGCCTTGGCCGCAGCGCCGGCCGCCAGCGCGCAGACCACCGTCACCATCGGCATTGGCACCCAGGACACCACCACCAACACCGCGACCACCGGGACGATCATCCGCCAGCTGCATCTGTTGGAGAAGTATCTGCCGACCGACGGCAAATACGCCACCATCAAGTTCGAGCTGGAGTGGCAGAACTTTACGTCAGGCCCGCCTGTCACCAACGGCATGATGGCGAACAAGCTGCAGTTCGGCATGATGGGCGACTACCCGCTGGTGGTGAACGGCTTCACCTTCGACAACAATCCGGAGAGCAAGAGCCGGCTGATCGCGGTCTCGGCCTATAGCCTCGACGGCTCGGGCAACGGCCTCGTGGTCCACAAGGACTCGCCGTATTACGAACTCTCCGACCTCAAGGGCAAGCTGGTCAGCGTGCCGTTCGGCTCCGCCGCGCACGGCATGATGCTGAAGGCGATGCAGGACCGCAAATGGCCGGCGGATTACTTCCAGCTGGTGAGCCAGAGCCCCGAAGTCGGCTCCACCAACCTGCAGGAAAAGAAGATCGACGGCCACGCCGATTTCGTGCCGTTCGCCGAGCTTTTGCCGTTTCGCGGCTACGCGCGCAAGATCTTCGACGGCGTCGAGACCAATCTGCCAACCTGGCACGGCGTGGTGGCGCGCACCGACTTCGCCGAGAAATATCCCGAAGTGGTGGTGGCCTATCTGAAGGCGGTGATCGCCGCCAACGCCTGGCTGCGCGAAGATCCGAAGCGCGCCGCGGAAAAGATCCAGGACTGGACCGGGATCAACAAGGAAGTGGTCTATATCTTCCTCGGCCCCGGCGGCAACATGACCACCGATCCCACCATCAAGCCGCAACTGATCGAGGCCGCCGCCACCGACGTCAAGGTGCTGCAGAATCTCGGCCGCATGAAGGAGTTCGATCCGAATAAGTGGGTCGACGACAGGTATCTGCGCAAGGCCTATGCGGAATTGCACATGGACTATGACGCCGCGCTGAAAAGCACCAAGAACTACGAGATCGCCGGCGAGGACAAGTTCTGCAAGAGGCCGATCGGCGATCCGCGCAAGGCCGGCGAGGTCTGGGTCGAGGGCGAAGCCATCGCGCCGTTCTCCAGCGCCGCCTGCACGCTCGGCGCCTATGCGGACAGCAAGGCCAAGGGCAAGAAGATCAATGTCGCCTATGTGTTCGACACCGCCCGCGGCATCAAGCTGTTCGCGGATCAAGCCTACTTCGTGGCCGGCGGCAACAACGAGCTGTCGCCGTTCCTGCTGAAGAAGGACGCCGAGGCCTACGCCACCCAGGTCAGCGGCAAGGTGCTGAGCTTCGACGACGCGTTGAAGTCAGTGGTCAGCGGAGGTTGATCGTGGAAATCGCCCAACTTCGACGACGAGAGGCGTCCGAGATGGCACAGCCCGCGGATCTGCTTACCGGCATGCCGGCCGGCACCGCGCCGCCCGCCGCGCCGCCCCGGCCGGTATGGCTCTATGTCCGGCGCTGGCTCGCGCTCAATTCAGAAGCGCTGCGCGCGGTGCTGATCGGCGCCGTGGCGCTGGGGCTGTTTCTGCTGGCGTGGCATCTGCTCACCACCTATCGCGTGGTGTTCTTCGTCCGCTTCACCAACGTGCCCTCGCCGGCGGCGGTGTATGAGAGCCTGACGCGGGCGATGCACGATTCCAAATTCATGATGCACGTGCTGCTCAGCTGCCGGCGCATCCTGATCGGCTTCTCGCTGGCGGCGCTGGTCGCGGTGCCGCTCGGGCTGCTGATGGGGCGGTTCAAGCTCATTCACGAGACGCTGTTTCCGATCACCGAGATCCTGCGACCGATCCCGGCGATCGCCTGGGTGCCGATGGCGATCATGCTGTGGCCGACCAACGAGCAGAGCATCGTGTTCATCACCTTCCTCGGCTCGTTCTTTCCGATCCTGGTCAACACCCTGCACGGCATGTCGCTGGTCGATCCGGTGCTGGTGCGCGCCTCGCAATGCCTCGGCGCCCGCGAGGTCTCGATCTTCCGCGAAGTGTATTTCCCGGCCTCATTGCCGCACATCTTCACCGGCCTCACCGTCGGCATGGGCGTCGCCTGGGTGTCGCTGATCGCCGCCGAGATGATCTCGGGCCAATACGGCATCGGTTACTTCACCTGGGAGGCCTACTCGCTGGTGCAATATTCCGACATCGCGCTGGGAATGATCTGCATCGGCGTGCTCGGGCTCGGCTCCAGCACGCTGATCCGGGGGCTCGGACGCCTCGTCATGCCGTGGAACAGAACATGAGCGACATCAAGCAGACCAGGGGCCATGTCGAGGTCCGCGATTTCGGGCTGAGCTACCCGACGCTGGACGGGCCGATGCCGGCGGTCACCAACGCCTCGATCCACATCAACCCCGGCGAATTTGTTTCCATCGTCGGACCCTCCGGCTGCGGCAAGTCCACGCTGCTCAACGCGGTCGCGGGGTTCCTCAAACCGACGGTCGGCAGCGTCACCGTCGACGGCGAAGCGGTCGACGGCCCCAGCGCCGAACGCGGCATGGTGTTTCAGCAGTACTCGCTGTTTCCGTGGAAGACGGTGAAGGGCAATGTCGAATTCGGCATGAAGATGAAGCATCTCGACAAGGCGAGCCGCGACCGCGCGGCGCGCACGCTGCTCGGGATCACCGGCCTCACCGCGTTCGAGAACAAATATCCGGACAGCCTGTCCGGCGGCATGAAGCAGCGGGTCGGCATCGTCCGCGCGCTGGCGACGGGCCCGAAGGTGCTGCTGTGCGACGAGCCGTTCGGCGCGCTCGACGCCCAGACCCGGGTGATCATGCAGCAGATCCTCACCAACATGTGGCAGCGGCTGAAGATCTCGGTGCTGTTCGTCACCCACGACATCGACGAGGCGATCTTCCTGTCCGACCGGGTGTATTGCATGACCGCGCGCCCCGGCGCCATCAAGGCCGAGATCGCGATTCCGCTGGAGCGGCCGCGGCAGCAGTCGATGATGATGTCGTCGGAATTTCTGGCGCTGCGCCGCGGGCTGATGTCGCTGATCCGCGAGGAAAGCCTCAAGGCGATGGGCGGCGAAATCAGCGACCTCGCGCTGGAAGGTCTCAGCATCGACATGCACGGGCAGAGTTTTGCCGACGTGGTGTAATGGCGGACGCAGGGTTCGGACGCCTAGCCTTCCATGAATTTGATGGTGGAGACCGGCCAGACGCCTTGATGGCCGGCGATTGCCAGCCGCAAGCCGTGCGACTCGTCGAGCAGCACCCGCTCGACCGTGCCGGCCTTGCCGTCGGTCAACACCACGCTCTTGCCCAGCAATTCCTCCTCGGCCGATCCGAACTCGCGGAGAATGGCCAACGCATGGGCTCTGGTTTTGGTCATCGGATCTCCGGTATAGATCGGACAGGCGCCCTGGCTGAAGCCGCGCCTCGCTCATGCACGGCAAATTTGGCCGCGATGCGTCGATCACCGTAACGTGCTGACGAGGCTGGCCGCCGCGCGCCCTGCAAACCACGGCGCGATCAGCGCTGCATGCGCATGATCTGGTCTATCGGGATTCATATTTTGATTGAGTGATCCTTGATCCAGATCGAGCCGCCGACCACCAAGGATCAAGGAATTCATCGGCAAATCTGCTGCTGCGGGATCGGCGGCCCGACGCGGCAGCGCTATTGATCCAACCAGCTTGCGTCCGCCGGCGCTGCCCTCGCCGTAGCGGAAGCCGCCGATCACGCAGTCGGCGCTGCGGTGCCGCTTGATCTTCTGCATGCCGTCGCGCGTGCCGGCCTGATAAGCGAGGTCGATGCGCTTGGCGATGACGCCGTCGCTGTCGAGCGAGACGTCCTTGAGATTGTGCTCGCGGGCGCCGCGAACCCGGACCAAGCCGTCGTCGGTTTCGGTCGTCCGCCTGCCGTCACCGCGCGCCAGCGATTGGTCCATCGATCTTCCTCGGCGCGCGCGGAAGGTCGCGGCGGCTGTCCGGAAGAGAAAGACTCCTCGAAACGACGGGTTCCAAGGCGCCCCCGCGCCGCTGCCAAGCGCGATGGCGCACACGCCGGTTAATACTGCAAATTCAGATGGTTACGACATGTTGGCTGGGGCGGGAGGATTCGAACCTCCGCATGGGGGAATCAAAATCCCCTGCCTTACCACTTGGCGACGCCCCAATGACCTGTCCGGAAAGCGGCGGGACGATAGCCACACAGATTCCCTCTGGCAACGCCGGTCTATAGAGGGAAGCGGCGCTTTTCAACACCCGGCGGGCGGCGGCGCCGCTGCGGCGGCCTGGCAGTTGAGGGCGGCGCGGTTTCATGAGAAGACGACGCCCTGCGCCAACCGACCCAGAAGCGAGAACCCGCCATGACCTACCGCGCGCCGATCAACGACATGCTGCTGGCCCTCAATCATGGCGCCGGGCTCAACGCCGCCGTGATCGCCGGCCATTACGGCGACTACGACAGCGAGATCACCGCCGCGGTGCTGGAAGAGGCCGGCCGCTTCGCCTCCGACGTGCTGGCGCCGCTCAACCGGGTCGGCGACGAGCACGGCATCAAACTGGCGCACAGCAAGGTGACCACCGCGCCGGGCTGGCCGGACGCCTATCAGCGCTGGATCGCGGCGGGCTGGAACGCGGTGTCGGGCGACGAGGCGTTCGGCGGCCAGGGCCTGCCGCTGGCGCTCAACGCCGCCTGCACCGAGATCTGGGCAGCGTCGAACGTCGCCTTCGGGCTCTGCCCGCTGCTGACGCTGTCGGCGATCGAGGCGCTTGACGCCCACGGCAGCAAGGCCTTGAAGAAGATCTATCTGGAGAAGCTGGTGTCCGGCGAATGGCCCGGCACCATGCAGCTGACCGAGCCGCAGGCCGGCTCCGACGTCGGCGCGCTGCGCGCCCGCGCCGAGCGCTACGGCGACGGCAGCTATCGCATCATCGGCAGCAAGATCTTCATCACCTATGGCGACCACGACATGACCGACAACATCGTGCATTTCGTGCTCGCGCGATTGCCCGATGCGCCCGCCGGCACCAAGGGCATCTCGCTGTTTCTGATTCCGAAATTCCTGGTCAACGCCGACGGCTCGCTCGGCGAGCGCAACGATATCTATCCGACCGGCATCGAGCACAAGCTCGGCATGCACGCCGCGCCGACCTGCACCATGACAATCGGCGAGAACGGCGGCGCCGTCGGCTATCTGGTCGGCGAGGAAAATCGCGGCATGCAATGCATGTTCACCATGATGAATCAGGCCCGGCTCGCCGTCGGCCTGGAGGGCGTCGGCATCGCCGACCGCGCCTATCAGCAGGCCTTGGCGTTCGCGCAGGACCGCAAGCAGGGCCGCGCGATCGGCGAAAAGCCCAGCAAATCCGATCCGATCATCGTGCACCCCGACGTCAAGCGCATGCTGTTGCAGATGCGGGCGATGACCGCCGCGGCGCGCACCATCTGCTACGCCACCGCGGTGTCGATCGACATCGCCAACCGCGCCGACGATCCGGCGATCAAAGCCGCGGCTGCCACCCGCGCGGCGCTGCTGACGCCGATCGCCAAAGCCTACGCCACCGACATCGGCAACGAGGTCGCCTCGCTCGGCGTGCAGGTCCATGGCGGCATGGGCTTCATCGAAGAAACCGGCGCGGCGCAGCACTTTCGCGACGCCCGCATCACGCCGATCTACGAAGGCACCAACGGCATCCAGGCGATCGACCTGGTGACGCGCAAGCTGGCGCCGAACGGCGGCGAAGCGGTGTGGACGCTGCTCGCCGAACTCTCCGCCACCGTCGACGATGTCGAAGCCTCCAACGATCCGGCGTTCGGCTCGACCGGCGAGAAGCTGCGCGAGGCGCTGGCCGCATTGGAGCGCGCCAGCAAGTGGCTGTTGGAGCGCGTGGTCAGCGCGCCGAACGACGCGCTGGCGGGCGCTACGCCGTATCTGCGGCTGTTCGGCGCGACGCTCGGCGGCTGCGTGCTCGCCAGGGAAGCGCTGGCGGCGCGCGACATCGACGGGCTCGGCGACACCCAGCGCTACGTCACGCTGGCGCGGTTCTTCGCCGAGAACATCACCGTGCAGGCGACCGCTTTGGAGCGCACGGTGACCGAAGGCTTCGGCGCAGTCGGCGGCGCCGACGCGGTTTTGCTGGCCTGAAAATCTTGCGGCAAACCGAAGGCAGATTGTGGCAGCGCTGCCGCAAGACTTTTTGCCCCGGCGCGCCGCCAAAAACGCCTCGACTCTCCCAGCGCCCCGCAAAGGATACCGCATGACCGGCCACCTCCACGTCGTCGATCACGACGCCACCCGCATCATCACGCTGACCCGGCCGGACAAGAAGAACGCGCTGACGCAAGCCATGTATCGGGCGATGAGCGAGGCGATCAATTCGGCGCAATCCGACGCCGCGATCCGCTGTCTGTTGATCGAAGGCTCGGGCGGCATATTCACCTCGGGCAACGACCTGGAGGATTTTCTCAAAGCCGGCAGCGACGGCGCAGGCCTGCGCGGCTCCGAAGCCCACACGTTTCTCCACGCGCTTGCTAACAACGAGAAGCCGTTGCTGGCCTCCGTCGAGGGTGCTGCGATCGGCATCGGCACCACGCTGCTGTTGCACTGCGACTACGTGCTCGCCGCCAGTAACGCCTCGTTCGCCACGCCGTTCGTGCCGCTCGGCCTGGTGCCGGAAGGCGCATCGAGCTTGTTAGCTCCGCGCGCGCTCGGCCATCACCGCGCCTTTGCGCTGCTGGTGATGGGCCGCAAGCTCGACGCCAACGACGCGCGCGACGCCGGCTTCGTCAACGAGGTGGTGCCGCCGGAGCAGCTCGCTGCGCAGGCGCGCAAGGTCGCGGCGGAAATTGCCGCGCTGCCGGCGGAGGCGGTGGCGATCTCGCGGCGCTTGTTGAAGCCGCCGCCCGCCGAACTGATCGAACGCATCGATCACGAAGGCAAGCTGTTCGGCGAACGCATGACCTCGAAGGAAGCTATCGCGGCGTTCACGAGATTCTTTAGTCGCAAGAAGTAAGTTACGGCGCCCCGCCCGCGACCATCGCCGGCCCATAGACCTGCAGGAATTCCGGCGGCAGCCGCCGCGGCCGGCCGCTACTGATTTCGATGCAGACCAGTTGCCAGCGGCCGCGCATGATCACCGCGCCGTCGCGCGGCCGGAGCAGTTGAAAGCGCCGCTCCATGGTCAGCTTGCCGTCGCTGGCGGTGATCCAGGTGCCGAGCGTGAGCGCGTCGCCTTGCGCGCTCGGCAGCAGATAGTCGTATTCGCCGCGCCGGATCGCCACCGCGCGATCGAGCCGCTGCCAATCCTGCAGGCTGAGCCCGAGCGCCTCGGAATGCGCCCAGCCGATCGCCTCGCACCAGCGCACATAGACCGCGTTGTTGGTGTGGCCGAGCCCGTCGATGTCCGCAGGCTCGGGGGCAACGGTCAGCGTGAAGGGGTTTTGGAAATCCCAGGCGGTGGCGGCGGGGTCGGTGGGTTGGACTTGGTCTTGCATTCGTTGACTTCAGAAATGAGTCTCCGCGACAACGGCGGGCATTGCTTGCGGACGATTGAACATCCGCAGCGATGCTAGCCCATCCGCGGCGGATTGGCGACCGGCTCGCGGCGATGAGGATGAGACGATGACGCGCCGTCTTATCTCCACGCCCCATGCGCGTCATTCCGGGGCGCGAGTTCGCAAGAACGAGCGAACCCGGAATCTCGCCTCAGGTGATGAGGCCACCACGTGTTGCGAGATTCCGGGTTCGCGCGCGGCTCACGCCGCTCGCGCCCCGGAATGACGATCGTTTGGGAGCGACGCCCTACCTCTTCCCCTCGAACACCTGATTGCTGAACGGCTGCGAGGTCGGTTGGCGGATGGCGATGAAGCTGCGCTCGTTGTTCTGGTGGCAGGCGTTGCAGCCGGCGGTGAGGTGATCGAACGCCGCGGTGAATTTCGCCGGACTCTTCGCGGCGATCGCGGCGGCGAGCGCGTCGATCGGCGCCGCCATGGCGGTGACGTCGGACAGCGGCAGGCTCTGATACAACGACGCGGCGTCTTCCAGCCGCGCCTTGATCTGGTTGGCCTCATAGGCCGCGAGATCCCAATTGCCCGCCTTGCCTGCGAACCACAGCTTGAGATGGCGCACCCGCGCGGCTTCCATGATGTCGGCGAGCCGCGGGTTGTTGTCGGTGCGGGCATAGTTCGGCTGCTGCGCCATCGCCGGCGCGCCCGCGGCCGTTGCGGCCAGCGAGCCCGATGCCAACGCGGCGAGCATTGCGAAGACGAAGCATCGTGAGGTCATGTGCAATCCTTAAAGGCGGGTCCGCTCACGCCGGCGCGAGGGCGGCACGGCGGCGGACGATGGGGAAGGCTCAGACTGACTGCCGCGGTGTACGGCGGAACCCCGACATTAAGCCAGGATCAACCAGCGCGCCACGCTTCACTGAGATTTCGATTGCATTGCCAAGCCGCGATGCGCGAATGGATGGCAACGCCAATCGCCGGGACCAGATGCATGACACCGAATCGTCGTCGTTTCGTGAGCTTTGCCGCAGCCTTGCTGCTGATCGGCGGTGCCGGCTGCGGCGCCATGGCGCAGGCGCCGGAGACCGTCGACGTGCGGATTCTCGCCATCAACGATTTCCACGGCAATCTCTTGCCGCCGCCCGGCGGCCTCACGATTCACGATCCGGCCGATCCGACAAAGACCGTCCATGTGCCGGCCGGCGGCGCCGAGCACATGGCGACGCTGGTCAAGCAATGGCGTGACGGCCACCCCAACTCGATCTTCGTCGCCGCCGGCGACCTGATCGGCGCCAGCCCGTTTCTGTCGGCGATGTTTCACGACGAGCCGACCATCGAGTCGCTGTCGATGATGGGGCTGTCGCTGGCCTCGGTCGGCAATCACGAATTCGACGAGGGCAAGACCGAGCTGCTGCGAATGCAGAACGGCGGCTGCCATCCGGTCGACGGCTGCCGGGGGCCGCATCCATTCCTCGGCGCGAAATTCAAGTATCTCGCCGCCTCCACCATCGAGGTCGCCACCGACAAGCCGATCCTGCCGGCTTACGCGATCCGCGAATTCTCCGGGATTCCGATCGGCTTCATCGGGCTGACGCTGCGGGCGACGCCGAACCTGGTGTCGCCGCCCGGCGTCGCCGGATTGGAATTTCGCGACGAGGCCGAGACCGTCAACCGGCTGGTGCCGGAATTGAAGGCCAAGGGCGTGGAAGCCATCGTGGTGCTGATCCACGAGGGCGGCTTTCCGACCGGCGACTACAATGCCTGCCCGGGGATCTCCGGGCCGATCGTCGAGATCGTCGGCAAGCTCGACCACGCCGTCGACGTGGTGATCACCGGCCACACCCACCGCGCCTATAACTGCCGGATCGACGGCCGGCTGGTCACCTCCGGCGACAGATACGGCACCCTGGTCACCGCGATCGATCTGAAGCTCGACCGCAACAGCCGCGACGTGATCAGCGCCCAGGCCGACAACGTCATCGTGCGGCAGGACAGCGCGAAAGACCCCGAACAGACCAAGCTGATCGCGGACTACGACCGCGTCGCCGGGCCGCTGGCGGCGCGGCCGGCGGGCGCGGTCACCGCGGCGCTGTCGCGGCTGCCGAACGCCGCGGGCGAAAGCGTGCTCGGCGACGTGGTCGCCGACGCGCAGCTTTTCGCCACGCGGGATGAAGACCGCGGCGGCGCGGTGATCGCCTTCACCAATCCGGGCGGCATCCGCAGCGAGATCGCGCTGCAGGACGGCGGCAAGGTCAGCTATGGCGACGTGTTCGCGAGCCAGCCGTTTCGCAATCAGCTGGTGACGCTGACGCTGACCGGCGCGCAGATCAAGCAGGCGCTGGAGCAGCAATGGCAGGATCCAGCACGGCCGCGCATCCTGCAGGTGTCGGGCGATTTCGGCTACGCCTGGGACGGCGCCGCCGAGGCCGGCCAGCGCATCGTGGCGGGCGAGATGCGGCTACGCGGCCAGCCGATCGATCTGGCAAAATCCTATCGGGTGACGATCAACGCGTTCCTGTCGGTCGGCGGCGACGGCTTCACCGCGTTCAAAGCCGGCGCCGATCCGCGCGTCGGGGTCTATGACGTCGACGCGCTGGATGCTTATTTCCGCGCCAACAGCCCGGTCGCGCCGACCGCTGCGGATCGCATCCGGAGGCTGAACTAATCTCGGACGGCGGTTCGATGTTTGATCGAAGTGGAGCGGCGCCCTCGCCCCGCTTGCGGGGAGAGGGTGGCGTGACAAGCGAAAGCTTGTCGCGCCGGGTGAGGGGGCGTCGCGTTCTGCCGAGACGCCCCCTCACCCGACCCGGCTTCGCTGGCGCTACGCCGGGTCGACCTCTCCCCGCAAGCGGGGAGAGGTTACTCAGTGCTCGCTGACGGGGTGCCTCTTCTAACAGCTGTTGCAATAAAGCTCCCCGGCCAGCTTGGTGCCGACCGGCGCGCAATGACATAATCACTCATTCTGTTAGCTGGCTTCGGTCAGGCTTTCGCTCTACGCCTTTCGGCGGCCCTTTCGCAACACGCGACAAGCAACTAGATTGAGGTGACACAACCGCGCAGCGTAAGCGCCAGGTGGATTTCATGACCACACTGTTCATCAACCATCCTGCCTGTCTCGAGCATGACACGCCCTACGGCCATCCGGAGCGCGCCGACCGGCTGCGCGCGGTGAACCAGGGACTGGCGGAAGCGCGCTTTGGTGCACTGCAACGAGCCGAAGCGCCGGAGGCCGATCTCGACACCATTGCGCTGTGCCACACCGATCATCACATCGTCGAACTGCGGCAGATGTCGCCGCAGGAGGGGCTGATCTTCGTCGACAGCGACACCTCGATGTCGCCGGGCACCTGGGAAGCCGCGCTGCGCAGCGTCGGCGGCGCGGTGGCGGCGACCGACGCGGTGATGACCGGCGCGGTCAGCAACGCGTTTGTTGCGACGCGGCCGCCCGGCCATCACGCCGAGATCGGCAAGCCGATGGGGTTCTGCTTCTTCGGCAACGCCGCCATCGCGGCGCGCTATGCGCAGCGCAAATACGGCATCGGCCGCGCCGCGGTGGTGGATTTCGACGTCCATCACGGCAACGGCACCCAGGAAATCTTCTGGGGCGACGCCAGCGTGATGTATTGCTCGACGCATCAGATGCCGTTGTTTCCCGGCACCGGGTCGATCGGCGAGCGCGGCGAGCACGACAACATCGTCAACGCGCCGCTGCAGTCGGAGGACGGCACCGCGAAATTCCGCGCCGCGTTCGACGACCTGATCCTGCCGCGGCTGACGGCGTTTGCGCCGGAATTGATCGTGATCTCGGCCGGGTTCGACGCGCATTGCCGCGACCCGTTGGCCAGCCTCAACCTGCAGACCGAGGATTTCGCCTGGGTGACCCGCAAGCTGATGGACGTCGCCGACGTCACCGCCGGCGGCCGTATCGTCTCGGTGCTGGAAGGCGGCTATGATCTGCAGGGCCTCCGGGATTCGGTGAACGCCCACGTCGCCGCCCTGATGGGCTCATGATTTTCGCCCCAATCCGGCTTTAGGGCTGCCGGCACGCCCGCGCCCCAAGCCACCCCCGCTCCGAAGCGCCGCCGCGCCGGAGACGATCGCATCCAGGATGACCCCATGGCAGACCCCGCCGCCGACGTGAAGAAACTGAGCTTTGAGCGCGCGATCGAGGAATTGGAATCGATCGTCAAGCGGCTGGAGGACGGCAAGGTGCCGCTGGAGGAGTCGGTGGCGATCTACGAGCGCGGCGAAGCCCTGAAGCGGCGCTGCGAGGAGCTGCTGCGCACCGCCGAGGCCAGGGTCGACAAGATCACCACGGATTCCAGCGGCGCGGTCACCGGCACCACACCGCTCGACGTCGAGTAAGCGGGCGCCGCCTGCGGTTGCTGCACATACAGGCGTCATCCTGAGGAACCCGGCGTAGCGCGCAGCGCGAAGCCGGGTGTCTCGAAGGATGGCCACGGGCGCGGGCGAGCCGCACAGCTTGCGGCCGCATCCTTCGAGGCCCTCGCGTTGCTCGGGCACCAGGATGACGGCGCTTGGCTGCTTGGCGCCGCCGCATTCTCGCCACAGATCGACTGCCCAGGCCGGCGGCAAAGTCGGGATCATGCGGGACCAGGTTCCGATTGCTGCAGCGCAACGCAACCCTGCCCCGCGCTGCTCCAAATCTCCACAATCTGTGACTAAAATCCCACGGTTCCCTGTTACTGTTAGCTAATTCGACAAAACTTTCGTCGCTCCGACCAAGGAGCAATGCCCGGGCGGTTGGCTTTGAGGGCCGCATTGTGTAAAGGTATGGGCTTATGCGCTCTCCGCCTCGGTCAAAAAGGCGGCAGCGATTATGATCGCCGTGTGAAAGAATGCCGCCGCCAATGTGATGTTCACAGCCGCGGCGGGTCAGACTTGTAGGCTTCGATCGGGGTTCTCTTTCGCTAAGGGGCCGGTTTGGGTGGCTCTTGCCGAGCAGACGCCGTGACAGCGCCGCTGTTGCAGCACCCTTGCCGACCATTCGTCACCGGGGCGTCACGTCCCCCTTATTGAGACTGGAATATCGCCGTGTCCGAATTCAGTAAAACGCCGCTCCTCGACACCATTCGCACCCCCGCCGACCTGCGCAAGCTCCGCATTGACCAGGTGCGACAAGTGGCCGACGAATTGCGTCTGGAAACCATCGAGGCCGTGTCGGTCACCGGTGGACATTTCGGCGCCGGCCTCGGCGTGGTCGAATTGACCACCGCGATCCATTACGTGTTCGACACCCCGCGCGACCGGCTGATCTGGGACGTCGGGCATCAGGCCTATCCGCACAAGATCCTGACCGGACGGCGCGACCGCATCCGCACCCTGCGCACCCCGGGCGGGCTGTCCGGCTTCACCAAGCGCACCGAGAGCGACTACGATCCGTTCGGCGCCGCACACTCCTCGACCTCGATCTCCGCCGGCCTCGGCATGGCGGTGGCGCGCGACCTCGCCGGCGGCAAGAACAACGTGATCGCGGTGATCGGCGACGGCTCGATCTCCGCCGGCATGGCCTATGAGGCGATGAACAACGCCGGCGCGATGAATTCCCGGCTGATCGTGATCCTCAACGACAACAACATGTCGATCGCGCCCCCGGTCGGCGCGATGTCGGCCTATCTGTCGCGGCTGTACTCCGGCAAGACCTACCGGACGCTGCGCGAGGCCGGCAAGCAGATCGGCAAGCACCTGCCGAAGCTGATCGCCGACCGCGCCGCGCGCGCCGAGGAATATTCCCGCGGCTTCATGATGGGCGGCGGCACGCTGTTCGAGGAACTCGGCTTCTATTACGTCGGCCCGGTCGACGGTCATAACCTCGACCACCTGCTGCCGATCCTGCAGAACGTCCGCGACGCCGAGACCGGCCCGTTCCTGATCCATGTCGTCACCCAAAAGGGCAAGGGCTACGCCCCGGCCGAGGCCGCCTCCGACAAGTATCACGCGGTGGTGAAGTTCGACATCGCCACCGGCGCCCAGGCCAAGGCGAAATCCAACGCGCCGTCGTATCAGAACGTGTTCGGCCAGAGCCTGGTCAAGGAAGCCCAAAAGGACGACAAGATCGTCGGCATCACCGCGGCGATGCCGTCCGGCACCGGCATCGACATCTTCGAGAAGGCGTTCCCGACCCGCACCTTCGACGTCGGCATCGCCGAACAGCACGCCGTGACCTTCGCGGCGGGCCTCGCCGCCGAGGGCTACAAGCCGTTCTGCGCGATCTATTCGACCTTCCTGCAGCGCGGCTATGACCAGGTGGTGCACGACGTCGCGATCCAGAGCCTGCCGGTGCGCTTCGCGATCGACCGCGCCGGGCTGGTCGGCGCCGACGGTGCCACCCATGCGGGTTCGTTCGACAACGCCTATCTCGGCTGCCTGCCGAACTTCGTGATCATGGCCGCCTCCGACGAGGCCGAGCTGGTCCACATGGTGGCGACCCAGGTGGCGATCAACGACAAGCCGAGCGCGGTGCGCTATCCGCGCGGCGAAGGCCGCGGCGTCGAGATGCCGGAAGTCGGCATTCCGCTGGAGATCGGCAAGGGCCGCGTGGTCCGCCAGGGCAACAAGGTGGCGCTGCTGTCGTTCGGCACCCGTCTCGCCGAATGCGAAAAGGCCGCCGACGAACTGGCCACGCTGGGCCTCTCCACCACCATCGCCGATGCCCGCTTCATGAAGCCGCTCGACGTCGAATTGGTGCTGAAGCTCGCCCGCGACCACGAGGTGCTCTTGACCATCGAGGAAGGCTCGATCGGCGGCTTCGGCAGCCATGTGATGCAGACGCTGGCCGAGCACGGCATGCTCGACGGCGAGGTGCGGATGCGCGCGATGGTGCTGCCCGACGAGTTCATGGACCACGATACCCCGACCGCGATGTACGGCCGCGCCGGCCTCGACGCCAAGGGCATCGTCGCCAAGGTGTTCGAGGCGCTCGGCAAGGACGCCAAGACCGAGACCGTGAAGCTGGCGTAAGCCGAGCTTGGGTTCAGGGCTGACCGCGGCGACGCCGCACTCCCTGCGCCGTCATCCTGAGGCGCTCGCCCGCTTGGGCGAGCCTCGAAGGATGCGGCCGCGTGTGCCCGCGGCCCATGCTTCGAGGCGCTCGCCCGCTTGGGCGAGCCTCGAAGGATGCGGCCGCGTGTGCCCGCGGCCCATGCTTCGAGGCCCTCGCTGCGCTCGGGCACCTCAGCATGACGGCGTGGGTGTTGCGAGGCGGCGTTGCGTGCCGTGCTATGATCGCGAGCGACGCAGCTCGCCCGGATGACTCCCCATGTTGATCTATCTCGCCGGTCCCGACGTGTTCCTGCCGGACGCCATCGAGATCGGCAGGCGCAAGCAGGCGATCTGCGCCCGCCATGGCCTGACCGGGCTCTATCCGCTCGACAACGCGTTCGACGCCGCGACGCCGGAGCTGTCGCTCGAGATCTTCCGCGCCAACGAGGCGATGATGATCAAGGCCAGCGCGATCATCGCCAACCTCACGCCGTTTCGCGGCCCCAGCGCCGACGCCGGCACGGTCTATGAGCTCGGCTTCATGGCCGGGCGTGGCAAGCTCTGCCTCGGCTATTGCAACGATCCGTTGCCCTACCCGCGGCGCATCGCCGCGCGGGGCGAAGTGACGGCGCGCGATGGCGTGTTGCACGATGCCCACGGCCATGTGGTGGAAGACTTCGGCCTCGCCGACAATCTGATGATCGCGCACGCGCTGGATCTGCATGGTTGCGCGCTGGTGACGCCGCAGCAGGCGCCCGACGATCTGTGGCACGACCTCGCCGCCTTCGAGGCCTGCGTGCGACTGGCTGCAACGCGGCTGGTGCAGGCGCAGGCGCCACGATGACCGCGCCTCCCTCCGACGGCGGCGGGGCGCCGCGCAAAAAGCGCGCCGATGTGCTGCTGGTCGAGCGCGGGCTGTTCGAAAGCCGCGCCCGCGCGCAGGCCGCGATCGAAGCCGGATTGGTGTTCGCCAACGGCAAGCAGGTCGGCAAAGCCTCGGAGGGCATCGCCGCCGACGCAGCACTGCAGGCCGAGCCGGCGCACCCTTACGTGTCGCGGGGCGGCGTCAAGCTCGCCGGCGCGCTGGAGAAGTACCCGATCGAAATCGAAGGCCACGTCTGCCTCGACGTTGGCGCCTCCACCGGCGGCTTCACCGAGGTGCTGTTGCTGAACGGCGCCAGCCTGGTGTTTGCGGTCGACGTCGGCCACGGCCAGCTGCACGCCTCGCTGCAGGGCCACCCGCAAATCGTCTCGATGGAAGGCACCGATATCCGCAGCCTCAAAGGCACGCGGCTGCCGGCGCGGCCCGATGTGGTGGTGATCGACGCCAGCTTCATCTCGCTGAAGGCGGTGCTGCCGGCGGCGCTGGAATTGGCGGCGTCGCCGATGTGGCTGTTGGCGCTGATCAAACCGCAATTCGAACTGAAGAGCGGGCACAACAAGCGCGGCATCGTCAAGGACGATGCGCTGCACCGCGCGGTGTGCGACGACATCGCCGGCTATGCCACCTCGCTCGGCTGCACCGAGATCGCGGTGTTCCCCTCGGCGATCGCCGGCGGCGACGGCAATATCGAGTTTTTTCTCGGCGCGCGGCGGGGCTAGAGCATTCACCTTTGGGGGCGCAGCATCTAACCCCAATGCAGTCGTCATTCCGGGGCGCGAGCCGCGCAAGCGGCGAACGAGCCCGGAATCCATAACCCCTGTCCTC
This sequence comes from Rhodopseudomonas rhenobacensis, assembly GCF_014203125.1. Taxonomy (GTDB): domain Bacteria; phylum Pseudomonadota; class Alphaproteobacteria; order Rhizobiales; family Xanthobacteraceae; genus Rhodopseudomonas_A; species Rhodopseudomonas_A rhenobacensis. Next base: position 48,581 of record NZ_JACHIH010000026.1, read on the forward strand.
GATGATAGGGCCCGACCGTCGCCCCTCTTGCCCAGCATGAGATGCTGCGGCGTATGGATCCCGGGCTCACTCGCCGCTCACGCAGCTCGTGCCCCGGGATGACGGCTGTATTTGTGTTGAGCGCGACCAACCGTCGCGCGAATGGGACATCGTGCCGCCGCAACTTCCGCTAGGGTGCGCGCCATGACATCCCCTGACTTCACCCTCGCCGCCGGCGCCCCCGCGCCGGCGCGTTCGTCTGCGTGGCGGCTCGAGATCGGCGAGACGCTGTGGCTGGCCGCGCCGATGGCGCTGACCCAGCTCGGCCAGGTCGCGATGATGACCACCGATCTGGCGCTGATCGGCCGGCTCGGCGATGCCGCGGTGGCGGCGGCGGCGCTGGCCCATACGGTGCTGTTCATCGCTTTTATGCTGGGTATCGGGCTGGTGTCGGCGGTGGCGCCGTTGGCGGCGCAGGGTTTTGGCGCCCGCGCGCCGCGCCAGGTCCGCGCCTCGCTGCGGGTCGGGATCTGGGCGGCGCTGTGCGCCGGGGTGCCGCTGACGCTCGGCCAGCTCTATGGCGAGCAATTGCTGCTTTGGCTCGGCCAGCAGCCCGTCACCGCGCAGCTCGCCGGCCGCTATCTCGACGGCCTGGCCTGGTCGCTGGTGCCGTCGTGGATCTTCATCGCGCTGCGCGGCTTCATGGGCGCGGTCAACCGCCCGGCGCCGGCGCTGTGGATCATGCTGGCGGCGGTGCCGCTGAATGCCGCCCTCGCCTACGCGCTGATCCACGGCGCGCTGGGGCTGCCGCGGCTGGAAATTTTCGGCGCCGGGCTCGCCACCACCATCGTGTCGGTGGCGATGTGCGGCGTCGCGCTCTTGGTGTGCTACGCCTGCCAGCCGTTCCGCAAATATCGCGTGCTGGCGCAGTTCTTTCGGCCGCATTGGCCGTTGTTGCGGCGGCTGTTGGCGCTCGGGCTGCCGATCTCCGGCGCCTCGGCGCTGGAATACGGCGTATTCGGCGCCGCCGCGCTGTTGATGGGCCGGATCGGCACCAGCGCGCTCGCGGCGCATCAGATCGCGCTGCAGATCGCCGCCATCCTGTTCATGGTGCCGCTCGGCATTTCGCTCGCCGCCACGGTGCGAGTCGGCCATGCGGTCGGCCGCAACGATCCGGCCGGCGCGCGCCGCGCCGGCTTCGTGGCGATGGGGATCGGGCTGATCTTCATGATCACGATGACGCTCTTGGTGGCGCTGACCCGAACCCAGATCCCGCAGCTGTTTCTTGGCGACGGCATTGCCGCCGACGAGACCGCGCAGATCACCGCGTCGCTGCTGGTGGTGGGGATCAGCTTCTTCATCGTCGACGGCCTGCAGGTGGTCGCCAACGGCGCCTTGCGCGGCCGTAACGACACCAGGATCCCGCTGATGTTTGCCGCGTTCGGGTTCTGGGCGATCGGATTTCCCTGCAGCTATCTGCTCGGCTTCAACGCAGGCTTCGGCCCCGCCGGGGTCTGGAGCGGGCTGTCGCTCGGGCTCACGATCTATGCCGGGCTGTTGGTGTGGCGCTTCCACCGGCTGACGCTGCCACCGCGCAACTTGACCGCGCTCTGATTGCGGCTTTACGCGCTGCCGGCTGCGGGCTATCGCAGGCCATGACGGAAACGCTGATCATCGACCATGTCGGGCATCGCGGCGACGGGGTGACCAGCCGCGGCGGCGAAGCGGTGTTCGTGCCCTATGCGCTGGGCGGCGAGACCGTCGAAGTCGACGCCGTCGCCGGCCATCCGGATCGCCGGGTGCTGCTGCGCGTGGATCAGCCGAGCGCCGAGCGGATCGCGCCGTTCTGCAAGCATTTCGGGGTGTGCGGCGGCTGCGCCATCCAGCATTGGCAGCCCGCGCCCTATCAGGCCTGGAAGCGGCAATTGGTGATCGCGGCGCTGGCGCAGGCCAAGATCGACTGCGAGGTGGCGCCCTTGATCGACGCCCACGGCGCCGGCCGCCGCCGCATCACGCTGCACGCCCGCAAGGGCACCCACGAGGTGCTGAAAGTCGGCTTCACCGCGGCGGGCAGCCACGACATCGTGCCGATCGACGCCTGTCCGATCCTTGATCCGGGGCTCGACGGCGCGCTGCAGGCGGCGTGGGCCTTGGCCGAAGCGCTGGCCGAGACCGGCAAGCCGCTCGACATCCAGGTCACCGCCGCCGACAACGGGCTCGACGTCGATATCCGCGGCTCAGGAGCGCTGCCGTCGAAGCTGATCGCTAAGCTGTCGCGGCTCGCCGAAGAGCACAAACTGGCGCGGCTGACCCGGCACGGCGAATTGGTGCTGATGCGCACGCCGCCTTTGATCAGCATCGGCCAGGCGCATCTGACGCTGCCGCCCGGCGCCTTCCTGCAAGCCACAGCGGCCGGCGAGGCGACGCTGGCGCAGCTTGCGATCGAGCGCTGCGGCAAGGCGAAAAACATCGTCGACCTGTTCTGCGGCGTCGGCCCGTTCGCGCTGCGGCTCGCCGCGAAAGCCAAGGTCGCGGCCTATGACAGCGAAGCGCCGGCGATCGCGGCGTTGCAGGCCGCCGCCAAAACGCCGGGGCTGAAGCCGTTGGTGGCGGAGGTGCGCGACCTGTTCCGCCGGCCGCTGGTGACGCAGGAACTACGCGACGTCGACGCCGTGGTGTTCGATCCGCCGCGGCAGGGCGCGCAGGCGCAGGCCGAGAAACTTGCCGCCGGCAAAGTGCCGACCGTGGTGGCGGTGTCGTGCAACGCCGCGACCTTCGCGCGCGACGCGCGGATTCTGATCGACGGCGGTTATAAGATCGGCGCGGTGACCCCGGTCGATCAGTTCCGCCATACGCCGCATGTCGAATTGGTGGCGAAGTTTTCGAAGAAGTAGGCGGCGGGGCTGTACTGCGTTGATACCAGCATTGCTGGGGCGCCTCTTTGCTCTTGCTGAAGCAACTCCAATAACTCCGTCATCCTGAGGCGCCCGAGCAACGCGAGGGCCTCGAAGGATGGGCCGCGAGTGCTCGTAGCCGCATCCTTCGAGACGCCCGGCTTCGCTCTTCGAGCGCAGCCGGGCTCCTCAGGATGACGGCGTTGTACTTGTTGCGCGCGTAGTTGCGCGCTTAGAAGTCCCCTCACCGTCCCCACCTGTCCTGCCAGATCCGCTCGCCGACCATGCACGACACCCGCGGCTCGGCGGGCGTATCGGCGACCGGCACCACGCGGCGTTCCGGCACCCGGCCGGCGACCTCCATCACCAGCTTGGTGTGGATCGCCTCCTTGAACTTGTCGCGGTTCTTGATGGTGACGACGAACGAGCCCGGCCCGCCGATCACGCAATCCTCGTAGTAGTAATCGAGGTTGTCGATATCCATCGTCGAGTAGGACGGCTCCTTCACCATGATCGGCAGGCCGTTGATGACGATGCCCTTCTCCAGCGCGGCGTCGCGCGCCATGGTCACCGGCATGCCGTTGTTGTTGGGACCGTCGCCGGAAATGTCGATCACCCGGCGCAGCCCGTGATAGGGATTTTCCTCGAGCAGCGGAATCGCGAAAGCGATCGCGCCGGAGATCGAGGTGCGCGAAGCCCGCCGGATCGACGATTTCAAAATTTCGGCGGCGACCGCGTCGGCGGATTCCGGGCCGTCGATCACCACCCAGGGAATGATCACCTTCTGATCTGTGGACGCCGCCCATTCGAACATCGTCACCGCGACCTTGCCGGTCGGGCCGGACTTCAGCGCCTGCAGGAATTCCTTCGATACGATCGCCTCGGCATAGCCCTCGCGCTGCAGCGCCAGTTCGTCGAGGTCCATCGAATAGGAGACGTCGAGCGCCAGCACCAGTTCGACGTCGACCGGCTTGTCGCCGGCGGCGGGCGCGGCGGGTGCTGCGACGCCCGCGACATCGCCGGACATCAGCGCGGATGCGATCAGCGCCGTCGCGATCGAGACACCGAAGCGCATGCGCGGACCTCCGTCGTCGTCGGACGCGATGCCGCGCCAGACCGCGATGGTGACACGGCGCGGAAAATGCGAAAGCCGGCAAACTCCAGTTCCCGTTCACAATCCGGTTAGCGAGCCAGCTTTCTGTGGCACGGCGCGCGCCCGGTTTCGCCGCGAAGGATGGGCCGCAGACGGCTTCGAGCCGCATCCTCAAGATGCCGGCTGTGCACCGCGCTTCGCCGGCTCTTCAGGATGGCGACTTTGTACTTGTTAGCAAAAACGGCAGCGCGACGCCGGGACTAACCGATCTGGCCGCGGTGGCGGATCAGGTGATCGGCCAGCACGCAGGCCACCATCGCCTCGGCCACCGGCACCGCGCGGATGCCGACGCAGGGGTCGTGGCGGCCCTTGGTGAGAATGTCGGTGTCGTGGCCGTCGCGGTCCACGGTCTTGCGCGGCGCCAGAATTGAGGACGTGGGCTTCACCGCAAACCGCGCCACCACCGGCTGCCCGGTGGAGATGCCGCCCAAGATGCCGCCGGCGTGGTTCGACAGGAACAGCGGGCCGTGATTGCTGGCGCGCATCTCGTCGGCATTCTCCTCGCCGGTGAGTGCGGCGGTGGCGAAGCCGTCGCCGATCTCGACGCCCTTCACCGCGTTGATGCTCATCAGCGCCGCTGCGATGTCGCTGTCGAGCTTGCCGTAGATCGGCGCGCCGAAGCCCGCCGGCACGCCGTCCGCGACCACTTCGATCACCGCGCCGATCGAGGAGCCTTGCTTGCGGATGCCGTCGAGATAGTCCTCGAAGAATTTCGCCTTGTCCTTATCCGGGCAGAAGAACGGGTTGTTGCCGACCTCGTCCCAATCCCATTTGCCGCGATCGATGGCGTGCGGCCCCATCTGCACCAGCGCGGCGCGCACATTGATGCCCGGCACCACCTTGCGGGCGATCGCGCCGGCGGCGACGCGGGTCGCGGTCTCGCGCGCCGAGGACCGGCCGCCGCCGCGATAGTCGCGGATGCCGTATTTCGCCTCATAGGTGAAGTCGGCGTGGCCGGGGCGGTACTTGTCCTTGATCTCGGAATAGTCTTTGGAGCGCTGGTCGGTGTTCTCGATCAGGAGCGCGATCGGCGCGCCGGTGGTGACCTGCTCGCCGGTCTTGGGATGCGCCATCACGCCGGACAGGATCTTCACCTGGTCGGCTTCCTGGCGCTGCGTGGTGAAGCGCGACTGGCCGGGCCGCCGGCGGTCGAGGTCGCGCTGGATGTCGGCCTCGGTCAGCGCGATCAAGGGCGGGCAGCCGTCGACCACGCAGCCGATCGCCACGCCATGGCTCTCGCCGAAGGTGGTGACGCGAAACATGTGGCCGAAGGTGTTGAACGACATTTTGAGGCGCCTGGTCGCGGGAGGGGCGTTGCGTGCCGAGTTTTGCAGTCGGCGGTTGTCGTAACGCGCGGCGCCAGATGGGTCAAACGACGGGGTCGGATTGGCTGCGCGAGGCCTAACGCCCCGCCGCCGCCTCAGCTATAAATCTCCAGCCCGCCGTCGCGGAAGACGTAGACCGCGCCTTGCACGATCGGGCCTTCGATCGCCAGCGCCGGGGTGGCGAGGCCGAGCGCGACCATCAGGGTGCGCGCGGTGCCGACATGGCCGACCACCACGGTGTCGGCTTCGAGCGATTGCGCCCAATCGGCGACCAAGGGCAGCCGGCTTTCGTAGCTCTCGCCGCCGAGCGGCGCCACGCTCCAGCGGTCGGCGAGCCGTGCCGCGTAGATCTGCGGATCGGACTTTTCCATCTGCGGCAGCGTGAAGCCTTCCCAGTCGCCGTAGCAGATTTCGCGCAGCCGATCGTCGACCGCGTAGTCCGCCGGCGCCAGCTGCAGCGCGCCGCGCAGCAGCTCCATGGTGAGCCGGGCGCGGCCGAGCGGGCTCGCCACGAACGACAACGCCGCAGGCGTGCGCTGCTCGCGGCCCAATAGATCGCCGAGCATCCGTCCGGCGGTGGCGGCCTGGGTGCGGCCGATGTCGTTGAGCGGAATGTCCTGGGTGCCCTGGAAGCGGCCGGTGGCGTTCCAGTCGGTTTCGCCGTGGCGGACGTAGTAGATGGTCGGCATTTCTAAAAGGCTCGGTTTCGAATGAGCCGTCACCCTGAGGAGCGGCGCAGCCGCGTCTCGAAGGGCGACGGTTGGGTGACGTCAGTCCTTGCTCGCCAGCGAAATATCCGGCGCGTCGGGACGCTTCATGCCGACCACGTGGTAGCCGGAATCGACGTGATGCACTTCGCCGGTGACGCCGCGCGACATCCCCGACAACAGATAGACGGCGCTGTCGCCGACCTCGTCGATGGTGACGGTGCGGCGCATCGGCGAATTGTATTCGTTCCATTTCAGAATGTAGCGGAAGTCGCCGATCCCCGACGCCGCCAGCGTCTTGATCGGCCCGGCCGAAATGGCGTTGACGCGGATGTTCTTCTCGCCGAGGTCGGCGGCGAGATAGCGCACGCTGGCCTCCAGCGCGGCTTTCGCCACGCCCATCACATTATAATGCGGCATCCACTTCTCGGCGCCGTAATAGGTCAGCGTCAGGATCGAGCCGCCGTCGGTCATCAGCTTCTCGGCGCGCTGCGCGATCGCAGTCAGCGAGTAGCAGGAGATCAGCATCGACTTGGAGAAATTCTCCGCGGTGGTGTCGACGTAGCGGCCGTCGAGCTCGTCCTTGTCGGCGAACGCGATGGCGTGCACCACGAAATCGATCTTGCCCCACTTCTCTTTCAGCACCTCGAACGCCGCGTCGATGGTCGACGCATCGGTGACGTCGCAATGCCCGAGCAGGATGCCGCCGAGCTCGGCGGCCAGCGGCTCGACCCGCTTCTTCAGCGCGTCGCCTTGCCAGGTCAGGGCGATCTCCGCGCCCTGGGCGCGGCAGGCCTTGGCAATTCCCCAGGCGATCGAACGATTATTGGCCACGCCGAGCACCACGCCGCGCTTGCCCTGCATCAAGCCTGTAAAGTCAGCCATTCCGTCTCCGATCGCCTGGCGCATGACCGAAGTTGATCCGGTTGTCGGGAAAACATCATGCGCAAACAAGAATCTAGAGCAGGACGACCGCTCCGCGGAACGCCCCCCTGCTCTAGCCGGGTGTGGAGGTACACCAGCGAAAGAGGCCGGTACAGCCCAAAACTGCCGCAAAATCCCGGGATTCGCGGCTCTGGGGCGTTCGGGGAGTAGGCTCTTCGTCGTGGTGTTTAGCCTGACGGGCTGGCGCCGCAGATGGCGGTAATCCGAGGTAGAAAGTCGGTGGAGCGGCCGGCCAGGTCAGCGGTTCGCCGGAGCAGCATCGGCGCGCAGGGGAGCACCGACCCAACCTTTGGTGGGTTAACGACGCTTAACTTCTTCTAACGGCCCGCCCCGACCTTGATTTGGCTCAACATCGCGGGCCGCGCCGGAAACAGAATAGCCATGCGCTCGATCCGCCGGTCGACCGCACGCGGTCTTGGCCGGGGTGACGCGCTGATCCCCCGGCCGAGGCCGTAACCTTTTTTCGGGGCACTGCCGGCAGTGCAAACGACGGAGAGCGTGCCGCGGACGCGGCGCACTACGCCGCCCTTGCGGCGTGGTGCGCTGCAGAACCGGGGCCGTTACGGAACGCGGCGCTTGGAACGGTCCCGGCTCGCGGAGCAGCGTAAGAACGCTGCTCGCGTCCGGGACACGAGGCGTCATTGATGAGCAACCGCCCGGTCGGCCACCGTGGCGTGGGCCTTCGCGCCTCAGCCTAAATCGCTGCGCGGATGGTAGGGGCGATGATCCCGCCATTTTTCCATCAAGGCTTCCAGCTCGGCGTCGTGGCCGTCCGGCAGCACGATCCTGGTGGTGACGAACAGATCGCCGGCGGCGCCGCCGGCTTTCGGAATGCCCTTGCCCTTGAGCCGGAAGATCCGCCCGCTCGAGGTGTTCTTCGGCAGCGACAATTCGATCGCGCCGGTCAGCGTCGGCACCCGCACCTTGCCGCCGAGCACCGCTTCATACAGCGTGATCGGCAGATCGACGCGCAAATCGTTGCCGTCGACCTTGAAGAACGGATGGCTGGCGATCGAGACCGTGATCAACAGGTCGCCGGGGCGATGGCCGGGGGCGCTTTCGCCCTGGCCCTTCAGCCGGATCTGCTGACCCGAGGTGACGCCGGCCGGCACCTTGACGTTGAGCTCCTTGCCGGACGGCAGCCGCACCCGCTTTTCGACGCCTTTGACCGAGTCTTCCAGCGACACCGTCATCGACACGGTGAGGTCGAGATCGGCCGCCAATCCGCCGGTGTCGAAATCAAACGCCTGGCCGCCGCGCGCGCCACGTCCGCCGGCCGCGCCGCCGAACATGCTGTTGAGGATGTCCTCGAAACCGCCGCCGCCACCGCCGAAGCCGCCGGGGCCGCCCGGGCCACCGGGTCCGCCGCGGAAATTGAACTGCTCGAAGCCGCCGCCGGACGACGCGCCGCGCGCACGGCCACCGCCGCCGGGGAAGCCCTGGAAGCGCGGCTTGCCCTCGGCGTCGATCTCGCCGCGGTCGAACTGCTTGCGCTTGACCTCGTCGCCGAGGATTTCGTTGGCGGAATTGACCTCGGAAAACCGCGCCGCGGATTTCGGGTCGTTGTTGTTGTTGTCCGGGTGATGCTTCTTGGCGAGTTTGCGATAGGCGCTCTTGATGGCCGCAGCGCTGGCATCCCGCTGCACCCCCAGGACCTCATAGGGGTCGCGCATCCGTCTCGTCTCCTTCGAGGAATTCTAGAACCTGGCAAAAGAATCGGGGTTGGAGCCCCAGCTGCCCTTCATCTGGGGTCTTCGTGTCATTTTTGCAACTGGATTCGGCGCCGATGGCGGCGCCCTCAGCCCTTTCGCCACGGCTTCAGGGTGTGAATTTCCCATTGCCCGGAGGCGGTGCGGCAGCCGGAGCCCTGCAGCCAGCTTTCGCTGCGGTCCTTGACATAGCTCGCGAGAAAATCCCGGCAGGAGCGGCCGTCAGTGGAATACACCGAGGCCAGCGGCGTCACCGAGCCGCGCGCCCCGGTCAAGGGATTTTCCCAGGGCTGGCTGGAATCCTTGTCGCCCTTGGTCAACACGTCGGAGGCGGCGTTGCGGGCCAGCGCCAGATCGGCGTCGCTCGGCGCGTCGTTGTTATTCGCCGAGTGGGTCAATGCGCCGATCGAGCCGGTCACGTCCGAGGCCCCGCCCATCTGCGCATAGGCGGCGTCGTTGCGCGACAGGCTGCAGCCGCCGGCGCCGACCCCGATTAGAATCGTTGTTAGCAGCATTGCCGGCGGTCCGATCGCCGATAGGCCAATGCGTCGGCGTATCCTATATAGGACAGACCCCGACCGGGGGCACAGCGCCTGATTGGCCGCAGTGAAGAACAACTCGGAACTCCTCGCATGAGCGATACAACCTCCATCAAACACCCAAGCGGGTTAACGTCCGGTGATTTCACCGCCGCCGAAGAACCATTTGCGCTGTTTGCCGAATGGTTTGCCGAAGCGTCGGGGTCCGAGCCGAACGACCCCAACGCGATGGCTCTGGCGACCGTCGACGCCGACGGGCTGCCCGACGTCCGCATGGTGCTGATGAAGGGCTACGATTCCCACGGCTTCGTGTTCTACAGCCACAAGGCCAGCCAGAAGGGCCGCGAGATCGCCGGCAACCCCAAGGCGGCGCTGTTGTTTCACTGGAAATCGCTGCGCCGGCAGGTGCGGGTGCGCGGCAGCGTCACGCCGGTCAGCGACGCCGAAGCCGACGCCTATTTCGCCACGCGGTCGAAGCAATCGCAGATCGGCGCCTGGGCCAGCAAGCAATCGCAGCCGTTGGAGAGCCGCTTCGCCTTCGAACAGGCGATCGCCGGCGTCGCCGCCAAGCACCTGATCGGCGAGGTGCCGCGGCCGCCGGGCTGGAGCGGCTGGCGGATCACCCCGATCCGCTTCGAATTCTGGCACGACCGGCCGTTCCGGCTGCACGACCGCATCGAATTTCGCCGGGACACCCCGGCCCATCCCTGGACCAAGACAAGGCTGTACCCATGAGCCCCGAGACTCCGAAAGCTAGGCCGGCGACAGCGCTCGCCGACAGCAACGCGCCGCGCCGCACCTTGCTGCTCACCGGCGCCAGCCGCGGCATCGGCCACGCCACCGTGATCCGGTTTTCCAGCGCCGGCTGGCGCGTCATCACCTGCTCGCGGCATCCGTTTCCCGAAGAGTGCCCGTGGGGCGCCGGTCCGGAAGACCACATCCAGATCGACCTCGGCGACCGCGCCGATACGCTGCGCGGCATCGCCGAAATCCGCGAGCGGCTCGACGGCGGACAGCTTCATGCGCTGGTCAACAACGCCGCGATCTCGCCGAAGGCCGCCGGCGGCCGCCGGCTCGGCTCGATCGACACCGAAATGGATACCTGGGAGCGCGTCTTCCACGTCAATTTCTTCGCGCCGATCATGATGGCGCGCGGGCTGATCGAGGAACTGAAGGCCGCGAAGGGCTCGGTGGTCAATGTCACCTCGATCGCCGGTTCTCGGGTGCACCCGTTTGCGGGCGCCGCCTACGCGACCTCGAAGGCGGCGCTGGCCTCGCTGACCCGCGAGATGGCCTCGGATTTCGGCCGGATCGGCGTCCGCGTCAATTCGATCGCGCCGGGCGAGATCGACACCGCGATCCTGTCGCCGGGCACCGAGAAGATCGTCGAGGAAGACATCCCGCTGCGCCGGCTCGGCACTCCCGACGAAGTGGCGAAGATCATCTACGTGCTGTGCACCGAGACCTCGTCCTACGTGAACGGCGCCGAGATCCACATCAACGGCGGCCAGCACGTGTAGCTGGGGGCGGCGCACGTGTAGTTGCACGCGTGTTGTTGCGCTCCTCATCCTGAGGAGCCCGGCGTCGCTCGAAGAGCGAAGCCGGGCGTCTCGAAGGATGAGGCGACGAATACGATCCTCCGCCGCGCGTTCCCCATGGTTCGAGACGCGCGCCAAGAAAGAGCGCGCTCCTCACCATGAGGAACACCTACACCGTCGCGGCGATGAAGGCGCGCCAGCCGCCGTAGTGCGAGATGTCGAGCGCGCCGGTGACGGCGATCGGCTCGACCAGGAAGCCCTTGGCCAGCGAGCCGTCGGCGAGCCGCACGCTGCCGATCGACAACGGCCGCGGGATCGCCGCGACGAAGCGGCCGAACGCCGCCTGCGACAGCGCCCAGACCTCCACCTTGATCGCCGCACCACTGCCGGCTTCGACCCGCAGCATCCCCGGCTTCGGCGGCACCGAGCCCGGCAGCGCATAGAGCTGATAGTCCGGCGCGGTCTCGGTGACGCGCAACAGCCGCGCATTCAGCGCCTGCAATTCGCCGTTCAGCGCCATGCCCGACAGATGCGCGCCGACCACCACCAGCGCGATCTCGTCGGCGCCGAGCTGCGGCTCGATCGCGGCCAACGGCGGCTGCGGCAGACCCGAGGCACCCATGGTTAGTTGCGTGTCGGCGTGGAACAGCCGGCCGAGGCTGGCGAGCCGCGCATCGTGCCCGGCCGGCGCCAGCAGCGTGACGCCGAACGGGATGCCGTCGTCGCGGATCGTCGACGGCACGGCGAGGCCGCACAGATCGAGCAGGTTGACGAAGTTGGTGTAGACGCCGAGCCGGCTGTTCAGCGTCACCGGATCGGCCGCGAGTTCGGCCACCGTGTAGGCGGTCGGCGCGGTCGGCAGCAGCATGGCGTCGATGCTCTCGAAGACACGCGCGCTGCGCTGGCGCAACGCCTGCAGCCGATACAACGCCGCGAAGGTGTCGGCGCCAGTGACGTGCGCGCCGGCCTCGATGATGCCGCGGGTCACCGGATGCACCGCATCGGGGTTGCTCTTCAGCAACTCGCGGATCACCAGATAGCGCTCGGCGACCCACGGCCCGTCGTAGAGCAGCTTGGCGGTCTCGTCGAACGGCGCGAGATCGAATTCGACCGGCGTGCAGCCCAGCGCGACGAAGCGCTGCAGCGCCGCCTGATAGTCGCGTTCCGACTGCGCGTCGCCGAAGAATTGCAACTGGTCCGCGCGCGGCACGCCGAGCCGCAGCGGCGCGGCCAGCGGGCCCGGCGCCGACAACGGCAACTTGCGCGAATAGGCGTCGGCCTCGTCGTAGCCGGCCAGCGCCTGCAAGGCGATCGCGGCATCGTCGACGGTGAGCGCGAAGATCGACACGCAATCCAGCGTGCGGCAGGCCGGCAGCACGCCGGCGGTGGAGATCAGGCCCAGGCTCGGCTTCAGCCCGACGATGTTGTTGAGCATCGCCGGCACCCGGCCCGAGCCCGCGGTGTCGGTGCCGAGCGACAGCGGCACCAGGCCAGCGGACACCGCGACCGCGGAGCCTGAGGACGAGCCGCCCGGCACCAGATCGTCGCGCATCGCGTTCTTCGGCACGCCGTAAGGCGAGCGGACGCCGACCAGACCCGTGGCGAACTGATCGAGATTGGTCTTGCCGATCACGATGGCGCCGGCGGCGCGCAATTTCGCCACCACGGTGGCGTCGCGCGCCGGCTGAAACGCAAAGGCCGGGCAGGCCGCGGTGGTCGGCAGGCCGGCGACGTCGATATTGTCCTTGATGGCCACCGGGATGCCGTAGAGCGGCAGCGCGGCGGCGTCCTTGCCGCTCAGCGCTTGGGCTTCGGCGATCGCCTCGGCTTCGTCGCGCAGGCTGATGAAGATCGAAGGGTCGTTGCGCTCGCGAATCCGCGCATAGCTGCGCGCCACGGTCTCGGCGGGCGTGGTGGTGCCGGCGCGATGCTCGGCGACGAGGTCGGCGATGGTCTCAGCCACGGGCGCGCTCCGCTGCCGTGGAGACAACGGGCGTCGCCCGATCGGCGCGGGTGGGATCTGTCAAACGCTGCAAGGCAAACTCCGGAAACACGGGACGGGACGCCGGCGGCCTGCGCCGCGCGGCGCCGCAGCATAGCCAGCGCGATCCGGCGCGTCACCAAGGTTGTGTAACAATGCGGGGCGGCGGGGGGCGACAAGCGATGCCGATGCTGCGCTGCAGTTCGTGACGCTCTCGCACTTTTGCATGGAGCCCGTCCCCGGCGCTGCGGAACGTTTCTGGTCGCCGACGTTAATCACGCTGCCATCTCGCAGCGGACGGAACCAGATTCATGCCGACATTCGGTGACCTCAAGCTATCTCGACGCGACATGTTAATGGGAACCGCCGCCACGTTGGCGCTTGGAAACGCGCCCAACACGGCCAGTGCCCAGGATGCCGGCGTCAGCGGTGGTGCCGTCGCGCTCGCAGCGGGTACGCCGTCGCTCGCCAAGGTCTCGTTCACGGTCAACGGGGCGGCGCACGATCTCAATCTCGATACGCGGACCACCCTGCTCGACGCGCTGCGCGAGCATCTGCATCTGACGGGATCGAAGAAAGGCTGCGATCAAGGACAGTGCGGCGCCTGCACGGTGATCGTCGAAGGCCGCAGGATCGCGTCCTGCCTCAGCCTCGCCGTCATGCATCAGGGCGACGCCATCACCACCATCGAAGGCCTCGGCACGCCAGACAACATGCACCCGATGCAGGCCGCCTTCGTCAAGCATGACGGCTATCAGTGCGGCTATTGCACGCCCGGTCAGATCTGCTCGGCGGTCGCCATGCTGGACGAGATCAAGGCCGGCATGCCGAGCCACGTCACCGCCGATCTGGAAGCAACACCGCAACTGACCAACGCCGAGCTACGCGAGCGGATGAGCGGAAACATCTGCCGCTGCGGCGCCTATTCCAACATTGCAGAAGCCATCACCGAAGTCGCAGGGAGCCCGGCATGAAGCCGTTCAGTTTCGAGCGTCCAAATACGCCCGCGGAAGCGGCCGCGGCCGCCGCCCGCGTCGACGGCGCGAAATTTGTCGCCGGCGGCACTAACCTCCTCGATCTGATGAAGCTGCAGATCGAAACCCCGACGCATCTGATCGACGTCAATCGGCTCGGGCTCGACAAGATCGAAGCTTCGTCCGACGGTGGATTGCGGATCGGCGCGCTGGTGCGCAACAGCGATCTCGCCGCCGATCAGCGGGTGCGGCGCGACTACGCCGTGCTGTCGCGCGCGCTGCTGGCCGGCGCCAACGGGCAATTGCGCAATCAGTCCACCACCGCCGGAAATTTGTTGCAGCGGACGCGCTGCCCTTATTTCTACGACACCAACCAGCCTTGCAACAAACGCCTGCCCGGCAGCGGCTGCAGCGCGCTGCACGGCTTCAGCCGGCAGCTCGGCATTGTCGGCACGAGCGACGCCTGCATCGCGACGCACCCGAGCGACATGGCGGTGGCGATGCGGCTGCTCGACGCGACCGTCCAGACGGTGAACGGCGCCGGCGCGGAACGGCGCATTGCGATCGCCGACTTCCACCGCCTCCCCGGCGATACACCGCAGATCGAGACGACCTTGCAGCGCGGCGAGCTGATCACCGCGGTGACGCTGCCGAAGCCGGTCGGCGGCAAGCACATCTATCGCAAGGTGCGGGACCGCGCGTCGTTTGCGTTTGCGCTGATCTCGGTCGCCGCCATCGTGCAGCGCGACGGCACCGGGCGCGTCGCGCTCGGCGGCGTGGCGCACAAGCCGTGGCGCGTCGAGGCGGCGGAGGCGGCGATGCCGCGCGGCGCCAAGGCGGTCGCCGAGCAACTGCTGGCCGAGGCCATGCCGACCGAACAGAACGCATACAAGCGGCCGCTGGTCGAGCGCACGCTCGGCGCCGTGCTGGCCGAAGCGAAAGGCTGAACCATGAAGTTCGACACGCCGGCAACCACCAATCCGATCGATCAGCTCAAGGTGATCGGCAAGCCGCTCGATCGCATCGACGGCCGCTTCAAGACCACCGGGACCGCGCGCTATTCCTATGAGCGCCACGACGTGGTGCCGAACCCCGCCTATGGCCATGTGCTGGGCGCTGCGATCGCCAAGGGACGCATCAAGAGCTTCGACCTCGCCGCCGCAAAATCGGCGCCGGGCGTGCTGGCGATCGTCACAGCCGACAACGCCGGCGCGCTCGACAAGGGCAAGAACAACACCGCCAAGCTGCTCGGCGGCCCGGAGATCGAGCATTATCACCAAGCCATCGCGGTGGTGGTGGCCGAGAGCTTCGAGCAGGCGCGCGCGGCCGCGCAATTGATCCGGGTCGACTATCAGGACGACGGCGGCAGCTTCGACCTGCGCGCCGGAATGGCGGATGCCAAGCCTGCGAAAGTGCTCGGCGGGCCGGCCGACAGCGCGGTGGGCGATTTCGCCACGGCGTTCGCCGCCGCTCCGGTGCAGCTCGAGCAGATGTACTCCACGCCGGACGAGTCGCACGCCATGATGGAGCCGCACGCCACCACCGCGGTCTGGGACGGCGACAGACTGACGCTGTGGACTTCCAACCAGATGATCGCCTGGGGCGTCGGCGAGGTCGCCAAGACTCTGAAGATGCCGAAGGAGAACGTCCGCCTGGTCTCGGAATATATCGGCGGCGGCTTCGGCTCCAAGCTGTTCGTGCGCACCGACGCGATCCTCGCGGCGCTCGGCGCCCGCGCGGCGGGCCGGCCGGTGAAATTGACCCTGCAGCGCGCGCTGGTGTTCAACAACACCACGCATCGCCCGGCGACGGTGCAGCGCATCCGCATCGGCGCCGACAAGGACGGCAAGATCACCGCGATCGGCCATGAGAGCTGGTCCGGCGATCTGCCCGGCGGCAAGCCGGACGGCGCGGTCAGCCAGACCCGCCAACTTTACGCCGGCGCCAACCGCATGACCGCGACGCGGCTCGCCGTGCTCGATCTGCCGGAGGGCAACGCAATGCGCGCGCCCGGCGAGGCGAGCGGAATGATGGCGCTGGAGATCGCGGTCGACGAGATCGCCGAGAAGCTGGCGATGGACCCGATCGAGTTTCGGATTCTCAACGACACCCAGGTGGTGCCGGACAACGCCAAGGAGGCTTCGAAGGAATCGCAGACGGTCGGATCGGCAAGCAAGAGCGAGTTGCCGTTTTCGCAGCGGCAGCTGGTCCAGTGTTTCCAGACCGGCCGCGATCGCTTCGGCTGGGCCAAGCGCAATCCGAAGCCGGGCGAAGTGCGCGACGGTCGCTGGCTGGTCGGGCTCGGCGTCGCCGCGGCGTTCCGCAACAATCAGCTGACCAAATCCGCGGCCCGCGTGCGGCTCGAGCAGGACGGCCGCATCGTCGTCGAGACCGACATGACCGACATCGGCACCGGCAGCTACACCATCATCGCGCAGACCGCCGCCGAGATGATGGGGGTGCCGATCGACAAAGTGGTGGTTCTGCTCGGCGACTCCGCGTTCCCGGTGTCCGCCGGATCGGGCGGGCAATGGGGCGGCAACAATTCCACCGCCGGAGTCTACGCCGCCTGCATCAAGCTGCGCGAGATGATCGCGCAGAAGCTCGGCGTCAATTCCGCCGAGGCGGCGTTCACCGACGGCGAGGTGCGCACGGGGGCGCGCGGCGTTGCGCTGGCCGACGCTGCGCGCGACGGCGCGCTCAGCGCCGAGGACGGCATCGAGTATGGCGACCTCGACAAGAAGTATCAGCAGTCGACGTTCGGCGCGCATTTCGTCGAAGTCGGCGTCGACGCCGCAACCGCCGAGATCCGGGTCCGGCGCATGCTCGCGGTGTGCGCCGCCGGCCGGATTCTCAATCCGAAGACCGCGCGCAGCCAGGTGATCGGCGCGATGACGATGGGCGTCGGCGCCGCGCTGATGGAGGAGTTGGTCGTCGACAAGCGCCGCGGCTTCTTCGTCAACCACGATCTCGCCGGCTACGAAGTGCCGGTGCACGGCGACATTCCGCATCAGGAGGTGGTCTTCCTCGACGAGACCGATCCGATGTCGTCGCCGATGAAGGCCAAGGGCATCGCCGAACTCGGGATTTGCGGGGTGGCGGCGGCGGTCGCCAACGCGGTCTACAACGCCACCGGGGTGCGGGTGCGCGACTATCCGGTCACGCTCGACAAGCTGATCGACAAGCTGCCGGCGGTCGGGTGAGCGGCGGAGCATGACGCCCTCCGCGGCACGACGGGAGGCCTCGTCCCCGCGGGAACGCTGCCGGACCGCTTCGGTCACCTTTGCGACCACAACACGACTTGAGACAATGTTGGTTCAAATTGTCCGATCCCGCCGCGAACAGGCCAGCAACGAACCCCGAGTCAGATTCCGGCTCCACGCGAACGTAACGCATGGATCATTCCGATGCGGGCGAAACCGTCGGGCCACCATCATTTCCGACCATCAACACCGCGGCGAGCGCGGCTTGCCAGCGCGGGGAATTGCATTCATGTCGGGGCAATCGGATCAGGAAGACGCGCGCGTCCTGCAGAGTCGCCAGTTCGCCGCCCTTGGGCAGAGGAATTGGCGGCGAAAACCGGGCGGACCAGGACACGACGCAAACTCCATGATGCAGCATCACAACAGACCCCGGGAGGCGCACCCCGCCCCGACGTCGACCGAAAGAGAATTCACCGGGGCTAGAATCGTTCCTTGGCAAGGACGCTCGCAACGCGCCCCCGCGACGCACCCCCCCACCCCACCCCACCCCACGCCGCCAGCCGAACGTCTGACTCAAAGCACCGGTCGATGAAATCACGTATCAACGCCGGTGGCTCGAGCGGATGGCAAAAAAGCTTGGGCCCCGGTCGCATCCGCAACCGAGGCCCAAATCGTCTTCTGTTCGGCTCCGCCGGCCGTGGCCGGCGGAGTCATTCAACCCGTCGCGTCAGCTGGCGGTCGCCGTCGCCAGCAGCGAGCCGGCATCGGTGTTGCCGCTCCGCTGCAGCAGCTTCTTCCAGCGCAACAGGGAGGCCGCCATGATCACGATGCCCAGCACCAGCATGATGATCGAGATCCCCGCGTTGAAGAGGTTGTAACCCTTCGCAGCCGGATTGAGGTAGACGTTGCTGATCATCCAGTAGCCCGCATAGTTCACCGTGACGTAGAGATAGGCCAGCGGGATCAGGCAGGTCAGCATGTAGATCCGCTTCTGGGCCAGGCGCAGGATGATGGTGGCGCCGATCATCAGGCCGATCGAGGCCATCAGCTGGTTCGACACCCCGAACAAGGTCCACACCGAGTTGATGTCGCCCGAGTTCAGCAGGTAGCCCCACAGCAGGCAGGCGAGCAGGCTGGCACCGAGCGCGCCGGGCATCCAGTCGAGCCGCTTGAACGGCTTGTACACTTCGCCGGCCAGATCCTGGATCAGGTAGCGGGCGACGCGGGTGCCGGAGTCGACGGCGGTCAGGATGAACACCGCTTCGAACATCACCACGAACTGGAAGAAGTACGAGGCGAGGTGGCTGAACCACGGCAGCTTGGTGAAGATCTCCGTCATGCCGACGGCGAGGGTCACCGCACCGCCGGTGCGGCCATAGAGATCCATGCCGATCTCCTGGCTGAGCCGCGGCAGGTCCACGACGGTCATGCCGAGCGCCTGGAACACGGCCGGCGAGGCGTTGATGGCGAAGTAGTCCGCCGGGTGCAGCACGGTGGCGGCAATCAGCGCCATCACGCCGACCACGCATTCCGCCAGCATCGCGCCGAACGCCACCGGCAGGATGTCACTCCACTTGTCGACCAGCTTCGGCGTGGTGCCGGAACCGATGAAGGCATGGAAGCCGGAGATCGCACCGCAGGCGATGGTGATGGAGATGAAGGGCCACACCGGGCCGCCGATCACCGGGCCACCGCCGTGGATGAAGTCCGTCAAAGCCGGGAACTGCACGACCGGGTTGATGAACACCACGCCGACGATCAACGCGCCGAACACGCCGATCTTCATGAAGCTGGACAGGTAGCCGCGGGGCGTCAGCAGCAGCCAGACCGGCAGCGCGGTGGCGAAGAACGCATAGGCCGGGATCGCGAGCGACACCGTCCGCTCATGCACCGTCAGCCATTCGCCGAGCATCGTGCCCTGCAGATAGGGGCCGATGAACACCGCGGCGATGATCGCGAGCACGCCGAAATAGGTGGCGCCTTTGGATCGGCCGGTGAGCTTCTCGTAGGTTCCAACCGCCATCGCAATCGGGATAGTCATCAGCACCGCGAAGGTGCCCCAGGCGTTGCGTTCCAGCGCATGCACAACGACCATCGACAAGCCGGCCATCGTGATGGTGATGATGAACAGCATGGCGATGCCGGTGCACCAGCCCGCGACCGGGCCGAGTTCGGCCTTGGCCACTTCGGAGAGCGACTGGCCGCGATACTTCATCGAGGCGAACAGCACCACGGTGTCATGCACCGCGCCGCCGAGCACCGCGCCGATCAGCAGCCAGAGGAAGCCCGGCAGGTAGCCGAACTGGGCCGCGAGCACCGGCCCGACCAGCGGACCGGCCGCCGCGATGGCGGCGAAGTGCTGGCCGGCATTCACCCACTTCCTGGTCGGGACGAAGTTGCGTCCGTCCTGCATCGAATGGGCCGGGGTCACCTCGGAGTCGTCCGCGCGCAACACCGTGCGAACGAAGAAGATGCCGTAAAAACGGTAGCAGATCGTAAGGACGCAGATTGTTCCTATTACGAATGGTAGGGCGTGGATCATGGCTGCTCTCCTTTGAAGATGCCGGACCCTAGACCACGTCATCGCGTTGCGAAGGCCGGTTCGGAGGAGCGGCAGCATGCTTCAGCGAGCGGCGGCTGGCTGGCGCTGAGCGGCGGCGTGCGCGGCGCATGCGGTGCCGTACGGAGTGGTGGAACCGGTCTCACCCAACTATCGTGCGGCAACGCTCAGGAACCCCGCCATGCTGCCTTTCGTGTTGATCGAACGCCTGTCCATGACGCTGGATCGCCTGACCATGACGCTGCAGCTGCTGCAGCAGACCTGCGTCTACCTCGTCATCGCCTACCTGCTCAGCCGCACGCCGCTATTCATTCCGCTGATGAACGTCACCGTTCGCCCTTCGCACAAAGCCGCGGCGTATGTGATCTTCTCGATGTTCTGCATCTTGGGCACGTATTTCGGCCTGCAGTTCGACGATTCCATCGCCAATACGCGGGCGATCGGCGCCGTGCTCGGCGGCCTGCTCGGCGGGCCTTCGGTCGGCCTCGCGGTCGGATTGACCGGCGGCCTGCACCGCTATTCGCTAGGCGGACCGACCGACGTGGCATGCGCGATTTCCACCGTGACCGAGGGGCTGATCGGCGGCCTGATGCACCGGCACTATGTTGGACGCCGGCAGTTCGACCGCCTGTTCGACCCCTGGCGCGTGGCGCTGGTGACCTTCGCTGCCGAGGTCGCGCAGATGGCGATCATCCTGCTGATCACCCGGCCGTTCGAAGTCGCCTGGTCGGTGGTGGATCATGTCGCGCTGCCGATGTGGATCGCCAACACGCTCGGCGCTGCATTCTTCATGCGCATCCTGCAGGAACGGCGGCTGCTGCTGGAACGGCAGTCCAGCGTGTTCTCCACCAAGGCGCTGAAGATCGCGGCGCGGGCCGAGGGCATTTTGCGCAACGGCTTCAACGAGGACACCACCAAGCGGATCTCCCGCATCATCTACGAGGAAACCGGCGTCGGCGCGGTGTCGATCACAGATCGCGACAAGATCCTGGCGTTTATCGGTCTCGGCGACGACCACCATCTGCCGGGCACGCCGATCGCATCGGAGCAGACCCTGCAAGCCATCATACACAACCAGGTCTTGTACGCCGACGGCAACGAGACGGATTATCACTGCTCGCTCAGTCCGACCTGTCCGCTGGGCGCCACCCTGGTGATCCCATTGGTCGGCGAAGACGAACAGGTGATCGGCACCATCAAGCTCTACGAGCCCCGCAACAAGCTGTTCTCGAACATCAACCGCACGCTCGGCGAGGGCTTGGCGCGGCTGTTCTCCACCCAGATCCTGGCCGGCCGCTACGATGAGCAAAAGCAGCTGTTGGCGCGCTCCGAGATCAAGCTCCTGCACGCGCAGATCAATCCGCATTTCCTGTTCAACACGCTGAACGTGCTGTCGTCGATCATCCGCAGCGATCCCGAGCGGGCGCGCGAACTGGTACTGCATCTGTCGACGTTCTTCCGCAAGAACCTCAAGCGGCCCACCGAAGAAGCGACGCTCGGCGACGAGATCGATCACGTCAACGCCTACCTGCAGATCGAACTGGCGCGCTTCGCCGACCGGCTGACGGTGAAGTTCGACGTACCCGATCCGCTGCGCAGCGTCGCGCTGCCGGCGTTCTCGCTGCAGTTGATCGTGGAGAACGCCATCAAGCACGGCATCGCCCACATGATCGAGGCCGGCGTGGTGCGGATCGAGGCCAAGGAGGAGGCAGGCGTGCTGCTACTTTCGGTCGAAGACAACGCCGGACTGTACGGCGGCCACGACCACGGCGACGGACTGGGCATGAACCTGGTGGACCGGCGGATCCGCAACCGCTACGGCGACAGCTACGGGCTCGACGTCAGCTGTAAACCCGAAGTCAGCACCCGCGTCACCATGCGGGTGCCCATACAGTTGGTGGCGGCATGATCAGGGCATTGATCGTCGACGACGAGCCGCCGGCTCTCAGCGAACTCCGCGTGCTGCTCGACGAAGCCGGCAATATCGACATCGTCGGCGAGGCCGGCAACGCCGTCGAGGCGATCGCCGCGATCAACCGGCTGCAGCCCGAGGTGGTGTTCCTCGACATCCAGATGCCGCGGATCAGCGGACTGGAAATGATCGCCATGCTCGATCCTTCGCATGCCCCGCGCATCGTGTTTCTCACCGCGCATGACGACTACGCGGTGCAGGCGTTCGAGGAGAATGCGTTCGACTACCTGCTGAAGCCGGTCGACCCATTGCGGTTGGGCAAGACCCTGCAACGGCTGCAGCGCGACCGCGCGCCGCAGGACGTCGGCTTGCTGAAGCGCGCGCATCCGCTGCGGCAGATCCCCTGCTCCGGGCAGAACCGGATTTCGCTGCTGCGCGTCGAAGACGTCGAATACGTCGCATCGCGCGCCAGCGGCGTGTTCGTGGTCGGCGAGGACGGCAAGGAGCGCTTCACCGAACTGTCGCTACGCACCCTGGAAGAGCGCACCAGCATGTTTCAGTGCCACCGGCAATTCCTGGTCAACCTCGACCACATCCAGGAATTGCGCTTCGAGGAAGGCGGGCTCGGCCGCATCGTCACGCTGGGCGGGCGCACGGTGCCGGTCAGCCGGCGGTTTCTCGCGCTGCTCAAGGAAAAACTCGGCGTCGACTGACGCGGGCTGGGACGAGCGAGCAATCAGCGTAGCAGGAACCAGAGTCGTCACTGCGACGAGCACTGCTTCACCTCTCCCCGCTTGCGGGGAGAGGTCGACCCGGCCGGGCACCCGGATCGGCGCTTCGCGCCGTCCGAGTACAAGCTCCGCGAAGCCGGGTCGGGTGAGGGGGCGTCTCGGCAGAACGCGGCGCCCCCTCACCCGACGCGACAAGCTTCGCTTGTCACGCCACCCTCTCCACCGCACGCGGGGCGAGGGAATCTTTGCCGCAGCGCTTCGATCAGCTTCTCCCGACAGTCCGCGCAGACGTTTTCGCGCGCCGTGCGCGGCGCGCTCAACGCCCCCATCGCAGCGTGAGGCCGGCGTCGCCGGGAAAGCCGCCGGGGAAGTCGAGGATCTGCGCGGTGAGGCCGAAGCCTTGCGGTTTCAATTCACGCTGCCAGCGCCCGAACACGTCGGCGGCCTCGCCGATCAGCGTCTCCGGCCAGCTCGGATCCATCGCGTTGATCGCGCGGCCGCGGTCGCTGCACAATTCCGACGGAAACCGGATCAGCAGCAATTCGCGGGCGCCGCGCGCTGCCGCCTGGCGGGCCCGCGCGATCAGCGCGTCCCAGCTCGCCTGGTCGAGCGCCTTCTGCTGCAGCGCCGTGACCAGCGCGCGCCGCGCCTCGCCGGCGATGCGCTCGGCCGCCGCGCGCTGCGCGCGATCGGCCTCCTCCGCGGCGAGCGCCAGGAAGTGAAATTCGCTGGCGCTCGGTCCGACCTCGACCTCCCTGCGCGCCACCGGCGCCGCAGCCGCGCTCCGCCGCACAAACGAAACGTCAGTGCCAACTACATCATAAGCCGACATCGTCTTTCTCCATGGTCTGTCTCAATCAGGCGGCTCACGGCCGTCAAATTCATCAGGCGGGCGCCTATCTTCAGGCATCGCTTGCGCATCACGTCGACGCCCGCGTCGCGGCGATGCCGGGCGGGCGCATCGCCCGCGAAACTGTTACGTCGTCAGCAAACCCTGGCTGCGGAACGCGGCGCGGGTACGCGCCAGCAGGTCGGGCGACGGCGGTTGCGTGTCGGCGAGCCGATAGCGCGTGCCGACATCGGCCCATTTGAACGCGCCCATATTGTGGAACGGCAGCACGTCGACGCGCTCGACATTGCCGAGCGCGCGGGCGAACGCAGCCAAGCCCTCGATCTCGTCGAACTTGTCGGTGAGGCCCGGGACCAGCACGTAGCGCAGCCACACCGGCTTGTTCATCGCGGCGAGGCGGCGGGCGAACACCAGCGTCGGCTCCAGCGCCACCCCGGTGAGGGCGTGATAGGTCGCCTCACTGAACGCCTTGATGTCGAGCAGCACCAGATCGACGTCGGCGAGCAGATAGTCGTCGGCGTGGGCGCCGAGGAATCCCGCGGTGTCGAGTGCGGTGTGCAGGCCCATCTCCTTGCAGCCGCGCAGGATGGCGTGGGTGAAGTCGGGCTGCACCAGCGGCTCGCCGCCGCTCAGCGTCACGCCGCCATGGGCGTGCATCAGGAACTTGGTGTAAGCGGCGATGTCGCGCAGCACCTCGCGCGAATTGGTCGGCTTGCCGTGGTGCATGTGCCAGCTATCGGGATTGTGGCAATATTGGCAGCGCAGCAGGCACCCGGCCAGGAACAACACGTAGCGAATCCCGGGACCGTCGACGGCGCCGCCGATCTCGGTGGAATGCACCCAGCCGTTGATGGCCGGGCGCACGGCGCGCAAACCCGAAGGTTTGCGCGCCGTGGTGGCGTAACCGGCGTTGGCCTGGTCAGTGTACACTGTGGAAGGTCCGAGAAATGACGTCGAGCTGCTGCTCGCGCGTCAGTTTGGTGAAGTTCACCGCGTAGCCGGAGACCCGGATGGTGAGCTGCGGATACAGTTCCGGGTGATCCATCGCGTCCAGCAAGGTCTCGCGGTCGAACACGTTGACGTTGATGTGGTGGCCGCCTTGCGCGAAGTAACCGTCGAGCAGGCCGGTCAGGTTGTCGACGCGGTCGGCGTCCTGCGCACCCAGCGCCGAAGGCACGATGGTGAAGGTGTAGGAGATGCCGTCCTGCGAATGCGCGTAGGGCAGTTTCGCCACCGACGCCATCGAGGCCACCGCGCCCTTGACGTCGCGGCGGTGCATCGGGTTGGCGCCCGGCGCGAACGGCTCGCCTGCCTTGCGGCCGTCCGG